>NC_009142.1:2737601-4106402 GCF_000062885.1 Saccharopolyspora erythraea NRRL 2338 | reverse complement strand
GTCGCGGGGGCGATGAGGGAGGTCGGGAGTCCGGCAGGGCGGCTCGCCCCGCCGCCGCGGCAGCGGCAGTCCGAATCCATGGAGGTAGCGTGATCGTCTTCAGATCCGGCACGCCTCGCCCGCCCGCCGGGTGGTCACCCGGTCTCGGACTCATCGCCGCACCCCGCTCGCCCGGCGACCCGCCGATGCGCTCCAGCTGCGCGATGGCGACCCTGCGCCTGTCGGTGGAGTGGCCGTCGCCGGGGGTGGTGGTGGTGTCCATGCAGGGCGAGATCGACCTGGCCTGCGTGCCCCGCCTCACCGAGCTGATCCGCCAGCGCCTGACCGCGGCCTCGCTGCGTGCGGTCGTGCTCGACCTCTCCGGCGTCACCTACTCCAGCAGCTCGGGCCTGGAGCTGCTCATCCACGCCCAGCGCCGGGCCGAGCACCGCGGTATCGACCTGTACGTGGTGCCGGGCACCGGACCGGTGCGGCGGTTGCTGGGACTCACCGGGCTGCTCGGGCACTTCACCTGCCGCGACACCGCCACCGAGGCCGTGGCCGAAGCACGCCGCTGAGCGGTCGTGGCGGGTTCAGCCCGAGGCCAGGTGGTCGGCCAGCGGCGCCCAGCCGCCTCCCGGTGCGTAGGGTCCCCAGCCGCCGGGGTCGTTGGACCAGTACCACCAGCCGGCACCTCGCCGGCTGGCTTCGGTCAGCACGTCGTCGACGAACTCCAGTGCGCCGGGCTTGGTGGCGTCCAGGCCGAACTCGCCGACCACCATCGGTGCTCCCAGCCGTCGCGCGGTGGCGGCGTTGGCGTCGAACCACCAGCGCATCGTGTTGCGCACCAGCGCCTTGGTGGCTCCGGTATAGGTCTGCCCGGCGCCGAGCAGGGTCGGGTAGAAGTGCGGGGCGTAGGCGATGCGCGGCGCTCCCGTGCGGGGATCGTGCAGCGCGGGCAGCGCCGAAGGCAGGCCCTGGTTGACTCCGAGCGCCTGGGGTTCGACGAAGATCCAGTGCTGCTGGTCGACGGTGCGGATCTCGGTGATGAGGCGCTGGTAGAGCGGTCCGAGCAGGTCGCGTTCGAACAGCGGCCACGGCACGCTGCCGCCCCAGGGCTCGTTGAACAGGTCGTAGCCGAGCACGGCGGGCGAGCCGGCGAAGCGCTGGGCGAGGTGGCGCCAGGCGGCGGTGAAGTGCTCGCGCAGCTCGGGGTGGCGGCCGGTGGTGCCCCAGAAGTGGTCGAACGCGCGGGTCACGCCGGGCTGCAGGTAGGTCAGCGGCCAGGGGTCCTGCACGGTGGCGGGAAGGCCGTCGAAGTGCGTGGCCCAGGCAGGGGCGCCGTTGTTGGGCGAGGAGCCCGCCACGGCCGGGCCCCACATGTCCTGGTGCATGTCGAGCACGACGCGCATGCCCGCCCGCTCGTACCAGGCCACCCGCTGGGCCACGGCGTCGAGGTAGTGCTCGTCGTAGTGGCCGGGGCGGGGCTCCAGGCGGGACCAGAACACCAGCAGCCGCGTTGAGTTGGAGCCGATCCTGTCGGCTTCGGCGGCGATGTCGCCGGGACCGGTCCAGGCCATCGCGTCGGCCGACTCCTTGGCGCTGTGGCCGTTGTTGAGCCCGCGCGGCACCAGCGGGGTGCCGTCGAGGTCGGTCAGCGGGGGCGGGTTCTGGGCGGCCTGCGCGGGTGTGGTGAGTCCCAGCAGCAGGGCGAGCGCGGCGAACGCGGTGATCCAGCGCCGGAGGGTCATGGTCGTGGACGCTAGCCACCCCACCCACATAATGTGAAGAAGATTCGCGTAAATGGTGGAGTGGTGGCACGCGCCGCCGCTGTCGGGGGCGGCTTCTACACTGCGCACTCGCCTGGGGAGGGGACAGGATGAGCACCCACATCGCACTGCTGCGCGGGATCAACGTGGGCGGACGCACCAACATCGCGATGGCCGACCTGCGCGCGGTTTTCCAGGAGCTGGGCTGCGAACCGGTGGCGACCTACCTGCGCAGCGGCAACGTCGTGTTCATCGCCGACGACCCCGGCGGGGTCGCCGCTGAGGTGCAGAACCGCGTCGCCGCCCGACTCGGGGTCAGCACGCTGGTGCAGACCCGCTCGGCCGAGGAGTTCGCGCGCGTGGCCGCCGGCCATCCGTTCCTGGAACGCGAAACCGACCTGGCCAAGCTGCACGTGGTCTTCCTCGACGCCGAGCCCGACCCGCGGCGGCAGGCCGGGCTGGAGGTGCCCGGCGGGGGACGCGAGCAGTTCCGCTTCGCCGGGCGGGAGCTGTACCTGCACTACCCCGACGGTGCCGGTCGCAGCCGTTTCACCAACGCCTACCTGGAAAAGCAGCTCGGGGTCTCGGCCACCGCCCGCAACTGGAAGACGGTGCTGACGCTGGCGGAGATGGCAGCCCGGGTTTGAGTCGTCCAGCGGCCGCAGGGCGTCATGACGCGGTGCGGTAAGGGGCGAGGATGAAGCGCAGCCGCTCGCCGAGGCGCTGCGCGGGCACACCCTCCGGTTCGATGGCCCAGGCGATCATCGTGCCGTGGTAGGCGGTGACCACCGCCGCGGTCAGCCCTTCCGGATCCGGGCAGTGCAGGTCGCCGGTGTCGGCGGCCTCGGCGAGCAGGTCGCCCACTGCCGTGCGCAGGCCGGCCGCGAAGTCCCGTGCGCGGGCGAGCAGGTCCGGGTCGGACAGGTCCATCAGCAGGAACGCGACGTGGTGAGCCATCTGCTGGTGGGTGCGGATGCCCGCGGCCAGCTCCGACAGGGCCTCGACCAGCGCCTCCAACGGTTGCCGCCGGCGGGTGCGGGCCTGGGCGAAGACCGCGGGCAGCGCGTCGGCGCCCCGGGCGGACAGCGCGGCCAGCAGTCCCTTCTTCGACCCGAAGCGCTTGACCAGGGTGGCGGGAGAGGCGCCGGTGCGCTCGGCCACGTCGGCCAGGGTCAGCCGGGCGGGGCCGAGGTCGTCGATGGTCGCGGCGGCGGCGTCGAGCAGCTCGTCGTCGGTGAAGGCCTGCGGGCGTGGGCTCATGCGGCAGACTCTACTTGTTAATAAATGAATGAACATTTACTATCGTAGGGTCGAACTCGGAGAAGGGCCGCAGGTGAACACCGACAAGCCGTTGCAGGGACACATCGCACTGGTCGCCGGAGCCACCCGGGGCGGCGGGCGCGGGATCGCCGTCGAGCTCGGCGCCGCGGGCGCCACCGTCTACGTGACCGGGCGCAGCAGCCGCTCCGGCGCCTCGGAGATGGGACGCCCGGAGACCATCGAGGACACCGCCGAGCGCGTCAGCGCGGCCGGCGGCACCGGCATCGCGGTGCGGGTGGACCACAGCGACCAGCAGCAGGTGCGCACGCTGCTCGAACGCATCGCCACCGAACAGGACGGCAGGCTCGACGTGCTGGTCAACGCCGTTTGGGGCGGCGACCCGCTGGTGGACTGGGAGCACCCGATGTGGGAGCAGGACCTCGAGACCGGCATCAGGCTGCTGCGCCAGGCGGTGGAGACCCACATCGTCACCAGCCGCCACGCGCTGCCGCTGATGGTGGCGCGCGGTCGCGGCCTGGTCGTGGAGGTCACCGACGGCAACACCGCCCGCTACCGGGGCACGGTGTTCTACGACCTGGCCAAGTCCTCGGTCATCCGGCTGGCCCAGGCCCAGGCCGCCGAACTGCGCCCGCACGGGGTGGCGGCGGTGGCGATCACACCCGGGTTCCTGCGCTCGGAGGCCGTGCTGGACCACTTCGGTGTCACCGAGGACAACTGGCGCGACGCGGTGTCGCAGGACCCGCACTTCGCCCACTCCGAAACACCCGCCTACCTGGGACGGGCCGTGGCGGCGCTGGCTGCCGACCCCCGGGTGATGGACAAGAGCGGCCGGGCGCTGTCGACCGCGGGCCTCTACCCCGAGTACGGCTTCACCGACGCCGACGGCACCCGGCCCGACTTCGCCGCCTACTGGGCCGTCGCGCTCCAGGACGAGTTCGGGCCGTTGGGCGAGCCCCTGTGAGCCGCTGCTGGACCCTTCCCCCGGGGGAGACCGCAGACTGGTCGGCGTGATGAACATCGGAGAATTCGCGCAGCTGACGGGGCTGAGCATCAAGGCGTTGCGCCGCTACGACGAGCAGGGCCTGCTGCGGCCCGCCGTGGTCGACCCCTGGTCGCGCTACCGGCGGTACTCGGCGCCGCAACTGGACACCGCGGTGCGGCTCAAGGCGCTGCGCGCGGCCGGGGTCGGGCTGGCCGAGGCCGAGCGCGCGCTGACCGGTCCGGCGGCGGCCGCCGAGGTCCTGTCCGAGCACCGCGAGGCGGTGCAGGCCGAACGCCGCCGCCAGGAGCAGGCGCTGGAGGCCGCCGAGGTCCTGCTGCGCAGCGGCGCCCAGGACTTCGACGTCCAGCAGCGCCAGGCCCCGGCGCGGCACTGGGTGGGCGTGGTGCTCACCGAGACCGGCGAACCCGACGACGAGGACGCCGCCACCGAGCACGCCAACGAGGCCTTCGCCGCGCTGTGGCGAGCCCTGGCCGCCGAGGGCAACGCCCCGACCGGCGCGTTCTGGACCTCGATGCGGGTGTCACCGCAAGAGCCCGATGCCGTCGAGCTGCTGTGCTGCCGGCCGGTCGCCCGTCCGCTGCCCGACAACTGGTCGCTGCCCGGACACCGCGTCGAGACCGGGCAGCTGCCCGCCGGACCCGAGCTCGTGGTCGGCTGGCGCCACGATGACCCGGTGCCGGCCATCGACGGGGCCAACCACCCCGCCGTGCTCGCCCTGCTGGTGCAGGCCGAGGCGCGCGGGGTGGACCTCGACGTGACCCGCCTGCGCCAGGGCGGCCTGCTGGAGGACGGCGAGAACGTCGGGGTCGAGGTCTGCATCCCGCTGGCCGCCCAGCTCTGACCAGCGCCCAGGGCTGACGACGCGTTGCCGTGCGCTCTCGAGTTCCGCGGCGGCTGGGGGCGCGGGGCCCGAGGGGGCGGGTTCTGTGCGGCCGGCTCAGGCGGTTTTCCGAACGTGCGACGCCTCGGCGGAAAGCGGCGCCCCGTCGTGGCCGAGCGCGTGGAGCTCGGGAAGCCGCCGCCCCCGGTCGTCGACGAGAACGGAGTGCGGCTCGTCTGGGGCGAAGGCGTGGCGCTCGCCCCATTGGCGCAGAGCGACCACGGCCGTGAACAGGTCGTGCCCGGCTTCGGTGAGCCGGTAGGTGTGTCGCCTGCCGTCGGCGGCGGCGCTCTTGTCGAGGATGCCGTGCTCGACGAGTTTGCGGAGCCGGTCGGTGAGGATGTTGCGGGCGATTCCCAGCCGCTGGTGAAACTCGGTGAAGGCGGTCGCCCCGTCCATCGCGTCGCGGATGATCAACAGGCTCCACCGGTCGCCGATCAGGTCGACGGTCCGTGCGACCGGGCAGGCCGGGTCGGTCCAAGCGCTTCCTGCGGCGAGTGAGACGTCCACTGGCCCCTCCGTGGTGAGTTGCAATCTGAAACCAGTATGCCCTAACCTCCAATAGGTTTCATTTTGAAACCTATTGGAGGGTGATATGCAGCCAGGTCTGACCGGGAGGCAGCGGGGTGTGCTCGCGCTGGTGTGTGCGGTGGCGGTGTCGACCATCTACGGCATCCAGCCGGTCCTCGAGGCCGCGGGCGAGGACCTGGGTCTGGGGGAAGGAGCACTGGGGTGGCTGGTCGCCGCCGGCCAGATCGGCTATCTCGCGGGGCTGGTGCTGCTGGTCCCGCTCGGTGACCTGTTCGACCGCCGCGGACTCATCACGGTGCACTTGCTGCTCACCGCGGCAGGTGCGGGAGTGGCCGCCGCCGCTCCCGGTGGTGGCATCGCGATCGCGGGCCTGGCCCTGGCCGGACTGTTCGCCGTGGTCGTGCAGATCACGGTGGCCTACGTCGCCGCCGTCTCACCGACCGGCGAGCGCGGCCGCAACATCGGGGCGGTCACCTCGGGCGTGGTCATCGGGATCCTCGGAGTGCGGGTGGTCGGCGGCACGCTGGGCGAGCTGACCGGCTGGCGCATGGTCTACCTCGTTCTCGCCGGGCTGTGCGCGATGCTCGCGCTCGCCGCCCGGTTCACGCTCGAGGCCGACGTCCGCCGTCCCCGAGCACGGTACGGGCAGCTGCTGCCATCGCTGGGTCGTCTGCTCGTCGGCGACCGGCTCTTCCTCAGCCGCGGACTGGTCGCGTTCTTCCTGTTCGCCTCGTTCGGCACGCTGTGGAGCGGACTGGCGCTCCCGCTCGGCGACGCGCCGTGGCACTTCGGCACCACCGAGATCGGGTTGTTCGGACTCGCCGGGCTGACCGGGGCGCTGGGCGCGGCCCGGGCCGGCCGATGGGCCGACCGCGGCCTGGCGCCCGTGGTCACCGGCTGGTCGCTGGCCCTGCTCACGGCCTCGTGGCTGCTGGTCGCCCAGGCGGGGGCATCGCTGTGGCTGTTGATCATCGGCGTCGTCGTCCTGGACTTCGCCGTGCAAGCCGTTCACGTCAGCAGCCAGCATCTGCTCACCACAGCCCGCCCCGACCAGAACAGCAGCGTCATCGGCGCCTACATGGCCTTCTACTCCCTCGGCTCCGCGCTCGGTGCGATCACCACCACCTGGGCCTACAGCGCCGCGGGATGGTCGGCCGCCAGCCTGCTCGGCGCAACCTATGCCGCACTCGGACTTCTCGTCGCCATTTCGACCCGGCGTTTCACCGCCCTACCACGGGCGCAACAACCCAGTGCGCCCGCATCGGCTACGTCCGCCGACCTCTGAAGCCGCTGTGCTACCTCGCTTACCGCTCAGCGGCCGGTCCAGCGGGGCTTTTCCTTGTCGAGGAAGCTGCGCACCCCGTGCCGGAAGTCCTCGCTGCCGAACACCGCGCGCACCAGGTCGTCGCCGTCGGGCAGGTTCGCAAGGCGCAGCCGCCGCGCGGCCTGCTTGGCGGCCCACATCGTCAGCGGCGCGTGCTGGGCCAGGAGACCCACCACGGCCTCGACTGTCGCATCGAGGTCGTCGGTCAGTTCGGCGACGAACCCGGCGGCGTGGGCCTGCTCGGCGGTGAGCATCCGGGCGCGCAGCAGCACGTCCAGCGCGCGGGCGGGCCCGAGGTGGTGCACCAGCAGGGAGTAGGTGTTCATCGCCAGGCAGTTGCCCAGCGTGCGGGCCACCGGCACGCCGAAGCGGCCGGTCGGCGTGGACACCCGCAGGTCGCACACCGCGGCCACGGCCAGCCCGCCGCCCACGCAGTAGCCCGAGATCGCCGCGACGGTGGGCACCCGCGTGGTCTCCAGGCGGTCCAGGACCCGCTCGACCCGCCGCTCGTAGGCGATGCCGTCCTCACCGGAGCTGAATTCGCTGAACTGGCCGATGTCGGTGCCGGCGACGAACGCCTCGTCCCCGGCACCGCGCAGCACCAGCACGCGCACCTGTTCGTCGGCGTCGGCGCGTTCGCAGGCCTCCACCAGCCCGTCGTACATCGTCCAGGTCAGGGCGTTGCGCTGGGCGGGCCGGTTGAACAGCACGTGCAGCGCCGGGCCCTGGCGGGTGGTGATCAGCTCGTCAGACATGGATCTCCTCATCGGTACGCGGGGAACGCAGGCGCCGCAGCACGGCGGGGCCGGCCACCAGCGCGGCGGCCAGCGCCAGGATCACCACCGCGATCGGCCGGGTGAACACCAGCAGCAGGTTGCCGTCGTGGATCGCCGAGGTCTGCACCAGCGCCTTCTCGAACAGCGCCCCGATCACCACGCCGACCACCAGCGGCGCCATCGGCAGCCCGAAGCGCTTCATCCCGTAGCCGACGACCCCGAACACCAGCACCAGCCACACGCTGAAGACGTTGTTGTCGATGGCGAAGGCGCCCACGAAGCTGGTGACCAGGATGATCGGGTACAGGTAGCCGTAGGGGATGCGCAGCAGCTGGGCGAACACCGGCGCCAAAGGCAGGTTGAGCACCAGCAGGATCACGTTGCCGATGAAGAACGACACCAGCAGGCCCCACACCAGCTCCGGCTGCTCGGCGAACAGCAGCGGGCCCGGCTGCAACCCGTAGACGGTCAGCGCGCCCAGCAGCACCGCGGTCGTGGCGCCGCCGGGGATGCCCAGGGTCAGCGTCGGGATGAAGTTGGCGTTGGCGGCGGCGTTGTTGGCGCTCTCGGGCGCGGCCACGCCCTGGATGGCGCCGTGACCGAACCGCGCGGAGTTCTTCGACACCCGCTTCTCCACGCCGTAGGCGATGAAGGAGGCCAGGGTGGAGCCGGCGCCGGGCAGGCAGCCGAGCAGGAAACCCAGGGCGCTGCCGCGGCCGATCGCACCGGCCGACTCGCGCAGCTCCGACCGGCGCAGCGACAGGTCGCGGAAGCGGGCGCGGATCGGCTCGGCGGCCCCGGCGTGGATCTGGTGCAGCACCTCGCCGACGGCGAACAGGCCGATGACGACCTCGACGTAGGGGATGCCCGAGAGCAGGTTGACGTTGCCGAAGGTGTAGCGGGCCTGCCCGCCGCCCGCGTCGATGCCCACGCACGCCAGCAGCACCCCCGCACAGGCCATCGCGCCGGCGCGCAGCTTGGACCCGGTGGAGAAGGCCACCATGGTCACCAGCGCCAGCACCATCACCGCCAGGTTCTCGGCGGGCCCGAAGCGCAGCGCGAACTCCGCGAACGGCGGCGCCAGCGCGGCCAGCAGCACCAGCGACAGGATCGCCGCGGCGAAGGAGCCGATCGCCGCGATCGCCAGCGCCGCACCGGCCCGGCCCTGGCGGGCCATCTGGTATCCGTCCATCGTGGTCACCACGCTGGCGGCCTCGCCCGGCGTGGACAGCAGCACCGAGGTGATCGTGCCGCCGTACTGGGAGCCGTAGTAGATGCCGGCGAGCATGATCAGCGCGGTCACCGGCTCCACGGTCAGCGTCAGCGGGATCAGGATCGCGATGCCGGTGCTGGAGCCCATCCCCGGCAGCAGCCCGATGACGGTGCCCAGCAGCACCCCGGCGAAGCACCACAGCAGGTTCTGCGGGGTGAACGCGGTGGTCAGCCCCAGCCACAGGTTGTCGAGCACGACGCCTCCTCCGGCTCGTCAGAAACCCAGCACTCCGGTGGGCAGCGGCACCCGCAGCAGCACCGCGAACACCAGGTGGGTGGCCACCGCGCACCCGGCGCTCATCAGCAGCGCCTGCGGCCAGCGCCGCCCCTCCAGCCAGGTGGAGATCACCAGCACCAGCAGCCCGAAGGACACGACCATGCCCAGCACCGGCATCACCAGCAGCGCGCCGAGCAGCAGTGCGAACACCCGAAGCAGAATTCGCTGGCGCTGGCGGGCGTCACGCCCCTGCTGGTCGGTGCCCTCCGGCTCCTGCGGCGGTGGGGCCGCGCGCAGCCGTTGTCGCAGCAGCAGCGCCGAAAGCACCGCCAGCAGCCCGCCCGCCGCCAGCGGCAGGAACCCCGGGCCGACCCGGCCGCGGGGCAGCACCACGCCGTAGCCCACGGCGCTGACCGCCACGGCCACGCCCAGCACCACCAGACCGCCGTAGAGCACGATCTCCTGTCGTCGCGCCGGATTCACCGCGCCACCACCTCCGCCAGCAGCGCGTCGTTGGCGCGCAGGTACTCGGCGAACTCCGCGCCGAACGCCGTTTTCGGTTGCAGGTACTCCGAGCGCACGTACTCGGCGTAGCCGGGCGAGGCGGCGTACTCGCGGGCGGCGGCGATCCAGAACTCCCGCGCCCGCGGGTCCAGGCCGCCCGCGGCGATCACCCCGCGGAACTGGGCGAAGGAGACCTCCACGCCCTGCTCGGCGGCGGTGGGGATCGCGGCCAGCTCCGGGTAGTCGTAGCGGGTGTCGGCGAAGACGCACAGCGCCTTGAGCCGGCCCGCCCTCAGCTGACCGACGACCTCGCTCGGGTTGAGCGAGGCCAGCTCGACCTGTCCGCCCAGCAGCCCCGCCAGGGTCTCCCCGCCGGACTCGTAGGGAACCTGGTCGAACCCGGCGCCCTCGCGCCGCCGCATCAGCTCGAAGACGATCGCATCCGGGCCCGCCGCACCCGAGATCCCGGCCAGCACCCGTTGCTCCTTGCTGCGCCGCACCGCCTGGTCGCAGGTGTTCATCGGCGAGTCCTGCCGCGCGACCAGCAGCGTGTAGTCCTCGCCGAGCTTGAACACCGGGGTGAAGTCGCGGTGCGAGAAGGCCACGTCCTGGCTGCGGGGCAGCGAGATCAGCGAGGTCTCGGTGGCCAGCAGGTAGTCCGGTGAGCCCGCCTTGGCCAGGAAGTAAGAGTAGCCGACCGCGCCCGCCCCGCCGTCGCGGTTGTCCACCGTGATGCGCAGCCCCGGCTCGGCGGCCTCCAGGCCCCGCGCCATGGCCCGCCCGGCGATGTCGCTGCCGCCGCCGGCGGCGAAGGGCACAACCATCGTCACGTCCCCCGACGGACGCGGTGCCCCCGCGCCGACGACCTCCTCGGTCATCGCGCACCCGGCCAGGGCGGCCGCGCACGAGACGGCCACGGCCGTCCGCAAGAACTCGCGCATTGCTCCTCCTCGAGCCGCCTCACCCCGGATGGGGGTCAGTGCCCGATCACGCCCGCACGGCGCAACCGGTCGATGTCCTCTGAGTCGAAACCGGCCTCGCCGAGGACGTCGGCGGTGTCGGCGCCCAGCACCGGACCGGCCGCACCGCGCCGGACCGGGGTGGCGGAGAAGCGCATCGGCGAGCCGATCTGGCGCACCCCGCCGAGGTCGGGATGCGGCGCGTCCCAGAAGAAGTCGCGCTGGTTGAGGTGCTCGTCGCCGAAGACCTGGTCCATGGTGGCGATCGGCGCGCACGGCACCCCGGCCTCCACCAGCACCTTCACCAGCGACTCGGTGCTGCGCGTGCCGGTGGTGGCCTCGATGGCCGGGATCAGGGTGTCGCGGTGGCGCTGACGGTCGAAGGCGTTGGTGTAGCGGGAGTCCTCCAGCAACTCGTCCAGTCCCAGCGCGTGGCAGAACGCCGGCCAGGTCTTGGGCGTGGTGGCGCCGATGGTGACCCAGCCGTCGCTGCTGCGCACCGCCTGGTACGGCGCGGTGGTCTGGTGCGCCGAGCCCAGCGGAGCGCCGACCTCACCGGTGGCGAAGTAGGTCCCGGCCTCCCACACCGCGAAGGACACGCCGGACTCCAGCAGGTTGACGTCGATGTGCTGGCCCTGCCCGGTGTGCTCGCGCGCCCGCAGTGCCGCGACCGCCGCCATCGCCCCGTACAGCGCGCACACCAGGTCGCACATCGGCACCCCGACCTTGGTCGGCGTGCCGTCGGGGGTGCCGGTGATGCTCATCAGCCCCGATCTGGCCTGCGCCATGATGTCCAGGCCGGGCTGGGCGGCCAGCGGCCCGTCCTGGCCCCATCCCGACGCCGAGACGTAGACCAGCCCGGGGTTGATCTGGCGCGCCTCGGGATAGCCGAAGCCCAGACGCGTCAGCGCGCCGGGGCGCAGGTTCTCCACCAGCACGTCGGTCTCGGCCAGCAGCCGCCGCAGCACGTCCTTGCCCTGCTCGGTCTTGAGGTCCACCGCCACCGAGCGCTTGTTGCGGTTGAGCCGGGCGAACGGGGAGGAGTGGCCGTCGAGGAACGGGCCGGTCTGGCGCACCGGGTCACCGCCCTCGGGGTTCTCGATCTTGACGACGTCGGCCCCGAGATCGGCCAGCTGCATCGTGGCGAAGGGGGCCGCCATGAACGCCCCGATCTCCAGCACGCGCACGCCGTGCAGTGGGGCAGAAGGACCAGTCATGCGCCGCTCCGTGGACGAAGGGGGAACATCCGGTGCTGCGACGTGATCGGGATCACTGACTTTTGTCTACAGCAGTCAGCCGAACGTGAACAGCTTTTCTGCCAAGGTTGCTCCAGGCGGAGCACCGGGGGGCGCGGCGTGATCCGCCGGAAACCGCCGTGGAGCACGTGCACGGGAGAGGACACTGCGATGGTGAGCGGATCTTCGGACGACAGCACCGCAAGCGGCGTGCGCGCCCCCAGCATCGTCGGCCCGCCGAGCCTGGTGGACCTGGCCGCGGCCACCCTGCGCCGCATGATCGTCGGCGGTGAGCTGCTCTGCGGTCAGCGGATCGTGGAGAACCGCCTCACCCACGAGCTGGGCATCAGCCGCCCGCCGCTGCGGGAGGCGCTGCGGACGCTGGAGCGCGAGGGTCTGGTGCGCCAGGTTCCCCGCAAGGGCGTCATCGTCACGCCGCTGACGCTGCACGACATCTACGAGATCTTCACGCTGCGCGCGGAGTTCGAGCGGCTGGCGGTGCGCCTGGGCGTGCCGGTGCGCGAGCAGGCCAGGCTGCGGCGCTGCAGCGAGGCGCTGCGGGCGATGGGCGAGGCCGCCGACGCCGGCGACGAACCCCGCTACGCCGAGTGCGCCTTCGAGTTCCACGTCTCGATCGTCGGGCTCTCCGGCCACCGGCGGCTGGAGGACGCCTACCGGTCGCTGCAGCTGCAGATGATGCTGGCCATGGCGCTCAACCGGCGGGCCCGCCAGCCCACCGAGACCCTGAGCGAGGACATCGCCCGCCACCGGCAGCTGCTGGAGGCGGTGCGCACCGGGGACCCGGATACGGTGCTGCGGGAACTGGGCAGCCACGGCGACCGCAGCTTCCTGGAGGGCATCGAGTCCGAAGTGGAAGGCCACACCGAGGTGGCGCTGCAGTGGCTGCGGCGGCAACGCGAGAACCAGGAGACACGATGACCCAGCAGATCTTCACCCTGGCCATCGACGGGCACGAGCCCGAGATCGACCCCGGCGCCTGGGCCGCGCCGGGCGCCAGCCTCATCGGGCGCGTCCGGCTCGTCGCCGGCGCCAGCGTCTGGTACGCCACCGTGCTGCGCGGTGACACCGAGTGGATCACCATCGGCGCCGACACCAACGTCCAGGACGGCTGCGTCGTGCACGCCGACCCGGGCTTTCCCACCACCGTGGGCAGCGGCGTCACCGTGGGTCACCGGGCGGTGCTGCACGGCTGCACCGTCGGCGACCACGCGCTGATCGGGATGGGCGCGGTGCTGCTCAACGGCTCGAAGGTCGGCGAGGGGTCGCTGGTGGCCGCCGGGACCGTGCTGCTGGAAGGCGCCGAGGTCCCGCCGGGAAGCCTGGTGGCCGGCACCCCGGGCAAGGTGCGCCGCGAGCTCACCGACGACGAACGCGCGGGGCTGCGCGTCTCGGCCCAGCAGTACGTCCAGAACGCGGGCCGCCACCGCGACGCACTCGGCGGGTAACCAACCGGCGCGGGCCGCCTGTCACCCACACGTGGCGGCCCGAAACACGACAGTGCCGTGACCACGAAACGTGGTCACGGCACTGTGCACGTGACGCCCTTCCGCTCGGGGAAGGGAACTTCTGCGAGGCGAACCCCGTTGTGGGACCACGGCGTTGGCGGCGCGGAATCCCCGTGCCGCGACCCGACGGTTGACCACGCTCAGCTTGCCCTCGCACGCGGGCATCTCCCCACCGGGAGGCGCTGAGAGAGCAGAGCCTGTGTTTCAGCCCTGCGCGCGGCTCTGGGTGGCAGCCGATCCCGGGTTCCGCATCACCATGCGGGCCCGCTCCATCTCACGTGCCATGCTTCCCAGCCAACGAACCAGACCTGCCATTGCGGCGCCCTCCACTTGCGTCATATTGGTCCAATTCGAGATCCACCGTCCGCCTTAAGGGGTCTTGGTCCCGTGACCGCTGGCCCCGCCGGTGTTGAAGGGTCTCACCCGCATCATCGCCACTGGTAGGCGCTGTATTTCAGGCCAAAGGTAACGAAAATATAACGGAAGATCGGAAGAGGTTGCCTCGCTGAAACAGTGCGCTGAACGCAGCAGAAGGCGGGGCGCGCCGGATGAATGCGCACCCCGCCGAACAGCCCTGCGGTAGGGGCCGGAAAGACCAATGTGTGACCTGGATCGTATTTGGATCGAGACATCCCCGGAACTGCGGTGCGATCACACCGGGGACGCCACCGCCGTCAGCTCGGGTGCGCGCCGACGGTGTCGCGCAGCTCCCCGGCCATCGACATGTCCGACTGCCGCGCGCAGTGGGCGCAGCAGAAGAAGCGGCCGCTGGCCTCCACCCCGTGCCCGAGGATGCGGCACCCGCAGTGCTCGCACTGCGGCGCCAGGCGCTGTGCGGCGCACTCGAAGCTGTCGAAGGTGTGCACACCGCCGCCAACGGTGTGAATCTCGAAGGTCATCCAGTAGTCGTTGCCGCAGACTTCGCATGTGCCCATCGTCGACCTCCCTGCGGGTTTCGCCGGAGAACCCAGCATGCGGTGGGGTGCATGTCCCGGCAACCGCACCGGCGGCGGGAGTTGATCGCCACGGCCCCGCCTGGCAGCGTGCGAGCTCTCAGCGCGACCACGGGAGTGCCCATGCACGACGACCGCAGCATTGTCGAAAAGCGACTGGAACGCGTGCTCGCCGAACGCCTGCGGCCGGCCCTGCACACCGCGAGCACCCCGTGCGAGGTCGCGGTGTGGCACGTGCCGGGCGAACCGGTGCCGGTGGAGGAAGCGCTGGCCGCCGACTACGACCCCGCCGCGATCGGCGACCGGTGGGGTCCGGCCTGGGGCACCAGCTGGTTCCGCATCAGCGCCACCGTCCCCGAGCAGTGGGCGGGTCTGGCCGTGGAGGCCGTGGTCGACCTCGGTTTCGACGACGACCGCGCCGGGTTCCAGTCCGAGGGACTCGTCTACCTGCCCGACGGCCGGCCGGTGAAAGGGCTCAACCCGCGCAACACCTTCATCCCCGTGGGCCCCGACGCCGCCGGGCAGCGGCGCACCTGGTTCGTCGAGGCCGCCGCCAACCCGCTGATCCTGTGCCCCGAGGGCTTCCGGCCCACCCCGCTGGGCGACCCGGCCACCGCCGGACCCGACCCGCTGTACCGGTTGGAGCGCGCCGATCTGGCGGTGCTGGACCAGACGGTGTGGAACCTGGTGCAGGACACCGAGGTCCTCGACCAGCTCATGCGCGAGCTGCCCACCGACAGCCCCCGCCGCCACGAGATCCTGCGCGCCCTGGAACGCATGCTCGACGCCCTGGACCTGCACGACGTGCCCGGCAGCGCCGCGGCGGCCCGCTCCCAGCTCGCCGAGGTGCTCGCCCGGCCGGCGCACGCCAGCGCCCACGTGCTCTCGGCGGTCGGCCACGCCCACATCGACTCGGCTTGGCTGTGGCCGCTGCGCGAGACGGTGCGCAAGGTCGCGCGCACCGTCGCCAACGTCACCGCCCTGATGCCCGAGCACCCCGAGTTCCGCTTCGCGATGTCGCAGGCCCAGCAGCTGGACTGGGTCAAGCGCCACCACCCCGCGCTGTTCGAACGGGTCCGCGAGCACGTGCGCGGCGGCCAGTTCGTGCCGGTCGGCGGGATGTGGGTGGAGTCCGACACCAACATGCCCGGCTCGGAGGCGATGGCCCGGCAGTTCGTGCACGGCAAGCGCTTCTACCTGGAGGAGTTCGGCATCGACACCCAGGAGGTGTGGCTGCCCGACTCCTTCGGCTACAGCGCCGCCCTGCCCCAGCTGGTGGTGGCGTCAGGATCGCGGTGGTTCCTGACCCAAAAGATCTCCTGGAGCCAGACCAACAAGTTTCCGCACCACACCTTCTGGTGGGAGGGCATCGACGGCACCCGGGTGTTCACCCACTTCCCGCCCGTCGACACCTACAACTCCGAGCTCTCCGGCGGCGAGCTGGCCCACGCGGCGCGCAACTTCGCCGAGCACGGCTTCGCCACCCGCTCCCTGGTGCCCTTCGGTCACGGCGACGGCGGCGGCGGGCCCACCCGCGAGATGCTGGCGCGCGCCTACCGCACCGCCGACCTGGAGGGCTCGCCGAAGGTCCGCCTGGAGTCCCCGCAGGCGTTCTTCGAGGCCGCCCACGCCGACCACCGGGCCCCCGCGGTGTGGTCGGGCGAGCTGTACCTGGAGTTCCACCGCGGCACCTACACCTCCCAGGCCCGCACCAAGCAGGGCAACCGGCGCAGCGAGCACCTGCTGCGGGAGGCCGAGCTGTGGTGCGCCACGGCCGCGGTGGCCGCCGGGCACGACTACCCCCACGAGGACCTGGACCGGCTGTGGAAGACGGTGCTGCTGCACCAGTTCCACGACATCCTGCCGGGCTCGTCGATCGCCTGGGTGCACCGCGAGGCCGAGGCGGCCTACCGGCGGGTGGCGGTGGAGCTGGAGGAGATCATCGGCGCCGCGCAACGCGTGCTGGCCGGCCCCGCCGGGGCGCAGCAGATCACCTTCAACGCCGCACCGCACGCCCGCAACGGCGTGCCTGCCATGGCCGCCGGACCCGCGCAGGAAGGCGCCGCGCCCACGGTGGCGCGCCAGCCCGACGGCACGATCCTGCTCGACAACGGCCTGGTGCACGCCAGCATCGACCACCGGGGCCTGCTGACCTCGGTGCACGACAGCACCGCCGAGCGCGAGGCGCTGGCGCCGGGGGCGGCGGGCAACCTGCTGCAACTGCACGCCGACCACCCCAACGAGTGGGACGCCTGGGACATCGACGAGTTCTACCGCCACCAGGTCCGCGACCTCACCGAGTTCGACACCATCGACCTCGACGACACCGGCGTGGTCATCCGCCGCAGCGTCGGCTGCTCCACGATCACCCAGCGGATCAGCCTGGCCGCGGGGGTGCGGCGGGTCGACGTCGACACCGAGGTCGACTGGCACGAGTCGGAGAAGCTGCTCAAGGTCGCCTTCCCGCTGGACGTGCACGCCGACCGGTCGGCATCGGAGATCCAGTTCGGCCACGTGCACCGCCCCACCCACACCAACACCTCCTGGGACGCGGCGAAGTTCGAGATCTGCGCCCACCGCTGGATCCACGTCGGCGAGCCCGGCTACGGCCACGCGGTGACCAACGACTCCACCTACGGCCACGACGTCACCCGCGACACCCGGCCCGACGGCGGCACGACCACCACGGTCCGGCTGTCGCTGCTGCGCGCGCCGCGGTTCCCCGACCCCGACACCGACCACGGCGTGCACCGCCTGCACTACAGCCTCGTCGTCGGCGCCGACATCGCCGACGCGGTGCGCGAGGGCTACCGCCGCAACCTGCCCGAGCGGACCTTGCCCGGCACCCGCACCGTGGAGCCGCTGGTGGAGGTCGACGACGACGCGGTGGTCGTGGAGTCGGTCAAGCTGGCCGACGACCGCAGCGGTGACGTGGTGGTCCGCCTCTACGAGTCGCGGGGCGGGCGGGCCAGGGCGCGGCTGTCGACGACGTTCGCCGCGGACTCGGTGACCCGCACCGACCTGCTGGAACGTCCGGTGGAGGAGCCATCGGGCGCCACCGACGCGCTGGAACTGCGGCTGCGGCCGTTCGAGATCGTGACGCTGAGGTTCACCAGGCGGGATCGGTGACGACGACGACCTGGATCAGCGGCCCCTCGTCCTCGGTGACGCGCAGGAGGTAGCGGTAGGCCTCGCGCTGCTTCACGGCGCCGTCGGCATCGAGGTAGGACCACACGACGTCGACGGTCACCAGCTGCCCGGTCAGCGGCCAGTGCCCGCGCACCGACGGCCGGGCGGTGACCAGGCCGCGGGCGCGGTGCTGTTCGGCGGAACCGTCGAAGTAGGCCTCGATCTCCTCGGCCGCCGAGATGGCCACGCTGCCGGCGTCGGAGAGCACCAGCGCCGGGACCCGGTAGCAGCTCGCGATGGCCGTCGGGTCGCCGCCGCTGAGCGCCTGGCCGTAGTCGGCGAAGAAGTCGGTGAGCATGTCCAGATCGATCCGAACCGCACTCATGCCCGCACGGTAGCCGCCCGGGTCGGCCACCGCCTGCGCAGATCCGGGCTTGATCTCCAGTGCGCTGGAGGTCCTACCGTCGGCTGGACGCGGGAGGCGGTCGTGGAGGCGATGGACATGCGCGTGGTGTGGGCGAGCGGATTCGGGGGTCCGGACGTGCTGGTGGCGGGGCGGGCCGAGGCACCGGTGGCCGGGCCCGGACAGGTGGTGGTGGCGGTGGAGGCCGTCTCGATCACCTTCGTGGAGACCCAGATCCGCCGGGGCGAGTCTCCGGGGCCGCCGCTGCCGGAGGCGCCCTACGTACCGGGCAACGCCATCGCCGGGCGGGTGATGGCCACCGGTGGGGGTGTGGCCCCGGCGTGGCGGGGCAAGCGGGTGGTCACCGAGACCGTCGACGACAACGGCGGCTACGCCGAGCAGGCGCCGGCCGCGGTGGAGGACCTGCTGTCGGTGCCCGACGGGCTGGGCCTGCCCGAGGCGGCGGCGCTGCTGCACGACGGCAGCACCGCGCTCGGGCTGTTCGACAACGCCGGGATCCGGGCGGGCGAATGGGTGCTGGTGGAGGCCGCGGCGGGTGGCCTGGGCAGCCTGCTGGTGCAGTTGGCCCGCGCGGCGGGAGCGCGCGTCATCGGTGCGGCACGCGGCGAGCGCAAGCTCGACGTGGTGCGCGGGCTCGGGGCGGAGGTCGTGGTGGACTACTCCGAGCCGGACTGGACCGACCGGCTGCGCGACACGCCTCCGACGCTGGTCTTCGACGGCGTGGGCGGTGCGATCGGCCGCGCGGCCTTCGAATGCCTCGCACCAGGCGGCCGGTTCTCCATCCACGGCGCGGCCAGCGGCGCGGTCACCGCCCTCGCCGACGGCGAAGCGCGGCGGCGCGGCGTCACCGTGCTCGGGCTGGAGCAACTGTTCTGCCTGCGCACCGGGATGCGCGACCGCGTCCAGCGGGCCCTGGCCGAAGCGGCGGCGGGACGCCTGACCCCGACCATCGGCCAGACCTACCCGCTGGAGCAGGCCGCCGAGGCCCACGCGGCCATCGAATCCCGCAGCGTCATCGGCAAAACCCTGCTGCTGCCCTGACAGCGGGCGAGGTCAGCCCAGGGAGCGCAGGAACGCGCCGAACACGGCGGGGGTGAGGCGGAGGACGGGGCCGTTCGGGTCCTTGGAGTCCCGGACGGCAACCGTTCCCGGAGCGAACCCGACTTCGACGCAGTTCTCGGAGGGGCCGCTGCGGCTGCTCTTGCGCCAGGTGAGGGCGGACTGCTCGGTCTGTCTCATTCCCGGCTCGCTTCCGTGTCCAGACGTCGTGCCAGCTCGGCGATCAGCTCGGCTGATTGTCCCTCACCCAGGGCTCGGGCTGCCAGGTTCCTGAGCGCATCGCGGTAGACGTCGACCTCGTGTCGTTCCTCGACGAACAGGCTCGAGGTCAGGTTCTCCAGGAACACCACGCCGGGGCCTTCGTGTTGCTGGAGCAGGGTGAACGCGCCGCTGGCGCCGACGTGGCCTCCGGTGTTGGCCACCACCCGGATGCTGATGTTGTGCTTCGCCGAGCATTCCAGCAGATGCTCCAGCTGGCGTCGCAGGACGTCACGTCCGCCGACCATTTGGTGCAGCGCCGATTCGTGGATGAGGACGTGCAGCTTCGGCGGGCGCTCGCGCAGCAGCACCTTGTGGCGGTTCAGGCGTGTGATCATGTGCTGCTCGACCGCCTCGGGCGGCACGGCCTGCGACTCGGTCATGAGCGCTCGTGTGTACTCGCCCGTCTGCAGCAGGCCCGGCACCACGGTCGTCTCGAAGTTGATGATCCGTTGCGCTCTGGCTTCCAGGGCGATGAGGGTGCGTTGTCTTTGGGCGAAATCGGGGTGGTTGCGCTGCCACCAGCCGCGGCGTTCGGCTTCTCGCGCGAGCACGAGGAGTTCGCGCCGTCGGGGGCCTTTCACGCCGTAGACGGCGAGCAGTGAGGCGATGTCCTCGGCGGGCAGGGTGCGGCGGCCGGTTTCGCGAAGCGGCTGAGCTTGCCGGCCGAGGCGTCGATGCGTTCGGCGGCGTCGGCGAGGCTGAGGGCGTTGGTCTCGCGCAGGGTGCGCAGTTCCTCGCCGAGTTGCTGGCCGCGGACGGTGGGATCTGGGTCTGTCATGTCGATGTCCCCGTGGTGAGTCGGTTGATCATCATCACCACGCCCCGGCCGCCGCTGTCGCGCCGCCGCGCCCGCTGCCGCCGAGCATCCAGCCCAAGGCGGGAACCGTTGCCAGCACTGCAAAAACGGGCGGTCGCACAGCATGGAAGCTGGTACGACCGCCCGGTAGCGCTACCTCAGCGCAGGAGGCGCTTCCACACCTCGTGGTCGGCGACGCCGGTGGGCTGCAGGCCGTTGGCGGCCTGGAAGTCGCTGACCGCGGTGGCGGTGCGGCCCGCGTAGTGGGCGTCGGCGGGCACGTAGTGCCCGCGCGAGGTGAGCAGGGTTTGCAGGGCGCGGACGGCGTCGCCCTGCCCGTCGCCGGAGAGCACCGGTGCCAGCGCGGTCCAGGCGGTGCCGCCGAACAGGCTGGGTTCCTCGATGCGGGTGGCGTAGCAGGTGGCGGTCTCGAAGTGGTGGTCGCGCAGGAACTGCGCGGTGGCCGTCTGGGTCTGGGGGCCGTAGACGCCGTCGACGGGTACGTCGGTGGCACCCTGGGCGCGCAGAAGGTACTGGGTGGCGGTGACGGCGGGGCCGGTGGCGCCGGGCTTGAGCAGCAACCAGGTCACCGGGTGCACGACGTGTTGCCCGACGGCGGCGCCGACGGCTTCGCGCAGTTCGGGTAAGCGCCCGTAGAGCACTTCGCCCGGGCATTCGGTGGACATGAAGTCGCGGTGGCCGTAGATCGCGCTGGCGCTGATGCCGTACTGGGCGATCATGTAGGTGCACAGCTCCACCAGCGAGGTCCACAGCTTGGCCGGGACGTCGGTGCTGGTGTAGGTGCCCTCGTTCTCGATGCCCAGCGACACCGAGTTCTGGTCGCCGGCGTGGGCGCCGAGCACGTGCTGCTCTCCGGCGGTGAGCACCGACAGGCTCTTGTGCCTGCCTTCGGTGAGCCAGCCGCCGCGGCTGTTGGTGAAGTTCTGGCCGGTGTCCTTCCAGCCGTTGCCGTCCATGTGGTGGTCCTGGATGGCCCGGGACAGGGCGAACGCCTGGGCCTGGGAGGTGTCGTCGACGTTGGCCGAGGCGGTGTGGTGGACGATGATCTTGGTGGGCTTGCTGTCCAGGACGTCGATCGCGCTGGTGGGCTCGCGCGCGCCCCACTCGTCGCAGCCGGCGATCGACGGTGCGGCCGGCCTGAACGGCGCGCCGTGTGCGGGGAGGCCGAGGGTACCGACGGCGGTGACGGTGAGTCCGCCGACGAGGAACGAGCGGCGTGCCAGCGGCGAGCGGCGAATCGACATGGAGTTCTCCAATGCGGCCAGGTTGATCACGTTCGGGGTCGGGGCGAACCTAGGAACAAGAGCGTGCAGGTACCAGGCCCGCGGAAGTAAATAGTTGGCGAAAAAGCGCCAACGGATGGTTGCTTGATCACGCGTCGGCGGCGAGGAGCTGGTCGGGGCCCGGCGCTACTGTGAGCACGGGCGATCATCGACGGAGGCGGACGTGAGGGTTGCGGTGACCGGCGCGAACGGCCGGATCGGCCGGGTCGTGGTGGATGCGCTGGTGCACGACGGGCACGAGGTGGTGGCCATCGACCGCTCGCTGCCGCAGGCCCGGGCGGGGGTGGAGGCGGTGGCCGCCGATGTCACCGACTTCGACGCGGTGCGGGACGCGCTGGAGGGTTGCCGGGGTCTTGCGCACCTGGCCGCGGTTCCCTCGCCGTGGCACGACGCGGGGCACGTCGTGCACAACACCAACGTCACGGCGGGTTTCAACGCGCTGTCGGCGGCGGTGCAGGCCGGGATCTGGAAGGTGTGCCAGGCCTCGAGCATCAACGCGGTGGGCGGGGCGTTCTCGCGGCGCGCCCGCTACGACTACTTCCCGGTCGACGAGGCGCATCCGACCTACAACGAGGACCCCTACAGCCTGTCGAAGTGGATCGCCGAGGCCCAGGCCGACTCCTTCGCCCGCCGCTACGCGCAGCTGACGGTGTCGAGCCTGCGCATCCACGGCGCGGTGCCCGACCGCGACGCCGCCCGCGTGTCCGATCCGGGCGATCCGATCGCGGTCAACCACCTGTGGGGCTATGTGCGGCTGGACGCCATCGCGCAGGCGTTCCTGCTGGCGTTGCGGGCCGACTGGCGGGGCCACGAGGTGTTCAACATCGTGGCCCCCGACACCGCGGTGGACGTCGAGTCGCGGGAGCTGGCCGCCGAGCACTACCCGCAGGTGCCGATCCGCGCCGAGATGGCCGGGCGCGACGGGTTCTACGACTGCTCCAAGGCGCGTCGCGTGCTGGGCTGGACCCACGAACCGGGGCACGCCCACGGCTGAGCGCCGGCGGTCTCCCCATGGCCGCGGCTGCAATGCGATCAAACGGCGTCATGCCCGCGGTGCGGCCGGGTCCCACTGGCGGAGACATCCGGCACTGCGATGGTTGTGAGGGGCATGGGGACCCATGGACCGATTCGCCGACTTCCTGCGGCGGCAGATCGACATCGACCTCGAGTTGCTGCGCTGGGTCCGCGAGGACGCCGAGGCCGGCAGCGAGCGCGGCTGCTACGTCAGCGTCATCCGGGGCTTCCGGGAGTGCGAGCTCAAGACGCGGCTGCTGCGGGCGCACCAGTGGTGCGGGTCCGGGGCGGGGCCGTGCGACCAGGTCGGCGACGCGTTCCCGCCGGAGGACGAACGCGGCTGCGCGACGCGCGCGCTGCTGGGTCTGCCCTATGCCGACCGGCCCGGATACGCCAAGCGCTGGCGCCCGTGAGCGGAGCTCAGGGGTTCCGGACTGTTCGGTGGAATTTGTCGAAGTGTGGAGGAATGTGCTGGGTTGGTGGGGGCGCCTGGGATTGTCGGTGCCCGGCGATACTGTTGCCGGTGATGAGCACGGTGTTGCAGGCGTACCGGTTCGCGCTCGACCCCAATCCTGGGCAGGAGTCTGCGTTGCGGTCGCATTGTGGTTCGCAGCGGTTCGCATTCAATTGGGGACTCGGCAAGATCAAGGCGAACTTGTCCCAGCGGGAGGCCGAAGCGTCCTACGGCATGGGCGGTGACGAGTTGACGCCGCTGGTGGGCTGGTCGGCGTATGGGTTGCGGAAGGACTGGAACCAGGCCAAACATGAAGTGGCGCCATGGTGGGCCGAGAACTCCAAGGAGGCGTACTCGTCCGGGCTGGCCAACCTCGCGAGTGCGTTGAAGAACTGGCGTGATTCCCGTGTCGGCAGGCGTCAGGGTCGTCGGCTGGGGTTTCCTCGGTTCAAAGGCAAGCGAGCCGGGTTGTCGTGCCGGTTCACCACCGGCAGCTTCGGTCTCGTCGACCAGGACCGGCGCCATGTGCGGCTGCCTCGCATCGGGGTGGTCCGCACGCACGAATCCACCCGCACACTCGCGCGGCGCGTCGAGAAAGGCACCGCCCGGATCCGTTCGGCGACCGTGTCGTATCGGGCGCGACGCTGGTTCGTGTCCTTCTCGGTGGAGATCACCCGCAACGACTCCACCCCCACCCGGCCGGGCACGACGCTGGGCGTGGATCTCGGGATCAAGTCCCTCGCGGTGCTGTCCACCGGCGAGGTGATCGCCAACCCGAGACACCTCGAAGTCGCCCAGCGGGAGCTGCGCCGCTTGCAACGGCAGGCGTCTCGACGTCAAGGCCCGGACCGGCGTCACGGGCAGAAGGCATCGAATCGATGGAGCAAAACCCAAGCCCGGATCAGGAAGCTGCACGCCGACGTGGCCAACGCCCGCCGCGACGGACTGCACAAGCTCACCACCCGGCTGGTGCGCACCTACGGTGCGATCGTGTTGGAAGACCTCAACGTCTCCGGCATGGTCACAAACCGCAGGCTGGCCCGGCATGTCGCGGGTGTCGGCATGGCCGAGCTGCGGCGCCAGATCGAGTACAAAGCCGCCTGGGCCGGGGTGCGCGTGCATATCGCGGACCGGTGGTATCCCAGCTCAAAAACGTGTTCGGGCTGTGGTGTGGTGAAAGCCAAGCTACGCCTGTCCGACCGTGTTTTCGCCTGCTCCTCCTGCGGAACGAGCATGGATCGTGACCTCAACGCAGCCCGAAACCTCGCGAACCTCGTTGAGGCGTCCTCCCACAGTTGGTGGGCGACGGAAAACGAGCCCGATGGAAACCCATGTCAGACCCGCACCATGCGGGCAGCGGGTACCGCCACGGGAAGACCCGCACCCCATGGTGCGGGCCAACGCCGGCACCGCAAGGCGCCGACTCACGAGACATTTTCACACGTTTCGTAAACGGTTGATGGCGTATTCGGTGAACCGGCCGCCGGCGCGGAAGCCCAGACGCCGGTAGACGCGCTCGCCGTCGGCGGAAGCCTGCAGGACCGCCGTGCGGTGGCCGGCGTCGCGGGCGGTGTGCAGGGCGGCCAGGGTGATGGCTGCGCCGTAGCCGCGGCGGCGCTGGGCGGCGAGGGTGGCGATGTTGTAGAGGCCGGCGACTCCGGCGTGCAGGAACACCTCGGCTGCGCAGACAGGGATTCCGGCCACGTAGCCGACCAGGTAGCGGGCGGGGCAGCCGGGCGCGAGTGCCGCGTCGGCGGCGTCGGCGTAGAAGCGGGTGACGGTGGCCGCGGGCGGGTCCCAGTTGGCCGCCAGGACGGCGGCGTAGTCGGCGAGTTCCGCGCGGGTGCCGACCTGGCGGATGCGCAGGCCCTCGATGTGCGTGAGCGGTGGCGTGTGGTCGAGGTGGGCCCACATACCGGTCTCGGTCTCCGATGGAGACAGTCCCGCGTCGCGCAGGTGTGCGGGCAGTTGCGGTGGTGTCGAGGCGGGGCCCACCCACCAGGAGAACGGGCGTGCGGTGGCGGTCAGCTTCCGCACGGTCTCGGCGACCCTGGTCGCGGCGGTGGCGGGGGTGAGCCGGGCGGCGGCGACGATGTTGAAGGTGTCGTCGTGCAGGCCGCTGTCGGCGACGATCAGGTCACCGGTGTCGGTGACGGTGGCGCCCGGTAGGTGGCGGTGCAGGTGGCAGGCGTGCTCGGCGAGGTTGTGCTCCATCCTGGCCGCCGGTCCGGCCTCGGCGGTGCTGTCCTGCGGTGGGTTCATGGTGGTTCATTGCAGCACCGCGAGCCGGTGCGGGCACGCGGTTTTCACCCGCGGCGGACCGCGGTGCGGGCGTGCCGGGCGGGTAGTACTGCGGGGATGGGCATGACGACGGGCGGGGTGATCGGCGGATGAGCGAGGCGGTCGTGGTCGGCTCCGGTCCCAACGGGCTGGCCGCCGCGGTGGCACTGGCGCTGCGGGGTGTGTCGGTGACGGTGCTGGAAGCGGCCGGGGAGATCGGGGGCGGTGCCCGCTCCGGTGAGCTCGACGTGCCCGGGGTGGTGCACGACCACTGCTCGGCCGCGCACCCGACGGGGGTGGGCTCGCCGTTCCTGCGGATGCTGCCGCTGGAGCGGTACGGGCTGCGGTGGCGGTGGCCGGAGGTCGACCTGGCGCATCCGCTCGATGACGGCAGCGCGGGGGTGATGCTGCGTTCGGTCGCCGACACCGCCGCGCTGCTGGGTGCCGACGGCGGCAGCTGGCGGGCGCTGTTCGAGCCGCTGGCGGCGGATTTCGACGCGGTGGCCGCCGAGATCATGCGCCCGGTGACCCACCTTCCCGCGCATCCGGTGGCGTTGGCGCGGTTCGGGCTGCGTGCGGTGCAACCGGCGACGGTGCTCGCGCGCCGCTGGCGCACCGCGCAGGCGCGGGCCCTGTTCGCCGGGACCGCGGCGCACGCGTTCCGCCCGCTGCACTCGCCGGTGTCGGCGGCGATCGGGGTGATGATGACCGCGGCCGGGCACCGCTACGGGTGGCCGGTGGCCGAGGGCGGGTCGGGGGCGGTGACGGGTGCGCTGGCGCGGATGCTGCGTGCGCACGGCGGCCGGATCGAGACGGGGGTGCGGGTGCGGTCGCTGGCGGAGCTGCCCGCGGCGGAGGCGGTGCTGCTGGACGTGTCACCGCAGGCGGCCGTGGAGCTGGCCGGGGACCGGTTGCCGGTGCGGGTGCGGCGCGCCTACGAGCGGTTCCGGCGTGCTCCGGGGGCGTTCAAGGTGGACCTGGTCGTGGAGGGCGGGGTGCCGTGGCGCAACGAGCACTGCCGGCGCGCCGGGTTCGTCCACGTGGGAGGGACGCTGGAGGAGGTCGCCCACGCCGAGCGGGAGGTCGTGCGGGGACGCATGCCGGCGCGGCCGGTCGTGCTGGTGGCCCAGCAGTACCTGGCCGATCCCGGCCGCTCCCGCGGTGACCTGCATCCGGTGTGGACCTACGCCCACGTGCCCCACGGCTATCCCGGTGACGCCACTCCGGTGGTGCTGGAGCAGCTGGAGCGGTTCGCGCCGGGACTGCGGGAGCGGGTGGTGGCGGTGCGTTCGCGTTCGACGGCGGAGATGGCCCGCTACAACCCCAACTACGCGGGCGGCGACATCATCATGGGCGCCAACACCCCGGTGCAGGCGGTGTTGCGGCCGCGGGTGGCGTGGGATCCCTACCGCACCGGTGTGCCGGGGGTGTACCTGTGTTCGGCGGCGACCCCGCCCGGTGCCGGGGTGCACGGCATGTGCGGTTTCAACGCCGCCCGCTCGGCGCTTCGCTCGCTGTAGGAAGTCCCAGTCGGTCAGGTGGTGTGCAGTGGTCTCATCCGAACCCGGCAGGAAGGGCGGTTCCATGCGTCGCGTCATCTACTCGGTCGCGTCGTCTCTCGACGGCTACAACACCGACGCGCAGGGCGACTACTCCTGGGCGGTCCCCGACGAGGAGGTCATCGCCGCACTCAACGCCGACGCCGGCGAGGTGAGCACGTACCTCTACGGGCGGCGGATGTATGAGGCGATGGCGGGGTGGGAGACCGATCCGGCGGTCGCTGCTCAGTCGCCCGAGTCGGCGGCGTTCGCGGCCACGTGGCAGGCCGCTCACAAGATCGTATTCTCGGCCGGCCTGCCCGAGGTGTGGACGAAGCGCACGCGGCTGGAGCGAGAACTGACGGCCGAGGCGGTCGAAAGAGCCCGGGCCGAGGCGTCCGGGGACTTGACGGTGGAGGGCCCGACCTTGGCCCGCAGTGCGCTTCGGCTCGGGCTCGTCGATGTGATCGAGCTGCTGATCTGTCCCGTCGTCGTCGGGGCGGGGACACCGGTTCTGCCGGACGGGTTTCGAACCGCTCTCTCCCTGACGCGCGAGCGCCGGTTCAGCAACGGCATGGTGCAGCTCACCTACGCCGTCCGGTAGCCGCCTCACCTGGCCATGGCGCGCTCGGCGCTGTGAGCGCGGCGAGTGCCACCCTTCTGGACGCGACTGTTCGGGTGACGGTTCAACCACTCGTGACAGCCACCGCTGTGCCCACATCGGGCATCGTGCGGCCTGCGCCCGTACGGCGAGGGGGTCATGTCCCGCACGCGGACGGCCGGACGCGGATCATTTCTGTGGCGCAAGATCACGTTCGCTGATCCTGAATCTCCGGATCGGTGACAATTCTCAGAATCGCCGAAATCGATCGGGAAATCGTCGTCGGTCGCGCGTTGGAACACGGGCGCGGTCCGGGTGCTGCGGTCCGGGTGACGGTTCACTCGCCTGTGGCGGCCACTCTTTTATCTGTATTGGCGGCAAAAGTCGGCTCATAGACTCCTGCACCGGACTGATCGACATCCTGCGAACGGACGAGGAAACACGCCATGCTCATGCAGCGGCAGGTCGCCTCCGCTGATCCGGTATCCGCTACACGGCACCCGCGTCGGAACTGCCGAAACCACGCCGGGAAATGCGACGTCCGCGGGATGTGCCGGAAGGCGCCGGAGAACGCAGGCGCCGACCGGGGGCACGGTCGTGGCCGCCGGCCCGAGGGCCGTGGCCGCGGTGTCGGCGGCGGGGCACCCGCGTCGGCAGCGGGCAGCGGGTGCCCGCGCCGCCGATCCTCGGCCGGTCCTTCCCCGCCGGCGTGGTCGCACATGGCGTGAGCAGACGCGGGAGGCCGGTGTCGCGATCGCGTTCCCGGACCGCCGAGCGGCTGCTGGACCCCTGACAAGCCCACCGCACACCAGCAAGTCCACCGACCGGGAGGTTCGTGACGTGCCATCGTCACCCGCTGCCGAACCGTTGTCGTCCCTGCGAACCCAAGCGGCTCGTCTGCTGGCGACCACGACGAAGACGCCGCCGCAGATGCAGTCCATCAGTTCCCGCAACCTGCTCAGGCGGTTGCCGTGGGTCGATGTCACCAGTGGCACGTACCGGGTGAACCGGCGCCTGCAGATCAAGGTGGGCCGGGGGCGGGTGTCGTTCCTCCAGCACGGCGCCGATGTCGTCATCATCCCGGGCACGCTCACGGAGTTGTCGGCCCTGCGGGGCTACAGCGACACCGAAGTGCTGGAGCGGCTGGCGGGGTTGTTCACGGCCCGCCAGGTCACGCCCGGGCAGGTCCTGGCCAGGGAGGGCGATCCGGTCCGGGAGGTCTTCGTCGTCGCGCACGGCCGGATCGAACGCCTGGTGACCGGGAAGTACGGCACCGTCGACCACCTGGGGGTGATCACCGACGGCGACCAGGTCGGAGACGAGGCCGTGGGAGTCGAGGACCCGAGTTGGTCGGCGACCCTGCGCTGCTCCACGGCGGGCACGGTGATGGTGCTGGACTGGGACGCGCTGCGGGGGCTTCTGGACGAGGCGCCGGGTCTGCGCGCGCATCTGGAGGACTTCGCGCGGCGCCGTGCGCTGCCGCAGAACCGGCGGGGCGAGGCCGAGATCGCGCTGTCGGCGGGTCATGAGGGCGAGGCGGTGGTGCCGGGGACGTTCGTCGACTACGAGCTCGAGCCGCGCGAGTACGAGCTGTCGCTGACCCAGACGATCCTGCGGGTGCACACCCGCGTCGCCGATCTCTACAACGACCCGATGGACCAGGTCGAGGAGCAGCTGCGGCTGACGGTGGAGGAGATCCGCGAGACCCAGGAGCACGAGCTGGTGCACAACCGCGAGTTCGGGTTGCTGCACAACACCTCCTACGACCAGCGGATCTGCACTCGCAGTGGGCCGCCGACGCCTGACGACATGGACGACCTGCTGTCGATGCGCCGCTCGACCGATGCGTTCTTCGCGCATCCGAAGGCGATCACGGCTTTCCTGCGCGAGTGCAACCGGCGCGGGCTGGTCGTGGACGCGGGGCGGACCGACGACGGTTCCCGGGCGCTGACGTGGCGGGGTGTGCCGGTGTATCCGCTGGGCAAGATCGGCATCAGCGACCACAACACGACCTCGATCATCGCGATGCGCCGCGGTGAGGACAAGCAGGGCGTGGTGGGTCTGCGGCCGGCCGCGCTGCCCGATGAGGTGCAGCCCGGTCTGAACGTGCGGTTCATGGGCATCATCGAGCAGGCGATCCTGCGCTACCTGGTGACCGCCTACTACAGCGTCGCTCCGTTGGTGCCGGATGCGGTCGGGTTGCTGGAGCACGTGGAGATCGGGCGGGAGGCGTCATGATCGAGCTGATCGGCCACGAGACACCGGTTCCCTCGCAGCAGCAGCACACCGGTGGGGTGCGCGGGACCAGCGCGTGCACTCCGCCGGGGGTGGGTGAGAGGACGACGGTGCTGTACTGCCCGCCGCCACCGCCCGAGCGCCCCGAGGTCGCCGCCGAGATCAACCGCCGCGTGGTGGTGTGGATGCAGGGGCTCGGCCTGGGCGGTGAGGACAACGTCGCCGGGGTCTACAAGCACGACCCGGGTCGCGGCATCACGTTGTGCCATCCCGGTAGCCAGGACGTGGAGCGGATGACGGCCGCGGGCAAGATGATCGTGGCCGAGACGGCGGTGGACGACTACTTCTGCGAGACCAACAGCCGCCGCGACGCCAACGACCAGACGATCGGGCCGAACCTGTCGCTGGCGCAGTCGGCGATCGACGCGCCGCGCCTGACCCCGGATCTGCAGGCGTTGTGGAACAAGTGCCGCGACGACCATCCGGTGCTGCGGGCCCAGCACGAGGCGTTCGGCGACCTCGAGCGGATCAGCAGCCCGGCGCAGGCCCAGCGCGTCCGCCACGACATCGCCCAGCTCTACCTGGGCTACAACGCCGAGAACGGGTGGCGGTTGCTCAACCGGCTGCCGCCGGTGTGGCAGTACCTGGCCAACCGGCAGATGAACTCGTTCCGCCCGTGCCTCAACCTCACCGACGCCCTCGACGGCTACGAGCTGGCGCCGCAGCTCTACGCCCACCCGCTGGTGCAGGACTGCACCGCGCGGGCGACGCTGATCGCCACCCTCTACAACGACCTGGCCTCCTGCGAGCGGGAGATCCGCGAGCACGGCCTGCCGTTCAACCTGCCCGCGGTGATCGCCGCCGAGGAGCGCATCGCCCTGGACGAGGCGTTCGTCAGGGCCTGCGAGATCCACAACGAGCTGATCCAGGCCCTGGAGGAGGCCACCGGACACGCCGCGTCCGCGCTGGCCGACCCGGCTCTGAGCCGCTATCTGACGGGCCTGTGGTCGTGGCTGGCGGGCAGCCGCCACTGGCACTTCACCACCGCACGCCACCGCGCATGAAGGGATCAACGACCATGACCAAGTCGATCCACGAGAACGGGACCGCCGCCAGCGTCTACCAGGGCAGCATCGCCGAGTACTGGAACCAGGAGGCCAATCCGGTCAACCTGGAGCTCGGCGAGGTCGACGGCTACTTCCACCACCACTACGGCATCGGTGAGCCCGACTGGTCGGTGGTCGAGGGGGATGCCGCGACCTCCCACGAGCGCACCACCCGGGAGCTGCACCGGCTGGAGACGTGGCAGGCCGAGTTCCTGCTCGACCACCTGGGTGGCGTCGAGCCGGAGCACCGGATCATGGACGCCGGGTGCGGACGGGGCGGCTCGTCGTTCATGGCCCACGAGCGGTTCGGTTGCAGCGTGGAGGGGGTGTCGCTCTCGCGCAAGCAGGTCGATTTCGCCAACGCCCAGGCCCGCGAGCGCGGTGTGGCCGACAAGGTCGCCTTCCACCAGCTCAACATGCTCGACACCGGGTTCGACACCGCGAGCATGCGGGCGATCTGGAACAACGAGTCCACCATGTACGTCGACCTGCACGACCTGTTCGCCGAGCACTCGCGGCTGCTGGCGCGCGGCGGCCGGTACGTGACGATCACCGGCTGCTACAACGACGTCTACGGGTTGCCTTCCCGCGCGGTCTCCACGATAAACGCGCACTACATCTGCGACATCCACCCGCGTTCGGGCTACTTCCGGGCGATGGCGGCCAACCGGCTGGTGCCGTGCGCGGTGGTGGACCTGACCGAGGCGACCGTGCCGTACTGGCGCCTGCGCGCCAAGTCCCCGCTGGCGACGGGCATCGAGGAGACCTTCATCGAGGCCTACACCAGCGGCAGCTTCCAGTACCTGCTCATCGCCGCCGACCGCGTCTAGGTGAGCGGACCGGGGTGGTCCCCGGGCGGGGATCTCGCCTGGGGACCACCCTTGTCGTGCGCTTGCGCGGGTCAGGGCGTCAGGCCCCAGAAGCGGGCCGTGTGGTGGGTCGAGCAGAGGGTGTCGAGGTAGTAGGTGGCGGTGGTGCCGCACTGGTCGTCGCCGCTGCCGGGGTCGACGGGCAGGCCGTGTCCCATGCCCGCGATGGAGTACTCGGCGACCAGGGTGCTGCCGTGGGCGTCGGCGTAGGTGCGGCGGGTGGTGCCTGCGGGCAGTGTGGTGGTCTCGGTCGGGGTCTGGGACAGGCCGTGGACGTTGGTCCACTGGTCGCGCAGTTCGGTGGCGTTGACCGGGGCGACGGTGGTGTCGGCGGTGCCCTGCCAGATCGCGACCTTCGGCCACGGGCCGGTGTGTCCTGGGGCGGAGGAGCGCACGAGGTCGCCCCACTGCTGCGGTGTCTTGCGCTGGTCGCTGCTCATGCAGCCGAAGGCCTGGGCGACGGTGCGGGCGCACTTGGCGGGTGGTCCGGAGTGCAGTGCGCCGCCTGCGAAGACCTCGGGGTAGTCGGCCAGCAGGTTGGCGGCCATGCCGGCGCCGGCCGACAGCCCGGAGAGGTAGGTGCGGGCGGGGTCGGTGCCGTAGGTGCCGTGGGCGTGGGCGACCATCCGGCGGATCGAGGCGGCTTCGCCGCGGTCGCGGTCGCTGTCGGCGGGTTCGAACCAGTTGAAGCACTGGCGCAGGTTGTTGACGGCGGGCTGTTCGGCCAGCACCAGCGCGAACTTGTGCTGGTCGGCGTATTTCTGCCAGCCGGAGTGGGTGAAGTGGTCGGCGGCGTTCTGGGTGCAGCCGTGCAGCAGCACCACCAGCGGCGCGCCCGCGGGAAGCCCGTCGGGCAGGTAGGCGTACATGCTCAGGGCGCCGGGGTTGTCGCCGAAGGACGGCACGGGGGTCAGCGCGGCGCGCGGCACTGCGGTCTGCGCCGCCGCGGGGGTGGCCGCGTATGCCGGTGGGGCGGCGGCCAGGGCGAGTCCGCAGGCCAGTGCCGCGAGGAGCCGGCGGTGGCGGCCGAGCGCGGTGGGCGAGGGGAGATGCGGTGTCATCGCGTCCCTTTCGTCGAGCGGAGCGCCCCGGCCGTTGTCACGCTAGAGCGCTCGTGCGCGTGGTGACCATGTGCGCCGACGCCAGGAAACGGCGGGCCGCTGTGGTGGACCGGGACACCGGGGATCTGCGGTGCCGCCGTGGTGCGAGCCGCTCAGCGGGTCAGGGCAGCGGGCGTCCGCACAGGCCCTCGGCGGCTTAGTCGGCGGCCTGGTGCCGGGGGTGCGCGGGCTCGTTGTCGGCGACGAACCGCGCGACCTCGGTGCTGGCCGAGGCCCAGTCGGTCAGCACCGCCCGCAGGTCGGCGGGGCTTGCGGCGATGAAGGTCAGGTTGCCGGGACCGGCGGAGGTGGTCGTGGCCGCGGCGGTGACGGCGGGAGGCGGGTTCGGTACCGGTGAGGTGCTCGCCTGCCCGTCCTATTCGCGAAGGAGAGCGCGGCGAGTGGATCGAGACCCGCGCCTGGACCACCGGGGACGGGCCGAAGGCGTTGTTCGACAGAGGCACCCTGGGGGGCGGCCACTGGGGCCGCCCCCCAGGCGAAACCGGGGCACTGCGGTGCCGGCGTCCCGGTAGACGGTCTCCAGCACGACGTCCTCGCGCGCCTGACCCCGGCGCCGCGCCACCAGCCGGTCGATCGCGGTGTCGGTCGGCGGCGCGACGACGGTGGACACCCGCGTCTCCCTTTGCCACGGATAACAGGGCCGCTTCACGCAGTCCCGCGGGCACGTTCCTGCAGAACGTGATCAGCAATGCCGCAGAAAATGGAGCGTTCTCTGTAGCAAGACTTCAAGCGCCGCCAGTGATCGACACCGCGTCCACCGGTCACCAGGGCCGACGAAGGCCTAGCGCTGTTCTCCGCTCCGTTGTTCCTCGCCCCCCCGTGTCGTGCGGGTGTCGTCGCGGTGACCGCCGCACCCCGTCCGGTGGCCGGATTCGCCATGGTGGTGCGAGTTTTTGTGGTCGTTTGCCACATATTCCGGTCGGGCCGATCACATTAGCGTGACCGCCACAGTCGGTGGAGCGAGGCGGAGGAGCGCACGCGATGGATCTCGACGACCGCACGGCACTGGTCACCGGGGGCGGTGCGGGGATCGGCGCGGCCTGCGCGCGGGCGCTGGCCGAGGCGGGGGCCGTGGTGCACGTGGTGGACCGCGACGGCGAGTCCGCCCGTGCGGTTGCCGCCGAGGTCGGCGGGCACGCCCACGTGGCCGATCTGGCCGTGGCTGACGAGCTGCACGGTCTGCCGCGCGAGGTCGACGTGCTGGTCAACAACGCCGGGATGCAGCACATCGCGCCGGTGCACGAGTTCGACCCGGACATCTTCGTGCGGATGCAGCAGGTGATGGTGACCGCCCCGTTCCTGCTGGCCCGCCGCTGCTTGCCGCACATGTACCGGCGGGGCTGGGGCCGGGTGGTCAACGTCTCCAGCGTCCACGGGCTTCGCGCCAGCACCGGCAAGTCGGCCTACGTGGCCGCCAAGCACGGCCTGGAAGGGCTGAGCAAGACCATCGCCCTGGAAGGTGCCGCGCACGGGGTGACCAGCAACTGCGTCAACCCCGGCTACGTCGACACCGCGCTGGTGCGCGACCAGATCGCCGACCAGGCCGCCGCGCACGGCACCGACCCCGAAGACGTCGTCGAGCAGGTGCTGCTGACCCGCCCGGCGATCAAACGCCTCATCGATCCCCGCGAGGTCGCCGCGGCGGTGAGGTGGCTGTGCGGCCCGCACTCCGGCTACGTCTCCGGCGCGTCCCTGGCCCTGGACGGGGCCTGGAGCAGTTCCTGACCACACCCCTCGTCAGACAGGTGCACGAGATGACCCATAACCCCGCCACCACCCCGGCGCAGAACCCGCCGCGCACGCCGATCGCGCGCGTGGTCACCGCCAGCCTCATCGGCACCACCATCGAGTGGTACGACTTCTTCCTCTACGGCTCGGCTGCGGCGCTGGTGTTCAACACGCTGTTCTTCCCCGCCGCCGACCCGGTCACCGGCACGCTGCTGGCGCTGGCGACCTTCGCCATCGGTTTCGTGGCCCGCCCGGTCGGCGGCCTGGTGTTCGGCCATTACGGCGACCGGTTGGGCCGCAAGAAGCTGCTGGTCCTGAGCCTGCTGCTGATGGGCGGCTCGACGGTGGCGATGGGCCTGCTGCCCACCTACGCCACGATCGGGGTGGCCGCGCCGCTGCTGCTGACGCTGCTGCGGCTGGTGCAGGGCTTCGCGCTGGGCGGCGAGTGGGGCGGGGCGGTGCTGATCGTCTCCGAACACGGCGACGCCCACCGCCGCGGGTTCTGGGCGGCCTGGCCGCAGGCCGGGGCCCCGGGAGGCAACCTGCTGGCCACCGCGGTGCTGGCGCTGCTGGCCGCGGTGCAGCCGGAGGCCGACTTCCTGGCGTGGGGCTGGCGGATCCCGTTCCTGCTCTCCGGTGCGCTGGTGCTCATCGGGTTGTGGATCCGCATCAACATCGCCGAGACCCCGGCGTTCCAGGCCGCCGCCGAGGCCGCCCGCCACCGGCCCGAGCCCGAACGCGCGCCGATCGTGGAGGTGCTGCGCACCCAGTGGCGGCAGGTGCTGATCGCGATGGGCGCGCGGCTGGGGGAGAACATCTCCTACTACGTCATCACCTCCTTCATCCTGGTGTACCTGACCCAGTCGCTGGAGCTGCCCAAGCAGGTCGCGCTCAACGCGGTGCTCATCGGCTCGCTGGTGCAGTTCTTCGCGCTGCCGCTGTTCGGGGCGCTGTCGGACCGCTTCGGCCGCCGCCGCGTGTACGCGTTGGGGGCGCTGGGCATGGCCGGGTGGGTCTTCGCGTTCTTCGCGCTGCTGGACACCCGCTCGCCGCTGGCGATCGTCGTGGCCACGACGGTCGCGCTGGTGCTGCACGCGGCGATGTACGGGCCGCAGGCGGCGTTCTTCTCGGAGCTGTTCTCCACGCGGGTGCGCTACTCGGGTGCGTCGGTGGGCTACCAGCTGGCCTCGATCCTGGCCGGGGGCCTGGCGCCGCTGATCGCGACCGCGCTGCTGGGGGCCTTCGACTCGTCGGTGCCGGTCTCGCTGTACGTGGCAGGGGGAGCGCTGCTGACGGTGGTGGCGCTGACCGCGTCCGCCGAGACGCGGGGCCGGGCCTTGAGCTCGCCGCGACCGGCCGATGAGCCGGCGGTTTCGTGACACGATGACCGCCGTGACGACAGCGGACTCTGCGATGGCGCACCTGCTGGACCTGCTGGACTCGGGTGCTCCGGTGGAGCGCATCGCCCAGGTCGCGACCTGGGCGGGCGAGTGCGACGGGGTCGAGCAGGCGGTGGAGACCGCGCTTCGCATCCGCGGCAGGCTTTCCCAGCACCACCGCCGCGAGGCGGAGCTGACCGCCCTGTTCGACACCGCCAACGACCTGGCGCTGCTGCGCGACACCGACGCGGTGCTGCGCTCGATCGTGCGGCGGGCCCGCACGCTGCTGCATTCCGACACCGCCTACCTCACGCTCAACGACCCGGAGGCCGAGCAGACCTTCATGCGGGTCACCGACGGTTCGACCTCGGCGGTGTTCCAGCAGCTGCGGCTGGGCATGGGCGAGGGCCTGGGCGGGCTGGTCGCCCAGACCGCCCTGCCGTACGCCACCGCCGACTACCCCAACGACCCGCGTTTCCGCCACACCACCGCGATCGACACCGGCGTCGGCGAGGAGGGTCTGGTGGCCATCCTCGGGGTGCCGCTGCAACTGGGCGGCACGGTGATCGGGGTGCTCTTCGCCGCCAACCGCTCGCCGCGGGAGTTCTCCGCCGCCGAGGTGTCGCTGCTGACCTCGCTGGCCAACCACGCCGCGATCGCGCTGGACACCGCCCGGCTGCTGGAGGAGTCGCAGCGGGCGCTGGCCGAGCTCAACCGCGCCAACGACCTCATCCGCGGCCACAGCGACGCGCTGGCCCGCGCCCAGGACGCCCACGACCGGCTGACCGATCTGGTGCTGCGCGGCGGTGACGTGCAGCAGGTGGCCACCGCGCTGGGCACGATCCTCGGTGGCGGGATCGTCGTGCACGACGCCGCGGGCGTGGAGCTGGCGCGCGCGGGCAGCCAGGCGCTGGCCCCGTCGGCGGAGCTGCTGGCCGACTCCCGCGCCACCGGCCGCGCGGTGTGCCGGGACGGGGTGTGGGTGTGCGCGATCCTGGCCGGTCCCGAACCGCTGGGCGGGATCGCCCTGACCGGCCGCCCGGGGTTGTCGGCGGCTGACCAGCGGTTGTTCGAGCGGGCGAGTCTGGTCACCGCGCTGCTGCTGTTGTTGCGCCGCTCGGTGGCCGAGACCGAGGACCGGCTGCGCGGTGAGCTGATCACCGACCTGCTCACCGCTCCGGAGCGCGACCCGGCGGGTCTGGTGGCGCGGGGCAGGCGGCTCGGGGTGGATCTGGCGGCGCCGCACCTGGTCGCGGTCGCCCACGCCGACAGCACCAGCCGCCGCCGGCTGACCTCGGCATCCGCGCCGCTGATTCCCACGGCGAGCCTGGCCGGGGTGCACGCCGACGAGGTGGTGCTGCTGGTTCCCGGTGACGACCCGGGTGCGTTGGGAGAGCGGCTGGCCGCCGACCTCGGCGCGGCCCTGGGGTGCGCGGTCACGGTGGGCGCGGCGGGTCCGGCGCGGGGGCCCGCCGCGCTGGCGGCCGCCCACGCCGAGGCGCAGCGCTGCCTGCGGGCGCTGCTGGCGCTGGGTCGCGGCGGGCGCGGGGCGGCGATGTCGGGTCTGGGGTTCGTCGGCTCGCTGCTGGGCGATCGCAGCGACCTGGCGGGCTACGTGCGGGCGACGATCGGCCCGGTGCTGGACTACGACCGGCGGCGCGGGACGCGGCTGGCCGACACGCTGTCGGCCTACTTCGCCTGCGGTGGAAACCTCAGCCGCACCAAGGACAAGCTGCACGTGCACGTCAACACCGTGGTGCAGCGCATGGAACGCATCGCGACGCTGCTGGGCGAGGACTGGCAGTGTCCCGAGCGCGCGTTGGAGATCCAGCTCGCGCTGCACCTGCACACCCTGGTCGGCTAGCGGCTGCCATCCGGTCAGCGGCCTTGCCGCCCGGGCGCGGTGGCCGCAGGCTGGAGCGGTCTGTTCGGTGGCAGGGGAGGACGGGACATGGCGGCCAGGACTGATCTGCAGCCCGCGACCCGGCAGCTCGCCGGGCTGGTGCGGGCGGTCGGCGACGGGCAGCTGTCCGCGCCGACGCCGTGCCGCGACTACACCGTGGGTGATCTGCTCAGCCACATCGACGACCTGGCGATGGCGTTCACCCTGGCCGCGGGCAAGGAGTTCGGCGAAGCGCTCGACCGGGCGCCCTCGCCGGATGCGAGCAGGCTGGGTTCGGACTGGCGCGAGCGCATCCCGCGGCGCCTGGAAGGGCTGGCGCAGGCCTGGCGCCGGCCCGATGCCTGGGAGGGCATGACCCGAGCCGGCGGTCTCGACCTGCCCGGTGAGATCGCCGGGCAGGTGGTGGTCGACGAGCTGGTGCTGCACGGCTGGGACCTGGCCCGCGCCAGCGGGCAGCCTTTCGACGTCGATCCGGAGCTGCTGCGGGTGTGCGGGGAGTTCGTCGCCGCGATGTCGACGCCGGGGCAGGAGGCCTCCCGGGAGGGCCTGTTCGGCCCGGCCGTGCCGGTTGCCGGTGACCGGCCGGAGCTGGAGCGGGTGCTGGGGATGGCGGGCCGCGACCCGGACTGGCGACCGGCCTGAAGCCGATCACGGCGATGTCCACGGCCGGACTCGGGCGGTCACCACCGGTGAGAGCCAGGTGGGCCCCGGACGGTCGAGGTGCCGAACGGGAAGTTCTGCGCGGGTCTACTGCTCGGTGTTGGCCTCGCGCAGGGTGCGCATCACCTGGGCCAGGGCGGCGGCCTGCTCGGTTCCCAGGGGAGCCAGCACCCGGTCGCGCAGGACCTGCGCTCCGGTGGCGCGGGCCTGCTCGGCGACGGTGCGGCCGTGGTCGGTGAGCGCGGCGTAGGTGACGCGGCGGTCGGCCGGGCAGGGTTCGCGGCGCAGGAGTCCGGCGGCGGCCATCCGGTCGGCGACCTTGGTGAAGCCGCCGCTGCTGAGCGCGGCCTCGCGCGCCAGCCGGGTCATGGGCATGCGGTGGTCGGGGGAGCGCACCAGCCGCAGCAGGATGTCGAAGGCGGCGGGGGTGATGGCGAAGCGGTCGGCGATCGCGCCCATCAGCCGGTCCTGGGTGGCGTGGTAGCCCTCGATGACCAGGCCCCACCAGGTGATGACCTCGTCGTCGTCGGGGCGCGGAGTGGTGGTGGCGGCTGCCGGGCTGGTGGCGTCGCTGCTCAAGAGCGTTCTCCTCGCGGTGCGGACTGCGCGTCCAGTGTACACCGCAACGCTTACTTGGAAACCTCTTGCCAGAAAGAGAACTGGGGCGTAGTGTCTTCCAGGTAAGAGGAAGTCGGGCGGCACACCGGGCTCGGCGACCGAGCAGTCAGCACCGGCCAGTGAAGGAGCGCGCGATGACCATCGCCACCAGCGGCCTGCACCACGTCACCGCGATCGCGGGCGACCCGCAGCGCAACGCCGATTTCTACCTGCGCACGCTCGGACTGCGCATGGTCAAGACCACCGTCAACTTCGACGACCCCGGCACCTACCACCTCTACTACGGCGACGAGGCGGGCCGGCCCGGCTCCCTGATCACCTTCTTCCCCTGGAAGGGCGCACCCGCCGGACGCCGCGGCACCGGGCAGGCCACCACCACCGCCTTCTCGGTCCCCGAGCAGTCGCTGGGCTGGTGGAAACAGCACCTCGACGGCCTCGGCGTGGACACCACCGAGATCACCGAACGCGACGGCGAACGGGCCCTGGGCCTGCGCGACCCCGACGGCCTCGCCATCAGCCTCGTCGCCCACCCCCAGGGCGATCCCCGCGCACCGTGGGACAACGGCATCGTGCCCGCCGAGCACGGCATCCGCGGCCTGCACTCGGTCACCCTGGCGGTCACCGCCGAGGACGCCACGGTCGCGATGCTCGGCGACCTCGGGCTGCGCCCCCACGACCAGCAGGGCAACCGGCTGCGCTTCGCCGCGGGCGAGGGCGGCCCCGGCGCGTTCGTCGACGTCCTGGTCACCCCCGCCGCCCCGCGCGGACTCGTGGCCGCCGGCACCGTGCACCACGTCGCCTGGCGCGCCCCCGACGAACCCACCCAGGCCGCCTGGCGCGCCGAACTGGCCGACCAGGGCGTCGGCGTCACCTCCGTGCTGGACCGCCAGTACTTCCGCTCCATCTACTTCCGCGAACCCGGCGGCACCCTGCTGGAGATCGCCACCGACGAACCCGGCTTCACCGCCGACGAACCCCTGCTGGAACTCGGACGCGCGCTGAAGCTGCCGCCGTGGCTGGAACCCAACCGCGAACAGATCCAGGCCACCCTGCCCGAACTCGACCTGCCCGACGAGAACAACCCCGAACTCGCCCAGCGACTCGCGGAGAACCGATGAACACCCTGTCCCTGCAGCACAAGTTCACCGACGGGGAACCCGACCGGCCCGTGCTCCTGCTGCTGCACGGCACCGGCGGCGGCCCCGACGACCTGCTCGACCTCGCCGCGCACCTCAGCCCCGGCTCACCCGTGCTGGCCCCGGCGGGACCGGTCAGCGAGAACGGCATGGCCCGCTGGTTCCGCCGCCTGCGCGAAGGCGTCTTCGACCACGACGACGTCATCGCCCGCGCCGGCCAGCTCGCCGACTTCGTCCAGGCCGCCCGCGACCACTACGGCCTGCACCAACGCCGCCTGGTCGCCGTCGGCTTCTCCAACGGCGCCAACATCGCCGCCGCCACCGCCCTGCTGCGACCCGACGCCCTGCGCGAGGCCGCCGCCTTCGCCGCCATGCTCCCGGTCCCGGAACCGCCCGACCACGACCTCACCGGCACCCGCGTCCTGCTCTCCAACGGAGAACAGGACCCGATGGCACCGCTGCCGTCGGCCGAGGCGCTCGCCGATGCCTTCCAGCGCCGCAACGCCGAGGTCGCCACCCACCGCCACCCGGGTGGACACCAGATCACCGCCGACGCGATCGAGATGGCCAAGAACTGGCTGACCGCACCAGCCGAGGCCACCTGAGCAACTCCCACCCACCGGACCCGCAAGGCCCCATGCCCACCGCGGGTTCTAGCGATCCTCGCAACACCCTGGAGTTCAGGGAGTTGCGGGGATCGTGGTTTCTGGGGAGTTGCGGGCGAGGTTCTTCGAGGCACTGGACCGGGAGAACGGCAGCATCTCGGGTGCTGCTCGGGCAGTCGGGGTGAACCGTGCCACGGCGTTCGGGTGGGCGCGCAAGGCCGGTGTCCGTGGTCGTGGGAAGACGGGCACGACCGGGCATCCGGGGCGGGCGGAGTACGACAGGCTTCGTGCGGCTGGAGTGCGGCGGCGGGATGCTGCGGCGCAGGTCGGGGTTCACGAACGCACTGCCCGGGACTGGGACCGCGGTATCCGGAAGATCGGCGACGCGCGCCTGCACCCGGATGGGCGCCGGATCGACTACAAGACGGGTGTGACCACCACCGTCGCCGTTGCGTCAGGACCGTCTCTTGCGGCAGTCGAGGCCGAGCTGCACCCTCGGTTCCTCACGGTGACAGAGCGGGAGTTGATCGCTGACATGCGTCGTGGTGGCCGGTCGCTGCGGGCGATCGGGCGGGCACTGGGCCGGTCGGCGTCCACGGTCAAGCGCGAGATCGATGCCCGTTCGACCGATGGTGTCTATCAGCCGCACCGGGCGCAGCGGGCGTGGGCGAACAGCCGTGCCCGGCCCAAGGAGTCCAAGCTCGCCCTGGACGGTCCGCTGCGCGATTACGTCGCCTGCAAGCTGCGGGAACGGTGGTCACCCGAGCAGATCTGTCACGCTTTGGTCCTCGAATTTCCCGACGACGAGAGCATGCGGGTGAGTCCGGAGACGATCTACCAAGCGATCTACGTCCAGGCCCGTGGCGGACTGCGGCGCGAGGTCGCGGCCGCGCTGCGCACCGGGCGCACCCGCCGCAAACCACACCGTAAACCGGACCAGCTCACACCCCGGTTCGTCGAGGAGATGGTGATGATCTCCGAGCGGCCACCGCAGGTCGAAGACCGGGCCGTGCCCGGCCACTGGGAAGGCGACCTGATCGTCGGCGCCCGCAACGAGAGCGCGATCGTCACCTTGGTCGAACGCTGCACCCGCTACGTCATGCTCGGGCATCTGCCCGGCGGGCACACCGCCGAGGAAGTCCGCGACGTGCTGGTGCCCCTGATCCAGACCCTGCCCGAGCACCTACGCGGCTCGCTGACCTGGGACCAAGGCTGCGAGATGGCCGCGCACAAGCAGTTCACCGTGACCACGGCAGTGCCGGTCTACTTCTGCGACCCGCACTCACCCTGGCAACGCGGAACGAACGAGAACACAAACGGCCTGCTGCGCCAGTACTTCCCCAAAGGCACCGACCTGTCCGTCCATAGCGCCGAAGACCTTGAGCATGTCGCCCAGCAACTCAACGGCAGACCACGCAAAACGCTCGGCTGGAGAACTCCAGCCGAGCGCCTGCATGATCTACTGACGACCACATAGGCCATCAGGTGTTGCGAGGACCCCGAGAATCCGCCCACCGGCATGGGGCCTTCTGTCCTATTCCACCGAGCCAGGCCCGGGCCCACCGCTACGCCTTTCACCGCAACCCGCGGCGAATAAGTACCCATACGTACCGATACACGGATTGTTCGGCTTCCCACCGCCCGCAAAAGTGATCTGCATTACCGCCGCGACAGCCAACACCCCCGACCGCGGCGGTGGCTCCACAAACCCCCTCCCCGCACGGGGAAGGGGTCACCCGAAGCCAAGGAGCAGAGCAAATGAGAGCAGGCAGAAGCCGCTTCACCGCGTTGTGCCTGGGTGCGGTCGCCACCACCGTGCTGGCCGCCGCCGGCACCGCCACCGCGGGCCAGGACACCCTCGGCGAGATCCGCAACGCCGGCCAGGCCGGCACCGTCGCCGGCCAGTACATCGTCGCCCTCACCGGCCCCGCCTCGCTGTCGGCGACGGCCGAAGCCGCGGTCAGCACCCAGGCCGAAGGCCTGGCCGACCGCTACGGGGCCACGGTGCGCGACGTCTACTCGGCCTCCTTCCGGGGCTTCGCCGTCAACGCCACCGAACAGCAGGCCCGCCGCCTGGCCGCCGACCCCAACGTCCGCTACGTCGAGGCCGACGGCATCGCCCACGTCGCAGGCACCCAGCAGAACCCGCCGTCGTGGGGCCTGGACCGCATCGACGGCCGCCGCGACAGCGCCTACACCTACCCCAACGACGGCGCCGGAGCCACCGCCTACGTGCTCGACACCGGCGTCGACCTGCGCCACACCAGCTTCGAGGGCCGCGCCCGCTCCGGGCACGACTTTATCGACAACGACAGCGACGCCTCCGACTGCCAGGGCCACGGCACCCACGTCGCGGGCACCATCGCCAGCCGCGAGTACGGCGTGGCCAAGAAGGCCGACATCGTCTCGGTGCGGGTGCTCAACTGCCAGGGCTCGGGCCAGTGGTCGCAGGTCATCGGCGGCATCGACTGGGTCGCCCAGAACGCCGAGGCCCCGGCGGTGGCCAACATGAGCCTGGGCGGCGGCGCCAGCCAGTCCGTCGACGACGCCGTCCGCGGCGCCATCCGCGCCGGCGTCAGCTTCGCGCTGGCCGCGGGCAACGACAACCGCGACGCATGCAACACCAGCCCCGCCCGCGTCACCGAGGCGATCACCGTCGGCTCCACCGACTCATCCGACCGCCGGTCCAGCTTCTCCAACTATGGCCGCTGCCTGGACCTGTTCGCCCCCGGCAGCAACATCACCTCCACCCGCAACGGCGGCGGCTCCACCTCGATGAGCGGCACCTCGATGGCCACCCCGCACGTCGCCGGCGCAGCCGCCATCTACCTGGCCGCCCACCCCGGCGCCACCCCGCAGCAGGTCCGCGACGCCCTCGTGCGCGGCGGCCAGCAGGGCGCGGTGACCAACCCGGGCAGCAGATCGCCCAACGTGCTGCTCAACGTCACCCAGCTCGGCCGGTGACGACCACCCGCTGAACCACCCCGCAGCACCCACCGTGGCCTACCCGGCCGGCTTTCCGGGTAGGCCACGGCACTTCCACCACGCCTTTCGCCGCGACCGCGACGAACGCCCACGCCGAAACCAAGCGCCCGCTGGAGGAGCACGGCACCCTCCACCGCATCGCCGCCGACTTCGACCGCCTCAACGCCGAACGCACCGACATCGCCGACCCGCCCACCGTCCACTGTGTTCAGACGACCCGGCCGCCGGCGACGGCGGGGAAGGGGAGAGGCGCGCGCGGTCCATGATTAATTCGCCGCCGATCGGGTACCTGCCCGGTATGAGGACCATGTGGCGCGGCGCGATCTCCTTCGGCCTGGTCAACATCGGCGTCCGGCTCTACGCCGCCACCGCCGACCACGACTACCAGTTCCACCAGGTCCACCGGCAGGACCACGGCCGCATCCACCACAAACGCGTCTGCGAGGAATGCGGCCGGGAGATCGACTACGACGACATCGTCAAGGGCTACGAGACCTCCGACGGCGAACTCGTCGTACTCGACTCCCAGGACCTGCGCAAACTGCCCATCCGCACCGACCGCGCCATCGACCTGCTCGAATGCGTGCCCGCCGAACAGGTCGACCCCACCTACTTCCAGAAGACCTACTACCTCGAACCGGAGAAGTCCGCGCGACGCCCCTACGTGCTGCTGCGCGAAGCGCTCCGGCGCACCGACCTGCTCGCCGTCGTCAAGATCACCATGCGCCAACGCGAAACGCTGGCCACCATCCGCCCGGCGGGCGACGTCCTGGTCCTGCACACCATGCTCTGGCCCGACGAGATCCGCCGCCCCGACTTCGACTTCCTCACCGACGACGCGGGGGACACCGAGGTCAGCAAGCAGGAGATCGACATGGCCACCTCGCTGGTGGAGAACATGACCGAGGACTTCGACCCCACCGAGTTCACCGACGACTACCAGCGCGCGCTCGCCGAGCTCATCGATGCCAAGACCAAGGGCACCAAACCGCCCCGCAAGCGTCCCGAGCCCGCCGACGAAGGCGAGGTGGTCGACCTGATGGGCGCGCTGGAACGCAGCGTCGACCAGGCCAGGACCTCCCGCACCTCCCGGCGCAAGACCACCGCCTCGGCGTCGCGACGCCGCTCCAGCAGCAACCGGGAGAAGACCGGCAGCCGGGACAAGACCCGCAAGAGGGCCTGACCTGCCCACACTCCGCAAGCTGGAAAAACCAGCTGAAAACCTAATGTCATTAGGTTTAGGTTGTCTCCGCAAACACCACCCAGCAACACCCGGAGCGGAGAGACCCCCACCATGACCCCGGTCAAGACCGGCACCCTGCCCGTCCCCGGCGCCACGCTGCACCACGAAACCCGCGGAACCGGCCCGCTGCTGCTGCTCATCCCCGGCGGATCCGCCGACGCCGCCATCTTCGGCGGCCTCGCCACCCACCTGGCCGACCGCTACACCGTCCTCACCTACGACCCACGCGGCTTCTCCCGCAGCCCCCTCCACGGCCCGGTCGGCGACCAGCGGGTGCAGACCCACAGCGACGACGCCCACCTCCTCCTCGACGCGCTGCTCCCGCCCGGCCAGACCGCACACGTCTTCGGCACCAGCTCCGGCGCCTTCGTCGCGCTCGACCTGCTCACCCGGCACCCCGACCGGCTGGGCACCGTCATCGCCCACGAACCACCCGCGGTCGAGATCCTGCCCGACGCCGCACAGCACCGAGCGATGTTCGCCCACGTCCGCCAGACCTACCGCGAACAGGGCACCGCGGCGGCGATGGCCGCCCTCACCGCCGGCCTCGCCCCGGAAGGGCAAGCCGAGCCGGAAATCCCGCCTGACGCCGGTCTACCGGCCCAACGCGACGCCATGCTCGCCCGCATGCACGCCAACCTGCCGGTGTTCCTGGAACACATCCTGTGCCAGTTCACCGCCTACACCCCAGACCTGCCCACCCTGCGATCCCGCGCCCACCAACTCGTCCTCGCCGTGGGACAGGACTCCCGCAACGAGCTCCCGCACCACACCGCCGCATCCCTCGCACACCACCTCGGCACCGAACCCGTCGAGTTCCCGGGCGGACACATCGGCATTGCCGAACACCCCGTGCCCTTCGCCGACCGACTGGGGGAGACGCTGGAGACCACCGACACCACCACACCCGACGACCACCACAGGACCGGTCAACCCGCCAACGGATAACGCAACCCCGCATCCGCCTGCTCCGGCGGCCAGACCACCACCCGCACACCGTCCTGCCACTGCACCGTCAGCACCTGGTGCCCGATCTGCCGCCCCGACTCCGGAGACAACCGAAAACGCCCGAACAGCGTCGTGCAGTCCAACGCTCGCGCAGCCCCGGCCAACGCCGCGTCGTCAGCACCACCCGCATCACGCAGGCAACGCAACGCCACCACACCCGCCGCGAACGCCTGAGCAGCGGGGTAGGGCGGCTCACCACCCGCCAACCCGCCATAAGCGGCGACGAACTCCCGCACACCCGGTCCCTCATCCGGCCGGGGCGCCGCCGCGGGCAACCACTGCGCCGGACCGAGCAACCCCTCGCGGCGAGCCCCCAGCTTCGCCAGCACCTCCTCGACCCCCGCACCGACGAAACCCACCGCAGACCACCCACCCCGAGCCAACCCCCGGGCGACAGCCACCTCCTCGTCGAACCGCCCGGCCACCAGCAGCACATCACCACCAGGCGGTTCAGCGGGAAGCACCGCACGCTCGACCACGAAACCCAGCCGCACCGCCTCCCGCTCAGCCCCCAACGCCACACCACGACCGAAACCCGTCGCACCGTGCAGCAACGCCACCCGCCGCGCACCACGATCGGCACGCCGAACCACCCGCAACGCACCCTGGAAATAACTCGCCGCGGGCGCAAGCACGTTGACCACGTTCACCCGCGGCTCCAGACGAGCCCCACCGTGGTTCCACACCAGACGAGACGTCGCCGACACCACCGCGGCCGCCGGACCACTGCCATACGGCCCGAACAACAACTCCGGCCGCGACCGCTCAACCGACCGCACCGCCATCCGCGCGTCGGGATGCGCGTCGACGACCTCCAGCTCCACCCCGTCGGCACCGGAGAACCGCTCAGCCCAGACCCGCAACGCCATCGCCGTCGCCCGGCCGAACCCGGCCAACGGCCCCGACAACGGCGTCACCAGAGCAGCCCGAACCCTCGCCATCACCCAACCCCCGCACCACGCGGCACTCAGTGGTGGGTGACGTCCTTGTTCTCCATCGCACCCCACCCGTGCCAGCGCTCCACCTCGATCCACGCGCTGACACGCTTGCGATCACGCACGGGATAGGGCTTGCCGAAGTAGCGCTGAGCCAACCGGTCGATATCGACCAGCTCGGGATCGTCCACCATCTCCACCACCCGGCCCTGCAGGCTCACATGGGTGTGCCAGTCATCGGAATCGAGCACCGTCAAGGTGACCCGGGGCTCCTGCCGCAAGTACTCCAGCCGCTTGCGCCCCTCATCCATGTTCACCAGCACCCGGCCGTTCTCCCACAGGTACCACGTCGCCACCGACACCGGCTGCCCGTCAGGCCGCACGGTCGCGATCGTCGCCGGATTCGCCTTCTCCAGCAACCGGCCCACTTCCTCGGGCACAGGCGGCTTGGCCATCACCGAACCTCCTCATCGCATTGCATGACACCCGACAACGCCCGGCGAAGCAGACCCAGGTCAACTCCCGGAACCGTCCACCAGCACGTATCACTCGGCAGCGGCTCACCCGGCAGGCACGACTCCGACACCTCCCTGATCCCCGTCGCAATCCGCCGCTGCGCCCCCACCGTCATCCCCGAACAATTGATCGTCATCGCATGCCTCGGCATCGAACGCCACGGATGATCCGCAGGAGCCGGCTGCGGCTGCCATCCATCAACGGCAACGCCAGGCACACCACGTCGGACCAGACGCGCGAGCTTCACCTGCGATCTCCCGTCAGACGTGGGGGACTGGTGCGGGCAACCGCCCGCCGACTACCCGGCACCGCGCATTCAGAAACCCGCAGCGGGCCGAACCACCGCGCCTTCGGATGTTCCACAGTTCGGTCGGTCTGGGCCGACCCGAACGGCAGCGGCTGCAGGAACCTCTGGTGCCGCAACACGTCGAGCTTGCAGATGACGGCCGTAAACGCACGTCGGACTGCCGACACCAGCATTGGTGCTCAGCCCAACCGGTGCAAACCGGTCAGCGGCGGGGAGAAGCCGACCGGCCAGGGGAGTGTGGCATGGGTTTGTACGAGCACGCCGCATGGGTGAGGCAGGAGGGCGCATGGAGCGCGCGATGGAGAAGAGAGCGGCACCGCGCGGTCGGAGACGGCGAGCTGAGCCAAAGTGCGAGTCGAGTGCACGTGCGGATCGACGTCGTCCTCGGTCGTCCTCGCAGACGGTGTTTGATGGATAATCTTCATTATCCATCAAATGGAGAAAGGGCTCCGAGAAGTGTAGCGACCCCGCCCGGGGGATGGAGCCGAATCGCCGCTCTTGCCGCCGGGCTCGGTGCGGCCCATGCGACGCGTACTGGTGCGCCGTCTTGGGATCGTCGTTGACCGCGCGGCATCGTCCGAGGCTGGACGCCGCCGGGAACGAGCGCTTCGCCCAGGCAGGGATCGACATCAACTTCGAGGTGCCGTGTGGCGTCGAAGCTTCTGCGCACCAAGGAAACCTGCCCGGTATCCCTGCTCCAATACGTCACTGTGACGTTAATGTCCGGCGGAGCCCGTCCAGCCTGCGCAGGGAGACCGGCGGGCCGGCCGGGTCCCGAAGCTGCGCTGTCGCGGCCTGACGACGGGCCCGGCTGCTCAGCGCCGGCACTCGGATCACGACACCTGACGGTCCGCCGACGATCGCTGAGCGCGCCGACCGCGAGGTGCGCCTGCCGCCGCGACGGCGTTCGACAGGCGGCACACGCGTAGGCCGATACGGACATCGCGAGTGACGACAACGACGACGACCGCTCTCCGGGGCGTTTCAGCAGCTCGCCAAAGTGCCGATAATGTACATTATGTTAAGTAACTCGTTGCGCCCCACTCCCTCGGCTCTTGCCATGCGGTGCCTCTGTCGCAGCGGACCCTGACCAAGCCCGATGGCGTTGGCAGCGCGTGCGCTCAGCGGCCCGATTGGCTGCGACGCGGCCCGGATGGGCATTTGCGGGTGATCTCCCCGGTACCTGGTGGGCTCCGACGGTCCGCGCAGCCGGGTCCGTGAGCCGGCCGGTCTCCCCTGTCCCGAGGTGAACCCGCTGACACCGCCGCGGCTGCGCGGCGAGGCCACTCTCCCGCTGGTTCGGCACATGAGTACATGAGACCGAATATGTGGCACGATCCCGCTGTGACCAGCAGAGCCGCCGCCGACCAGCGTCTGAGCGACCTGGCGCGGTTGCGCCGGGTGCGGGACCGGATCGACCGGGAGTACGCGCAGCCGCTGGATGTCGAGGCGCTCGCCCGCGGCGTGAACATGTCGGCGGGACATCTGAGCCGGCAGTTCCGGCTCGCTTACGGAGAGTCGCCGTATTCGTATCTGATGACGCGGCGCATCGAGCGTGCGATGGCGCTGCTGCGGCGTGGCGACCTCAGCGTCACCGAGATCTGCTTCGCGGTCGGTTGCGCGTCGCTGGGTACCTTCAGCAGTCGTTTCACCGAGCTGGTCGGTGTGCCGCCGAGTGTCTATCGGCGTGACGCGGTGGGTGCGACGGTGGGGATGCCGTCGTGCATGTCGAAGCAGGTGACCAGACCGGTCAGGAATCGAGAAGCCCGGTCAGCGGGGCGCGCTTAGTGTGTCCGTCATGGACATCACCATTCACGCGAGCTTCCTCCCCCACGACGACGCGGACGCTGCTCTGGCCTTCTACCGCGACATCCTCGGTTTCGAGGTGCGCAAGCACGTCGAGTACGGCGGGATGCACTGGATCACGGTCGGTCCGCCGGGGCAGCCGGGCACGTCGATCGTCCTGCACCCGCCGGCGGTCGATCCCGGCATCACCGAGGATGAGCGGCGCACGATCGTCGAGATGATGGCGAAGGGGACTTACGCGGGCCTCCTGCTGGCGACCAAGGATCTCGACGGCACGTTCGAACGAGTTCAAGGCGGCAATGCCGAGGTCGTCCAGGAGCCTGCCGAGCAGCCGTACGGTGTGCGTGACTGCGCCGTCCGCGATCCCGCGGGCAACCTGCTGCGGATCCAGGAGCTGCGCTGAGTCGAGCTGCCGGATCGCGGGGAGAACCGGACATACTGCTCGATTCTGGTCGGATCGGGCCGGGCGATGCAGGCGGGCCCACGAGGGTGGCCTCGCTTCACAAGATGGAGAGACGATGAGCAAGGCCGTGAGGACCGACGAGGGGTCGCCTGTGCTGCACGCTGCTGACAGCCACGATCTGATCAGCGTTCGGGGCGCTCGTGAGAACAACCTGAAGGACGTCAGCGTCGAGCTTCCGAAGCGCCGGCTGACGGTGTTCACCGGTGTTTCGGGTTCGGGCAAGAGCTCGTTGGTGTTCGACACGATCGCCGCGGAGTCGCAGCGGCTGATCAACGAAACCTACAGCGCGTTCCTGCAGGGGTTCATGCCGACGCTGGCGCGGCCCGAGGTCGACGTGCTGGAGGGATTGACGACGGCGATCATCGTGGATCAGCAGCGGATGGGGTCGGATCCGCGTTCCACGGTCGGTACGGCGACCGACGCCAACGCCATGCTGCGCATCCTGTTCAGCAGGCTCGGGCAGCCGCACGTCGGTTCGCCGAACGCGTTCTCGTTCAACGTTCCGTCGGTTCGGGCCAGTGGTGCGATCACGGTCGAGCGGGGTGCGGGAAGGACCGTGAAGCAGACGTTCTCCCTCACCGGCGGCATGTGTCCGCGGTGCGAGGGCCGGGGTTCGGTTTCCGACATCGATCTGACTCAGCTCTACGACGATTCCAAGTCGTTGGCGGAGGGTGCTTTCACGATTCCGGGGTGGAAGTCGGACAGCTTCTGGACCGTGCGGGTGTACGCCGAGTCGGGGTTGCTGGATCCGGACAAGCCGATTCGTGAGTTCACGAAGAAGGAGATGCGGGACTTCCTGTACCGGGAGCCGACGAAGGTGAAGGTGGAGGGGGTGAACCTGACCTTCGAGGGGCTGATTCCCAAGATCCAGAAGTCGTTCCTGTCCAAGGACAAGGAGGCGATGCAGCCGCACATCCGGGCGTTCGTGGAGCGGGCGGTCACCTTCGCCGAGTGCCCGGACTGCGGTGGTACCCGGCTCAGCGAGGCGGCCAGGTCGTCGAAGATCGGCGGGGTGAACATCGCCGATCTGTGCGCGATGCAGATCAACGACCTGGCGGAGTGGGTGCGGGGGTTGGAGGAGCCGTCGGTCGCGCCGCTGCTGGCGGCGTTGGGGCACACGCTCGACTCGTTCGTGGAGATCGGGTTGGGGTATCTGAGCCTTGACCGGCCGGTGGGGACGTTGTCGGGTGGTGAGGCGCAGCGCACCAAGATGATCCGGCACCTCGGTTCGTCGCTGACCGACACCACTTACGTGTTCGATGAGCCGACCACGGGTCTGCACCCGCATGACATCCGGCGGATGAACGATCTGTTGCTGCGGTTGCGGGACAAGGGCAACACGGTGCTGGTGGTGGAGCACGAGCCGGAGACGATCGAGATCGCCGACCACGTGGTCGATCTCGGTCCTGGTGCCGGTGCGGCGGGGGGTGCTGTGTGCTTCGAGGGGACTGTCGAGGGGTTGCGGGCCAGTGGGACCGTCACCGGGCGTCATCTCGATGATCGGGCGGTTCTCAAGGAGGCGGTGCGCAGGCCTGCTGGGGCGTTGGAGATCCGTGGTGCGTCGACGCACAACCTGCGGGATGTCGATGTCGACGTTCCGCTCGGGGTGCTTGTGGTGGTCACCGGTGTTGCCGGGTCCGGGAAGAGTTCGCTGGTGCAGGGGTCGCTGTGCCGGCAGTCGGGGGCGGCCGGTGAGGGTGTGGTGTCGATCGACCAGACGGCGATCCGCGGGTCGCGGCGGAGCAATCCGGCGACCTACACGGGGCTGCTGGACCCGATCCGCAAGGCGTTCGCGAAGGTCAACGGTGTGAAGCCGGGGTTGTTCAGCGCCAACTCGGAGGGTGCCTGTCCGAACTGCAACGGTGCGGGTGTGATCTACACCGATCTGGGGATGATGGCCGGTGTGTCCACCACGTGCGAGGAGTGCGAGGGCAAGCGGTTCCAGGCGTCGGTGCTGGAGCACCGCCTGGGTGGTCGCGACATCAGCGAGGTGCTTGCGATGTCGGTGGACGAGGCGGTGAAGTTCTTCGGCGGTGGTGAGGCGCGCACGCCGGCGGCGCATCGCATCCTGGGGCGGCTGGCTGATGTCGGGTTGGGTTATCTCAGTCTTGGTCAGCCGCTCACGACGTTGTCCGGTGGTGAGCGGCAGCGGCTGAAGCTGGCGACGCACATGGGTGAGAAGGGTGGGGTGTACGTGCTGGACGAGCCGACGACCGGGCTGCACCTGGCCGACGTGGAGCAGTTGCTCGGGCTGTTGGACCGGTTGGTGGACTCGGGTAAGTCGGTGATCGTGATCGAGCACCACCAGGCGGTCATGGCGCACGCGGACTGGATCATCGATCTCGGGCCGGGTGCTGGTCATGACGGTGGGCGGGTCGTTTTCGAGGGCACGCCGGCCGACCTCGTCGCGGCGCGTTCCACGCTGACCGGTGAGCACCTCGCGGCTTACGTGGGGGCGTGACCGGGCCGCTCCCCTGCCCGATGTGCTGCTCCGGCGCCTGCGGGTATGCCTGTCGGGTGTCCTCTCGGTGGAGGGATCATGGCCAGGGCCGATGTCGATCCGCGGCGGCATCGCGCGGTGCTGGTGGACGGTGGACTCGTGGGCGGCCGGGGCCGGGCTGGTGAGGGTGGGGCCGATCTGATCGAGGCGCTGCGCCGCTGCGACGTGCGCATTGCCGTGGTGTCGGCGGTTCGCGACTCCCCTGTGCTGGAACGCTCGGGCACCACGGGGGCGCTCGACGCGTCGGGTGCCGGGCCTGATCCGGGGCCGTGGGTCGAGGCCGCTCGCCGGCTTGGGGTCTCTGCGGTGGAGGCCGTGGTGGTGGCGGGCGTTCCCGCTGCTGTCGAGGCTGTTCGGGCTGGTGGTTTCGGGCTTGTCGTCGGGGTCGGTGGTGAGCAGGATCGGTTGTGGCGTGCCGGTGCTGATGTGGTGGTGGGGGCGTTGCGGGAGATCTCGGTCGGTGGGGTGCAGCCGGGGGCGCGGCCGATGTCGGAGGTGCCCGATGCGCTGGAGCGGTGGGATGAGTTCGCGGCTCGGTTGCGGCGGGGGCGGGTGGTGTTGTTGTGCGACTTCGACGGCACGCTCGCCCCGATCGGCGATGTTCCGGGTGAGGTGGCGTTGCCGGTGCGCACGCGGGAGGTCCTGGAGGAGCTGGCCCGCCACTGCCCTGCCGGTGTGCTGAGCGGGCGGGATCTCGATGATGTCCGCGGCCGGGTCGGCATCGGTGAGCTGTGGTACGCGGGGAGTCACGGTTTCGAGATCGCTGGGCCGGCGGAGCAGGTTTTCGCGCATCCCGCGGGTGAGGCGGCGTTGGGTGATCTGGACGAGGCGCAGCGGCGGGTGTCGGAGAGCCTGGCGGGTGTGCCGGGTGTGCTGGTCGATCGCAAGCGGTTCGGGTTGGCGGTGCACTACCGGATGGTCGAGGCGGGGATGGCCGATCACGTGGTGTCGGTGGTGCGCGGGATCGGTGATGACCTGGCGCATTTGAAGATGAAGCACGGGCGGCTCGTGGCGGAGTTGTTGCCGGATGTGGATTGGCACAAGGGCCGTGCGTTGAGTTGGTTGCTCGAGGAGTTGGGCGCGGTGGGTGCTGAGGGGTTCGTGCCGGTGTTCGTGGGTGATGACTTCACCGACGAGGACGCGCTGCGGGTCGTCCGCGACGGTGGTGTGGGTGTGGTGGTGCGCAGCGGTGAGCACGGTGACCGGCCGACGTGGGCGCACTACGCGGTGGCCGGGCCGGAGTCGCTGGGTGCGTTGCTGGGGCGGGTCGCGGAGCTGGTGGGCGGGTCCGCCCGGTAGTGGGTGACACCATCGGGTGGAAGTGCGGGTTCCGCCGTGTCGTCGGTTCCGGGGCTGGTGAGGGTGGGACCAGTACCGAGCTGATTGCAGGAGGACACCATGGACATGCCGATCGTGAACAAGTGCACGGCTGACTCGTGCGCGTACAACCAGGAGCACACGTGTCACGCGCTGGCGATCACGGTCGGCGAGCCGACGCATCCCCAGTGCGACACGTTCACCACCGCTTCGGTGCGCGGGGGTGATGCGTCGGCGACGGGGCACGTCGGTGCGTGCCACATGGGCGACTGCCAGCACAACGTGGATCTGGAGTGCCAGGCTCCGGGCATCAGCGTGGGTTTCCACGAGAACACGGTGGACTGCCTGACGTATCAGCCCGCGTGAGGTCGGCCGGCGCGGCCGGGTGAGCCGGGTTTGGTGCCGATGACGACGGTGGCGTGCAGCTCGTCGCAGTGGCTGATGTCCGGTGTGAGGCCGTGGCGGGCGAAGGTGGCGGCGGCTTCGGGTGCCTGCTCGGTGCTGGTTTCGATGAGCAGGTGCCCGCCGGGCGCCAGCCAGGCGGGTGCCTGGGCGGTGACGCGTCGTTGGACGTCGAGGCCGTCGCCGCCGCCGTCGAGGGCGTGGCGGGGTTCGTGGATGCGTGCTTCGGGTGGCAGCAGGTCGAGTGCGTCGGTGGGCACGTAGGGCGTGTTGGCGACGAGGATGTCGATGCGGCCGCGCAGTGCGGTGGGCAGGGGTTCGTAGAGGTCGCCGTGGTGGACCTGTCCGCCGGCGGGTTCGAGGTTGCGGCGGGCGCAGCGGACGGCGGCGGGGTCGATGTCGGCGGCGTGCAGTTCGGTGCCGGGGTGGGCCGCGGCCAGTGCGGCGCCGACCGCGCCGGTGCCGCAGCACAGGTCGACCACGACGGCGTGTGGGCGGGTGAGGTCGGCGGCTTGGCGGGCCAGGTGCTGGGTGCGGCGGCGGGGTACGAACACGCCGGGGTCGACGGCGATGCGCTGGTGGCAGAACTCGGCCCAGCCGAGGACGTGTTCGAGTGGGAGGCCGGCGGCGCGGCGGGCGACCATCTCGTCGAGGTCGGCGGCGGTGGGTGCGGTGGCCAGCAGCAGGTCCGCCTCGTCCTCGGCGAAGACGCAGCCGGCGTGGCGGAGCCGGGTGATGAGGGCGGAGCGGGTGCGGGCGTGCGGGGATGCTGACATGGGCGCCTTTCGGGATGGCCGATGTGGGCGCTCTGCGGGTGGCCGCGTCAGCGTGTCGCGGGGCCGCGGGTGGTGAGCACCCAGCCGGGACGTGCGGGGATGGGTCTCACCTCCTCGGTCGGTTTGGTGTCGGGCATGGCCACGATATCGCTGCGCGGCCTCCGGGTGCTGCTCCCCCGGGTGCTCGCGCCTGCGCGGCGCTGTGCGCTGGGTTTCGCCGCGCTGCCGGTGTCGGTGGGCGCTGCTAGCTTCGCCGCATGGTCAGACGGATTTTCGTGAACCTGCCGGTGCGCGACCTGCGCAAGTCCATCGAGTTCTTCAGCGCTCTGGGGTTCGAGTTCAACCCGGACTTCACCGACGAGAACGCCACGTGCATGGTCGTCAGCGATGAGGCGTTCGTGATGCTGCTGGTGGAGGAGTTCTTCAAGTCCTTCAGCAAGCGTGAGATCGCCGACACCGCCGCGAGCAGCGAGGTGATCATGGCGATCTCTGCCGGTGGCAGGAGCGAGGTGGACGAGTTGGTCGACAAGGCGCTGGCCGCCGGTGGGCAGGCCGCGGGTGAGGTCATGGACGAGGGGTTCATGTACTCGCGGAGTTTTCGCGATCTCGACGGTCACCAGTGGGAAGTGGTCCACATGGACATGTCGGGGCAGTAGTTCCTTCTGCGCTGCCGCGTTGGACCGCGGTCTGGGTGGTGCGCGGGCGTGAGAGCAGCACGCTGGCGGTGTTGGCGGTGACGATGGCGGCGATGCCCAGCCACTGGCTCCACTGCAGCGACTGCCCGAGCACCAGCAGGCCGGCGCCGGCGGCCAGCACGGGGTTGACGCTCATGAAGATCCCGAAGAAGTGCGCCGGGACGCGGCGCAGTGCGAGCATGTCGGTCAGCATCGGTACCGCCGAGGACAGCATGCCTGCGGTGGCCGCGCAGGCCAGTGCGGCCAGTGTCGGCGGGTGCACGACCAGCAGGGTGATGCCGACCGGCAGGTAGAGCAGTGCGGAGACCCCGGCGGCCGCGGCGGAGCCCTCGGCGCCGGGCAGGCGGTGTCCGACGGTGCGGTTGAGCAGGATGTAGCAGGCCCAGCAGGTCGCGGCGAGCAGGGCCAGCGCGATGCCCGCGTAGTCGGTGCTGGGTTGCGGGCGGGTCAGGGCGAGCACGCCGACGGCGGCCACCGCGCCGCAGACGAGGTCCGGTGCGCGGCGTGAGGAGAGCAGGGCCACCGCCAGCGGTCCGAGGAACTCCAGGGTGACGGCCAGGCCGAGCCCGATGCGGTCCACGGCGCTGTAGAGCGAGAGGTTCATGGTGGCGAACGCCGCGGCCAGCAGCAGCACGGGGCGCCACTGGCGGCCGGTGAACGAGCGCAGGCGGGGGCGTCCGACGGCCAGCAGCACGGCGCCGGCGATCCATTGGCGCACGGCGACCACTCCGGTGGGGCCGAGCACGGGGAATGCCAGGGCTCCTACGGCGGCGCCGAGTTGGTTGCACGATCCGCTGGCCAACATCAGCGCGACACCGGCGGAGCGGGCGGTGTCGCGGCGTGTGTGCGGGGTGTGGGGCTCGCACTGGGTGTGCTGCATGTCTGCGAGCATGCGGTCTGCCGACGCATCCGCAAAATGCATAAAGCGCGCCATCTATACGCTGGGGTCATGGATCTGGAGTTGCGGCAGCTGAGGTGCCTGGTCGCCATCGTCGACACCGGCACGTTCACCGACGCCGCCATCGAGCTGGGGGTCTCGCAGGCCGCGGTGTCGCGGACGCTGGCCTCGCTGGAGTCGGCGCTGGGGGTCCGGCTGCTGCGCCGCACCAGCCGGGAGGTCGTGCCCACCGCTGCGGGGACGCAGGTGCTGGCGCGGGCGCGGCGGCTGCTGGCCGAGGTCGACGACCTGGTGCGTGAGGCCGCCAGCGGGCACGCGCGCCTGCGCATCGGGCACGCCTGGTCGGCGATGGGCCGTCACACCGTGGAGTTCCAGCGCCGGTGGGCCCAGCAGTGCCCGGACGTGGAGCTGCGGCTGGTGCGCACCAACTCGGCCACCGGCGGCCTGGCCGAGGGGGCCTGCGACATCGCCGTGGTGCGCACCCCGCCCGACGAGCGGCGCTTCGAAAGCGTGGTCGTGGGCCTGGAGCGGCGGTTCTGCGCGATGGCCGCCGACGACCCGTGGGCCCGCAGGCGCTCGATCCGGCTGGCCGAGTTCAGCGACCGCACGCTGGTCATCGACCGCCGCACGGGCACCACCACCACAGACCTGTGGCCGCCGGGCAGCAGGCCCGAGTTGGAGCACACCCAGGACGTCGAGGACTGGCTGTCGGTGATCGCCACCGGTCGGTGCGTGGGCATCACCACCGAGAGCACGGTCACCCAGTACTCGCGCCGGGGCATCGTGTTCCGGCCGCTGCGCGACGCCGCGCGCATCCCGGTGCGGGTCATCTGGTGGCGCGACGACCGGCATCCCGCGGCGACCTCGGCGGTCGCACTGCTCAGCGAGCTGTACCGCGAGCGGGACTGACCGCGCTCAGGCGGGGCGGGCGCGGTCGGTGGCCAGGTGCACGGCCAGCCCGGCCAGCACGCCGCCCATGACGTGGCGCTGCAGGCGCAGCCAGACCGGTCGGCGGGTGAGGAATGCCGCCAGCGTGCCCGCGGTGAGCACGATCGCGGTGTTGACGGTGAGCGCGACGCTGATCTGCACCAGCCCGAGCAGCAGGCTCTGGGCGGCCACCGCGCCGAGCGCGGGGTCGATGAACTGCGGCAGCAGCGAGACGTAGAGCACGGCGATCTTGGGGTTGAGCAGGTTGGTCACCAGGCCCATGGCGAACAGCCTGGCCGGGCGCTCGGCGGGCAGCGCGGCGGGGGCGAACGGGGTGGTCCCGCCGGGGCGCAGCGCCTTGCACGCCAGCCACAGCAGGTAGGCGGCTCCGGCCAGCCGCAGTGCGGTGTGCAGGGCGGGCACGGTGCTGAACACCGCGGCCAGTCCCGCGGTCGCGGCGGCCAGGTAGACCGCGAAGCCGGTGGCCACGCCCAGCAGGGAGACCAGTCCGGCGCGTCGTCCCTGGGTGATGGTGCGCGAGACGAGGTAGACCATGTTGGGGCCCGGGGTCAGGACCAGGCCGAGGGCGACCAGGGCGATCGCGGCCAGGGACTCGATGCTGATCATCGCACCTGCTCGGTTCGGTGGGATGGTGGACGAGCAGGACGTTAGGTTCGAGGACCGCGGTGGGAAACGGCCAATCCGCCGGCACTGGCCGCTGTGCTGTCTCAGCCGGGTGCGGGGCTTTTCAGGAGGACTGGCGGGCGCGCATGCGTTCGACGGCGGCGGTGACCAGTTCGGCGTTGTCGGCGGCGATCTGGCCGTCGGGCAGTTGCAGGGTGTCCTCCAGGCCGATGCGGGTGTCCAGGTCGCGGCGCAGCGCCAGGGCCAGCACCGGCCAGGCCCCGGCGGCCTCGCCGTGCAGCAGCACCGGCGCCGGGGCGGGATGCAGCCGCCGCAGCAGGGCCTCGGCGGTGCCCGCGGCGCCGCGGGCGGTGCGGTCGGAGACCTCGGCCAGCACCCGAAGCACGTGGTGGCGCAGCGGTGAGTTCAGGAACGGCTCCTCGGCGCCGGTGCCGGAGTAGATGCCGGCCTCCACCGCGACACCCCGCTCCAGCAGCGCCTGGGCGACCTGCTCGGCGCCGGGCTCGTGCCAGTTGACCGAGGCGTGGTCGGGCAGCACGCTCCACGAGCGGATCAGGCGGATGCGGTCCTGCGGGTCGGGGGTGGTCCAGGCGCCGGTGGTGATGCCGATCGGGGTGCCCGGCGCGGCCGCGCGCACCGCCCGCAGCGTGGCGGCCACGATGTGCGGGTCGAGGCTGTCGAACCCGCCCGGTGCCTTGGGGTGCAGGTGGATGTCCTCGGCGCCGGCGGCGACGCTGGCCGCGGCGGCCGCGGCGAGTTCCTCCGGGCGGACCGGGAGGTGGTGGTGCTCGCGGGGAGACCGGGCGCCGTTGAGGCAGACCTGCAGCATGCTGGGATTGTCTCCCGATCCGGGGCCCGGGGGTACTGCGGCGGAGGGGGTCGTTGGCGTCTCGTGATCATCGCCCTTTCGGCCTGCGCTGGGCCGACGGTGCGGGTCAGGCCAGCCGCCGCCACTCCTGGCGGGTCAGGGCGTGGACGTGGCAGGGGTGGCCGTCGTCGTCGGTGAAGTCCAGGCGGTGGGCCATGCCGAGCTTGGTCATCACTTTGCCGGAGGCGTCGTTGCCGCGCTGGTATCCGGCGTAGAGCAGGTCGGTGTGGGCGAAGGCGGCGTCGCGGGCCGCGCGCACCGCCTCGGTGGCCACGCCCTGGCCCCACGCCGCCGGAGCCACCCACCAGCCGAGTTCGATGGCCGGTTCGGCGAGTGCCGACTCCTCGGCCGTGCGGTGGGTGACCGACACCAGGCCGACCGCCTCGGGGCGGTCGTGGAAGCCGATGGTCATCCATCCGATGCCGTGCTCGGCCCAGTGGGCCAGCGCCGCGGCGTGGCGGCGGGCGACCACCTCGGGGCTCCACGGCCGGCGGTTGCCCACGAAGCGCACCATCCGGTCGTCACCGGCCAGGGTGCGCAGCAGGTCGTGGTCGCGGGTGCTCCACTCGGCCAGTCGCAGCCGCGGGGTGGTGAGGGTGAACGCCACGGTGGTCCTTTCGGGTCGCACTGGTGACGGCGCAACACGGTAGTCGGCCCGACCGCGGCGGTCGCGTGGTTTGTGCGCGAGAAAACGGCTTGCCACCGAGGCGCGGTGCGGTGAGGGTCGGCCGATGGCACCGAGTCGACTGGCCGAACTGCTGTGCGTGCGCGAAGGCCACTTCCGCTTCGAGTCCGGGCACCACGGCCGGCTGTGGCTGGATCTGGACCGGTTGTTCCTGCGCCCCGCGTCGGTGCGGCCGCTGTCGGCCGCGCTGGCGGGCCGGCTCGCCCGGCACGGCATCACCGCGGTGTGCGGGCCGCTGACCGGCGGCGCCTTCGTCGCCCAGCACCTCGCCGAGGCTCTGGACCTGCGGTTCTTCGCCGCGCAGCGCCACCAGCACCACGACCGCGTCACCTACCGGCTTCCCGCCGGCGTGCACCAGGTGCTCACCGGGCAGCGCATCGCGGTCGTCGACGATGTGCTCAACGCCGGGTCCGCGGTCGCCACGACCGCCCGCGAACTGCGCCACCGCGGCGGCGAGGTGGTCGCCGTCGGCGGACTGCTCGCCCTCGGCGACGGGGCTCGGCGCACCGCCGAGGACCTGGCGGTGCCGCTGGAGGTGGTCGAAACCTGGCCGCACGAGTTGTGGAGCGCCGAGCAGTGCCCCCGGTGCGCGCGGGGCGAGGCGCTGACCGATCCGCCGTGAGCCGCGTGCGGCCACCGGCTAGCGTGGGCGGGTGTTGTTGAGCAGCCGGGTCCTGCGCGGCGTGGTCGACGGCCGGATCACCCTGGCCTTCCGCCGCTGGGCCAGTCCGCAGGCCAGGACGGGTTCGCGGATGCGCACCGCGGCCGGGGTCATCGCCATCGGCGCGGTCGAGGCGGTCGAGCCCGAGACGATCACCGACGAGCAGGCCCGGCGCGCCGGTTTCGACACCGCCGCCGGACTGCGCAGCTCGCTGGACAAGCACGGCACCGGCCGGGTCTACCGCATCGAGATCGGCTACGCGGGCCCGGACCCGCGCGTGGCACTGCGCGAGCAGGCCGAGCTGTCCGCCTCCGAGCGCGCCGACCTCGACCGGCGACTGGCCAGGATGGACACCTCCTCGCCGCGCGGCCCCTGGACCCGCCGGATGCTGGAACTGCTGCGCGACAACCCCGGCGTGCGCGCCGCCGAGCTCGCCGCGACGCAGAACCGCCCGGTGGCGCGGTTCAAGTCCGACGTCTGGAAGCTCAAGGAGCTCGGCCTCACCGAAAGCCTGGAGGTCGGCTACCGCCTCTCGCCCCGAGGACGCGGCTACCTCGACTCCCCCACCTGAACCCCGCGGCCGATCTTGTGCGCACCCGTGGTGATGGCCAAAGCTGGCACGATCGACGAGTGCGAGGAGGCGGCGTTGCCGCAACAGCAGTCCGTGGCCGCGATCTACCGGGGATACCTCGACGGCGCCGCCCCGGCCGAGATGACCGATCAGGTCACCGGCGCCGACAGCGCCCTGCAGCTGGCCGTGTGGAGCCATGCGGTGGGTGACCGCGACACCGCGCACGCCTGCGCCGTGCGGGCCGCGGAGCTCGACCCCGCACGCGAGTTCGCCCGCCTGCTCGTGCGCTTCACCGCCGGGCCCGGCGCCGGCGACGTCTACGACTCCCCCGCGGCCTTCCAGGCCTTCATCCGCGGCGGCGGCAACATCGCGCTCTACGAGGCGACCTCCGCGGCATTGCGCCGCGCCCACCGGCGCCACAGCCCACGCCGGATTCTCGACATCGGCGCAGGCGACGGCCTGGCCCTGCTGCCCGCGCTCGACGACGACGCACCGCACGTCGACGTCGTCGAACCCAGCGCCGACCTGCTCACCCACACCCGCGACGCCTTGCGCGACCGGGGCATTTCCCACCAGGTCTGGAACGACACCGTCCAGGACTTCGCCACCGCCCACCCCGACCGGCAGTGGGACCTCGCGCAGTCCACCTTCGCGCTGCAAAGCGTCCCGCCCCACCAGCGGCCCGCCATCCTGGAATGGCTCGCCCAGCACACCCGGACCTTCGTCCTCGTCGAGTTCGACGCGCCCGAGGTCCCCGAACCCCTGGCGCCGGACTGGTTCGGCGAGTTCCTGCGGCGCGTCGAGCGCGGCGTGCGCGAATACGCCCACGACCGCGACCTGGTCGGACTCGGCTTCATCCTGCCCGTCGTGCTCGGCAAGTTCACCACCACCGACCGCACCAACCACGAACAGTCCATCCAGGACTGGACGGCACAACTGCGCGCCGCCGGATTCGCCCACGTCACCGCACACCAGCTCCACGACTACTGGTGGCAACCCGCCCACGCCGTCGAAGCCCACCACTGACCCACCACACCCGTGGTAGCAACGACCACGACCGTGGTGGTCGGCTCGCTGACCTGCACCAACACCACGGGAAGAGGCAATTGAGCTCATATGGTCAGCACACGGCCGGCAGCACCGTCAGCCACGTGTCGGTGATCTCGAACCCCAGCTTGCGGTAGAGGTGGCGGGCCGGGTTGGACGTGGTCACCGCCAGCCCGACCGCACCGTGGCCGTCGCGGGCCAGCTCGGCCATCGCGCGGCGCAGCAGCAGTCCGCCGAGCCCGGCGCACTCCGGCTCCGGCAGGCGGAAGACGTCGCCGACCCACGGCGTGCCGTCGCGGTCGTTGACCACCAGGCCGGCCACCACCCGGTCGCCGCCGTCGACGACCAGCGCGCTGCACGGCAGCAGCGGCCCCAGCACCCGCCCGGCCAGCAGCGGGGCGATCATCCCCGCCACCTGCTCGTCGGTTCCCCCGTGGGCGTCGGGATGTCCGGGCGGGAACGCCGCACGCCAGGCCGGCACCAGCTGGTGGGCCGGACGATCGCAGGCCACCAGCCGCAAACCCCGCCGCAGGGCCGCATCCGCCCACTGCGGCGGTGGCGGATCGGCACGCAGATCCCGGCGCATCCCGTGCGCCCGCCTGCCCGGCCGGCCCCCGCGTGCCACCAGCTCCTCGCCGAGCCGGACCGGGGCGATGACCGTGTGGTCCGACAGCCGTGACCACACCAGATCCGCCGCGCCGGGCCCCTCGGCGTCCAGGATGCGCACCCGTCCGGCTCCGGCACCGACATAGGACACCGTCGTGCCCCCGGCCGAGAGCACCGACACCTGCTCGCCGCTCACCACGCGTTCCCCGGTCCGCTCACAACAGCACACTCTCGGATCACCGCCGCTGCCGCGCAAGCACTTTCGCCGAAGCACCGTCCGATGTGGCCGACCGCTCCCGCCGGCGTCCTTGCGCCCGCCGGCGGGAGCGAGCTACCGTGAGCTTAGTTGTTTTAGAGCTAAAGGAGATTGTTGTGCGACAGATCGTCGTCACCGGAGCGGGCAGCGGCATCGGGTATGCCATCGCCGAGCACTTCGCCGCCTCCGGTGATGCGGTGACCATCACCGGACGGCGACCCGAGGTCCTGCACCGCGCCGCCGACACCCTCGGCGCCCGCGCGGTGCCCTTCGACGCCACCGACCCCGACGCGGTCGAGGCGGCACTGGAGTCGCTGCCCGACCACGTCGACGTCGTGGTCAACAACGCCGGCGCCAACACCGACTTCGAACGCCCCGAACCCGACGGGCTGCGCGCGCTGGCCCAGCAGTGGGAAGCCAACCTGGCCTCCAACGTCCTCTCGGCGGTGCTGGTCACCGCCGCGCTGACCCCGCGACTGACCGACGGCGCCCGCGTGGTCACCATCGGCTCGATCGCCGCCCGCCAGGGCGCCGGCTCCTACGGCGCGGCCAAAGCCGCCGTGGAAGCCTGGACCGCCGATCTGGCCGGACAGCTCGGACCGCGCGGCATCACCGCCAACGTCATCGCACCCGGGCTCACCGAGCACACCGGGTTCTTCCAGAACGGCCTGCCCGACCACGTGCGCCAGACGCTGGTGGCCGCCACCCGCAACCAGCGCGCGGGCACCCCGGCCGACATCGCCGCGCTGACCGGGTTCCTGGCCTCCCCGCAGGCCGGGCACATCACCGGCCAGGTCCTGCACGTCAACGGCGGCGCCTACCTCGGTCGCTGAGCCCACTTCGGCGCCGGCGACCGCTCACGGCCGGTCGTCGGCGCCGAAACGCCTGGTCAGATCGCTGAGCAGGATCCGCAGCAACCCGGTCAGCTGCTCGCGCTGAGCCGCATCCAGCGACGCCAGCAGCGTCTCCTCGTGGCGCAGCAGGTCATCGACGCGGTCCTCGATCAGCCGGTGGCCCTGCTCGGTCAGCTCCACCTGCACCGAACGCCCGTCGGCACCGCCCTTGGTGCGGCGCACCAGCCCCCGCTGCTCGGCCCGGGTCAGCCGCTGCGAGATCGCACCCGCGCTGACCAGGCACTGCCGCGCGATCTCCCCGGCCGAAAGCCGGTAGGGCGGCCCCGAGCGGCGCAGGGTGCTCAGCAGGTCGCGCGTCGGCGCGTCCAGACCGATGCGCGCGTCGGTGCGGCGGCGTTCGTCGTCGAGCAGCTTGGCGATCCGCCAGACCCGGGTGATCACCCCGATCGACTCCACCGGCATCCCCGGCCGCTCCCGCTGCCACGCCCGCTGGATCCGATCCACCCCGTCCTCGCTGGGCGGCACCGCACTGTCCGACATGGTCACTCAGCCTAACCCCGGACCATGTGGATCCGGAGAAAAAACCGGTGGACCTCCTCGCGGACGCGGTGGCTATACTCGGCGCCACTATGAAGAACTGACATCACCACCGCCCGCGTCCGCGGCCCGCGCGCCGATTCCGCATTCCGCGCGCCCCGAAGTGCCCGGCGGGCACCGTTTCCGGATTCCTCGGTGGGTGATGTCCTATTTCCGCTCTGCTCGCACGCGATCTCGTCAAGTCCTACGGCGACCGCCGCGTCCTCGACGGCGTCTCGCTGACCGCCTCCCCCGGCCAGCGCCTCGGCCTGGTCGGGGAGAACGGCGCGGGCAAGTCCACGCTCCTGCGGCTGCTGGCCGGCCGCGAGGACCCCGACGTCGGCGAGGTCACCGGCCCCGCGGATCTCGGGTTCCTGCACCAGGAAACGCCGTTCGCCGACCGGGCCACGCTCACCGGGGTGCTCGACGAGGCCCTGGCCGACATCCGCGCCGCCGAAGCACGCCTGACCGAGCTCACCGAAGCCCTGTCCCGGAACCCCGACGACACCGCCCTGCTGGCCGACTACGGCGAGGTGCTGGAGTGGGCCCACGACCACGACCTGTGGAACGCCGACCACCGCGCCGAAATCGTCCTCGACGGCCTCGGCCTGGGCGGCCTGCCCCGCGACCGGCGCGTCGGCGAGCTCTCCGGCGGGCAGCGGGCGCGGCTGAGCCTGGCGGTGCTGCTGCTGCGTCGTCCCCGCGCGCTGCTGCTGGACGAACCGACCAACCACCTCGACGAACCGGCGATCCGATTCCTGCAGGACCACCTGCGCGCACTGCCGGGCGTGGTCGTGCTGGCCAGCCACGACCGGGTGTTCCTCGACGAGGTCTGCACCGACATCGTCGACCTGGACCCCGCCGTGCACGGCATCACCCGCTACGGCGGCAGCTTCACCGACTACCTCACCGCCAAGCACGCCGAACGCGTGCGCTGGCAGCAGCGCTACGCCACCGAACAGGACGAGCTGCGCGACCTGCGCCACGCCGCCACCGTCACCGCCCACCAGCTCGGCCACTTCGCCCCGCGCGGCAACACCAGCAAGCTGGCCTACGACTTCACCGGCTCGCGGGTGCAGAAGCAGATCTCCCGCCGCGTGCGCAACGCCCGCCACCGCCTGGAGGAGCTCACCGGCAACCAGGTGCGCAAACCACCCGAGCCGCTGCGCTTCGCCGCCGCGGTCACCAGCACCACCAACACCGCCGAGGTCGTGGTGCAGATCCGCGACGCCACGATCCGCCAGCGGCTGCACGTCGGCGAACTCGACCTCGCAGCCGATGACCGGGTGCTGGTCACCGGCCCCAACGGCGCCGGCAAGTCCACCCTGCTGCACCTGCTGGCAGGCACCCTCGCCCCCGACACCGGAAGCGTGCAGCGCCGCGGCGGCGTGCGGGTGGGACTGCTCGAACAGGACGTGGTCTTCCCCGACCCCGCCCGCACCCCGCGGCGGATCTACCAGGCCGCCACCGCCGACCGCGCCGACGTGCCCGCCCTGACCGATCTCGGCCTGCTCGCCCCGGCCGACCTCGACCGGCCGGTGGGCGTGCTCTCGGTCGGCCAGCGGCGGCGACTGGCCCTGGCCACCCTGATCGCCGACCCGCCGCAGGTGCTGCTGCTGGACGAGCCGACCAACCACCTGTCGCTGACCCTGGCCGGCGAACTCGAGGACGCCCTGCGCACCGCGCCCGGCGCGGTCGTGGTCGCCACCCACGACCGCTGGCTGCGGCGCCGCTGGGACGGCCCCGCCCTGGCCGTCGACAACGGCCGCATCACCGCCTGACCCCGCGGCTTTCGCCCTGACCCCACGCCCTTTGCGAGGACCCGTGCCCGACGTGCCCGATCCCACCCGCCCCCACCCCAGCACCCGGCCGGAGCTGACCACGGTCAGCTTCCTGTCCGCAGTGCTCACTTCGCCCCACATCGAGGTCGGCGAGTACACCTACTACGACGGGCCCGGCGATCCCGCCGAGTTCGAAACTCGCAACGTCCTCCACAACCACGGGCCCGCCAAGCTGCGCATCGGCCGCTTCCGCGCCATCGCCACCGGAGCCCGGTTCATCATGCCCGCCGCCGACCACCCCATGATCGGCTGCTCGACCTACCCCTTCACCATGTTCGGCGGCGACTGGACTCGCGACACCCTCGACATCGCCACCGCGCTGCCCTCCAAGGGCGACACCGTCGTCGGCAACGACGTCTGGATCGGCCGCGACGCCACGATCATGCCCGGCGTAGGCATCGGCGACGGCGCCATCATCGCCACCGGCGCCGTCGTCACCGCCGACGTGCCCGCCTACGGCGTCGTCGGCGGCAACCCCGCCCGCCTGCTGCGCCGCCGCTTCGACGACGACAGCATCGCGCTGCTGCAACGCATCGCCTGGTGGGACTGGCCGATCCAGACCATCACCGCCCACGTGCGCACCATCATGGCCGGCCGCCCCGGCGGACTGGCGCACCTGGCCCGCCAGGAAGGACTGCTCGATGACTGAACGCCTGGTCACCACCCCCGACGGCACCCGCCTGTGGACCCAGGCCCTCGGCCCCGCCGACGGCGTGCCACTACTGCTGATCATGGGCGCCAACACCTCGGCGATGGGCTGGCCGCAGGAGTTCCTCGACCTGCTCACCGCGCGCGGACTGCGCGTCGTGCGCTACGACCACCGCGACACCGGCCGCTCCACCCACTACGGCATCACCCACTACGGCGTGCGCGACCTGGCCGAGGACGCCGTGGCCGTGCTCGACGGCCACGGCATCGGCACCGCCCACGTCGCCGGCATGTCCCTGGGCGGTGTCCTCGGGCAGCTGCTCGCCCTGGATTACCGCGACCGGCTGCGCAGCCTCACCCTGATGCAGACCGCGGCACTGGACGTCGACTTCGCCGGCGCCATGCGCCGCGCGCTCGAGGGCACCCCGGCACCCGGCGACCTGCCCACACCCACGCCCGAGATCGTGCGGGCCACGGCACAGCGCGCCGATCCCGCACCCGACCGGGAGACCGCGCTGCGCCGCCGCGTCGAGCAATGGCGACTGCTGGCCGGAACCGCACTGCCGTTCCACGCCGAGGAGTTCCGCCGCTGGGAGAACACCGCCATCGACCACGCCGGCACTCACCAGCAGCCCGCCGCGCACGCCGCCGCCACTCCCGTACCGACCAGCCGAGGCCGCGAACTGGCCGGGGTCAGCACACCCACCCTGGTGGTTCAGGGACCCGAGGACCCCGTCAACCCACCACCGCACGGCCGCCACCTGGCCTCACTGATCCCCGGCGCCCGCTGCCTGGAGATCCCCGGACTCGGCCACGCCCTGCCCTCCGCACTGCACCCCGCGCTGGTCACCGCGCTCACCGACCACATCGGAGCCCACCCGTGATCGACCCCCGCCTGCACGGCCGCGTCGCCCTGGTCACCGGAGCCAACAGCCCGCTGGGCATCGGCGCGGCCATCGCCGCCGCGCTGGCCCGCCAGGGCGTGCGGCTGCTGCTGACCGCCGTGCCCGAAACGCCGCCGCGGCACCCCGGGTCCGCGGCCGCCCGCACCTACGCCGAGGCCAAGGCCACCGACGGCAGCCAGGTGCGCGACGCGCTGCGCGCCGACGGCGCCCACGTCGAGTTCCGCACCGCCGACCTGGCCGACCCCGAGGCGCTGCCGAGGCTGTTCGACCACGCCGAAGCCGCCTTCGGGTCGGTGGAGATCCTGGTCAACAACGCCGCCCACTGCGTGCCCGACACCTTCGACACCCGCTCCCGCGACACCGTCGACGCCGCGAGCATCGATGCCCACCACGCGGTCAACACCCGCGCCCCCGCGCTGCTGATCGCCGAGATGCACCGCCGCCACCTGCGCCGCGGCGGCGACTGGGGTCGCGTGATCAACATCAGCACCGACGCCGCCCCCGGCGCACCGGGCCAGATCTCCTACTGGGCCAGCAAACACGCCCTGGAAAGCCTCAGCCGCTCCGCGGCGCTGGAGCTGGGCCCGGCCGGCATCACCGTCAACTCGATCGCTCCCGGACCGGTGCAGACGGGCTGGATCGACCAGGCCATGGACACCGAGTTCGCCGCCTTCAGCCCGCTGGGCCGGGTCGGCACCCCCGCCGACATCGCCGACATCGCCGTGTTCCTGGCCTCGCACCAGGGCCGCTGGATCACCGGGCAGACGCTGCTCGCCGGCGGCGGGAAACGACTGTTCTGACCCGGCACCGCCAAAAAACAGTGGCGTATTCAGATACAGTGGTGCATCTGGATATCGCACTGCGAGGAGGGGTGACGATGGCGGAGCAGGTGCACCGGGTGATCCTGCGCGGCAAGTTCGGCGGCCTCGACCGGCACGCCCGCGCGGCACTGCTGGCCGAGGCCGACGACCACGACGTGCTCGACGCCCGCTTCACCGGCCGGGGCAGCCTCACCTACGACCGGCGGCTGGCCGGGTTCACCTTCCGCTGCGAGCTGTCGGTGCCCGAGGACATCGGCCGCGCCGAGCTGCGCAAGCGAGCCGAGACCAAGCTCGCCGCGCTGCTGGCGGCCTTCGGCTGCGGCCACCGCGACCTCGAGCTCAGCTCCACCAACATGGCCCGGATCAAAATCCGCAGACGCTGACCCCGCGCCCCTGCCGGTCAGACGGCCTGACCGCCGGATCGCCGAGTCCCAGGATGTGGCCGATACTCGGCGGTGCGGGGGGAGTACTTCCAACGGGTCTGCCCGGTCAGGACGGACGCGCCGCACGCGTCCCCGGCAGACCGTCCACCGCGGACGGAGGAGACCCCGGACACGACCGGTGTTGAGGAGACCTCATGGCCACCCCCGCCGCGGTGCCTGCTGCCGCCTCCGAGTCGATCGGCACCCCCTGGCTGTGGGCGGTCAGCATCGCCGTGCTGCTCGCCCTGCTGGTCGTCGACTTCGTGGTCACCCGCCGCCCGCACGAGGTCTCCCTGCGCGAGGCGGTCGGCTGGTCGGTGTTCTACCTCGCGCTGCCCCTGGTGTTCGGGGTAGGGCTGTGGCTGGTGGTCGGCACCGACCAGGCACTGGAGTTCATCACCGGCTTCGTGGTCGAGAAGTCGCTGTCGGTGGACAACCTGTTCGTGTTCATGCTCCTGCTGACCGGCTTCGCCGTCCCCGCCGAGCTCCAGCAACGCGTGCTGCTCTACGGCATCGCCGGCGCGCTGGTGCTGCGAGGGGTGTTCATCGCCGCCGGTGCCGCCCTGCTGCAGGCCGGGACCTGGGCGTTCCTGGTCTTCGGCGCCATCCTGTTCGCCACTGCGATCAAGATCCTGCACGAAGCCCTGCGCGGCGAAGTGTTCGACCGCGACGTCTCCCAGCTGCGCTCGGTGCGGCTGCTGCGCCGGCTCATGCCGATCACCGAGGACTACCAGGGCGCCCGGCTCACCGTCCGCCAGGACGGCAGGCTGGCGCTGACCCCGTTCACCGTCGTGGTCGTGGCCGTCTTCGCCACCGACGTCGTCTTCGCCGTGGACTCGGTGCCCGCCGTCTACGGCATCACCGAGGACCCCTACCTGGTGTTCACCACCAACGCCTTCGCCCTGCTGGGTCTGCGCGCGCTGTACTTCGTCCTGCACACCGCGCTGGCCAAGCTCGCCCACCTCAACCACGGCCTGGCCGTCATCCTGGCATTCATCGGGGTCAAGCTGGTGCTGCACTGGGCGCACGGCATCTGGCCCGCCGTGCCGGAGATCCCCACCCTGCTGTCGCTGGCGGTCATCGTGCTGGTGCTGGCCGTGGTCACCCTCACCAGCTTCTACGCGAACCGACGCGCCGAAGCCACCCCCGGGAGCTGACCGTGCTCACCGCCCTGCTCGTCGAAGCCGCCGTCACCGCGCTGGTGCTGCTCGCGCTGCTGGTCACCTGCGCGGTCCTGCTCGACGCACACCCGCCCCGCAGACCCCGCCGGTAGACCAGGCCGGGCAGGACCGGCCGCGGGCGACGACCTCGCGCTCGAAGTCCAGCAACTGCCGCTTGCGTTCCAGCCCACCGCCGTAGCCGGTCAGAGCGCCCGAGGAACCCACCACGCGGTGGCAGGGCACGACGATCCCGACCGGGTTCCTGCCGTTGGCCAGGCCCACCGCCCGCGCCGCCGCGGGCCGGCCGATGCGCTCGCGGCGCCCGGCGAAGTAGCCCTCCAGCTGCCGGACGCACTCGGCGAAGGGCCCCGCGTCGGGTGCCCCGAAGGTCTCCTGCGGGGGCCGGTGGCGCTGCTGGTCCATGTAGACCCCGCAGAGCACCCCGTCGGTGGCCACCAGCGTCAAGGGGCCGACCGGGCTGTCGATCACGGTGTGGGTGCGCATGGGTTCCTCTCCTCACGCCGCGGGCAGCCGGTTGATCGCATGGTCACCGGTGGCCCACAGGTACTGCACGGCATAGGCGCGCCACGGCCGCCAGGCCGCGGCGCGGGCGGTCAGCGCCGCCGGGGTCCGCGGCAGCCCGAGCTGCCGGGCCGCCAGGCGCACGCCCAGATCGGTGGCGATGAAGGCGTCCGGATCGCCCAGCGCGCGCATCGCGATCGACTCCACGCTCCAGGGCCCGATGCCCGGCAGCGCCGCCAGACCGGCGCGGGCCCGCCGCCAGTCGCCGGAGACGTCGAGATCGATCTGGCCCTCGGCCAGCGCGTTGACCAGCGCCAGCAGCGCGCGGCGGCGCGACTGCGGGAACGCCAGCGTCGCCGGGTCCACCGCCGCCAGCGCCTCGGGCTCGGGGAACAGGTGCGTGAGCCCGCCTTCGGCGTCGGCGACCTCGGCGCCGTGCTCGACCACCAAGCGGGCGGCCAGCGTGCGCGCCGCGGCGGTGGAGACCTGCTGGCCCAGTACCGTGCGCACCGCGAACTCGGCGGAATCCGCAGTGCGCGGCACCCGCCTGCCGGGATTCTTGTCGACCAGCTCCCTCAGCAGCGCATCCGAGCGCAGCAACTCGTCGACGGCCGCCGGGTCGGCGTCGAGGTCCAGCATCCTGCGGCACCGGTTGATCGCCACCGGCAGATCCCGAAGGTCGCTCAGCGAAAGCCGGCAGCCGATGTGGTCGGGCATCGGCCGCAGGGCGACCACGCCGTGTCCGTGCGGCAGGCGCAGCGTGCGCCGGTAGACCCCGTCACGCCACTCCTCCACCCCCGGCACCGCCGTCGCCGCCAGGTGCCCGAAGAGGTTGTCCGGGCACAACGGCGCGCGGAAGGGCAAGCGCAGCGACAGCGGACCCGACGGCGCCGGCGCACCCGGCGCACGGCGCCGCAGCTCGCTCGGCGCGACGGCGAACACCTCGCGCACCGTGTCGTTGAACGCGCGGATGCTGCCGAAACCCGCCGCCAGCGCCACCTCGGCCATCGGCAGCGCGGTGGTCTCCACCAGCACCCGCGCGGTCTGCGCCCGCTGCGCGCGGGCCAGCGCCAGGGGACCGGCCCCCACCTCGGCCAGCAACTGCCGCTCGACCTGGCGGGCGCTGTAGCCGAGCCGGGCGGCCAGTCCCGGCACGCCCTCCCGGTCCACCACGCCGTCGGCGATCAACCGCATCGCCCGCCCGACCAGGTCCGCGCGCTGGTTCCACTCCGGCGAGCCCGGGCTGGCGTCGGGACGGCAGCGCTTGCACGCCCGGAAACCGGCCTGCTGCGCCGCGGCCGAGGTCGGGAAGAACCGCATGTTCTCCGGCTTGGGCGGGGCCACCGGACAGCTCGGCCTGCAGTAGATCCCGGTGGTCAGCACCGCGGTGAAGAACCACCCGTCGAAGCGGGCATCCCGGGAGCGCACCGCCCGCACGCACCGCTCAACATCATCATGCACACCAGCAGCATCCACCGCCGGAGCACCGCGGTCTAGCAGAAATCCGACATCGTGGGCCCGCACAGGCGATTCCCGACGGAACCCGCGCAGTCAGACCAGGCGCTGTTCGAGGACCTGACCCGGCCAGCCGTCGCGGTCGAACCGCTCTGTCGGGCTGAACCCCGCCTCGACGTAGTAGCGCACCAGCCGGCCGTCACCACCGGCCCAGCAGTCCACCCGCAGCAGCCCGATCCGGCGCCGCGTCGCCTGCCCCCGCGCGTGCTCCAGCAGCGCGGTGCCGATCCCGCGCCCCCGCAGGCGCCGCGAGGTCAACAGCAGTCGCACGTAGAGCTCGGGCTCGGCCACGGCCGGCACGTAGGACGGCGGCTGCTCGCCCAGCACCAGCGCCCCCGCCACCTCCCCGTCGACCTCGGCGATCCACAGGGCACCGCTGTCGAGGGTCGAGCGCACCCCCTGCACCCGCTCGGGCACCGCCGACCACGGCACGCTGCCCCACTGGTCCTGCCTGCCCAGCCCGCTCAGCCATGCCACGGCCTCGTCGAACATCCCCAGGATCTCCGAGAGGTCGCCGTGGTAGCCCAAGCGCAACATCGTCATGATCGACATCATGCTGCCCGCAGCCTCGGCCGGGCAGCCCCGCGGCGGAAATCCGCCACGGTCGTGTGGCCCGGCTCTCGAGCTGAATCGGTCCGGCACCACGTCCACTGTGATCCGTGGCGGGCACGCGCGGCAACCGGCCCAGGGCCGATAGCATCGCCACCGCAACCACCCGGCGAGCAGGAAGTAAATTCAGATGACCCAAGCTCCCGTCACCGTGACCGTCACCGGCGCGGCAGGCCAGATCGGCTACGCCCTGCTGTTCCGGATCGCTTCCGGCCAGCTCATCGGGCCCGACACCCCGGTCAGGCTGCGGCTGCTGGAGATCCCGCAGGCGGTCAAGGCGGCCGAGGGCACCGCCATGGAGCTCGACGACTGCGCCTTCCCGCTGCTGCAGGGCATCGAGGTCACCGACGACGCCCGCACGGCCTTCGACGGCACCAACGTCGCGCTGCTGGTCGGCGCGCGCCCCCGCACCAAGGGCATGGAGCGCGGCGACCTGCTGGAGGCCAACGGCGGCATCTTCAAGCCCCAGGGCGAAGCCATCAACGCCGGTGCCGCCGACGACGTCCGCGTGCTGGTGGTCGGCAACCCCGCCAACACCAACGCCCTGATCGCCCAGGCCCACGCGCCCGACGTCCCCGCCGAGCGGTTCACCGCGATGACGCGCCTGGACCACAACCGCGCCCTGACCCAGCTCGCGCAGAAGCTCGGCGTGTCGGTCAACGACATCAAGAAGCTGACGATCTGGGGCAACCACTCGGCCACCCAGTACCCGGACCTGTTCCACGCCGAGGTCAACGGCAAGGTCGCCGCCGAGCAGGTCGACCAGGCCTGGCTCGCCGACACCTTCATCCCCACCGTGGCCAAGCGCGGCGCGGCCATCATCGAGGCCCGCGGCGCGTCCTCGGCCGCCTCGGCCGCCAACGCCGCCATCGACCACATCCACACCTGGGTCAACGGCACCCCGGAGGGCGACTGGACCTCGGCCGCGGTCGTCTCCGACGGCTCCTACGGCGTGCCCGAAGGCCTGATCTCCTCCTTCCCGGTCGTCGCCCGCGACGGCCGGTACGAGATCGTGCAGGGCCTGGAGATCGACGAGTTCTCCCGCCAGCGCATCGACGCCTCGGTCAACGAGCTCAGCGAAGAGCGCGACGCGGTCCGCAAGCTCGGCCTGCTCTGAACCCACTGTCCTGCGGGCCGCACCCGAACCGGGTGCGGCCCGCAGTGCTGTGCACCGCCGGTGCCGACGCGAGTGGCCGATCCGCCCGGTCGTGCAAGACTCGGAACCGCACCAGCCGACAACGCCCCTCTCACGCTCGGAGGACGGCAATGTCTGAGCACATCGGCGGCACTGACCAGGCCAGCACCGCGAAAGCGGACTACGAGCGACTGCGCACCGGCCACCTCAGCGCGGTGCACGCCGCACTCGAAGACCACACCGCACGCCTGGACTGGACACGGGAACAGATCGAGCACTACCGCGACCAGCGCCTGCGCGCCCTGCTCACCTACGCCCAGCAGCGCTCCCCGTTCCACGCGGCACGAACCCGCGGCCTGGACCTGTCCACGGCCACGACCGCAGACCTCGCTCGGCTTCCGGTGATGACCAAGCAGGACGCCCAGGAGCAGTGGGACGCCATAGTCACCGTTCCCGGCCTCGACCGTGACCAGGCCGAGCGCACCCTGGCCGAACAAACCTGGTTTTCCTACACCCCAGGCGGCCAGCAGATCTTCAGCTCCGGCGGATCGACCGGCGTGCGCGGTGTCTACGTGTGGGACTGGGACCTGTTCGTGTCCCTGGCCTGCCTCGCCTGGCGCACGCAGGCACGAGAAGAACGCCGCGCCGGTGGGCAGCGCCCGGCCCTGCTCGCCGTGCTGGAAGCCGGCGAGCCACCGCATGCCAGCACACCGTTGTTCGACGTACCGAGCACAGCAGGCATGGACACCGTCGTGATACCGGCCGGCGAGCCCTTCGACGACGTCCTCGAAGCGGTCGCCGCCGCCCGCCCCACCCACCTCGTCGGCTACGCCACCGTCATCGGACGACTCGCCCGCGCCGCCTCCACAGGCGCACTCGACATCAAGCCGGTCCGGGTCAGCACCAACTCCGAACCCCTCTTCGACGAAGACCGGAAGGCGATCGCTGAGGCCTGGAACGTGCCGGTCCACAACCTCTGGGGCTCCACCGAGATCGGTGTGCAGGCCGTCGGATGCGGCCACGGCGAGGGACTGCACGTCTGCGAGGACGAAGTCGTGCTCGAACGGGTCGACGAGCACGGCACACCGGTCGCCCCCGACGAGCCCGCCGCGCGGACGCTGGCCACCGGTCTGGCCAACCACACCTTCCCGTTCATCCGCTACGACCTCGGCGACGAAGTCACCACCCTGCCCGGCAACTGCCCGTGCGGCAGCCGGTTCGCACGCCTGGCCGACATCGCCGGACGACGCGACGACGACTTCCACTACCCGGCGTGCACGGTGCCCGCGAGCGTGTTCCGCCACGTCCTCGGCACCGATCCGCACATCGCCGAGTACCAGGTCCACCAGACCCCGGCCGGCGCCGAGATCCTCGCCGTCGGCTCACCCGACGCGACCGCGCTGACCGACTCGGTCGAAGCCGCACTGCGCCGCCACGGACTGCCCGACCCGCGGGTGAGCATCCGCACGGTCGACCACCTCGCACGCCACGAGGCGACCGGAAAGCTGCGGCGGTTCATCGCACTGCACTGAACGACCGTCGGCAATTCCGACCAGTGCTCGGAAATGCTGACTGCGCCGGCGAATTCCCGCTGGCGGCGGTGGCCGACGACGAGGAAGGGGGCCCGCGCGAAAACCCGCCGCCGGGGCCATTAGCCGGTGTCACCCGCACGCGCTGCCCGAGGACCAGTATCCGGTGGGGAGGCTCAGCTTCCGAGGATCTCCGCCACGGGTTGTTGCGGGTCGTAGGCGGCCCAGCCCGGGTCTCCGGTGCCGGCGAACGCGACCCAGGCGGTGTGCACCCGGGCCGCGAGGCCGCCTGGGGCGGGGTCGGGGCCGAGCAGGCCTGTGTCACCGTGCAGCCACGGCTCGTCGGCGATGTCGAAGACGAAGGGCAGCTCAACGGTGTGGGTGGCGCCGAGTCGTCCGTTCAGGGCCGTCGAGCGATACCCGAACGAGTAGACGTGTGTGCGGCCGCCCGAGATCTGTGCGTGGGCTTGCGCCATGCCCGTCGTACCGGCCCCGAACAGGGCCTCCCCGAGCACCGCAGAGCGCAGTTCGCCCGGTGTCGCGTTCGACAGCGCCGCGCGGTGCGCGGCGACCTTGGTCTCCGGGTCCGAATACACCCTGGCGGCGATGGCGAGCACGTCTGCCGTCGTGGAGGACTCCAGGTTGCCCTGCGGCACGAGATAGAGGTGCCCCTCTTCGGTGTTGGTCCCGATCAGCAGGTCGACGTCGCAGGCCGGGCCATCGGCGAGACCGTCGGCGGGCTGGACAGCCAGGACCAGGCTGAACGGGCTGAGGCCGGCCAGCGGGTCCGTGGCGGTGCTGGTGCGCAGGTCGAGTCCGGCCAGTGCGGGCAGGATCTCCAGGAAGCGCTCGTCCGGGATCGCGGCGAATGCTTTGGCGGTCGGTTCGACGCCCAGCGTGGCGGCCGCCCTGGCGGTGACCCGTTGCGCCTGTTCCGGGGTGAAGGCGCCGGTGCCGCTGCCGCTCTGGATGATCGCCCGCCGGAACAGGCCTTTGGCCTCCGGCGTCGCGAGTAGCGCTCCGACGAGTGTGGCGCCAGCGGACTGGCCGAAGATCGTGACGTTGTCCGGATCACCACCGAACGCCGCGACGGTGGCGCGCACCCAGCCGAGCGCGGCGAGCACGTCGAGCAGCCCGCGGTTGGCCGGAGCGCCGTCCAGGTCGAGGAAACCGGGGATGCCGAGGCGGTAGTTCACCGTCACCAGAACGATGCCGTCGCGGGCGAACGCGCTGCCGTCATAGAGCGCGGCGCGGGTTGAGCCAGTGACGAATCCGCCGCCGTGCACGAAGACCATGACGGGGCGCTTGCCGCCGTCGGTGGCAGGCGTGCGGACGTCGACGGTCAGGTACTCCTCGCCCCGCACCCAGCCCGGCCCGAAGTAGGGGGTCATGTCGAGCCTGCCGAAGCCGCGGACCGGTTGGGGAGCTGTCGGCGAGGGTCGCGTGCCGTCGCGGACGCCGGACCAGCCCGGGTGCTGCGCGGGCGGGGCGAATCGGCGGGCGCCGACCGGCGCTGCCGCGTAGGGGATGGCACGGTAGAACTCGCCGGAATCGTCGCGGATGCCGCGCACGGCGCCCGCCGAGGTTTCGACGACCGGGTCTGCATGCTGGATCACGGGACACGCCTCCTTTCCGGGAGTATCAGGACAGGCGGGAGAAGGCCGCCCACTGCTTGATCGCGAACTTCGACCCGTTGCGTTCGACCTCCGCGGCGCCCTGGCCGCCGAAGTGCGCGGGGAAAACGAGCGCGTTGTTCTCGGCGGCGTGGCCGAGCAGCTTGTGCCGGGTGGCCCGGGACTCGGCCGGGGCCTCGCAGAAGCAGGAGTTGGTCTCCGGCTCCGCGATCTGCAGCGCGGTGTGCACCAGGTCCCCGACGAACAGGGCCCGGTCGCCGCCGGACTCCAGGGCGAGTACGGACGAGCCGGGGGTATGCCCGGGAGCGAGATCGAGCCGCAGGTTCTTGTCGATCCGGTACGACCCCTCCCACAGCTGGGTCAGGCCGGCCTGGTGGACCGGCGCGACGCTGTCCTCGAAGACGTTCTGGTTCCCGCGGCCCAGCACGGACTTGTTCTCGTTGGCCGGGTCCCAGAACTCGAAGTCCCGCCGCGTCATCAGGTACGTGGCGTTCGGGAAGGTCGGCACCCAGCTACGGCCGTCGAGCCGGGTGTTCCAGCCGACGTGGTCGACGTGCAGGTGCGTGTTGACCACGATGTCGACGTCCTCGGGACGCACCCCGGCGGCGGCGAGGGTGTCGAGGTAGCTCGTGTCCAGACGGCTCCACACCGGCGAGTACGGCCGGTCCTTGTGGTTGCCCACGCCGGTGTCGACGAGGATCGTGCGCCCCTCGCTGCGCAGCAGCCAGGACTGGATCGCCGAATGGCACTCGTCCGCCTCAGGATTCCAGAAGTCGGGCGCCAGCCAGCCACGGTGCTCGTCCCACGAGCCGTCAGGACTGTCCGGGAAGAACTCGCCCGGAGTCATCTCGACCGAGCCGTAGAACTCCTTGATGCGGGTGACGGTGACATCGCCCAGGGTGATCTGCTCGGGGTTCTGCTCCATGTGGTCCGTCCTTGGGTTCGGGGCATGTGTACGAATGAGACCGAGCCTGGTCACGCGGGCGCGCACGAACCACTCCCGCGTTGTCCTACCCCTCGCAGGGTGTGGCTGGGACCGGGCCGTGGCCCGGATACTGAGGACATGGACGGACCTGGCCCACTGGGCGATTTCCTGCAGGCCAGAAGGGCGTTGCTGCGACCGGAAGACGTCGGTCTGCGCGACCTCGGACCCCGCAGGCGGGTGGCCGGGCTCCGGCGCGAGGAACTGGCCCAGCTGGCGGGCGTCAGCGTTTCGTACTACACGAGGTTGGAGCAGGGCTTGTCCCGCGGGGCCTCGGCCGAGGTGCTCGAGGCGATCGGCCGCGCCCTGTTGCTCGACGACCACGAGCGCGAGCACCTCAACCGGCTCGCCGAGGCCGCACGCCGCACGCCCCGCGCCCGCCGCCCCCGGCCCGAGAAGCTCGCCGACGAGACGCGGGACCTCCTGCGCGCCGTGGACGGCGTCCCGGCGCTGGTGCTCGGCCGGCGTACGGACGTGCTGGCGTGGAACACCCTCGGGCACGCCCTGCTGGCCGGCCACCTGGATTTTCACAGCCCGGACAACCTGGCGGAGCGGCCGAACATGAGCCGGATGCTGTTCCTGGACCCACACTGCCGGGAGCTGTACAAGGACTGGAAGCGCAAGGCCCGTGCGGTGGTCGGCAACCTGCGGATCACCGTCGGCAGGCACCCGCAGGACCCACTGCTCGCGGAGCTGATCGGCGAACTGACGATGAAGAGCCCGGAGTTCGTCGCACTCTGGGGCGACCACCGCGTGGCACCCTGCGACGCCGCGTCCTACGAACTGCACCACCCCGTCGTCGGCCCGGTGACCGTGACACAGCAGACACTGTCGATCGCCCGCTCACCGGAACAAGTGCTGATCGTGTGCACGACCCCCGCCGGCTCCCCCTCCGAGGCGGCTCTCGCACTACTCCGACAGACGAGCAGCGGCCAGGCGCCTTGCACCGACAACGTCAGTGCTCCCATCGCGGCGAGCTGGCGATGACCGCGACGATTACCGACGGGTTCCCCACCGGACTCCCCGACACCGACCCCGCATCCTGATCGAGGCCGGAGGCAACCGGAACCACCACGCCCCTGGTCGGCCCGCGAGCATCCTTGGACCACGGGACGGCTTCACTCAGATCCAGCCGTGCCCGGCGGCGATGCGCGCGGCCTCGTGCCGGTTGGCGGCGTCGAGCTTCGCGATGGCGGCCGCGAGGTGGTTGCGCACGGTCCCCCGGGAGAGCGAGACGCGCCGAGCGATCTCTTCGACGGGCGCGCCGTCGCGTGCCAGGGCGAGGACGTCGGCCTCGCGCGGGCTGAGCGGGGAGTCGCCCGCGCTGATCGCCTCGGCCGCGAGCTCGGGGTCGACGTGGCGGCCGCCGCCCACGACCGTGCGGACGACCTGCGCGAGGGTCCGAGGGGAGACGGTCTTGGGCAGGAAGCCGCGCGCGCCCGCCGCGAGTGCCGACTTCAGATACCCGGGCCGAGCGTGCGAGGTCACGATGATGCTCCGGCACTCCGGCAGCTGCGCCGCGAGCCGCCGGGCGACCTCGATGCCGTCGGGCCCGGGCAGCTGCAGGTCGAGCAGGGCCACGTCGGGACGGACCCGCAGGGCCGTGGCCAGCGCCTCGTCACCGGACGCGGCCTGGCCGACGACCTCGAAGCCGTCCTCGAGCTCGAGCAGCCCGGCGATGGCGTTGCGGATGAGGTGTTCGTCGTCGGCGACGAGGATGCGGGTCATACGGGCTCTTCCTTCGCAAGCGGGATCGTGGCCTCGAGCAGGAACCAGGTGCCGTCGCGGCGCGCGGTGACCTGCCCGCCGAGCGCGCGGATCCGCTCGGACATCGAGCGCAGCCCCATTCCCTCGCCGATGTCGGCGGCAACGGGCCCGCCGGCCTCGCTGGTCTGCGCGGAGCCTCAGGACGGGCCCCGTCGTTGGCGATCGTGAGGAGTACCTCCCCGTCCTGGTTCGCGGTCGCGAGGGTGACCTGGTTCGCCGCGGAGTGGCGCAGCAGGTTCGTGACGCCCTCGCGCACGACCCACGCGAGAGCCTCCGCGCACTCCTGGGGGACGGGGTCGCCGGTCACCGTGCAGCGGATGCCGGCGGACTCCAGCAGTGATCGCGCGCCCGACACCTCGCCGTCCCAGGTCGTGCGCGGCTCGCCGCGCACGATGTGGCGGACCTCGGTGCCCGCCTCCTCGGCGAGCTGCCGCACCGCGGTGATCTCGGCTGCGGCCCGTTCATCGTGGCGGCGGCGGACGAGTTCCGACGCCAATGAGCTCTTGACCGCGATCGTCGCCAGGGTCCGGCCGAACACGTCGTGGAGGTCGCGTGAGATGCGCAGGCGTTCGTTCGCGAGCGCGAGCTCGGCACGCATCTCGTGCGCCGCCTGCAGTTCGCGTAGCACCCTTAGCATCCACGCGCTCGACCAGCACGCCCACAGGACGGCGCTGATCACGATCGCGCCGGTCACCCGCGTCGGAACCTCCGAGCCCCCCGTGAACAGCGCGACCGTCACCAGAATCGCCGCGTTGAGCAGGAGCGCCCGGCGTGCGTCGAGTGCGGGTACGAAGCTCGCGGCGGCCGAGGCGATCGCCGCTGCGACCGCCAGGCCCATCGCGGGCAGGGGGATTCGCGGGGCCACGACGACGAACGCTGCCAGCGTGAGTGCCCACACGGCGACCGCGCCGACGGGAAACCGCCGTGCGCGGCCGACGATGGTGTCGATGCTCCAGTTGACGACGACGATGTTCCCGGCGGTCAGGCCGAGTGCGAGGACGAGCCCGAGCGCCGCCGCCGGTGCCGCGGCGTGCGCTCCGGTGCTGCGCCCGGCCATCAGCGCGGCGCCGAGGAGGGTGGTGACCGGGAACGTGACGGCGCTGTAAGTCGACCAGCGCACGTATGCCTCGAACTTGCGCGCGCCCACCAGCGGCGAATCACTCATGGCCGTCATTGTCCCGTCACACCCGCACGGACCGTGGGTCCACGGGGGTCAGGGCGGGTCCCGTCGTGCGTGTGCGCAGCCACACCACCGCCGTGATCGAGACGAGGGTGAGGCAGGGGATGAGCAGGGCGGTCGACCCGGCACCCGCCGACCGGTCCAGAAGAGGGGCGACGAGGTCGACGTGCACGGCGGTGGCGAGAAGGAGGCTGAGCGTGTTGTTCAGCGCGTGGACGACGACCCCGGTCTCGATGCCGCCGGTGCGCCAGGTGATGACGGCCGGACCGGCACCGAGGGTGAAGTACCAGAGGTTGAGCCACGGGTCGGTCGAGAGGTGAACGGCCATGAACACCAGGCTCGAGGTGAGGACGCCGATGATCAGCGCCGTGCGCGGCCCGCGGCCCCAGCTCCCGGCGACCCGGAAGACGAGTCCGCGAAAGCCGTACTCCTCGCCGGCCGCCTGCACGGGCGTCAGCAGGAGGGTGACAGCGACCATGCCGACCAGGTCGGCGAACGACCAGTAGGTCTGCTTGCCGGGCATGGCGACGGCCAGGAAGACCGAATTGACCAGCCAGACGGGGCCGATGAACAAAAGCGCCCGGCCGAACACGTCCAACCGGAAGCGCGATACCACGGAGTGCGTCGAGGCGCCCCGCACGCCGTAGAGCCACCGCTGGATGAGCATGCTCCACGGAATGAGCAGGGCGACCGAGAACAGACCCGCGCCTTGGTACAGGGGTGTGAAGTCGGTGCCGCCCAGGGTCGGATTGGTCCTGCCCATCCGCGTGTCAATGGAGGCGGCCGCCTGGGCGATGATGAAGCTGAAGACGAACATCCCGGCCACCAGCAGCACGATCGCGAGGATGCCGCGCCCTATGCGGCGCTTCTCACCGGCGAGCACGCGGTGGTACTCCACACCCGGCGGGAGCGGCCGCGGACCGCGACGGCGCGGGTGCGGCGCGGCCGGATCGGCCGGTGCGTGCGGAGGTGTCCGCACCGCTGCCATGTCCGGGGCCGTGCGGAACGCGTCGGCCGATCGCGAGGTCGGAGGCGGAGTGAAACGGTCGTAGTTGGGGTTCATGCTCCGAACCTAAGGCGGAGCGGGTTCGTGACAGAGTGTCACCGATCATGGGTTTTCCCCGTGCCCCGCACGGGTCAGGCATGACAGATGTCATGGGTGCCAGGCTCAAGCCCCAATCCGTCCTGGTGGACCGAACGGAACTCGGTTGCCGCTCGTCGTTTCCGCGCGGGAGCATGGCCCGGTGGAGCATCCGAGGGAGGAACTGGCCACCGGCCCGGTGACGCTGCGCCGCTGGCGCGCCGACGACCGCGACCCGTTGCACCGCGCGGTCAACGAAGCCATCCACACCCTGCGCCCCTGGCTGCCCTGGGTAGCCAACGGCTACGACCTCGACGCCGCCGAGCAGTTCCTCGCCCACGCCGAAGCCGGCTGGAACAGCGGCGAGGAGTTCGACTACGCCGTCACCCTCGACGGCGCCATCGTCGGCGGCGTCGGACTGATGCGCCGCATCGGCCCCGGCGGCCTGGAGATCGGCTACTGGCTGCACCCCGACCACACCGGCCAGGGCATCATCACCCGCGCGGTCGCCGCGCTCGTCGACGAGGCGTTCGCGCTGCCTTACGTGGACCACCTGCAGATCCGCCACGACCGCGCCAACACCGCCAGCAGCGGCATCCCCCGGCGCCTGGGCTTCACCGAGGCCGAGCACCGACCCAAGGCCCCCGAATGCCCCTCGCAGAGCGGCGTCGAGGTCGTCTGGGAACACAGAAAACCGGACGCACTCAGCTGATCGGCCTTCCCGCCCGGTGATCGCCCGATCGAGTCCGGTCGAGGGGCGCTAGCGTCGGCCACCGACGAGCACCCCGCGGGGCCTCGCGGTCCCCACCGTCCTGACAGGAGCCCCCGTGCGCGTTCTGTGCACCGCGATGGGATCGCCCTCGCACGCCCGAGCCGTGCTGCCCTTCGCCCGCGCGCTCGCCACCCGAGGACACCACGTCCTGGTGGCCACCCCCGCCCACCTGACCCACGTCTTCGACTGCGAGCCGTTGCACACCGCCGCGGTGCTGCCCGACATGGCGGCCACCGCGCGCGAACTGACGCACCTGATGCGGGAGGACTCCGCCGATCCGCGCACCGCACACACCAAGCTGCTCGTCGCCCTGGCCACCGGTCCGCACGCCACCGGCGCCGCCCGAGCCCTGCTGCCGCTGGCCGAGGACTTCGCCCCGGACCTCGTGCTGCGCGACGGCGCCGAACTCGGCGGATTCCTCGTCGCCGAGGAGCGCGGCATCCCACACCTGCCGGTGCCCTCCGGCAACGCCAACCTGCTCACCCCCGAACGCCTGGCCCCGGTGCTGGACCGCCGACGCGCCGAAGCCGCCCTGACCACCCCCGTCGAACCCGAAACCATCTACCGCTACGGGCGCCTGGACTGCATGCCCGCGTCCTGCTCTTTCGCCGACCCCGGCATGCCCGGCGCACGCCGATACCGGCAACCCGACCTCGTCAGCCGCGACGAGGTGCTGCCCACCTGGATCGCCGAACTGCCCTCCGACCGGCCACTGGTGCTGGCGGCACTGGGCACCGCGCTGCCCATGCTCACCGGGATGCGCAGGCACGGCGTCGCACTGCCCGACCACCTCAACGACCCCGCCACGCTCCTGCGCACGATCACCACCGCGCTCTCACCGCTGTGCTGCGAAGCCATCGTCGTCACCGGCGGCATCGACCCCGGACCGCTCACCGCGCCGGCGCACATCCGTCTCACCGACCGCGTCCCGCAACCGCTGCTGCTGCAATGCAGCGACCTGTTCCTCACCCACGGCGGCTACAACGGCATCCGCGAAGCCGTGCGCGCCGGTGTCCCCATGGCGGTCCTGCCCCAGTTCGGCGACCAGCCCCACAACGCCGACCGCGTCACCGAACTCGGCCTCGGCCGCCGTTGCGAACCCGACGCCGACGACATCACCGCGGCCTGCGAACAACTCCTCACCGACGACAAGACCCAGGCGGCCGTCCGACAGGCCCAACGCGCCATGCTCGCCCTGCCCGACGTCACCACAGCAGCCGACGACCTGGCCGGTCTCGTCGAGGAACACCGCACGGCGGGCTGACCCGCGGTCGGTCTCGCGCTCAGCGAAGGCCGCGGACGAAGCGGGCGAACACCGCAGCCTGCACCGTCAGCACCGGTCCGCGCGGGTCCTTGGAATCGCGCAGCGCCACCCGGTCCGAGGCGAACGCCACCTCGACGCAGTTCTCCTCCGTGCTCCGTGAACTCTTGCGCCAGCTCGGAGACTCCGGCTTCTCGCGGTTCATGCGGTGCTCGCTTCCCTGCCCAGACGTCGCGCCAACTCGGCGATGAACTTCACCGATTCTGGCTCATCCAGGGCGACCGCCAACAGTCCGCGCAGCAGCGAGCCGTACATCTCGATCTCGTGCCGTTCCTCGAGGAACAGGCTGGAGCCCAGGTTCTCCAGGAACACCACGGTCGGCGCGCCGGCCCGCTCCAGGATCTGGAAAGCCTTCGCCGAAGCGGCGGGTGTGCCGATGTTCGGCACCACGCGCACGGAGATGTTGGGCCGCAGTGTGCTCTCCACCAAGTGTTCCAGCTGTCGGCGCAGAACGTCGCGCCCACCGACGATCCGGTGCAGCGCGAGTTCGTCGACAACCGCCAACAGCCGGGGCGCGAACTCGCCGCGCAACACAGCGTGCCGCCGAAGCCGCACCACCATTCGCCGTTCGATCTCCTCGTCGCCGAGTTCCCCGCGAGCCGCCAGCAGTGCCCGGGTGTACTCGCCGGTCTGGAGCAGGCCGGGGATGACCATGCCCTCGAAGTTGACGATGCGGTCGGCTTTGGCTTCCAGCGAGACCAGGGTGCGCTGGCGTTCGGCGAAGCCCGGGCGGTCGCGCTGCCACCACCCGCGTCGCTGTGCTTCGCGGGCCAGTGCCAGCAGTTCCCGGCGCTGCGTGCCGTTGACGCCGTAGATGGCCAGCAGCGCGGCGACGTCCTCCACGGCGATGGCGCGGCGCCCGGTTTCCAGGCGGCTGAGCTTGCTGGCCGAGGCGTCGATCCGCTTGGCGACATCGGCCAGGCTCAGGCCGCTCGCCTCGCGCAGCCCGCGCAGTTCTTCCCCCAGTTCCTGGCCTCGGACGGTGGGGTCTGGTTCGGACATGGTGCTCCCGCGGTGAGTCGAAGCCGCCATGTTCCCGGCCTCCGAGCCGCCGAATCCACCTCCGTCACCGGATTTCGCACCCGACCACCCCAAGGCACGACGGGTTGCCGGGCCCGCAACGACTCAGAACGCCGACTCGATGGCTTCCTCCAGCGCCATCATGCGGTGCGGGCCGCTGAGATAGCGGGTGAGGTAGGCGCACGAGTAGCCGTGCCGCAGCGACACCCACGCCACGCAGCCGCCGAGGCCGCCCATGGCGATCTCGGTGTCGCTGCGTTGCAGGCCCAGCGTCCAGGTGAGGTCGTAGCCGAGGAAGAGGTCGCGCCCGCTGACCTGCGGGGCCAGGAATTCCTTGTGCAGTTCGCGGCCCAGCAGGGCGGCCACCGGGCCGTCCGGGCTCGGCAGGTCGGCGAAGAACCGCGCGAGCGCGTCGGCGCGGGCGTGCAGGCCGATCGCGGGGAACTCCGCGCGCCGCCACCGCTCGCTGTTGAGCACCCACACCTCCCGCGCGTCCGACGGCACCGACAGCGCGCGGTCGACGGGGTTGCCGTCACTGCCGAAACGCCAGCTCTCCGGGGCGGCCGGTTCGAGGTCCGCGACGCGCGCGAGGCCGGATTCCGGGACGCCGAAGTGGGCGTCCATCCGCAGCGGTCCGGCGACGTCGTCGCGCCAGACCGCGCCGAGGGACCGGCCGGTGACCGCCCGCACAACACCGTCGAGCAGGTGCCCGTAGGTCAGGGCGTGCTCGGCGATGGCCGTGCCGGGCTCCCACTCCGGCGGGGCCGCCGCCAGCGCCGCGCGCAGTTCTTCGTCGTCGAACAGCCCCGCCGTCGTGGCGGGGAAGGTGGGCTGGCCGGCCTGGTGGCTGAGCACCTGCCGCAGGGTTGTGGCGGCCTTGCCCGCGGCGGCGTAGTCCGGCCACAGGTCGGCGACCGGAGTATCCAGGGCGATGTCGTTGCGGGCCAGGACCACCAGCGTCGCCAGCGCGGCGAACGGTTTGCTCACCGAGAAGGTGTGCACGAGCGTGTCGGACTGCCACGGACGTGTCCGCGCGGTGTCGGCCCATCCGCCGTGCAGGTCCACGACCCGCCTGCCCTCGAACCACACCGACAGTCCGGCGCCGGTTTCCTGGCCGGAGTCCAGCAGTTCGGCGAACACCTCGCGCACGCGGTCGAAGCGCGGCTCCACGGTTCCTCGCGGTTGCATCGTCCCCCTGTCTACGACGGGGCGTGCGACTGCCATCCACCAGAGCCGCTCGCCGCATCGAGGCTAACCGGGCTCATCAAGCGGATTTTTCCTTCCGACACCGCAGGTCGATCTTGTGTAGCGTCGAGGAGGTGTCCGATTCCTTCAGCCTCGTCCGCAGCCCCGGACTGTCCGATGTAGCCGAGTACGCCTACGCCGCGCGGGTCGACCCCTCCGCGCGCCTGGTTTTCGCGGCGGGCGCGTGCCCGCTGGACAGCGAGGGCGCCACCGTCGCGGTCGGCGACCACGTCGGCCAGGCCCGGCAGGTGATGGCGAACCTGCGGGTGGCGCTGCGCGACGCGGGCGCGGAACTGGGCGATGTCGTCAAGTGCACCGTGTACGTGGTCTCCCAGCGCCAGGAAGACCTGGTCGCGGTGTGGGAGGTCGTGCGCGACGCCTTCGGTGAGCACGAACCGCCGAACACGCTGCTCGGCGTGAGCGTGCTGGGCTACGACGACCAGCTCGTGGAGGTCGAGGCGATCGCCGTAGGCCACTAGCGGCCTGCGTGGTGCCGCTGAGCCGGCTCAGCGACGGGGCGGCCGGAGCCGGTCATCGCTGCCGGCGTGGTGACGGCGGGTTGTTCCAGCAGCAGGGTCGCGTTCCCGCAGTCGCTTGCGGCCATCCAGTCGTCGAGGGTGGCTTCGGCGGTGTCCAGGCCGAGCCCGGCCAGATCGCCCCGGACCCGCAGTCCGGTTCCGGCCGCGCGGTCAGCCGGCAGCAGGGCGTTCCACCACAGCCGGTGGTTGGTCAGCGCCGCGGCCACGACCAGCGCTCCGCGTCCGCCGTGCTGGCCCACGATCCAGTCCACGCTGTCGCCGGTTACGCCGACGACCACGGGCACCCCGCCCGCCGGGCAAGCGGGCAGCGCTACGAGCCGGGCGCGCAACCGGGCGTCGGCCAGGGCTTCCAGCAACACCCGCGTGGTGTGCTCGCGCTCCAGGACTCGGTCATCGAGCGCCTCGCGAACCCACAACCCCTCCCAGGTGGAGTGCTCGGTGTGCTCGTACCGGTGCGAGCACGCGGTCGCCGACGCCATGAGCTGCTGGGCCCGTCCGAGCGTGTCGGCGCGGACGGGCAGGTCTGCACCGCCGGGCTCATAGCCGCACCACCGGAACCGCCGGTCCAGTTCGCACCGGTACACCACGTGCCGCGCTGCCATCTTCCGCACCACCTCTCACCGATGAAGACTTCCACCACCCACAGATGACATTGGCACGGCGGACCACACTTGAAAATCTGTGGTGGCAGTCACAGAATAAGTGGTGTGCGACCTGCTGCCAAGTCTTCTACCAGCAAGAACAGGGAGGTGAGGTGGCTGTCGGCAGCAGTGGCGCGACACGGTGCGCGGGCGTCCGGGCATCGGATGAGCCCGCGCCGACCACGTTGGTCGTCCGCGAACACCTGGAAGGAAGTGGTGGGTGATGACGCTGGCGTTCGACCCGTTCTTCCGCGATCTCAACCGGCTGGCCACCGAGGTGCTCGGCAGCTCCCGCGCGCCGCAGGCGATGGCCATGGACGCCTACCGGGACGGGGAGAACTACGTGGTGGAGTTCGACCTGCCCGGCATCGACCCGGACTCGCTGCAGGTCGACGCCGAGAACAACACCCTGACCGTGCGGGCCGAGCGGCGCGCCCGCCCCGCCGGTGAGGGCGAGGTCAGCTATCTGATGACCGAACGTCCCCGGGGTGCGTTCTCCCGGCAGCTGTCGCTGGGCACGGGTCTCGACCTGGAGCACATCAGCGCCGACTACACCGACGGCGTGCTGACGGTGACCCTGCCGGTGGCCGAGCGCGCCAAGCCCCGGCGGATCGAGGTCGGCCACGGTGGCGGCCGCAGGGTGATCGAAGGCTCCAGCGGCTGACCATCCCGCGCGGGCCCGAGGACCGTTCTCCCTCCCGGTCCCCGGGCCCGCGCTCATTCGTTCGCGACAGGCAGGACGGGGCATGACCGAAAACCGCACGACCAGCCGGGCGTCCAGGGCGTTCGACGACGCCGACTACCCCGCTTACACGATGGGCCGCGCCGCCGAGATGCTCGGTGTCACCCCCGACTTCCTGCGCAGCCTGGACGCCGCGGGCCTGCTGGCCCCCGAGCGCTCCGACGGCGGGCACCGCCGCTACAGCCGCACCGAACTGACCCTCGCCGCGCGGGTGCGGGAGCTGCTCGACGCGGGCCACACCGTGCTGTCCGCGGCGTGCCGGATCGCCGAGCTGGAACGCGACCTGGCCGCCGCCCGCGCCCGCCTCGCCGAACTGGACAGCGGCCACGACCGCGACCAGCACGGGCGGCGGTGAAGCTCGGTCTCAGCGCCGGCTTCCCAGTGCACCGCGGCCGCGGTGTTCTGCATGCCGCAGACCCACCGGCCGACATCAGACCTCGGCTGTACTCGGGCGCACCCACCAGTGCACCGAGGTCTGGTGCCGCAATCCGCTTGCGGCACAAGGCACTCCGGCGCAGAGTGCTACGGCAGTGGACCTGGAGACGATCATCGAGTCAGGGCGGGTGCGGGGCAGGCCGGTCGCCGGCGCGACCGCGTTCCTCGGCATCCCCTACGCCGCGCCACCGTTCGGCCCCCGCCGCTTCCTGCCCCCACGGCCCCCGCGCTCGTGGTCCGGTGTGCGCGACTGCCACCGCTTCGGGCCGATCGCACCGCAGTCGGCGCGGCTTCCCGGTGCACCGGTGTGGTCGCCGCAGGACGAGGACGTGCTCACCCTCAACGTGTGGACCCCGCACGCGGCCGAGCGCCTGCCGGTGCTGGTGTGGATCCACGGTGGCGCCTACAGCTTCGGGTCCTCGGCGCAGCCGGACTTCGACGGCGCCGCGCTGGCGCGAGCCGGGCTCGTCGTGGTGACGTGCAACTTCCGGCTCGGCTTCGAAGGTTTCGGACGCTTGGAGGACTTCCCGGACAACCGCGGGCTGCTCGACCAGGCGGCCGCACTGCGCTGGGTCCGCGACAACATCGCCGGCTTCGGCGGTGATCCGGCCGCGGTCACCGTCGCCGGGCAGTCCTCGGGAGCGGGCTCGATCGTCTGCCTGATGGACCTCGCGGCGGGACTGTTCCGGCGCGCGATCCTGCACAGTGTCCCGGACGCCTACTGCTCCTCGGACTTCGCCACCGCGATCGCGCAGGAGGTGGCGGCGCAGTCCGGTGTCGCACCGGACCTGGCTTCGCCGCGGCAGCTCGTGGCCGCATCCGACCAAGTCGCGGCGTCCTCGCTCGGCAGCGCGCCGGGCCGTCGCGGCTACGACCCGGTGCTCTACGGCCCGGTCCTGGACCACGACCCGCGCCCCGATCCGGCCGTGGAGCTGCTGATCTGCCACACCACGCGGGAGTACTGGTTGTTCGACGAGGTCGGCGGCCTGGCCCGCGTGCAGGACGACGACGGGCTCGCCGATTTCGCCCGTGCGCTCGACATTCCCGCGTCCGTGCTGACCGGCTACCGCGATGCGATGCCCGGGGCCACGGTGCACGAGCTCCACCTCGCGCTGTTCGGCGACCGGATCTTCGGCGCGCACAGCACGCGGCTGGCGTTGCGCCACGCCGATGCGGGCGGACGGACTCACCTGGCGCGCTTCGCGCGGCAACGCCACCGCCCGGACGGATCGGCGGTGCACCCGTGGCATTGCGCGGACGTGCCGTTCTGCTTCGGCAACATCGAGTCGCCCGAAGCGGAGTTCCTCATCGGCGGCCCGCCCGACGACGCCGACCACGCGCTGTCGCAGCGCATGGTGCGGGCGTGGGCGGATTTCGCCGCGACCGGTGACCCGGGCTGGCGTCCGCTCGGCACGCCGGCACGACCGGTCCGGGTCTGGGACGTCGAGGACGCCGACCCGCAGCACGTCCAGGCACCGCCCCTGGATCATTGGTTCCGGTGATCTCCTGGCAGTATCGCCCGGTGCGCTATTACGCCGATCTGCACATCCACTCGAAGTACTCCCGCGCGTGCAGCAAGGACTGCGACATCGAGCACCTGACCTGGTGGGCGCGGCGCAAGGGGATCAGCCTGGTGGGCACCGGCGACTTCACCCACCCGGCGTGGTTCGCGCACCTGCGCGAGGTGCTGGAACCGGCCGAGCCCGGGGTGTTCCGGCTGCGCCCGGAACACGACCGCGAGTTCGCCCGCACCATGCCGCCGACCTGCTCCGGCGAAGTCCGGTTCATGCTCTCGGTCGAGATCTCGACGATCTACAAATGCGGCGACTTCACCCGCAAGGTCCACCACCTGTGCTACGTGCCCGACTTCGCCGCGGCCGAGAAGTTCAACCAGCGGCTGGGCCGCATCGGCAACCTCGGTTCCGACGGCAGGCCGATCCTGGGACTGGACTCCCGCGACCTGCTGGAGATCACGCTGGAAAGCGGCGACGGCGCCTACCTGGTGCCCGCCCACATCTGGACGCCGTGGTTCGCGGTGCTGGGTTCCAAGGCCGGGTTCAACAGCATCGAGGAGTGCTACCGCGACCTCTCCGAGCACATCTTCGCCCTGGAGACCGGCCTCTCCAGCGACCCGGAGATGAACTGGCGGGTGTCGATGCTCGACCGCTACACGCTGGTCAGCCACTCCGACGCGCACTCCCCGCCGATGCTGGGGCGCGAGGCCAGCGTCTTCGACACCGACCTGGACTACTTCGCCGTGCGCGACGCGCTGCGCACCGGTGCCGGCTACGAGGGCACCGTGGAGTTCTTCCCCGAGGAGGGCAAGTACCACCTCGACGGGCACCGCAAGTGCGAGGTGCGGATGGATCCCGGCGACACCCGCGCCCACGGCGGACGGTGCCCGAGCTGCGGCAAGCCGCTGACCGTCGGGGTGCTGCACCGCGTGGACGCGCTGGCCGACCGGCCCGCGGGTGTGCGCCCGGACGGCGCCGCCGGCTACCGCAACCTCATCCCGCTGCCGGAGATCGTCGGCGAGATCCTGGGCGTGGGCCCCAAGAGCAAGAAGGTCCGCGGTGAGATCGACCGGCTCACCGCCGCGCACGGACCGGAACTGTCCATCTTGGAACAGGTTCCCCTCGACGACCTGCGCCGCAGCTCCGAGCCGCTGGCCGAGGCGATCGACCGGCTGCGGCGCGGCCAGGTCATCCGCGAGTCCGGCTACGACGGCGAGTACGGCGTGATCCGGCTGTTCGAACCGGGCGAACTCCAGCGGCTGCGCAGCGGCCACGCCTCAGCCCTGTTCGACGACGCGCTGTTCACCCCGGCCCCACCCGCGCCGACCCGCCCCGCACCGGTCGAGCCCAGCGCTGCGGAACCCGCCGACGAGCCGGAAACACCCGCGGTCCAGGCGAATGCCGCCGACGGGGTGCTCGCCGGGCTCGATCCCGACCAGCGCGCCGCGGCCTCGGCGGAGGCCGGACCGCTGCTGATCGTGGCCGGCCCCGGAACCGGCAAGACCCGCACCGTGACCCACCGCATCGCGCACCTGGTGCTGGAAAGGCAGGTCCCGGCGCGGGAGTGCCTGGCCATCACCTTCACGCGGCGCGCGGCGGAGGAGATGACCGAGCGGCTGCACGCGCTGGCCGGGCCCACCGCCGCCGAGCTGACCGTGGCCACCTTCCACTCCTTCGGACTCCAGCTCCTGCGCGACCACCACGACAAGGCGGGGCTCAGCGCGGACTTCGGCCTGGCCGACGCGAGCGTGCAGCACGAGGTCCTCACCGAGGTCGCCGGTGACGAGCGCGCCGCGAAGGCGCTGCGCGCGGAGCTGTCGCGCGCCCGCCGAGGCGGCGACACCGATGAGGACACCGCAGCCGCCCTGCACCGCTACACCACCGCACTGCGCGAGCGGAACCTCATCGACTTCGACGACCTGGTCGTGCTGCCGGTGCGGCTGCTGGAGTCCGACGACGAACTGCGCGCGGCCTACCGCGACCGGTTCCGCTGGATCACCGTCGACGAGTACCAGGACGTCGACGAGATGCAGTACCGGCTGCTGCGCCAGCTCGCCCCCGCCGGGGCGAACCTGACCGCCGTCGGCGACCCCGACCAGGCGATCTACTCCTTCCGCGGCGCCGATGTCGGGTTCTTCCTGCGCTTCCAGCAGGACTGGCCGCAGGCTCCGGTGGTGCAGCTGACCCGCAACTACCGCAGCGGACGCCACATCCTCGACGGCGCGGTGCGGGCCATCCGCCCCGGCACGCTGGTGCCCGACCGCGTCCTGCTGCCCGCCGGTGACCGGCCCGCGCAGCGCATCACCGTGCACGAGGCCACCGACGAGCACGCCGAAGCCGCGTTCGTGGCCCGCAGCATCGACCGGCTGCTCGGCGGCGCCTCCTTCCACTCCCTCGACAGCGGCCGCGTCGACGGCGATGGCCACGGCGGTATCGGGTTCGCCGACATCGCGGTCCTCTACCGCACCGACTCGCAGTCGCGGGCCGTGCTCGACGAACTGGTGCGGTGCGGCCTGCCGGTGCAGAAGCGCTCGCACGACCCGCTCTCGGCCCGTCCCGGCGTCGACCACCTCATGCGGGAACTCGCGCTGGTGCCCGCGCGGAAGGGCTCGGTGCCCGAACGGGTGCGGTGGGCCGCCGATGCGGTGCTGGCCGCGATGCCCGACGCCGTCCAGGAGCAGACCGCCGAAATCCACGCGGCCGCCGAGCTGCTGATGCCGCTGGCGCAGCGCTGCGGCGACGACGTGCAGCGCTTCCGCCGCGAACTGCTGCTCGGCGCCGAGGTCGACGCGCTGGACCCGCGCGCCGACGCCATCTCGCTGCTGACCCTGCACGCGGCCAAGGGCCTGGAGTTCCCGGTGGTGTTCGTCGTGGGATGCGAGGACGGTCTGCTGCCGCTGCGCTGGCCGGGTGCGACGCCCGAGAACGACGACATCGCCGAGGAGCGCCGGCTGTTCTTCGTCGGGATGACCCGCGCGCAGGACCACCTCCACCTCACCCGCGCGGCCCGCCGCACCCGGCACGGCACCGAACGCGACACCCGCCCCTCACCGTTCCTGGAGGGCTTGGGCGAGGACATCGTCGAGCGCATCGCCGCGCCCGCCCGCCGCCGCACTCGCGCGACCCAGCTCAGCCTGCTGTGACCGCGCAGGGGTCCTCGGCAAGACCGCCGAGAAACTCGGCGAGCATCGGCCGCTGGCGACGGTGGCCGACGACGACGTCGGCGAGGTCCTGGAGTCGCTGTGGGGACGGGCGGCCGTGGGCACCTGGAACGCCCGCCGCGCCGCGGTGGGGTCGTGGCTGGCCTGGTGCCGCGACCCCGGATTCGGAGACCCCGCTCCGTTCCCGGCTGGCGATCGACCGGCTGGTGGCCCGCCGTGAGGTGGCACTCCGGGAGAAGACGCTCTACCGGATGCTCTATGAAACCGCCGGTCGTGCCGAGGAGATCCTCGGTCTCAACATCGAGGACCTTGACCTGGCCGGGCGCCGGGCGGCGGTGAAGGCCAAGGGAGCACGGGCAAAAACCTGCCGCCGCGGGCAGGCCCGCGAGGACGTTGTGCTGGAGACCGTCTACTGGGACGCCGGTACCGCCCGCCTGCTGCCCCGGTTACTCAAGGGGCGCACCCGAGGCCCGGTGTTTGTCACCCATCGCCGTCCCGGACCTGGCAAGGTCCTCGGTCCCCGCGATGTGTGCCCGGACACCGAGTTGGCGCGGCTGTCCTACGGCCGGGCCCGTGCTCTGCTGGATGCCCACACCGCGATGCGCGGGCCCGGTACCGGGTGGGATTTGCACGAGTTCCGTCACTCGGCGCTGACTCACCTCGGCGAGGCCGGCGCGTCGTTGCTGTTGTTGATGGCGAAGTCGAGGCACAAGAAGCCGGAGAACCTTCGCCGCTACTTCCAACCCTCGGGCGAGGCCATCGCCGAGGTCACCAGCCTGCTCGCGCCCGGCGATGCCCACACCTGAAGGCTGGAAGTGGGCTCAGCGCAGGGCGTGGATGAGGGTGCCGACGTTGTGGTGGGCTTCGAGGGGGTGCCGCAGGGGGCCGTTGGGGTTGACGGTGTAGCTGTTGCGGCGTCCGACGCGGGTGCGGGTGAGGTATCCGCCGGCGATGAGGTCGCTGATGATGGCCTGGGTGGCGCGTTCGGTGATGCCGACGCGGTGTGCGAGTTGGCGGATGGTCAGGTCGCCTTCGGCGGCCAGGCACAGCAGGACGTGGCCGTGGTTGGTCAGGAACGTCCAGCCCGGCGATGCCCGCTCGCCTGCGGCCGGGCTCGTGTTGGTGGGCTTGGCGGGGGTACTCATAACCTCATGATAGGTCAACTTGGTTTCGTGTATCAGTGTTCTGGTGTTGTGGCCGGGGCCTGGCGCCACCAGCTTGCGGCGATGGCGCCGCCGATGAGAGCGATGATCACCGACAGGGAGATCCAGATGGGGATTTTGTAGAGGTCGGTGAGCAGCATTTTCGCGCCGACGAAGACCAGGATCGCGGCCAGCCCGTAGCGCAGGTAGGTGAAGCGGTGCATGGCTCCGGCCAGCAGGAAGTACAGCGCCCGCAGGCCGAGGATGGCGAAGGCGTTGGAGGTGAACACCAGGAAGGGGTCGCTGGTGACGGCGAAGACCGCGGGGATGGAGTCCACGGCGAAGACCAGGTCGGTGGTTTCCACCGCGACCAGTACCACCAGCAGCGGGGTGGCCAGCCATCGGCCGGCCTGGCGGATCCAGAACCGCTGGCCGTGATACTCGGTGGTCATCGGCACCAGCCGGCGGGTCAGCCGCACCATGGGGTTGCGGTCGGGGTGGACTTCGAACTCCCGGTGGCGGGCCATCTTGATCCCGGTGAGCAGCAGCAGGGCACCGAAGACGTAGATGATCCAGTGGAAGCGTTCCAGCAGGACCGCTCCGGCGGCGATAAAGCCCGCTCGCATCACCAGGGCGCCGAGCACGCCGTAGAACAGCACCCGGTGCTGGTACTGCGGGGGCACGGCGAAGTAGGAGAACAGCAGCGCGAAGACGAACACGTTGTCCACCGCCAGCGACTTCTCCACCAGGTAGGCGGCGAAGTACTCCCCGCCGGCCGTGCCGCCCTGGCTCAGCCAGACCACGACACCGAATCCCAGCCCCAGGCTCAACCAGATGCTCGACCAGCCCAGCGCCTCGCGGATCGAGACCACATGCGCCCGCCGGTGCGCCAGCAGATCAATCACCAGCATGACCACGATCGCAGCCAGCACCCCGACCCATGCCCACCAGGGCGTACCCGCGATCATCGCCGCCTCCCCGCCTCGCCGCGCACCGGTAAGCCGTGTCGGCCTGGGGTCGGTGCGGGCATGTCCGGCATGGCACCCGGGTCACCGACCACGGCCTGGGCTCGGCAGCAGCGCGCCGCTCGCCGCAGAGCGGCCCGCCGGCGGGCGGCATACCAGTGTGACCCCGCTGGTGGCCACCACCGGACCCGCACGACGAGCACGCGCAGGCCGTGCCGGGCCGCCTCGGGCGCTGCCACGGGCCACACCTGCGCCAGCACCCGAGCGTGCTCGGCGGCGACCCGGTCAGCGCGTCTGGCCACCACGACCGCATCGGTGGAGATCACCGGCCACCCCGCCCTGGTCACTGCCAGCACCACCACGCCTCCTGGTGAGGCTTGTCGGCAGGCCAGCCGCACCGCCCCCGGCGTCCACACCGAGTCCGCGACCTCGACCAGTACCACCGGCACTTGATGATCATTCATGGCTCCCCCTCTTACAAGCGCAGCATGAATGAGGAAACATAATTCGTCAAACATGCTTTACCTGCGAAGATAGGATCATGTGGGTTTCCATTGACGAACTTGAAATCGTCATTCATGCTTCAGGTGACAAGGCAGAGAGGGAGGGCATCATGCGAGTGCGCGACATCATGCAGCGCCCGGTGGTCTCGGTGCGCACATCCGACAGCGGACATCAGGCGGCGGTGCTGCTGGCCGAGCACGGCTACGCCGCACTGCCGGTGCTCGGCGGCGAGCACACCGTGGTCGGCATGGTCAGCGGCGGCGACCTGCTCCGGGCCCAGGCCGAACTGCGGGCGGTCGCGGTGGCCGAGGTCATGAGTGCTCCCGCCGTGTCTCCGGGCGGCGCAGCCTGCCGGTCCTCGACAACGATGCCGGGCTGCTGGGCATCCTCAGCCGCGGCGACCTGCTCCGGATTGCCCTGACCCCGGACGGAATCCTGCAAGCCCGCGCCCAGGCGATCCTCGACGGCTACACCGGCACCCCACGCTGGCAGGCCAGCGTCACCGAAGGGGCCGTGACCGTGCACGGCCCCTTCGCCGACGAAGCCGAACGGCGTCTCGCGCTGGCCCTGGCCCGCACCGTGCCCGGCGTCCGCACCGCAACCCTGGGCCCCACGCTCCACCCGCATGGCCAGCCCGGCCAGTCTCCTGTCGAGGCCGCCCCATGATTCCCACCCAGCGACAGGCGCTGAACATCACCCTGACCCGGCCGCACCGTGACACCACGATCGTGCACCTGACCGGTGATCTCGACGACCGCAGCGTGCCGGGACTCGAGGAACTACTCATCCACCGCCTGCGTTCCTGTCTGCGCACCGTCGTCGTCGACCTCACCGAACTGGCCTACCTCAGTCCCCGCGCGACCGACATGCTCGCCCGGCAAGCCGGCCAGGCCCGGCGCAACCACACCCACCTCGTCATCGTTGCCTGCAGTCCGGGCCGCCGAGTACAAGCCGATGGTGGTCACGCCCGCGTCCTACCGTGCGGCGATTCAACTGCTCACCCACACCGAGCCGCCCGGTCGTAGCCGCAGCGGACGTGGTCAGGCGATCTCCTCCTCGTCGGGTTCGGATGGGTCGCGCAGCGGGCGAAGGCCGCCGGCCAGTTCCGGAGTGAGGAAGGAGTAGCGGCCGAGCATGTTGACGTGGTGCCGGACGAACGGCGACAACCGTGCGGCGTCGGCGTCGCGCACCTCGTAGCCGGCGGCACGCAGCTCGCTGATCGCGGCATCCAGGTAGCGGGTGGTGAACAGCACCAGCGCATTCAACACGAGGCCGAGGGCGCCGAGTTGGTCTTCCATGCCTTCGTAGTAGCGCTGGCGCAGTTCGCCGCGCTGGCCGTGGAAGATCCGCCGTGCGAGGGCGTGGCGGCCTTCTTGGAGGTTGGCCTGGGCTTTGATGTCGCGGCGGTAGCCGGTGTCGTCGACCAGGCGCAGCACGTGCAGGGTCTTGTGGATGCGCCCGTAGTGGGCGATGGCCTCCCCGAGCGGGGTCGGATGCCCGTCGCGGGAGAGCATCCGGATCACATCGTGCGCGCGGACCGCGCCAGTGTGGATCGAGGCCGTCACCCGCAGGATGTCCTCCCAATGCCGCCGCACCCGCTCCAAATCGATCCGGCCGCGGGCCGCCGTGGCGAACGGCCCGTAGTCGGCGCGGGTGTCGATGCGCCACAGCTTCTGATCGGGCAGGTCCGCCAGCTGCGGGGCGTAGGTGAATCCGGCGAGGGTGAGCAGTCCGAAGACGATGTCGCTGTAGGAGGCGGTGTCGGTGACGATCATCTGCGGTTTCTGGCCGCCGTCGCGGTCGTAGAGCACGTCCAGGACATGCAGGGAATCGCGCGGGGTGCCGGCCACGACCTTCCCGGCCAGCCCAGCCGCGTGGTCGTTGATCATGTTCAGCCAGGTCGCGCCCCGTTTCTGGCCCCAGTAGTGCGAGTTGTGGCGGGCGTTGATGGTCTGCACCGGCACGACGAACCGCATCCCGTCCACACTGGCCACATGCCCGCCACCCCAGGTCTGCGCGAGCCCGATGCGGGCCTGGTGGGCGATGAGGGTGGCGTTGGCGGCCTTGATCGTGTCCATCCGCATGTAGGTGGCGTCGACGTGGGCGAGCCGGTCGCGGGTCAACGCAGGGACGCCAGGCTTGATCACCGGGGCCCAGCCGATGTTGCACGCCTCGGACACCAGCAGTGCGGCGATCGAGATGTGCAGGTCGGCCAGGCGGGCGTCGCCGCCGGTGATCGAGGTGAACGCCGCATCGGCGCCGGTCCAGGCAAAGACCTCCAGCAGCACCTCGGGCAGATCGACACGGGGCAACATGCGGTTGGTCAGCACCCGCAGGTTCTCCACGCTCGGCGGCTCCGCTTCGGCCGGAAGTGCCGCCAGGTGCAGGTGGCCATGTTCGTCGAAACGCACCGCGGTGTTGTCCGGCAGCCCGACGGTGACCTCGCGGAAGGTGGCATCCAGCGCTTCAGCGCGTTCGTCGAGGTGATCGTCCGGGTCGGCCGGCAGGCCGAGGCTGGCCAGCACCACCGGCTTCGCGGTGGTCCACGCGCTGCCGGCGAGGAGCTTGGCGCGCGGGTCGCCCCACTTGCTGGAGTTGACCGCGAAGATGTCCCGGCGCCGCAGGCACCGGTGGAACTGCTCCAGCACGCAGAAGGTGTAGGCCCGCCAATCGATCGCGCCGGGCTCCAGCCCGGGGGCGTGCAGCACCAGGCGGCGCCAGGAGCCGATCAGCAGCTGCTCGTCGATCTCCGAACGGTCGACCTTGTTCCGGCCGCCGCCCCACAACCTGGGCAGATCCCGTAACGCCGCGAGAACCCGCTGCCCGTCGGGTGCGGCGCCGAAGCGGATCACCTCGCACAGCAGCGGCAGGAACGGCCGCACCGTGGCGAAGCGTTTCACCAGCTCTGATCGCCATGCCTCATCGGCGTCCGAGTCCGGCGACCCGGCCAGCTCGACCACCGCTGTGAGGGCGTCGGCGAGCTCGGAGCGGGGCACCACGGCCTCGATCTCGGCCCACACCTGCGCCAAGCTCACCGGCTCCACGGCGTCGCCGTCGTCGGCGGCCTGCTCAGCGAGGTCATCGTGCGCGCCGGTGACCTCCAGCAGAACCCCGAGCGCGGCCGCGAGCTTCGCCGATGCCTTGCCCAGCTTGGGCAGGGTGCGCAGCTTCTCCTTCGCCGACTCCCGCTCCGCGCGGGCCAGCAGCTTCGAGGCGATCAGCACATCGAGGAGGTCCAGGGCGTCATCGACCGCCCGGGTCTGCAAGTAGGTAACCGTCGCCAACAGCGTCGCCGCCCGCCGGGAATCCCCGTGACGGCGCAGCAGACTCGCCTTGCCCTGCACCCCATACCGCGATAACTCCGCCAACCGGCGCGGCGGCACCACCTCGGCATCAACCTCGGCGAATCCCAGCCCGAGGATCTCCGACGCGCGCTGGAGCGCGTCGACCATCGCCGGGCCCGACACCCGCACCGGCGGGCGCCGCAGCCGATCCAGGCGTGAGTTCCGGTGCCCATCCGGCACTTCCAGCAGCCCATCCAGCGCTGTGCGCTGCCCGTCGTCGAGCAGATCGTGCAGCGTCTCCCACAACCGCTGATTCGCCGCCTCCCGCCGCGACGCCACCAGTCGCACCAACGTCGTCACCCCGGGCAGCAGCACCTTCCGTTCACGCAACCACCCCACAGCGGCGTCGAACAGCGCCTTCGGCCCGTCCCCGGTGGTCCAAGCGCGGGCCTCGACCCACTCGCCCAGCTCGCCCTCGACGTCGGAGAATTCCCGCCACACCTCCACGCTGCGGATCTCCCACTGGTGTTCCAGCCGGGTCATCGACCGCTCACCATAGGACTTCACACACGAGGCATCCGCGATACCGAGCTGCTCGGCGAGGTAGTCCACCAACTCCGCCGGCACCCCCAGCGGCTCCTCAAGGAACGCCCCGGCGTTGCGCACCGTCACCAACTGCAGCGCGAAACCCAGCTTGTTGTGGTCACGCCGCTTGGCCTCGACCAAGCCGCGGTCGACGTCATCGAGGAAGAAGAACCGCTCTAACTCCGCCCGGGACAACGACTCCGGCAACCGCCCGTAAGCCGCGGCCTGCTCATCGGACAAGAACTCAACGGGCACCCCAGCGCCTCCTGCTGCTCACACCGCCCACCGTGGCGGCACCGCGGCGTACATCAGCAGCAACCGACAACCAAGGTCAACTCGGCGAACCCACTGGTCAAGGCTTAGCGCTGTTCTCCGTTCCGATGTTCCTCACGCCCCGATCCGGTTTCCCGGAGCCGGTCGAACCAGCGGTGCATCAAACCGTCGGCGGCGCCGGTTCCCCGTGCCAGAGGTGCGACGTTGATGTGCAGGTGGGCGGGCCAGCGCGGGTCGTGGAAGTCGCCCGCGGTGGGTCGGCGGCGGATCGCCGTCGAGGCCATGTCCACCAGTGCGCGACCGAAGAAGCCCGCGGTAGCGGGGCGCAGCATCAGCCGGTACTTCCTGATGGCCTGGTCCATGCGCTTGCTCTCGCTGGGGAAGGCCGCGGTGTCCAGGCAGCCGGCGAGGTAGCCGACCAACGCCCCGTCGGCGGTGGCGACCAGCAGCGACTCCGGCTCCAGATCCATGTACGGATCGAGGTAGACCGCCGCCTCGGATTCCTGGTGTCCCCACAGCGACACCGACGGTGCTCCCTCACCGGCGCGGCCGAACAGCTCCCGCAGCTCCGCACGGTCGGACTCGGCGAAAGCACGGATCTCCATCACGCCCGGCAGCTCCCTTCCTCGTCGGACGCGCACAGTCTTGCAGTTCCCGGCGCGCGATCGGGGAAAACCGGTGGCGCGGCCTCGTAGTGTCGCGGTGATGAAGGCGAATGCCGCGGAGTCGGTCCTGGTCAACTTCGTCTACTGCCATCCGGTCGGGCATGCGGTGGAGGCTTTGCAGCACTGCCTGGGCTTCCGCCGGGCCGATCCGTCGCGCCGCATCGGCGTGGTGCTCAAGTCCAACACCGCGGTCGATCTCGCCGGGTTGTGCCCGTTCATCGACGAGGTCTACACCGTCGACGTCGACGTGTTCGCGCACGTGCCTCGGGACTGGGACTGGGTGCTCGACGACCCGCGCGGTCGCATGGACTGGCAGCGCGAGATCTTCCCCGGCCTGGCGTCCTACTACGACCGTGCGGCCCAGCACTTCCGCGCCGCCCGGGAGCACCTCGTCGTCGGCGCACCCCGGCCCGCCTACCAGCCCGGACATCGGCTGGAGCTGGAGCTGCCGGCCGAGGCCCGCGCGGTCGCGGCCGAACGCATGCCGCACTCCGACGGCTCGCCCACCATCGCCGTCCTGCCCGCCGGCAGCGACCAGCGGTGGATGTATCCGTCGCTGGAGTCGTGGAAGCGGATGCTCTCGGCCCTCGCGCGGCGCCACCCCGACGCGCGGTTCTGCTTCGTGGGCAAGCTCGTCGACGACGGACGCAGCACCACGGGGTTCAGCCGCGAGGAATTCGACGAGCTGAGCGCGGTGGTGCCCACCACCGGCTCTGCTGTGGACGTGCCGCTGGCAGAGCAGCTCGCGGCGGTGCAGCGATGCGATCTGCTGCTGTCGCCGCACACCGGGTTCGCGTTCGCGGCGATGGCGGTCGGCACACCGTGGCTGGCGCTGGCCGGCAACAAGTGGGCGGAGTACTACTTCAACCCCGGCGTGCCGTTCTACTCCGTGCTTCCCGACATCGACCGCTTCCCCTGCTACGTCATGCTCGGCAACGATCCCGAGCCGGTGCAGGACGACGGCCCGCGTTCACCGAGCATGTCGGCCGAACGCATCGAGGCCGACCTCGACGAGCTCGTGGCGGGCGCGAGCCGGCTGCTCAGCGGCGAAGCCGACTTCGACACCGCCATGACCGACCACTTCGCCCGCATCCACCGCATGTTCAAGGGCCGCACCGACCTCATGTACAGCGTGGACAACCTGCACGTGCGCTACCTGCCCGAAACCGGTCACCGCGCGACCGAGGGCGCCCGGTAGACCAGCGAGTACCGCCAGAACAGGTGCCGGCGCAGCACGGCCCCGGGTAGCACTGCCCGCGCCTGCGCGGTGATCTCGGTGAAGGTCATCGACGCCGGTTTCGTCGAGGCCGTCATCGAGGCAGGGCGTCCCGTCTCGCCGCGACGCCGCCGTGCGCGGGTTTTCAACCACCCCACCACGAGGTTCGTCGGAGCCGCTGCCGCGCTCAACAACCGGTCACCCGCGGTCTGCTCGCGGTAGACGCCCAGCACGACCAGCGTGCCGCCGGGCGCGAGCGCGCGGCGGAACCGGCGCAGCGTCGCGGTGAACGGCAGGTGGTGCAGGGTCGCGACGCAGGTGATCACGTCGTGATCGCCGGGGAGTTCGACCTCGGTGATGTCGGCGGCGACGACGTCGATGTTGGTGCGGTGTGAGGACAGGCTGCGGGCGTGTTCGACGATCGAGGGGTCCTGATCCACCGCGAGCACCTCGTCGGCGCGCCGGGCGAGCAGCCGGGCGAGATCGCCGCTGCCGCACCCCACGTCGAGCGCGCGGGAGAATCGTGCGGGCAGCTGGCGCAGGATCCAGGCGTGGTAGTGGGCGTTGTGGTCCCACGGGTGCGCGGCGTTGAAGCGATCCACCTTCTCCAGAAGCCTCATCCGCACCACGGGCTCAGGACTGGTCGGCCAGCGTCCAGTTGAGTTCGGTGCGCAGTGCGCTGGGATCCATGTCCGGGGCGGGTTCCACCAGGTAGACCTCCCACATCACCGGGCCGGGGGTCAGGCCCTGCCGCTGGATCCACTCGCGCAGGCGTTCCCACGAGGAGCCCAGGCCGTCGAAACCGCCCACGTGGATGCTGCGGGCGACCCGGCCACCGGGCAGGGTGCCGACGAAGACCGGCCCTTCCGGCTGCACGGCGCGGTCGGTGGGGAAGCCGACCTCGATGTCGAGGGTGTCGCCGGGCGGCTGGTGGTAGAGGCCGAACGCCGCGCCCGTCGGTGCCACGGACTGGGCAGCCAGCACACCGGCGATGGTGCTGAAGGAGGTGTCGAAGAAGTCCCGGATCGCGCTCATCGGCACGACGTCGCGGACCGCGGCGGTGGTCACCGGTTCGACGACGAGCAGTTCCGGCTCGGTGGCGGCGTTGACCTCGGACATGGTTCGTTCCGTTCCCCCGGCGATGGTGGGCGGGCAGGGCCGGTGGCCCGTTCCGCCCACGCAACTACAGATGCCACCCGAGCGCAAGACGCGGCACCCTCACGCGCTCACCCCGACCGCATGACCGATGGTGGCGGGGTCGCCGAGGAAGTCCAGCATCGCGCGGGCGACGTCGGCCCGGGCGATCTCGTTGCCGGGCGGGCCGGTCTCGACGGTGTGGCGGTAGTGCCCGCGACCGGGCTTGTCGGTCAGCTTCGGCGGCCGCACCGACGTCCAGTCCAGGCCGCTGTCGCGCAGCACCTGCTCCATCCGTTCCAGGTCGCGGTAGAGATCGCCCAGCACCGCCCACAGCAGCGGCGAGAACACACGACGGGCGAGCCACGTCTGACCGACGCCCGACCGGTTGAGCGGGGCGGCGCTGACGACGACCAGCCGCCTGACCTCCGTCGCGGACATCGCCTCCACCACGGCCCGCGCCGAGGTCGAGGCCGGGTTGAGCGGGTCGCGGCGTCCGGCCGCGCCGATGCCGGAGACCACGGCGTCGGCACCGGCGATGGCCGACTTCACCGAGTCGGCGTCGAGGGCGTCGGTGCGCACCACGGTCAGGTCGGCGTGCCGGGTGGCCACCTTGGCGGGGTTGCGGACGGCGGCGGTGACCTGGTGGCCGTCGGACAGGGCGTGGGTGAGCAGGTGCTGCCCGACGCCGCCGGTCGCACCGAGCACGGTGATCTTCATCGGAGGTCGCTCCAGGGGGTGAGTGAGTACTCACCCACTATGGTGAGTGTCCACTCACCTGTCAAGGTAGGGTTGCTTGCATGACTGACGACGCCGCTGCGCCCGCGCTGACCGGCGGGGCGCTGACGCGGTCGCGGATCCTCGACGCCGCCGCCCGGCTGATGAGCACCGCGGGGATCGTGCGCACCACGACCAAGGAGATCGCGCGCGCGGCGGGATGCTCGGAAGCGGCGCTGTACAAGCACTTCCGGGACAAGGAAGAGATCTTCGTGCGCGTGCTGCACGAACGCGCACCGCGCCTGGCCCAGGCGGTGACCGAGCTGCCGGGCCGCGCCGGCGACGGGGAGGTGGCCGGGCACCTGCGGGAGGTCGTCGGGATCGCCGTGCGCTTCTACCGCGAGTCGTTCCCGATGGCGGCCTCGCTGTTCGCCAGCCCGGAGCTGCTGGCCGCCCACCGGCGCAAGCTCGTGCCGGGCACCGGCCCCGAGGTCCCGACCCGGCACCTGGCCGACTACCTGCGCGCGGAGCAGCACTTGGGCCGGGTCGCGGCCGACGTCGACGCGGACGCGGCGGCGACGCTGCTCATCGGCGCGTGCTTCCACCGGGCGTTCCTCGATCTGTTCTTCGACGCCGCTGCCACCTCGGGGCCGCAGGACGATGAGCGGTTCGCCGCCGGCATCGTGCGCGCGGCGCTCGGCGGCATCGCCGCGGACCAGCACTAGCGGGTCCGCAGCGGAAATTCGGGTGCGCGGTGGCGGGGCGTCCCGCTACTGTCGCCGCCATGCAGCGCGCTGGCATGACCACGACGCCGGAGAAGGTCCCGGCGCGCTGAGCTGTTCGTATCCGAAGCCCCGGGGCGAGTGCCCCGGGGCTTCGGCCTGTGGTCACCCGCCCCCTGTGAGGAGACCACGATGCCCGACCACCGCAAGCTCGGCCGCGAGCTCGGACTGTTCGACAGCGACCCGCTGATCGGCGCGGGACTGCCCTACTGGCTGCCCGACGGCGCACTCGTGCGCCACACCCTGGAGGAGTACATCCGCGACGCCGAGCGTCGCGCCGGCTACCAGCACGTGTACTCGCCCGTGCTGGGCAAGCGGGAGCTCTACGAGATCTCCGGCCACTGGGACCACTACCGCGACGACATGTTCCCGCCCATGCGGCTGGGGGCCGAGCAGGTCGTCCTGCGTCCGAGCCTGTGCCCGCACCACGCGCTGATCTACCGCTCCCGCTCCCACAGCTACCGCGAGCTGCCGCTGCGGATGGCCGAGCTGGGCGGGATGTACCGCTCGGAGCTCTCGGGCGTGCTGGGCGGGCTGACCCGGGTCCGGGCCATCCACCTCAACGACGCGCACATCTTCTGCACCCTGGAGCAGGTCGCCGAGGAGGCCGCGGCCGCGCTGGAATTGATCCGCCGCGCTTACGACGCGCTGGGCATCCGGGCCGCCCGCTACCGGTTGTCCCTGCCCGGTTCGGGTGGCAAGTACGTCGCCGCCCCGCGGATGTGGCAGCGGGCGGCGGCTCTGCTGGTCGACGTGCTCGACCGGTGCGGCGTGGTCTACGAGTCCGTCGAGGGCGAGGCCGCGTTCTACGGACCCAAGATCGACGTCCAGGTCGCCGACAGCGCGGGCCGGGAGGCGACCCTGTCGACCGTGCAGGTCGACTTCCACCAGCCCGATCGGTTCGACCTGCACTACATCGGTGGCGACGGCGACCGGCACCGGCCGGTCATGGTGCACCGCAGCATCATCGGCAGCGTGGAACGGGCGGTGGCGCACCTCGTCGAGCTGCACGGCGGCGCGTTTCCCGCCTGGCTTGCCCCGACCCAGCTGGTGGTGCTGCCGGTGTCGGACGCCGAAGCCGAGCAGGCCCGCGCGCTCGTGCGGGGCTGCCATGAGCGGGGACTGCGGGCCGAGGTGGCCGGTCCGGAACGAGGAAGCCTGGGCGCCCGCATCCGCGCGGCGCGGCTCGTGCCGTACCAGGCGGTGATCGGCGCGAAGGAAGCCGCGGCGGAAGAGGTCGCGCTCCGGCTGCGCGACGGGCGTCGCCTGGATTCCCTGCCTGCCGCGGACGTGCTCGCCCGCATCGGTGAGCTCGTCGGTGCACGCAGCACCGACCTGTGGCAGGTGTAGCTCCTCGGGCTCCTGGTGGTGGTCGCGCTCCCTCCGGCCACCACCAGCGTGGGGTGCCCGTGTCGCGGCTGCACCGCGAACCCCTGATCATTTCGTCACCGTGACGGAGATCGTCTTAGTGACTGGATGTGTGTGATTACGTCGAAATGCGCTCACGGAGTGGTTGTGGTCGTGGGAAATCCGCGGTGCAGGGCCGGGGACAGGTCGTGGGCGGCGGAGTTGGCCAGGTTCTCGGCGTCGTGCAGGTAGCCCTCGGTGGTGCTCAGGGAGGTGTGGCCGAGGTCTTTTTGCACCTGGCGGGCTTCGGCGCCGCGGTTTTTGGCGTGCGTGGCGTAGGAATGCCTGGCCGAGTGGGGGTGGATGCTGTCGCGCAGCGGTGCGAGGTGCTCGGCGATGAAGGCGGCCCGCTCGGTGGCCAGCAGGTCCCGCAGCCATCGCGCGCGCGGCGGCGGTGCGTCCGGGTCCGGGGCGAAGGTCGTGCACAGTCGGCGCAGGACGGCCTGGACGTGGGAGACGTGCACCCGAGCGCCGGTGCGGGTGAGGAACAGCGGTTCCCGGGTGGCGGGACCGGTGTGTCCGGGCAGGGCGGGCACGGTGGGCGGCAGGCGGACGGCGAGGTAGGCCTCGACCGCGTCGGCGACCGGTGGTGCGAGTGCGACGAGACGGTCCTTGGCGCCTTTGCCGTGCACGCGCAGGGATGCGCTGCCACCGGGGGTGGGGCGGTCGTAGTCGTCGAGGTTGACGCCGACGAGTTCCTCGGCGCGGACGCCGGTGCCGACGAGGATTTCGACCATGGCCCGGTCGCGGGGGCCGTCGCGGCGGTGGTCGGCGAGCAGGCAGGCGGCCAGCAGCAGCGCGCGGCAGGCTTCGAAGGACCACATCGTGGTCTGCGACGGGGTGCCGCCGGGGCGGTTGAGGTGCTGGGCGGCGCGGTCAACGAGTGCGGCCGGGTTGTGCTCGGCGAGGCCTTCCCGCATGAGGTACTTGCGGTAGAAGGCCGAGACCGCGGAGAGCATCCGGGCGCGGGTGGCGTCGCGGTAGCCGGCTTCGGCCAGTTCGGCCAGCCAGCGTTCGACGTGCTCGACGCGGATGTCGACGAAGGAGTCGAATCCGTTGCGCACGCACCAGGTCAGCCATTCCAGCCCGGTGGGCTGCGTGCGGCGTGCGCGGCCGCGGCGCCGGGTCGGGTCCGGTGGGCGGTAGCCGGGCACCCATTCCAGCGGGATGCCGAGGTCGGTGGCGTAGGCCAGCCGGGTGTTCAGCGAGGCGTAGATGCGCAGGAACTCCGCGAACCGCTCCCGCGTGGTTTTGTCCGCCCGATCCTCCAGCGGGACCACCGCCTTGGTCATCGCCGACTTCTCCTCTCCGTCCTGTCCCTGTGGTGTGCGGCCGAGTCGAGTACGGCCGCCCGGGTGGCAGCTTGCCGCGCCGCCGTCCTCCCCTGCTCACGAGATCATATCCATAATCCTCCTTATCCATATGATCTCCCCGTTCGACGTGTCTGCCGCAGGTTTGAGATTCAGAACTAGAAGTTGATGTTAGAGTTCTGTATCAGAAACCGATGTATGACTGAAAGTGCAGGTCAGGGCAGGATGGAGGTCACGGTGGATGGACAGGGTGATGCTGCGGTCGCCAGTGCGGAGGACAGGGTGGTTCCGCCTGCGCGGCGAGGCAGCAGAGACCAGCGGCGGGAGACGACGCTGCGCGCCCTGGCCGCGGGCGATGAGGCGTATTGCGCCTATTGCGGGCAGGTGCTGCCGCCGTTGCCCTCGCGTGGTGGTCGGCCCACGCCGTACTGCCCGGCCGATCCGCAGCGCTACGGGAACTGGGGGGCCAAGACCATCACCTGCGCGATGCTGGATGAGCACCGCGAGATCTGGGTCCAGGTCTACGGTCCCGACCAGCCCATGACCCAGCTCGACGTGCACGCCCTGGACGAACGGATGTCGGCCGTGCTGGCCGTGCTCGATCCGGTGCGCACGGAGGTCGCCGCCCTGCAGCAGCACGCCACCGGCGAACTCTCCTCCGCTCTGGATTCCCGCGACACCGCGGACGCCGAGCGCCGGCAGGCGGAGAAAGCCGCGCGGGCCGCCGAAGCCGAACGGGACCGGGCCGTGGCCGACGCGGAACGCGCCCGCGCCGAAGTCGAGGCAGCGCGCGGCGAGCAGGCCGCTGCCGCGCAGCAGGCGGAGCAGGCGCTCGCTGACCGGGACCAGGCGCTCAGCGAACGTCGGGCGGCCCAGGAGGAAGCCGAGGCCGCTCGCACCGATCGCCAGCACGCCTTGGACCGGGTCAGCGCGGCCCACGAGCGCATCACCGGGTTGCAGAGCGCGCTTGCCGAGGAGCGCGCCACCGCGCTGGAAAGGCTCGACGAGCTGCGGCGCCAGGAGGAACAGGCCCGGCAGTCGCTGCGGGCCGCTCTCACCGAGGAACACGAACAACGGTTGCGGGAGCAGAGCCAGGACTTCACCCAGCGCCTGCGGGACCTCCAGCGCGCGGCTGATGAGCGCGTCGCGGAGCTCACCGAGCAGCTCACCTCATCCACCCGCGGGTATGCCGAGAGCCTGGCTCCCCTGCACGAGGAGATCGGCACCCTGCGCCGCGACCTGGCGGCACGGACCGCCGCGGCCACCGACGCCCATCGCCGGCTCGACGCGCTGCGCGACAGTCTTGGCCACGCCCTGGACGCCACGGGAGACGATGAGGTCCGGCAACGCCTGCGCGGCATCCTCGAACGCCTCCCGGTGGCCGACGCGCATGCCGACGACCACGCGCAGCCTCAGGACGCGTCGCCTTCCGACGACGCGTCCTGAGGTGCCGGGCGGAATCCGTCAGAGCCAGCCTGGCAACACGAAGATCGTGAACAACAGCACCGGCGCGACCAGGATCATGCTCATGCCCCACACCATGAGTCCCCGGAACGTCGCGTCGCGGTTGTCCTCCGGGGTGCTGGCCACGACCAGGGCGCCGCTGGTGGAGAACGGGGAGGAGTCGACCACCGACGAGGAGATCGCCAGGGCGATGATCAGCCCGACCGCGCCGATCTGCCCGGTGTGCAGGAACGGCACGGCGAGCGGGATGAGCGCGCCGAGGATGCCGGTGGTCGAGGCGAAGGCGGAGACGCCGCTGCCGATGAGGCAGATGACGAACGCGGCCAGCAGCGGGATGCCGATGCCCGCGACGCTGTTGCCGAGGTAGTCGATGGTGCCCACGCTTTCCATCAGGCCCACGTAGGTGACCACGCCGCAGATCAGCAGCACGGTGGGCCAGGCGACCTCGGCGACGCACGTCTTGGTGGTCTGGGGCCAGAGCAGGATCATGACGGTGGCGATGCTCATCGACAGCAGGCCCACGTCGAACTCCAGCACCAGCGCGCCGACGGCGAGCACGACCAGTCCGGCGAGGGTCGCGGTGCGCTGGGTGTTGAGGGCGGTGGCCTTGGTCAGCACCGCGGTGTTCGTGCGGGTGGTGGTCGCCGTGCCGCCCGGTTCGCCGCCGTGCTCGTCCTGCGGCGGCGCGTCGGTGGCGGTGACGCGCCGGTCGAGCAGTTTCCTGCCGCCGAACAGGAAGAACACCACGATGCTCAGCAGCGTGTTGAACAGCAGGGAGCTGATCCACAGCAGGATGGGGTTTCCGGGCAGTCCGCTGCGTTCCACGACGCCGTTGGTGATGCTGCCGAAGATGCTGATGGGTGAGAAGCCGCCGGCGCTGGCGCCGTTGATGATGAGCAGTCCCATCAGCATCGGGCTGATGCGGTAGCGGGCGGCGAAGTTCAGCCCGATCGGTGCCATCATCGCCACCGCGCCGGGCACCACCGCGCCCACCATCGTCAGCAGGCCGGTGACCAGGAACATCACCCAGGGGATGAGGGCGATCCGCCCTCGCACGGCGCGTACTCCGGTGTGGACCAGCCAGTCGACGGTGCCGTTGTGCTTGGCGATGGCGAACAGCAGGGTGACGCCGACCAGCACGACGAACAGGTCACCGGGGAAGCCGGCGAACAGGTCGTCCTCGGAGGTGCCGAACACGAACGTGCCGAGCAGGAAGGTTCCCAGGAAGGCGACCGCGCCCATGTTGACCGAGCGCAGGGTGGCGCAGAGGAAGATGAGAACCAGGCCGGTGATCGAGATGATTTGGGCGGACATCGAGGCTCCTCGAGGCAGACGTTGGCTCGCAGGGCTTGATGGGGTTGGCCGGATGGGTCTGGGGGTGGCGGCGGGTTCTGCCGGGCATCCGGCGTGTGTTGCTGTCCACCGCTTGGTTCTCGTGGGTGCGCGGCCGCCGTGGCCGCTCTTACGAGTTGCCGGTGGCCAGCGCTTCGCGCACCAGCTCCACGGGGTGCCATGCGGTGCGCCCCGCGCCGTGGAAGATCTGCTGCCGGCACGACACGCCGGTCGCGGCCACGATCGTGTCCGCCGGTTCGGCGGCCAGCGCGGGGAGCAGGCGGTCCCGGCCGATGGTCATGGACGTCTCGTAGTGCTCGGCCTCGAAGCCGAACGAGCCGGCCATCCCGCAGCAGCCCGCGTCGATCTCGACGACCTGCGCTCCCGGGATCCGGCGCAGCAGGGCGAGGGTGGCGGCCGTGCCGACCTCGGCTTTCTGGTGGCAGTGACCGTGCAAGACGATGCGCCGCCCGGCGAGCCAGGAGTCGGCGCGCAGGGGCAGCCGTCCTGCGTCGATGGCGTCGGTGAGCAGTTCCTCGACCTGCTTGACACGCGCCGCGACCGCCTGCGTCTCCGCCGTGCCGGGAAGCAGCGCGGCGTGCTCGTCGCGCAGCATGAACACGCACGACGGCTCGCAGCCGACGATCGGCGAGTCCGGCTCGGTGCCGGCGGTCAGCGAGGTGACCAGTGCCGCGGTTTTCTTCTTCGCATCGTCGAGCATCCCTTTGGACAGGCTGGACCGTCCGCAGCAGCCGCCGCCGGCGAGCTCGACGCGCCAGCCGCAGTGCTCCAGCAGTTCGATGGCGGCCTGGCCGATGTGCGGCTCGGTGAAGGTGGTGAACGAGTCGGCGAGCCAGGTGACGGTGCCCATCGGTGCCGGGGCGTCGCTGCGCCGGTGGCGGCGGAACCACCGCAGCAGGCTGGTCCGCTGGAACGCCGGCAGCGGCCGGGCGGCGGTGATGCCGAGGGCTCGCTGCATGAGCCGGCGCAGGAATCCGGTGCGCCCGGGCAGGTTCGACAGCGGAGCGGTGGCCGAGCCGATGCGGTTGAGCAGGCGGATCGAGGCGAACAGGCGTGAGCGCAGCGGCACGCCGTGGATCTGCTGGTGGTGGGCGAGGGTTTCGGCCTTGAGCGAGGCCATGTCCACGCTCATCGGGCATTCGCTCTTGCACGCCTTGCACATCAGGCACAGGTCGAGGATCCCGTGCAGCCGCTCGTCGCCCAGCGCGGCGTGCGGGTCCGGTTCGGACAGCGCCTTGACCAGCGCGTTGGCGCGGCCGCGGGTGGAGTGCTCCTCGCTTCTGGTCGCGATGTAGGACGGGCACATCACGCCCGAGGTGGACTTGCGGCAGGCGCCGATGTTCATGCATCGGTCGGCGGCTGCGCGCATGCCTCCGACGACCTCGAAGTCCAACATCGTGCGCAGTGGCGCGGCGGGTGGGAGGGCGTCGCGGTCGCGCAGGTTCTCCGTCATCGGGGGCGCGTCGACGATCTTGCCCGGGTTCATGACGTTGTGGGGGTCGAACAGGCGCTTGACCTCGCGCATCAGCTCGTAGAGGTCGTCGCCGAAGACCTGGCGGTTGAACTCGCTGCGGGCCAGGCCGTCGCCGTGCTCGCTGGAGTTCACCCCGCCGTATTCGGCGACGAGGTCTCTGACCGCTTCGGCGACGGCGCGCATCCGTTCGACCTGGTCGGGGTCTGTGAGGTCGACGAAGGGGCGGATGTGCAGGCAGCCGACCGAGCAGTGGCCGTAGAAGCCGGCCTGCATCCGGTGTTCGTCGAGGATCTTGCTGAACCGCTCGGTGTATTCGGCGAGGTGCCGCGGGTCGACGGCGGTGTCCTCGACGAAGGCCAGCGGGCGGCGGGTGCCCTCGCCGGCGGCCATCAGCAGGCCGAGGCTGGACTTGCGGACCTTCAGCAGCGCTGCCTGTTCGGCGGGTGTGACGGCGCGCAACGTGTGGTATCCGTGCCGGTTTTTCTGCCACAGGGCGTCGAGCCGGTCGAGTTGGGCGGTGAGCTCGGTGTCGTCGTCGCCGGTGAAGGACACGAACAGCAGGGCACCTGGGTCGCCGACCAGGACGTCGCCGAGTTCGGCGAACTCGATCTTCTGCCGCGACAGTTCCAGGATCGTGCGGTCCATCAGCTCGACCTGGTGGGGGTGGCAGCTCAACGCGTCGGTGGTGGCCGAGATGGCGCCGGCGGTGTCGGTGAAGTGGCCGACGGCGTAGACGGTGCGCGCGGGTTTGGGCACCAGGTCGACCAGGGCGCGGGTGGCGACGACCAGTGTGCCTTCGGCTCCCACGACGAACTTGGCCAGGTCCAACGGTGCACCGGGCCCGGAGTCCGCCAGGCGGTCGAGCCGGTAGCCGCAGGCGCGGCGCCAGAACGCCGGCATCCGGGAGGTGATGGTGTCCTCGTTGCCGGTGACCAGTTTCGGGAGTTCCCGGTAGATGCGGCCTTCGAGGGTGTCGGCGGCGGCGCGGCGTTGCCGTTCCCGCTCGTCGACGGGTTCCAGCCGGGCTCGTGATCCGTCGGAGAGCACGACGTCCAGTGCCCGCACGTGGTCGATGGTCATGCCGTAGGTCAGCGAGCCGCTGCCGGCGGAGTTGTTGCCGATCATCCCGCCGATCGTGGCGCGGTTGCTGGTGGAGGTGTCCGGGCCGAACATCAGCCCGTGGGCGGCGGCTGCCTGGTTGAGCTGGTCCTGCACGACGCCGACCTCCACCAGCGCCGTGCGCCGGCCGGGGTCGATGTCGATGATCTGGTTCATGTGCCGGGACAGGTCGAGCACGAGGCCGGGGCCGACGGTCTGGCCGACCAGGCTCGTGCCCGCGCCCCGCGGCACGATCGGCACGCCCAGTTGCCCGGCGGCCTTCACCGCCGCGGCGACGTCGCCGGCGTGGCGCGGGAACACCACGCCGAGCGGGGTGATCGAGTACATGCTGGCGTCGCGGGAGAACAGGTGGCGGGTGTAGTCGTCGAAGGCGACCTCGCCGTCCAGCGCGGTGCGCAGCGCTTGTTCCAGGCGTGCGCTGACGGTGTCGCGGGTGGTGGCTGCGTCGGAGGTGGAGGCGGTCATGCGAGTCCTTCCGGCCGTTGTCGTGCCGCGGCCGGCGCGTCGGCGGCGCCGGGTCGTCGGCCTCGTCGTCGGATGCCGTGGCACCGCGTCTCACTCGGTGCGCAACACCCGCAGGGCGGCTTGGAGTCCGGCGGGGTCGACGCGCACGCCTGCCAGTTCGAGTCCCATCTGGACGCCGGCGAGGGTGCCGGCGAGGGTGAGGTCGTTGATGTCGCCGAGGTGGCCGATCCGGAACACGCGTCCGGCGAGCTTGCCCAGTCCGGTGCCCAGTGACATGTCGAAGCGGTCGAGGATGATCCGGCGGACCTCGTCGGCGTCGTGCCCCTCCCCCAGCAGCACGGCGGTCAGGGAGCTGGAGTGTTCGCGTTCGTCGGCGCACAGGACCTCCAGGCCCCACCCGCGCACGGCGGCCCTGGTCGCCGCCGCGTGGCGGTCGTGGCGCGCGAACACCGCGGGCAGTCCCTCCTCGTCGAGCAGGTCCAGCGCCGCGTGCAGGCCGTAGAGCAGGTTCGTCGCCGGGGTGTACGGGAAGTAGCCGCGGCGGTTGGCTTCCAGGATGGGTGTCCAGTCCCAGTACGACTTGGGCAGCCGCGCTTTCTGCGCGGCGGTGAGGCGCCGGGCGAACCGATCGCCAGCCTCAGCGTGAACATCCCGATGAGCCGGCTGTCCGAGGACGCCGAGGAGGTCTACGGCCTGGCGGTGAGCGAGGCGGCGGCCAAGCTCAGCGCGATGCACGACCGCACCGGGCGTCCCGGTAGCACACGCCGAAAAACCAGCTACAGGCATGATGATCTCGGGTGCTCGCCCGCCGGTCTGACCCGAAAAAACAAGGGCCGTGGTGCCTTGTAAGCGATACGTCGGCCGGACGGGCGGGCGCCACCGGCACGGCCGGCGGCGGGGATGTGGCCTGATAGGAGCCCGAGCGATCCCACTGTAGTTCTGCCCTCCATCGCAGCCGGTCGTGCACGCCGGAAGGTCATCGATCTGCGAGGAGGGGCACGTGCTCACTGGTGTGCAGGACGCCGAGGTCGCTGTGACGGTGGGAGTCGACACCCATGCCGATATCCATGTCGCGGCGGCGTTAGACCAGTTCGGGCGCCTCCTGGGCACCACAACAGCACCGACCACCGAGGCAGGCCACGATCACCTCGTGACCTGGGCAGCGAGTTTCGGCACGCTGCACCGATTCGGCCTGGAGGGCACAGGCTCGTACGGGGTCGGCCTGGCCCGCCATCTGCGCGCTCAGGGCCTGGAAGTCGTCGAGGTGATCCGCCGAACCGACAGGCCCGGCGCCGCGCGGGCAAGACCGACGCGGTTGACGCGGAGATCGCTGCCCGGGCCGTGCTGGCGGGAACCGTGCTCGGCGAGCCGAAAACCGCCGATGGCCCGGTGGAGATGATCCGCACGCTGCGCGTGGTGCGCCGTTCAGCCATGAAGGCACGCACCCAGACAGCCAACCAGCTCCGCTCGGTCCTGGTCACCGCGCCGCAGAAGCTGCGGGAACGCTTCCGTGGGCTGGCCATGCATCACCTGGTCGCCACCGCTGCACGTCTGCGACCTGGATCAATGCGGTCCCCAGAAGCCGCGGCAAAGCTGGCGTTGCGGATGCTTGCTGCCCGCTATCAGCAACTCACTGCCGAGATCGAAGAGCTCGACGCCCAGATCAGCGGCCTAGCAAGCGAAGCCGCACCCGACCTGGTCGCCATCAAGGGAGTGGGCACCGACATCGCCGCCTCGCTGCTCGCCGCGGCCGGTGACAACCCCGAACGACTGCGTTCGGAGGCCGCGTTCGCCCATCTCTGCGGGGTCTCACCGATCCCAGCCTCCTCCGGCAAGACCAACCGGCACCGGCTGAACCGGGGCGGCAACCGCGATGCCAACCGCGCCCTCTACCTCCTGGCCGTGGGGCGCCTCAGCTACGACCCACGCACCCGCGCATACGCCACCAAGCGCACCGCCGAAGGCAAGTCCAAGACCGAGATCATCCGCTGTCTCAAGCGCTACCTCGCGCGCGAGGTCTTCCACGCGCTGACAAGCAAAAACAGCGCACTACAGCCACCAACGCCACTACCCAAGGACACGGCAGCTTGACGCATAGGAGCATCGCTTAGCTCTGTACGTCCTGGTCAGGCGCTCGGCGCTTGATGTTGGTGCCACCGTCGCTCGGTGTGGACCAGGTGATCAGCGGTGATCGCGGCCGGTGAGGATGTCTGCCGTCCGCGGCCACGATGGACATCGCCGCGATCGCGTCGATACCCGGGATGGTCATCAACCGGCGCACCCGAGCCCGGGAGACGTACTTGGCGCGAGTAGCGGCGGCCAGCGGAGCCCCGCGCTAGTAGCCGGCGAGGGCGGCCGCGAACTCAAGCGGCAACAGCGGTGCTGCCCATTCGTCGTCCCGGTCGGTGTTTCCGGAAGCTGGTTCGACCGGCTGGAGCCCGGTATCGGGGGTGTTTCCGGAAGCCATGGTCATACTTAATTCCGGGAATGACGGTTCCCGGAACTGTGTGTGGGCCGGATGGAGTAGCCGATCCTTCAACGGGACATGATCGAGGGCTCGTGCCCGCTGCGCGTGGGTCAGGGCACTTCGCTCAGGTGTCCACTCAGCCAGTTGTCGACGCACCGACCCACCTGCGAGGGCCAGCAGAACCCGACGTGCTGCTGCGGCACGATGGACAAGATCGAGTGATCCGACGATCAATTGGCTGGTGCGGGCTCGGTGTGGCCGTTGAGAGCCTTCTCGACGTCGGCGGCGACCAGATAGTGGTTGTTGAGCGCGATGGCGGCGGCGGACCCGGCGGCCGCGGCGTTGATCAGCTGGGCGGTGTGGTCCACGACGTTGCCGGGCGCCCACACGCCGTCGATGCTGGTGCGACCGGTGCGATCGGTGGCGACCCAGCCCTCGTCATTGAGTTCGCAGCCCAGGGCGGTCAGCAGCTCGTCGGACGGTACGAAGCGTGGGCCGACGAACAGCGCCGCGCGTCTGATCATCGGACCCTCGGCGAGCTCGACACCGCGGACGCCGGTCTCGTCGGACACGATCCGCGTCACTTCGCCATCGACGATCCGCACGCCGCGAGCGACCAACTGCTCCCGCTCCTGGGCCTCCAGGTCGATCCGGTGGGGAAAGAACACCACATCGTCGGACCACTGCCGGATCAGCTGCGCCTGGCGCAGGCTGAACGCACGGTCCTCCCCTCCGATCACTCCCAGCGCGCTGTCGCGTACCTCGTAGCCGTGGCAGTACGGGCAAAAATGCACATCCTGGCCCCGACGCCCTGGGCGCACACCTCGCCCACGCCGAACGAGTCCTCGCCGACGCCGCCTGGGAAGCCCTTCGACGCCCCGTCCCGGGCGACGATGCCGATCAAGCGCGCTAGTAGCGGTCAGCGGCGGCGCGGCAACAACCACTGGTGTTGCCCGCTTTCGCGGCCTGGTCGAGGTAGCCGCGCCAGCGGGTCGGTACGAACTCCGTCGGCGCACCCTCGGGCACTTTGCGCCCGCCCCGGGCATACAGCTCACGCAGCACATCCACCGCGGCGGCCAGGGGTTTGGCCTCCACCGACGCCTCGAACCGCAACGTGGAGATCACGTGCGGGACGAACTCGCGCAGGTAGGTGAAGCTCGCGTCGATCAGCGCCAGGTGCCCGTGGTCGCGCTGCAACCGGTCCTTCGGATCACGCCGGGCCGCCCGCATCCGCTCCAGCCCGACCCCGGCACGTAGCTTCGCGCCGACTTCGGCGTCGGGGACGTTCGGGTCGGTGGTCACCGTCAGGATCTCCTCCAGCAGGCTCAGCCGGTCCTCCGAGGCCCGCGCTCGCTGGGCAGCAGCTCGTCGAGCTTGCGGCGCGCACGGTTCTCGGTGCCGGAGATGGCCTGGTCGAACATCTGCACCACCTCGTCGAGCACCTCCACGGCGCACTCGGCGAGCGTGGCCAGCAGTACCGGGTAGCGCTTGTCGACCTCGCGCCGGGCGAGCGCCTGGTTCGTCGCACGGCGCCCGATCCCGGCCGGCCGCCGGCGCCGCGCGCCCGGCAGCGTCGACAGGTCCAGGGCGTGCGCGTCGAGATCGCGCAGGTAACGCAGCTTGTCCAACTCGGCGCGGATCGACATCGGCGACGCGCTGGTCGCCCCGTGGTGCAGCCACGCCAACCGCGAGGTCGTCATGCCGGACTCGACCACCAGCAGACCGTCCAGCTCGCCCTGGCGGTGCTCGGTGAGCAGGTGCTCGACGCGGGTGTAGACCTCGGCCCCGCCCGCCGGCGCACCGTGGCGATCCGCTCCATCAGCGTGATCACCCCGGGCCGGATCACCTTCGCCGAAGCCAGGTACTCGCAGGCCAGCCGGAACAGCACGCTCGGCGCGTCATGCTCGACCGCCCGCGCCAGCAGGAACTCCTCCAGGTCCTTCCACTCCGCCGCGTCCGCGGTGCAGCCACCCCAACCGGACCGCGACCAGGCGCAGATGCTCGGTACGGGTCTGCTCCCGTGCCCCGTACCCGACCAGCTCCGACATCGGCGTCCCCAGCTGCATCGCCACCCGCGACACCGCCGCCACCGGCGCGTCCGCGACCTCGTCGGGCACGAACCCCAGCCACGGCAGCGCGCACAGCTGAAGCGCCTGACCCATCCGGTTGCCCGCACCACGCGCCGCCGTGGACAGCCACTCCCGATCGTCGGAGCCGAGCGTGAAGTAGCGGATCAGCTCGTTACGCCCCAACTCCTCCGGCCACGACCGCAGCCGCTTGATCTCCGCATCGGAGAAAAACCTCGTCGACACCCAGCACTCCGCATGTCCGCTTGATCACTGACCGCGGACATCCTGGACGCACCCCAACCCGGCTGATCAGCGGGTCCACACCCGAAAAACCCGCCACAAGATCACGAAACGAAGGGCTGAAGTGCGAAGACAGGGCTAGTGTCGTGAGTCGTTAATTCGTTGGCAGTAGGCTGCGAGGGTTTGGAAGATTTCGTCGGCGGTCTTGGTCCAGACGAAGGGTGTGGGGTCGGCGTTCCAGGATTCGATCCAGGCGCGGACGTCTGCTTCGAGTTCGGTGACGCTGCGGTGGGCGGATCGGCGGAGTTTGCGGTTGGTCAGCTCGGCGAACCACCGTTCGACGAGGTTGAGCCAGGAGGCGCTCGTGGGGGTGAAGTGCACGTGGAAGCGCGGGTGGCGCAACAACCATTTCTTGATCACGGGTGTCTTGTGCGTCGCGTAGTTATCACAGATCAGGTGCAAGTCCAGTTCGGCGGGAGTGTTCTTGTCGATGGTCTTCAGGAATTTCAGGAACTCCTGATGGCGGTGCCGCCGGTAGTGCTGGCTGATGATGGATCCGGTGGCCACGTCCAGGGCGGCGAACAGGCTGGTGGTGCCGTGCCGGACATAGTCGTGGGTCATGCGCGCCGGGGTGGTGGGCATGACCGGCAGGATCGGCGCGGTGCGATCCAGAGCCTGTATCTGGGATTTCTCATCGACGCAGAGGACCAGGGCGTTTTCCGGTGGGTCCAGGTAGAGGCCGACGACGTCTCGGACCTTTTCCACGAACAGCGGATCGGTGCTGAGCTTCCAGGTCTGCACCAGGTGCGGCTTGAGCTCAAAAGCCCGCCAGATCCGGGAAATCGCCGTCTGCGACATCCCGACCGCGTTCGCCATCGAACGAGTCGACCAATGCGAGTCCTCGTTCGGCGGCGCCTCCTCCAGTGTCTTGGCGATCACGGTTTCGACCTGTTGGTCAGTGATCGTGCGCGGGGCACCCGGCCGGGGCTCGTCCGACAATCCCTCCAGGCGATCAGCGACAAAGCGGCGGCGCCACTTCGTCACCGTCGGAGGGGAAATCTGCAACTGCCGCGAGACGTCCATGTTGGACACTCCCTCGGCGCAGGCGAGCACGATCCGTGCCCGCAACGCCAACGCCTGCGCGGTTTTCGGGCGACGCGCCCACCTCTGAAGCGTCTCCCGTTCAGCGTCCGTCAACGCCAAATCGGGCAAACGCGGACCTCTACGACCCATCACCAAAACATACAACAAACTTCCAACTCAGGACACTAGTCGCTGGTTTTTCGGCGCCTGCTACCGGAGGGCCCACCGGGCCTGAGCTGACCGGATAGCGCGGTCTCCTTCGGGGCCACGGGAAAATGTGCTGACTCGGCCTGCGCGGACCGGCTACCGTATCGGTCGTCGGCGCCCGGTGACGCCCGCGGGCGCTCAGCGACCTCTCGCCTGGAGCACGTGTGACCTCTGCCCATCTGTTCGAGATCCAGCTCGGTGTCTATGCGACCGAAGACGACGTCGCGGATCTGGTCAGCGGTTGCGCGCGACTGCTGGACGACCGGTCGCTGCCGTACGACCTCCGCGTCGTCGGTCCGGACCAGGACCAGGACCAGGAGCGGATGTCGCCGGCGGAACGCTACGGGGATCTGGCCCACCAGTGGAAAGTCACGCATCCCGATGCCGACGCCGGTGCGCGCGACTTCCACGAGATCCAGGTCGGCCTTTTCGCTTCGCGGACGCAGGTGGACTCCGTGCGCGAGGCGCTCACGCGAGTCGTGTGCGCCGATCCGCAACACCGCTCCCCCTGCCCCATCCCTTGGGAGTCCGCCTACTCCGGTGCGGAGCAGCCAGATGTGGCCGAGCGGTACGGACATCTGCGTCCGAGTTGACCGGGATCGCTGGGAGTGTGGCGGCGCGCTGCCCTCGCCTGTCTGCCGGCCGGAATGCTGGAAAGCATGCGGGGACATCACCGCGTTGATCCCTGCACTCGGCGGATGGTGAGGCTTGGGTTCGCCGTGATCGGGGTGCGTGACCTCGCCCGCGCTGTGGAGTTCTGGACTTCGGCGTTGGGTCTGGTGGCCGGCGAGGAGTGGGCCGGTGAGAACTGGCGGACGCTGGAGTACGCCGACGGGTCGGGGCGGGCGTTGGCGTTGATGCGCAGCGAGTCGCCGGCCGAGGCGCGTCCGCGCATCCACCTCGACTTGGTGGTCGACACCACCGAGGAGCAGGAGGCCGAGGTGCAGCGGCTGGTGGCGCTCGGGGCGAGCCGGGTCGACTGGGACCTCTACCCGCCGAACCCGGATTTCGTCGTGCTCGCCGACCCGGACGGCAACGTGTTCTGCGTCGTCGACCTGAGCCGCGCGCCTTCGGGCTGACGCCGGCAGCGCGATGCCTTCAAGTCCCAGCCGGGGTCTTTCCGGGCTGGTGAGGTCAGGAAGGCCAGTGTTGCAGGGCGGTGTGCAGGGCGTCGATGACGCGTTCCCATGTGGCGGCGGGATCGCGGGTGTGGGCGAAGCCGCCGTTGGTTTCCAGGCTGATGTAGCCGTGCAGGGTGCTGCGCAGCAGCCGCACCGCGTCGGTCGCGTCGGGTTCGGCGAGTCCGTAGCCGCGCAGCACGGCGTAGGAGATCTCCACGGCTCGCCGGTGACCGGTGGAGTCGGCGACGGCGTCGGGGTCCAGCGGGCTCTGGGTCGCCGCGTAGCGGCCGGGGTGTTCCAGCGCGTACTGGCGGTAGGCGTGGGCGAAGGCGGCCAGGGCGTCGCGTCCCGCGCGGCCCGCGACGGCGTCGGCGATGCGGTCGGTCTTCTCGCGCGCGGCCAGCACCGCGACCTGGGTGCGCAGGTCGCGCAGGTTGCGCACGTGTGAGTACAAGCTGGCGTCCTTGACACCGAAGCGGCGGGCGAGCGCGGAGACGGTGAGGTTGCCGAATCCGACCTCGTCGGCCAGTTCCGCGGCCGCCTGCACCACCCGTTCGGTCGTCAGGCCGGCTCGCGCCATGCGCCACTCCTGTCGTCGCCGGATCGGCTTGCGGTGTCTCGCGATCAGCGTAGCGGGCGGGGTGGGAGCGGGGCGGGTGTGCGGTTGCGGTGGTCGTCCGGGGCGGGAACGGTGCTGGCGGGGTGTCGGCGCGTCCGCGACGGGTGCGGATCGCTGGTTTACTGGCGGGTGCGAAAGGGAGTGGGACGATGAACGGCGCTGAAGTCGCCGCCGAAGGCTCGATCGGCGTGGTGCCGATGCGGATGTCGCACCTGGAAGGCGTTCTGGACCTGGGTTTCCGTGCTTTCGACGTGTCCGCGATGCCCTACACCTCGTGGTCGTTGTCGAGCGTGGCCGCGCATTTCGACGCGCAGCCCGAGGCGTGCTGGGTGGCCGAGTCCGATGGTGCCGTGGTGGGTTTCGTGCTCGGGTCGATGTCGTTCGACGAGCGCGAGGACTGGGGCTATCTGGAGTGGATCGCGCTGGCTCCGTCGGCGCAGGGCAAGGGGGTCGCCAGCCGGTTGGTGGAGGCGTGCTGCCAGGCGCTGTTCGCGGCCGGGGCGGCGCGGATCATCACCGATGTCGAGGCGGGCAACCAGGCGTCGGAGCGGATGATGCGCCGCAACCACTTCAGCGAAGGGGTGACGGTGACGCTGCTGGTGCGGACGCGACCGGACGAGCGCGGCGGTGTGCGCCACCCCGCCGCGCGCAGCAGGCCGGAGGATCCGGCGCGGGCGCGGCTGCGCGCGGTGGCGCGCCGGTCCGGTAGCTGAGTGGCTGTTTTTGATCTTGGTTGGTGGGTGAGTTGGCGGGTCATGAGGGTGATGGCGGCCCAGTTGATGACGGTTTCGGAGTGGGCGGGCAGGCGTTCGTAGTCGCGGACGGTGCGGCGGGCTTGGGTGATCCAGGACAGGGTGCGTTCGACGACCCAGCGTCGGGGTAGTGCCTGGGAACCGATCTGTCCGGTGATTTTGCGGACGATGTGCAGGGTGATGCCCAGGGCGGTGTCCGCCCAGGTGATCAGGCGGCCCGCGTAGCCCGCGTCGGCCCGCAGCAGGCTGAGCCGCTGCTGGGTTGTGCGGAGGTAGCGCAGGAGGAGTTCGGCGCCGCGTCGGTCGGTGACGTGGGCTCCGGTGACGCACACGCCCAGCAGCAGGCCCAGTGTGTCGGTGGTGATGTGTCGTTTGCGTCCGTTGACTTTCTTGCCCGCGTCGTAGCCGCGGGTGTCGCGGCCTGCGGTTTCGGCGGCGCGCACGGATTGGGAGTCGATGATGCCCGCGCTGGGCTGGTGGTGGCGTCCGGCGCGGGTGCGGATCTGCTCGCGCGGGCTGTCACGCAGGGCGAGGACGACGTTGTCGCGGCTGCAGCGGTTGTAGAAGCCGGAGACGGTCTGCCACGGAGGGAAGTCCGCGGGCAGTCCGCGCCATTTGCAGCCGTTGTCGATGACGTAGCGGATGGCATCGACCACGTCGCGACGCGGGTGCTGTTCCGGGTGACCGCCGCTGGAGGTCTCACACGCCGGAGTGGGCAGCAGCGGTTCGATCAATGCCCACTCGGCGTCGGTGGTGTCGGTCGGGTAGCGGCGTGGGCGGGCGGTAGAGCTGTCCTGGGCTGTTGTGGTGTACAAACGGATCGGGCCTTTGCTGTGTCGATCTTGATGTGGTGTCACGATCACTAGCAAAGGCCCTCTTCCACCCCACCCCCGGGGATCAAAAACAGGCACTGAGGTTGCGGGGGCGCGTCGGTCCTTCGTGGACACGACGCTGACGAGTGCGGTGGGGCGGCGACGGGGTCTGCCGGGCGACGTGGTGGGCCCTGGACATGGGCGGCAACGGTGAGTTCCACGCGCACCTCCCCGATGACACATACTTCCCTATCGGAATAAATAAAAGGAAGTTAGGGGGTGATGTGGTAGTTTTCGGCTCGCTGGGGTGTTCATCATCGAGGAGCCGGGCCCATGAGCGAGATCTACCGATCCGAGGCGGGGGCGCGCCTGCTGCGCGAGCAGTACCTGGCGGCGCTGGAGCACTGGCCGGTCGACAACGAGCGTTTGCGCGTGCCCACCCCCGAGGGCGAGACGTTCGTCCTCGCCTGCGGTCCGGCCACCGCTTCCCCGCTGGTGCTGCTGCACGGTTCGGGAGGCAACTCGGCGCAGTGGATGGACAGGATCGCCGAGCTGGCGGCGCGTTTCCGGGTGTATGCCGTCGACGTGATCGGCGAGCCCGGGCTCAGTGCCGCGTCCCGGCCGCCGGCGGCCTCCGACCGCTACGCGCTGTGGCTGGAGGCAGTGCTGGACTTCCTCGGGGTGCGGTCCGCGGCGGTCATGGGGTCCTCTCTCGGCGGGTGGCTGGCGCTGGACTTCGCCACGCGGCGACCGGAGCGGGTGCGACGGCTGGCCCTGTCGTGCCCGCTGGGTCTTGGCCGGAACAGGAAGGGATTCTTTGTCGAGGCGGTGCTGCTCAGCGTGCTCGGTCGTCGCGGGCAGCGCAGGACGGTGGCGCGGACGCTCGGTCCGGGGTTGTCGACGATGGAACCGGCGGTGGCCGAAGCGGTCGTCGAGCAGGTGTGTGTGCTGTCGAAGCACTACCGCTACCGTTCCAACGTGCTCCCGGTGTTCGGTGACGAGGCGCTGCGCCGGCTGACCATGCCGGTGCACGTGCTGTTCGGGCGCCTGGACGTCATGGTCGACGCCGTGCATGCCACGCGGCGGCTGGAGGCCGCCGCACCGCACGCGACGGTGCGTCTGCTGCCCGGCATCGGTCACTTCATTCCCGCGCACAGCGAGGCGGAGCGGGAGTTCCTGACCGGCAGCCGGCGCGTGTGAGGCTATGCCTTCCGGGGCGGTTCGTGGTGCGGGGTCAGCGCAGGAGCGAGGTGGCCGCCGTTGCCGTCGGCCAGCGCGGTGAGCCGCAGGTAGGGCTCCAGCGCGGTGGGATCGGCGGCGGTGGCCGCCTCGTTCTCGGTCAGCCAGGCTTCGAGCATGATCGAGTGGCCGAGCAGGACGTCGATGCCGCCTGCTCGCGGGAGTGCGGCGTGGGCGATCGCGGTGGCCGCCTCCCGCATGGGCCCCGCGTCCACGTGGTCTCCGGTGGGTGGGCCGAAGGCGAACTTGAGAATTTCGTTGAGGTCGACCGCGATCGGTGCGATGACGGCGAGCTCGAAGTCGAAGACAGAGACGACCTGGCAGTCTCGCCAGAGCACGTTGCACAGGCCGAGGTCGCCGTGGTTGAGCGAGGCCGGCGCGTCGGGCAGCTCTGCCCAGAACCGGTCCATCGCCTCGTCGAGGCCCCGCAGTTGGTGTTGGTCCAGCAGTCCGGCCGCGGCGAGGCGGCGCAGCCTGGCGGTGGCTTCGCCGGGTGTGGTGGGGAAGAACGGTGAGCGGGACCGGGCGTGCGGTGCGACCCGGGCGGGGTCGAGGCGGTGGACGTGCTCGGCCCGTTCCCACACCTGTCGCAGTGCGGTGGCGCGCTGCTGCGGGTCCAGCCGAGGCCAGACGTCTTCGAGGTTCTCGGCGCGGATGCGACGGCTGAGGACCCATTGGTGGCCGTGCAGCACGCCGTGCTCGACGACGTCGGGGTAGCCGACCTGCGCCGGCAGCAGCCGCGCCAGCCGGGCCTCGCGCAGCAGGTCGGCGGGGCCGGGCCGCTGGGCGACGCGGATGACGAGCTCGCCGGCCAGCCAGGTCGCGTTGGTCCACCCGTTGGCGCGGACCGCGGTGGTGAAGTCCTGGCCGTGGGCGCTGAGCACGTCCGCGGCGACGCGTGCGGCTGCCGGCTGCGGGCGCATGGGGTCGGGCTGCGTCATGGTCTGCAACCTAGGGGCGAGGTCGCCTCGGCGCCCCTGCTTTTCACGCCGTGTCGGCGCGGCCCGCAGAGCACGCTGGGCGGGCCAGGGCGCGTCGGGTGCCTGTGGCGCGGCGGGCCCGGCGTAGCGCAGTGCGCGGGCGATGAGCTGCTTGGCCGAGGCGACCTCGGCGGCCGGGTCGGGGCTTGAGGAACTTCGGAACGAAAACCGACGCTAAGCCCTGGGGCGCCCGACCTGGACGTTGACGCCCTTGACCGGGATGCTGAAGCTTCGCTGCGGTTCCGCCGCAGTGGGCGGATGTAGACCCGGGAGACGACGGGTTGCCTGTTGAGTTCTCTCCGATGAGCAGGCCGCGGCCTGCGGCCGGTTGCCCGAGACGCTGTCTCGGGCGGAGCTGGAGCGGTACTTCTTCCTCGAGGATGTCGAGCGGCTTGGTGGAGGCCAAGCCGCGATCACAACAAGACCAGGCAACTCGGTTCGCCGATCATCAGCTCGCCCATCATCCAACAGCAGATCGATGAGCGCGTCCTGCCGTTCACGGGCGAGGTGGTCCCACTGCCTCGCGAAATCCTGGTGGTAGGCGGCGTTGGCTCACGCCTCGGCGAAATCCTCCGCACCAGCGGGATGCGCCGCGAGTACCACGTCGCCCGGATCACGTCGGCCAGCGCTCGACCGCTGCCGGCAGAAGCCGGTGTTGACCCGGGTCGCTGCGGCGGGATCAGCCGCGGGCTTTCGGTGCGGCGAAGTCGGCATGGGATTGCTCGACGGCCTCGGGGTGCGGCTGGACAGCGCGCGACGATCGCCTAGCCGAGGGTTAGGACGGTCGCTACGACGGTGCCGTAGAGGACGTGCGCGAGGACGGTTACCACCGGGGTTTGCGGGCCATAATTGCGCAGGAGGAATCCGGGCGGCTCGAGCAGGGCCACGGTGGTGGTGTCGCTGAGCGGTGTTCCCATCCTGGGGTGTACCAGGGGCAGGATTTCGTTGACCAGCACTGTGCCGGCGAACAGTCCGTGTCCCAGCCCGAAGAGCGCTCCGAGCCACCAGTCGCTGCGGCCGATGGCGAGGAACAGCGCGTAGTAGCCCAGGGCGAAGAGCATGCCGAATACGAAGTGGGTCATATACCCGATGACCTTTGCTCGCAGCCGGTGGGCAGTGATCGCGGTGCCGAGCAGGAAGGGCAGGTCGATGCGGGTCAGGCGCAGCTCGGTTGCGGTGCGCAGAACGGTGGTGAGCACCAGGGTTCCGGCGAAACCGCCGACGATCGCTGCCCAGATGTTCATCGGGAGGTCTCCTCGGCGATCGCGGTGGCTGCGCTGATCAGTGCCAGGTGGCTCAGTCCCTGGGGGAAGTCGCCCAGGAAGGCGCGGTTGCTCGGGTCGATTTCTTCGGCGTAGAGGCCGACGTCGTTGGCGAGGTCGACCAGCTGGTTCAGCAGAGAGGTGGCCTCGTCGATGCGTCCGGCTCGGGCGAGTGCTTCTGCGAGCCAGAACGAGCAGGTCACGAACGCGCTTTCCGTGCCGGACAACCCGTCCTCGCCGGTGTAGCGGTAGACGAAGGGGCCGTAGCCCAACTGCCGGTGGACAGCGTCGATCGTGCCGCGCCACCGGGGCGAGCGGGCTTGGCCGTAGCCGGAGATCAGTCCTAGGAGGACGCTGGCGTCCAGCTCGCTGCTGTCGGCGAATCGCGTGTAGCTGTGCTCCTACGGCGAGAAGCAGCGCCGTTCGACGAAGTCGGCGATCGCTGCGGCGTGCTCGCCCCATCGCCGGCGATGGTGGCCGGGAATCAGTCCGCGGTCGGCGAGCCGGGCTGCCCGATCAAGGGCGACCCAGCACATCATCTTGGATTGGGTGAACTGCGCTGGTTTGCTGCGGACCTCCCAGATCCCGGCATCGGGCTCACGCCAGATCCGGCAGACGAGGTCGGCGGTCTTGGCAAGGCGCCGGCCGATGCCGGGGTCGAGTTCTCCTCCGCCTTGGGCGTAGAGCCACGCGGTCTCCAGCAGTTCTCCATAGATGTCCAGTTGCAGCTGGCCGCCTGCGGCGTTGCCGATGCGGACCGGCCGTGACCCGCGGTACCCATCCAGCGGCAGGGTGCGTTCGGGAGCATGTGCACCGCCGTCGAGGCGGTAGAGCGGTTGCAGCCTGGGGTGGGTCAGCTGTGTGGCGTGCGACAGCCACCAGAAGTAGGCGTGTGCCTCTGGCGCACAGCCCAAGCGGAGCAACGCGGCCAGGGTGAACGCCGAGTCGCGAACCCAGGAGAACCGGTAGTCCCAGTTGCGTTCGCCGCCGAGCTGTTCGGGCAGTGAGGTCGTTGCGGCGGCCGCGACGGCGCCTGACGGCGCGTGCACCAGGAGTTTGAGAGCGAGCGCGCTGCGGATCACCGCATGTCCCCATGGCCCGGTGTAGGTGCGCGTTTCGGCCCACCTCTCCCACGCTGCCACGGTCTGCTCGAACCGGGCGTCGAGTTCGCCGCGGGTGGGAAACAGCAGCGGTTCTTGGTGGGCCGCGCACAGTGCGATCAGCGATGAGGATCCCGCACTGGTCTCGAAGCTGCCCCGGATGGTGTGGGCGTCCACCTCGTCCGTCCCGGCCTCGAAAGAACGGACCACGAAGGCGTCGCTGCCCGAGAATGCCACGGGAAGCCCCTCGCGCCTGGCCAACTGGGTCGGCCGCTGCCCATAGCCGAACCGCGGCCGCACGCACCACGACATTGGCACTCGGCCGGAGATGCCCTTCACTCGGCGCTGCAGTTCACGAAAGGGCCCAAGCCCGCCGCCCCGCATGGTCATGGCGTCCAGGACCCGGACCACGCCCGTCTCGGTGGAGAAGGTCGTTTCCAGCACGTTCGTCCGGGGCAGATAGCGCCGCGTGACCTCGTGTCCGACGGTGGGCGTCAGGACGAAGGAGCCGCCACGCCGGGCATCGAGCAGTGCCGCGAACACGCTGGGCGAGTCGAGGTTCGGCACTGCCAGCCAGTCGATCGTCGCGTCGTCAGCGATCAGCGCGACCGTTCGGCCGTCACCGATTGCCGCATACGAGCGCAGCGGGGCGTAGCCGTCGCGTCGAGACGTGGTCTGCCGCAGGATCCTGCCCGTACTCATGTTTTCCCCCTTGCCCGCACGCGTGCCCGCTGCCGGCCGCGGTGATGACCGCCGTGCGCCTACCCGTCAACCGGCCGAGCGGGTCTGTCACGGTGGCCCCTCTTCCCCTGCGGCCCCACAGGTGGCACGGCCGGATTTGTGGATCACCACGCAGCAGCGCCCCGCCCGTGGATCGAGCTCCGCGTTCCCATCAGGGTGCGCCGAGCCTGCGATGACGCCTTGGATGAGACGGAGGTTGAGTCCACACACCAAGTCCCGGTGGTCTTGCGCGAGCCGATGGAACGGACAGTTGCGTAGCTCGATGTCCGCCTCTGCTTCGCGCGGCTGGAATCCACACCCGGCCAGTGCCGCCAGCACGTTGCCGTCGGACTCGGCCACCGATTGACGGCCGGCCTCATAGGCCGCCGCCCCCACGGCGGAACGGACCGTCCCGGAGGGGTCTCGTTCTGCGGACTCGATCAGCAGCCTCGCCAGCAACTCGTAATCCCGCGGAGGCACAGTCACCGCCAGCTCGCGTTCCGCGCGCATGTAGAGCTTCGCGGGTCGCCCGGCGCCCGGACCGCCTTTGCCCTCCGGGCGCCGGTAGGTGGCCGCCAGCAGGCCGGCCTCGGCCAGCTTGTCCAGGTGGTACGCGGCGAGTGTTCGTCCGATCCCGGCTGCGGCCGCCACCTGATCGCGCGAGACCGGCTCGTCGTGCTCGGTCACGAACTCGTAGAGCCGCCGCCGGAGCGGATCGTCGAGGCTGCTCAGGCTGGCCAGTCCTGCCAGGTCAACGGGTTGCTGGGTCATGCCCAACTCTAACACCAAAAAACGTTGACAAAACCCTTCGGCGGGGTGACTCTAAAACCAGTATCCATTGTTTTTACAGGAGGCTCCGATGGCTACCACCGCGCTTGGCCACACGCCGACCATCCACGGCCTGACCGCGTTGCTGCGTCGCGCACGCACCGAACCCGCGTATGGCGCCTACCTGCTGCTGCGAGTCGGGTTCACGGTCCTGCCCGTCGTGTTCGGCGTGGACAAGTTCGTCAACGTGCTCACCGACTGGCAGCACTACCTGGCCCCGTGGATCGTGACGTTCCTTCCCATCACCGCCCACCAGGCCATGCTCGCCGTAGGGGCGATCGAAATCGCCGCCGGACTCGCGGTCGCGGTCAAACCCCGCTACGCGGCCTTGATCGTCGCCGCCTGGCTCGCCGGCATCGTGATCAACCTGCTCACCTACCCGGGCTTTTTCGACATCGCACTCCGCGATGTCGGCCTCCTCGCAGGGGCCCTGACGCTCACATGCCTGGCCCGGAGCTACGACCCCGCTTGGCACCCACGCCACACCGGCACCAACAGCTAACTCCATCTCGAGGCAATGGGCCGCCGCACTGCTGTGCGCGGGCGGGGGCGGGTGCACTCGGAAATGAGTTACCGGCGGCTGTCGCCGGGGGCCAGCAGGCTGGTGGACCTCGGCGACAGCCGCCGGCCGATGGCTTGGAGTAGCGGCGGACGTTGTCGGGCTTCTTGTGCCGGGACGTCGCCATGAGCAGCAGCAACGCCCCCCAGTAAGCCGAGGTGGGTCAGCGCCGAATGGCGAGATTCGTGCAGGTCCCACCCGGTGCCGGGCCCGCGCAGCGCGTGCGGGCCGTCGAGCAGGGCGCGGGCCTGGCCGTAGGACAGCCGGGCCAGCCCGGTGTCCGGGCAGACGTCGCGGGGCCCGAGGATCTTGCCGAGGTCGGGTCGGCGGCGGGTGAGAAACATCGGGACGCGGGTGCGGTCCTTGAGCAGCCTGGGCCGCCGCCGGGCGGTGCCGGCGTCCCAGTAGACGGCTCCAGCACGACGTCCTCGCGAGTGTGGCCCCGCCTGCGGGTCTTCGACCGCGCCTCCTTGGCCTCCACCGGGGCGCGGCGGCCCGCCAGGTCGAGCGTCATCGATGTCGAGGTCGAGGATTTCCGCGGCGCGGGCGGCGGTCTCATACGGCATCCGGTACAGCGTCTTCTCCCGGATCGCGACCTCGCGGCGCGCTACAGCAGGTCGATCGCCAATCGGGAGCGGACCAGGGCTTGACATCCGAACGGCGAACAGCGCTAAGCCCTGATTCCGGGTTGAGCTGCTGTGATGGATGTTGACCGGCACTGCGTGCTGCTGATCTTGTTCCCCGCGGTTCCGCCGCGGTGGGCGGATGTGACAGCAGGAGTGATGCGGTGCCGGTTGAGTTCCTGCCCGACGATCAGGCGTCTCGGCGTATGGCCGTTTCCCGAGCGGGTTTAGCCGCGGTGAGCTGGAGCGGTACTTCTTCCTCGACGACGTCGACCGGGGCCTGGTCCAGACGAAACGGCGCCCGCACGACAAGATCGCCGGTGCCCGCCGTGCCGCGGCGCACCGCCGCGGAGTGCTCGCGCTGCCCGTTGACCCGGCACCCGCTTGCGTGGTCGAGGACCAGGCGGTGAGCTGGCCGGTGCACCGGGTGCTGCTGCGCGCCGAACGCGGCGCCTCCGCTGTGACCGGCACCAAGGTGTACGGCATCGACCAGCGGCGCCGCCTGGTCGAGCTCGACACCGTCGAGGCCCGCCTGGTCGCGACCTGCGCCGGCTTGGCCTGCTGGCCCGGGGCGAGCTGCTGTCGCTGAGCCCGACCGAGACCACGAGAGTTCCTGACGCGTTGCTCGAGAATCGCGCGATTGCGGCCCTGTCGACGGGAAGCGACCATGGCGCCCGAATGGGAGCACCGGTTCCTGGAGGTGGATGGTGTCGACTACCACCGGCGCTGCCGCTTCTGCCGGGACCGGCGTGTCGGTCCGCCCGCTCCAGGAGGGTGACCTCGACACCGCCGACCTGATCATGCGCACCGCGTTTGGCACCTTCCTCGGCGTTCCGGAGCCGGTCACGGTGTTCGGTGACGCGGAGTACGTCCGGTCGCGTTTCACCGCCGAGCCGGACTGGGCGTTCGCGGCGGAACGCGACGGGGAGATCGTCGGTTCCAACTTCGTCACCCGCTGGGGAAGCTTCGGATACTTCGGCCCCCTCACGGTCCGACCGGACCTGTGGGGGCAGGGGATCGCCAGTCTCCTCATGCGGCCTGTCATGGACCTCTTCGACAGGTGGCGGGTACGCCAAGCCGGCCTGTTCACCTTTCCGCAGAGTCCGCGGCACATCGGGCTCTACCAGAAGTTCGGGTTCTGGCCGCAGTACCTGACGCCGCTGATGGACAAAGCGGTTTCCCCCGTCACCGAGGCCCGTGGCTACACGACGTACTCCGAGACTCCCGAAGCCGAGCGCGATGGCGTTGTGCGCGGATGCTTCGCCGTGACCAACGCCATCTTCGACGGTCTCGACGTGGCACACGAGATCAGGGCCACGCACGCCCAGGATCTCGGCGACACCGTGCTCCTGCACGACGGCACGAACCTCTGCGGGCTCGCCGTGTGCCACTGCGGCGCGGGTGAGCCGGTAGCGGAACGTGCTTCGTCAAGTTCGGAGCGGTGCGGCCAGGGCCGGAGGCACCGGAACTCTTCGGTCGGCTGCTCGACGCCTGCGAAGATCTGGCGGGTGAACGCGGCCTCGAACGAATGGTCGCCGGTGTGAACGCGGCTCGGCACGATGCCTGCCGGCGACTGCTCGCGCGTGGTTACCGCATGTGGCTCGAGGGCGTGATCATGCAGAAGCCGAACGTACCTGGTTACTGCAGATCCGACGCCTACGTCATCGACGACCTTCGTTGACCAGCAGCCGCGACCCGTCTCCTGAGGGATCCCTCAGCGAGACGGGACCGGGAGGTCGAGCCGGGTGTCCATGTCCAGGCGGAGTCGGCCGTACGGGTTGTGGCTGGACGACCGGTCTCGCACGCCCGCGCTGCTGGCGCTGTTCGCCGTTCGGATGTTCCTCAAGCCCCGGACTGGGGTCTCCGGGTCCGGAGTCGCATTGCAGGAAGCCGTTCAGAGGCGGCCGAACCAGTCGCGGACGGCCGCGACTCCGCCTGTGCTGAGCGCGGCCATCAGCGCGATGCGGGCGTGCGAGGCGCTCAGGTCGCGGGCGCCGATCGCGCCGACCTCGGCCGCCAGGCCGGTGCCCAGGGGCAGTTGGTCGAGATCGAGCACGCGTGTCTCACCGCGGGTGGCGATGACCACGGGGATGTCCCACTCGACGAGCTCGCTGATGGCGGTGAACAGATCGACGGGGACGTTGCCCATGCCGGTGCCCTCCAGCACGACACCGCGCGCTCCGGCGTCGACCGCCGCGGTCAGCAGCATCGGGGTCATGCCGGGATGGGTTCTGATCAGCGCGACGTCGGTTTCGGGCAGGCCCAGCGTGCGCGGTGGCCGCTGCGGTGCGGTGCCGAGCAGCTCGACGCGGCCGTCGACGAGGTGCCCGAGCCGCGGGTGCGGGCCGGAGGTGAACGACGCGGCGCGCCAGGGGTCGGTGAGCCGCGCCCACCGCGCCGCGTGCAGCTGGTCGCCGGCGCAGACCACCGCGCCCTGACCGCGCAGCGCCGGGTCGGCGGCGGCGCGCAGGGACGCGGTCAGATTGGCCGGGCCGTGGCCTTCGGGCTCGTCCCACCCGAAGCCGGCGCCGGTGAACACGATGGCGGCCCGGCCGGCGGCGGGGCCGGCGGTCAGGTCGGTGAGGAAGGCGGTCTCTTCGAGGGTGTCCAGGCCGTGGGTGACCACGACGCCGTCGTAGCCGTCCTCCAGCACCGCGGCCCGCACCCGGCGGGCCAGGGCGAGCATCGTCGAGGGTGAGGTGTCCCAGCTCGGCTCGGCCATCACGTCCTCGGCGCCGACCTCGGCGGCCACCGCGCCGGGCAGGTCGGCCAGCAGCTCGGCGCCGGAGGCGATGCTGGGGCCGGACTTGCGGTAGGCCAGGGTGTCGCCGGTGGCCACGAGCAGCACGCGTGTCATCGCAGGGAACTCCCGGGTGTCGGGTCGGGCGCGGGGATCAGCCGTCGGCCGAGGCGTTGCGGTCGATCTTGCCGGATTGGCCGCGCGCCCACTCGGGCGGCCGCCGGAGCAGGTCCGACCCCGGGGCTGCGGCTGTGCTGTCGTGGCCATCCTCGGGATACTGGGGTTGTGGCCGCGGCAATGCCTGGTGGAGAGACGACAGCGGTGGCGGGCGATCGGTGAGGAGGACGGTCATGGGCGAGCGCAAGCCGGCCGACATCGGTTTCGAGTCGTGGGTGGACAAGCAGATCCGCGAGGCCACCGAGCGCGGCGAGTTCGACGACCTGCCGGGTGCGGGCAAGCCGCTGCCGGGGCTCAACGCGCACATGCCCTACGACGAGCTGTGGTGGGTCAAGCAGAAGCTGCGCGAGGAGAACGTCTCGGCGCTGCCGCCGACGCTGGCGTTGCGCAAGCAGGCGCAGGAGGCGCGCAAGGCCGCCGCCCGCGCCGGTTCGGAGGCCGAGGTGCGCGAGACCGTCGCGGAGATCAACGACAAGATCCGCGAGGCGATCCGGAACCCGCCGGCGGGTCCGCCGCTGAACCTGGCGCCCTTCGACGTGGAGCGCCTCGTGGCCCAGTGGCGCGAGAACCATCCCGGCCGGGACTGATTCCAGGTGCGCCGGGGCGGGGTGTGATCCGCGGCGCACCGGCTTGAGTCTCACATCGGTGTCAGACTCTAGGTTCGTGGCATGACCTCTTTCACCGTGCAGCGCAACGGCCGGGCGGCCGGCGCCGAGGAGCTGGCGCCGCTGGCGTTCGCCGGTTATGCCCACTTCACCGCGATGCAGGTGCGCGACGGCCGGGTCCGCGGCCTGGACCTGCACCTGGGGCGGTTGCGCTCGGCGTCGCTGGAGTTGTTCGGCCGGGCGTTGCCCGACGACCGGGTGCGTTCCTACCTGCGGGCCGCGATCGAGGCGGGCCCGGCCGACGTGTCGCTGGGGGCCACGGTGTACGCGCCGGCGGGCGAGTTCACCACCGCCGTCGGCGAGGCCGAGCCGGAGGTGCTGGTGCGCACCGGCCCGCCCGCGTCGGGGCCGCGGGGTCCGCTTGCCTTGTCGGTCGTCGAGCACGAACGGTTCGTACCGGAGATCAAGCACGTCGGCGAGTCGGCCAAGACCTACTTGCTGCGTCAGGCCGTGCGCGACGGTTTCGACGACGCCGCCTTCGTCGACCGCCACGGCAGGATCAGCGAGGCTTCGATCTGGAACCTGGCGTTCTGGGACGGTTCGGCGGTGGTGTGGCCGGCGGCCGGGATGCTGGTGGGCACGACGATGGGCGTCGTGCGCCGCCGGTTGGAGCGTCTCGGTGTCGCCCAGCGGGAGCAGGAGATCACTCCCGCCGACGTCGCCGACCTGGCCGGGGCGGTGGTGATGAACTCCTGGACGCCGGGTGTCGCGGTGCACCGGATGGCTCGGCGTCGCTGCCGGAGGCGACGTCCTTCGTGGACCTGCTGCACCGCGCCTACCAGGAAGAACCGTTCACCGCACCGTGATGTCCGATCCATTGTGGACTGACGTGTCGGCTGCGGGTGCGGCGAGCCAGGCGTCGATTCCGTGGTGCAGGTCGCGCTTGGTCTGCTCGTCGGCGAAGCAGGCCTGCACTGCGGTGCGGGCGAGTGCGGCCAGGTCGTGGTCGTCGTAGCCGAAGGTGTCGCGCACGAGGGCGTATTCGTCGGTCAGCGTGGTCCCGGCGATGGCGGGGATGTCGGTGTTGACGGTGACGGCCAGTCCGGCGGCGCGCATGTGCGCCAGCGGGTGGGCATCGGGCGAGGCGGCGAAGCCGAGCAGGACGTTGGAGGACGGGCAGACCTCCAGGGCGATGCCGCGGTCGCGGATCTCGGCGGTGAGCGCGGGGTCGTCGAGGACGCGGATGCCGTGTCCGATGCGCTGGGCGTGGCCGGTGTGGATCGCCTCGCGGATGCTGTCGGCGCCGCAGGCTTCGCCGGCGTGGTGCACCAGGGCCACCCCGGCGTCGCGGGCCGCGTCGAGCACGTCGGCGAAGGGCTCCAGCGGGTAGGACTCCTCCCCCGCCATCCCGATGCCCGCGACCTCGTCGTAGCGGGTGGCCAGGTGCAGGGTGCGCCAGGCGCGGCGCACCGAGCGGCGCCGGGAGTGGTCGAGCAGCACCCGGCAGCGCAGCCCCGTTTCGGCCTGGCCCAGCGCGAGCCCTTCCAGCACCGCTTCCAGCGGCATCTCCGGCGCCCCGAGCCGCTCGCCGTGGGAGGCGGCGGTGAAGGTGACCTCGGCGTAGCGGGTGCCCTGGGCGGCTTCGTCGTGGCAGAACTCGCGCGCGACGCGGGTGAAGTCGGCGGGCCGGACCAGGCAGTGGCGCACCAGGGAGTTGTGGTCGGCGAACTGCCGGAAGCCGGTGAAACCCGCGGGGCGGTCGGGGACGGCGACACCGTTGGCGCGGCCGAGCTCGCGCAGGGTGTCCCAGCGCACGGTGCTTTCCAGGTGGACGTGCAGGTGGGCTTTGGGCAGCAGGGCGGGATCGCGCACCGCGGCACCGTAGTCGGCGGGATGTGACCGGCGATACCGGTTTTCGGTCGCGGCGGCGGGAGAGGATCTCTCACCTGCGGCATCGTGGTTTTCCTCGGCGGCTGGTGGCGCGGCGGCGGGCCCGCTACAAGATCTTGTGGGCACAGGGGTGGTGCTTTACCGGTCCGTTACCGGTAGGGTCTGACCCGCCGGTGGGGCGACCCGCCGGCGACCCTGGCCGTTTGCTCCCTCAGAGTCGATACGGATGACACTTCAAGACGACCTCGCACGACCCTGGTTCCAGCCGGCGGTTCCCCAGGATCCGCGCCACGACGGCGCGCGAGCCGACGCCGGGCCGGTGACCACTCGCATCGTGGGGGAGCTCTCCCTGGACGAGGCGGGAGTGCCGGCACGCCCCGAGGCCCCGAGGCAGCCTCCGCCGCCGAACCGGGTCGAAGTGACCCAGCCCTACATCCCGGCGATCCGGGATGAGCAGCCGGAGTTCGCCAAGAAGCTCAGTCCCGAGCGGCCGTCGACGGTGGGCGCCTCCGGTCTGGTGACCGATCCGGTGCCCGCGGTGGCCCCGCCACCGGCTGCCGGCCAGACCTCGCCCACCCCCGAGTCCGCACCCGCGCCCGTGCCTGCCGTGCCTGCTCCCCCGCAGGGGCTGGCGACGACAGCGGGCGCGCCTGCGCCGACGGCCCCGGCCGCGCCCGCCAAGCCGGGTGTGCCGGTCAAGCGGCGCAGCCTGGTCCGGCGGGTGGTGCGCAAGATCATCGGTCCTGACCTGCTGCGCAAGGATCCGCCGAAGAAGCGCCGTTGACGCTGCTGCCGCCGCCGGGCACCTCGGGTGTCCGGCGGCGGTTTCGTTGGCCGGGGTGCGGGTGAAGGAGCGGGCGATGTCCTCGACGCCGGAGGGTTTCCCGGTCCCGCCCAGCAGCGACGCAGCCCTGCAGGAGGTCACCGTCGGCCGGCGCGTCCCGCACAACGCGCCCGTCACTCTCGTCGACTACGACCCCCGCTGGCCTGAGCTGTTCCGGCGGGAGGCCGACCGCGTTCGTGGGGCCCTCGGTGAGGCGGCGCTGCGGGTGGAGCACGTCGGTTCGACCTCGGTGCCGGGGCTGTGCGCGAAACCGGTCATCGACATGCTGCTGGTCGTGGCCGACTCCGCCGACGAGCCCTCCTACGTCCCCGCCCTGGAAGCGGCCGGGTATGCGCTGCGCATCCGCGAGCCCGACTGGTTCGAGCACCGCCTGTTCAAGGGGCCGGACACGGCCGTCAACCTGCACGTGTTCCGTGCGGGCTGTGCCGAGGCGGCGCGGATGCTGCGCTTCCGGGACCGGTTGCGGGCTCACGACGCCGACCGCGAGGCTTATGCGCGCACCAAGCGCGACCTGGCCCGGCGCGTGTGGCGGCACGTGCAGCACTACGCCGACGCCAAAGGCCCGGTGATCACCGAGATCATGCGGCGCGCCGACGCCGTGGGCTAGCAGCTCACTGCCCGGGAGCGTGCGGCGGAGTCGGTCGGCGATGGTCTCGCCAGCGTGGCGTTGCGGCGGTGCCGTGTGCGGTTCAGGCGGGGCGGGTGGCGCGGCGGTAGGTCAGGCCGGTGAACACCGCGCCGTCGGGGGCGCGCTGCTCGGTGGGCTCGCCGTCGACTCCGAAACCGCAGCGTTCCAGCACGCGCTGCGAGGCGTGGTTGGCCAGTTCCGTGCGGGCGGTCAGCTCCCGGATGCCGTGGCCGTGGCTCCATTCCGCCAGCAGTTCCACGGCCCTGCTGGTGGCGCCGAGGCCGCGGGCGGCCGGGGCGAGCCAGAAGCCGACCTCCGCGCTGTGGCCGTGGATGCCGAACAGGGTGATCGAGCCCAGGAAGCGGTCGTCGGTGGCATCGGCGATGGCCAGCACCGCCAGCTCCCCGCTGCGCAGGCCTTCGGCGATGACGCCGCGGATCTGCTCGCGCACGATGTCGGCGGTGTAGTCGGCCAGCGGCAGGTGTCCGAAGCGGCGCACGGCCTCGTCCGCGGTGCCGCGCGCGAACGCCTCGGCGTCGCGGTCGGCCAGCGGGCGGACGGTGATCACGCCGTCGCCGAGGCCCTCGGGGGGCAGGGTGATGGGCTTGGCGGTCTGCATCGGGCCTCCAGAGCACGCCGGCGGGGCACCGGTTGGTGATCTTGTACCGTCCACGGTAGCAAGCCTGCCGGTTCCGGCCGGGCCGCCGGGCACCTGCTCGGACGTCCCGCGATGCGGATCGGTGTGGCCGTGCCGCGGCGCCGATCGCCTACCCTGGCGGAGGCCGCCGACCCCTTGTTCGTGACTTTCCATTGAGGACACCGATGACGTTGCCCCCCGAGCACGCCGGGTTGCCGGTGCTGGCCGACAGCGTGCGGCTGGCCGACGACGGTGTGCACCTGCTGGACCGCCGGGTGTTCCCGCTCGAACGGGTGTGGGTGCACGCCCGCACCGCCGAGGACGTCGCCCGGGCGATCGAGCAGATGGTCACCCAGTCCTCCGGTCCCTACTTCGCCACGCTGTGGGGCATGGTGCTGGCCGCGCGGGAGGCGGTGGCCGACGACCCGGCCTCGGCGCGGCAGCGCCTGGCCGAAGCCGGGCGGCGTTTCGTGGCCACCCGCCCCACCAACGACCAGCCCCGCAAGGCCGTGGACCAGGTGCTCGCGGCCGTCGACGCCGACCCGGGTGCGGACGTGGCCGAGGCGGCGCTGGCCGGTGCCCGCGCCGGTGACGCCGACTACCGGCGCCGCAGCACCGAGATGGGCCGGGCGGCCGCGGCGCTGCTGCCCGACCGAGCCCGCGTGCTGACCCACTGCTGGGGCGACCTGTACCTGGTCGGCATGGTCCAGGCCGCCCTGGAGCTGGGCAAGCAGCCGGTGTTCTTCTGCACCGAGACCCGCCCCTACCTGCAGGGCGCGCGGCTGACGGCCGAGACGCTGGACGAGATGGGCGTGGACACCACGCTGATCACCGACGGCATGGGCGCCTCGCTGTTCAGCCGGGGCGAGGTCGACGCGCTGGTGACCGCCAGCGACCGGGTCAGCATGGACGGTCACGTCATCAACAAGGTCGGCACGCTGCAGCTGGCGGTGGCCGCGCACGCCTTCGGCGTGCCTTTCCACGCGCTGTGCCACGCCCCCGACCCGCACTCGCCGACCGGGTCGGACGTGCCGATCGAGTACCGCGACGGCGAGGAGGTGCTGCACGCGCTGGGCCACCGCACCGCCAGCACGCGGGTGCGGGGGCTGTACCCGGCCTTCGACGTCACTCCCCCGCGTTTCGTCACCACCATCGCCACCGACCGCGGCGCCTTCGCCGCCGAGCGCGTCGGTGACTACTGGAAGGAGTCCCAGCGGTGAGCGCGTCGGTTGCCGCCCGGTGGGTCGTGCTCGACATCGAGGGCACGCTGACCCCCACCAGCCAGGTGCACGTGGTGCTCTACGACTACGCACGGCCCCGGCTGGGCCCGTGGATCCATGACCACCCGGAGGACCCGGTGGTGCGCAAGGCCGTCGAGGACGTCAAGTCCGAGGCGGGCCTGCCGGCCGAGGCCACGGCCGAGCAGGTGGTGGCGGTGCTGCACGGCTGGATGGACGCCGACCGCAAGGCCGCGCCGCTGAAGACGCTGCAGGGCCTGATCTGGCAGGACGGCTACGCCCGCGGGGAGCTGACCACCGACTACTTCGCCGACGTGGTGCCGGCGCTGCGGGCGTGGCGGCAGCGGGGCCTGGTGCTGGCGGTCTTCTCCTCGGGCTCGGTGGCCGGGCAGGTCGCCTCGTTCTCCCACACCACCTCCGGGGACCTGCGGGGGCTGTTCGCCCAGCACTTCGACACCGTCAACGCCGGCCCCAAGCGCGAACGCGGCTCCTACGAGGCGATCGCGGCCGCGCTCGGCGCGGCGCGGCCGTTGCAGATCGTGTTCCTGTCCGACGTGCCCGCCGAGCTGGACGCCGCCGCGCAGGCGGGCTGGCACACGGTGGGCCTGGCGCGGCCCGGCGAGCCCTACGCCGACGCCGACTTCGGCTCCCACCCGGCGGTGGGCGCCTTCGACGACATCGACATCGAGGTGGTTTCGTGAACACCGTGGCGCTGAAGGAGGCCGGGGCGGCGCTGGCGGCCGAGTCCGCGCGCTTCGCCGCGCTGGGCTGGATGCGCGGCACCTCCGGCAACCTGTCGCAGACCCTGTCCCGCGACCCGTTGCGGCTGGCGGTGACGGTCAGCGGCCGCGACAAGGGCGAGCTCGGCGAGCAGGACGTGGTCGTGGTCGACGCCGACGGCGCCGCCGTGGCCGACCAGCCGACCCCGCAGGCCCGGCCGTCGGCCGAGGCGGGGCTGCACGCCCGGATCGCGCGGGTCGCCGGGGCGGGCGCGGTGGTGCACGTGCACATGCTGGCGCCGGTGGTGGCCGCGCAACGCTGGCCGCAGGGGGTGGTGCTGCGCGACCTGGAGATGCTCAAGGGGCTGCAGCGCTCGGCCCACGACGACGAGATGACCGTGCCGGTGGTGGCCAACAGCCAGGACATGTCGGTCCTGGGTGATGCGTTCGAGGCGGGTTTCGACCCGGCCACCCCGGCGCTGATCGTGGCCCGCCACGGCGTGTACGTGTGGGGTCGTGATCTCCAGCAGGCCCGGCACCGCACCGAATGCCTGGAGTGGCTGCTGCAGTTCAAGCTGGCCACCGAACAGCGCTAGGGCACCAGAGGAACCGTCGCAGGAGGCGATCGCATGTCATTGCTGACCGTGTGGCCCGACACCGATGCGGGCACGGTGGAGTTGCGCACCGAGGATCCGCAGGAGATCACCGACGTGCTCAAGCAGTTCGGGGTGAGCTTCAGCCGCTGGGAGCTGCGGGAGCTGCCGGAGCGGCCGTCCTCGGAGGAGGTGCTGGAGGCCTACCGGGCCGAGGTGGACGAGGTCATCGAGCGCGAGGGCTACATCAAGGTCGACGCGGCGGTGATGGCGCCGTCGCAGGACCCGCAGTGGCCGGCCCAGGCCAAGGCGGCGCGGGAGAAGTTCCTGTCCGAGCACACCCACGACGATGACGAGGACCGGTTCTTCGCCCGCGGTGCCGGGGTGTTCTACCTGCACATCGGGGACCGGGTGTATGCGATGTTGTGCGAGGCGGGCGATCTGCTGAGCGTGCCCGCCAACACCACGCACTGGTTCGACATGGGCACCGAGCCGGATTTCGTGGCGATCCGCTTCTTCCACGACGACGACGGCTGGGTCGGTGCGTTCCTCAACACCGACACCGCCGAGAAGTTCCCGACTTTCGACGAGTTGATGGCTTCGCGGTAGTCGCGCACGTCGGCGGGTGTGGGGTCGTGGCCTGTTTGGCTGCGGCCCCACATCTGTGTTCGGCGGTCGTTGTGTGGGGCGTCAGGGTGTGGTGGGGGCCGGGTCCGTGTGAGGCGCGGGGTTGAGCCGGCGTTGGATCCAGTCCACGCCGAAGCGCACGACCGCGGCGGCGTCGAACAGGTGGCTTTCGGCGGCGGCGACGTGGGCGCGGGTGCCGATCCCGGCGGCGAGCATGTCGCGGGCGATGACGGTGAACGGCCACTGGTCGCCGGGCACGACCGGGCTGTAGTCGAAGGCGGCGTCCTGGGTGTCGATGTCGTGGAAGTGCTGCCAGGTGCGGCGGCCGTCGACGAGGATGGGCTGCTCGTAGTTGACGTGGCGTTTGCCGGGTGCCTCGGCGAGGGCTTCGGCGTGGTGCAGGATCGTCAGCGAGTCCAGCGGCGCGCCCAGCAGCAGGACCCGCCCGCCCGCCTCGGCCAGGCGGGCCAGCGGGGTGCCGGGGCCGTGGGGGTCGTCCCAGGGGTGCTCGTCCATCAGCGCGTGCGCGCGGGCGCCCAGGGCGGCGAAGCTGGCGTCGGGGTGGCGGCTGCGCACCGAGCCGGGCCGGCGGCGCAGCGCTTCGGGCAGCCGTCCGTTGGCGTGGTCGGCTTCCGACAGCAGCGGGTCGAAGGCCGGGTGTTCGGCGCGCAGCGCGTCCTGCTACGGCTGGGGCCAGTCGGTGAAGTCGTAGGGTGGCGCGTCGTTCCAGCCGCAGGTGACCATCAGCGTCCCCTGTGGACCGACGACGTCCAGCAGCGCGTCGATGACCGTGGTGGTGCCGCCGGCGACGTAGCCCAGCGCCGACATCCGGGTGTGGACCATCACGGTGTCGCCGCGGACAAGGCCCAGCTCGCCCAGGTCGGCGGCCAGGCGGCTGCGGGTGACCGGCCCGCCGCTGCGCCACAGCAGCTGCTGCTCGTCCATGCCGGGCACGGTAGCGGCCTTCGATCCGCGGCGCGCCTGGTTTTCCCGTCCGTCTTCCGCTGCCGGCGGCCCGTGGCTGAACCGGGGGTTTTGGACCGGTGAGCGCTCGAGCGCGTCCGTGGGGTGCCGGTCGTCGGCGGGGGGCGAACCGGGTGCGGTGCGGCCTTAGCGGGCGCCGGGGATCTCCCCGGTGGAGGTGACGTGGTCGGCGATGTCGCGCAGTTTGATGTTGCGGTGCTGGGAGCTCCTCTTGAGCACCTGGAAGGCCTGTTCCTCGTCGATGCGGTAGCGCTCCATGACGATGCCCAGGGCCTCCCCGATCCGCTGGCGGGTGGTGATCGCGGTCTGCAGCTGGGCGTCCATGCGCGCCGAGGAGAAGGCGACCGCGGCGTGGGAAGCCACGACCCAGCCGACCAGCTCGGAGTGCTCGCCGAACGCTTCGGGCCGGGAGGAGTAGAGGTCCAGGGCGCCGTACTCCTCCTCGTCGGTGTAGAGCAGCAGGCCCATCATGCTGGCGATACCGAGGTCGCGGGCGTAGGGGGCGTACTGCGCCCAGCGCTGCACGGAGCCGGTCATGTCGGCGATGCGGTAGACCTGCACGCCGTTGTCGGCGGCGTCGAAACACGGCCCCTCGCACAGCTCGCCCTGCAGCGTGTCGGAGCGGCGGACCAGCTCGGAGGTCGCCGCGGCGGTCTCGACCTGCCGTCTGTTGTGCAGCAGCAGGATGCCGGCGTGCTCGCAGCCGTCGACCAGGTCCACGGCGTGTTCGACGATGCTGTTGAGTGTGTTCTGGACGGTGTCCTGCGACAGCAGGTTCCTCGACATCCGCGCCAGCGCGATCGCCAGCTCCTGATCGCTTGCGGTGTCCATGCTCACCACCTCCCGGGCCCGCGCGCGCCGCGGGCGACTGCCCTCTCGCCTACCCGTCCAGGGGTGTCCTCGACACCGGGCGCACCGGTCCGTACGGTGGAGGGCGTTGGTTGAGCGAGCAGCTGGCATGACCTGAGAGGTCGGGCCGGGCACGCTCCCGCTTTCCTTTCCGCCCACGTCAGGCGGTGTTCTCACGTCCTCGGCCCGCTCCGGTCCGGTGTTGCCTGCCGCTGCCGGGCGGCCGGTGCGCCATTCCTTCGGCGACGAGAGGAGCCAGGCGTGCTCGTGCGCACTCCGGTGACCGAACCCTTCGACGACTCTCCCGGCAGGCGCGGCGGCGGCCGGCCGGCGGTCCACGAGCGCGGGCTGCGGCTGCGCATGGACTTCACCGAGCCGCCGGTGGCGGTGCTGTTCGTCAGCGGCGAGCTGGACGCGGCCACGACCCCGCGGCTGGCCGAGGTGCTGTGGCCTCGGTTGCTGACCGAGCTGCGGGCGCTGGTGATCGATCTCGACGAGGTGGGCTTCCTCGGCGTGGACGCGCTGCGCCTGTTGGCAAGCGCCCACAGCTACGCCTCGCACCGCGGCATCACGCTGTGCCTGACCGACAGCTCTCGCCCGGTGCGCCGGGCGCTGGCCGCGGCAGCGCTTCAGGACGCGCTGCCCTGCTTCGGCGACGTGGACGCCGCCCGCGCGGCCGTGACCACCGCCGAGCGACCCGTCGCACCCCGTTGACCACCATGAATTCCAGGAGGAACACGACCATGACCCAGAACGCATCCACCATCAGGACGCTGCTGCGCGCTGTGCGTGCCGAAGCGGCGACCATGGCCGCCGCCCGCCACCGCTTCCTGCGCCCCGGCACGCGGCCGTAACCCCAAAGCCCGTACAGGGGACCACCGCGCGCCGGATGACCCGGCGGCCCCTGCCGGCTGCGGGGAGTCAGGCCAGGTAGGACTCCAGGGCGTCGGCGCCGGCCCGGGCACCGCCGCACTCGCGCAGCGTGCGCTGCATGTCGGCGAGGTTGGCGCGGACGTCCTCATCGCCCGAGACCTGCTCCACCGCCGCACGCAGCTGCTCGGCGGTGACCTCGTCGGTGACCAGCCGCCGGCCCAGGCCCAGCTCCTCGACCCGCGCGGCGTTGAGCGCCTGCTCGGGCATCTGCGGCACCGCCACCAGCGGCACCCCGTAGTACAGCGACTCCATGGTGGAGTTCATGCCGGTGTGCGACAGGAACACCGACGCCTGGCGCAGCACCGCCAGCTGCGGGAACGACTCGCGCACCTCGAAGTTGGCAGGGGCCTGGCCGAGCTCGGAGACGTCGGTGCCGGCACCGACCGACAGCGCCACCTGCCAACCGCTGCCGCCGAAGGCTTCGAAGCACATGCGGTAGAAGTCCGGGCGCTTGTTGAACGCGGTGCCCAGCGAGATGTAGAGCAGCGGCGCGCCGGGGTCGCGCGGTTCCCACTGCTCGACCTCGCGCTGGCCGAACATCGGGCCCAGGAACCGGAACCGCTCGTCGAAGGAGTCGCCTTCGAGCTGGAACCGGCGGGGCAGGAACGACAGGTTCAGCCCGGCGATGTCGTGCTCGTCGAACCCGGTGCCGGCCGACACGCCGAACTCCTCGCCCAGTTCCTGCAGCTGCCGCACGAACTCGGCGACGTGGGCGGGGTCGAACCCGGCCGTCGGCGTCATCCTCTCGCGCAGCGAGAACGTTTCGTTGGAGGCGAAGCTCGGCATCAGCTTGACCGCGGGCACCTCGTGCTTCCGGGCGGCCATGCGCCCCATGACGGTCATCATGTCGTAGCAGACCGCATCGGGGGTGTCGGCGGCGAAGCGCTCCAGCAGCAGCGGCAGGCTGGTGCGGGTGTTGTCCAGCATCAGCTGCATCATGAGGCGGATCTCGGCGCCGTCGAGGCGGTCGGTCATGGGTGGGACGTCGGGCATGCGGAAGGGCACGTCCAGGATTTCGGCGCCGGCTTTCTCCGCGCCGGCAAGGGACTGGCGCGCGCCGGCGTAGGTGACCCGGTGGCCGCGCCGCACGAGTTCCTCGACCAGGGGGATGGTCGGGTTGATGTGACCCGCGGCGGGCAGGGAGACGAACGCGAAGTGCTTGGTCATGGGTTCCTCACGCGGACGATGGCGGCCGTGGCGAACGCTCGGCGGGCGCTCAGGGTTCGATTATCCCCGCCTCCGACGCTGTTGAACATGTGTTGAATTCAACGTGCGTGCGGGTGGCGCCCGCGGCACCGTGGCGGAATGTCCATTTCGGCCGGTCCGGTTCCGGTGGCCGGATTCCGGGAAAACGGTGGCGGTTTCAGGTGGTGAGCACGCGGGCACCGTGGTCGGTGATCGCGAGGGTGTGCCCGGCGCGCGCCACGCGGCTGCCATCGCCGGTGAGCACGGTGCACCCGTCCTCGGCGGTGCACACCTCGTCGCCGCCGGCCAGCAGCACCGGGCGCAAAAGCAGCACCATGCCCGGACGAAGCGGCGCGCCGCGGCCGGGCCGTCCTTCGCCGGGCACCGAGGGCTCTTCGCGCGGATCGCGACCGATGCCGTGTCCACCGGAGGCGGCGGGGATGCCGTAGCCGCCACTGCGGGCCACGACGCCGAGGGCGTGGGAGAGGTCGCCGATGCGCCGCCCTGGGCGGGCGGCGGCGATGGCGTCGTCGAGCGCCTGGTGGGCGGTCTGCATCAGGGTGAGGTCCTGGGGATCGACGGTGCCGATGCCGACGGTGGTCGCCGCGCGGGCGCACCAGCCGTCGACGCGGGCCAGGCAGTCGATGCCGAGCAGGTCGCCGTCGGTCAGGCGGGTGGCATCGGCCACACCGTGGGCGACGACGTCGTTGACCGACGCCGAGATCGCCGCGCCGGCCGCACGCGGGTGGCCGACCAGCGGCAGCGGCACGGCGGCGTGTTCGCACAGCACAGCGCGGGCCAGCTCGTCGAGTTCGCTCAGCCGCACACCGGCACGTGCGTGGGTGCGCACGGCCCGCAGCGCGGCGGCCACGGCGCGGCCGGCCTCACCCAGCGCGTCCAGTTCCCCGGTACTCCTGAGCTCGATCAACCCCTGCCACCCCATCGGCACCGGTATCCCATCCACTCCGGTGTCCCGCGACCGGCGAGCTGGACCGGGCATCCGCGGCGACATTACTATCACGCGCATGGTGCGTGTTCCGCTGAACCAGCACGAACGCGACCGGGGCGAACACCTCGGGCGGATCCTGCGCGAGGCCCGCGGCGGACGCAGCATGATCGAGGTCGCGGCGTGCTCGGGCATCTCGGTGGAGACGCTGCGCAAGATCGAGAAGGGCCGCATCCCCACCCCGGCGTTCTTCACCGTCGCCGCGATCGCCGAGGCGGTCGGGCTGTCGCTGGACGCGCTGCGCGACACCCTGGCCGAGCAGGAGCCCCGGCCCTCCCTGACAGCCTGATCTGCCCTCCTTCCACTGCGGGCCGCTGGGACCGCGAGTCTTCCGGCCTGCCACAGGCTCACGGGCTCGGGCGATGTCGGCTCGTCGTGGTCAGCCCTTGACGCAGACGACCTGCTTGAGGTGGGCCACGACCTCCACCAGGTCGGTCTGGGCCTGGATCACCTCGTCGATGTCCTTGTAGGCCGCCGGGATCTCGTCGACCACACCGGCGTCCTTGCGGCACTCCACCCCGGCGGTCTGCTCGGCCAGGTCGCGCGCGGTGAAGGACTTGCGGGCCCTGGTACGCGACATCCGCCGGCCGGCACCGTGGGAGGCCGAGGTGAACGCCTCGGTGTTGCCCAGTCCCCGCACGATGAACGAGCCGGTGCCCATGCTCCCGGGGATGATGCCCAGCTCCCCGCTGCCCGCGCGGATGGCGCCCTTGCGAGTGACCAGCAGCTCCACGCCGTCGTAGGTCTCCTCGGCGACGTAGTTGTGGTGGCAGGAGATCGGCTCGTCGAACCGCGTGCCCGCCACGGTGTCGGCCAGCGCCCGCTGCACCAGCGACACCATGACCGCGCGGTTGCGGCGCGCGTACTCCTGGGCCCAGAACAGGTCCCGCCGGTAGTGGCGCATCTGCGGCGTGCCCGCCACGAACACCGCCAGGTCCCGGTCGGGCAGGTCGGCGTTGTGCGCCAGGCCCTTGGCGATCTCGATGTGGCGCTCGGCCAGCTCCTTGCCGATGTTGCGCGACCCCGAGTGCAGCATCAGCCACACCCGCCCGTCGTCGGCGCCGCCCTGCTCCAGGCACACCTCGATGAAGTGGTTGCCGCCGCCGAGGCTGCCCATCTGCGCCAGCGCCCGCTCCCGCCGGTTCTGCACGCCCTCGTGCAGGTCCCCGAAGCCGCGCCAGAACTCGTCCCAGTCACCGGTGCCGGCCACGCGACGGACGTCCACGGGGTGGGTGTGCATGCCGAAGCCCACCGGCACCGCCGACTCGATCCGCGAACGCAGCCCCGAGAGGTCGTCGGGCAGGTCGGCCGCGCGCAACGAGGTGCGCACCGCGCTCATCCCGCAGCCGATGTCGACCCCGACCGCCGACGGCGAGACCGCGTCGCGCATGGCGATCACGCTGCCGACCGTGGCTCCCTTGCCCAGGTGCACGTCGGGCATCACCGCCACGCCGTGCACCCAGGGCAGGTCTGCGATGTTGCGCAGCTGGCGCATGGCGGCGTCCTCGACCCGGCGCGGGTCGGCCCACATGCGGATGGGCACCCGGCTGCCCTGCACGGCGGTGAACACATCGTCCTCCCTGATCGGGCCACCACCGGATCCGCGGTGGTGGCGAACGAAAAAGCGGCAGCCGCCGGGGTCGCTCGCCCCGGCGGCTGCCACTGCTGGACTCGGTGTGGATCAGCGTGGTGGTCTCGCGCGGCGACCGGGGGCACGGCGGCAGGCCTGCCGTGGTTGCTGTGCGGTGACCACGGGTGCCTCCTCCCGGTGCGGCGCGAGCTGCCAGGCGGTGATCATGCCGGTCCGCCGGGTTCGACGACAACCGAATTCCCCGGATCCACCGCGCCCACACCCGCCACGTCCGGTGACCGCGGCACCGCCCTGCGCGATCACCGCATAGCCCTGATCGACACGTGCCCCACCTCACACATCGGCTTCCGCGAGCTCGTGCGCTCGAAAGATCCGACTCGCCCGGGCGTGTCGATCACCGATTCGGACACGGGAAGATCACGCATTCGCTACGATTCGGCGGCCAGGTCGGGGTTGGCTACGAGATGCACGCGAGGAGAGTCGGCGACGTTGTCTTCGGATCACCCCGGTCTGCTGCGCCGCTGGTGGTGGAAGAGCCCGCTAGCCGCGCGGCTGGTCCCCGCCTCGGGACTGGTCGCGGCGGTCGCCTTCACCGCCGTCGGTGCCCTGCCCGACCCGGCACCCGCCACGGCACCGGCCGCGCGCCACCTCGCCCCGGCCCCGGCACCCACCAGCGCTCCGGTGCTTCCTCCGGCGCCCTCGCCGACCACACCGCCTCCCCCGGCGCCGCCGCCGGAGACCACACCTTCCGCGCCACGGTCGACCACCACCACGACGACCGGGGAGCCGTCGAGCCCGGCGCCCACCACGACCACACCTCGCCCGGCCCCGCTTCCGCCGCCACCACCACGGCCGCAACCGCCGGAGCCGACCACGACGACCACCACCGAGGAGGCGGTCCCGGTGGTCACCCCCGGCAAGCGCTGCGAGCGCCAGGGCGATGCCGGCCGCACCTACGAGGGTGCCGCGGCCAGCTGCCAACCCGACGACGACGGCGATCTGAGGTGGACCACGCAGTGGTGAACGACTCCCGCCCCACCGGGGCCCTGCACCTGCTCGAACACGGCCCCTACGCGCCGCGCTGCCCGCACGGCCACGGCCCGCTGGCCGCCACCACCGACCCCCAGGCGCCCACCGGCGCGGCCATGGTCTGCCCCACCTGCGGCGCCCGTCGCGGGCTCGAGGTCACCATGCTGAGCACCCTGCTCAACCCCGGCGGCCCGGCCTCCCGCTTCGACGTCCCGCTTGCGGTCGGCCCCGACACTCCCTCGCCATCCTCGACTGAGCAGACCACCGAGATCCCCGTGGTCAAGGAGCCCGTGCTCGCCACCGACGAAATCGCTGAGGCCGACGAGCCCACCGCGCCCGAGGAACCCGCCGGGGCTCAGGCAACAGCCTGCGTACCGCAGACTCCCGCCGCCGGACCCGACGAGCCGTCGGCAGCCCTGGCCGACGACGACACCCAGCGGCTGCTACTGGACACCCTGTGGAAAGCCCGCGCCGAAGGCACCCGCGACGACATCGAGGAGCCGGTCACCGCGCCGCGCAGCCCGACCCGCGGACAGCGCCGCGACGGCATCATCCGCACCACGGGCTGGCTTCAGATCGGCGGGCGCATGGTCAGCTCCGGCCTCTGGGCGCTGCTGGCCGGGCTGGCCCTCGGTCTGGCTCTGCTGCCGGTCTCGCCGTGGTTCGCGGCGGCGCTGCCCCTGGCCTTCTACCTCGTCTGGCGCGTGAGCACCCGCTGGATCTGGCCCGCCACCCGCGCGGTCAACCGCGGCCGCGCCCCCGCCGAAGAACTGCTGCCCGGCACGGCCGTGCGCCTGCACGGACCCATCGGGCCCGTCGGCATCGTCGAACGCGTCCAGCCCGCGCGCCGCGACCGCGTCCGCATCGACTACGAAGGCGGCACCCGCCGCGTCGTGCCCGCGGGCACCCGCTGCCACCTGGTCGAGCTCCGCGACTAGGGAACGTCAGGCTGGTCGAGCTGCGCGACTAGGGAACGTCAGGAGTCACCGAACACGACGGGCGTGCAAGGCAGCCCTAGGAACCGCCGGGCTCCCGGACGAAGTCGGTGAACAAGGCGTGATCCTTGGCCGGACCGACCACAGTCCACTCCTGCCGCCACCGGTCGCGGTCCCACACCCGGAACTCACCCCGGTACTCATCGTCCCGGCACGGATGGCCCACCCGCCACAGCCCGGTCCGCAGGTCCAGGTCGTGGAAGAACGTGCCGTAGTCGAAATACACATCGGCGCGCCCCTCGCCGGACACTCGGTAATGCAGGCACCGGTGCGCCGGCCCCCGATGCGCCCCCAGCTCCAGCAGACCCTCCTCCCGGAACTCCAACCCCCACTCCACCGGCGAGAACACCGCCACACCCGAGAACGACCCGATCCGCACCCCCGCGGCATCGACGATCTTCCGCTCCAGCCGCCAGCGCCCCCCGAAGAACCCCACCAGGTCCCGCACACCCCACAGCTCAGGCTCCGGCACCCGTCGAACCCCCCACCACCGCATCAGACGACGACGAACCCGAGTCCTCTTCCTTCGGCGGCAGCAACCCCGACACGTCCCCACCGGTGTCGTTGACCCGCAACACGAACGGCCGCGTCTCGGTGTAGCGCACCACGCTCACCGAACACGGATCCACCACGATCCGCTGGAACCCGTCCAGGTGCAGCCCCAGCGCATCGGCCAGCACCGCCTTGATCACATCACCATGGCTGCACGCCACCCACACCGCGTGCGGCCCGAACTCGCCGCTGATCCGCCGATCGTGCTCACGCACCGCCTCCACCGCCCGCGCCTGCACCTGCGCCAGCGCCTCCCCACCCGGGAACACCGCCGCCGACGGATGCTGCTGCACGACCTTCCACAACGGCTCCTGCGTCAGGTCCTTGACCGCCCGGCCCGTCCACTGCCCGTAGTCCACCTCGGCCAACCGGTCCTCCACCGCCACCGGCACACCCAGCTTCTCGGCCAGCCCCGCCACCGTGTCCTGGCACCGCTGCAACGGCGAAGCCACCAACGCGCTCACCGGAATCCCCGACAACCTGCCCGCAAGCCCCTCGGCCTGCACCCGCCCCGTCTCGTCCAAACCCACACCGGCGGTACGACCCGCCAGCGTCCCGGAACCGTTCGCCGCCGACCGCGCGTGCCGCAGCAGGATGAGAGTCGCCACGCCGCCGAGGGTAGGCCCACCACCACCGGCCACCCCACACACCCCGGCGCACGAAAAAAGGGCGGCCCGGCGCAACGCACCGGACCGCCCCACGGCCACCTCACCCGATCACGGCTGGATGACCCCGAAACCGAGCAGCCCGAACAGCACCAGACCCAGCACGATCCGATACCACACGAACAGGTACACGCTGTGCTTCTGCACGTACCGCAACAACCACGCGATCACCGCGTACCCGACCACACCGGCCACCACCGTCGCCACGATCATCTGCGCACCCGTCGGCTGCAGACCGTGCGCACTCGGCTCGAATACGTGCGACACCTCCGACACCCCGGCGGCGAACACCGCCGGAATCGCCAGCAGGAACGAAAACCGCACGGCCGTCGGACGGTCCAACCCCAGCGACAGACCCGCCGTGATCGTCCCGCCCGAACGCGACACCCCCGGGATCAACGCCAACGCCTGCGCCGACCCCATCAACACGCCGTCCCGCATCGTCAACTTGTCATGACCACGCCGCTGCGCACCGAACCGCTCGGCCAACCCCATCAGGATCCCGAACAGGATCAACATCGCACCCGTGATCCACAGGCTGCGCAACGCACCCCGGATGTAGTCCTGGAACAGAAAACCCAGCACACCGATCGGCAAGCTGCCCACGATCACATACCACGCCAACCGGTAATCCTGCGTCCTGCGCACCTCGGCGTTGACCAGACCGCGGAACCACGTCACCACCAACCGCACGATGTCGCCGGCGAAGTAGATCACCACCGCCAGCTCCGTGCCGATCTGCGTGACCGCGGTGAACGACGCACCCGCATCCGAGCCGAAGAACAACTTCGACACGATCGACAGATGCCCGGACGACGAAATCGGAAGGAACTCAGTGAGCCCCTGGACCACGGCGAGCACCATGGCCTGCAACCACGACAACTAAACCCACTCCAGCACGATCGAGAGATTTCCTGTGCGGCACCGGCCCCACGCGCCGGCCACCTCGCTCCTCCGGCCAGAGATCTTGCAGTATCGCCTTCACCCACCCGGTAGCGGCCCGCCCTTACCAGCCCCACGACCGCGCCACCCCAGCACACACCGCGTGACCCGCACCACCACCGAAACGCCGACCGACCACACCATGAACCCACCACGACCACGCAGCGAATACGCTCCAACACCGTGGAACACCGACAGCTCGGCCGCAGCGGCCTGCGCGTCTCCCGCCTCGCCCTCGGCACCATGACCTGGGGACTGGACACCGACGCCGAACAGGCCGCCGACCAGCTCGTCACCTTCCACGACGCCGGCGGCACCCTCGTCGACACCGCCGACGTCTACCAGGACGGCCACAGCGAGGAAATCCTCGGCGACCTTCTCACCACCGTCCTCACCCGCGACGACGTCGTCCTGGCCACCAAAGCCGTCGCCCGCCGCCACGACGGACCCTTCGGCGGCGGCGCCTCCCGCGCCGCACTCCTGTCAGCCCTCGACGGCTCACTGCGCCGCCTGCGCACCGACCACATCGACCTCTGGCAACTGCACGCCTGGGACCCCGCCGTCCCCCTCGACGAAACCCTCGCCGCCCTCGACACCGCCATCACCAGCGGCAGGGTCCGCTACGCCGGCGTCTCCAACTACGCGGGCTGGCAACTGGCCACCGCCGCCACCCACCAGCAAGCCCACCCCACCCGCACCCCACTGACCTCCCACCAAGCCGAATACTCCCTGGTCGAACGCGGCATCGAACGCGAAGCCCTGCCCGCCGCCACCCACCACGGCATCGGCACCCTCGCCTGGGCCCCACTCGGCCGCGGCGTGCTCACCGGCAAATACCGCAACACCACCCCCGCCGGCTCCCGCGGCGCCGACCCCCACCTCGCCAGCTACGTCGACCACCACCGCACCCCACGCGCCAACCGCATCGTCCAGGCCGCCGCCACCGCCGCCGAAGGACTCGGCACCACACCGCTGACCGTCGCCCTCGCCTGGGTCCGCGACCGCCCCGGCATCACCGCCGCCATCATCGGCACCCGCACCACCACCCAGCTCAAAGCCGCCCTCAACGCCGAAGAACTCACCCTGCCCCCAGCCATCCAAGCCGCCCTCGACGACGTCAGCGAACCCGAACAGGGCTACCCCGAACGCGGCCCCGCCCGCCGCTGACACCACCCACCGACCGGACCAACCCCCTACCCCGAACGCCACCACCGATGTCAAGCTGGAAGTTCGCCCCCACCCACACCACCACCCCCACATCGGGGATGCTGGACGCAGCACCGCACCGCACCCCGCGGGCACGCAGAACCGGGAGGTCCTCGTTGCGTCGTCTGGCAGCCACCTGCATCACCGCGTCACTCGCGCTCACCGGCTGCGCGGCCAACACCCCCAGCGACCCCCTCCAGGTCACCGCCCAGCTCAGCGCCGCCACACCCGCCACCGCACCACCCACCCAGCCCCCGGCAGGCACGATCCTGCCCACCCCGGCAGCCCAGCACAGCGCCTACGACACCACCACCCACACCCTCATCACCGCAGGCGGCCCCACCCTCACCCTCACCGACACCCGCGCACCCGGCGGCGCCCCACGCACCATCGGACTGCCCGGCACCCCCGCCGCACTCCACGCCACCGGCGGCACCCTGCTCGCGGCACTTCCCGACCAGGACCTGCTCGCCCGCACCGACCTGCGCACCGGACAGACCACCACCACCCACGTCCCCGGCGGCCCCACCGACGCCACCACCCTGCCCGACGGACGCACCGCAGTCGCCCTGCGCACCACCAAGACCGTCACCATCCTCGACGGCAACCGCGCCACCACCACCGCCACCGGCTTCCAGGGCCCCGCCCAACTGCTCACCACCGGCAACGACCTCTACGTCCTGGACCGCCTCACCACCGCCATCACCCCCGTCGACCCCGCCACCGGCGAAAAAGGCGCAGGACTACGCGCAGGCGACGGCGCCACCAACGCCGTCACCGACCGCTACCACCGCATCCTCACCGTCGACACCCGAGGCCAGGAACTCCTCGCCTTCTCCGTCGGCCCGCTGATCATGAAACAGCGCTACCCCGTCCCAGGCGCCCCCTACGACATCGCCTACGACCCCCACCGCGACCTCGCCTGGATCACCCTCACCGCGACCAACGAACTCATCGCCTACGACATCGCAGGCGGCGAACCCCGCCAACGCCACCGCCTGCCCACCGTCCACCAACCCGACTCGGTGACCGTCGACCCCGACACCGGCGAGGTCTACGTCACCTCCGCGACCGGCCAAGGAACACAGGTGGTGAAAGTGTGATCGACAACGCCGAAGGAACCCACGACCAGGACTGGGAGTACCGGCCGCTGCGCCTGCCCCCGGGAGTCACCCGCCGCAACGCAGCGACCCAGCTCAGCATCCACGCCGAGTTCGCCGGATGGGAACTCTCCCGCGTCCTGCTCTACGCCGACGGAACCCGCAAGGTCTGGCTGCGCCGCCGCCGCAGCACCCCCGGCGTCCCCGAACTGCTGACCTGACCCGTCACGGCACCCGGCCCAGCCACTGCGCGGTCCCGAACTTCGCGGCCACCAGCTCCTGCGCACGCAGCCGCTCGGCCTCGGTCACCGCACCCCCGGACAACCCGTAGCGCTGACCGAACCCGGCGATCAACCGCGCGATGACCTCCTCCCGCGCCAACCCCGTCTGCCTGCGCAGCGGATCCACCCGCTTCTTCGCGCTCGCCACACCCTTGTCCGACAGCTTCTCCCCGCCCACCCGCAGCACCTCGGCCATCTTGTCCGCATCGATGTCGTAGGACATCGTCACGTGGTGCAACACCACCCCACCCGACACCCGCTTCTGCGCCGCACCACCGATCTTCCCGGTATCCGAGGCGATGTCGTTCAACGGCTGGTACCACACGTTCAACCCCAGCTCCCGCAACACACCCAGCACCCAGTCGTCCAGGAACGCATACGACTCCGCCATCGACATCCCCGCCACCAACGACACCGGCGCGTACAACGAGTACGTCACCGTGTTGCCCGGCTCCACGAACATCGCCCCACCACCGGTGATCCGCCGCACCACCTCCACACCCAGACGTCGCGCACCCTCCGCGTCCACCTCGTTGCGCACCGACTGGAAACTCCCGATGATCACCGCCGGAGCGGCCCACTCCCAGAACCGCAACGTCGGCGGCCTGCGACTCGCCGCCACCTCCTCGGCCAGCACCTGGTCCAACGCCATGTGCATCAGCGGCGACTGCGGACCGTCGTGCACCAACCGCCAGTCGTGCTCACCCCAGTCGCTGGCCCGCGTCACCGCCCGCCGCACCGCGACCGCCACCGCCTCCGCGCTGAAGCCCGCCATCCGCACCTCAGGCCCCAGTCCACTGTGGATGCGCCGCACCAGCGACTCGGCGTCCGAACCCACCGCGGCCCCCTCCAGAGCCCGGTTGATGTCCTCCAAGGCCTCATCCGGCTCCAGGAAGAAGTCCCCGCTCAACCGGACCCGGGCCAACCGCCCGTCCTCGACGTCCACGTCGACCACGACCAGCTTGCCACCCGGAACCTTGTACTCACCGTGCACCGCGCACCCCCACCGAACGACCAGCCCTGCCAACACACACGAACACCAGCACCCGGCACGTATTCCCGCCACACCACGCGCCCCCGGCACCGCACCGGGGCAAGATGAACGAGGACACCGCGGGCACGCGAAAGGCGGTACCCAGCCGTGAACCCCACGCTCACCGACACCGCACTGCTCACCGGAGCCCTGCTCGCCGACGGAACCGGCCGCCCACTGCGCCCCGCCGACGTCCTGGTCCTCGAAGGTCGCGTCGCCGCCGTCGAACCCCCAGGCGTCCTGCCCCGCACCCACCCGGCGCGCGACCTCACCGGACTCGTGCTCGCCCCCGGCTTCATCGACGTCCACTCCCACGCCGACAACGCCGCCCTGCTCGACCACGACGACACCACCAAGATCCTGCAGGGCGTGACCACCGAGATCGTCGGCAACTGCGGCTTCAGCCTCGCACCCAACGACCCCGCCCGCACCACCACCCTCGCCACCTTCCTCCAGCGCATCTTCCCGCCCATCGACCTCACCTGGACCGGCTTCCACGACCTCTACGCCGCCACCGACACCGCCGGATACGTCACCAACCAGTGCCCGCTCATCGGCCACGGCACCCTGCGCATCGCCGCCACCGGCATGAGCGACGCCGCCCCCGACGACCACGCCCTGCGCACCATGCGCGACGCGCTGGAAGAAGGCATGACCGCAGGCGCCTTCGGCCTCTCCAGCGGGCTGATCTACCCGCCCGCCGTCTTCGCCACCACCGGCGAACTGCTCGCGCTCGCCGAAGCGCTCGGCGGCGACGGCCTCTACGCCACCCACATGCGCGACGAAGGCTCCGGCCTGCTCGACTCCGTCGACGAGGCCCTGCGCATCGGACGCGCGGCCGGCCGCACCCACATCTCGCACCTGAAGGCCGCGGGCGCCGAGAACTGGGGAACGGTTCCCGAGGCACTCACCAAGCTCCAGGACGCCCGCCGCGACGGACACCCCGTCATGCAGGACGTCTACCCGTACACGGCGTCCTCGACCATGCTCACCGCCACCCTGCCCAAGCACTTCCTGGCCTGCGAGGCCGACGAACTCGTGGCCAGGCTCGACAGCTCATCGGGCCGGACCGAGCTCGCCGAGGCCAACCGCGACCGCGACTGGGACACGATCCTCATCGCCACCACGGCCAGCCATCGCCACGAAGGCCGCACGATCGCCGAACTCGCGGCCGAACAGGACGCGCGGCCCGTCGATGTGCTGGCCGACATCCTCGTCGGCGAACGGCTGCGCGCGTCCATGGTCCACTTCTCCATGCACGAGGACGACCTCGTCGCCGCGCTGGCCGACCCGCACACCGCCATCGGCTCCGACGGTCTCCCGCCGGGAATCGGCGGCAAGCCGCACCCCCGCCTTCACGGCACGTTCCCCCGCGTCCTCGGCCGCTACTGCCGCGAACGCGGCGTGCTCTCGCTGCCCGAAGCGGTGCGCCGGATGACCTCGATGCCGGCGGAAGCCTTCCGCATCCCCGAACGCGGCCTGGTCGCCCCCGGCCACATCGCCGACCTGGTGGCCTTCAACGCGACCACCGTGACCGACGTCGGCGACTACCGGGACCCGGTCCACCCGCCCGCGGGCATCCCATGGGTCGCACTGGCCGGCTACACCGTCGTCGACCACGGGATGTATGTCGGCCTCCGCAGAGGTCGACGTCTCACCCCGGCCTGGTGAGTGCTCATTCTCGTTGCTGGTCTTTGTTTTTGGTGATCTTGGATTGATTTTAGTCAACACTGAAGCAATGAATGCATTCAAACTCAATGGGTGCACGAGGTCGGTTCGTCCTACTTGTGGAGTATCGAACGTGCGAACCGCCTGCCGACCGAGCAATATCGACAGATGGTTCCCCGAACGAGAGGTGCCGGAATGGAACGCTCCGACTCCCCCTCTGCTGCTCCTCCCCAGCACCTGCTCCCCGCGGAGCTGGCACCGCGGCCCAGAGACCCCCTCTCCCCCGAGCGGCGCGTGCCGGTCACCACCGAGATCGACGAGTTCGACGAGAGCCACCTGATCCGCGGCTACGACTGAGCAGCGACCGGCCGGACAGGTGCGGCGAAACCACCGTCGCAGCGCCGCCTGGAGAGCCTCCACCTCAGCGGGACCGGGATGTGGCGACGCCGACGCCACGTAGCAGTCCGGGCGGAGCAACAGCCCGGTCACCTCGGAGGTCGGCGCGCTCGCCGTGACGACGTCCACGTGCTCGCACCGGCCGGACAACACGTCGGCGAGCGCTCCGTCCGCCGTCAGGTCGAGCAGCAGCGGACGCGCGTCCCGCGTCAGCTCCGCGAGCCGGACGCTGCCGGTCGGCGTTGACAGCTCCAGGTCCGGCGCGAACCGGCCCACCAGCGGATGCTGACCGGCCGACCCCATGTCGTAGCGGACGTCGGCACCCGCGGTGAGCTCGGCGAGGCGCTGGACCGTGCCGCGGTCACCGAGAAGCTCGCCGAACAGCTCCCGCAGCGCGGTGACGTCGCCGCCCGGCGCGAGCAACGCCGACTGCGCCTGCGAGTACATGCTCATGCGCCGAGCCGCCAACCGGCGCTCGACGTCGTAGGTGTCCAGCAGGTCCGCCGGGGCGTCGCCGCGAAGCGCGGCGGCGAGCTTCCAGCCGAGGTTGACCCCGTCCTGCATGCCCAGGTTGAGCCCCGGCCCGCCACCGGCGGTGTACACGTGCGCCGCGTCGCCCACCAGGAACACCCGCCGGTCCCGGAAACGTGCGGCGATGCGGGTATTGCCACCGTGCAGCCGGCGCAACACGTACGGCCCGTCACCCGCCGGCGTTTCGAGCGGCACATCCACCCCGAGCACGCGGCGAACGCTCCCCCGCATCTCCCCCATGCTCATAGGCTCGTCGCAGGCAGGCTCGTCCCACTCCTCCGTCGTGACCAACGGCGGCTGCCCCGGCAACGGCGCGTAGGAGAACCCGCCGCGCTCGGTGCGTTGCGGCAGGAACGGCAGCACGCGGCCGTAGCCGGGCACCTCCAAAGCGCCCGTCGCCGGATCCACCCACTCCTTCGGAACCGCGGCGTGGGCACTGCGCCGGGTGGCCCGGTCGTAGGTGACGCCCGGAAAGCCGATCCCGGAACGCTTTCGGGTGATGCTGTGGGCCCCGTCGGCCCCCACGAGATAGCGACCTTCCAGCTCGTACCGCCCGTCCGGCCCCATGACCTCGGCGGTGACCGACTCGTCGTCCTGTGACAGCCCGACCAGCTCGTGGCCTCTGCGGACGTCCACTCCGAGCTCGGCCGAGCGCTCGTCCAGGACCTGCACGATGCGCCGCTGCGGCACCGGCAGGGCGTAGATCGGGCTGTCCTCCAGCAGGCTCAGATCCAGGCCCATCGCGGCGAACATGAAGTAGGCCGAGTTCGGACGCGGCGGCTCCGGACTCCCGCTGAGCCGCTCGTGCAGACCGCGCCGGTCGACCATCCTCACCACCTGCCCCAGTAGGCCGTTGGCCTTCGGCTCCGCACTCGGCTCCGGCAACGCCTCCAGCACCACCGGCCGGACACCGGCCAGGCTCAGCTCGCAGGCCAGCATGAGCCCGTTCGGGCCCCCTCCGGCGATGACGACATCGGCGATCATCGAGGTCCTCTCCACGGCTTAGAAGGGCATGACGCGTACCGGCCCGATCGCACCGGGCCGGGAAGAACCGCTGGTGGAAGCGGGCCGGACGCCCTACGGGACGGGCAGACCGGCCCTGACCCGGTCGAACGCCTCGCGCAGCAGTGCGGTGACCTGCGCGCCCGGTTCGCATTGAAGCCAGTGCTCGGTCGCCACGGCGGTGGCCGAACCGACCGCCGCGGCGACCAGCTTCGGATAGAGATCCTGCTCGGCGTCGGTGCCGGTGCGCTCGGCTACCGCCGCGGCGACCGCGGTCCGCGCGGCGTCGTTGGCCCTGGCCAACTCGCCCTGCAGGGACGGATCCGTGAGCATCAGCCGGATCGCGTCGACCCGCTTGCGCTGCGCGTCGTGGTCGGCCTCCGGTTGCCCCGGCGCGAAGTGGGCGATCACCGCCTCGGTGATGGCGTCCCACAGCGGTTCCTCCGCCGGGCGTCCGCGCAAGTCGTCGGCGATCGCCAGCATCCGGTCGAGGTGCATGCCCGCGATCGCCTCGGCCTTGCTGGAGAAGTAGTTGCGGAAGGTCCGCACGGACACGTCGGCCGCCGCGGCGATGTCCTCGATCGTCACGTTGCCCGCCCCGCGCTCGACGCTCAGCCGGATCGCGGCCGTGCTCAGCGCCAGGCGCGTCTGTCGCTTCTTGCGTTCCCGCAGACCGGCTCGGGGCTCCTCGACCATGACCGCCAACCTAGCACTAGTTGCCTTGAAGGCAAAGATGCCGTTTCGGCAACTTGCTGCGGGGGCGGGTACGGCGGAGCCCACACCCGCAGCCGCAGGCGCTCAGGCGGTAACGGCGTCGAGCACCGGGAGCAGTTGCTCCTCCTCGTAGGCCAAGTGAGCCTTCAGCTCTTCCGCCAGCCGGTCGACCTCGCTCGACGTGCGTTCGCGGTCGGCGTGCTCGCCGGAAACGACCGCCTGCAGTTCCGCGAGCAACGCGGCGAGCCTGCGGTGCTCCTGGTCCAGCCGCGCCAGCGCCGACGCCGACTCGGGATGGCGGTCGCGGACGAGGGGGAAGAGCGCGCCGTCCTCACCGGCGTGGTGGTTGCGCAGGCCCTGGCAGAGCGTCAGGCAGTTCACCCGCAGCTGCGCGCCGATTCGCGGACCCGTCGCCGCGACCTCCCCGCGGATCAGCTCGAGCTCGCGGCGGAACGCATCGTGGGTGCGCCTGAGCGTCTCCCCCAGCGATCCCGCCAACGGGGGCCCGCCCGCGACCGCCTCCAGCGCGACCACCGGGATGACGCGCGTGGTTCCGGCCTGGTACTCGCCCCAGCCGGGCTCGAACTCCACCGCGCGGGCGAAGACCCGATCCCGCTCCGGGCCTTCCAGCACCACCGCGTCCGCCTCGTAGGTGAAGACGCCGTCCTCGACCGTCACGCGCGGGTTGGCCACCACGTTGTGGAACCAGTCCGGATGCCTCGGCGAACCGCCGGCCGACGCGATGACGAGGGTCCGCCCGTCGCCGTCCGGCAGGTAGCCCACCGGCGTGGTGTGCCGGGCACCGGTGCGAGCGCCGGTGGTGGTGAGCAGGAGCAACCGGCCGCCCTCGAACGGGCCGCCGACCCGCCCGCCTCTGGCCCGGAACTCCTCGATGATCTTCAGGTTGAAATCGTTCGGCATGACTGTTGTTCTCCAGCATTCAAGGGCCCGCGAACTGTTCGCGGGCATGACGGAATACCGCCGGCACGGCGGAGGAGATCACCACGGCGCGATCGACCGCGGTGCGCAGGAATCGCGAAATCGCACAGGAAAGCGGAAAGGAAGCCGAAAGCGGCTCCGCTCAGGAGGAGGCTTCGCGCGGACAGGGCGGCAACGGCCGCAGCACAAGGGGAAGAACTCGCGCGAAGTGCGGGAACAGGAGGGCGGACCTCTCGGCCGCCCTGCGATCACGCCGCGGCCGGGTGCCTCTCTCGCTCGTGGCCCATGGCCGACCCGGCAGTCACGTGATCGACTCTAGCGCCGCCGACACGTTCGGGCAACGTGATCGCACGAATCTCCGCATCGCTTACCGAGCACAGTTCTTCCGGCATCCCCAAAGCGAGCAGCAACGGCGCAAACCCACGAAGAGGATTTCGTCGCGTCCTGGCTTTTTGGGTTGCCGGACCGCCGTTGGCTTGTGTTTGTTTTAGTCGACACTGAAACCATAGGGGTTACAAAGCATCACGGGCGCGCAGGCGTAGCCCCGGTTCGACACTGAGTGCCGACTACTTGGAGAGCCCCCGCAGGGCGTCCTCGAGCTGCTGAAGAACCACGCCCGGCGAGGCGCCGGTCCGCACGACGCCGACCACCACGTGCTCGTCGGCTCCGGCGCCGGAGTCCCAAGTGGACGACAACGCCTCCCGGACCTGGCCGAGCGCTTCGCGCAGCGCCGCGGGGGCGTCGACCGCTCCCCCGCTGCGCAGCCACTCGCGCAGCACGTGGTTGTGCACCGCGACGACGGATGCCGCGATCACGGCGGCCCGCAGGTCGCCGTTGTCCTCGGATGCCAGTCGCGACCGCAGGTAGCGGGCGAAGACCCGCTGGTACCTGTCGATGCTGGCGATCTCCTTGTCCCGCAAGGCGGGGACCTGCCGGGTGAGCACGAAGCGCTTCAGCGAGACCTCGGGCTCGGACAGGTACATGTCGAGAACCACCTCGGCGGTGCGGCAGACCACGGTCAGCGGCGGCTCGTCGGGTTCCGCGGCATCGAGCAGCTCCACCACCTCGGCCAGCCGCTCGTCGTGGCCGGGGAACACGACGTCCTCCTTGGACCGGAAGTACCGGAAGAAGGTGCGCCGCCCGACACCGGCCGCGTCGGCGATCTGATCCACAGTGGTCGCCTCGAAGCCCTGCGAGGCGAACAGGTCCATCGCCGCCAGCGCGAGCGCGCTGCGCACCCGGCGCCGCCCGTGGGCGGTCCGCCCCGCCCGTGGCCTGGTGGCCGGAGTCGCTGCCTGGGTCATGGCCAGGATGCTACAGGGGAGGATTGCTCGTGGCACTCAGTGCCGTTAGGATTCCGGGCGCAGCGTGCGCCCACTCGGACGCCATCCCGGCCCGACCGCGCACCGAGCTGGTGAACAAACGAGACCGGCGGCGACGCCGGAGACGGGAGGCGCGTGGTGGATCCGAGCTTCGAGACCTACCGACTGGCCGACGAGCACGATGCCCTTCGCGAAGCGGTCCGGGCGCTGGCCGAGAAGGAGATCGCGCCCTTCGCCGCCGAGGTCGACGAGCAGGAACGCTACCCGCGCGAGGCGCTCGACGCGCTGGTCAAGTCGGGTTTCGCGGCCGTGCACGTGCCGGAGGAGTACGGCGGCCAGGGTGCCGACTCGGTGGCGACCTGCATCGTGATCGAGGAGGTCGCCCGGGTGTGCGCGTCCTCGTCGCTGATCCCGGCGGTGAACAAGCTCGGCACGATGCCGATCATCCTGTCGGGCTCCGAGGAGCTCAAGCACAAGGTGCTGTCCTCGGTCGCCTCCGGTGAGACCACCGCCTCCTACGCGCTGTCGGAGCGCGAGGCCGGCTCGGACGCCGGGGCGATGAAGACCCGCGCCCGCCTCGACGGCGACCACTGGGTGCTCAACGGCACCAAGTGCTGGATCACCAACGGCGGTGTCTCGAAGTGGTACACCGTCATGGCGGTCACCGAGCCGGACAAGGGCGCCAACGGCATCAGCGCGTTCGCGGTGCACGCCGACGACCCCGGGTTCACCGTGGGCCCCAAGGAGAAGAAGCTCGGCATCAAGGGTTCGCCCACCGTCGAGCTGTACTTCGAGGACTGCACCATCCCGGCCGACCGCATCATCGGCGAGCCCGGGACCGGCTTCAAGACCGCGCTGCGCACGCTCGACCACACCAGGCCCACGATCGGCGCGCAGGCCCTCGGCATCGCACAGGGCGCGCTCGACGCCGCGCTGGACTACGTCAAGGAGCGCAAGCAGTTCGGCAAGGCGATCTCGGACTTCCAGGGCGTGCAGTTCATGCTCGCCGACATGGCGATGAAGATCGAGGCGGCCCGGCACATGGTCTACGTGTCGGCCGCCCGCGCCGAACGCGGTGAGGGCAACCTCGGGTTCATCTCGGCCGCGGCGAAGTGCTTCGCCTCCGACGTCGCGATGGAGGTCACCACCGACGCGGTGCAGCTGTTCGGCGGCGCGGGCTACACCCGCGACTTCCCGGTCGAGCGCATGATGCGCGACGCCAAGATCACCCAGATCTACGAGGGCACCAACCAGATCCAGCGGATGGTGATGTCCCGGGCCCTGCTCAAGGGCTGACCGCGGCGACGAGGAGGCCCCGGCCGGCGGGGGTTCTAGCGGTCCTCGCAACACCTGCGACCTGTGGGAGTTGCGAGGACCGTGGCATGTGAGGGTGACCGTGCCGAGCTGAAGCAACGCTTCCTGGACCGGCTTGATGCGGTTGGGAGCGTCACTGTGGCGGCCCGTGAGCTGGGCCTGAACCGGAACACGGCCTTTAGTTGGGCCCGGCAGGCTGGGCGGCGGTCGATTCGGGCGTCGCGTCGACACCCACGGCGCGAGGAGTACGAGCGGTTGCGTGCAGAGGGTGTGGCCCGACGTCGGGCGGCCGAGCGGGTGGGCATCAACGAGCGCACGGCGAAGGACTGGGACTACGGGGTCCGCAAGAGCCGGAACGCGCGGACCTACCCGAACGGGGTTCGTGTCGATTACGCGACGGGCACCAGCACGATCGTCGACGTGAACTCCCCAGCGCCCAAGCTGTCCGCACTGGACAAGCAGTTGCATCCCCGGCTGCTGACCTTGGCAGAGCGGGAGCGGATCCGGGACCTGCGGGCCGAGGGCCACTCACTGCGGGACATCGGGAGCGCGTTGGGGCGCTCAGCCAGCACGATCTTGCGGGAGATCCGCGCGAACTCCACCCACGGCGGCTACCAGCCATATGCGGCCCACCGCGCGGCGGCCGCCCGTCGGCCACGCCCGAAGCAACGCAAGCTGATCGTGCAGGGCCCGTTACGCCAGTTCGTGGCCGATGGCCTGCGCGAGCGCTGGTCACCGGAGCAGATCTGCCACGCTCTAGGCAAGGAGCATCCCGGCGACCAGAGGATGCGAGTGAGCGTGGAGACGATCTACCAGGCGCTGTACTTCCAGGCCCGCGGTGGTCTCAAACGCGAAGTACAGGCCGCGATCCGCACCGGCCGGACCCGCCGCAAGCCACGCCGCAACCCGAACCAGCGCACCGCGCGGTTCATCGACCCGATGGTGATGATCAGCGACCGCCCCGCCGAGGTCGCCGACCGGGCCGTGCCCGGCCACTGGGAGGGAGACTTGATCATTGGCGCTGGCAGCCAGTCCGCGATCGGCACCCTGGTAGAGCGCACCACGCGGTACACCATGCTGGTCCACCTACCGAACGGGCACGACGCCGAAACGGTCCGGGACGGACTCGTAGCGACGATCACAACGCTGCCGAATCACCTCCGTGGCTCGCTGACCTGGGACCAGGGAGCCGAGATGGCCCGCCACAAGCAGTTCACCATGACCACCGACATGCCGGTCTACTTCTGCGACCCGGCCAGTCCCTGGCAGCGCGGTACCAACGAAAACACCAACGGACTGCTGCGCCAGTACTTCCCCAAGGGCACCGACCTCGGCACTTACGGACCCGAGGACCTTGAACACGTCGCCCAACAGCTCAACGGGCGACCACGCAAAACGCTCGGCTGGGACTCCCCAGCCGAGCGCCTCGCTATGCTCCTGACCAAAGCCAGTTGACCATCTGTGTTGCGACGACCCCTTGAATCCGCCGAACCCGGGGCCGCTTCGTTCGGGGTGCTGCTCAGCGCACGTGCCACCACACTTGTGGTGCTCGCGTTTCACCCACTGGGGAGGCAGCCATGAACGTCGTTCGCGATCTCTTCGCGTTCCTGGCCCGGCTCGCCATCGGCGTCATCTTCATCGCCCACGGGTCGCAGAAGTTCTTCGTCATGGGCATGGACATGGTCGTCCAGGGCTTCGGGCAGGCAGGCATCCCGCTGGCCCCGGTCTCGGCCTGGTTCAACGCCCTGGTCGAACTGGTAGGCGGCATCCTGTTCATCCTGGGCCTGTTCCTGCCGGTGGTGGGGGTGTTGCTGGCCCTCAACATGCTGGGCGCCCTGGTGCTGGTGCACCTGCCCTACGGCCTGTTCCTGCCGGAGGGGTTCGAGTACGTGCTGACGCTGCTGGTCACCGTGCTCGCGCTCGGCTTCAACGGCGGGCGCTGGACGCTGGACCAGCTCGTCTTCGCCCGCCGGACCCGTCAGCCCGCGCCCGAGCCGGCCTCGCCCGAGGTCTAGCCCGGGCGGCGCTCGACCTGTTCGCGCTGCCTGCCCAGGTAGTTGCCCGACTCGGCGTAGAGGCTGCTGAGCAGCCACGCCCCCACCCCGATGTCGTCGCCGATGCCGATCAGCGGCAGGAACTCGGGGATGAAATCGACCGGCGAGACCAGGTAAACCGCCGCTACCAGCCACAGCACCGCCTGGTAGCGGGGCACTGCGGGGTTCCGGCCGCGCCACGCCTCACCGATCATCGCGGGCACCGCGCGCACGCGCGCCACGGGCCCGCCGGCGGCCGCGCCACCGCCGGCCGCCCGGCGCAGCGGCGCGAGCCTGCGGCGCGCGGTGGCGACCGCACCGGCGATGACGATGCCGATCCCGGCGGCGATCAGCCCGGGCGGCAGCAGCCACCAGCTCCCGGCCGGGTCGCCGAGACCCGCGGCGTAGGCCACCAGCCCCACCACGACGAGCACCACCCCGAAGACAACCATCTCGACCTCCGCGCTCCAGCGTCGTCCCACCGCCACCCTGCCACGCCGGGGCGGGTGCGTGTCCGCCGAAGCGCGCGGCGACCGGTTTCGTGGCACGGTCGACAAGCGGCGACGACTGGAGGATGGGGGCGAGCGTGGTCGAGCAGGCCGAGTCCCGGGCGCGCGGCCAGTCGCTGGCCCGGGCCAGCGGAACCATGGCGCTTGCCACCGCCGTCAGCCGGGTCAGCGGACTGGCCTCGAAGGTGCTGCTGGTGGCCGTGCTGGGCCTGGGCGTGGTCAACGACTCCTACACCGTGGCCAACACCCTGCCGACCGTGGTCAACGAGCTGCTGCTGGGCGGGGTGCTGACCAGCATCGCGGTTCCGCTGCTGGTGCGGGCTCAGCAGGAGGGCACCGAGCAGGGCGAGTCCTACGCGCAGTGGATGGTCACCATGGGAGTGGTGCTGCTCGGCACCGCGACCGTGCTCGCCGTGGCCGCCGCTCCCCTGCTCACCGAGCTCTACCTCGGCTCGGACACCCGCGCCAACGCCGCGCTGACCACGGCCTTCGCCTACCTGGTGCTGCCCGGGATCGTCTTCTACGGCCTCTCTGCGCTGCTGTCGGCGGTGCTCAACGTCCGCGAGGTCTTCGGCATCCCCGCGTGGGCTCCGGTGGTCAACAACCTGGTCGTGATCGCCACCCTGGGCGTGTACGCGGTGGTGCCGGGCGAGATCTCGGCGCACCCGGTGCGCATGGGCGAGGCGAAGCTGCTGGTGCTGGGCATCGGCACGGTCGCGGGCATCGCGGCGCAGAGCCTGGTCATGGTGCTCGCGCTGCGACGCGGCGGTTTCCGCTTCCGGTGGCGCTGGGGCTGGGACCGCCGCCTCTCCGAGTTCGCGGGACTGGCGTTCTGGGTCGTGCTCTACACCGCGATCAGCCAGGCCGGGATGGTGGTGATCACCAGGGTCACCGGGCAGGGCACCGAAGGCAGCGTCGCGACCTTCAACTACGCGTGGCTGCTGTCGCAGGTGCCCTACGGCGTGCTCGGAGTCTCGCTGCTCACCGCCCTGATGCCGCGGCTCAGCCGCGCGGTCGCCGACGGGCGCACCCGCGACTTCGTCGACGACCTCTCCCTCGGAGTGCGCATGAGCGCGGTCCTGCTCATGCCGGTGAGCGCGCTCATGGTCGTGGCGGGCGGCGCGATCGGCGTCGCGCTGTTCTCCACCGGTGCCGCAGGCGTGGAGGCCGCCGGCCGGCTCGGCGTCACCCTCGGTGCGCTCGCGCTGGGCATCGTGCCGTTCGCGATCACGATGCTCCAGCTCCGCGCGTTCTACGCGATGAAGGACGCCCGCACGCCTGCCTGGATCAACGTGGTCATGGTGCTGTTCCGCAGCGTGCTCTGCTACGTCTTCCTGGCGGTGGTGGGACCGGAGGCGCTGGTCACCGGCGTCGCGCTGGCGATGTCGCTGAGCTTCGTCGTAGGCGCGGTCGTCGGCCAGGTGTGGCTGCACCTGCGGGTCGGCAGGCTCGGCACGATGCGCACCCTCGGCGGTGTCCTGCGCGCCCTCGTGGCCTCGGCGGCCGGATGCGGATGCGCAGTCCTGGCCGCCGCGGCCATGAGCGGGGTCGTGGCCGCGGCCGGACCCGTGGGCGGCGCGTGGCTGACGCTGGGCGTGCAGGCGGTCATCGTCCTCGCGGTCGGATTCGGCCTGCTGGCGCTGTTCCGCGCGCCCGAGCTCGCCCCGGCGCTGGCCCGGCTGCGCCGCCTGGTCCGCCGCTAGCGACCGCGCGCGGGCGGCGGACCAGGCGACTACTTGCGGGCCCGTGCGGGCGGTCGCGTGCGCTCGGCGCGCAACGCCTCCAGCACCGGCAGTTCGGGCAGTTCCGGCAGCGGCCGGCCGACGGCCCACTCCAGGAGCAGATCGGCAAGCGTCGGGTTGCGCGCCAGCACCGGCCCGTGCAGGTAGGTGCAGACCACGCGCCCCGTCACCGCCCCCTCGGCGTCGTCGTGCCCGTTCCCGGTCCCCCGAAGGACCCTGCCCAGCGGGCTCGACCCGCTGCCGAGCACCGTGCGGCCGAGGTGGTTCTCGAAGCCGGTCAGCATGCCCACGCCGTCGATCGTCGACTCCGTGCTCACCTCACCGATGGCGCGCCCCTGCCCCGGGCTCGTCACCGCGTCGACCAGCCCCAGACCGTCGTGGCGCACCCCGTCGCCGGTGGTGAACTCCGTCCCGAGCACCTGCAGCCCGCCGCAGATGCCCAGCACCGGAGCCCCGCGCTCGACGGCTCGCCGCAGCCCCTTGCCGCGGTTGAGGAAGCGCACGGCCGCCTGCTGGGCGACGTCCTCTCCCCCGCCGATCACGTAGAGGTCGCACGATGACGGAAGCTGCTCCGACGACGAGAGGATGGTGACCGTCTCGGTCGCGATCCCCCGCCACCGCAGCCGCTTCTCCAGCACGAGCACGTTGCCGCGGTCCCCGTAGGTGCCCAGCAGGTCCGGCAGGACCAGCGCGATCCGCAAAGCCTCCGTCATGCCCCCACGCTCCTCGCGAACAGGTCCCGGAACGCCGTGTAGTTGGCGATGACGTCGGGCACGTCGCCGCCCTCGGGAGGCAGGCCCTCCTCGACGCTGCCCGCGACCCGGCACCGCACACCCGCGTAATGCAGCCGGACGGCCAGGTCCAGCGCGCGCTCACCGGTCACCGCCACCACGCGGCCGCGCAGCGACTCGAAGTCGATGTCCCACAGCCACGACACGTCGTGCCCGTCTGCCTCGCGGCTGTTCACCGACAGCACCAGCGGCCGTTCGTGGGCCGAGACCAGGTCGAGCATCTCCAGCCAGCTCGCCGGGTTCTTGGCCAACAGCAACCGCACCGTGCGGCCGGAAAGCGCGACCGTGCTGTAGCGGCCGCTGGCCTGGTGCACCCGGGAGATGCGCTCCAGCGCCGGTGCCAGCTCGCAGCCGCTCTCCAGCGCCGCCGCCAGCGCGAACGCGGCGTTGATGCGGTTGACGTGGCCGGGCAGGTTCAGCGACAGCGACCGCATCCGCCCGTCCGGGCCGCGCAGGCCGCAGTCGGTGACCGTCCAGTGCGCGTCCGGCCGCGTGAGCCCGCACGCGCACCGCCACTCCTGGTCGCCGTCGCCGAGGTGGGCTCCGCAGCGCGGGCAGTTGACCGCGTCGTCCTTCCAGCGCGCCCCGCCCGAGACCCAGGTGACGTTGGGGTGGTCGAACGCGGCGGAGACGATGTTGGGGTCGTCCCGGTTGGCGACCACGTGCGCCTCGGGCGCCTGCGCCAGCGCACGGCGCAGGCTCGCCTCGACGGTGCGGATCTCGCCGACGCGGTCGAGCTGGTCCCGGCTGAGGTTCAGCAGGACGATCACGGCGGGGCCGAAGCGCTCGGTGACCTGCGCCAGGTGCAGCTCGTCGACCTCCAGCGCCGCGAACGGGGCGTCGAGGTGGGTCATCAGCGCGGCGACGTGGCCGTCGAGCATGTTGGCGCCGGTGGCGTTGCTGACGGCGGGCGCGCGCGAACGCAGCGCCTCGGCCACCATCTGCGTCGTCGTGGTCTTGCCGTTGGTTCCGGTGACCATCACGACCCGGCGTCCGATCGCGAGCTTCTGCAGCGCCTTGGGCTGCAGGCCCAGTGCCAGCCTGCCGCCGATCATGCCGCCGCTGCCCATGCCGAGCCGCCGGGACATCGCCGCCGCGATCCTGCCGAGATCCACCGCCAGCGCGGTCCGGGGATCGTTGCGGTGGAACCGCACGGGACGTCGCACCAGGGGCGGCGCGACGAGCTGCCACCGCTGGTCGGTGGCAGTGCTCTCCGACGGGTCCGCGGCCGTGCTCCCGCGGCCCCACGTGGTTTCTGTCATTCAGCCCTCCCCTTGGCGGGCGGTGCCGCCGGTGCGCGTTGTGGCTGCGCGGGCGCACGGTTCGGCACCGCCGCCCGATGGACTGATCTGGCGCGCGTCGCGTTGCCGTCAGTGTGGCCCGGCAGGCGCGTATTAGCCCGCCGAAAGCAAGTCCGATCCAGCCGACACGCGGGCGATCGCCCGGTCAGATAGCTATTGCAGCCCTTGGGGTCTCTTTCGATCTACGAAGCGTTAGGAGAATTCCCCTGACTACTTTCCGCATTCATACCGAGACCCGCTGCTGATCGCAGCTCAACGCACTGATCACGGCTGTGCGCGGCGAGTGAACTCACAACGCGGAACACTCGTCCGGGTTCAATGACCCTGCACGCACAGCGATCAACGACCGCGCAATTCAGGCTCGGGAGCACAGGACGCCGGGTCGGGAAGCCCGACCGCTCCGGAGGGAGGGACCGCCCGTGACCGAGCTGGTGCTGCTGCTGATGTCGGTCATCGTAGCGGGAGGGGTCGCCTGGACGGTTTGGGACATCCGCAGCGATCTGCGGCGGCACCGACCCAAGTAGGGCGAGAAGAAGAGGGACCCCGCCGGAGAGAGGCTGGCGGGGTCCCTCGTCGCACCCGGTCGCGCGGACCGGGTGAGCAATCACCGGATGTCGAGCTGCTGACCCGGGAAGATCAGATTCGGGTCGCTGACGACGTCCTGGTTGTTCTGGTGGACCGACTGCCAGCTCACGCCGAACTTCTCGGCGATCTTGCCGAGGGTGTCGCCGACCTGGACGGTGTAGTCGTCGCCGGTGGCGGTGCTCGGCTTCGGCGCCGGCTTGGTGGTCTTCTTCTCGGAGTCGTCGTCGGCCTGCGCCGAACCGGAACCGGAGACGTCCTGGTTCTCCAGCGCGCCGGAAATCAGGCCGGCCTTCTTCGAGCACACCGGCCACGCGCCCGGGCCCTGCGCCTGCAGGACGCGCTCGGCCACGGCGATCTGCTGCTCGCGGGTCGCGTTCGCGGCGTTGGAGGCGTACTGGTTGCCGCCGTAGGCGGCCCAGGTCGAGGCGCTGAACTGCAGACCGCCGTAGTAGCCGTTGCCGTTGTTGATCTGCCAGTTGCCGGTGCTCTCGCACTGCGCGACGGCGTCCCAGGTGGACTCCGACGCCGCGTTGGCCGGGAGGGCGACGGCGAACGGGGCCGCGATCACGGCGCCGGTCAGCGCGACCCGCGCGACGTTGCGGCCGGTGCCGGCCGTGCGGTGCTTGCCTCGGTAGCGAGCCATGTGCGTTCTCCAGCCCCGCCTGCAGGACGGCTCCGGCGTGTGTCCACGGGCGTCCGACCGGGCCTGGCCCGGGACGCCACCACGTCGGGGTCGGTTGTCCTGGCCCTGCCCGGTGCCTGTTCGTCGGGGGCGGGAAGCCCGCGGGGCAGGGCGCGGCGCGGCGGGCTTCCGGTTTCGCTTCGCCGGTTTCGGGGACCGACGGGGCGACACGCTACGTAGCGAAACCGCGCGTACAAAACCGTGCCGGAGTGGCCATCGTCATAGAAACACGACGAAGATCGCTGCGATTCAGACGAATTCGCTGGTCAATTCCTGATCGGCCGAACATGGATCTCGAGAAAGCCGATCACTCACGGTGAGATTTGAGCCACGACATAACTCGACCGTGTATCACTCTGCGTTTTCACGCGAATTCGATCAGTTCCGGGATCAGTTCGCGGGGAGGTCCCCGCGAACACCGCGACGCCAGTAGCCCATGAACGTGATCGACTCGCGGTCGAAGCCGCACTCGCCGAGCAGGTGACGCCGCGTCGCGGTCACCATGTCGCGCTCCCCCGCGATCCAGCAGTACGCGCCGGGAGCGGGCCGCGGCCCGGAGCGCGTCGGCCACGAGCACACCGGGCGCCTCGCAGCCCAGCCTCGGCAGCCACTGCACGCGGGCATCGGCGGCGGTCGGGATCGAGAGCACGTCGCCGGAGTCGGGCACCTCGGCGAAGACCTCGGCGCGCACCCCGGACGGCAGCGCCTCCAGGATGCTCGCGATCGCCGGGAGCGCCGTCTCGTCGCCCACGAGCAGGGTCCGCTCCCCCAGCCGGTCGAAGTCGTACTCCACGCCGGCGAAGCGCCTCCCGTGCGGATGTTCGGCGTTCGGCGCGTACACCGCGATGCGGTCGCCGACGCGGGCGCGCATGCCGAACGACGAGCCGGGACCGATGTCGCGTGCAGGACGAAGTCGACGTCGAACTCGCGCTGCTCCGGACGGTGCGCGCGCAGCGTGTAGGTGCGCAGGTGCGGCCGCAGGCCGTCCGGCAGCGCACGAAGCGCCTGGAACGGCTGCTCACCTCCGGGCAGCACCAGGTCCTGCCCCGGCAGCGGGAAGACCAGCTTGATCCGCTGGTCGAGCCCACCGGTGGCCATGGCGCCCAGTTCCGCCCCGCCGAAGGTGATCCGCGCGAGGTTGGTGCCGAGCCGCCGCACACCGGTCACCTCGACCGGGAACAGCCTGAACGCCGTGGAGGTCTTCGGCCGCGGCTGGGTCTGGATGGTCATGCGCGGGCTCCGGCTTCGTTCACGGGAAAGGCTCGGCGGACCGGACGGAGCAAGCGCGCCGACCGGCCGATACCTTGATCAACAAAAGGTAGCCTAGCCTAACCAACCCTCATCCGCGCAAGTGCTTCCCGGATCGAGTGACCGAACACTCCCAACGCTGGAACACATCGACACAGCGGCGGAGCGGGGAAAGCCGCCGTCACAGCGCTGCGGCGTGACGGGCGCATACACAGCGGACACGTGAACAGCGGGCACGCACAGCGGACGCGCGAGGCGGAGCAAGCCGACGGCGCGGAGGTAGCCGACGGGGCGGACGCCCGGCGGCGCAGCGGAAGCCGGCGTGGAGGACGGAACGCGGAGGAAGCGGCTGGCGGCCGCGCCGCTCACCAGCCCGCCGGTCACGCAGGGCCCGCCGACCCGCCCCGTCGCCGGAACTCCCCAGCGGGCGGATTCCGCTCAGCGGCGTCTCTCCCACCGGACTGGCCGCGCGGTGACATCGACCACTCCCGTTACCCGTCGCCCCGCCGCGCTCTCCGTCGATGCATCGCGCGCTCCGTCGGCTCCCCCGGCTCACCGTCGATGTGTTCCGCTATCGGCCAGCCCGCAAGGTCTCACTGGCCTACCCCGCTAGCCGCCGGGTTGCCGCGCTATCGGCCGATCTCCCCGCTAACGGGCGCTTATCCGCCGCTCCCCGCTAGCTGTCGGGCCGCCGCGCCATCCGCTATCCCCCGTTGACCGCAGTTTCGGCAGCGCGTGCCCTTTGAGACGTGCCAGCGCGCCCGGCACCGCGTGCCGCCCACGTTCCGAGAGCCCGCACGCCGCACCCCGGCCGCCGCCGCGCGCCTCCTCGTCCCCCACGCCGCGAGCCGGGCTTCCTGGCTCGACTCCGTGCTTCACGCAACCGGAAGCCCTTCTCCCAATAGGACTGATTTCACTCGTCGCTGAAGCAATAGTCGCTATTGCTTCAGCGACGAGCTGTCCCCCCTCACCCCGCACTTCCCTACTCCGTGCGCAGGCCCTCCGGGTGCATCGCCCGGCCGAGTGCCGGGAGGGTCAGGGCCGTGACCACGGCCACCGCCGCGACCGCGATGCCGAGCAGACCGGCCAGGCCCGGCAGGTCGAACGCGACCCGGCTCGGCTCCAGCACCAGCAGCACCAGGCCGCCGAGCAACGCGCCGACCACCAGCGCCACGACCACCGCCGCGAGCATCGGCAACGCGTTCTGCAACAGCGCCGACCAGGCCAGCGTCCGGCGTTGCACGCCGACGGCCGCCAGCACCGCCATCTGCCTGCGCCGCTGCTGGATCTGCTCGGCGGCGGACACGAACAGGCTGCACCCGATGAGCGCGAAGGTGACCAGCGCGCCGAGCAGCAGCCCGTACCGGATCAGGTCGAAGGCACCGGACTGCGCCGTGTCCGGCCCCTCGCCGCGCGTCACCGACCAGCCGACCAGATGCGCGGCGGCGACGTTGCGGACGTGCTCGACGGTGTCCGGCGAGGAGTCCTCCCCGAGCCGGACGGCGATGTTGACCGATCGCGCCGACACGGGTATCCCTTCCGCGGCTTTCGGGGTGAGCAGGAACCCCGCGGAGCCGGATCCATCCGCGAGGGGGCCGACCTGCCGGATGCCGGCCGGAGTCGTCCAGGTCGTCGCCCGCTCCCCGATGAAGCCCGGTTCGACGCGCATCGGGGTCCCCGCCGCCGGAGCCGGTGCCTGGTCGGTGCCGCTGCTGTAGAAGATGTCCCCGTCCTGGCAGGAACCGACCGCGGCCTTCCTGGCCAGCACGGCGCAGTCGGCGATGAGCGCACCGTGGTAGGGCGCCTGCGGATCCTCGCCCTGGGTTAGCGAGCTGGAGGAGACGGGCTCGACGCCGACGACTCCGGGCACCGCGGACAGCGCCCGGCCAGTGGCTCCGGCCGGGTCGACGGGGATGTCGCGAGCCTGCGAGCCGTTGACCGAGAGCGTCGACGGGTCCGCGGGCGCGCTCCGCCGCACTTCGGTGGCTTCCATGCTCGCCAGGACCGTCTGCAGCCCGATCACCCCGGTCAGCACCACCGCGATGGCGCTGACCGACCGGGCCGCCGAACCACTGCTGAGCTGGAGGCCGCGCACGGCGAGCTGGCCGGGGAGCGAGCCGCCCCGGAGCCTGCCCACGACCCGCTCGAACACCCACGCCAGCACCAGCGGCACTCCGACCAGGATGAGCACGACCGCGGTCACGAACATCAGCTCCCGCTCGTCGCCCGCGCCTTGGCGGACGGCGAGCATCAGGGCGGTGCCCAGCACGATCGGCACGAGACGCCAGAGCAGGCGGCGGCGACCGGCTGGGGTGCGTCGCACGACGCTCAGCGGTTCGATGATCGTGCCGCGCATCGCCATGATCGCGGTGACGACCGCGACCAGCGGTACGCCCGCGGTGACCGCGGCGGCATACCACAACTCCGGCCGGATGTCGGAGCTGAACACGGTGAAGCCGACAACCTCGACCCCGCCGGCGGCCAGTCGTCCGGCCAGGAAGATCCCCCAGCCGAGCACGACCCCCGCCAGGGCCCCCGCGAGCGCCTCGCCCGCGGCGATGCGGCGCACCTGCCTGCGGCTGGAGCCGACCAGCCGCAGGGCGGCCAGCCTGCGCTCCCGGGCCGACTCGGCCAGCCGCGCCGTCGACGCCACGAATACGACCACGGGCACCAGCAGGGCGCTCACCCCGAGAGCGAGGACCATCCACTGCTCGCTGTCGAGTCCCAGGCGCGACGGCGACGACTCGCCGAAGTGGTCGCGGATCACCGACACCGACATGCTCTCTTGCAGCAACCGGTCCGAACCCGCGTAGTAGAACAGCTCGTCCGGTGAGACCAGCGCTTCCTGTCCGACCACTCCGGTGACCGCCCCGGGCAGTCGCGGACGCAGCAGCTCACCGCCGGGGCCGTCGAGGAGGGCCTTCAGCGCGGGTGATACCAGCACCTCTCCCGGCGCCGGGTTGCCGGCGATCCCGGGCGGGTGCGGCGCTCCCGGCCGCTGCGGGTCGACGACGACGCCCACCACCTGGCGCCCGTCGAACACATCCGACTTGTCGACCGCCAGGACAGCCGCGCCCGCGATCGCGGCCGGGTCCTGGACGTACACCTGGCCGCTCCTGGCCTCCTGCCGCGTCCGCCGCTCGTCGTCGACGTGCTGCACCGACGACGCCAACAGCAGCACCGCCACGCCGAGGCCGATGCCCACCGCGGTGAGCGCCAGCCTGCCCCACGGCGTGCGGCCGCCCCCGACCGACAGCCGCACGCCGAAGGCCAGGTCGGCCACCCAGTTGCGGATCGTGCGCATCAGACCAGCTCCCGCGCCTTGGTCCGGCCGTCGCGGATGACGACCTCGCCGTCGGCGTAGGCGGCGACCCGGGGTTCGTGGGTGACCAGGACGACCGCGGCGCCGGTGTTGCGGGCGGCGTCGGAGAGCAGCCGCATGACGTGCTCACCGCCCTCGGAGTCCAGTGCACCGGTCGGCTCGTCGGCGAAGATCACCGAGGGGTTGCCGACCAGGGCGCGCGCCAGCGCGGCCCGCTGGCCCTGACCGCCGGAGACCTCTCCCGGCCGCTGGCCGGCGATCGCGGCGATCTCCAGCTTCTCCAGCCACTCCGCGGCCTGCCGCTCGGCGCGGCGGCGGCCGACGCCGGACAGGCGCAGCGGCAGTGCCACGTTCTCGGCGACCGTGAGCTCGGGTACGAGCTGGCCGAACTGGAAGACGAATCCGAAGTCGCCGCGGCGCAGCTCGCTGCGCTCCTCGTCGGAGGCCCGCGCCAGGTCGCGGCCGCGGTAGCGCACCTCGCCCTTCTCGGGCACCAGGATCCCGGCCAGGCAGTGCAGGAGCGTGGACTTCCCCGAGCCGGACGAGCCCATCACCGCGACCATCTCGCCTGCGGTCACCGCCAGCCCCGCACCGCGCAGCGCCGGAGTGGCCCCGAACGACAGGTGCAGGTCGGAAGCGGTCAGCAGGATCTCGGTACCCGGGGACCGGTCGGTCCGCGAGTCACCCGTCATGAGGGAACCTCCTTGGTGAGTCGACCGAGGCGCCGCACGGCGACTTCGAGCCACCGCAGGTCCGCCTCGAGGTGGAAGAGCGCGAAGTCCAGGACGAGCTGCTCGCCCGGTTCGGCCTCGTTCTTGCGCCGCGTGAGGTCGCGCATGACCTCCAGGTGCGCCTGCCGCTGGGAGTCGAGGACCTCGGTGGCGTCCCGGCCGGAGAGCATCGCCAGCACGAGCTTGGTGTAGAGCGTGTTCTGCAGGCTGGCGACCGGTTTCTCCGGCGTGGCCAGCCATTCCTCGACCTTGCGCACACCCGCGTCGGTGATCGAGTAGCGCTTGCGTTCCGGCCCCTCGCCCGACTCGACTCCCTCGACGGCCACCAGACCGTCCCGCAGCAGCCGGGAGAGGGTCGAGTACACCTGCCCGTAGGCCAGCGACTTGGCGTGGCCGAAGCGCTCGTCGTAGGCGCGCTTGAGGTCGTACCCGTGGCGCGAGCCGCCTTCCAGCAACCCGAGCAAGGTGTGACCGATCGACATGCCGGCGACTATACACACGGTCTATACACCGAGTACATACACTTGAAGAATAGTGCGCCGACCTGCACTTGTACCGTTCGGATCAACATTCTGCGCCCCACCTTGGCGCCTTACCTACTCCTGAGTAGCATTACTTGCAAGTAAAGTGTTGTTCGAGTTCCGGAGGACGCCGATGAGCGGGAAGAACCTGAGCGGCCAGCGCTCGGGACGTGACGCGATCGGGTACGCGCTCGCCGCGCTCAACCGGTTCGCCGGCAACCGCGTCGTGGACCGGTTGGGCCTGCGCAAGCCCGCCGAGCGGGTGATGTTCGAGACCACCAAGGCCGGTTTCCGCACCGTGGGCGCCGCGAGCCGCTCGTTCAAGGCGGTCCGGCGCGGCGGCAAGCCGGCCCGCCTCCCCGCCGCGCCCCGGCAGGACCTGTTCGACCTCACTCCGACCGACGAGCAGGAGATGATCCGGCAGACGGTCCGGGAGTTCGCCGCCGAGAAGCTGCGCCCGGCGGCCGCCGACGCCGACACCAAGTGCGCGCCGCCCGACGGGCTGCTCCAGCAGGCCGCCGAGCTCGGCGTCACGCTCGTCGGGATTCCCGGCGAGGCGGGCGGCATCGGCGACGAACGCTCCGCGGTGACCGGCGTGCTGGTGGCCGAGGCGATGGCGCACGGCGACATGGGCCTGGCGGTGTCGTGCCTGGCGCCCTCGGCGGTGAGCACCGCGCTGGTCGCCTGGGGCGACGAGACGCAACAGGCGCAGTACCTGCCCTCGTTCGTCGGTGACGACGTCCCCGCGGCCGCACTGGCCGTGCTCGAGCCGCGCCCGCTGTTCGACCCCTTCGACCTGCGCACGCGCGCTCGCCGCACGGGCGGCGGCTTCGTGCTGGACGGGGTCAAGTCGCTGGTGCCGCGCGCGGCGGACGCGGAGCTGTTCGTCGTGGCCGCCGAGCTCGACGGCGCGCCCCGGCTGTTCCTGGTGGAGTCCGGCACCGCGGGGCTGTCGATCGAGGCCGAGCCGTCGATGGGGCTGCGCGGTGCGGCCATGGGCCGCGTCGTGCTCGACGGCGTGCACCTGCCCGCGACGGCGCTGCTGGGCGAGCGCGAGTCCTATGTGGAGTGCGTCCGCTCGGCTCGGATCGCGTGGTGCGCGCTGGCGGTCGGAACCGGGCAGGCGGTGCTGGACTACGTCATCCCCTACGTCAACGACCGGGTCGCCTTCGGCGAGCCGATCAGCCACCGCCAGGGCGTCGCGTTCAGGGTCGCCGACATCGCCACCGAGCTGGAGGGCATGCGGCTGGCGACCTACCGCGCCGCGAGCCGCGCCGAACAGGGGCTGCCGCACGCACGCGAGACCGCGCTCGCCCGCCGCCTGTGCGCCGCCAAGGGCATGGCCATCGGCAGCGACGGCGTCCAGCTGCTCGGCGGCCACGGCTTCGTCAAGGAACACCCCGTCGAACGCTGGTACCGCGACCTCCGCGCCATCGGCGTGGCGGAGGGAATCGTGATGGTTTGAGGCTCCAGATGGAGCCTCAAACGGCGCTCCGCACCATCCGCCGCAGGCGGATCCACTGAGCCTCCCCTCCCCGAAACGGATGCCCTCCCCGCAGGCGGATCCACTGGCCCCGCGGCCGATGGCGCTGCGCCCCGGCCGGATCGCCACAGCCGCACCAGCCCCTCCCCTCCCCCAACATCCAGACCTGACCAGCTCTAGGGAGCCGTCTTGATCAACCTGGAAGTGCCGAAGAAGTTCGCCGCGCTGGTGAACCAGGCGCGGCAGTCGGCGGCCGAGGTATTCCGGCCCAACTCGCGCAAGTACGACCACGCCGAGCACAGCTATCCGCACGAGCTGGACATGCTCGCGGCGGTGCTCGACGGGCTCAATTCCTCCGGGCAGGGCGGCGCCTCCGGCGCCGGCGGTGTCCGGCGCGCCTCGGACAAGGGCGACGGGGTCCGCAACGGCGGCAACATGTCCACCGCGCTCGGCACGATCGAGCTGTGCTGGGGCGATGTGGGGCTGCTGCTGTCGCTGCCCAGGCAGGGGCTGGGCAACGCGGCGATCGCCTCGGTCGCCGACGACGAGCAGCTCGAGCGCTTCGCGGGCAAGTGGGCGGCGATGGCCATCACCGAGCCCGACTGCGGTTCGGACTCCGCGGCAATCCGCACCACCGCCCGGCTCGACGGCGACGAGTACGTGCTCAACGGGCAGAAGATCTTCGTGACCTCCGGCGAGCGCGCCGACGCCGTCGTGGTGTGGGCGACGCTGGACCGCTCGAAGGGCCGTGGCGCGATCAAGTCGTTCGTCGTGGAGAAGGGCACGCCGGGATTCGAGCTGGTCCGGCTGGAGCACAAGCTCGGCATCCGCGCGTCCGACACCGCCGAGTTCCGGCTCGACGACGTGCGGGTCCCGAAGGAGAACCTGCTCGGCAGTCCGGAGATCAACACCGAGCAGGGCTTCGCCGGGGTCATGCAGACCTTCGACAACACCCGGCCGCTTGTCGCGGCGATGGCCGTCGGCGTGGCCAGGGCGGCGCTGGACGAGACGCGGGAAAAGCTCACCGAGGCAGGTCTGGCCCCCGACTACGACCGCCCGCCGCACCGGCAGTCCTCGGCCGCGGCGACCTTCCTGGAGCTGGAGGCGGACTGGGAGGCGGGATACCTGCTGACGTTGCAGGCGGCGTGGATGGCCGACAACGGCAGGCCGAACTCGCTGCAGGCGTCGATGGCCAAGGCCAAGGCGGGACGCACCGGCACCGACGTGACGCTGCGCTGCGTCGAGCTGTGCGGCACGCTGGGCTACTCCGAGAACAGCCTGCTGGAGAAGTGGAGCCGGGACGCCAAGATCCTGGACATCTTCGAGGGAACGCAGCAGATCCAGCAGCTGGTGATCGCGCGCAGGCTGCTCGGCAAGTCCTCCAAGGACCTGAAGTAGCCGGCACGGTGGCGAAGAGCGGCGCTGCCCGGCGGGATCGTCCACTGCGGACATCCCGGCCGGTGCGCCGTTCCGGGACCTGGCTGATGCTCGGGCCTAGCTGCTCACCCCGAGGCGTTCCTCGGCGCTTTTGCGCTCGCGCTGCGGGACGATGGTGTAGCGGGGATCCCGGGCCGAGACCCGGCCGGCGTCGAAGATGCCGTAGCGGGTGGCCACGCCCGCGGCCGTCAGGCACAGCCCGGAGGCGACCGCGAGCGTCCTGCTGCGGCCGGCGAACAGCGCCGTGGCCGCACCCGCCACGGTCAGGGCCTTGGCCATCCGCAGCACCTTGCCCGCACGCCCCTTCTCGTAGACCTCCCCGACGATCCCCTCGCGCCGGTGGATCCGCTCGGTGGCGGCCAGCTCCAGCGCCGAACCCGCCACCGCCATCCGGCGGGCGGGCCCGGCCTGGGCCACCGGCGTGGTGATCATCCCCATGCCGCCCGCGCTCGCCACCGCGCTGCCCGCGAAGACGAACGGCAGCTCCCGGTACATCTCGTGCCAGGCGGGCACCGCCGTGTCGGCCAGCAGCACCGCGGTGTAGGTGGTCATCGCCGGGGCGATGACGCCCGCCGCCCCGGCGCTCAGCCGCCCCAGCGCCGGCAGGTACCCGGTGAGGTCGCTCGCCGCGGCGGCGCCGGCCAGCGCGGAGAACGGCGCCAGGATCCACGAACCGACGCTCAGCGGCGAGGTCGGCTTGAAAACGCGCAGCATGTTGAGGAAGCGGGTCGGCCGGCCCAGGTCGTGCACCAGCGCGACCACGCTCGCCGCGGCGCCCGCGGCCGCGGCGATGCGGCCGTTGCGCGCCAGCTCCGGCCTACCGGTGAGATCCGCCAGCAGCGCCATCGTCGACGACGAGCCCGCCAGACCGCCCATGTAGAGGTAGGCCGGGACGTCGGGGACCTTCCACACCGGCTCCTTGAGCACCGGTTTGCCGTAGTACGAGCGGAAGTCGGTGCCGGTGTCCACTTCGGTCACTTCTTCCTCCCCAGGAAGCAGCCCGCGACGAGCGCGGCGCCGGTGGCCGCCGCTGCCGCCGCGCACCGCCACATCGACGGCAGGTCCCGCGTGGTGACCACCGGGTCCGGCGGCAGCCCGTAGACCTCGGGCTCGTCGAGCAGCAGGAAGAACGCGCCGTCACCGCCGACGCCGTCGTCGGGCTCGTGCCCGTAGAGCCTGGCTTCGGTCACGCCCTGGGCGTGCAGCTCGTCCACCCTGGCCGCGGCGCGCTCCCGCAGCTCCTCCAGCGGGCCGTACTGGATCGACTCGGTCGGGCAAGCCGTCGCGCACGCCGGTGCCAGCCTGGCGCCCTGCCGGTCGTAGCACATCGTGCACTTGAACGCGCCGCCGTCGCCGGGCCGGATGTCGATCACGCCGTAGGGGCAGGCGGGCACGCAGTACCCGCAGCCGTTGCACACGTCGTCCTGGACGACGACGGTTCCGTACTCGGTGCGGAAGAGAGCGCCGGTGGGGCAGACGTCCAGGCACGCGGCGTGGGTGCAGTGCTTGCACACGTCCGACGACATCAGCCAGCGCACCGACCCGTCGCCGCCCGAGGGGCCCATGCCCGGCATCCCGAGGTCCACCGACTCCGGGGCCGCGGCAGCCGCGGCCTCGGAGTCCACGTGCTGCTCGATGAACGCGACGTGGCGCCACGTGCTCGCGCCCAGCGCACCGGTGTTGTCGTAGGACATGCCGGTCAGCTCCACGCCGTCCTCGGGCAGCAGGTTCCACTGCTTGCAGGCGACCTCGCACGCCTTGCACCCGATGCAGACGCTGGTGTCGGTGAAGAACCCGACCCGTTCCGGGTGGTCGGCCGGGTAGCCCGCATCGCCCGCGGGGTCGGCCAGCGGCCCGCTGAGCCGGTTGTCGGTCACTGCCGTCACTCCCCTCGTCCTTCGCCGGTGCGCCGCGGGTCGTCGGAGTACTCGGTGCCGGTGAGCTCGGTGATGCCCGCCCGCCTGCGGTAGTCCTCGACGAACCTGGCCAGCTCCGGGCCCCGCGGTCGCCGGCCGGGACGGATGTCGCAGGTGCCCGCCTTGGTCTCCATGATGTGCACGTTGGGGTCCAGCGCCACGTTGATCAGCTCGTTGGCCGCGTCGCCGGTGGTCAGGCCGTTGGACCCCCAGTGCCACGGGATCCCGATCTGGTGGATCGTGCGGCCCCCGAGGCGCAGCGGACGCATCCGCGGGGTCACCAGCACGCGGCCCTCGATGGCGCTGCGCGCGGTGACGACCGTCGCCCAGCCCAGGTGCTCCAGGCCGCGTTCGGCGGCCAGCTCCGGGGAGACCTCCAGGAACATCGCCGGCGCCAGCTCCGACAGGTGCGCCAGCCAGCGGCTCATCCCGCCCGCGGTGTGGTGCTCGGTGAGCCGGAAGGTGGTGAACACGTACGGGTAGACCTCCGCGCCCGGTTCGTCGCCGCTGGGCTGGTAGCGGTTCTCCGGCCGCGAGTACACCTGGCGCGCCGGGTTGCGCTGCTGGTGGGTGTGCAGCCGGTTGGACAGCGGCGACTCCTGCGGCTCGTAGTGCGCGGGCAGCGGGCCGTCGACGAGTCCGGCGGGCACGTAGAGCCACCCGCGGCCGTCGCTCTGCATGATGAACGGGTCCGTGCCGGAGATGCCGTCGGGTCCGACGGCGCCTTCGGGCGGCACGTAGTCCGGGCGCTTGCCCTTGTCGAAGTCCGGCACGTCGTGGCCGGTCCACTCGCCGCGCGCCTCGTCCCACCAGACGTAGGCCTTGCGCTCGCTCCAGGGCCTGCCTGCGGGGTCGGCCGAGGCGCGGTTGTAGATGATCCGCCGGTTGGCCGGCCAGGCCCAGCCCCACTCCGGTGCGACCGGGCTCTGCTCGCGGCCCGGCTTGCGCCGCGCGGACTGGTTGACGCCGTCGGCGAAGACACCGCAGTAGATCCAGCACCCGCAGCGGGTGGATCCGTCGCTGCGCAGCTGGGTGTAGCTGGACAGCGACCCGTCCGGGCCGAAGCCGTTGATCTCGCGCAGCACCGCCGCCGCGCTCGGCTCGTCGAGCTCGCCCTCGGTCGGGTAGTCCCAGGTCAGCTCCAGCAGCGCCCGGTCGCGTTCGCGCAGCTCGGTGGTGCGTTCGGCGGTGCGCAGCTTCTCGCGGAGCTTGCGGCCGAGGTGGTAGTAGAACCACAGGTCGCTGCGCTGATCCTCCTTGGGCTCCACCGCCTTGTGGTGCCACTGCAGCAGCCGCTGGGTGTTGGTGAACGTGCCGTCCTTCTCGGTGTGGGCGGCGGCGGGCAGGAAGAACACCTCGGTGCCGATGTCCTCCGGAGCCGTCTCGCCGTTCTCGATCTCCGGGCCGTCCTTCCAGAAGGTGGCGGTCTCGATCATGTTCAGGTCGCGCACCACGAGCCAGTCCAGGTTGGCCAGCCCCAGCCGCTGCTGGCGCGCGTTGGCGGTGCCCACCGCGGGGTTCTCGCCGATGACGAAGTAGCCCTTGACCTTGCCCTCGATCTGGTCGATCACGGTCTGGAAGGAGCCGTGGTCGCCGGTCAGGCGCGGCAGCCGGTCGAAGCAGAAGTCGTTGTCCTCCGTGGCGTGCTCGCCCCACCACGCCTTGAGCAGGCTGACGATGTAGGAGCGCATGTTGCCCCAGTACCCGCTGGCGTACTCGTCCTGGGCCACGAAGGCGTCCAGGTCGGTGTCGGTGTGGGCGTGCGGCATCGGGATGTAGCCGGGCAGCAGGTTGAACAGCGTCGGGATGTCGGTGGAGCCCTGGATGCTGGCGTGCCCGCGCAGCGCGAGGATGCCGCCGCCGGGCCTGCCGATGTTGCCCAGCAGGAGCTGCAGGATCGACGCCGCCCGGATGTACTGGACCCCGACCGTGTGGTGGGTCCAGCCGACCGCGTAGGCGAAGGCGGTCGTGCGTTCGCGCCCGGAGTTGGCCACGATCGTCTCGGCCACCGCGAGGAACTGCTCGCGCGGGACCCCGCAGACCTCCTCGACCATCTCCGGCGTGTAGCGGGCGTAGTGGCGCTTGAGAATCTGGAAGACGCACCGCGGGTGCCGCAACGTCGGGTCCGTCTCGGGCTGCCCGTGGTAGACCGGCCCGCCCGATCCGGTGCGCTCGGGGCGGCTGGCCTCCCGCTCCCGCGAGTGGCTCTTCGACGGCTCCCGCTCGGGCCCGTGCCCGCCGACCGCCGACATCGCGTCGCTGCCCTCGTACTGCCAGGTCTGGATGTCGTAGCTGCCGGCCTCGGCGTCGAAGCCGGAGAACACCCCGTCGAGATCCTCGGTGTCCTCGAACTCCTCCGAGACGATCATCGCGGCGTTGGTGTAGGCGACGACGTAGTCGTGGAAGTAGGCGTCGTTGGTCAGCACGTGGTTGATCAGCGCGCCGAGGAACGCGATGTCGCTACCCGCGCGCAGCGGCACGAACTGGTGCGCCATGGCCGAGGTCCGGGTGAACCTCGGGTCCACGTGGATGATCCTGGCGCCGCGCCGCTTGGCCTCCATCACCCACTGGAAGCCGACCGGGTGCGCCTCGGCCATGTTGGACCCCTGGATGACGATGCAGTCGGCGTTGGCGAGGTCCTGCTGGAAGGTGGTGGCGCCGCCGCGCCCGAAGGAGGTCCCCAGACCGGGAACCGTGGAGGAGTGTCAAATGCGGGCCTGGTTCTCGACCTGCAGCGCGCCCAGGGCGGTGTAGAGCTTCTTCATGAGGTAGTTCTCCTCGTTGTCGAGGGTCGCTCCTCCGAGGCTCGCGATGCCCATCGTGCGGCGCAGGCGCCTGCCGTTGCCGTCGGTGTCCTGCCAGGTCTGGTCGCGGGTCGCAAGGACCCGGTCGGCGATCATGTCCATCGCCGTGTCGAGGTCGAGGTCCTCCCACTCGGTGCCGTGCGGCCTGCGGTAGCGCACCCTGGTCTGCCGGGACGGCGAGGTGACCAGCTCGCGGCTCGCCGAGCCCTTCGGGCAGAGCCTGCCGCGGCTGATGGGCGAGTCGGGATCACCCTCGATCTGGGTGACTTCGCCGTCGCGGACGAAGACGCGCTGGCCGCAGCCGACCGCGCAGTACGGGCAGACCGAGCGCACGACCCCGTCGGCGTCCTCGGTCCGGGAACGCAGGGCATCGGTGCGCCGCGACCGCGCCGCCGAGCCGCGACCCAGCGGGTCGGACCCGGTCAGCTGGCGGATCACCGGCCACCGCAGCCACTCGGCCATGTACCACTCCTCGAACCGCTTGATCTCCAGGAGACCACCACCTCCCACCGCTCGCAACGCGAGGAGGGGACGGATTCCGTGATCGCAGGTCGGGCGCCGCTCAGCGAATCGTGACGACGTGCCCGCCGCGCGGCACCAGCTCGCCGACGACCGGAGCACCCGGGACCTCACCGGCGACCAGCAGACCTCCCGAGGTCTGCGCGTCGGCCAGCAGCAGCGCCTCGTCCTCGTCGACCGCCGACAGGTCGGTGTGCGGGCGCACCCAGTCAAGGTTGCGCTTGGTGCCGCCGCTGACGTAGCCGTCGCGCAGCGCCCCGCGCGCACCGGGCAGGTACGGCACGGCCGCGGCGTCGACCACCGCCGACACCCCGCTGGCCCTGGCCAGCTTGAACAGGTGGCCGAGCAGCCCGAAGCCGGTCACGTCGGTCGCACAGCGCACCCCGGCCGCCACCGCGTCGGCGGCGGCCTTCGCGTTGAGCGTCGTCATCGCCTCGACCGCCTGCGGGAAGACCTCACCCGTCGCCTTGTGCCGCGTGTTGAGCACACCGATCCCCAGCGGCTTGGTCAGCGACAGCGGCAGCCCCGGGCGCCCGGCGTCGTTGCGCAGCAGCGCGTCCGGATCGCACAGTCCGGTCACCGCCATGCCGTACTTGGGTTCGGGGTCGTCGACGCTGTGCCCGCCCGCGACCGGGCAGCCCGCCGCCCGGGCGACGTCGGCGCCGCCGCGCAGCACCTCACGCGCCAGCTCGACCGGCAGCACGTCCCTGGGCCAGCAGAGCAGGTTGATCGCCAGGACCGGACGCCCTCCCATGGCGTAGATGTCGGAGAGCGCGTTGGCCGCGGCGATCCGCCCCCAGTCGTAGGCGTCGTCGACGACGGGGGTGAAGAAGTCCGCCGTGCTCAGCACGGCCCCGTCCACGCCGATACGCACGGCCGCGGCGTCGTCACCGCCGTCCAGTCCGACCAGCAGCTCCGGGTGCGGCTCGGCCAGGCCCGAGACCATGGCTTCGAGCTCGCCCGGCGGGATCTTGCAGGCGCAGCCGCCGCCGTGCGCGTACTGCGTGAGCCGGTGCGTGGTCGCAGCTTCGAGGTCCATGCCCCGACGCTATTCGCCGCGGGCCCACGGCGCATCGCTGATCGCTCAGTACAGGTTCCTGGCGTAGTCCGGGCCGTAGTAGCGCTCGAGTTCCTCCAGCGAGAGGTCCGGTGTCTCCAGCGCCTTGGCGATCCGGGCGCGGGACGGCACGGACTCGCCGTTCCAGGTCTCCTGCTTCCACAGGCCGGAGCGCAGGAACGCCTTGGAGCAGTGGTGGAACACCTCGTCGATCTCCACCAGCAGCGCCAGCGACGGGCGGACTCCCTCGACCGCCATCCGGTCGAAGAACGGCGCGTCGCGCAGGAGCCTCGCCCTGCCGTTGACGCGCAGCGTGTCACCGCGGCCCGGCAGCAGGTAGATGAGCCCGACGTGCGGGTTGGCCAGCACGTTGCGGAACCCGTCGACGCGGCGGTTGCCCTTGCGGTCGGGGATGGCGATAGTGCGGTCGTCGAGCACCACGGTGAAACCGGCCGGGTCGCCCTTGGGCGAGACGTCGCACGAGCCGTCCGCCCCGGAGGTCGCGATCAGGCAGAACGGCGACTCCGCCAGCCACTGGCGGTCCAGCTCGTGCAGCGCGGGCCGGGTCTTGTCCACCGCCCGCCGCAACGGCGGGCCGACGAGCTCGCGCATCTCGGCTTCGGAGTTGATCTCGACGAATTGATCGGTGTGCACCAGGTGCCCCCTCTTCTCCCAGCACGAGCCTACGACAAATGATCACGTCTCCTGAGCGGATTTCCGGCGGCGTCCGGCCTCTGTGGAAGGCCCGCTCCGACGCGGCGGCGCGGCAGCTCATATGCTCGGCGGCGGAGGCGTAAGGGCTCCTGGTGGACCCCGCGGTCTTCAAAACCGACGTGGCCGGGCATCTCGGTCAGGCGGGTTCGATTCCCGTCCGCCTCCGCCAGCTCCGCGGGCCGGCGGGATCGCAGGGTGATCCCGCCGGCCCGCCGGTCATCCGAAGCTCGCCAGGTAGCTGGCGGCCATGTCCTTGCCGCCGTGCCCGGCCTCGGCCGCCCTGCGGTAGCGCCGCAGGCCCGCCTCCACCAGGTCGGCCCGGACACCGGCCTGCTCGGCGGCTTCCACGATCAGCCGCGAGTCCTTCTCGGCGTTGTCGACGGTGAAGCTCGGCGTGTAGTCCTCGCCGAGGATCGCCGCACCCTTGAGCTGCAGGTAGGCGTTGTCCATAGGACCACCCGCGATCACGTCGAGGACCTGTCGGGGATCGACGCCCAGGCCCTCGGCGATGGCCAGCGACTCCGCGGTGCCGTGGGTCAGCGCGAACGCCCAGCTCATCAGCGCGAGCTTGAGCCGGGAGCTCGCCCCGCCCGCACCGTCGTCGGAGACCCACAGCGTGCGCTTGCCGATCACCTCGAACACCGGACGCAAAGCCTCGCGCACCGGCTCCGGCCCCGAGGCCATCACCACCAACTGGCCCTGCTCGGCCGGCTGGCGGGTTCCCACGACCGGCGAGTCGACGAAGACCAGGCCGTGCTTCTCGGCGAACGCCGCCAGCGGCCCCACCGCGTCGACGCCGACGGTGCTGAGCTGAGCCCAGACGGTGCCCTCGGCCAGGCCGGGCGCGGCGGCCTCGACCGCCTCCAGCACCCGAGGTCCGTCGTTGAGCGCGGTCAGCACGATTTCCGCTCCCCGGACGGCATCCGCCGGGGTGGCCGCGACGACCGCACCCGCGTCGGTCAGCGGTTCGGCCTTCGAGCGCGTGCGGTTCCAGACCCGCACGTCGAACGAGGCCCGGGCGAGGTTGCGCGCAACGGCGGCGCCGATGATGCCGGTGCCCAGCACCGCCACGGTGCGCCCACGTTCGGTCGACATCGGACTTCCCTTCTTCGTTGTCGTTCTCGCACTTCGCTGCTCCCGGCGCGACCTGCCGGGACGAGGAGGGCCGCAGGCGGGACCGCTCTCCCGGCCCGCAGCCGAGGAGCACGACCACCAGCGCGCCCGCCGCGAACGACCCGCGCCGGGGCGGCGTAGCAGGCGCGGCGCGAGGCCGGCTCTGATCGAATAATTGCGACACTAGCAAACCGCGTATGCTGGTGTCAGCTAGCATCGCGGAAGGAGGTCGCCCATGCCGCCCGGACACGGAATCCGCTGGTCCGAGCACCACCAGGTGCCAGAGGCGCGGGTGGTGCTCTTCGACTTCCTCAACACGCTCGACGAGCGCACCTTCGGCGGGCTGACCCCGTACGACGAGCTGACCTCACCCGCCGAACTGGCCGGCTGGCTCTCCGCTCGCGACCTGGTGCCGCCCGGCACGAACGCCGACGCGACCGACTTCCGGATCGCGCTGCGGCTGCGCGAGGTGCTGCGGGACTGCGCGGACGCCAACCGGACCCGCGAAAGCCCGCCCGAAGACGCGATGGCAGAACTCGGCCGGGAGCTCCCGCTGCGCGCCGTGGTCGGCGACGACGGCGGCGTTGGCCTGCGGCCCGTCCAGGACGGCGTGCGCGGCGCACTCGCCCGGCTGCTCGCCGACGCCGTCCGCGCGAGCATCGACGGGACGTGGGCCCGGATCAAGATGTGCGCGGCCGACAACTGCCGGAACGTCTTCTACGACCACTCCAAGCCCCGCAACGGGCGCTGGTGCGCGAGCAGCGGCTGCGGGAACCGGATGAAGACGCGGTCCTACCGCCGGCGCAGGCAGGAGCGCGGCTGAGGCTCGGGCCCGGCCGCGAACTACAGGTCCACCACCAGGCGGTCGCCGCGGGCTCGGGACACGCAGATCATCATGTGCCCGCCGCGCTCGTCGTCGGTCAGCACGTGGTCGCGGTGCTCGACCGCGCCGGAGACGACCTCGACCCGGCAGGTGCCGCAGAATCCCTGACGGCAGGAATAGGCGACCTGCGGGCGGAGCTCGCGGATCACGTCGAGGGCCGAGCGGTCGGCGGGCACGTCCAGGACCCGGCCGTCGGTTGCCAGCTCCACCTGGAACGGCCTGCCGTCGACGACCGGTGGAGCCGAGAACCGCTCCCAGTGCACCGCGCACTGCCCGGTGCGCCGGGCGTCGATCCGCACCCCGGTGATCATGGGTGTAGGCCCGCAGCAGTAGATCGCCGGGTCGGAGGGGGCGTGCTCCAGCAACTCGCTGCCGGAGGCGGGCACGCCGTACTCGCGGTCGGGGCGGATCCACACCCGCGCGGGGTCGAGCGCGGCGAGCTCGTCCAGGAAGGGCATCGAGTCCCGCGACCGTCCGGTGTAGACAAGCCGCCAGTCGGCGCCGCGAGCCGCGGCGGTGCGCACCATCGGCAGGATCGGGGTGATCCCGATGCCGCCGGCCACGAACAGGTAGCGCGCGGCGGTGACGAAGGGGAAGGCGTTGCGCGGCCCGCGGACCACCAGCGCGCTGCCCTCCCCCAGTTCGTCGTGGACCTCGCGGGACCCACCGCCGCCGTCTGCGATCCGCCGGACGGCGACGCGGTAGTGGTGGCGGTCGGCGGTGCTGCCGCACAGCGAGTACTGGCGGATCCGGCCCGACGGCAGCACGACGTCGAGGTGCGCGCCCGGCTGCCATGCGGGAAGCGCCGAGCCGTCGGCCGCCCGGAGCCGGAGGCTGACCACCTCCTCGGCCTCGGCGCGGACCCGGTCGACGACCACGCGCAGATCCCGGTCGACGGCCACCACCGGCGGCCTGCGCCGCGAACCGCGCCGGTTGAGCCATTCCAGTCCCGCCGAGGCGCGGGCGAGGAACCGCAGGAACGGGTCCGCGCCGCGCCCGGTGTGCAGGTGCGGCGGGACCTCGCCGCCGAACGTGGCGTCCATCAGTGCTCGGCGGCCTGGGCCGCGGGCGACTTGGCCAGGTAGGCGATCGCCTGGCTGGTCGACCCGTGCTGCGAGGGGTGGTAGGAGCGGCGGAAGAACGCCGGGAACGCACGCAGAAGCTGCCACAGCGACGGCGTGATGCCCAGCCGGCCGGAGCGGATCAGGTCGCGCCAGCGCGCCTTGCGCGAACCGCGCAGCACCGGGTCGTGGCGCATCAGGTACCGCACTCCCCGCGTCCACAGCACGAACAGCGCGAACCCGGCGATCACCATCGCCCGCGCCCGGCGCCCGTACCGGCCGTCCACGTGCATGTAGAGGTCGTAGGCCACCGACCGGTGCTCGACCTCCTCCGCTCCGTGCCAGCGCAGCAGGTCCAGCATCGTCGGGTCGGCGCCGGCCTCGTCGAGCGCGTCGGCGTCGAGGATCCACTGCCCGAGGAAGGCGGTGAAGTGCTCGATGGCCGCGACCAGCGCCAGCCGCTCGACCAGCCACTCCTCCCGCCGCTCCCCCTCGTACGGGCGGTCGCCGAGCACCTTGCGGAACATCCAGGTGACCTGCTCGACGTAGCGGGTGGTGTCCAGGCCGTGGGCGTCGAAGTGGTCGATGACGCCCTGGTGGGACTCGGCGTGCACGGCCTCCTGGCCGATGAAGCCCCGCACGTCCTCCAGCAGGTGCTCGTCCCTGATGAGCGGCAGCGCCTGCTTGAACACCTCGACGAACCACCGCTCGCCCTCGGGCAGCAGCAGGTGCAGCACGTTGATCATGTGGGTGGCGAAGGGCTCGCCGGGGATCCAGTGCATCGGCAGGTCCGCCCAGTCGAAATCGACGTCGCGGGCGTGCAGCGCGACCCGGTCCGGCTCACCGGGGTCGAGGTGCCGGTCCTGATCGGACATCGCTGTTCCTCCCTTACCTCGGGTTCGCCTCGATGCGCGCTGCGGCGCGCAGCAGACCGGGTGTCAGCCGTGACAGCACCAGGCCGGCGCGGGCCTCGGCGGTGATCGGCGCGACGGCGGCGTCCCGTTCGATGGCGCGGACGATGCCCGCCGCGGCCCGCTCCGGGGTGAAGCCGCGCCGCCGGTACAGCGCGGTCGCGGCCAGCCTGCGCCTGCCCTGCTCCTCCTCGCCGGTGCCGACGAACCTGGTCGTCGACGTGATGCCGGTGTTGACCAGCCCCGGGCAGACCGCCGTGATTCCGATGCCCGCGGATGCCAGCTCGGCGCGCAGGCACTGGCTCAGCGCCAGCACCGCGGCCTTGGTCGTGGAGTAGGCGGGCAGCGTGCGCGAGGGCAGGTACGCCGCGGCGGAGGCGATGTTGACGATCCGGCCTCCTTCGCCGCGCTCGGTCATCTGCCGCGCGAACAGGCGGCAGCCGTGGATGACGCCCCACAGGTTGACGTCGATGACCCGTTCCCAGTCCTCGGTCGTGGTGTCGGCGAAGGCGCCGGCCATCCCGATCCCGGCGTTGTTGACGACGATGTCGGGCACGCCGAGCCGGGTGCGGACGTCCTCGGCGAAGCGTTGCATCGCCTCGCCGTCGGAGACGTCGACCTGGTACGGCGTCGCACCGGGGCCGAGCAGCGCCGCCAGCTCGGCCGTGCGCGCGGCGGCCTTCTCGTCGACGTCGGCGGCGACGATCTCGGCGCCCCGCTCGGCCAGCTCCAGCGCGGTCGCGCGCCCGATGCCGCTGCCCGCGCCGGTGATCACGACCAGCCGGTCGGCGAACCGGCCCGAACCCACCCGGGCCTGCCGCAGCGACCTCGGTTCGGCGCCGGACTCCACGTTCTCGACCAGCTCGGCGGCGCACCGGGCGATCAGCTCGGGCCGGGTGCGGGGCAGCCAGTGCCCTCCGGGCAGCCGCCGGAGCCGCATCTCCGGCACCCAGCGCGCCGCGGCGGCCTGCAGCGGAGTGCTCACGAACGGGTCGCCGGTCGGCGCCAGGACCTGGACCGGCACGCTGGTGCGCCGGACGCGGGGAGCGGACAGGCGAGGCATCATGTTCGCCCGGTACAGCTCCAGCCCGCGCACGCCGTCGGCGATCCGCGGCCGCGGCGGGGTCCCGTCCGCCACCGGGTCCATCTTCTCCACAGTGGACAGCAGCCGCGACATCGCGCCGCTGTACCAGGCCAGCTCCGGCAGGACCGGCAGCTGGAAGAAACCGATGTAGCCGGAGAAGGCCAGCTGAGTGAGCAACTGGCGCAGGTTGCGGGGCGTCGGCCTGCGCCACTGCCCGCGCATCCACGCCCCGGCGTGGTCCAGGCACGGCCCGGAGATGGAGGTGAACGAGGCGATGCGCGCCCGGAGCTGCTCCTCGGTGACCGCCTGCCAGGCCTGGATCGAGCCCCAGTCGTGGGCGAGCAGGTGCGCGGGCCGGTCCGGGCTCACCGCGTCGAGCACCGCGGCGAGGTCGCCGACGAGCCGGTCGAGCCGGTAGGCCGCCCGCTCACGGGGCTTGTCCGACTCCCCCGCGCCGCGGACGTCGTAGGTGACGACGTGGTAGTGCTCGGCGAGCACGCGAACGACGCCGTCCCACACCGAGTGGTCGTCGGGGTAGCCGTGCACCGCGACCACGGTCGGCCGGTCCGGGTCGCCGTGCTCCCAGACCGCGAGGGAGAGCCCGTCGCCGGTGGTCACCACTCGGCGCGTCATCGCGTCACCTTCCTGTCCTGCCTGCGGCGCACGTGCGGGAGGTCGTCGTCGAGCCAGAACGCGTCACCGTCCTGCTCGACCACGAGGATCTCCTCGAACTTGACTCCCACGCCGCGGAATCCGATGTGCGGCTCGACCGCCCACATGCCCGGCGTCGCCGGGTGCCGGGAGATCCTGCCGTCCGCCCACAGCGGTGAGCGGTGGTGCATGCGCTCGACGAGGAGGTCCTGCGCGAGCGTCTGCAGCGCCCGGACGCCGAAGCCCGCCGCGACGAACCTCGGCAGCCGGGAGCGGACCATGCCGACCTGGTGGGCGATCACCCGCCCCGGGTAGACCCGGTGCCGGTTGTCGTAGCCCTGCTCGCTGATCAGCGCGTCCACGGCGCGGTAGATGTCGCTGAGCCTGCGCCCGGCCCGAACCTGCTCGACGATCAGCTCGCGGTAGGCGGCGAGGTCGTCCATCAGCTTGTCGTGGATCCGGTTGGCGCCGAGGCATCCCGAGTAGCCGATGTCGGCGACGTAGCCGTCGCGCACCGGTGCGCAGTCCAGGATGAACGGCATGCCCTCCTCGAGCCGCCTGCGGGTCGGGAAGAACTGCAGCGGCACCTTGAACCCGCGGAAGGCGGTGCGGTCGCCGAACCAGGCGAACGGGGTGTGGAACCAGTCCTGCACCCCGCGCTCCACGAGGTGGTGCCGCAGCCGCGCGGCCGCCTCCCGTTCGGTGACGCCGGGCTCGAGTCCGCGCGCGACGGCCTCGGCCGCCGAGTACGCGAGCTGCTGGAGTTCCCGGAACCGGGCGTACTGCGCCGGGTCGGGAACAGGGCTGCTGGACATGCCTGGGACAGTACCAACGTTGTCAATGTCTGTTGTAACAATATGCGTTGGTCCAATGTGGCGTTGATCTTCGTGCCCGCTACCGCCGGAGCACATATAGTGCGGCGCATGGGTGACCCGCGCAGGCGCGTACCGGCCACCGACGACGTCCTCGGCGCCGCGCCGGTGGCGGCGGCCGCCTCCCGCCTCGGCCGCGATCTGGTCAAGCGGGCGGTGCACGACGCCCAGCGAAGAGCGCGTGCCGGGGAGATCGAGCCCGAGCAGGTGCTCGCCGCGACGCTGGAGGCGCTGCCGGAGTCGGCCTCGGGCATCCGGCCGGTGCTCAACGCGACCGGCGTCGTGCTGCACACCAACCTCGGCCGGGCACCGCTGTCGCAGGCGGCGATCGACGCGGTGCGCGAGGCCGCGGGCACCACGAACGTCGAGCTCGACCTGACGACCGGCGCGCGCGGCAAGCGCGGCGAGTCGGCTCTGGCGGCGCTGCTGGAGGCCGTGCCGGGCGCCGAGGCCGCGCACGTGGTCAACAACGGAGCCGCCGCCCTGGCCCTGGCGGCGACCGCGCTGGCGCGGGACCGGGAGATCGTGCTGGCGCGCGGCGAACTGGTCGAGATCGGCGACGGGTTCCGCATCCCCGAACTGCTCACCTCCACCGGCGCCCGGCTGCGCGAGGTCGGCGCCACCAACCGGGTCCACCGCGCCGACTACCTCGACGCCGTCGGACCGGAGACCGGGTTCGTCCTCAAAGTCCACCCGTCCAACTTCGTGATCAGCGGTTTCACCTCCTCGGTCCCGGTGGCCGAGCTGAGCGGCCTGGACGTACCGCTGGTCGTCGACATCGGCTCCGGGCTGCTGCGACCGCACCCCGCGCTGCCCGGCGAACCCGACGCGGCGACCACGCTCGCCGCGGGCGCCGACCTGGTGATCGCCAGCGGCGACAAGCTGCTGGGCGGGCCGCAGGCCGGCATCGTCCTCGGCCGCGCCGAGCTCGTGCGCAGGCTCGCCCGGCACCCGCTCGCCCGCGCCCTGCGGGTCGGCAAGCTCACGCTCGCCGCGCTGGAGGCCACGCTGCGCGGACCCGACACGCCCGTCGAGAACGCGCTGCGCCGGGACCGGGCGAGCCTGCTGGGCCGCGCGGAGAAGATCGCCGCGGCGCTCAACGAGGCGGGCGTCGACGCCCACGTGCAGCACTCGTCGGCGACCGTGGGCGGGGGTGGCGCGCCGGGCGTGGAGCTGGCGAGCGCCGCGGTGCGGCTACCGCGCTTGTTCGCCGAGCGGCTGCGCGCCGGGCACCCGCCGGTGCTGGCCCGGCTCGAACGCGGCCACTGCCTGCTCGACCTGGCCGCCCTGGACCCCGAACACGACGAGGTGCTCGTCCGCGCGGTGCGGGAGGCGGCGCTGTGATGCACGTCGTCGCCACCGCCGGACACGTCGACCACGGCAAGTCGACCCTGGTCAGGGCACTGACCGGGATGGAGCCCGACCGCTGGTCGGAGGAACGGCGCCGCGGTCTGACCATCGACCTGGGCTTCGCCTGGACCACGCTGGCCGACGGCTGCACCGTCGCCTTCGTCGACGTGCCCGGGCACCACCGCTTCGTGCCGAACATGCTCGCCGGGATCGGGCCGGTGCCCGCGGTGCTGTTCGTCGTGGCCGCCGACGAGGGCTGGATGCCCCAGTCGACCGAGCACCTCGAGGCCCTCGACGCGCTCGGGGTGCGCCACGGCCTGCTGGCGGTGACCCGCTGCGACCTCGCCGACCCGGAGCCGGCGATCGCCGAGGCGCGGGACCGGCTGGACCAGAGCTCGCTGGCGCACAGCCCGGTCGTGCGGGTCAGCGGCGCGACCGGCGCGGGGCTCGACGACCTGCGCGGCGCGCTCGACGAGTTGCTGCACCGCCTGCCCGCGCCTGACCCCGACGCCGACGTCCGGCTGTGGGTCGACCGCGCTTTCACGATCCGGGGCGCGGGCACGGTCGTCACCGCCACGCTGGCCGCGGGCACGCTGCGCACCGGCATGCGGCTGCGGCTCGGGTCGTCGGGACGTGGGGTGGCGATCCGGGGCATGCAGGCGCTGGGCTCCCCGGTGCAGGAGGCGCGCGCGGTGTCCCGCGTGGCGGTGAACCTGCGCGGCGTGGAGGCCGACGACATCGGCCGGGGCGACGTGCTGCTCTCACCCGGCCGCTGGCTGGACACCGATCTGGTCGACGTCCGGCTGAGCGGATCGGTCGCCAAGGAGCTGCCGCGCGAGCTAGCGCTGCACATCGGTTCGGCCTCGGTGCCGGTCCGTGTCCGCCCGCTCGACGTCGACACCGCGCGCCTCGCGCTGCGCGCGCCGCTGCCGCTGCGCATCGGCGACCGCGCGCTCCTGCGCGAGTCCGGTGGGCGGCAGGCACGCGCGGGCGCGCTCGTCCTGGACGTCCGGCCGCCCGCGCTCGACCGGCGCGGAGCCGCGCAGCGGCGGGCGCTGGAGCTGGCCACGATGGACGGCCGCCCCGACGGCGCGGCCGAGCTGCGCAGGCGCCGCGTGGTCCGCGCCGACGAGCTGCGCGCGATGGGCGCCGTCCCGCCCGCCGGAGGCGACTGGCTGATCGACCCCGCCCACCGCGACCAGCTGGCCGCCGAGCTGACCGGCCTGCTCGACCGCCACCGGCGCGAGCACCCGCTGGAGGACGGCGTCCCGGCCGAGATGGCCCGGCGCGCGCTCGACCTTCCCGACCCGGACCTGCTGCCCGTCGTGCTGGCCGCACCCGCGGCCTCCGGTATCTCCCTGGACGGCGGCCGGCTCCGGCTGGGCCCGGCCCCGCTGCCGGAGCCGCTGCGCCGGGCGCTGGCCACCGTCCGCGACAAGCTCACCGCCCGCCCGTTCGAAGCGCCGACAGCCGACGAGCTCACCGAGCTGGGCGTGGGCGAGAAGGAGCTCGCCGCGGCCGAACGCGCGGGCGAACTGCTGCGGATCGCGCCGGGAATCGTGCTGCTGCCGGGTGCCGACGACCACGCCGTCGACCTGCTGTCCGAACTGCCCGCGCCGTTCACCGTCAGCCAGGCTCGCCGCGCGCTGGGCACCACCCGGCGGGTCGCGGTCGTGCTGCTGGAGTTCCTCGCCCGCCGCGGGCGCACGAGGCGACTGCCCGACGGCACCCACCAGGTCGTTTCGCGCACCCGCTGACCGGGCATTTCGAGGTACCGACCGCGACGGTGGCTGGTGCTGCGATCTTGCGCGGCGGGCCGCATGGTTGAAGCGCGATGGCAAGGGAGGCGCGCCATGCCGCGAAAGATCTGGACCGGTTCGATCAACTTCGGCCTGGTGACCATCCCGGTCGGGCTCTACGCCGCGACCGAGGACCACTCGATCCAGTTCCACCAGTACGAGCGCGGGACCACCGACCGGGTGCGGATGAAGCGGGTAAACGAACGCACCGGTGACGAGGTGGGCTACAACGACATCGTCAAGGGCCGGGAGGTCGGCGGCGTGCTGGTCGCCGTCGAACCGTCCGAGCTGGACGAGATCGCACCCAAGCTCTCCCGCACCATCGACATCAACACCTTCGTCGACCTCAACGCGATCGACCCGGTGTACTTCCAGAAGACCTACTGGCTCGCGCCCGGCAGCAAGGAGCACTTCCGCCCCTACAACCTGCTGCGGCGGGCGATGGACGAGACCAACCAGGTCGGCATCGCCACCTTCGTCATGCGCGGCCGGGAGTACCTGACCGCGGTGCGCGCCGAGGACTCGGTGCTGGCGCTGAACACGATGTTCTTCGCCGACGAGATCCGCGACCCCGGCGAGCTGGTCGGCGACGCGTCCTCGGTGGCCAAGCCCAGCGACAAGGAGATCCAGATGGCCACCATGATCATCGAGTCGATGAGCGGGGACTGGGAGCCCGAGCAGTACGAGGACACCTACACCGCGCGGGTGGAGAAGCTGCTGGAGGACAAGGCCGAGGGCCGCGCCCCGGAGGTCGAGGAGGCGCCCGCCGAGCCCAGCGACGTCATCGACCTGACCGAGGCCCTGCGCCGCAGCGTCGACCAGGCCCGCCGCGGGCGGGGCGGCCAGGTTCCCCGCCAGCGCGACGAGGAGCAGGACGTCTCCGCGCTGAGCAAGGCCGAGCTCGACAAGAAGGCCAAGGAGCTCGGCATCAAGGGCCGCTCCAAGATGAAGCGCGCCGACCTGGAGGCCGCGGTCGCCGAGTCGCAGGGCTCGGCTTCGGGCGGCAGGCGCCGCCGCAGGGCGTCATGAGCGGGCAGGAGGCGGCGATGGCGGGCAGCGACGTCACCGTCGAGGTGTCGGGCCGCCGGCTCAAGCTGTCCAATCTGGACAAGGTCCTCTACCCCGTGACCGGGTTCACCAAGCGCGACGTGGTCGACTACTACCAGCGGGTCGCGCCCGCGATGCTGCCGCACCTGCGCGACCGCGCCGCCACGCTGATCCGGTTCCCGGACGGCGTGGGCGGGTTCTCCTTCTACGAGAAGAACGTCGGCCGCCACGCGCCCGACTGGCTGCCCACCGTCGCCCTGATCAGCGGCGCCGAGGGCACCGGGCGCGCGCTCAACCACCACGTGGTGGTCAACGACCTGCCGACGCTGGTGTGGACGGCGAACCTGGCCGCGCTGGAGCTGCACGTGCTGCAGTGGAAGGTCGACGCCGACGGGACCCGAAACCCGCCCGACATCCTGGTGTTCGACCTCGACCCCGGCGAACCCGCCACCATCGTGGACTGCTGCCGGGTGGCCGAGCTGCTGCACGACGTCCTGCGCGCGGAGGGGCTGCGCCCCTACCCCAAGACCAGCGGCTCCAAGGGACTCCAGCTCTACTGCCCGGTGCGCGTGGACTCGCCGAAGCGCACCTCGGAGTACGCCAAGGAGATCGCCCAGCACATGCAGGCCGAACACCCGGAGTCGGTCGTGGCGAAGATGGCCAAGGCCGAGCGCGAGGGCAAGGTGTTCATCGACTGGAGCCAGAACAACACCGCCAAGACCACCGTCGCCCCGTACTCGCTGCGCGCACGGGCCAGGCCGACGGTGTCCACACCGGTCACCTGGGACGAGGTCCGCGGCTGCACCAAACCGGACGAGCTGGTCTTCACCAGCGACGACGTGCTGCGGCGGCTGGACCGCCACGGCGACCTCATGGCCGACATGGAGGACTCGCCCACCCCGCTGTGATGCGCGAGGCGAACTTGCTCGTGTGGCGGTGCCGGTTGCCTGGACGAGCAGTTCTCAAGTCCATCCCGATGATTTGTTGCCTGGGCACTCGCCCACAGGGGTAACCTCACGCGGCATGAGTTTCGCCGAAGTCGTGTTCCTGCTCGGGCCCGTCGGTGCTGTTGTGATCGCGCCTGCAGCCATAGTGGTGCTGGGCGTTCGCCCGCGCCGTCGGTGGGCAGTGCGGCTCGGTGTGGCGCTGACGTTCGTCGTGGCAGCCGGCTTCGTGGGGTACTGGATCCTGTGGCGGGTGGCATATGACTATGAGGAGGCGTTCCAACCGACGCCTGCGGCGTTGGAAATCGGCCTGGATGTGACGATGACCGCGGCCGCTGTCGGCAGCCTTGGTCTGGTAGCAATCGCCCTCACCGCGTTGGTCCTTCCGCGCCAAGTCCGGAAGGCCACGCTGGGCGAACCCTCGAACCCTTGAAGGTCTCGCCCCCGCATCACGCCGGATCAGTGATCCCCAGCGTCGCCTAGGAGTCGAAGTCCACCGTGACGGTGTCGGTTACCGGCAGCGACTGGCAGGTCAGGACGAATCCCTGCTCGACCTCGGACTCCTCCAGGGCGAAGTTGCGCCGCATGCGGACCTCGCCGTCGGTGACCCTCGCCCGGCACGTCCCGCACACGCCGCCCTTGCAGGCGAACGGCAGGTCCGGGCGGACCCGCTGGGCGGCGTCGAGCACCGGCACGTCCCTGGGCAGCGACAGCGGCGTCGCCCTGCCGTCGAGCACCACGGTGACCTCGCTGGTCGGGCCCTCGAAGGCGGGCTCCTCGTGCCGGACCGGCTCCGGCGGGACGTCGTCGACGAAGAACAGTTCCTGGTGGACCGACCGGTTCGCCACGCCGCGCTCGCGCAGCACCTGCTGGGCGTCGCGGACCATCCCGTACGGACCGCACAGCCACCAGTGGTCCACTTCGGACGGTTCGACGACCGCGTCCAGGATCGCGCGCAGCTTCGCGGCGTCGAGCCTGCCGGTGAACAGCTCGGACTCGCGGGGCTCGCGGGAGAGCACGTGGACCAGCTCCAGCCGGGCCGGGTAGGTGTCCTTCAGGTCGGCCAGCTCGTCGGCGAACATCACCGTGTCGCTGCGGCGGTTGCCGTAGAGCAGCGTCACGGTCGCTGCGGTCTCGCGCAGCACCGAGCTCGCGATCGACAGCACCGGCGTGATGCCCGACCCCGCCGCGACCAGCACGTGCCGCTCGTCGGCGCCGAGGTCCGGGGTGAAGCCGCCCGTGGGCGGCATGACGTCGATCCGGTCCCCGGCCTGGACCTCGTGCACCAGCCACGACGAGAACAGCCCGCCGGGGACGTGGCGCACGCCGATGCGCGGCGCGCTGCCGTGCGGCGCGCAGATGGAGTAGGAGCGGCGTTCCTCGCGTCCGCCGACCTCGCGCCGCAGCGTCAGCGACTGGCCGGGCCGGAAGTCGTACTCGCCCGCGAGCTCACCGGGCACGTCGAAGCTGACGGCGACCGCGTCGTCGCACAGCCGCTCCACCCGGCTGACCGTGAGCGTGTGGAAGGCCGTGCGGCGGCGCACCGGGGCCTGGGTGACCGGATGCGCACCGGCGTCGGAGGCGTCGGCCGCGACGGGAGCGGAACGGGGCACGTCAGATCTCCTTGATGTGCTCGAAAGGTTCGGAACACGCGCGGCACCGCCGCAGCGCCTTGCAGGCCGTCGCGCTGAACCGCGAGACCTCCTCGGTGTCGGCCGATCCGCAGTGCGGGCACGGCACGCGCGGCGCCGGTGCGCTCAGCGTCAGCGGTACGGGTCCGGGCCCGTGCCGCGGGGCGCTGCCGGGCGGTGCGATGCCGTACTCGGCGAGCTTGCGCCTGCCCTCCTCGCTGATCCAGTCGGTGGTCCACGCCGGGTGCAGGACGGTGCGGACCTCGACGTCGTCGAACCCGGCGTCGTGCAACCGCCTGCGCAGGTCGGCGCGCATCTCGGCCATCGCCGGGCAGCCGGAGTAGGTCGGCGTGATCGAGACGACGACCCCGCCGCCCTCGGTGGTCTCGACCTCGCGCAGCACCCCGAGGTCGGCCAGCGTCAGCACGGGCAGCTCGGGATCGGGCACCGTGCGCGCGATCTCCAGCGCACGCCGCGCGTCGATGCTGGTGCCGGTCACCACGTCGCCTCCGGGTGCGCTCGTGCCAGGCTCTGCATCTCGGCGAGCAGATAGGCCAGGTGCTCGGTGTGGATGCCGTCGCGCCCGGCGGCACCGTTGACTCCCGACAGCGGCGCGATCTCCGGCAGCGGCAGCAGTGCGGTCCGCAGCACCTGCGCCAGCACCTCGTCGAACTCCGCGCGCACCTGCGCCGGGTCCACTCCGGCCCCGGCCTCGGTCATGCGCCGCTCGACGTCGTGGGTGGTGAACAGCTCGTCGACGAACGGCCACACCGCCTCGATCCCCGCCCGCATGCGCTCGTGGGAGAGCTCGGTGCCGTCGCCGAGGCGCACGACCCACCGCGCGGCGTACTCCCGGTGGTAGGCCAGCTCCTTGACGCCCTTGGCCGCGATCGCGGCCACGACCGGGTCGCGGGAGTCCGCCAGCCGGCTGAACAGCGCCAGCCGCCAGGTCGAGAAGACCAGCAGCCGGGCGAGGGTCTCGGCGAAGTCGCCGTTGGGCACCTCCACCAGCCGGACGTTGCGGTAGGCGCGATCCTCCCGGAAGTAGGCCAGCTCGTCCTCGCCGCGCCCGGAACCGTCGGCCTGCCCGGCCCGCGACAGCAGGAGTCGGGCCTGGCCGAGCAGGTCGAGCGCGATGTTGGCCAGCGCCAGCTCGTCCTCCAGCTCCGGCGCGTTGGTCACCCACTCGGTGAGCCGGTGCGAGAGCACCAGCGCGTCGTCGCCGAGCATCGTGCAGTACTCGCCCAGCGCGGCGCCGTCGACGCCGTCCGGCAGCGTGGTGTCCACACCGGACAGCGGGTCGTCGAACCCGGTGCCGAAGGCCCACCGCGACTCGCCGTCCGGCTCGGCCTCGGTCAGCGCCTGGTATGCGTTCTCGTCGCTCATCGACACGTCTTCCCGTCTGAAAACCAGCTCCGCCCTCGGAGCGTCCGACTCGCCGCGATCCGGCCGGTCACATGTGCGGGACCTCGTCCGGGATGGCGTAGAACGTCGGGTGGCGGTACACCTTGTCCCCGCTGGGCGCGAAGAACGGGTCCTTCTCGTCGGGGCTCGACGCGGTGATCGCGTCGGCCCGCACCACCCAGATGCTCACGCCCTCGTTGCGCCGCGTGTAGAGGTTGCGCGCGTTGTGCAGCGCCATCTCCTCGTCGGCGGCGTGCAGCGACCCCACGTGCACGTGGTTGAGCCCACGCTTGCCGCGGACGAACACCTCGAACAGCGGCCAGGACGACCGGGGCGCCCCGCTTCCCTCACTCATCGCCGGCCTCCCGTCGTGCGGCGTGCTTGGCGGCGTGCGCCGCGGCCGCGTCGCGGACCCACTGCCCTTCCTCGTGCGCGCGGCGGCGGCGCGCCAGCCGTTGCGCGTTGCACGGCCCGTTGCCGCCGATGACCCGCTTGAGCTCCGACCAGTCCGGCTCGCCGAAGTCGTAGTGCCCGCGCTCGGCGTTCCAGCGCAGGTTCGGGTCCGGCAGGGTCACACCGAGCGCGTCGGCCTGCGGCACCGTCATGTCGACGAACTTCTGCCGCAGCTCGTCGTTGGTGTGCCGCTTGATGCCCCACGCCATCGACTGCCGTGTGTTCGGCGAGTCGCCGTCGGGCGGGCCGAACATCATCAGCGACGGCCACCACCAGCGGTCGGTCGACTCCTGCACCATCTCCCGCTGCTCGGCGGTGCCGCGCATCATCGTCATCAGCAGCTCGTAGCCCTGGCGCTGGTGGAACGACTCCTCCTTGCAGATGCGCACCATCGCCCGCGCGTAGGGCCCGTAGGAGCTGCGGCACAGCGGCACCTGGTTGCAGATCGCCGCGCCGTCGACCAGCCAGCCGATGACCCCGATGTCGGCGAAGCTCAGCGTCGGGTAGTTGAAGATCGACGAGTACTTCTGCCTGCTGCTGATCAGCTTGCCGGTCAGCTCGGCGCGGTCGGCGCCGAGGGTCTCGGCCGCCGAGTACAGGTACAGGCCGTGCCCGGCCTCGTCCTGCACCTTGGCCAGCAGGATCGCCTTGCGCCGCAGGCTGGGCGCGCGGGTCAGCCAGTTGCCCTCCGGCTGCATGCCGATGATCTCGGAGTGCGCGTGCTGGGCGATCTGGCGCACGAGGGTCCTGCGGTAGCCCTCGGGCATCCAGTCGCGGGGCTCGATGCGCTGGTCGTGGGCGATCCTGCGGTCGAAGTGCTCCTGCAGCACCTCGTCGCCGGACTCCTGCACCGCGGTCATGCCTTCTCCTCGGGTCGCTTGGCCACGAGCGTGAGCACGTCGTACTTGGCCACCGACTCGCCGACCTGGTTGGTCACGTCGGCGTCCCACCGGACCTCGCCGTGCTCGGCGTTGACGCGCGGGGTGATCTGCTTGGCGGTCAGCGTCACGGTCAGCTCGTCGCCGGGGTAGGTCGGCGTGAGGAACCGCAGGTTCTCCAGCCCGTAGTTGGCCAGCACCGGGCCCGGCGAGGGCTCGACGAACAGACCCGCGGCGAAGGACACCACGAGGTAGCCGTGGGCGACCCGGCCCTCGAAGAACGGGTTGGCCTTCGCGGCCTCCTCGTCGGTGTGGGCGTAGAAGGTGTCACCGGTGAACTCGGCGAAGTGCTCGACGTCCTCCAGGGTCACCGCGCGCGGGCCCGCCATCACGGTGTCGCCGACGCGCAGGTCCTCCAGGTGCTTGCGGAACGGGTGCACGTCGGTGACGCTGCGGCCGGAGCCGGGCACCCACTGACCGGTGACGGCGGTCAGCGTGTCGGGGTCGGCCTGGACCGCGGTCCGCTGCATGTGGTGCAGCACGCCGCGCACGCCGCCCATCTCCTCGCCGCCGCCCGCGCGGCCCGGCCCGCCGTGGACCAGGGCGGGCAGCGGGGAGCCGTGCCCGGTCGACTCCCGGGCGTTGTGCCGGTTGAGCACCAGCAGCCTGCCGTGGCGGGAGGCCGCACCCAGGACGACCTCGCGGGCGAAGTCGGCGTCGGCGCTGACCACCGAGCCCGCCAGGCTGCCCAGGCCGCGCCGGGCCAGCTCGACCGCGTGCGCGGCGGAGTCGTACGGCATGATCGTGCTGACCGGCCCGAACGCCTCCACCTCGTGCGGCTCGGCGCGGTCGGGGTCGTCGCAACGCACCAGCATCGGGGGCAGGAACGCGCCCCGCTCGGCGTCGGCGCCGGCCACCTCCACCCGCTCGGGATCGCCGTGCACCAGCGTCCCGGCCGCCAGAAGCGCCTTCAGCGAGCGGCGGACCTCCTCGCGCTGTTCGAGGCTGGCCAGCGCGCCCATCCGGACCTCGGGCGAGGCCGGGTTGCCGACCACGACCTTCGACAGCCGCTCCGAGGCCGCCTGCACGACGTCGTCGACGCGTCCGGCCGGGACCAGCGCCCGCCGGATCGCGGTGCACTTCTGCCCCGCCTTGACCGTCATCTCGGTGACGAGCTGCTTGACGAACAGGTCGAACTCGTCGGTGCCGGGCGCCGCGTCGGGCCCCAGGACCGAGCAGTTCAGCGAGTCGGCCTCCACGTTGAACCGCACCGAACGGGCGGCCACGTTCGGGTGCGCCCGCAGCCGCTGGCCGGTGGCCGCCGAGCCGGTGAAGGACACCAGGTCCTGGTCGGTGAGGTGGTCGAGCAGGTCGCCCACCCCGCCGCAGACCAGTTGCAGCGAGCCCTCCGGCAGCACGCCGGACTCCACGATCAGCTCGACCAGCCGGTGGGTCAGGTAGGCGGTCTGGCTGGCGGGCTTGACCAGGGTCGGCACCCCGGCCAGGAACGCCGGCGCGAACTTCTCCAGCGGGCCCCACACCGGGAAGTTGAAGGCGTTGATCTGCACCGCGACGCCCCGCAGGGGCGTGCAGATGTGCTGGCCGACGAAGGTGCCGCCCTTGCCCAGCGGTTCCACCGCGCCGTCGACGTAGACCTTGGCGTTGGGCATCTCGCGGCGGCCCTTGCCCGAGTAGCCGAACAGCACGCCGATGCCGCCGTCGATGTCGAACTTGGAGTCGCCGAGCGTCGCGCCGGTGCGCGCCGACAGGGCGTAGAGCTCCTCGCGGTGTTCGAGCAGGTGCGAGGCGAGCACCTTCAGCAGCGCCGCGCGCTGGTGGAAGGTCAGCTCTCCCAGCACCGGGCCCCCGCGGGCACGCCCGTACTCCAGGGCACCGGCAATGTCGATCCCGGCCGAGGAGATCCGCGCGACCTCCTCACCGGTCACCGCGTCGTGCAGTGGCGCCCCATCCTCGGAAGGGACGTGCCAGTCACCGTTGACGAAGCTCCGCAGGGCGGCCATCCAGCCAACCTCCTCAGCACGAATTCTTTTACCGACCGTTCGTTCGGTAACGATAGCAGCGAGCGGGCCGGTCCGACAGCTCCGCGGCCGCCGGATCCCCCGCTGTACCGAGCAAGAACCGCGCACGTGAGCGCCCTATTGACATCCCGGTCCGGCACTGCATAAATAACCGACTACTCGGTCAGTAACCGGGGCCGCGCGGCTACCGCGGGCACCGGGCGGGCCGCCGAGCGCACCAGCACGTCGAGGGAGCACGCCATGACGGGGACGACGGGGTCTCGCACACCGCGCCGGCTGGGAGCCGCGCCCGCGCGATCGGAGCTCGACCCCGCGGAGCGGTACTCGGCCGACGAGCTGGCCCACGTCCAGCTCGAACGCCTGCGCCGGACGCTGCGGCACGCCTACGACAACGTCGAGCACTACCGCAGCCGCTTCGACGAGGCGGGCCTGCGCCCCGAGGACTGCAAGAGCCTGGACGATCTGGCCCGCCTGCCCTTCACCACCAAGCACGATCTGCGCGACAACTACCCGTTCGGGATGTTCGCGGTGCCGATGTCGCAGGTGCGCCGGGTGCACGCCTCCAGCGGCACCACCGGCAGGCCGACCGTGGTCGGCTACACCGACGACGACCTCGACGTCTGGTCCGACGTCGTGGCCCGCACGATCCGCGCCGCGGGCGGCAGGCCGGGCGACAAGGTCCACGTCGCCTACGGCTACGGCCTGTTCACCGGCGGCCTCGGGGCGCACTACGGCGCCGAACGCCTCGGCTGCACCGTCATCCCGGCCTCCGGCGGGATGACCGCCCGCCAGGTGCAGATCATCCAGGACTTCCGGCCCGAGATCATCATGGTCACCCCGTCGTACATGCTCACCCTCATCGACGAGTTCGAGCGCCAGGGCATCGACCCGCGCACCACCTCGCTGCGCACCGGCATCTTCGGCGCCGAGCCTTGGACCGAGCAGATGCGCCTGGAGATCGAGGAACGGCTCGACATCGACGCCGTGGACATCTACGGGCTCTCGGAGGTGATGGGCCCCGGGGTGGCGGGCGAGTGCGTGGAGACCAAGGACGGCCTGCACGTCTGGGAGGACCACTTCTACCCCGAGGTGATCGACCCGTTCACCGGCGAGGTGCTGCCCGACGGCGAGGAGGGCGAGCTGGTGTTCACCTCGCTGACCAAGCAGGCGCTGCCGATCATCCGCTACCGCACCCGCGACCTGGCCAGGCTGCTGCCGGGCACCGCACGCCCGATGCGCCGGATGACCAAGGTCACCGGCCGCAGCGACGACATGATCATCCTGCGCGGCGTCAACGTCTACCCCACCCAGATCGAGGAGATCGTGCTGCGCACCAGCGGGATGTCCCCGCACTTCCAGCTCGTGCTGAGCAAGCACGAGCGGATGGACCACATGACCGTGCGGGTCGAGGCGCGGCCGGACTGCCCGGGCCCGCGCCGGGTCAGCGCCGCCGACGAGCTGGTCCGCGCCATCAAGGACGCGGTGGGTGTCAGCGCCGACGTCGCGGTGGTGGACCCCGACACCCTGGAGCGGTCGGTCGGCAAGCTCCAGCGGATCGTGGACACCCGCGGCCGCTGACCGGCGGCTGGAATACTCCGGGCCATGCAGGGCAACGCCGGTCAGCGCAACCGCCGAGGTCGGCCGGGATACGACCTCGGGAAACTCCTCGACGTCTCGGTGCAGGTGTTCATCGAGCGCGGCTACGAGGGCACCAGCATGGAGGACCTGTCCAACCGGCTGGGCATCACCAAGTCCGCGATCTACCACCACGTCTCGGGCAAGGACGAGCTGCTGCGGCTCAGCGTCAACCGGGCGCTGGACGCCCTGTTCGCGGTCATCGAGGAGGAGCGCTCCACCACCGGCAAGGCCATCGACCGGCTCGAACACGTGGTCCGGCGCAGCGTCGAGGTGCTGGTGGAGGACCTGCCCTTCGTGACGCTGCTGCTGCGGGTGCGGGGCAACACCAAGGTGGAGCGGCAGGCGCTGACCCGGCGGCGCGAGTTCGACCGCATCGTCAGCGACCTGGTCAAGCAGGCCGAGGCCGAGGGCAGCATCCGCCCGGACGTCGATCCGGCGCTGACCGCGCGGCTGCTGTTCGGCATGGTCAACTCCATCATCGAGTGGTACCGGCCGAACCGGGGGCTGCGGGCCCCGGCCATCGCCGACGCGGTCACCAAGATCGCCTTCGACGGACTGCGCAACGGTGCGGGCGAACCCGGCGGATGAGTTGGGCTCTGTTCTACAAGCGGCGGAGCCGCTTGCGGTGTGGGACTCAGCCTTTGACCACCCGCCACCCGCGTCCCCAACCTCCCCTGGCAGTACACCTAGTGGCGGGCGCCGCGTCATAACGGCCGCGCTGGTTCGTCTCGTTGTCGTGCGGGCGATCTGGAGCGCCCGCACCGCGCGCGGGACGTTGAGGGGCTTCCGCGCGTGCCAGGCCGCCGGCCGCGCCGGAGTCCAGTCCCGTGCTGCGGCCGGCGGCCCCGCGCCGTGCCACCCGAGTCGGCGCCCGCCTCACCTAGGATGGAGGCAGCCTTACCGGGGCCCGGTGTTGGCGCACCGGGCGTGCAGCCCGGGTCGGCGGAGTCCTCGATCCAAGCGGTCGGGGACTCTTTTCATGTGCGGGACCTGGAAGTTCCCGTTGGGACGCCTGTGACTTCTGCGCCGCGATGGACTCACGCCCGCGGTGCTGTGACGTAAACCACGAAGGCCGCCGTTCGTGCCTGGGCGCGATCGACACCGCGGCGACCGGGCCGAAAGCCTCCTGCGATCTAGCGGAGCGGCCCCTACCGTCGGCCGGGCAAGTCGCACTGGGGAACTGCAACGCCCACCGGGCATCGCCCTCGCGCAGCGCGTTCGCAGCACATGCACACAGCACCCGGAGGCCTCCGTGTCACGTTCGGAGACGATAGCCCGCGCCTTCCTCCGCTACCTCTACGAAGACAGCCACTTCCGCCCGGAGGTCGCCGGCTTCCTCGACGGGTCGGGGCCGCAGGCCGGCATCAGCCACGCCGAGTTCGCCGCGATCGTGGAGTCGCTGCGGGAGAAGGAGCTCATCGCCACCAGCGGGCCCGACGCCGAGGGTCTGCCCCTGCGCGCGGGGCTGACCGGATCCGGGCTGATCTGCGCGGGCTACCACGACGGCGACGTCGAGGCGTGGGCCCGCTCCCGCGAGGCCCCGGTCGGCGTGCTCGAACAGCCCGAGCCGTCCGAACCGGTGATCCCGTCCCAGGCCGCTCCGCCGACGCGCGCCGACTTCGCGGGCCTGGCCCGCGTCGCGCGGGTGGTGTTGCTGACGCTGCCCACCGTGCAGGCCCGCGCCGGCGACGGCGACCTCGTCGAGCACACCGCGCGCCAGCTGTGGGAATGCGCGCGCCGCCCGGATCCCGACGCCCGCCGGGTGCGGCTGTTCGCCCGCAGGCTCCGCGAGGAGCTGCGCACCGGCCCGGTCGCCGACACGCTGGGGATAGTGCTGCTCGACGGCCTGGACGAGGAGATGGCCCAGGCGGGCATCGACCGCTGACGGTGACCGGCTTCACGATGCCGTCGGCCCGGCGCGGTGCGCGCCCGCGGTGTGCTGAGATTCCGGTATGCACTCCGCTGCCGGAAGCCGTCGATGACCCGTCGCGAGCTCGACGCGGCCGGGATCCGGCAACCGGCGATGCGGGCGGCCTACCGGCGCTGCCGGCGGCTCAACGCCGAGCACGGCCGCACCTACTTCCTCGCCACCCGCCTGCTGAGCCCCGCGCGGCGACCGGCTGTGCACGCGCTCTACGGCTTCGCGCGGTGGGTCGACGACGTCGTGGACGAGCCCGCGCGCGGAACCGACGACCGCGAACGCCGTCTCGGGCGGCTCGACCGGGCGCTGCGGGCGGGACTGGACACCGGGCGCAGCGACCACCCGATCCTGGCCGCCCTGGTCGACACGGTGCGCCGCCACGCCATCGACCGCGCGCTGTTCACCGACTTCATGACCTCGATGCGGATGGACCTGACCGTCCGCGACTACCCCGACCGCGCCGCGCTGGAGCGCTACGTGCACGGCTCGGCGGCGGTCATCGGCCTGCAGGTGCTGCCGGTGCTCGGCACCGTTTCCGAGGTGGCGGCCGCCGCGCCCTACGCCGCCGAGCTCGGCCGGGCCTTCCAGCTCACCAACTTCATCCGCGACGTCGGCGAGGATCTCGACCGCGGACGCGTCTACCTGCCCGCCGACGAGCTCGCGGCGTTCGGAGTGGACCGGGAGCGACTCGCGTGGTGCCGCCGCCACGGTGGTCCCGACGCACGCGTGCGGCGGGCACTGGCCGACCAGGTGGCACGCACCAAGGCCGCGTACCGGGCGGCCGAGCCGGGCATCGCGCTGCTCGCGGAGGCTTCGCGGCCGTGCGTGGCCACCGCGTTCACCCTGTACGGGGAGATCCTGGACCGGGTGGTGGAATCCGGCTACGAGGTGTTCGGCTCGCGGCTCGCCGTCGCGAACTCGCGGAGGTTGAGCATCGGTCTCACCGCCGCCTCCGCGGCAACCGCCGCGCGGGTGACCTCCGGGCTGCGCTTGCGAAGCGGTTCCTCGTCCCGAGCCGGCCGACAGCGCGCTCGCGCCTGAACAAGAGGCTGGCCGCGGCTCAGCGTTCGTCCTGCTCGCCCGTGCGCTGCGGCCCGGGCCCTGAGGGAGGTGCGTCGGCCCGCGGCTCGCGTTCGTCCTCGATCGCCTGCGCGGCGACCTTCGTGCAGTTGCCGAGGTCCTCGGCGGCCGCGGCCGCCTGGTCGAGCGCGACCTGCACCTCCGACGGCTGCACCAGGCCCGAACCCGAGTAGCGGTGGGCCAGCAGGTCGAGCTGCCGCGCGAGCTTGTTGCCCGCCGCGGTCACCACCAGCAGCGCCTCCTGGGCCGCGGCCAGCTCCTCGGGGGTCCCCGGCGTCGGGCCTGCGGCTTCCTCCAGCCCCTCCGTCGCACGCGCCATGGCCCGCGCGGTGGCGTCCAGATCCCGCCACCCCGAGGACGCCGCCCTGCCTGTCATCGATCTCGGCCCCCACCACGTGTGCCCGCGCTCCTGCGGGTCCCATCACCCGGCGGGCGTACCCGCCGATGATGCCGCTCTCCACCCCGGCGCGCCCGTCAGAGGCGCGCCGAACCGCTACCGGTGGCTACCCCGCCGGGGGCGCGGGCACACGTGAGGAGGAGGTTCAGGGCACCTGCACCAGCCCGGCACCGACGTCGGTGGACGGCAGCGGGAGCCGCCTGGCCTTCTGCGCGAGCCGCGCCCACAGTCCCCACGCCCGCTCGTGGTGCTGCTGGGCGTAGAGGGTGGCCACGCCCGCCACGTGCGGGGTGGCCATGCTCGTGCCGCTCAGCGACTTGGAGCCCGCGCCCGGCCAGCTCGAGTGCACGTCGACGCCCGGGCCGACCAGGTCGACCTGGCCGATCTGGTCCACGGTGCCGCAGGAGAACTCGGCGATCGCGTTCCGGGCGTCCACGGCACCGACCGCCATGATCGACGGGCAGTTCGCCGGGTGCCCGACCGGGGCGATGGTGCCCGACCCGCGGCTGCTCTCGTTGCCCGCCGCGGCGATGATCAGCGTGCCGCGGGCCATGGCGCGCTGCGCGACCCGTTCGAAGGCCTGCGAGAACGGCTGACCGGGCTCGGTCGCCGCGCCGAGCGACATCGACACCACCGAGCAGCCGTTGGAGATCGCCCACGAGATGCCGGACAGGATGCCGCCGTCGCTGCCGGTGCCGCCGTTGGCCAGGACCTTGCCCGCGTAGATGCTGGCCTCCGAGGCGATCCCGTAACCGGGCCCCTGGGCCGGGGTGCGCGGGCCGCACGCCGTGCCGATCACGTGGGTGCCGTGGCCGTGGCCGTCGTGGACATCCTCACCCGGCACGAACGAGCCGGTCACGATGTCACGCCCGGCGAAGTCCGGGTGCTGCAGGTCAAGCCCGGTGTCGAGCACCGCCACCCGCACGCCGGCGCCTGTGGGGGTCGAGCCGTTGACGCCGACCGCCTGCAGTCCCCAGGTGAGCGCCCCGTCCACGGGAGCCGGGGGTGCCTCGGCCGCCGGCGCGGCGTCGTCGATGGCGTAGACCGTGCGTTCGGCCTCGAACGCCGCGATCGGTCCGGACGAGCGCACGGCCTCGCTCAGCGCGCTGGCCTGGTCCGATCCGGCGGTGACCAGCGCGATGCCGAGCTCGTTGAGCACGACGCCGTCGGCGGCGCCGAACAGCTCCGCGGCCGACGCGCCGACCACGTCGGCGGTGTTGACCGTGCGGATACCGGCCAGCCTGGTCAGTTCACGTGCGCCGACGACGGTCGCGTCGTCTTCGAGCAGTACGAGATAACGCCCGGTGGATGAGCTTTCCGTTCCGGCCACAGCGCCCCCTTGGTCGCGGTGCTCCTACGGCACACCTGTCACAGGTGTATCGCGCGTCACAGCCCCGAGCAAGCGGCCGGACGGGTACGCGTACCCCGGGTCCGGCTGTCCTCAGTGGATCGAATCGCCGATCGTGGCGGGAAGTCCGCGTCCTCCGGGGATGGCCATCGGACCGGTTGATCCCCACACTGGTCGGTGAAGCCCCGTTCCAGCGACGCGGGGGCGAGTGGCAGGGAGGTATGCGCCATGAGCAACCCGACCGAGCGCGAGATCGTCGTCGGCGTGGACGGTTCCTCGTCGTCGAAGTCGGCGCTGCAGTGGGCCGTCGGCCAGGCCGCGCTCACCGGTGCCCGGGTGCGCGCCGTGGTGGCGTGGGAGTTCCCCGCCTTCTACAGCTGGGAGGGCGGCCCGATGCCGCCCGAGGAGTTCGAGCAGACCGCGCGCAAGGGTCTCAACGACGTGGTCGACGAGGTCGAGCGCGAGACCGAGCAGCCGGTGCGCATCGACCGGGAGATCATGCACGGCCACTCCGCGCAGGTGTTGCTCGACGCCGCGAGGCACGCCGAGCTGCTGGTCGTCGGAAGCCGCGGGCACGGCAGCTTCTACGGTGTGCTGCTCGGCTCGGTGAGCCAGCGGTGCGCGCAGCACGCCGAGTGCCCGGTGGTGATCGTCCGCGCGTGAGCGGCCGGCGTTCTCACTCGCGCCAGCTCTCCGCCAGCGACAGCGACGCGCGCCAGAGGACGTCGTAGGCGTCCTCCGGTTCCAGGCCGCGCTTGCCGATCAGGACCTCGGCCGCACGGGTGATCACGTCGCTGCTGCGCAGCGGTTCGCCGATGGCGGCGCGCTCGGGCTCCTCCTCCCCCGCCGCGTCCAGGGCGACCGCGCCGTGGGCGGCCAGCACGAGCACCACGTCGGGGTCGGCGGCGGCCAGGCCCCTGGGTTCGGTCGAGCACACCGTGAGCGCGGCGTGCCGATCCGCCCCGGTGGCCAGGAAAACGCCCGCCGCGAGCACGCTGCGGATCCCGTGCCGGGCCGCCCGCTTCCCGAACCGCTCCCAGGACGGTTCGGTGGCGACGTCGGTGCTGTAGGAGAGGCCGGTGCCGTCGGCTCGCGTGGCGTCGGCGACCGGCCCTTCGGCGCACTCCTGCTGGAGGGCGTCGAGCTCGCCCGCCTTCGCGTCGGTCTGCGCGGCCGTGGAGAGCTTCCCGCCCGCCTCGTGCACCGTCAGGCCCGCCATCGCCGCGCCGGGTACGGTCACCGCCGCCACGTCGACCACGAGTTGCAGGACCGCGGCGACCGAGCCGACCGCGAACAGGTCGCGTCCCAGGTCGGCGAACTGCAGCGCCAGCGGCGACCAGAGCTGCTCGCGGGTGTCGGCCACTCGCGGCCAGTGGGCGGCGCCGGGGGCGCGTTCCCCGAAGTGCCGCGCGAAACGCCGTCGGTCCGCATGGTCCGGCTCGGTGTCCACCTCACCGCTTTACCCAGCGGTGGGCCACCCCAACCGCGGGCCGATTCCGGTTGGCCCCCAACCGATCGCGCTCATCCGGCCGGACGGTGCCCGAGGCGCTCCGACAGCAGCCTGGCGCCCTCGCATGCCAGTTCGCGCAGCGCCGGCTCGGTCTCTTCGTTCCAGCGCAGGATGGGCGCCGAGATGCTCAGCGCGGCCACCACCTCGCCGGACTGGTCGCGCACCGGGGCCGCCACGCACGCCACCGCGTCGTTGGACTCGCAGTACTCGCGCGCCACTCCCCCGTCGGCGGCGATGGTGTCGAGCTCGCGGCGCAGCGCCCTGCGGTTGGTGATGCTGTTGTCGGTCATCGCGGTGAGCCGGACGCTGGCGTAGAGCTCGTCGAGCCGCTGCCGGGGCAGGGCCGCCAGCAGCACCTTGCCGACCGCGGTGCAGTGGGCGGGCAGCCGCTTTCCGACCGCCGAGACCATCCGCACCGGGTGGCTGCTGTCGACCTTGGCGACGTAGAAGACGTCGGTGCCGTCCAGCACGCCGATGTGGACGGTCTCGCTGCAGCGCTCGGCGACGGTCTCGGCCACGACGCGCCCTTCGCGCGCGAGGTCGAGCCGCTCGGCGTAGGCGGAGCCGAGCTGGAAGCCGCGCACGCCGAGGCGGAACCTGTTGCTGCCGCCGCCCGCCGGGGTCAGGTAGCCCCGCTCGGCGAGGGTGCCGACGAGCTCGTGCACCGTCGTGCGGGGCAGACCCAGCTTCGCGGTGATCTCCGGCGCGCTCAGCTCGTGCTCGTCGAGGAAGAGCTCCAGGACGTCGAATGCGCGTTCCACCGCGGGTACCGCTCGTGCCACCGAGACGCTCCTCACTGGCACCGGCCGCTGCCGGTGCCGCTGTCCGGTATTTCGAACATGGTATCGGCGAGCGGGTGGCGCGGCTTGACCGGCACGCGCGGGCCTACCTACGATCACCGAACACTGTCCGATATTTCGAACGGAGGCGGTTCGTGCGCGCCACCCGGGAGTTCCTGCGTTCGGCCGGCTTGCCCGGCGGTGATCCGGACGCACCCGCCACCAGCGGCAAGCGCTTCCCCGACGGAGCCCAGTACCGGGTCGAGATCCCGAGCGTGGAGGGCCCCGACGTGCTGGAGGCGGTGCTGGCCGAGGCCGCGGCGCGGCGGGTGGTGGTCCACCGCGTCTCGCAGGGCAGCGGCGGCATGCTGCTCACCGACGGCGAGCTGCGCGCGATGGCGTCGACGGCCGTCGACGCCGCGGTCGAGCTGAGCCTGTTCGCCCGCCCGGTGGCGGCGTGGGACACCTCGGCGCTGTCGACGGCACCAGGCGGCGGTCCGGTCGCCGCGCAGGCGCGCGGGACCGAGCAGCTCGTGCACGCGCTGGAGGACGTGCGCCGCACCGCCGAGGCCGGGATCCGCAGCGTGCTGATCACCGATCTCGGGGTGCTCTCGGTCGCATCGAGGATGCGGGAGGCCGGTGAGCTGCCCGCCGACATGCGGTTCAAGATCAGCGTCCAGATGGGACTGGCGAACCCGGCCTCCATCCGCATCGCCGAGGACCTCGGCGCCGACTCCTACAACGTGCCGACCGACTTCACCGTCGCCCAGCTCGCGGCCGTCCGCGCCGCGACCGACCTGCCGCTGGACGTCTACGTCGAGGCGCCCGACGACATGGGCGGCTTCGTGCGCCACTACGAGATCGCCGAGATCGTGCGCGTGGCGGCGCCGGTGTACGTCAAGTTCGGGCTCCGCAACGCGCCGAACATCTACCCGAGCGGCCTGCACCTCACGCCCACCGCGGTCGCGCTGGGGCGGGAGCGGGTGCGCCGGGCGCGCATCGGCCTGGACCTGCTGCACCGCTACGCACCGGACGCGGTGGCCTCGACCTTGCCCGCCGAAGGCCTGGCGGTTCCGGTGCGCTGAGGTTTTCTCCTCGCGGCGATGCCGGCTACGGACGCAGGGCGTGATCGACACGAGGTGGGACCGCCGGGACGTTCTCAGCCACGTTCGAACCGAACATCATCGAGGATGAGAAGGTACGGGCACCGCCACGACGAAGGGGTCGATGCGTTGACGCATCCGAGCGCGACACGCCTCCGCGTCGCCGCCTAGGTCATCCGACGCACCGGAACCGGCCATCAGCTCCTCGTCTTCGACCAGGTCGGCGTCCCCGGAGCCGGTACCCAGGTACCCGCTGGTGGCGTCGAACCCGGTGAGGCTCTGTCCGACGCGGTGGTCCGCGAGATCGCCGAAGAGACCGGCCTGACCGACGTCACCGTCGTCGCTGAACTCGGCGCGGAAGACAAGCCCCACCCCGAAACCGGGCTGCCCCGTCACACCACCTACTTCCACGTGCACGTGCCTTCCCGCAGCCGGAGCAGCTGATCCACCGCGTCCGTGCGGCCGGCCAGGACAACGGCCTGCGGTTCGCCTGCCGGTTCACGGCCCTGCCGCTGTCGGCGCACCTGGCCGACCACCAGGACGTCTTCCTCGATCGCATCGGCCCCGCATCGGTCACGACCACACACCACAGCCGGTGACGAAGCCCGCTCGACCAGCACTACCGCGATGGAAACGGTTCACTGAGCCGCTCGCGGCGCACCTTCGTCCACTGTGGAGGCACGGTCGATCATGACCGCCGCGACCGTCGCGTTGGTGGACTCGTCGATGAGCACTCCGCCGCCGGTGAACCGGTTGCGGGCGTACGGATCGCAGTGCACCGGCTCGTCGAGCCGGAGGCCGACGCCGCCGATGTCGTTGAGCGCCAGCTCGTCGGCCGGTTCGCGGCGCAGAGTCGTGACGTCCAGCCGGTGGTGCACGGCGGTGGCGGTCGCCCCGACGGTCTTGGTCGTGTGCTTCAGCAGCAGCCGCGAGCCGGCTTCCAGGGGCCGTCCGGCCGACATCCAGCAGACCGTCGCGTCCACGCGGTCCGCTGCCACGGGCGGGGAGTCGACGGCGCAGAGCAGGTCGCCGCGCCGCACGTCGATGTCGTCGGCGAGGCGCACGGTCACCGACAGCGGCGCGCCCGCACGCCGGACCGGGCCGTCGGGCGAATCGAGCGCCGCGATCCGCGTGCGCGTCCCGGACGGCAGGTGCAGCACCTCCTGGCCCTCGACCGCCACCCCGGCGGCCAGTTGCCCGGCGCAGCCGGTGTAGCCGTCCGCGGCTCGGATCACGTACTGCACGGGCAGCCGCAGCGGAGCGCCGTCTCCGGTCGTCGTGGCGACGGTTTCGAGGTGTTCCAGCAGCGTGGGCCCCTCGTACCAGGGCATGGCGGGCGACGGGTCCACGACGTTGTCCCCGTGCAACGCCGCGATCGGGATCGCGGTGACCGCACCGAGTCCGATGCGCTCGGCCCGGTCGCCGAAATCCGCGGCGATCCGGTCGAACACCGACCGGTCGTAGCCGACCAGGTCCATCTTGTTCACCGCCAGCACGACGTGGCGCACCCGCAGCAGACCGGCCAGCACCGCGTGCCGGTGGCTCTGCCCGGTCAGCCCGTGGCGGGCGTCGGCGAGCACGATCGCCAGGTCCGCCGTGGACGCGCCGGTCACCATGTTGCGGGTGTACTGCGCGTGCCCCGGCGTGTCGGCGATGATGAACGCACGCCGCGCGGTCTCGAAGTAGCGGTGCGCCACGTCGATCGTGATGCCCTGCTCCCGCTCGGCGCGCAGCCCGTCGGTCAGCATCGCCAGGTCGAGGTGCTCGTCGCCGCGTTCGAGGCTCGCCTGCCGCACCGCGTCGAGCTGGTCGGCCAGCAGCGAGCGCGAGTCGTGCAGCAGCCTGCCGATCAGCGTGCTCTTGCCGTCGTCGACGGCTCCGGCCGTGGCGAAGCGCAGCAGCCCGGAGGCCGGCAGCGAGGTCGCGGTGGTCGTGCTCATCAGAAGTAGCCCTCCCGCTTGCGGTCCTCCATGGCCGCGGCGCCCGCGCGGTCGTCGGCGCGGGTCTGGCCTCGCTCGGTCACCGGGGTCGCGGCGATCTCGGCGATGACCTCGGCGACCGTGCCCGCCCGCGACGGCACCGCCCCGGTGCAGGTCATGTCCCCGACCGTGCGGAAGCGCACCGAACGCTCCACCAGCGGCTCGTCCGGGGACCGGTCGACGAACCGGCTGTCGGCCAGCAGCATCCCGTCGCGCTCGAAGACCTTGCGCATGTGGGCGAAGTACAGCGGCGGCAGCTCGATCCCGTCGCGCTCGACGTAGGCCCACACGTCGCGTTCGGTCCAGTTCGACAACGGGAACGCCCGGACGTGCTCGCCCGGCCGCACCCGCCCGTTGTAGAGGTTCCACAGCTCCGGGCGCTGGTTGCGCGGGTCCCACTGCCCGAAGGCGTCGCGGAACGACAGCACCCGCTCCTTGGCCCGCGCCCGTTCCTCGTCGCGGCGGGCGCCGCCGAACAAGGCGTCGAAGCCGTGCTCGGCGACCGTGTCGAGCAGGGTGACCGTCTGCGCGCGGTTGCGGCTCGGCCACCGCCCGGCCGGTTCGGCGACCCGGCCCGCGTCGATCGAGTCCTGCACCGAGCCGACCACCAGCCGCACCCCGAGCTCGGCGACCCGCCGGTCGCGGAACTCGATCACCTCGTCGAAGTTGTGCCCGGTGTCGACGTGCAGCACCGGGAACGGGATCGGCGCGGGCCGGAACGCCTTCTCGGCCAGCCGGAGCAGGACCGCGGAGTCCTTGCCCCCGGAGAACAGCAGCGCCGGGCGGTCGAGCTCGGCGGCGACCTCCCGCAGCACGTGCACCGCCTCGGCCTCCAGCACCGCCAGCCTGTCCGCTTCCGGCATCACGCCTCCCCCGCCCGCTCCAGCCGCGCCAGTTCGGCCAGCAGCGGCTCCGCCAGCGCGGGACGGCACACCACCAGGTCGGGCAGCCACGGATCGGGCCGGTTGTAGACCAGCTCCGAGCCGTCCAGCCGCGAGGTGTGCATCCCGGCGGCCCTGGCCACCGCGATCGGCGCGGCGCTGTCCCACTCGTACTGGCCACCCGCGTGGACGTAGGCGTCGACGTCGCCGAGCACGACCGCGGCGATCTTCGCCCCGGCCGACCCCAGCGGCACCGTGACCGCACCGAGGGCTTCGGTCAGCGTCTCGACGAACGCCGGCGGGCGGGTGCGGCTCACCGCGATGCGGGGCCGCGCGCCCCCGGAGTCGAAGTGCCGCGGCGGGTCGGCGGTGCTGAGCACCACGTCCCGGGCGGGCAGGGCCACCGCCCCGGCCACCAGCCGCCGGCCCTGCGCGAGCGCGACGTGCACCGCCCAGTCCTGCCTGTCACGCTCGCCGAACTCCCTGGTGCCGTCGAGGGGATCGACGATCCAGGTGCGGCCGTCCGCCCGCCGCGGCGGGCCGGCGGTGCCGTGCTCGGACAGGACCGTGTCGGCGGGGCGCTGCTCGGTCAGCTCCGCCAGGAGCAGTTCGTGCGCTCCCCGGTCCCCCGCCTCGCCCAGCGCCTTCGGGTCGGCCGGGTCACCGCGCCCGCGCAGGTCGACGAGGTGGCGGCCCGCCGCCTCGGCCAGCCGCGCCGCCAGCACGTGGTCGTTGTCGGTCAACTTCGTCCTCCTTCGTCGCCCACCCGCGCCGGGGTGGGTTGGCCGACCCGCAGAACCGCGGCCGCGGCACCGGCGGCGGCCACGGCGGGCACCACCGCGACGGCCACCGGCACCCCGAGCAGCACGAGTCCGGTCAGGATCAGCATCGTGCCCAGCGCCACCCTGATCGGGACGTCCGGCGTCCGGGCCGACAGCACCGCGCCGGCCAGCACACCCGGCACCGACCCTGCCAGCAGCGAGGCGACCAGGCCGAACTCGACGTCGCCGACCAGCAGGTGCCCGCCCGCCGCGACCAGCACCAGCGGCACGGCCTGCGCCAGGTCGGTTCCGACCAGCCGGGCGGAGGGCAGGCGCCGCTGGAGCAGCAGCAGGCACACGATCACGATCGAGCCGGAGCCGACCGAGGTCGTGCCCACGACCAGTCCGGCCACCGCGCCTAGCGCGACGGTGGCCACCGGCCGGGCGCGCGGGTGCTCCGGCGGGTCCGGCGCACGCGTCCGGTCCAGGTACATGCGGACGAACAGCGTCCCGGCCGCGACCACGACGGCCGCACCGGCCACGATCCTGAGCACGTCCTGGGTCCGCTCGCCCAGCGTTCCGGCCAGCACAGAGCCGACCGCCGCGCAGGGCAGCGAGCCGAGGCAGAGCAGGCCCACCAGTCGCAGGTCCACGGTTCGCCTGCGCAGGTGCACCGCGGCGCCGATGGGCTTGGTGACGGCGCTCGCGACCAGGTCGGTGGACACCGCCGCCAGCGGAGGAACGCCGAAAACCAGCGTCAGCAGCGGCATCGCCAGCGCGCCGCCGCCCATCCCGGTCAGGCCCACGAGCACCCCGGTGAGCAGGCCGGTGGCCGTCACGCCTAGGTCCACGGTCGCACCCAGCCCCGCTCCCGCAGCAACGCGAGCACCTGCGCGACGCAGTCGCGCACCGGCAGGCGCGAGGTGTCGAGCACCAGGTCGGCGTCCTCCGGCGACTCGTACGGCGCGGAGACGCCGGTGAACTGCGGGAGGTCCCCGCTGCGCGCCCGCGCGTAGAGGCCCTTGCGGTCCCGCCGCTCGCACTCCCGAAGCGGTGTCGCGACGTGCACCAGCAGGAACTCCCCGACCTCGCCGACGCGGGCGCGCACGTCGGCCCGGTCGGCGCCGTAGGGCGCGATCGGCGCGCAGATGGCCACGCCGCCGTGCCGGGTGACCTCGGCCGCCACCCACCCGATGCGGCGCACGTTGCGGCTGCGGTCCTCGGCGGAGAACCCGAGCCCCGCGCACAGCGACCGGCGCACCACGTCGCCGTCGAGCAGCGTGACCTCGCGGGCGTCGCACTGGGCCAGCTCGTCGCGCAGCTCCCTGGCAAGCGTCGACTTGCCCGCGCCGGACAGTCCGGTGAAAAAGACGGTGAAACCGCGCCGGTGCAGCGGCGGGGACAACCGGGACCACTCGCGCGCGACCGGCTCGGAGGCGAACCAACCCGGCAGCTCCTTCCCTGCCGCGAGCCGCTCGCTCAGCTCGTCCTCATCGAGTCCTCGACGCCGCTGGGCGGCAGGCACGTCCGCGGCCGGGCGCCAGCGATCCGCCTGGTCCCGGGCCATCTCCGGCGGTTCCACCACCGGGATGGGCGCGTGCTCCACGACCTGCTCGCTCAGCAGGTGCGTCGCGCCGTAGGCGGCCGCGACGTGGGCGGCCAGCAGTTCGTCCCGTTTCCCGTCGCCGTGGGAACGCAGCGGGACCGGCACGACCGTGGTGCCTCCGGGCAGTTCGGCCATCGCCGCGAAGGTGGCCCGCACCAGCGCCTGCGGCCTCGGGCCGGTGAGCCGCGGCAGGAGCAGGACCGTCGCACCGAGCTCCGCGCACAGGTGCCGGATCTGCGCCAGGCGCCTGCGGTCCAGCGGGCGCTGCGGCGCCAGCCCCAGCACCGGCCCCGGCGGCAGGCCGGCGCGGACGGCCGGTGCCGGTGGCCGCAGCGTGCGCAACGTCCGGCCCCGCTCGGCGCTCGCCGGTCGCACCGGACCCGCCAGGTGGGCCGCCCGTCCGTCCCACCACGGCGACACGTTGTCGACGACGGCGACCGGAGCGCCCTCCTCGTCGCGGAGCTCGACCCGTTCGTGGCGCGCGAGGTCGTCGGGGACTTCCAGCACGATCGGCACCGGCCACCGCGTGCCATCGGGCAGCTCGCCCGAATTGCGCACCGACTCCACCTCGTCGGCGGCCAGAAACCCGTGCAGGCAAGGGAAAGCGCCGTCGAGCAGGAGCTCCACATCGGACAGTCCTGCGGGATCGGGCACCCACACCGGACAGTCGGACTCCGTCGCGTTCGCGCTCACGTGCACCTCGGGTCGGCCGTTGCTCTACGAGAGGACCAGACCACCCTGTCCGACCGGTCCGCCGCCGGAGAACCCCGCTGACCACTTCTCGCCAACCCGCACGGCACCGCGTCCCGCCTGCCATCGCGGCAGTGGCGGGGGAACGTGAAATCCGGCAACCCCACTTCGAGTCCACTATGGATCACCGTTATGCGGCATTGACGATCGGTGAACCGGGCGACAAGGTGTGAACACCTCGTCGTGAGACCCGCGAAGGAGCCGAGAATGGCAGCGCACGTCCTCCCCCACGACCGCGTCGGAAACGGCGACCATGCGGTGCTGGTCGTGCACGGCTGGTTTGGCGACCGGACCAGCTTCGCCTCGGTGCAGGCCCACCTCAACCGGTCGGCGCACTCCTACGTCTTCGTCGACCTGCGCGGTTACGGCGAGGCCGTCGACGTCGCGGGCGAGAACACCGTCGGCGAGGCCGCCGACGACCTGCTGGCCACCGCGGACTCGCTCGGGCTGGAGCGGTTCTCCCTCGTGGGGCACTCGATGGGCGGCATGATCGCCCAGCACGTCCTGCTCAAGGCCCCCGAACGGGTGCGCAGGCTGGTCGGCATCTCCCCGGTGCCCGCCTCCGGCGTCCCGTTCGACGAGCAGACCTGGGAACTGTTCGCCGGTGCGGCCGAACGCCCGCAGAACCGCCGGGCGATCATCGACAGCACCTCCGGCAACCGGCTGCCCGACGCCTGGCTGGACGCGATGACGCGCCGCTCGGTCGAGCACACCGACAGCCGGGCGTTCCGGAGGATCCTGGACTCCTGGTCGGGAACCGACATCCACCAGGAGGTCGACGGCAACCCGACACCGGTCCTGGTGTGCGCCGGTGCGCACGACAAGTCGCTGACGCCCGAGGTGATGAAGGCGACCTGGATGCAGTGGTACCCCAACGCCGAGCTGGAGGTCTACGCCGACGCGGGCCACTACGCGCCCGACGAGGTGCCGCTGGCGCTGGTCGCCCGCATCGAGACGTTCCTGTCGTCGTGACCGCGACCGGGGTCCCCGACGTCTTCGACCCGCGCCGGTACTCCTCGGGCATCCCGCACGCCGACTTCGCCTGGTTGCGCGCGAACGCGCCGGTGAGCTGGCAGCCCGAGCACGCGGTCGGCGACTGGCCCGCCGGGCCCGGTTTCTGGGCTGTGACCGGGTACGACGACGTGGTCCGGGTGCTGCGTTCGCCCGGCGAGTTCTCGTCGTGGCTCGGTGCGACCCAGATCCGCGACCCCGCGCCCGCGGACCTGCCGTTCATCCGGCGGATGATGCTCAACCTCGATCCGCCCGAACACGGCAAACTGCGCCGCATCGTCAGCCGGGCGTTCACGCCTCGCCGCGTCGAGCGGTTCCGGGCCGAGGTGGCCGCCAGGGCGCGGCGGCTGGTCGACGCGGTGGCCGAGCGCGGCGGGTGCGACGTGCCGCCGGATCTCACCGACGACTTCCCGCTGCTGAACCTGGCCGACCTGATGGGTGTGCCGGAGGCGGACCGGCGGATGCTGCTGGAGTGGACCAACCGGATCATCGGATACCAGGACCCGGAGCACTCCGAGGTGGTCCGCGACGCCGACGGCCGCCCGCTGAACCCGCGCTCGCCGGCGATGCTCGCCGACATGTTCGGCTATGCCCAGGAACTCGCCGCGCACAAGCGCCGCCACCCCGCCGACGACCTGATGACCGCGCTGGCCACCGCCGAGGTCGACGGCGGGCGCCTGTCCGGCGCCGAGCTCGAGATGTTCTTCTTCCTGCTGTCGGTCGCGGGCAACGACACCGTCCGCAGCGCGCTGCCCGGCGGGCTGCGCGCGTTCGCCGAACACCCCGGCCAGCACCGGCTGCTGCTGGAGTCGCCGGAGCTGCTCGATCGGGCCATCGAGGAGACGCTGCGCTACCACCCGCCGGTGCTCAGCTTCCGCCGCACCGCCACCACCGACGTCGAACTGGCCGGGCAGGCGATCCCGGTGGGCGCCAAGGTCGTGGTGTTCCACTGCTCGGCCAACTTCGACCCGGCGCGCTTCGACGACCCGCTGCGCTTCGACATCCGGCGCGACCCGAACGAACAGCTCTCGTTCGGCACCGGACCGCACGTGTGCCTCGGCGCCCACTTCGCCCGGCTGCAACTGCGGGCGTTCTACTCCGAGGCCCTGTGGCGGTTGCGCGACCTGCACGTGACCGGACCGGTGCGCCACCTGGTGTCGAACTTCATCAACGGCATCAAGCACCTGCCGGTGGCGTTCACCGCGGTCCGCCCGCGCTGATCGGCACCGCCGCCCGCGGCGGGCACCCCTATCCTCGACGGATGGCATCCGACTTGCCGCGGGCGGCGACGGGGGCCGCGGTGGCGTTGCGCTCACCACAGGGGCGCTGGGTCATCGTGGCGACCATCCTGGGCTCTGGCGTGGCCTTCCTCGACGGTTCGGTTGTCAACGTCGCGCTGCCCGCCATCGGTCGTGACGTCGGCGGCGACTTCTCCGTCCTGCAGTGGGTGCTCGACGCTTACCTGCTCACGCTCAGCGCTCTGCTGTTGCTCGGCGGTGCGCTCGGCGACCGCTACGGGCGCAGGGTGGTGTTCAACATCGGGCTGGTGGTCTTCACGCTGGCCTCGCTGGCCTGCGGGCTCGCGCCGACCGGCGGCGCCCTGATCGCCGCCCGCCTGGTGCAGGGCATCGGCGGGGCGCTGCTGATCCCCGGGAGCCTGGCGCTGATCAACGCCTCGATCCGCCGCGAGGACCGCGGCCGGGCGGTGGGCACCTGGGCCGGGTTGACCGGTGTCTCCTCGGCGATCGGCCCGTTCGTCGGGGGCTGGCTGGTGGACGCCGTCTCCTGGCGCTGGGTGTTCTACATCAACGTCCCGCTGGCGGCGTTGGCGCTGCTGGTGACCACACGCCGGGTGCCGGAGAGCCGCAACCCCGACATGTCCGGGAAGCCGGACATCGCCGGTGCGGCGGCGGTGACCGCGGGCCTGGCGGGCACCGTCTACGCGCTGATCGAGGTCCCGGTCCGCGGCTGGAACGGCGTCACCGCGGCCGCGGCGGTCGTCGGAGTGGCGTGCCTGGTGACCTTCCCGGTGATCGAGTCCCGCAAGGCGGAGCCCCTGATGCCGCTGTCGCTGTTCGGCTCGCGGCAGTTCGCCGGGGCGAACCTGGTCACCTTCACCGTCTACTCCGCGCTCAGCGGTGCGCTGTTCCTGCTGTCGCTCCAGCTCCAGCAGACGCTGGGCTACGACGCGCTGCAGGCCGGGATCGCGACCCTGCCGATCACCATCATCATGCTGCTGCTCTCCGGCAGGATGGGTGCGCTGGCGCAGCGCACCGGACCCCGGCTGCCGATGACCGCGGGCCCGCTGGTGTGCGCGGCGGGGCTGGCCCTGATGACGCTGGCGGTGCCGGGAAGCACCTATCCCGGCGGGGTGCTGCCCGGAGTCGGCGTGTTCGGCCTCGGGCTGGCGATCACGGTCGCGCCCCTGACCTCGGCGGTCCTCGGCGCGGTCGACGAGCACCACGGCGGTACCGCGTCCGGCGTGAACAACGCGGTGTCCAGGGTCGCGGGCCTGCTGGCGATCGCGGTGCTGCCCCTGGTCGCCGGGCTCACGCACACCGGCGCGGGCGCACCGCTGGGCGCGGGCTTCGGGCGGGCCATGCTGATCTCGTCCGCCCTGTGCGCGCTGGGCGGTGTCCTGGCCTGGTTCACGATCGACCGCGCGCGGCGGGTCGAGAACATGCCGGTGCCGGGGCTGAACCACGCGTGCCAGGATCCGTGCACGTGCGCCTACCGTTCCGGTGAGCGCCGCGGGAGCGGTCCCGCGGTCAGCTGATCCGCACCCCCGTGGTCGCGGACCGCCTCACGCGGCCCGCTCGACTTCGCCCATGCGCCCGATCCTGCTCATCCACATCTCGAGCTCGACGAGCTGGCCGTCCAGGATCTCGCTGCCGTACATGTCCGGGCCCGCGCTCAGCACCATCAACTCCTCCCAGCGGAGGCGCATCTGTTCAGCGAGCTCACGCAGCGTACTCGGTCCCATCCGGCTGCCCCTTTCGTTCAGTCACCCAGGCGACAGTACGAACTTGGGACGTGTGTTCGGTAAGGCCTAAAGTCACGAGTCCGGTCACTCGGAGATCACCTTCCCCGCACGGCGGGGCTGTGGTCTGATCGAGAAGGTGGGAACATCCCCCGCTCGACCCCGAGGAGGGCGCGGTATGCGAAAAGGCCGGCGGGGGCATCCGTGCGACCCCGACACATCGCGGATCGGCCTGTGGCGCTGCGACCAGTGCGGCCAGCAGTGGGAGATCCACGGCGTGGAGGGCGACGTGCGGGTGCGCAGGGTGAGCAGGGTCGCGCAGTTCTTCATGTGGCTGCTCGGCTGACCGCCTCCACCCGACCGGCGGCGCCCGCCGAACGCGCCGCGGGTGTCTCACGCCCGGCGCCGCGGCATCGAACGTAACCGCTGCCGTCGCGGCGGACAAGATCGCGGGCCTGCTCCGTCCCGGCATTGCTGCATTCGCGCGCATGTCGGGCGCCGACCTTGACACCGTTCCGGAACGCCGATCACGATTCTTTCGTCTCACGCCCGAATTCCGCGCCGCCACAACGGGAAACGGCACGGATGCTTCAGGTGGGAGACGCGATGAGCCAGGCCCGCGAGCGGCTGAACATCGGAATCCTCGGAACCGGGACCATTTTCGGGGCGTACGCGCGAGGACTCTCGCTGTTCCCCCACCTGCCGGTCGTGCGCATCGCCGACCTCGACCAGGACCGCGCGCGCGACGCCGCGCGGCAGTGGCGCATCCCCGCGTGGGGCACCGGTGAGGAGCTGCTCGCCGACGACGAGGTCGACGTCGTCGTCAACATCACCCCGCCGTCCGCGCACGCCCGGCTCACCGACGCCGCGCTACGCGCAGGCAAGCACGTCTACGTCGAGAAGCCGCTCGCGGCGACCATGCGGGAAGCGCTGGACAACCTCGCGACCGCGAAGGAGACCGGGCGCGTGCTCGGGTCGGCACCGGACACCTTCCTCGGCACCGCCGGGCAGACCGCGCGCGCCGCCATCGACGCCGGGCTGATCGGCCGGCCGTTCGCGGGCACCTCGTTCGTCCGGTCTTCGAAGGCCCAGACGTGGCACCCCGACCCGTCGTTCCTGTTCCAGACAGGTGGCGGCCCGGTGCTGGACTGGGGTCCCTACCACGTCGCCGCGCTGGTCAACCTGCTCGGCCCGGTCGGCCAGGTCGCCGGAGCCACGCTCACCGCCGAGGGCGAGATCGACGTGACGGCACCACAACGCCGCGTCGAACGCATCCGCGTCGAGGTCCCCTCCCACGCCACCGGTGTGCTGCGGTTCGAGTCGGGTGCATTGGTGACGATGATGTACAGCTTCGACGTCTGGGACACCGAGCTGCCGCACCTGGAGATCTACGGCACCGAGGGCACCCTGCAGCTGCCCGACCCCAACACCTTCGACCGCCCGGTGCGCATCAGGCGCCGCACCGACGACGCCTGGTCTCAGCTACCCCCGGTGATCGAGCGCACCACCCCCGAGCCGCCCAAGCCGTTCCGCGCGCTGGGCGTGGCCGACCTGGCCGCACACCTCGAAGGCGACGACCACCGCACCAGCGGCGAGTTCGCCTACCACGTGTGCGAGGTCCTCGACGCGCTGCAGGCCATCACCCTCGACCAGGGACCCGTGGACGTCGCCAGCCGGACGGAGCGTCCGGCACCCGCGCTCGGGGCCCGCCGCCTCACCTGAGCCCGGCGGCGACGGCGTTCCGGAAGCGGACGACGCCCACCGGCGACGCGCGGCGATCACCCTGCGCCACCGGGAAATCCGTTAATGTGATCGGTCGCGCAGCCCACGGAAGGAGTGCACTATGGCCAGGTTCCGGTGGTTCACCCACTCCGTGCCGGACGGCCTCCCCGTGCGCCAGGTCTACGGGTTCCTGTTCGCCTCGGACGGGCGCGTGCTGATCCGCGTCGACGGCGCGAAGCACTCTCTGCCCGGCGGCCGTCCCGAACCCGGTGAGAGCACCTACGCCGACATCCTGCGCCGCGAGACCTACGAGGAGGTCACCGCCGACATCTCCGAGCCGCACTACCTCGGATACCAGCGGGTCGACGACGGCATCGCCCCCTACGCGCAGGTCCGGATGGTCGCGTCGCTGGCCAAGGTCTACCCGCCCGCACCGGACCCGGACAACGGCCGCACCTACCGGCGCCTGCTGGTTCCGCCCGGCCGGGCAGGCGAGCTGCTCAACTGGGGCGTCAGCGGCCGCAAGCAGGCGTCGGCGGCGGCAGCGGCGGCGATCGCGGTCCTCGGGCTGCCGCACCACGACCTGCCGGCACCGAGCTACATCTGACCCTCTCGGACGCACCCGAGTACTTCCGGCGACGTGCCGGCTGCATCCCGCGCAATGGCGGCTTCCCGCTCCGGCGACCCCGGTCACAGGCATGCCTCTGCACGCGCGTTCGCATCTCCGATAGCTCGTTCGCATAGCGCACATACCTGGGCGAGTCGCCGATCGTCGGCCGCGGCTCCGCGTTTCCGAACGTACTCGCACGTAGGTCGCGCATTGACGTCATCATTGAGGACGGCTAACGTCTTGTTCGCATGATGAAACTATGTTCGTATCGCGTTACGACGGGAGTGGCGATGACGGTGTCCGGTTCGCACGGCTACCTTCGACCCGAGGCGTACGCGCGACCGCGCGGAGCGTGGCGATGAAGGCACTCACCCTGACCTCGGCCCTGCACCTCGAGCAGGTGGACGGCTGGCCCGACCCGGAGCCCGGCGAGCACGACGTGGTCGTCGAGATGCTCGGCGTGGGCCTGTGCGGCTCGGACCTGTCGGTGTACGACGGAAAACGCGAGCCGGCCGCCATGCCCTGGATCATCGGCCACGAGGGGTGCGGCCGGATCGTGGAAGTGGGCCCCGCCGTCACCGACCGGTCCGTCGGCGAGCTGGTCGTGATCGAGCCGAACTACTGCTGCCTGCTCTGCCAGTGGTGCCGCCGGGGTCGCACGGCGCAGTGCGAGCGCCGCGGGATCGTCGGCATCAACCGCCCCGGGCTGCTGTCGCAGTTCGCCGCGGTCCCGGCCCGGTTCGCCTGGCCCGTGCCCGAGCAGTGGCCCGTCGAACGCCTGGTGTGCTTCGAACCGCTGGCCGTCGCCCAGGGCGTCGTGCGCCGCTCCGGCGTGCGGGCCGGCGAGAGCTGCCTGGTGGTCGGCGCCGGGTCCCAGGGGCTGCTCATCTGCCTGAGCCTGCTGGCGGCCGGGATCACGCCGGTGGTCAGCGAACCCCAACCCGGCCGGCTCGCGCTCGCGGTGTCCCTCGGTGCGAAGCCCGCCGACGACACCGACCGCCGCTACTCCTACGTCTTCGAGTCCTCCGGCGTGGAGCCGGGTTTCCACGACGCGCTGCGCGCCGCGGACAAGACCGCCGTGGTCTCGCTGGTCGGGCAGAACACGGCGCCGTTCTCGGTGGTCACGCAGGACATCGTGCAGCGCCAGCTCACGTTGCTGGGCGCGCTGATCTACGACCACCCCGTCGACTTCGACCACACCAGGACCGCGCTGGGAGACCTCGACCTGGCGCCCGAGCGGATCCTGCGCTCCCGCGCCACGCCCGCGCGCGCCGACGAGGCGCTCGCGGCGGCGCGCGAGATCCCCGGCAAGTCCTGGATCGACCTCTCCGACTGGTCCGCATGAACCCCCGCGCCACCGAGGAGACCCCGGTGTCCCACCCCTCGCGCCCGCTCGGCGTCGGCCACCTCACCGCGCTCGGCCTCGCCCCGCCCGCTCTGGTCACGACCGCGGCCGAAGCCGGGTTCGACTCGGTCGGGCTGCGCGTGCTCACCGGCAACGGGACGGAACGGCGCTGGCCGGTCGACGTCGGTTCGCCGATGCTGCTGGAAACCGTGCGGCGCCTGGAGGACACCGGCGTCTCGGTCCTCGACGTCGAGATCGTCGCGCTGAAGCCCGGCACCGCTCCCGCCGACTACGAGCAGGCCCTCGAGGTCGGCGTCCGGCTGGGCGCGCGGTTCCTGAACGTGATGTGCGACGACCCCGACCTCGACCGGGCCTCCGACACCTTCGCCGGCGTCGTGGAGCGCGCCAGGATCTACGGCATCCGCCCGGCGATCGAGCCGATGGCCTACAAGCGGGTCTCGAGCCTGTCGCAGGCGGCCGGCATCGCTCGCCGGTCCGACGGCGGCGGAGTGCTGCTAGACTCGCTGCACCTGCGGCGCTGCGGCGAGACCCTCGACGACGTCCGCGCGCTGGATCCCGACCTGCTGACCTACGTCCAGATCTCCGACGCGCCGCGCCGGCTCCCGCGTCTGGATCGCCCTGCGGAACCGCTGCCACGCGAGCAGGTGTGCGGCGACGACCCCGCCCAGGTGGAGAGCCTCACCGCGCGGCTGCCCGCCGGGGACGGCGAGCTGGGTCTGCGCGAACTGCTCGATGTCCTGCCACCGGACCTCGCCGTCAGCGTCGAGGCGCCGAACCTCGAGCTGATCGGCTCGCTCGGACCGCGTCGCTTCCTGCGGCGCCACCGCGACGCGGCACGCGCGCTGCTGCACTCCGGCACGCCCGGTCGCCGCAGCGCATGACCACCGCTACACCGGGGCCGACGGCTGCAGGTTCACCTCGGCCTCGATCCGCGAGGCCGTGGCCAGCAGCGGCGGCACCACCTCGCGCCGCACGTGGGACTCGTCGGCGCTGTGGGTCTGGAGGGAGACGTTGACCGCCGCCGTCACGCGCGCCGTGCGGTCCCGCAGCGGCGCGGCGACGCCGTGCAGGCCCTCCTCCAGCTCACCGTCGGAGATCGCCCAGCCGCGCTCCCGGACCCGTTCGATCTCGGCGGTGAGCACCTCGCGCGAGGTGATCGTGCGCGGGGTGAGCGCCCTGAGCTCCATCCCGTCGAGGCGTCGGGCCAGCTCGTCACCGGGGAGCCCGGCGAGCAGGACCTTGCCCATGGACGTGGCGTGCGCCGGGAACCGGGTCCCGACGGTGATGGCCACCGACAGCAGGCGGGAGCTGGGCACCCTGGCGACGTAGTAGATGTCGGTGCCGTCCAGGATCGCGACCGACGTGGTCTCGTGCAGCTCCCCGGCGAGCTGGTGCAGGTGGGGCTCGGCGATCTTGGGCAGCGGCCTGCCGGACAGGAACGCGTAACCGAACTCCAGCACGCGCGGCGTCAGCGCGAAGCGTCGTCCCTCCACCCGCAGGTATCCCAGGTCGACCAGCGTGAGCAGGAACCGCCGGGCGCCGGCGCGGGTCAGCCCGGTCGCGGCGGCGACCTCCGAGAGCGTCAGCTCAGGGTGCTCGGCGGAGAAGGCCCGCAGCACCGAGAGCCCCCGCTCGAAGGACTTGACGAAGTGCTCGCCGCGTTCCTCAGCCATCCCGAACCTCTCTCGTGCGCCGGCACAGGCGTGTCCCGGGTCGGCGGGCCATCGCCAGCAGGGGTGTTCGCATTATGAACTTCCGGATAGCCGGGCGGCCGAGCAGGTCCGGACCTTGACCGCGGAACAAGACTCGCCCTATCGTTCGTATAAAGCACATGTGTTCTCTATGCGCACGGAGGTTGGGGTGGCGCGGATCCTGTCGCTGGAAGAGGCGATCGCGGAACTGGTGCACGACGGCGACACGGTCGCGCTCGAGGGCTTCACACACCTGATCCCGGTGGCCGCCGGGCACGAGATCATCCGCCAGGGGCGTCGCGGCCTGACGCTGTGCCGGATGACGCCCGACATCGTCTACGACCAGATGATCGGCGCGGGCTGCGCGAGCAAGCTCGTCTTCTCCTGGGGCGGCAACCCGGGCGTGGGGTCGCTGCACCGCTTCCGCGACGCCATCCAGAACTCCTGGCCGGTGCCGCTGGAGATCGAGGAGCACAGCCACGCCGGGATGGCCAACCGCTACGTCGCGGGAGCGTCCGGTCTGCCGTTCGCCGTGCTCCGCGGCTACACCGGCACCGACCTGCCCGACCACACCGCGAACATCAAGACCATCGAATGCCCGTTCACCGGGGAGGCGCTGACCGCGGTGCCCGCGCTCAACCCCGACGTCGGGATCGTGCACGCCCAGCAGGCCGACCGCTCCGGCAACGTGCAGCTGTGGGGCATCACCGGGGTGCAGAAGGAGGCGGTGCTGGCCTCGCGGCGCAGCCTGGTCACCGTCGAGGAGATCGTCGACGAGCTGCGGCCCCGGCCGGGCGCGGTGGTGCTGCCGAAGTGGGCGATCACCGCCGTGGCCGAGGTCCCGGGCGGCGCACATCCTTCCTACGCGCAGGGGTACTCCGAACGCGACAACGCCTTCTACCGCGAATGGGACCCCATCGCCCGCGACCGCGAGACGTTCGAGAACTGGCTGGGCACCGATGTGCTGCGAGCGGAGAGGAGCACCCGATGACCGCGCGGGAGTACACCGCCGACGAGATGATGACGGTCTCGGCGTCCCGGTCGCTGCGCGACGGCACCGCGTGCTTCGTCGGCATCGGCCTGCCGAGCACGGCGGCCAACCTGGCCCGGCGCACCCACGCGCCGGAGCTGGTGCTGATCTACGAGTCGGGCACGCTCGGGGCCAAGCCGGACCGGCTGCCGCTGTCGATCGGCGACGGCGTGCTCGCCGACACCGCCGACGCGGTGGTGGGCGTGGCGGAGATCTTCAACTACTGGCTGCAGCCCGGCCGCATCGAGACCGGCTTCCTCGGCGGTGCCCAGGTGGACCGCTTCGGCAACATCAACACGACGGTGATCGGCGGCGACTACGAGCACCCGAAGGTGCGGCTGCCCGGTGCCGGGGGCGCGCCCGAGATCGCCGCGTCCTGCCGGGAGGTGCTGATCGTCATGCGCCAGAGCACCCGGGCCTTCGTCGACCGGCTCGACTTCGTCACCTCGGTGGGATACGGGGACGGGCCGGGCAGCCGCGAGCGGCACGGGCTGCGCGGCCGCGGCCCGGTCAAGGTGATCACCGACCTCGGCGTGCTGGAACCGGACCCGCGGACCCTCGAGCTCACCCTGACCAGGTTGAACCCGGGCGTGGAGGTGGAGCAGGCACGCGCGGCGACGGGCTGGGACCTGCGCGTCGCCGACGAGCTCACCGTCCAGGAACCGCCCACCGGCGAGGAGCTCGACGTCCTGCGGCGGCTCAAAGCCACGATCGAGGAGTAGCCCGCCCGCACCCCGCCGAGGCGCTTCGCGCCCACCGAGCACCAGCCGATGTCCCATCGGCACGAGGAGTCGCCATGACGCAATCCACCCAGTCCCGGTCGGAGTCCGGGCTGATCCTGCCCTCCTACCGGCGCGACGTCGGCTCGCACCCGCCGCTGGACTTCGCCGGGTACGGCTCGACCGCGCTGCGGCACCCCAAGCAGCCGTTGCAGTTGCTCCCCCACTACCTCACCGAGGTCACCGGGCCGCTGCTCGGGCACGACCGGGTCGGCGAGACCGACCACGACCTGACCGTCCAGCACGACGGCGAGCCGCTGGGCGAGCGCATCGTGGTGAGCGGCCGGGTGCTGGACTCCGGCGGACATCCGGTCCCGAACACGCTCGTCGAGCTGTGGCAGGCCAACGCCGCCGGCCGCTACCGGCACTCCGGGGACCGCCACCCCGCGCCGCTGGACCCCAACTTCTCCGGCGTCGGGCGGTGCATGACCGACGGCGACGGCAACTACCGGTTCGTCACGATCAAGCCCGGTGCCTACCCGTGGCGCAACCACGACAACGCGTGGCGTCCGGCGCACCTGCACTTCTCGCTGTTCGGCCAGGCGTTCACCCAGCGCCTGATCACCCAGATGTACTTCCCGGGCGACCCGCTGTTCGGCCAGGACCCCATCTTCAACTCGGTGCGCGACCCGAAGGCCCGGGATCGGATGATCTCGCGGTTCGACCTGGAGACAACCGTGCCGGAGTGGGCGCTCGGATACCGTTTCGACATCGTGCTGCGGGGCACCGAGGCCAGCGTGTTCGAGGACGAGGAAGAGGACGACGACTGATGGCGGCTGAAAGCCTCGAGACCACGCCGTCGCAGACGGTGGGTCCGTTCTACGCGCTGCCCGACGGCCTGCTGTGGCCGGACGGCCCGGACGTGGTGCCCGAAGGCACCGCCGGCGCCGTCGTGCTGCACGGCCGGGTGCTGGACGGCAACGGCGACCCGGTGCCGGACGCCGTCCTGGAGATCTGGCAGGCCGACGCCGAAGGGCGGTTCGACCACCCCGACGACCCGCGGCCCGGCACGTCCGGCGGGTTCCGCGGCTTCGGGCGGTGCGGAACCGATCCCGAGGGCCGGTTCCGATTCCGCACGGTCAAGCCGGGGCCGCTGCCCACACCGGACGGCGGGACGGAGGCACCGCACATCGACGTCACCGTGCTGGCGCGCGGCCTGCTCAACCGCGTCGTCACCCGGGTGTACTTCCCCGACGAGGAGCAGGCCAACGCCGCCGACCCGGTCCTGGGCGCGGTGGCCGAAGACCGCAGGCCGACGCTGATCGCGGCGGCGGACGAGGACGGCCTGCGCTTCGACATCCGGTTGCAGGGCCCCGGCGAGACCGTCTTCTTCGCGCTCTGAGGAGGCAATCGTTGTTCGGTCCGATGTTCGGCACGCCGGAAGTCACCGCGGCGACCGACCGCACCGCGTGGCTGCAGGCCATGCTGGACTTCGAGGCCGCGCTGGCCGCCGCGCAGGCCTCGGCGGGGGTCTTCCCCGCGGAGGCCGCTCGCGAGATCGTCCGGCACTGCCGGGCCGAGCTGTTCGACGCCGACTCGATCGCGCGCCGCGCGGCCTCCTCGGCGACACCGGTCATCGCCCTGGTCCGCGACCTGACCGAGCTGGTCGGGCCGTCGGCCGCCGCGCACGTGCACCGGGGAGCGACCAGCCAGGACGTCGTCGACACCGCCGCGATGCTGGTGGTGCGCCGCGCCCTGGAAACGGTCGTCGCCGACCTGCACGAGGTCGCGCGGCAGTGCGAGCGGCTGGCCCGCGAGCACCGGGGAACCGTGATGATCGCGCGGTCGCTGCTCCAGCAGGCGCTGCCCACGACCTTCGGCTGCCGCTGCGCGACCTGGCTGACGGCGGTGCGGGAGGCGACGGCCGCGCTCGAACGGGTGCGCCGGGAGCGCCTCGCCGTGCAGTTCGGCGGGGCGGCGGGAACCCTCGCCTCGCTCGGTGCCGACGGCCCGAAGGTGCTCGGGCTGCTGGCGGGTGAGCTCGGACTGGCCGAGCCCGTCGTGCCGTGGCACACCGACCGCACCCGCGTCGGCGAGCTCGCCGGCGCGCTCGGTACCGCGGCCGGCGTCCTGGGCAAGATCGCGCTCGACGTGAAGCTGCACGCCCAGACCGAGGTCGGCGAGCTGGCCGAGGGCGCGCCCGGCGGGTCCTCGGCGATGCCGCACAAGCGCAACCCGGTCGACGCGGTGCTCGTCTCCGCGGCGACCGAGCGGGTGCCGGGCCTGGTGTCCTCGCTGCTGTCGGCCATGCCGCAGGAGTACGAACGGGCCGCCGGGGCCTGGCAGGCCGAGTGGGAACCGCTCACCGAGCTGCTCGGGCTCATCGGGTCGGCGGCGTCGCGGACCCGGCACCTGCTGTCGGACCTGCGCGTGGACGCCGACCGCATGGCGGCCAACCTCGAACTCACCCGCGGCCTGGTGATGGCCGAGAGCGCGGCTGCCGCGCTCACGCCGTCGCTGGGCCGCAACGACGCGCAGGACCTCGTCGGACGGCTGTGCCGCCAGTCCGTCGAGCGGGGAACCACCCTGCGCGACGAACTGCTCGACGACCCCCGCGTGCGCGGGGTGCTCTCGCGCGACGACGTGCTCGGGGCCACCGACCCGTCGGCCTACCTCGGCTCGGCCACCGCCTTCGTGGACCGCGCCCTCGCCGAACAGGAGGAGTGTTGACCGTCCACCACGAGCTGACCGGACCCGAGGACGCCGACGTCGTCGTGCTGTCCAACTCGATCGGCACCGACCTCGCGCTGTGGGACGAGCAGGTGCCCGCGCTGGCGCGGCGCTTCCGCGTGCTGCGCTACGACCAGCGCGGACACGGCGGCACCCCGGCCAAACCCGGTCCGTACGACCTGCGGGACCTCGCCGGTGACGTGCTCGAGCTGCTGGATCACCTCGAGATCGGGCGGGCGCACTTCGCCGGGGTCTCGATCGGCGGCATGACGGGGATGTGGCTGGCCGAGCACGCCCCGGACCGGATCGCCGCGCTGGCGCTGATCTGCACCTCCGCCGAGCTGGGCCCGCCGCGGAACTGGCGCGACCGGGCCGCGCTGGTGCGCGAACATGGCACCACAGCCGTGGTGGAAGCGTCCTTGCCCAGGTGGTTCACCCCTGCCCTCGCCGAACGGCCGGACGTCGTCGCCAAGTTCGGCGGGATGCTCCGCGGCTGCGACGACGAGGGCTACGCCGGCTGCTGCGAAGCCATCGCGTCCATGGACCTGCTGGAGGAGCTGCCCCGGATCACGGCTCCGACGCTGGTCATCGCCGGACGCGACGACCCGGCCACTCCCCCGCCGCACGCCGAGCGCATCGCGTCGGCGGTCCCGGGTGCCAGGCTGGAAGTGCTCGGCGACGCGGCCCACCTGGCCAACGCCGAGCAGCCGGAGCTGGTCAACGACCTCCTGCTGGACCACTTCACGAGGAGCAGCTGATGCCGCAGGACGCCGACCGCCACGCCCGCGGCATGCGGGTGCGCCGGGAGGTCCTCGGGGACGCCCACGTGGACCGGGCCGTCGAGGGCACCACCGAGTTCACCGCCCCGTTCCAGGAGTTCATCACCCACTACGCCTGGGGTGAACTGTGGAGCGGCGACGGCGTCGACCGGCCCACGCGCAGCATGCTGACGCTCGCCGTCCTGGCCGCCACCGGCTGCGAGGAGGAGTTCGCGATGCACGTGCGCGCCGCGCGCCGCAACGGGGTGAGCCCCGAGCAGATCCGCGAGGTGCTGATGCACGTCGCGGTCTACGCCGGGGTGCCCCGCGCGAACCGCGCCTTCGCGATCGCCAATACGATCGTGCGGGAGGAGACCGGGAGCTGACCGGTCGACGAGCACCGCGAGGAGACGACGTTGGACGAGACCACCGAGCCGACCACCGGTTACGTGCAGTCGCTCGCGCGCGGACTGCTGGTGATCCGCGCGTTCAACGAGTCGCACCCGCAGATGTCGCTCAGCGAGGTCGCCCGCGCGACCGGCCTCTCGCGGGCCGCCGCCCGGCGGTTCCTGCACACGCTGGTGCACCTGGGCTACGTCTGGACCGACGGGCGGGTCTTCGGCCTCACCCCCCGCGTGCTCGAGCTCGGCTTCGCCTACCTCTCGAGCGTCTCCCTGCCCGAGATCGCCCAGCCGCACCTGGAGCGGCTGGTCGCCGAGGTGCACGAGTCGGCGTCGGTGTCGGTGCTCGACGGCACCGACATCGTCTACGTCGCCCGCGTGCCCACCTCGCGGATCATGACGGTTTCGATCAACATCGGCACCCGGTTCCCGGCCTACGCCACCTCGATGGGCCGGGTGATGCTCGCCCACCTGCCCGAGGAGGAGCTCGACGCCTACTTCGACCAGGTCCAGCTCGAGCAGCTCGCACCGCACACCATCACCACCGCCTCCGGCCTGCGCCGCGAGCTCGAACGCATCCGGGCGCAGGGGTGGTCGCTGGTCGACCAGGAGCTCGAGGCGGGACTGCGCTCGATCGCCGCACCGATCCGCGGCAAGAGCGACCGCGTGGTGGCCGCGATCAACGTCTCCTCGCACGCCGCGCGAACCAGCGACACCCACGCCCGGCAGGTGTTCCTACCGCCGCTGCTGGAGACCGCCGCCCGCATCGGGGCCGACCTGCGGATGGCGCCTTCCGGGGCGAACCCGCTCGCGCGCTGAGCGGTCCGGTCAGCCGAAGCCGGCGGTGCCGGGGACCCGGGCGTAGAAGCCCCGGATGTGCTCGACCATCCGCTGCTCGGCCAGCGCCTCGTCGCGGTCCCGCAACGCCTGGTGGATCGCGCGGTGGTCGTCGCGCAGGCCGTCGGCGACCGACGGCCACGACTCGCCCAGCTCGACGAACGCCCGCAGCAGCGGTCGGCGCATCGACTCCCGGATGGCGATCGTCATGTCGGCGACCAGGCGGTTGCCTCCCGCCTCGGCGATCGCCACGTGGAAGGCGGTGTCCAGCTCGTTGAAGCGCTCCCGGTCCGAGCCGGCCTCGTCCATCGCGTCGAGCAGCCCGGCCAGCTCCTCCAGGTCCTCGGCAGTGGCCCGGAGGGCGGCGTTGCGCGCGCTCTCGCGCTCGAGCATCACGCGCGCCTCGACGACGTTGTGCATCGGGAAGTTGGCCAGCGCGACGTGCAGCCGCAGGAACCGGGTGAGCGCCTGGCTCGGCATCGCGGCCACGATCGTGCCCGACTCCGGCCCGGTGCCCACCGACATGCGCAGCACGCCCTGCGCCTCCAGCGCGCGCAGCGCCTCGCGCACCGCGGCCCGGCTGACGCCGAGCATGCCCGCCAGGTCCCGCTCGGCGGGCAACCGGTCGCCGACGCGCAGCGCGCCGGTGCGGATCTGCTCCTCGACCCGGTCGATGACCAGCTCGTAGGTGCGCGCCCGCGCGACCGGCCGCCAGCCCGCCGCGTCGTCGCGCCCCGGGTCGTCCTGTCCCGCCATCGGCCCCCCAGGGTTCACATCCGCTCCATCGGTCTCTACAGTACGTCCTTGCTGTGGTCTGACCATAGATTGGTCGGCGGACGAGCGTGCTCGCGCCGCACCGGCCACAGTTCCGGTAGTGGTTCCCGGCCGGTGGTCGTTCGCCGGTGGTGGTTCGACGCCGGCGACGGTTCCGGGCCGGCACCGGTCCCGGCTCCCGCACACCAGGAGTGATGCCGCAATGAGGGTTGCCCTGTTCGCGACGTGTCTGGGCGACACCGTGTTCCCGGAAGCACCGAAGGCGACCGTGCGACTGCTGGAGCGGCTCGGGTGCGAGGTCGAGTTCCCCGCCGCGCAGACCTGCTGCGGGCAGATGCACACCAACACCGGTTACCGGCGCCAGGCCGTCTCCTCCGTGCGCACCTTCGTCGACGCCTTCGCCGGCTACGACGCGGTGGTGGCGCCGTCGGGCTCGTGCGTCGGGTCGGTCCGCCACCAGCACGCGGCGGTCGCCGACAGCTCCGGCGACTCCCGGCTCTCGCGCGCGGTGCGCGGGCTCGCCCCGCGCGTGCACGAGCTGTCGGAGTTCCTCGTCTCGGTGCTCGGCACGACCGACGTCGGCGCGTACTTCCCGCACCGGGTCACCTACCACCCCACCTGCCACTCCGTCCGGCTGCTGCGCGTCGGAGACCGGCCGCTGCAACTCCTGCGCGAGGTGCGGGCCCTTGACCTGGTCGAGCTGCCGCAGGCCGAGCAGTGCTGCGGGTTCGGCGGCACGTTCGCGCTGAAGAACCCGGACGTGTCGGTGGCGATGGGCGCGGACAAGGCCCGGCACGTGCGGGAGACCGGCGCGGAGCTGCTCTGCGCCGGCGACAGCTCGTGCCTGATGCACATCGGCGGCCTGCTGTCCCGGCAGCGTTCGGGCATCCGGGTCGTGCACCTGGCCGAGATCCTGGCCTCGACCGAAGGAGACCGAGCGTGAGCACGTTCCTCGGCATGCCGCCGTTCCCGGAGGCGGCCAAGCGGGCGGTCGCCGACTCCCAGCTCCGCCACAACCTGGCCGGCGCGACCGCGACGATCCGCCGCAAGCGCGCGTCGGTCGTCGGCGAGCTCGACGACTGGGCCGAGCTGCGCGAGGCGGGCGCGGCGATCAAGGCCCACACCCTGTCGCACCTGGACACCTACCTGGAGCGCTTCGAGGCGGCCGTCACCGCCGCGGGCGGCGTCGTGCACTGGGCGCGCGACGCCGAGGAGGCCAACCGGATCGTCGTCGACCTGGTCCGGGCCACCGGCGAGCGCGAGGTGGTCAAGGTCAAGTCCATGGCCACGCAGGAGATCGAGCTCAACGAGGCGCTGGGCGATGCCGGGATCTCGGCGTGGGAGACCGACCTCGCCGAGCTGATCGTGCAGCTCGGGAACGACGCCCCCAGCCACATCCTGGTGCCCGCCATCCACCGCAACCGCGCCGAGGTCCGCGAGATCTTCCGCCGCGAGATGGGCGGGGCCGGGGTGCCCGCGCCCGACGACCTCACCGACGAGCCGGCCCGGCTCGCCGACGTCGCCCGGCGCCACCTGCGGGAGAAGTTCCTGCGGGCCAAGGTCGCGGTCTCGGGCGTGAACTTCGCCGTGGCCGACACCGGCACCCTCGTGGTGGTGGAGTCGGAGGGCAACGGCCGGATGTGCCTGACACTGCCCGAGACGCTGATCAGCGTGGTGGGGATCGAGAAGCTCGTGCCGAGCTGGCGGGACCTGGAGGTGTTCCTGCAGCTGCTGCCCCGGTCGAGCACCGGGGAGCGGATGAACCCCTACACCTCGACGTGGACGGGCGTGACGCCGGGCGACGGTCCGCAGTCCTTCCACGTGGTGCTGCTCGACAACGGGCGGACCAACGCCCTGGCCGACGAGGTCGGGCGGCAGGCACTGCGCTGCATCCGCTGCTCGGCATGCCTGAACGTGTGCCCGGTGTACGAGCGCACCGGCGGCCACGCCTACGGCTCGGTCTACCCCGGACCGATCGGCGCGGTGCTCACCCCCCAGCTGCGCGGCACCGCCTCGCCCGTCGACCAGGCGCTTCCCTACGCGTCCTCGCTGTGCGGAGCCTGCTACGACGTCTGCCCGGTCGCCATCGACATCCCGGACCTGCTGGTGCACCTGCGCACCCGCGTGGTCGAGGAACACCACGGCGTCCGGTCCAGGCCGCTGGACCTGCTGATGGGGCTGGCGAGCTGGGTGCTGGGCGATGCCAGGCGGCTGGCCGCCGTCCAGCGCGTCGCGTCCTGGAGCAGGCGCTTCATCGGCCGGCGCGGCACCATCGGGCGGCTGCCGGCACCGCTGTCGCGCTGGACCGATGCCCGCGACGCACCCGCGCCCGCGCGGGAGTCCTTCCGCGCCTGGTGGGAGCGCACCCGAGGAGGCAAGCAGCCATGAGTTCCGCACGCGAGGTCGTTCTCGGCCGGGTCCGCAGCGCCCTGGCGCACGCGGACCGGCAACCCCTGGAGTCCGTCCCCCGCGCCTATGCCGCTCAGCGGCCGTCCGCCGACGTGGTTGCGCTGTTCTGCGAGCGCGTCGCCGACTACAGGGCGACCGTGCAGCGGGTGGCGGCTCCGGAGCTGGTGGACGCGATCGCCTCGGCGGCCCGGCGCTACTCGGCACGCCGCCTGCTCGTTCCGGCCGGCGTGCCCGAGCAGTGGCCGAGCGCGCTCGGCGGAGAGTTCGAAGTGGACGACGGCACCGCCACCGGCACCGCCGGGTTGGACCGCGTCGACGCCGTGGTCACCACCGCGACCGCGGGCATCGCCTCCACCGGCACGATCGTGCTCGACCACGGTCCCGGCCAGGGCCGCAGAGCCGCCACGCTGGTGCCCGACGTCCACCTCTGCGTGGTCGAGGAGTCCCGGATCGCCGACGACGTGCCCAGCGCGCTGGCCGACTTGGACCCCGCGCGGCCGCTGACGTTCATCAGCGGTCCGTCGGCTACCAGCGACATCGAGCTCGACCGCGTCGAGGGAGTGCACGGTCCGCGGACCCTGCACGTCCTGGTCACTCCATAGTGGACCGCGCTAGCCCTTCCAGTCGTCACCCTTCACCCTTGCGGGTGTGCAATGATCGATGTGCACATACCCGTGAAAGGGGACGACATGCCTGGTGGCGATGGGGGCGGACACGGCTCGGACGAAGCCGTGCGGCGCGCGGCGGGTCTGCGCGCCGTGCTCGCCGACCACCGGGCCACCGGCGACCAGGAGCGCAGGCTCGCTGACGAGGCGCTGCAGGCCCTCACCGACGCCGGCCTCTTCCGCGCCTGGGTCCCGCGCCGGTTCGGCGGGCTGGAGTACGACCTGCGCACGATCGTCGACTCGACCGCGGCGCTGGCCACCGCCGACCCGTCGGCGGCGTGGCTGGTGATGATCCTCAGCTGCGGCGACTGGCTGACGGGCCTGTTCCCGGAGCGCGCCCAGCACGACGTCTTCGGCGAGGACCCCGACACCCGGGTGTGCCAGGTGCTCACCCCCCACTCCACCGCGCGGCGCGTCGACGGCGGCTGGGTCGCCGGCGGGCGGTGGGGGCCGGCGTCGGGATGCCTGCACGCGCAGTGGGCGATGCTCGGGATCCGGCTGCCCGAGCACGACGGCCGGCCCGCGGGCAGCGCCTACGGGCTGGTGCCGATGCGGGAGCTGACCGTCAAGGACACCTGGTTCACCCTCGGCATGCGCGCCACCGGCAGCAACCTGCTGGTCGGCGAGGAGCTCTTCTTCCCCGACCACCGCATCCTGCCGGTCGGGCCGGCCACCGAGGGCAGGTACGCCCGCGAGGACGAGGAGAACGTCCGCTACCGGGCGGCGCTGGTGCCCACGCTCAGCACGCACCTGATCGCCCCGTTCGTGGGCATGGCCACCGCGGCGCTGGACTACGTGGTCGGCGAGTCGGACCGCCGCGGCATCTCGTTCACCAACTACGAGCGCATGACCGACTCGACGGCCTTCCAGATGGCCGTCGCCGAGGCGGCCACCAGGGCCGACGTCGCCCGCATGATCGCCTACCAGTGCGCGTCCACGGTGGAGTCCCACGCGCGGGCGGGCACCTACCCCTCCTACGTCGAACGCGCCCGGATCCGCCAGCACGCCAGCCACGCCGTGCAGCAGTGCCGCGAGGCGGTGGACCTGCTGGTCTCGGCCTACGGCGCGTCGGCTGTGGCCGACTCCAACCCGCTGCAGGGCCTGCTGCGCGACATCCACACCGGCAGCAGGCACGCCATCGCGAGCACGCTGGGCAACCCGGAGCTGTTCGGCCGCGCCATGCTCGGGGTGCGGCCCAACATCACCGAGCTGATCTGACCAGGCGTCAACGGCCGCCCGCCGCGACGACGTCGGCGAGCACGGTTCCCGGATCGGTCAGCCGCGACCGCGCCGGGCTGTCGTAGACGACCAGCAGCTCACCGCTGGGCAGCAGCGCGATCCCCTCGGCGTGGTCGTCGCCCTCGCCGTAGGGCAGGTCGATCTCGCGGCGCAGTTCGTCCCGGTGCACGACGTCGGGGGCCTCGATGCGCGCCGCGCCCGGCCACCGGTAGACCCGGACCGGGCCGTCGAGGTCCATCGAGGGCCCGGCCAGGACCAGCAGGTCGTCGCCCTGCGGGCACAGGTCGCGGATGCCCAGGCCGTCGAGGTCGAGGAAGTGCTTGAGGTAGCGCTGCTTGCCCTCCACGGGTGCCAGCCGCAGTTCGTCGCCGTCCTCCCTCGGGGCGACCTGCAGCACCACCGCCCATCCGCGCAGCACCGGTCCGCGCAGCCCGAGGAAGACCCGCTCCGCGCCGGGTTCACCCGCCACCGCGATGCCCTCGACGTCGAGCCCGTTGTCCTTGCCCGGGATCGCCAGGAACGGGGCCAGGTGCTCGTCCTCGTCGAGCAGGTCCACCAGCCCGGGCCCGCTGAGCGCCGCGCTGCGGTGGCCTTCCGGCGTGGCCCCGGCGGGCACGTGGTCGGAGAGCGCGATGCGTGCCAGCACGCGTCGGCTGGGTTCGTCGGTGACCGCCGCCAGGCGCTTGGCGGCCTTCCGGTCGGAATGGTTCGACTTGACCCGTTTGCGCCTGCGGCTGTGCGAGCCGACCGCCCACAGGTACGGGCCGTTGAGCGCCAATCCCTCGACGTCGACCTCCTCGTCGGCCTCGCCGGGCAGCGCCACGACGTCGGCCAGCGCGAACTCCACGTGGTCGGTGTAGACCACCGGCCGCTGCGGAGAGTCGCAGGTCAGCCGCTCGACGGTCGCGGTCTCGTCACCGGCGATCCACAGGTGCTCGCCGTCGGTGCGCACCGCGGAGAGGTTCACGTGCGTGCCGGCCTCGACCGCGCCGGGCGCGAACCGCAGGGCCACCGTTCGTTCGACGCTCATCCCCGATTTCTACCAGCAGCTTCACCGCCCGGCAGGCAGAACGGCGACCCCCGCCCCGAACACTGCGTACTCGCCGGTAGAGAGCACTCCACAATGGAGCCGGGCAAGGCACTCGAACGGTTCTGGAGCGTTGATCGACTTTCTGGGAGCATGGCGCCACACGATCAAGTGACAGCCGGAACGAACCGGCGGTGCCGGAAGTCGGAACGGGTTGTCGTTGCTCGTTTCAAGGAAGGGAGTTCCGGTGGGAGATGTCCGCGTACGCCTGCGCGGCGGTCCGGAGGACGGGCGGGAGATCAGCGTGGCCGCCGACGCCTCCGGGATGCCGGTTCCGCGGGTCACCCTCCCCGCACGCCGTGCGCACGGCACCCCGGGCGCCGCGGACCAGCACGCTCCGCTGCTGGCCTACGAGCGCAGGCGCAGCGGGTCCGACGGTGTCTGGGAGTTCGGCTTCGTAGGCACCGAGACCGACTAGGAACCGACGCGCGACGGGTCGATGTGACGTGTTGCCCGGCCTCCAGAACGGGGAGCACGCCACATCGGCGCGGAAATCGCGGCGCCTTCGGGCCGGCGGCGCCGCCTCAGGACCCGGGTTCGATCTTCGAGTCAGCGGTGCCGCTCGCCCACCCCCGCAACCGGCACCGCCACGCACGGCGAGTTCGAAGACAGGCGCTCAGGCCGCGTTCGGCTCCCGCCACATCGGATACAGCGAAGGGCCGTCCGGCAGCTCGATGGGCGCGCCCCGGTCGCGGAAGCCCAGCCGTGCGTACAGCCCGCGGCTGCGTGGCGTGCTGGCCTCCAGGTAGGTCGCCACGCCCTCGGCGTCCCAGCGCCGCAGTGCGGCGGTCAGCTCGCGGGTGCCGATCCCCGAGGCCTGCACGGCCGGGTCGACGGCGATGAGCGCGAGGTACTGGTGCGGCTCGTCGGGGTGGTTCGCCGAGGTCAGCTCCCCGAACTCGCGGAAGCGCGGCGCGGCTGCGCCCGCGATCTCCAGGAGCCGCCCGCGGCCTGCCTCGTCCAGCAGCTCCGGCGGCCCGTGCAGCGCGGAGAGCCAGACCTGCACCGCATCGCCGTCCTCACCGGTCAGCACCGAGCCCTCGCGCTCTGCGTGCTCCAGGACCATCCCGAACCATTCGCGGTAGACGGCGGGCCGGGCGCTCGGGTCGGGCAGCAGCCACCGGGCTATCCCGTCGTCGCCGAAGGCCCGCAGCAGGGTGCGCAACCGGACGTCGGCGACCTCCTCACCGGACATCGACCGCTTCCTGCTCCACGCGGACGGTCGCCGACCGCGCTCCCATCCCGATCCGCGCGTAGGCGTCGGGCCGGTTGCGCCTGAGCACCAGCCCCCAGCCGAGCCCGGCCACGACGACGACCAGGTAGGCCAGCGGCAACGCCCACGCCACCGGGTCGCCCTCCTCGACGCCGAGCACCGTGCCGAACGACAGCAGCGTCAGCACCAGGACCGCGCCCAGCGCGACCGCCGCCACGGCGGGCGCCACCAGCGTCTTCCAGCGGCCGTGCGCGTTCGGTTCCGCGCGCAGGAAGTAGCCGACCACCGCCACCGAGGTGAAGGTGACCAGCACCAGGACGCCCAGCGCACCGATGGAGGCGCACCAGTAGAACAGATGGGTGATCGGGTCGAGCCCGGTCACCACCACCGCGAGCACGACCACCGCCGACACCGCGGTCTGCGACAGCGAACCCGGCACCGGGGCTCCGGTGCGGGCGCTGGTGGTGCCCCACCACCGCGGGCCGACGCCCTCGCGGCCGAGCGCGAAGAAGTACCGGGCGCACACGTGGTGGAACGACAGCATGCCCGCGAACAGGCTGGTGACGTAGAGGGCCGAGCCGATGGTGACCAGCAGGCCCGGCAGGCGCTCGCCCGCCAGCACGAACATCAGCTCGGTGGAGTGCGCCCTGGCCTGGTCCACGATCTGCGACGGCCCGGTCGCCACCGTCATCGCCCAGGTCGAGACGCTGTAGAGCCCGCCGATGACCGCCAGCGAGATGTAGGTGGCGTAGACGACCGTGCGCGGGTCGCGCGCCTCCTCGGCGAGCACCGTGGAGTTCTCGAAGCCGATGAAGCCGGTGAAGGCGATCACCAGGATCACGCCTGCCGCCCCGGTGGCCAGCTGCGCAGGGTTCAGCGTGGTGAGCACGATGCCCTGCGGCGAGGGTGAGGACACGAATGCCAGGTCGAACAGCACGAGCACGGCGATCTCCGCGGCCAGCAGGACGCCGAGCACCTTGCCGTTGACGTCGATCCGCAGCCCGCCAAGGACGGCGATGGCCAGCACGCCCGCCCCGGCGAACAGCCACCACGGGATGTCGGCACCGCTGAGCTGGCGCACGAAGTCCGAGGCTCCGACGCCGAAACCGCCGACGAGGCTGACCTCCAGGACGTTGTAGGAGACCAGGGCGAGTCCACCCGCCGCGGTACCGCTGACCTTGCCCAGGCCCTTGGCGATGTAGGCGTAGAACGCGCCCGCGTTCTCGACGTGGCGGGCCATGGTGACGTAGCCGACCGCGAACAGCCCGAGCACCACCGCGATGGCCAGGTAGCCGATCGGGATACCGCTGATCCCGCTGACCGCGAAGCCGCTGACCGCGCCACCGCCGACCACGGTCTCCGGCGCGGCGGCGGCGACCGTGAAGAACACGATCGACGTCACGCCCAGCCTGGCGCCGGCCAGCGAAGTGGACACTTTGGACGGTGGCAAGGCCACCCACCCCTTCCGCTTCAGTTCCTCAGTACCTCGGCGTCATGGCCGACTGCTCCCGCGCGGCGGCCACCTCGTTGACGACGGTGCGCAGCGGTCCCGGAATGCGGGGCTCCCACGACTCCATGCGGTGCTCGCCCTGGCGCGCGACCTGGCGGGGCAGCAGCTGCCGCACCACGCCGGTCTCCCTGGCCAAAAGCGCGAAGGTGATCTCGACCAGCGCCTCCGGTGCGGTGATCATGCCGTTGCGCCCGTTGGCCGGGTCCGGTTCGGTGAACAGGCGTTCCAGGTCCTCGGCAGGCGCCTGCGGACCGGGCGCGGCCAGCCGCCACGCGCTGGCCGGGCTGCCGCGCCAGCCGGCCGACACCGGAACCTCGTGCAGCACGTCGGTGATCGTCAGCCGCGCCCGCACCTTCTGCGCGGCGGACTGGGCCAGGTACTCCAGCCAGGTCCGCAGTTCGTGGCCGCCTTCTTCCCGGATTTCCCGCAGCACCACCCAGGACAGGTAGTCGGGGCAGCGCCCGAGACCGCTGGCGCGCACGGTCGGGGTGACGGTGATCTCCTCGTCGAGGATGAGCTCGCCCAGCAGGCCGCCTGCGCAGCCCAGCGCGAGCAGGCCCGGGTCGACGCGGCTGGCCAGTCGTTGTTCACCGGTGTGGGCTGCGAGGAAGATCCTGTCGGCGAGCCGGAGGGGAATCCCGGTGGACTCCGGCGTGTCGTTCATCGCCGGGCACCTCCCGCGGGTACCGTCCGTCCACTCCCCACCGTCGAGCCTTTCGGCGGCATGCACACCCCAGCCGTTTTCCCTCCCGTCCCACTACCGGGACGGACAGCGCGCACTTCCGGGGCCCCGCACCTTTTCCAAGCCCCGAAACGTGTTCGAGTATGCGCACACAGTAACGCATGATCAGGTTAATTCAAGGTCCTCCCGATGGGACGCTCGCTACACCCGGTCGCCCCCCGCCTGGTTGAACGGACAAGGATTCTCACTCAAAGTGATGGGGCCGGAGCGGTCGCCGTCGCATCGCCGCAACCCGCGGTGCCGGCCCCGCCGCCTTGACTTCGAGCTAACGTGAAGTTCGAGGATCGGTGCCACCACATTCCCGCCCGGAAGGACCGCGACCATGACCGTGAGCTGGGAGACGATGCGCTCATTCGCCAGCGACGACTCGGTGACCCGCCAGCGGCTGGCACCCGGCACCGCCCGCCGCATCCTCGGCTACGCCCGCCCGTACGTGCGCGACATCGTGCCGTTCCTGCTCGTGGTCGCCGTCGCGGCGGTGCTGGGAATCGTCACTCCCCTGCTGTTCAAGGCCATCATCGACAACGGCATCCAGGCCAGGAACCTGCCGGTCGTGGTGTGGCTGTCGCTGGTGGTGGCCGGTGTGGCGCTGGCCGAGGCGGCGCTGTCGCTGCTGCAGCGCTGGTACTCGGCCAAGCTCGGCGAGGGCCTGATCTACGACCTGCGCGCGCAGGTCTTCGACCACGTCCAGCGGATGCCGGTGGCCTTCTTCGTCCGCGCCCAGACCGGATCGCTGGTCAGCAGGCTCAACAACGACGTCATCGGCGCGCAGCGCGCGCTCACCAGCACGCTGTCCTCGGTGGTCTCCAACGTGCTGAGCCTGGTGCTGGTGCTGGCCACGATGTTCACGCTGTCCTGGCAGATCACGCTGGTCGCGCTGGTGCTGCTGCCGCTCTTCCTGCTGCCGGTGCGCTGGATCGGCCGCAGGCTGCAGCGGGTGACCCGCGAGCAGATGAAGGTGAACTCCGAGATGAGCTCGCTGATGACCGAGCGCTTCGGGGTCGCGGGCGCGATGCTGACCAAGCTCTACGGCAGGGCCGACGAGGAGTCGGGCCGGTTCACCGAGCGCGCGGGCCGGGTCCGCGACCTCGGGGTGGTCTCGGCGATGTACAGCCGGGTCTTCTTCGTCGCGCTGACGCTGCTGGCCGCGCTGGCCACGGCGATCGTCTACGGCCTGGGCGGCGGCCTGGTGCTGGCCGGGGTCTTCCAGCTCGGCACGCTTGTCGCGCTGGCGGCGCTGCTCAACCGCCTCTACGGACCGCTGACCGCGTTGTCCAATGTGCACGTCGACGTGATGACCGCGCTGGTCAGCTTCGACCGCGTCTTCGAGGTGCTGGACCTTCGGCCGATGATCGAGGAGAAGCCCGGAGCCCGGGAGCTGCCCGCCGGCGCCTCCGACGTCGAGTTCGACGGGGTCTCCTTCCGCTACCCGGCCGCCAGCGAGGTGTCGCTGGCGTCGCTGGAGTCGGTGGCCCGCAACGACAACGCCCCGGCCCACGAGGTGCTGCACGACATCTCCTTCCGCGCCGAACCCGGTCAGACGATCGCGCTGGTCGGCCCGTCGGGCGCGGGCAAGACGACGATCACGCACCTGGCGGGCCGGCTCTACGACGCCGACTCGGGTGCGGTGCGCATCGGTGGCACCGACGTCCGCGACGTCCGGCTGGCGTCGCTGTACTCCACCGTCGGCGTGGTCACCCAGGACCCGCACCTGTTCCACGACACGATCCGGGCCAACCTCACCTTCGCCCGGCCCGGCGCCACCGACGCCGAACTGCTGGAGGCCCTGCGCACCGCGCAGCTCCAGCACCTGGTGGAAGGCCTGCCCGACGGGCTGGACACCGTCGTCGGCGACCGCGGCTACCGACTCTCAGGCGGGGAGAAGCAGCGGCTGGCGATCGCGCGCCTGCTGCTCAAGGCACCGCCGATCGTGGTGCTCGACGAGGCCACCGCGCACCTCGACTCCGAGTCCGAGGCCGCCGTGCAGAAGGCGCTGCGCACGGCGCTGTCCGGGCGGACCGCGCTGGTGATCGCCCACCGGTTGTCGACCATCCGGGAGGCCGACCGGATCCTGGTGGTCTCCGGGGGCCGCATCACCGAGGACGGCACGCACGAGGAGCTGCTGGCGCGCGGCGGGCTCTACGCCGAGCTGTACCGCACGCAGTTCGCGCAGGGCGGCACCGGTGACGACGACCTGCTGACCGCCTGACCCTCGGGGACAGGCAGCGAGTGCCTGTCTTCGATCTTGCCTGGATTTTGAGTCGGCGGGTCATGAGCGTGATCATGGCCGAGTTGACGACGGCCTCGGAGTGGTCTGGAAGACGTTCGTAGCCGCGGACATTGCGACGACCTTGGCTGATCCAGGACTGGGTGCGTCCGACGCCCCAGCTATCCAAGGCCCTCTCCTATCCCCAGCGGAGGATCAGGGACAGGCAGCGAAGTTCCGCCGCCGGAACCACCGCGCGAGGCGGGTCCGAAGACGGGCGCTCAGCGGCCGACCTGCGTGCACAGGCGGCCTCCGGGGTCCAGGTGCGCCAGCACCGCGCCGCAGATCTCGTCGAGCCGGCGCACCTGGTCCTCGTCGAGCCCGTCGAAGATCATCGAGCGGACCTGCTCGACGTGGCCGGGAGCGGCCTCCCGGACCTTCTGGTAGCCGGCTTCGGTCAGTTCGGCGACGTTGCCCCTGCCGTCGGCCGCGGCCCGGTGGCGGCGCACCCAGCCGCGCGCCTCCAGCTTCGACACGACGTGCGACACCCGGGACGGCGATGCGTTGGCCTGCGCGGCGAGGTGGCTCATGCGCAGCGCGCGGTCCGGGTCCTCCGACAGCATGGCCAGCACCCAGTAGCCGAAGTGGGTCAGGTCGGAGTCGCGCTGCAACTGCGCGTCCAGACCGGCGGGCACCACCGTCATCAGGGCCGCGAACTTGCGCCATGCACGCTGCTGCTCGTCGCTCAACCACCGGGGCTCGTCCACGACGGCGAGCTTACCGGGAATGGTCCTACCAGCGGCCACGTCCGCTTCTCCCTCACTTCCAGCTCAGCAGCTCGTCGGCGCGACGCGTGTTGATCAGGCGGTCCGCGGGGACCTCGCACTCCTGCGCGCGGGCGCACCCCAGATGCAGCCAGTCCAGCTGGCCCGGGGCGTGGCTGTCGGAGTCGATGCTGAACACGCAGCCCAGCTCCAGAGCCCGGCGCAGCAGCGTGCGGGGCGGGTCGAGCCGGTCGGGCCTGGAGTTGATCTCGACCGCCGTGCCGTGGTCGCGGCAGGCGCGGAAGACCTCGTCGGCGTCGAACTCCGACTGCGGGCGCGGTGTCCCCGCCACCCGCCGTCCGGTGCAGTGCCCGAGGACGTCGACGTGCGGGTTGCGCACCGCGGCGCACATCCGCCGGGTCATCGCCGCCGAGTCCATCCGGAGCTTGGAGTGCACGCTGGCCACCACCACGTCGAGCTCGGCCAGCAGCGCCTCCTCCTGGTCCAGCGAGCCGTCGTCGAGGATGTCGACCTCGATCCCGGTCAGGATCCGGAACGGCGCCAGGCGCTCGTTGATCTCGGCGATCACCTCCAGCTGCTGCCGCAGCCGCTCGGCGGAGAGCCCGTTGGCCACGGTCAGCCGCGGCGAGTGGTCGGTGAGCACCATCCACTCGTGGCCGAGGTCGCGCGCGGTCTCGGCCATCTCCTCGATCGGGCTGCCGCCGTCGGACCAGTCGGAGTGGGTGTGGCAGTCGCCGCGCAGCGCCGCACGCAGCTCGCGCCCCTCCTCCGGTCGTTCGGCCTCCGAGCGAAGCCGCCGCAGGTAGTCGGGCACGTCTCCGCGGTGGGCCTGCTCGACGACCTTCGCCGTGGTCTTGCCGACGCCGGGCAGGTCGGTCAGCCGGCCCGACTCCAGCCGCTGCGCGACGTCGTCGGCCGAGGCCACCGCCTCGGCCGCGCGGCGGAACGCACGCACCCGGTAGGTCGGCTCCCCGGCGCGCTCCAGCCAGAACGCGACCTCCCGCAACGCACGCACCGGATCCATCCGTCCTTGGTAACGCCTGCCGCCCCGCGACGCACTCCGGCGATCGGAGCTCCCAGCGGTCTTGGCCGCACCCGCCCTCCGGGCGTTAGATGGCGACCGAAAGGTAGAACCACTAGACGCGAGGTGGCAGTTGCGGGAAGAGGGAACGACCCAACGAACCGGTCAGAGCTACGAGCTGGCGATCCTGCCCGGTGACGGGATCGGCAACGAGGTCATGCCGGAGGCGCTGCGGGTGCTCGACGCGGTCGGCGCCAAGCACGGGATCCGGTTCCGGTACCGGAATTTCGACTGGAACTGCGAGACCTACAAGATCACCGGCCGGATGATGCCCGAGGACGGCCTCGACCGGCTGCGCGACCACGACTCGATCCTGCTCGGGGCGGTCGGCTGGCCCGGCGTGCCCGACCACATCTCGCTGTGGGGGCTGCTGCTGCCGATCCGCCGGGCGTTCGACCAGTACGTCAACCTGCGGCCGGTGCGCCTGCTGCCGGGCGTGACACCGCCGGTGCGGGACAAGGCGCCGGGCGACATCGACTTCTGGGTGGTGCGGGAGAACACCGAGGGCGAGTACTCCCAGCTCGGCGGGCGCCAGGGCGAGGGCACCGAGAACGAGATGGTGCTGCAGACCGCCGCCTTCACCCGGCGCGGGACCGACCGGATCCTGCGCTACGCCTTCGAGCTGGCCCGCAGGCTGGGCAAGCCGCACGTCACCTCGGCCACCAAGTCCAACGGCATCTACTACTCGATGCCGTACTGGGACGAGCGCTTCGCGGCGATCGCGGCCGAGTACCCCGACGTGCGGGTGGACCAGGACCACATCGACATCCTGTGCGCGCGGTTCGTCATGTCGCCCGAGCGGTTCGACGTGGTCGTGGCCAGCAACCTCTTCGGCGACATCCTGTCCGACCTCGGCCCCGGGGTCACCGGGACGATCGGCGTGGCGCCCTCGGGCAACATCAACCCGGAGCGAGTGCACCCGTCGACGTTCGAGCCGGTGCACGGTTCGGCGCCGGACATCGCGGGCAAGGGCATCGCCAACCCGATCGGCCAGATCTGGTCGGCCGCGCTGATGCTGGACCACCTCGGCGAGGCCGAGGCGGGCGCCGACGTCGTCGCCGCCATCGAGTCGGTGCTCTCCGACGACTCGGCTCCGCGCACGCCGGACCTGGGCGGGACCGCCTCGACCGAGGACCTGGGCAAGGCGGTGGCCGCCGCGGTGTGAGGCACGCGGTGGGTGCCCGCGGGCACCCACCGCCTCAGCCGGCGATCCCGGCGGCGAAGGCGAACAGCAGGTCCTCGTCGCCGGGCCGGCAGACGAGCTGGAGCCCTACCGGCAGTCCCCGCGAGGTGCCGACCGGCACGGTCAGGGCGGGGACTCCGGCGATGTTCCAGGGGCTGGTGAGCGAGAGCAGTCCCCACCGGACCTCGACCTCGCGGCCGTTGACCTCGATCTCGCGCTGCCCGACCGCGGGCGCGGCGAAGGGTGTCGTGGGCAGCGCGAGCAGGTCGTGGTGCGACAGCAGGCGCGCGACCTCCGCGCGCCACCGCTGCCGCTCCTCGAACGCCCGGACGTGACGCCACCCCGGTGTCCGCGCGGCGGCTTGGAGGCGTTCGAGGACTTCCGGGGTGAACAGCTCGGGCGCGTCGGCCACCCGCTCGGCGTGCACGGCGTAGGCCTCGGCGTCCTGGATTCCGTTGTAGGTCTGGCGAAGTCCCGCCGCGTCGCCGAGCTCGACCTCCTGCACCGCACGTCCGGACAGCGCCGCGCGGGCGAGTTCCTCGACCTCGCGGTCGGTCTCGAACAGCGCCCCGGGAGCGATCCAGCCCACCGTCGCGGGCCCGCCCGCGGACCGCGGCGGCCCGGCGCGCAGGCCGGCCAGGACGCGGTAGGCGGTGCGGCAGTCCCGGGGTGTCCGGGCGATGACGCCGACGTGGTCCAGCGAACGCGAGAGCGGGAACACCCCGTCGGCAGGGACGGCGCCGTAGGCGGGCTTGAAACCGGCGACACCGCACAGTGCCGCCGGGATTCGCACCGAGCCGCCGGTGTCGGTGCCGACCGCGAGCGGGACCATCCCGGCGGCCACGGCGGCGGCGCTGCCTCCGCTGGACCCACCGGACATCGCGGCGGGGTCGTGCGGGTTGCGCGACGCGCCACCGGCGGCGCGGTCGCCGGTCGGCCCGTAGGCGAACTCGTGCGTTGTGGTCTTGCCGACGATCACCGCTCCGCCCGCCCGGAGCCTGCGCACGCACTCGGCGTCCGCTGTGGACACGTGGTCGGCGAAGTGCGCCGAGCCCATCGTCGTGCGCATCCCGGCGGTCTCGATGATGTCCTTCACGGCCACCGGAATCCCGTGCAGCGGGCCCAGGTCGTCACCTGCCGCGAGCTCCGCGTCTGCCTTGCGCGCCGACTCCAGCGCGCCCTCGGCGTCCACGGACACGAACGCGTTGAGCTCCTGGTCGAGGCCGCGGACGGCGTCCAGCGCGTGCGCGGTGAGCTCAGCCGAGGTGACCGCGCCCTCGCGGAGCCGGTCGGCCAGGCCCTGGAGGTCCTGTCCCGCGAAGTAGCCCCGCTCAGGCGTTTTCCGAGATGACACCCGAACCCCTTTCCCCGGGAGCGGTGGAGGACAGGATCATCCGCCGCGGGTCGTTCATCCGTCAACGTTCCGGTGAGTGGACTCCGTCCCTCCTCCGGAGGACAAGCGGTGCGGCCACAGCGCCGCCGACGGCGAGCACGGCGGGGAGCAACTTCAGCCCGCACGACCGCCTCGCCGGACCGGAACGCGCAGGCCAGCCGGTCGTCCACCACAACCGTGGTGGCACCGCGCCGGTGGTCGAACACGCTCGTCAGCACCTCGTCGGCCAGGCCCGGCGATCTCTCCGGGCAGGGGCCGCGATCGGCCGGTTTCAGCGCCGGCGGCGGCGGGCGGGCTCGGTCGTGCGGGTGAGCAGGCCCCGGGCGACGATCTCCAGCACCACGACGATGGCCACCGACTCCACCGCGAGCAGTCCCACCAGTACGAAGAGCTGCACCAGACCCGCCTCGACCGGACCCGCCCCACCGAGCATCATCCCCACGAAGGCGCCCGGAAGGGTGACGGTGCCGACCGTCCGGGTCTGGTCCAGCGCTGGGACCAGCGCCGAGCCCGCGACGGGACGGGCCACCTCCATGCGCGCGTCCCGCTCGGTCATGCCCAGTGCCAGTGCCGCCTCCACCTCGCCCTTGCGCTGGGAAAGCTCGTCGAGCAGCCGCCTCCCGGCCAGGGCCGTGGCGGTGAGCGCCCCGCCGATCAGTTGCCCGACCAGCGGGATCAGCACCAGACCGGTCACCGGCACCGCCGCGCTGACCAGCAGCAACGCCACCACCGGCGCCACCCCGGCGGCGATCGGCAGGGCCGTCCACCACCAGGTCCGGTCGCGGGTGATGCGCCGACCCGCCGTGCGGGTGGCGACCGCGAACATCACGAAGATGAACAGGCCGACCAGGGCGCCGAAGCCGACGATGTAGGCGATGACGAGCGCGACCGCGAGCAGCTGGACGGCACCGCGCACCCCCGCGACCAGGATCGGCCGGTAGTGCCCGATCCCGCCGAGCCGGACCACCGCCGCGGCGGCGACCAGCAGGACGGCGACGACCACCCCCAGGGCCGGGGTGATCGGAATCGAACCCGACGACACCGGCCGACCTTACGTCGTCGGCGCCCGGGCCGACGTGTCGAGCGTTCGCTCAGGGCGACCTGTCCGCGCCGGCTCAGGCCGGTGTGCCGGGCGCCAGACGCTGCCGCGTCCGTCCGGCTCAGGCCGACGTGTCGAGCAGCTCGGTCGGCTCGGTGATGACGTCGACGAGCGCGCCGTTGCGGGTCACCGTGATCTGCAGCGGCTTGCCGATGGCCTCGGCGAACATCAGGCGCTGCAGGCCCTGCGCGTCGCGCACCGGGCGCCCGCCCGCGGTGAGCACGAGGTCGCCGGGGTGCAGCCCGGCGCGGGCCGCGGGGCTCTGGCGCACCACGTCGACCACCCGCAGCCCCGTGCGCTGGCCGATCCGCGCGGCCAGGTCCTCCGGCAGCGGGGCGGGCGTGGTCACCAGCCCCAGGAAGGCGCGGCGGACGCGGCGGAAGCGCACCAGCGAGTCGATGATGCGCCGGGTCGTGGAGTTGACGGGGATCGCCAGTCCGAGCCCCACGCCGGCGACGGCGGTGTTGATCCCCACGACGACGCCGCGCGAGTCGGCCAGCGCACCGCCGGAGTTGCCGGGGTTGAGCGCGGCGTCGGTCTGGATGACGTCCTCGATGATGCGCCCCGCGTGGCCGCTGCGGGCCGGCAGCGACCGGCCGAGTCCGCTCACCACTCCCGCGGTCACCGAACCCGCGAGCCCGAGCGGGTTGCCCACCGCCACCACCAGCTGCCCGACCACGAGGCCGTCGCTGTCGCCCAGCCGCACCGGTCCGGGCGTGGGGCCCTCGGCCCGCACCACCGCAAGGTCCGACAGCGGGTCGGAGCCGGTGACCGCGAAGGGTGAGGTGGTGCCGTCGGCGAACGCGGCCGTGCCGCCCCGCGCCCCGCCCACGACGTGGGCGTTGGTGAGCAGGAACCCGTCGGAGGTGAACACGACCGCCGAACCGCTGCCGTCGCCGCGCTCGCCCGGCACGTGCAGGCTCGCGACCTTCGGCGTGATGGCCGAGGCCACCGCGGCCACGGTGCGGGAGTAGGCGTCGAGTGCCTCGCCGTCGAAGGGCTCGGGCGGGAGTCCTGATGCGGTGGTCATCGCGGCCTCCGGTCACGGGAGCGATGCTGGTGCCTGCGCAACACCGGCCGTCCCCGCCGCATTCCCGGGCCCGGTGCCCGGACCGGCGGGGCGCCCCCGTACCGCGGTGCGTCCCACATGGCGGGCGGTTCGGTGCCCCTGGCGCCACTGCGACCACATGCGCCACGAGTTCGCGGCCCGCCCGTGGAAACGCCGCTACCAGCGACTATCGTTTTCCGGTCACCGATTTGGAGCCGATCGTTGGGAACGGCCATGGCGCAACCGCACGGCATCGACCACTACGACGCGACCTTCGCGCGCGATCTCGCGTGGGCGCAGAAGCTGCACGAGCAGCTCGACGAGCTGCCCACCACCCCCGAACCCGTGGACTCGACCGACTGACCGGCGTCGGCACCCCTACGCCTCCTCGTGCCCGTAGCCGGCGGGCAGGTAGACCGAGAGCAGGTCCAGCAGCCGGTTGACGTCGACCGGTTTCGTGATGATGTCGGTGGCCCCCGCGGCCAGGCTGCGCTCCCGGTCGCCCTTCATCGCCTTCGCCGTGACCGCGATGACCGTCAGGTCCCGGTAGCGCGGCATCTGCCGGATCGTCTCGATGGTGGCGTTGCCGTCGAGCTCGGGCATCATCACGTCCATCAGCACCACCGTGATGTCGCAGTGCTCCTGCAGCGCCTGCAGCCCTGCGATGCCGCTGTCGGCGTAGACCACCTGGAGGCCGTGCTGCTCCAGCAGCGAGGTCATCGCGTAGACGCTGCGCTGGTCGTCGTCGACCAGCAGCACCTTCTCGCCGTTGAACCGGATCGAGTCCTGCGGCGGCACGACCTCCTGCTCGGCCGGCTCGTGGGAGTGCGCCTCCCGGCGGGCCAGCTCCGAGACCCGGAACGGCGGGTCGATGCCCTCGGCGGAGACGTCGAACGCCGTCTCCGAGGTGATCTGGGCCGGCTTGCGCTCGTCGGCCTCGTGGCCCGGTGGCAGCTGCTGCCCGCCGTCGCGCGCGGGCTCCGGCACGAGCTCCCCGCCCACGACCTCGGTTTCGACCGGCAGGTACAGGGTGAAGGTGCTGCCGACCCCGACGTCGCTGCGGACCTGCAACTCCCCGCCCAGCAGCGTGGTCAGCTCCCTGCTGATGGACAGGCCGAGCCCCGTGCCGCCGTACTTGCGCGAGGTCGTGCCGTCGAGCTGCTGGAAGGCCTCGAAGATCCGGCTGAGCTTGTCGGAGGGGATGCCGATCCCGGTGTCGCGCACCGCGAAGGCGACCCGCCGCGCGGCAGAGCGCAGCGCCGGGACGGTGACCTCGGTGGCCGGGGCCGGGCGGATCCGCAGCTCCACCTTGCCCTTGTCGGTGAACTTCACCGCGTTGGACAGCATGTTGCGCAGGATCTGCTCCAGCCGGTTGCGGTCGGTGCGCAGACTGGGCGGCAGCGACGGGGAGAGCACCACCGAGAACTCCAGGCCCTTGTCCTCGGTCAGCGGCCGGTACAGCGACTCCACGTGCTCGGTCAGCTCGCTGAGCTCGACGTCCTCGGGCAGCAGGCTCATGTGCCCGGCCTCCACCTTGGACAGGTCGAGCACGTCGTTGATGAGCTGGAGCAGATCGGTGCCCGCGGAGTGGATCGTCTTGGCCAGGTCGACCTGCTGCGGGGTGAGGTTGCCCTCCATGTTGTCGGCGAGCAGCTTGGCCAGGATGAGCGCGCTGTTGAGCGGGGTCCGCAGCTCGTGGGACATGTTGGCCAGGAAGTCCGACTTGTAGGTCGAGGCCTGCGACAGCTCGTGCGCGCGCTCCTCCAGCTCCTGGCGGGCCTGCTCGATCTCGATGTTCTTGAGCTCGATGTCGCGGTTGCGGCTGGCCAGCAGCGCCGCCTTCTCCTCCAGCTCGGTGTTGGAGCGCTGGAGCTCGATCTGCTGGCGCTGCAACTGCTCCGAGCGCGCTTGCAGCTCCTGGGCCAGGTGCTGCGACTCGCCGAGCAGGGCCTCGGTCCGGGAGTTGGCGACGATGGTGTTGACGTCGACGCCGATGGTCTCCTTCAGCCGTTCCAGCAGGTCCAGGTGCAGCGAGGTGAACGGCCGCAGAGAGGCCAGCTCGATGACGCCCAGCACCTCCCCCTCGAACAGCACCGGCACCACGACGACGTTGACCGGCGCGGAGCCGCCGAGACCGGAGCCGATGCGGATGTAGTCGGGCGGGGCGTCGGTGACCAGGATGGTCTGCTTGTCCACCGCGGCCTGGCCGACCAGCGACTCGCCGAGGACGAAGCGCACCGGTGAGCCGTTGTGCGAGACCGGCCTGCCGTAGCCCGCGGTGTGCTCCAGAGCTACCTCGTCGTCCTGCTGCCGGATGAGGAAGAACGCCCCGTACTGCGCCGAGACCAGCGGTGTCAGCTCGCTCATGATCAGTGAGGAGAGCGCGTCGAGGTCGTGCAGTCCCTGCATCAGCGCCGACATCCGGGCCAGGTTCGTCTTGAGCCAGTCCTGCTCCTGGTTGGTGCGGGTGGTCTCCTTGAGGTTGCCGATCATCCGGTTGATGTTGTCCTTGAGATCGGCCAGCTCACCGGAGGCGTCGATGGTGATCTGGCGGGTCATGTCGCCCTCGGTGACCGCGGTGGCCACCGCGGCGATCGCGCGGACCTGCGCGGTCAGGTTGCCCGCCAGCCTGTTGACGCTCTCGGTCAGCCGCCGCCAGGTGCCCGAGACGTCGGCGACCTCGGCCTGGCCGCCGAGCTTGCCCTCGGTGCCGACCTCGCGGGCCACCCGCGTCACCTCGGAGGCGAAGGCCGAGAGCTGGTCGACCATCGTGTTGATGGTGGTCTTGAGCTCCAGGATCTCGCCGCGGGCGTCGACGTCGATCTTCTTGGACAGGTCGCCGCGCGCCACCGCCGTGGTCACCTGCGCGATGTTGCGGACCTGGCTGGTCAGGTTGCGGGCCATGAAGTTGACGTTGTCGGTGAGGTCCTTCCAGGTCCCCGCCACGTTGGGCACCCTGGCCTGACCGCCGAGCATGCCCTCGGTGCCGACTTCCCGGGCCACCAGCGTGACCTGCTCGGCGAAGGCGCGCAGCGTCTCGACCATGCCGTTGATCGTCTCGGCCAGCGCGGCCACCTCGCCCTTGGCCTCGACGGTGATCTTCTTGGACAGGTCGCCGCCGGCGACCGCGGTGGCCACCGTGGCGATGCTGCGGACCTGGCTGGTCAGGTTGTCGGCCATGATGTTGACGTTGTCGGTGAGGTCCTTCCAGGTCCCCGCGACGCCGTGCACCCTGGCCTGGCCGCCGAGCTTGCCCTCGGTGCCGACCTCGCGGGCCACCCGGGTCACCTCGTCGGCGAACGCCGAGAGCTGGTCGACCATCGTGTTCAGCGTGTTCTTCAGCTGCAGGATCTCCCCGCGGGCGTCCACGTCGATCTTCTGCGTCAGGTCGCCGCGGGCGACCGCGGTGGCCACCTGGGCGATGTTGCGGACCTGGGCGGTGAGGTTGTTGGCCATGAAGTTGACCGAGTCGACCAGCGCGCGCCAGGTGCCCGCGGCGGCGGGCACCTCCGCCTGACCGCCGAGCCTGCCCTCGCTGGCGACCTCCCGGGACACCCGGGTCACCTCGTCGGCGAACGCCGAGAGCTGGTCGACCATCGTGTTCAGCGTGTTCTTCAGCTCCAACGTCTCGCCGGAGACCTCCACGGTGATCTTGCGGGTGAGGTCGCCCGCGGCGACCGCCTTGGCCACCTGGGAGATGTCGCGGAGCTGCCCGGTCAGGTCGGCGGCCATCTCGTTGACCGAGTCCGCCAGCTCCCGCCAGGCCCCCTCCAGCCCCGGCACCTGCGCCTGCCCGCCGAGGCGGCCGTGCGTGCCGATCTCACCGGTCACCCGGCTGATCTCGGTGGTCAGCGTGGAGAGCTGGTCCAGCATCGCGTTGACGGTCCGGGTCAGCGAACCGAGCCTGCCGGGCAGCGCGCGGTCACCGGCCCGGCGCGGCAGCCGCTGGCTGAGGTCCCCCCTGGCGACCGCGTCGAGCACCCGGCTCAGCTCGGTCGCGGGGCCGAGGACGTTGCGCACGATGCCGTTCACCGCGGCGGCGCTGTCCGACCACCTGCCCCCGGAGGGGCCCATCTCGGCCACCGGCTCGATCGGCCACTCGCCCTCGTTGGCCGCGCGGCCCACCCGCTCCAGCTCGGCGGCCAGACCCTGGTTGCGCTCGGCCAGCTCGTTGAACGTTGAGGCGATCTCGGACCACAGGCCGTCGTCGGTGACCACGAGCCTGCGCCGGAAGTTGCCGTCCCGCAGGTCCCGCAGACCGGCCAGCAGCCGCTGCGCCATCGCCTGGTTGACGGTCTGTCCCACCGCGTCGCCGCGCTGCTCGAAGCGCGCCGCGCCGCGCTGCGACGGTAGTGCCATGAGAGCCCTCCGACCAGCCGTTGCTCTTGAGCGGAATCTAGGTGACGCCGCGGCGGCCCGCACAGGGCAACAATGCCCAGCGCCGCAAGGTCAGTGCTTCCGCGAGTCCTTGTCCAGCCGCAGCTCGGTGGCCAGCACGGCCGCCTCGCTGCGGTGGCGCATCGCCAGCTTCGACAGCATCTGCGAGACGTAGTTCTTGACCGTCTTCTCCGCCAGGAACATGCGCTGGGAGATCTCGCGGTTGGTCAGGCCCTCGCCGATCAGCTCCAGCACCTCGCGCTCCCGGGCGGTGAGCTCGCGCAGCGGATCGGCCTGCTCCTGCTCGCGGCGCAGCCACGCCAGCATCGCCTCGGTCTTCTTCGCGCTGAGCAGCGACTCGCCCGAGCCCGCGGTGCGGATGGCGTTGACCAGTTCCTCGCTCACCACACCCTTGAGGACGAACCCCGCCGCACCGGCGATGATCGCGTCCATGAGCGCGTCGTGATCGTCGAACGAGGTGAGCATCAGGCAGCGAAGTCCGGGCCGGCGCGACTGCAGCTCCCGGCACAGCTCCACGCCGTTGCCGTCGGGCAGCCGGACGTCGAGCACCGCCACGTCCGGGTTCGCCTGCGGTACCAGCGCCAGCGACTCGGCGACCGTGGACGCCTCGCCGATGAGCTCCAGGTCGCTCTCGGCGTTGACCAGTGCGGCGATGCCGCGACGAATCACCTCGTGGTCGTCCACCACGAACACGCGTGTCGTCATGTCGCTCCCCCTGCCCTTCCAACCGCCGCAGCCCGCCCCTTCGGTCTCGGGGGCGGTGCAGCACGCTTTCGGCGCCGGCCGTGCGGAGGCAGTGACCAGGATAAATACCCTGAAGACTCTGTGCCCACCACGATGGGGCGCGCTCGACACCGCCGCACCGCCCCACAGCCACGCGGCGTCCCCGACTACTGCCCATTCGGGTGACGCACGCCACGATGCGGGTCCGGATCCGCGATGTGGAGGGGGCTCCATGACAGTGCGAGCACCCGGCCCATCCGATCCTGGTGCTCGGCGATGCCAGGGCGGTACTCGACGCGGTTGCGCCCACCACGAGGGCCGCACCTGGCGCGAGGCCCACGAGGACAGTGGCTCTCCGCCGGCACCGCGCCGCGCCCACTTCCGCCAACACGACCCCCAGCACCCGACCGTCCGTCCCCCGGCGGACCGCCGCCCGCCGTCGAACTGGAGGCGGTGACGATGACCTTCCCGTCGTCGCGCGGCTCCGGGTACACCGCGGTCCGAGACGTGGACTTCGCGATTCCGCGGGGACGTTTCGTCTCCGTCGTCGGCCCTACCGGGTGCGGCAAGTCCACCGTGCTCAACGCGGTCGCGGGGCTGCGCGTCCGTCACGTGGGCAGGTCAGAATCCACGGCGAGGTGCTGACCGGCCTCAACAGCCACGCCGGCTACCTGTTCCAGCGGGACGCGCTGCTGCCGTGGAAGACCGTCGCCTTCGGACTCCAGCTGCGCGGCGTGGCCAAGGCCGAACGCCAGGAGCGCGCCCGCCGCGGTCCTGTACTCGTCGCGGGAATGGCTCGACGCGCACCCCGACCAGGCCAGGCGTCTCGCGTCGGCGATCGTTCGGCGCCGAGGCGGTGCGTTCGGTGCTGGCCCGGTTCATCCCGGAGGTCGCCGGGCCGGCATCGACCTCGCGCGCACCTACACCAACGACTACCTCCCGCCCGCTCCCTGACCCGCACGGCGGCGGCGGAGCGAACTCCGCCGCCGCCGCCGTGCGGTCGTGTCAGCCGCTGGTCGCGTAGACGTTCTCCACGAAGTGCGCCAACTGCTCGTCGCTGAGGTTGCGAGCCAGGTCGGCCTCGCTGATCATGCCGACCAGCCGGTGGTCGGCGATCACCGGGAGCCGGCGGATCTGGTGCTGCTCCATCAGGTTGAGCACCTGCTTCAAGTCGGCGTCGGCATCGACCCAGTGCGGGGTCCCCTGCGCGAGCTCACCGGCCTTGACCTGGGACAGGTCCTTGCCCTCCGCGCAGCACTTCACCACGATGTCGCGATCGGTGATCATGCCGTGCAACCGGTCGTCGTTGCCGCAGATGGGCAGCGAGCCGACGTTGAGATCACGCATCATCTGGGCGGCCCTCTGCAGGCTTTCCCCCTCGTTCACGCACTTGGCGCCTGCGTGCATGATGTCGCGAGCCGTCGTCATGAGATCTCTCCTTTCGACGCTCAGCCAGTCGGCGGTGCGAACACCGCGGCCGGCTCGCTCGGCCGTCCGCGTGCGGCGGCCGCTACCGGGTCGGGTCGGCTGGGCGTCGCCTACCGCCCGAGCACCGCGGTGACGGCGGATCAGACGACGCTCACCTCGTCCCTTACCCGCAGGCGGCCACCGACCAAACCACCGACCGCGGTCAGCGCCGAAAGCCCCACCAGAAGCAGCGCGACCGCCCCCGAACCGCCGCCCGCGGCCATCAGCGAAGTGGCCGCCAACGGCACGAATCCGCTCACCACGCCGCCGAGGTTGAAGGAGATCGACACGCCGCTGTAGCGCAGGTGCGGCGGGAAAAGCTCGGTCAGCAGCGAGCCGGACACCGCGTAGGGCACCGACAGGCACGCCACTCCGAGCGTCACGGCGAGCACCACCAGCGGCGCGCTTCGGGTGTCGAGCATCCAGAAGACCGGGAAGGCCATCACCGCCGAGGCGACGCTGCCCACCACGCACACCGTCCCGGGCCCCAGGCGTTCGGCGAGCCTGCCGAAGACCAGCAGCACCGCGATCTCGACGACCGCCGCCACCAACGTGGCCGAGAGCATCAGCGACCGCGGCAGCCCCAGCGTCTCGGTGCCGTAGCTGATCGCGAAGGTGGTCAGCAGGTAGAACCCGCCCACGCCCAGCAGCGAGGCGCACAGCCCGGTCAGCACCCGGCCCAGCGAGTTGCGCAGCACCTCCAGCGCCGGCAGCGAGGCGCGTTCGTGCTGTTCGAGCAGCACGGTGAACAGCGGCGACTCCTCGACGCGGCGGCGCAGGTAGAGCGCGACGAACAGCAGCGGGATCGCCGCCAGGAACGGAAGCCGCCAGCCCCACGCGTCGAAGGCCTCCGGCGGCATCAGGGAGACGAGGGTGAACGCACCGGAGGACAGCAGCGTGCCGATCGGCGAGCCGACCTGCGGCAGCGCCGCGTAGCGGCCGCGGTGCTCCGGCGGGGCGTGCTCGACCGCCAAGGTCACCGCGCCGCCCCACTCGCCGCCCACCGCGACGCCCTGCAACACGCGCAGCAGCGTGAGCAGGACCGGCGCGGCCACGCCGATCGTGGTGTAGTCCGGCAGCAGGCCGATCAGCCCGGTGACCACACCGATCATGGTCACCGTGATGATCAGCGAGCGCCTGCGGCCGAACCGGTCGCCGACGTGGCCGAAGACCACCGCGCCGACCGGCCGGGCGACGAAGCCGACCGCGAACGACGCGAAGGCTGCCAGGGTCGCCACGACGGGATCGCCGGTGGAGAAGTACAGGCGGTTGAAGACGATCGACGCGGCCGTGCCGTAGAGGAAGTAGTCGTACCACTCGAGCGCGGTGCCCACGAACGCCGCGAAGGCGATCCGGCCGGCCTCGGCGTCGGTGACCCGTGGTGCCTGGTGGCTGTCTGTGCTGGTCATCTGGCGGCTCCGGAGGGGGTTGCGGGGGACGGGCTTGGTTGCGGTGAAGCGCCGGTGATCCGCGAGTCGACCCAGTCCGCGCCGTGCGCGCAGCGCCCTGCCACGAAGGTGGCCACGACGGGGACGGAGCCGATCCGCGAAGTGGGCACGCCGAGCGGGTCCGCGCCGAGCACCACCAGGTCGGCGTGCATGCCCGCCGCGAGGCGGCCCCGGTCGGACTCCTCGCACGAGGCCCACGCGGCTTCGGTGGTGTAGGCGCGCAACGCCTGCTCGGCGGTGACGCGCTCGCGTTCGCCGAGCAGCCGGCCGGTCCGGCTGGTGCGCTCGACCATGGACTGCACGCCCAGCAGGGGCGCTCCGGCCGCGACCGGCCGGTCGGAGCTGCCGGGAACTCGCAACCCGGCATCGAGGAAGGAGCGGTGCCGGTACAGCCACGGCGCCCGGTCCGGTCCGACCGCGTCGAACATCGTGTCGCCGATCTCGTGCAGGAACCGCGCCTGCGGCACCGGGATCAGCCCCAGCTCCGCCAGCCGCGAGATCTGGCCGGGGCGGACCAGACCGGCGTGCTCGACGCGGTGGCGGACACCCGGCCGCGGATACGCGCGCTGCGCGGCGGCGAACGCCTCGATCGCCACGTCCACCGCGGAGTCGCCGATCGCGTGCGCGGCGACCCGCCAGCCGCTGCGGTGCGCGTCGACCACGAGCCGGCGCATGGCGGCCGGATCGCTCTGGAAGTAGCCGGAGCCGTGCGCGTGGTCGCAGAACGGTTCGGTCAGCGCGGCGGTGCGTCCGACCATCGAGCCGTCCAGGAAGATCTTCATCGGCCCGATCCGCAGGTGGTCGTCGCCGAACCCGGTGCGGATGCCCAGGTCGAGGCCGACCCGCAGGTCGTCGTCGCGGTGACCGGCCAACGGGTGCAGCGCGTCGCCGGCGACCATGAGCTGCACCCGCAGCGGCAGCTCACCGCGTTCGCGGGCGAGCTGGTAGGCGGCCAGCTCGATGGGACTGCGCCCGATGAACCCGCCGCCGATGCCGGCCTCCACCACGTGGGTGAGCCCTTCGGCGACGTAGTTCCGCGCCGCTCTGGCGACCGCGTCGGCCAGCTCGCCTGCCGGAACCGGCGTGACGAGCGCGTTCACCAGCTGCTGCGCGCGCTCCTCGAGCAGCCCGGTGGGGCTGCCCGCCGCATCGCGCGCGACGACGCCGCCCTCCGGGACCTCGGCCGTCCCGTCGAGCACGCCCGCCCGCCGCAGCACCTCGCTGCTGACGCTGCACATGTGCCCGGAGCGGTGCTTGAGCCACACCGGCCTGCCACCGCCGGCGCGGTCCAGCTCCGCGCGGTGGGGATGGGCGCCCAGCACGGTGTCGTCGTAGCCGCTGCCCACCACCCAGGCGTCGTGGTCGAGGCCCGCGGCCCGCCTCGCCACCGCGGTGTGGACCTCCTCGAGGGTGGCGCACCCGGTCAGGTCCACTTCGGACAGCGCCATGCCGTACCAGGCCATGTGGTTGTGCGCGTCACCGAAACCCGGCAACAGCACCGCACCGTCGCAGTCGACGACGGTGCGCGCGGGCGCCTGCGCCACCTCTTCGTCGAGACCGACGACGCGTCCGGCCAGGATCCCGACCGCCGAGGCCGTCGGACGGCGGTCGTCCATGGTGCGGACCACGGCGTTGCGCAACAGCAGATCCAGCATCGGTCCTCCTCAGCCCAGGTGGTGCACGCGGGTCAGCGGCAGGGAGCTCGCGTGGTGCATCGCGATCGCCGCGCCGTCGACCAGGACCGGTTCCGGCCCGGTCGGCACCTCGACGCGGGGCGTGGCGGTGTTGGCGACCATGTCGTGGCGGGTGAGGCCCCGGCTGCGCCGGATCGGCGCGTAGCGGACGCCGTCGGGCAGCGCGGCGCGGGCCCGGGAGTCGGCCAGGCACTGCTCGGAGACGAAGACCGAAGCGAGCCCGCGCGGCGCCGAGCCCAGGCCGCCGAAGAACGGGCCCATCACGCGCGGCTGGGTCAGCCGCGTCGAACCGGAGCCCGAACCGCTCGCGCCCCACGCGACGAACCCGGACTTGAGCACAAGTTCGGGCTGGGTGCCGAACCACGCCGGGTGCCACAGCACGATGTCGGCCATGCTGCCCGGGGTGAGCGCACCGACCTCGTGGCCCATTCCGTGCGCGATGGCCGGGTTCAGGGTGATCTTGGCCAGGTAGCGCAGCACCCTGGCGTTGGCGGGCCGGTCCGGCCCGGTCTCCCCGGCCAGCGCGGCCTGGACGTGGGCGAGCTGCCAGGTGCGGCGGGCGGTCTCGGCGATGCGGCCCATGCCCATCGAGTCGGAGTTCACGATGCTGATCGCGCCCCGGTCGTGCAGCGCGTTCTCGGCCGCGATGGCGTGCTCGCGCAGCCGGCTGCGCGCGATGGCGACGTCGCTGCCGAGACTGCCGTGTCCCCTGTGAACGGTCATGGTCATCGGCAGCAGTTCGGCGGCGGTGGCCGGGGTCAGCGGCAGCGTCGGCGTGGTCGAGGAGGTGAGCACGTGCGGGTGGGAGACGATCTCCAGCAGGTCGGGGTGCCCGCCGCCGCCCTCCACGTGGTAGGCGTGCACCGTCCGCCCGCCGGTCGCGTCGAGGGTGTCTGCGAGGTAGCCCGACTCGTTGAGCGTGTCGGTGTGCAGGGCCACCGGCAGGTCCGAGTCCTCGGCGACGCCGAGGCAGGTGTCGACGATGTGCGGGGTGGCGCCCCAGTCCTCGTGGACCTTGAACCCGCCCGCACCCGAAAGCACGGCCTGGTCCAGCAGCTCTGCCGACGACGACGAGCCGCGCGCCAGGAACGCCACGTTGACCGGGACGTCGCGCCACGCCCGGATCAGCGTGTGCAGGTTCTGCCGGGGGTTGGCGCCGACGTCCCACACCCCGCCGAGGCCCATGCCGACCAGCGAGGTCACGCCCGCGCCGAGCGCGGCGGGCACGACCTCGGGGCTGGAGAGGTGCACGTGCGAGTCGACCACGCCCGGCGTGGCGATCAGCCCTTCACCGGTGATCATCGCGGTGTGGGAGTCCACGATTAGCTCGATGCCGTCGGCTGCGTCGGGATTTCCCGCCCGTCCGGTGCCGACCACGCGGCCGTCCTTGACCCCGATGTTGGTCTTGCGGATGCCCAGCACCGGGTCGAGCAGCAGCACCCCGAGCACGACGAGGTCCAGCGCGCTGTCACGCGGCGCCTTCCCCGCGACCAGCAGCCCGTCCCTGGCCGTCTTGCCGCACCCGCCGAGCAGCTCCTCGCCCGGCTCGGTGTCGTCGCCCTCGACCTCCACCCACAGGTCGGTGTCGGCCAGCCGCACCCGGTCCCCGGTCGTCGGCCCGTACAGCGTCGCGTACTCCGCGCGGGACATCCTCGCCGTCATCGCGCACCTCCCCTGGCGACCACCGACACCGTGCGCGCCGCGCCCGGCGGGAACTCCAGGGAGGTGCCCGCCGGGACGTCGAGCCGGTACCCGGCGGCCGCCGCCCGGTCCATCTCCAGCGCGGGGTTGGCCTGCTCCAGCGGGAAGTGCGACGACAACCAGATCGCCCGCGCTCCCCCGTTGCGCACCTCGAGGTGCTTGCGCTCCCGGCCGGGAGCCAGGACTACTTCCCCGGAGGCGACGCGCACCGCGCCGGCATCGTCGGGCTGGGCCGGCCCGAACGGCTCGTCGACGTGCACCAGCGAGCTGCCGTGCGGGAAGAGGGCCTCCACCTGGACGCGGGGCGCCGACGCGGCCACGCCCGGCAGCACCTGGTCCGGCCGGACGACCTCCTTGGCCATGGCCACCACCTCGTCGATCCCCACGCCGTCCCAGGCCATCTCCAGCACCTCGTCGCAGACCAGTGCGATGGCCTCGGCCGATCCGAGCCTGGACCCCCTGGCCAACCGCCTGCGAGCCAGCTCGGCGGCGGTGAAAAGCGTCAGGCGTTCCTGTTCCCGTGGCGTCAGATGCATCGAAACTCCCGGTGAAGTACCGAACAGTGCCGAGTTGTCCTGACACCCTCCTCGCGGTGCACGCCCAGCACAATGGTGAAATGCCGTCGATGCGGAAGGAGGGCTTGGGCACATGCACAGTTCGGGCCACTCCGCCGGGCCGCTGCGCCACCTCGTGCACGCGTGCCTGGACGATCTCGACGAGCTGGTGGACGCCTTCGTCGCCGAGATCGCCGTCCTGCCGCCCTATCGGGACGGGCTGATCCCCACCGCGGAGGTCCGCGCCGACGCCGAGGCCAGCTTCGAGATGCTGTTGCGGCTGATCGCGGGGCTTCCCGTCCCGCACCGGATCGCCGATGTCTCCGAACGCGTCGGGCGGCGCCGCGCCCAGGCTGGCATGCCGCTGGAGGTCCTGCTCCAGGCGGTGCGGCTGGACTTCCGCGTGCTGTGGTCGGCGCTGCTGCGACGCGCCGACCCCGACGACACGCAGGCGCTGATCGAGGGAGCCGTCACCGTCTGGGAAGCCGTCGAGCGCCACACGGTCGGCGTGCACGTCAGCTACCTCGACGAGGCCGCCGTGCTCGCGCGGGAGCGGGAACGCGAGCGGAACAGGCTCGTCGCGCAGCTGCTCGCCACCGACGGACGGGATCCGCAGGCCGTCAACCAGGTCGCCACCGCGCTGGAGGTCGACCCGAACGGACTGTTCGCCGTCGCCGCCGGCGCGCCGGCGAACCAGCGGGCGCTGCGCGGCGCGCTGGACCGCCTGCGCGCCAACGGGATCAGCGCGCACCTCCACTTCGAGGAACGCCGACCGGTCCTGCTGGCGGCGCTGCCGCGGGGCGTGCGCGCGATGCCCGCGCACTGGATGCAGGAGGTGCCCTGCGGCCTGGGCCCGGTCGCGGACGGACTGGCCGCGGTACCGCTGTCGGTGCGCGTCGCCGTGGAAGTGGCCGCGGCGCTCGGTCCGGAGACCACGCGTCCGATGCGGCTGCGGGAGGTCTGGGCCGACATCGCCGCCGCCCGGCTGGCAGAGCTCGGAGAGGCGCTCACCCGATCCGTTCTGTCCGAAGTGGACTCGGTGTCCCCGCACGAGCGCCGCAGGCTGCTCGAGACCGCCGAGAGCTTCCTCGCCTCAGGCTCGGTCGCCGACACCGCGCGCGAGGTCTTCTGCCACCGCAACACCGTGCTCAACCGGCTGCGCAGGCTGGGCGAGCTGACCGGCGGCGACCTGGGACGCCCGGAGCACGCCGCACTGGTGCTGCTGGCGTTGCGCGTGCGAGCCCGCGCGGAGGCGGGCAACGACCGGCCGTCCGACGACTCTCCGGCCCGGCATTCCCGCGCGGAATGAGCCGTGCGGCGCGCCGGATGCAGCGTCGTCCGGTGCAGCGCCGGCGTACTTTTCGCCGCGTTGACGGAAAAACGGCCCTACTGCAAAGGTCTGAATCAATAAGTTCTTCCGTCGAGAGAAAGCCCTGAGCCATGACCGAGGACGACAGGAAGTTCCGGCGCTCCACCTTTCTCAAAGCCGGACTCGCGACCGCGGCCGCCCTGCCCGCCGTCGCCGGGGTGTTGCGGCCACCGAAGGCCGGCGCCGACCGCTTCGACCCGACACCGCGGTGCGAGGACGGGGACGAGGAGACTCCCGAGCAGATCGAGGGCCCGTACTTCAAGCCCGACTCGCCGCAACGCACCGACATGCGTGAGCCCGGGATACCCGGGACCGCGCTGGCTGTGTCCGGGTTCGCCTACAGCCGGTCGTGCACCCCGCTGGGGCAGGTGCTGCTGGACTTCTGGCAGGCCGACGACACCGGCGTCTACGACAACACCGGCTACCGGCTGCGAGGCCACCAGTTCACCGGCGCCGACGGCCGGTACCGGCTCGACACCATCGTCCCCGGCCTCTACCCCGGCCGCACCAGGCACATCCACGTCAAGGTGCAGGCACCGAACCAGCCGGTGCTGACCACGCAGCTCTACTTCCCGGGCGAGCCGGGCAACGAGCACGACCAGATCTTCGACCCGCGGCTGCTGATGGAGGTCCAGGACGGGCCGTCGGGCAGGGCCGCGACGTTCGACTTCGTGCTCGACCTGCCCTGACCGCCTCCGGCGCGCGACCTGGCGGGATAGCACCGGGGCGGCAGCCCGGACGCACGTCCCCAGGCGCGACGCGCACCGGTCACCCGGGCGGCGTCGTCCGGGTGACCGGTCAGCACTCCCGCATCAGCCGTTCGAACGCGACGTTGGCCGAGGCCCATTCGTGGGTGATCACCTCGGAGGGCGCCTCCGGCCGCGACTCCACGTCGGCGGTGACGACGAAGCCCGGCTCCGAGACCCGCTTGCGCAACTGCACCAGGTGGCCGCCCGCGGAGCGGCCCATCCGCTCGCCGCTCTCGTTGGACTCGCTCTGCCCCGGTTGCAGGGAAGACACATCGATGTCGGCCATCACCCCGTTGTAGCGCATCGGGGCCGACCCCACAACGCGCGCGACCGCAATCGTCCGGCCAGCGGATTCGTTCGACGAGCGGCGAAATGCGGTGCGCCGTCAGCTCGCGGCGGCCTCGGCCGACTCGGCGGCTTCGGCGGACTTGACGGACTCGGTGAGGCTGCGCCACAGCTCGAAGTGCCGGGCCATCGCCGCACGCGCGGCGTCGGGGTCGCGCCGCTCGATCGCGTCGACGATGTCGTAATGCACGCGGTCGGTCTCGAAGCAGGGCTTGCCCGCGCGCTGCTCGATGCGCAGCGTCCGCGCGCGGCGCTCGGTCAGGTCCTCCCGCATGACGTGGGCGAAACCCTCGTGCAGGAAGTCGAACATCGGGTTGCCGACGATGCCGAACAGCAACCGGTGGAAGTCGAAGTCCGCCTCGGTGGCCTCCTCCACCGCGCCGACACCGGAGGCCTCGATCATCGCGTCGACCTGGTCGCGCAGGCTGCGCACGTCGGCGTCGGTCGCCCTGCGCGCGGCCTCGGCCACCACCGACATCTCCAGCAGCTCTCTGGCCTGCTCGAACTGCGCGGGCCCCAGATGGCCGAAGCGGCGGGCGAGGCTGAAGTAGACCTGCATGAAGCTCGCGTCCGGAACCTGCAGGTAGGTCCCCCTGCCCTGGGTCCGGTTGACGAACCCGAGCATCGCCAGGCAGGAGAGCTGCTCGCGCAGCGCGCCCCGGCTCATGTTCAGCTCGGCCCCGAGCTCGCGTTCCGGCGGCAGCCGCAGCAGGCCCGTCCTGCGCTCGCGGGTCGCGGTCCGCAGCAGCGCGTCCACCAACCCGATCAGTTCCGGGTCCACCTCGGCCTCCTCATTGGTCGGACCAATGCGCCGGAAGTTAACCGGACCGTAGCGGTGGCGTCAAGCACCAGTATGGCGCAGGCCGCCTTGCGTGCTCTCCGCGCGTGCGTTGAAGACCCGCCCGCGCCCGGGTGGCGGGGCGACCGCGGCCTCCGCGTCCGGCGCTCCGGCACCGCTGCCCCGCCGTAGACTCTGGCCCACCATGACCACCTTCGACGAGGCGTTCCTCGACGACCTGCGGAGCATGCCCGAGCCCGGCGACGAGTCCGTGCGGCGCATCCTCGACGCGGGCCTCGCCTGCTTCGTCACCCACGGCATCCGCCGCACCACGATGAACCGCATCGCCGAGCGCGCGGGACTCGGCGTCGCGACGGTCTACCGGCGCTTCCCGCAGAAGGACCAACTCGTCCAGGCAGTGCTGTTGCGCGAGGTGCGCGCGTTCATCGCCGGGGTCGACGCCAAGATCGCCCGGGTGGCCACCCCGGAGGAGCAGATGGCCGAGGGCTTCACCGCCTTCGTCACCGGAGTCGCCCGCAGTCCCCTGCTGCTGCGCGCGATGACGTCCGAGCCGGAGACCGCGCTGCCGTTCATGACCGCGCGCGGAGAGCCGGTCCTGGCGCTGGGCCGCGGCTTCATCGCGGGCAACATCCGCCGCTGGCAGCGGCAGGGCGCGGTGGCCGACTTCGACGCCGAGCTGGTGGCCGAGATCTTCGCCCGCCTGGCGCACTCCCTCGTGCTCACCCCCGGCGGTCTCATCCCCAGCGCGGACGACGACACGACCCGCGCGTTCGCCCGCAGACACCTGGTCCCCCTGCTGCGCCCCGGCGAGGAGTGACGCGCCGACGTTGTTGACCCCGGGTCAACAAGCCTCGACCCGGCCGTCGGCGAGATGGCCGCGAGAGAGCCGGACGACGGCTGGAACACGTCCGGGCCACGCCTGGCACGAAGATCAACCGAACGGACCAATGCACCGGACGGCCTGTTGACATCGGGGCAACAGCACTCCAGCGTTGACGGGGTTTTCGACAGACCGCCGCGCCGGTCCGCGCCAGGGAGGAAGCCGAGTTGCCCGCAGCAGAACGAGTCCGCAAAGCCGTCGAGGGCCACACCATCCCCGGGCTCCTGCGGCGCAACGCCCGCCAGTTCGCCGACCTGCCCGCGCTGACCGCCGGAACCGGGGCCGTCGGTGTCCTGGAAGTCGATCTGGGCCGGGCTGCGCGAGGAGGTCGCCGCGCTGGCCCGCGGGCTGGCGGGGCTCGGCCTGCGACGCGGCGACCGGATGCTGATCTCGATGTCGCACCGCCCCGAGCACTGGGTCGCCGACCTGGCGGCTGCGCACGTGGGCGCCGTCTCCTGCACCACCTACGACACGCTGAGCAGCGAGCAGTTGCGCTTCCTCGCCGAGCACAGCGCGGCGGCGGTCGTGGTGGTCGAAGGCCCGCAGCAGTGGGACCGGTGGCGGCCGGTGATCGACGATCTGCCCTCCCTGCGCGCGATCGTGGTGCTGGACGAGCAGATCATCCCCGACGGCGACGAGCGCTTCGCCGGCTACGCGGCGCTTCGCGGCGGTGGAGCGGACCCGGACTTCGCCGCCGAGTTCGAGGAGCTGACCGACGCCGCCACCCCTGACGCGCCGCTGTCGATGGTCTACACGTCGGGCACGACCGGCGAGCCGAAGGGCGTGGTGCTCTCGCACCGCAACGTCATCCACGAGTCGCTGACGCTGGACGAGCTCGCTCCGCTGCCGGAGCACCCGCGCTCGGTCTCCTACCTGCCGCTGGCCCACATCGCCGAACGGGTGCTCGGCATCTACCGGCCGATCTGCGGAGCCGGGCACGTGACGATCTGCGCCGGCCAGGCCGAGCTCGTGCCGACCCTCGTGGCCGCCCGACCGCACAGCTTCTTCGGCGTGCCCCGGGTGTGGGAGAAGCTCGCCGCCGGGTTGCAGGCCAAGCTCGACGCGCTGCCCTCCGGTCAGCGCGCAGCGCTCGACGAGGCCCGGGAACTCTCGCTGCGGGTGCTGCGGCAGCGCGGCCGGGGAGCCGAGGTGCCCGCCGAACTCGAGGCGCGGCGCAAAGAACTCGACGAAGCCCTCCTGCTTCCCATCCGCGCGGCCATCGGACTCGACGCCGCCCTGCGCAGCTACAGCGGCGCGGCGCCGATCCCGATCGCGGTGCTCGAACTCCTCGCCGGCATCGGGCTGCCGGTGTACGAGGTGTGGGGGCTCAGCGAGACATCCGGCGCCTCGACGGTCACCAACGGCGACACGTTCACCCTCGGCGCGGTCGGGCGCGCGCTGCCGGGCATCGAGGTCGCCACGGCCGAGGACGGCGAGCTGCTGGTGCGCGGGCCGGTGGTGTTCCTCGGATACCTGCGCCCCGACGGCGGCGTGGAGGACGGCACCGACGAGGACGGCTGGTTCCACACCGGCGACATCGGGGTCGTCGACGAGCGCGGCGTCGTCACCATCACCGACCGCAAGAAGGAGCTCATCATCACCGCGGGCGGCAAGAACATCGCGCCCGCCAAGGTGGAGGCGATGTTGCGGGCGCACCCGCTGGTCGCCCAGGCGGTCGCCGTCGGCGACCGCCGCCCGTACCTGACGGCGCTGGTCGTGCTGGACGAGGAGGCAGCGCCCGCGTGGGCCGAGGCGCACGGCATCGGCACCGTCGACCTCGCCGAGCTGGCCTGCCACCCGGACGTGCTCGCCGAGCTCGACGCCCTGGTCGACCAGGCCAACCAGGTGCTCGCCCGGGTCGAGCAGATCAAGAAGTACCGCGTGCTGCCGCACCCGTGGACGGCGGAGTCCGGTGAGCTGACGCCCAAGCTGAGCCTGCGCCGCCGCGTCGTCGCCGAGCGCTACGCGGCCGAGATCGACCGGATGTACGCCTGACACGGCCGTCCCGATGACCCGGGTGCGCGCGGCCCTCGGCCTGATCGCCGCCGGTCGCCGCGCGTGCCACGCGCTCACCCGGCCGGCGCAGCACCCGACCCGATCAGATCTGTTGTCAAGACGCCAACAGTGTGGGCGCCTGAACTCCTTGATGTGCAAGGATATTCGCGAACGCGGACTCGCACCTGATCCGGTTGTTGACACAGCGGCAACCGAGCCGCGACAGTGGGTGGATGAGCACCGAGCCCGCCCCGCAGCGGCGCCGGCTGGAGCCGGACCAGCGCCGTTCGCAGATCCTGGCGGTCGCGCGGCGGCTCTTCGGCCGGGGCAGCTACTCCTCGGTGTCCACAACGGACATCGCACGGGAGGCGGGGGTGGCCCGGGCGCTGATCAACCACTACTTCGGCAGCAAGCGCGAGCTCTACCTGGAGGTCGTGCGGCAGATGATGGTGGTGCCCGGCTCGGTCGCCCAGCACCTGCCCCGCACCACCACCGAGGAACGCGTCTCGATCCTGGTCGACCGCTGGCTGGACGTGGTCGACCGCAACAAGGAGCTGTGGCTGTCGGCCATCGGTTCCGAGGCGATCGGCCGCGACGAGGACATCGAGCGAATCGTGCTGGAGTCCGACGAGATCGCGACCGACAACGTCCTGCTGGCAGCGATGATGACCGACGTGACCGAGGGCCGCGAGGAGCTGCGGGCGATGATCCGCGCCTTCGGCAGCATGCTCAAGGCCGCTTCCCGGGAGTGGCTGGTGCGCGGCACCCTCAGCCGCGGTGACCTGCACGTGATGCTCACCCAGTCCGCCCTGCACCTGCTGGGCACCGTGTACCCGGCCGTGTGCCGGCTCGGCCCCGTTCCCGGCGACCTGGAGGCCGCCGGGTCGTGACCGCAGGTCCGGGAGCTCGTTCCACGACGTGAGTCACCTCGACGAAGAGGGAGCGCCGGATGCACCAGGTATCCCGTCCGCTCGCGGTCCGGTGGCCGACGCTCTGCTGCAGACCGGTCTGCTCGACTTCTCGGTGCGCACCGCGGCCGCGGCCGGGCGGGTCCTGCGGCGGGCGCGCTTCTCCTGGAGCGAGTTCGTGCGGCAGGCGTGGTTCCTCGCCTCGGTCACGACTCTGCACCTGGGGTCGGTGATCCGCTCCGCCGACGCGCTCGGGGCGAACGGTGTGGTCGTGACCGGGCACGCGGTCGACCTCCACGACCCGAGAACGCTGCGCGCCACCACGGGATCGTCTTCAGCACACCCACCGCGCACGCCGACTCCGCCGCACAGGCGGTCCGGTGGGTCGACGTCCGTCGCGGCGGTGTCCCGCTGCGCATCGTCGGGTTGAGCGAGGACGGCACGCGCGAGCTGGCCGCCTGCGACCCGCGCGGCCCGACCGTGCTGGTCGTCGGCAACGAGACCACCGGACTCAGCCGCGGCTGGACCGAGGCGTGCGACGAGGTCGCCCGGATTCGGATGGCCGGCTCGGCCAGCTCGCTCGACGCCGCCGCCTCGGCCTCCACCGCGCTCTACGAGGCCGCCCGGCAGCACACCCGGACCCGCGGCGGCGTGATCGCCACGCCGCTATAGCCCGTAGGACTTCCCGATGATGTCGCGCTGGATCTCGCTCGTACCTCCGTACACAGTGGACACCACAGTCGAGCGCAGCAGCGATTCCATGCCGTAATCGGTGGCGTAGCCGTAGCCGCCCATCATCTGCATGCCCTCCAGCGCGACGTGCTTGGCCAGCTCGGTGCACTTGAGCTTGGCCATCGACGCCTCCCTCGGGAACAGCACACCCGGGTTGGCGTCGATGGTGCGGGCGACGTCGTCCACGAGCAGGCGCGCGCACTCCAGCTCGGTGGCCATGTCGGCGATCCGGTGCCGCAGCGCCTGGAACGTGCCGACCGGCCTGCCGAACTGCTCGCGCTGGGTGATGTAGGAGACCGTGTCGTCGAAAGCGCGCCGCGCGGTGCCGAGCATCAGGGCGGCCAGGATCATCCGCTCCAGGTTCAGGCCGGACACGAGCTGGCTCCACCCGGCACCGACGGTGCCGACCACCGCGTCGTCGGGCAGGAAGCAGTCGGTGAAGTACAGGTCGTTGACCTCCCGGCCGCCCATCGTGTCGATGCCGCTGATCCGCAGCCCTTCCGCGCCGGTGGGCACCATGAACTGCGTCAGCCCCTCGTGCTTGGTGCCCTCGCCCGACGTCCTGGCCACCAGCAGCACGTGGTCGGCGATGTGGGCGTTGGAGCACCACGTCTTCTGCCCGTTGACCACCCAGCCGCCCGGCCGCCGCTCGGCGCGGCAGCGCAGCGCGCCGACGTCGGAGCCCGCGCCCGGCTCCGACATCGAGATCGCCTCGACGCGTCCGCGGACCACTCCCGAGAGCACTTCGCGCTTCTGCGGCTCGCTGCCGAACTTCTCGTACGCGGCGGCGGAGATGATCGTGGTGGCGAACCCCGAGATCGGAGCGCGGCCGTAGGCGGTCTCCTCCAGGAACAGGCACAGCTCCGCCATGCCGCGACCGGCACCGCCGTAGTCCTGCGGGATCGACACTCCCAGCCAGCCGAGCTCGGCCATCCTGGCGTAGAGCTCCCGGCTGTGCGGGTGGCGGCCGTGGTCGGTGAGGGCGTCGCGCTGCTGCTTCGTGCCGCACTCGCGGCGGCAGAACTCGCCGATCGCGTCGACGAAGTCCCGCTGTTCGTCGGTGAGCGCTCGTGGCATGGGGCCTCCCGGGATCAGCCCGTGACGACGGGCACCAGATGGGCGCGGGCGAAGGCGCGCGTACGTGCGTCGTCGGACTCCGGTATGCAACCGGTGGGGGTCAGCATCATCGAGTGCGCCAGTCGGACGAACACCTCGGCGACCGGCTCCGGGTCGAACTCGCCCAGCCGCCCGGCGCTCTGGTGACCGCGCAGCTTCTCGGCCAGGTAGCCGCGGGCGACCGCCAGCACCCCGCCCCAGTCGGCGGTGAGCGCGGGCAGCCAGTCGTCCGGCTCGACGGCCATCAGCCGGTTCAGCAGGGAGTGCCTCCGCAACCCGCCGACCACGGCGACGTAGCACTCGACGACCTGCTCGGCCGGGTCGGTGATGTGGTCGACGCGCTCGTCCAGCCACTGCACGAAGCGGCGCATCTCCCGCAGCAGGACCGCTTCCACCACGGCGTCCTTGTCCGGGTAGCGCCGGTAGATGGTCGCCCGGCCGAGCCCGGCGCGGCGGGCGATGTCGTTCATCGTGGTCCGCCGGATCCCGACGTCCACGAACCCGGCCAGCGCCGCGTCGAGCACCACACCGCCGACGTCGCTCTCGGGCTCGGCCAGCAGGAGCCGGTGGTCGCCGCCGTTCATCGCGCCGCCGGACATCGGGGCTCGGCGTCGGGCCCCGCGCCCTGCCGGGCCAGGTGGCGGTGGAAGGACTCGGGGCCGAGGTCGGAGAGGGTGTAGCCGTCCGGGTAGGTCAGCGGTTCGGGTGCCACCGGCCGCGAGTCCGGGCGGGCCGGGCCCATCCGCACGATGCCGGCGCGCAGCTTCAGCGCCAGACCGGCGAGCCGCCGCGCCCGCGCGGAGGGCTCCGGGAAGCCGAACGCCGCCAGCAGATGCGGCTCCATCAGCAGGTGGGCCGCGTCGCTCACCGCGCCCGAGAGCGCCTTCGGGTACCAGGAGCCGAACAGGTCGAGCGTGGCCTGCGCGACCCGCGTACCGCCGGAGTCGCGGCCGAAGTTGTCCCGTTCGTAGTCGTCGAACAGCCGCGCGAACTCCTCGTAGGTCTCGGGGATCTCGCTGATGCGCATCCCCTCGCCCATCGCGCGCATGACGTTGGTGATCGCCCGGACCTCGACCGGGTGCAGCCTGCGCCAGCCGTAGGCCTCGATCCAGCGGACCGGCATCACGACGAACGTCGACAGGGTGTAGCGGTAGTCGTCGTCGCTGATCCGGTAGCGGCCGTGGATGCGGTTGAGCCACTCCAGCGCGGCCCTGCCCTTCGCGCTGGAGGGTCCGTTGTGCAGGATCTCGAACAGGATCAGCACGGTGTCGTCGTAGCGCTTCTGCGGGCACCTGGTGAACTCCCCGGTGCGGTCCAGCAGGCGCCCGATGCTCGGCACCGCGTAAGTGCGGAACAGCGCCATCTCCAGCGACTTGGTGACGTCCCACGGGAACTCGTACTCGGCGAGCAGCCGGTAGATCGACTCGTAGTCGCGGTCGGGGTCCATGGCCAGAATCCGCTCCAGCCGGTCGAACCGCTTCATGTGGCACCTCGTCTCGGGCGCGGTCGATGCCACGGACGGTAGCCACCCGCGAGACACCAGGTCAACACACGTCTCACCGTCTCGCCCGAGCGGACCAACCCCGCCGCCGGCGGCGGCGACCGCGGGGGCCGATCGTCACCGCATCCCCGAGCCGTAGCGGCCCGGTGAAAACGATCACCCGTTGGGACGGATGCTCGCCCGTCCCACGGCGGTCGGTCATGGGACGTCAATACCATTTCTCCCTACCGCGCAAGGCGTTTCGCGTCCGGTTCGCGCGGACATGTCTCTTCCGCACCACACCGGAGACCGCCGGTCGGTCCGCCGTCCCGTCCATTTTCGGACCGCGGCAGAAGCATCCGGTGCCGCAGCCCAGAGAAGGAGCACACCAACCGTGACCGTCGACGTCCCCGTCTCCTCTGATCCCTACGCGAACCTGGCGGCCTCGTACGACCGGCTGGTCGACTGGGTGATCAGCGAGCAGGAGGAGACCCCGCGCGAACGCATGGGCGACTACATCGAGAGTTTCTGGCGGGACCAGCCCCGACCGGTGCACAAGGTGCTGGAGATCTGCTGCGGCACCGGCCTGATGCTCGGCGACCTCCAGCGACGCGGGTACCAGGTCAGCGGCCTCGACCGGTCGGCGGCCATGCTGGAGCAGGCCAGGAACCGGCTTGGCACCGGAGTGGAGCTGGTCCGCGCGGAGCTGCCGGAGATCCCGCTGCACGCCGGGTTCGACGCCGTCATCAGCGCCGCGAACGGGCTCACCTACCTGCCCGGGACGGGCTTCGGCGAGACGCTGGCCGCGGTCGCCCGGCTCCTGCCGCCTGGCGGCACGTTCGTCTTCGACCTCTACGGCCACGGGTTCTTCGAACGCTTCTACGACTCGGCGGAGCCGCGGGTGCTGGCCGTGGAGCTGGAGGACGTCTCCTACATCTGGACCTTCACCGCTCCCCCGTCCCGGGCGCACTTCGACGTGGTCCACAGCCAGTTCCTGCGCACCCCGGACGCGGAGGCCGGCACCTACACCAGGACGCGGGAGCTGCACCGGTTCCACGAGCACACCCACACCAGCGTGCGGCGCCTGGCGGCCGAAGCCGGGTTCAGCTCCGCCGAGGTCCACGACAACTGGACGTCCCGCCCGTCCACGCCGGAGTCGATGTACGACACCTGGACCCTGACCCGCGGAGTCTGACCGGACACCACCACCCAACGGGCACCGCGCCGGGTCGGCGTGGTGCCCGGGTCATTCGAAGCGGGTCACGAAGCGGCGCTGCCAAGGGGTTTCCACGGCGCGGCGCGCGTAGTGCTCGCGAACGTAGGCGACCGCTTCGGTCCGGGGTACGCCGTCGAGCACGGCGAGGCAGGCCAGCGCCGTGCCGGTCCGTCCGACGCCGCCTCCGCAGGCGAGCTCGACGCGCTCGGTCTCCGCGCGGCGCCACGCCTCGCGGAACGCGTCGGCGGCGTCGGCCCGGTCGGCCGGAAGCCGGAAGTCCGGCCAGCGCACCCAGCGGGAATCCCACGCCACCGCGGGCGGCTGCTTGCCGAGCAGGTAGAGCCCGTAGGTGGGTTCGGGCCCCGCCGGAAGGGAATGGCGCAGGCCGCGCCCCCGGACGAGCCGTCCGGACGGCAGGCGCAGCACGCCCGGTGCCGACGGCTCCCAGAGATCGATCATGGCGCCAGCCTAGACGTGGCGCGCCAGCGGATTTCCGGACGTGCGAACCGGATCTCCCGGCCCGTCGGCGCTGCTCAACTCGGTGCCGAGCACGATCAGGACCATTCGATCGGGTGATAGCGTGACCAGGTGGCGCTGAAGCACGCACTCCTGGCCGCTCTGCTGGAAGGCGAGGCGTCCGGCTACGACCTGGCCAAGCAGTTCGACGTCTCGGTCGCCAACTTCTGGTCCGCCACGCCGCAGCAGCTCTACCGCGAGCTGGAGCGCCTGGCCGAAGAGGGTCTGGTCGCCGCGCGGGTGGTGCGCCAGCAGCGGCGGCCCGACAAGCGGTTGTTCACGCTCACCGACGAGGGCAGGCGGCAGCTCGCCGCGTTCACCGCGCGGCAGCCCAGGCCCACGGCGATCCGCGACGAACTGCTGGTCAAGCTGCAGGCCGTGGACTCGGGCGACCGCGACGCGGTCCGCGCCTTCGTCCAGGAGCGCGTCGAGCTGGCGCGCACCAAGCTCACCCGCTACGACCGGCTGCGCGAGCATTTCCTGGACGGCCGCTCCGAGGACGACTACCTGCGCAGCGCCGAGCGGATCGGGCCCTACCTCACCCTGATGCGAGGCCGGTCCTTCGAGGAGGAGAACCTCCGCTGGGGCGAGCGGGTGCTGCGGATCCTGGCCGAGCGGGCCGACGCCGCCACCGAGCGGGTCGACGTCGGCAGTGCCGCTGAGGCTCCTCGCCTGCCCTGACGGGAAGTGTCGCCGACCGCCATCGTGCCCGCGCCCTGACCGCCACCGCCGCGCTCACCAGTTCCGCGCTTCGCGCACGAGCAGGTCGCGGACCAGGGTGACGTGCGGGTGCTCGGTCGCCCCGGTGCGCTGCACGAGGAACGCCGTGTTGATCGGCGGGTCGTCGGGTTCGAGCAACGGCACCAGCGCACCGGAGCGGATCGCGGCGGCGCACAGGTAGCGCGGCAGCACGGTGATGCCCGCCCCGGCTTCGACCGCCGCCTGCACCCCGCGCAGGTCCGGCATCACGATGGCGGCCTGGCCCGTCAGCCGCATCCCGAGGACGTGCCGCCAGTAGCGGCGGGCGATCGGCAGGTCCTCCGCGTAGGTGACCAGCGGCGCCTCGCGCAGCGGCGCGGGGTCGCCTGCTTCGATCGCGCCGACGCGCGCCGCCCAGGACGGAGCCGCCACGAGCACGAACTCCTCGTCCATCAGCGCGACGGCGGACACGCTGCGGCCGCGTGGCCGGATGGCGGAGACGACCAGGTCGGACTGCCCGGCGCGCAGCCCCTCTAGCAGGTCGTCGGCGAGCCCGGTGGTCACGCGCAGGCGCACGCCCTGCCGCACGAGCGGTGCGAGGGCGGGCATGACGCGGGCGCACAGCAGTTCCGCCGGGCCGGCCAGGTGCACCGGCTCGGCGGGCGCTTCGGCTCCGGGGCGGCCGCGCTCGGCCACCGCCGCCAGCTCGTCCAGCGGCGCGGCGATCTCGGCGGCCAGCTCGGTGGCCACTGACGTGCTGGCCACGCCGCGCGGCAGGCGTTCGAACAACCGCCGTCCCATCCGCTGCTCCAGGGCGCGGACCTGGCTGGTCACGGTCGGCTGCGAGAGCCCGAGCAGCCTGGCCGCCGCAGTGAACGACCCGGCGCGGTGCACGGCGAGGAAGGTCCGGAGCAGTCCGAGATCCAGCGGCCCGCCGGTGACCGGTTCCCCCAACCGATCAGGATTCCTATGGGACATAGTGACAACTCTATTGGCAGGGTGATGGGGAGCGCGCCTAGCGTCGGAGTCGGCGCCACCCGGCGGCCCGCACGGCCCGCCGACCGGCGATGTCAGCACAGCCGAGACCCGAGGGAAACTTCCGCGAAATGGCCAAGATCCTGTTCGTGATGACCGGTGCCGACCACTGGACGCTGGCCGACGGCACCAAGCACCCGACCGGCTTCTGGGCCGAGGAGGCCGTGGCGCCCTACGAGGCGTTCAAGGCTGCGGGCCACGAGATCGTGGTCGCGACACCGGGCGGCGTGGTGCCGCCCGTGGACGAGACCAGCCTGGCGCCCGAGGCCAACGGCGGTCAGGAGGGCGCCGACCGGATCGCGAGCGCGCTCGCCGGCATGACCGAGCTCAAGCAGCCGATCAGGCTCAGCGACGTCGACCTGTCCGACTACGCGGCGGTGTTCTACCCCGGCGGTCACGGGCCGATGGAGGACCTCGCGGTCGACGCCGACTCCGGTGCGCTGCTGACCAGCGCCCTCGACTCGGGCAAGCCGCTCGGCGTGGTGTGCCACGCGCCGGCCGCGCTGCTCGCAGCCAGGAACGCCGACGGCGCCTCCCCGTTCTCCGGATACCGGTTGACCGGATTCACCAACGCCGAGGAGGAGCAGGCCGGGCTCGCCGACAAGGCCGCGTGGCTGCTCCAGGACCGGCTGGTGGAGATCGGCGCGGACTTCCAGGAAGGCGAACCCTGGGCCGCGCACGTTGTGGCCGACCGCAACCTGTTCACCGGCCAGAACCCCGCCTCCTCGGCTCCCCTGGCGGCCGAGATCAACAAGCGGCTGGGCTGACCTACCGGCGGGCGTCCGGTCGGCCGGGCGCCCGCCTCTGGTCACCTGCCCCAGCGAACGGCGGCCGCGGCGGCGAAGTCACCGGTGTGCGCGAACCCGGCGAGCACCACCAGCGATCCGCTCCGGACGGTCCCGTCGCGCAGCGCTCGGTCCAGCGTGACGGGGATGCCCGCGCCGAACAGGTTGCCGCAGTCGTCGAAGGTGTCCGGGTGCCGCCGCGGGTCGAGCCCCAGCGCGTCGCGCCACGCGCGCAGGAACGCCCTGTTGGGCTGGTTGGTCACCAGCGTGTCGATGTCGGCGGCCGGCACTCCTGTCTCCGCGCACAGCTTCATGACGATCTCGGGCACCAGGCGCTTGCCGTTGGTCACCGCCTCCCTGACGCCCGCCTCGGTGAAGTTGACCCGGAGCTGCCCGGTTCCCGGCTCCCAGTACTTGCGGCCGTCGTCGGACTCCAGGCGCATGTGCCCGGCGAGCTCGGCCGCGTGGTGGGTCTCGACGTGCAGGACCGGGGACTCGGCCGACGCCGTCAGCAGCGCGACACCCGCCCCGTCACCCGGGATCGCCGCCTGGGGCAGGTCGCGGACCGCGGACTGCGCGAAGATCTGGCCGCTGAGGTTGGCCACGTTGCAGACCAGCGCGGAGCTCGCCGCCCCGGAGCCGATGAACTGGCGTGCCAGCTTGAGCATGTAGGCGAACGAGGCGCAGCCGGTGTTGTGCAGGTCGATGACCCATTCGGGGTCGGCGCCCAGCCGGTGCGCCAGCTCGCCGCCGCACCCGTGGATCGGGCTGTCCAGCAACGCGGTCTGGGTGATGAGCACGTCGACGTCGCGGACGGCGGCCCGCCCGTGCCGGGCGACCAGCCCCGCGCAGGCGCGTTCGAGCATGTCGGTCGCGGTCTCGTCCGCGGCCACCCGGTGCCGGAACAGGGGCGGCTCGAACATGGCGCCCAGGTGCGCACCCGACTCGACGTGGCCAGTGGGAACGCGTAGTGCAGGCAGGTAGCTGGAGACGTCGAGCAGGCTAACCGGTCTCATGCGCCCACCCCCCGCCAGCCTGCTACCGCACGGGCGGAGGTGAGCTGCGAGTTCACCGCTGGCACGGGATCATCCCCTCCCTCAGGAAAGCGGCGACCGGCGGCATCTCGTCGGCGTCGCAGTCGACGGAGATGAACGCGGGCCCGGGCGCGGACCCGGTGGCCACGAGAGCGTCGGCCAGCTCCAGCGCGGTCGTGGCGTTGCGCGCCTCCAGGCTCGGGAACATCGCGTTGACCCCGGCCGCGATGCTGGTGCCCGCGAACCGGTTGTAGCTGTACCCGCCGCCGTAGTGGAGCTGTTCGCGCGTCACGCACATGGCGTGGGCGTTGTTGTTCAGCACGATGAAGGTGATCGGCAGCCCGTGCTCGACCGCGGTGTGCACTTCCAGGCCGTGCATGTAGAACGCGCCGTCCCCGGCGATCACGAAGGTCCGCGCCACCTCGGCGGAGTCGGCGAAGCTCGCGCCGATCGCGGCGCCGAAGGTGTAGCCCATGCCGCCCATGCCCATCGCCACGACGAACCGCCCGCCCCGGGGCACCGCCAGGTGGTGGATCGCGGCCGCACCGCAGTTGCCCGCATCGACGAAGAGCCGCGCACCCCGCGGCAGCGCCGCCTCGATGACCGCCATCGCCTCCACGTAGCCGATGCCGCCGCCCGCGGGCCGGGCTCCCGGGTAGCGCTCGACACCCGGCGGCTGCTGCGATCGCGGCGCGGGCCGGCCCCTCAACCGGTGGGTCAGCGAACGCAGCGTCGGCGCGAGGTCGCCCGGCAGCACGATCGACCCGATGTGCGGGCGCTCCCTGGACACCGCCACCACCGGTCTCTCGGCGAGCAGGTGCTCGATGCCGTCCCGCGCGACCACGGGCAGGCGGGTGCCGACCAGCAGGCACGCCGAGGACGCGCGCAGCGCGCGGGTGACGGTCGGATGCCCCATGACGCCGGAGACACCGACGAAGCGCGGGTCACCGTTGTCGAAGGCGTCCTTGCCGTCCGGCGCCACCGCGACTCGCGCGTCGAGCGCGTCGACCAGCCGTGCCAGGTCATCGCGGGCGCCGCGGCGCGCCACGTCGTCACCGGCGATCACGAGCACGCCACCGGTGCGGCGGGCTTCCTCCAGCACGCCGACCGCATGCGGCAGCTCGCGGTTGTGCGGCGCGACTTCCGCTCGAGGACGTGGTAGTCCGGCGCAGCCGGTGACCCGGGCCTGCTGCACGTCCTTGGGCAGCAGGAGCACGGCCGGTCCGCCGGGCGGGGCCAGCGCGGCCTCGATCGCCTCCGCCAGCCGGTGCTGGAGGTCGTCGGGGGCGTCGAGACGCGCGCAGTACCGCGCCACCGCCCCGAAAACCGCTTCGGCGTCGAGGCAACCGGGCGCGCCGCTGGTGTCCTGGAACGCCCCGCGGCCCTCGATCCCGGTGGGCGGCTGCCCGATCAGCGCCAGCACCGGCACGCGCGACGCGAACGACTCGCCCAGCGCGGGAACCAGGTTCAGCGCGCCGCCACCCGAGGTCGCCGCGACCACGCCGAGACCGCCGGTGACGCGCGCGTGCCCGTCGGCCATGGCGGCCGCAGAGAACTCGTGCTTGGCCAGCACGCCGGTCACCGCCGGGCTGGTGTGCAGCGCGTCGTAGAGGTCCTCGATGTTGGCGCCGCCGACGCCGAAGACGTGGCTCACCCCGGCCGCGGCCAAGCCGCGCACGAGGACGTCCACCGACCGGGGGGCGCCGTGCGCGGCCCTGCCGCGGGTGCCGGATCGCACCGCGAATGACCTGTCCACGCCACCTCCCCCGTGGTGTGCCGCCGGGCTGCCGCCCGCGATCAGACCGGAGCCGTCCGCGTCGCCGCCGAAGTCCTGCCGCCGGCCGCCGCCAGGTCCTCCAGCGCCGGGACGATGTCGTGCGGGCTGGGCGTGGCCTCGACCTCCTCCGCCAGCCGAGCGGCGTTCGCGGCGAAGGAGGGCTCGTCGAGGAGCCGGCCGATCCGCTCGCACAACACCCGCGGGCTGAGGTCCTCCGGCAGGCAGGTGAGTCCCGCGCCCTGCTCGGACAGTGCCGCCGCGAGCTGGCGTTCGTCCCAGATCGCGGTGGGCACCACCAGTTGCGGCACCGCGTGCACCAGCGCGGTGTTCATCGTGCCCGCGCCGCCGTGGTGCACGACCGCGGAGCAGGTCGGCAGCAGCGCGTCGAGCGGCACGAAGTCGACCAGCCGGACGTTGGCCGGCACCGGGACCGGACCGAGCTGGTCGGCGGTCAGCGTCGCGACGACCTCGGCGTCGAGGGTGGAGACGGCTTCCAGGAGATCGGCCACCGGGAGGTCGTACCCGGCCATGCCGGGCACGTGCGAACCGTCACGCACCTGCGACCGGCCCGACATCCCCAGGGTGAGGCAGACCCGCGTGCGGGCCGGCGGCTCGCGCAGCCAGTCCGGGACGGACGAGGGCCCGTGGTAGGGCACCGGCCGCATCGGCAGCCGGAGCAGGTCGAGGTCCGGGCACACCCAGGACGGCAGTGGGTCGATGGTCAGCTGCCCGACCACGGCTTCCTCGTCGAAGTCGCATCCGAACCGCGCGAGCTTGCCCCCGAGCCAGTCGGCGACCGGGTCACCGGCCGGCTCCCCGTCCCGCGACCCGAGGAACAGGGCGCGCAGCCGGGCGAGGTTGTCGACGCCGCTGAGCAGCCTCGCGTGCGCGGTGCCGGTCGCCTTCGCGACCACGGACCCGGCGTAGGTGAGCGCGTCCCACACCACCAGGTCCGGCCGCCACCACCGGGTGAAAGCGGCGAGGTCGTGCAGGAGGGCGTCCGGCATCAGCGCGTCGAGGGCGAGCGGGCCGTGGATGTAGGTGGTGAACAGCCCGTGCAGGTACCGGGGAGTGAGCACCTCCGGTCGCTGCTCGGCGATGTCGAAGCCGGAGGCGTAGACGGTGTCCTCGAAGGCCACCTCGGCGTGCCGGGCCGCGAAGTCGAGCTCCGCACCGACCGGGACCGCCGTGAGACCCGCCTGCTGGATCGCGCGGGCCGTTTCCGGCTGCCCGGCCACGCCGACCTCGTGCCCGGCCGCGCGCAGCGCCCACGCCAGCGGCGCCAGGAGGTGCAGGTGCGAGGGGATCGGGAACGTCGTGAACAGCACGCGCACGGTGTCTCACCTCGCCCGGTGCGCCGGCGGCCGGGGCTCCGCCGTCGTTCTGCCGCGGAAAAACGTGATCACAGGCGGTTTTCCGTTCGTCTCCGACGCCGAACCCATGGCTGGTTCACCCGAACAGGCCGAGATTAGCAGCGCCGAGTCTCCCGCGTTCGGCGGAAACCTCGAAGGTGTGACGACGTTGAGCGCCATGAAGACCGGCGACGACGTTGCCGCATTGCGTTCCAGGGCACGGGAGAACGATCAACTGTCGACTTCGGACTTCCGGGTCGCGCGGTCGTCAGCCGACGTGCACCAGCGGACGCCGGCGCGGATCGGGCTCGGCGCGGCGCAGCACCTCGCGGGTCAGCGGGGCGACGTCCCCGCCACCGGATACGAGGTAGCTGACCAGGAACTTGAAGGGGTTGCCCTCGGTCCACCGGAAGTACACGTGCGGCATCACGCCCTGCTCGTCACGGATGTCCAGGAGCACGGCGGCGACGGCGTTGGCGATCGAAGGACTTCCCACCCGCAGCACCCGGTACCCGGCCACCCGGTGTCCGCGCACCTCGAGCGCCGACTCGAACTCCGACGCGTCGGTGACGGTGATCTCCAGGAACAGCAACGGTTCCGCGTCGTCGAGGTGGTGGTTGTCGCGTTCCTCCCGGTCTTTCTCCCGGTACTCCCGCTCGTCGCAGGCGTCGGGCTCGTTGGCGACGATGCGGACCACCCCGTCGCGGACCGTCTCGTCGACGAGGCGCCTGGCGGTGTCGTCCAGCCGGACCTCGGTGGCCCGCAGCTCCAGCGAGCGGCCAACCCTGGATGCCAGCGAGGTGGCGATGATCGCGCCGATGAAGAAGGACGCGATCTTGACCCCGTCCGGGCGTTCGATGACGTTGGCGATCGTGGTGTAGGCGAAGACCGCGGTGATCACACCGAAGGCGATGACCGACCCGCGCCGGCCGCGCTTGCGAGCGGCGAGGGTCACCGCCAGCGCCGACGCGAACATCAGCACCAGCACGCCGGTGGCGTATGCCCCGCCCTGTGCGTCGACGTCGGCGTCGAAGATGTTTTCGCGTTGTGCCACGCGATCCCGCCGATCAGGGACCTGGACAGGCTGCACCGCTTCCGTTCTGAACTCCGCGCGGGCGCCGGTCAGGAGGTGCTGACGACCAGCAGCGAACGCAACGGATCGGCGCCCAGAGCCTCGATCGCGTCAGGACGGCCGTCGTCGACCACCAGCGTGTGGTGGCGATCCAGCGGGGTCCAGTACGCGAACGGCGCGTGGTCCAGCTTGGAGTTGTCCATCAGCACGTAGGAGTTGCGGCCCGCGTGCAGCATCTGGTGCTTGAGCTGCGCCTGCTCCAGCGTCGGCGAGCAGATCCCGCGCTGCGCGGTCAGGCCGTCCGCGCCGAGGAACACGTGGTCCGGGGCGATGTGGCGCAGCTGCTGCTCGGCCGACCGGCCCAGGATCGCCTCGTTGGGGTAGCGCAGCCTGCCGCCGAGGACCACGAGCTCGATGTCGGGATTCTCGGCCAGGGCGAGCACGACCGTCAGCCCGTTGGTCACCACGGTCAGCCCGGAGCGGTCGGCGAGGTGCCGGGCGACGCGGCTGGTGGTGGTGCCCGCGTCCAGCAGCACCACCTCGCCGTCGGCGACCAGCTCGGCGGCCGCCCGCGCCACCGCGTCCTTCTCGTCGGCGTTGCTGGCGTCCTTCTCCCGCAGCGTGCGTTCCACGCTGTGCGCGCTGTCCAGCGCCCCGCCGTAGGTGCGCACCACGTGGCCCTCGCGGGCCAGTTCGGAGAGATCCCTGCGGATCGTCGACGACGAGACTCCGAACTGGTCCGCGAGCTGCTGGATGCTGCCCTCGCCGCTGCGGACGGCGTCGAGCAGCAGCGTCCGCCGCTGGGTGGTCGTAGGCCGGGGCACGGTCACGATGCCACCTTACGGGCGAGCCGACTCGAGGTCGGCGGCCACCGTCTCCGGCTCCGGCTCCGGCAGCGCGGCAGGCCGCACGCCCACCAGCGTCACCACGACCGCGGCGGCCAGGAACCCGGCGAGCACGACGAAACCGGTGGCACTGCTGCCCGTGGCGTCGGTCAGCCAGCCGACCAGGTACGGGCCGAGGAACCCGCCGAGGTTGCCCAGCGCGTTGATGAGCCCGAGCGCCACGGCCACGACCTCGAAGCGCAGCACCGTGCTCGGCATCGCCCAGAACGGCCCGTACGGGGCGTAGACACCGGCTGCGACCACGCACAGCAGCAACATCTGCTGCCACGCCGGACCTTGCAGCCACTGGCCGAGCAGCATCGCCGCGGTCGCGACCACCAGCGGCACCGCCACTGCCAGCCTGCGGTTGCCGGTGCGGTCCGACCACAGTGCGACGCCGGTCATGCTCAGCAGCGCCACGACGTAGGGGATCGCGGTCAGCCACCCCACCAGCGCCGCGCCGCCGTCGCCGGTCATCGTCTTGACGACCGAGGGCAGCCACAGCGAGAAACCGTAGAAACCGGTCATCCAGAAGAAGTAGACGACGATCAGCAGCAGCACCGTCGGGTTGCGCAGGGCCTCGCCGTAGCTCTGCTGCCGCCCCTTCGGCTTGGCCGCCTCCTCCTGGGCGAGCATCGACTCGACGTGGTCGCGCTCGGCCGCCGAGATCCACCTCGCCTGCGCGGGCCGGTCGGCGACGGCGAACCACCACACCACGGCCCAGATCAGCGGCGGCAGCCCCTGCACGACGAAGACCCACCGCCACGACATGTGTTCGAGCATCCACCCCGACAGCGGTGACATCAGGATCGCCGAGACCGGCAGGCACGCCATCCACAGCGCGTTGGCCCTGGCCCGCTCGCGCTGCGGGAACCACGACGCCAGCAGGATCAGCACCGCGGGCCAGACACCGCCCTCGAACACGCCCAGGACGAAGCGCGCGATGTGCAGCTCCAGCTCGCTGCGCACGAGACCGCAGGCCATCGCCGCCAGCGACCACGTGATCATCAGCCACAGCACGGTCTTGCGGCTGCTCCAGCGCGCGGCCAGGATCGCCGCCGGGATCTGCAGCAGCATGTAGCCGACGAAGAAGATGCCGCTGGCCAAGCCCTTCGCGCTCGCCGACAACGGCAGGTCCTGGCCGACGTAGGGCAGGATCAGCGAGACGTTGGTGCGGTCGATGTAGGCCAGCATGTACATCACCGCGGCGACCGGGATGACGAAGACCCATCGCCTGCTGGGCGCGGCAACGCCGTTGTTGCTCATGTGGAACTCCTGACAGGCTGTCTTTGATCTGTGAAGCGGGCAGCCGCTTGGCCCACCCCCGCAGCCGGCACCGCCGCGGGTTCTCAGGTGTTCTCCGGCGAGGACAGCTTTTTCGCGGCGTATGGGCGATACGCGAGAAAACGATCCCGGAGCCCGAGAGCGCCTGAGGTTCCGCCGCCCGCGCCGCCGTGCAAGGCGAGTCCGAAGACAGGCACGGAGGGGGTGGTGACCGGTTCAGCGGGCCTTCGGCGGGTAGACCTCGCGCAGGCGGCCCGCGAACGGCGCCAGCTCGACGGCCGCGCGGAACGCCGAGCGCATGGTGCCGGGGTCGGCCTGGCCGGTGCCCGCGATGTCGAAGGCGGTGCCGTGGTCGACCGAGGTGCGCAGGATCGGCAGGCCGACGGTCACCGACACCGTCCCGTCGAAGTCGACCGTCTTCGAGGCGATGTGGCCCTGGTCGTGGTAGAGCGAGAGCACGCCGTCGTAGCGGCCCTGCAGACCCTGGTGGAAGACCGAGTCGGCCGGGATCGGCCCGAAGACGTTGAGCCCGGCAGCCCGCGCTTCCTCGACGGCGGGGGCGATGGCGGTGATCTCCTCGTCACCGAACTTGCCGTTCTCACCGCCGTGCGGGTTCAGCGCGGCCACCGCGAGCCGGGGCTCGCGGGTGCCGAAGACCTCGAGGGCGGTGTAGGCCTCGCGGATCGAGTGCGCGATGTTGTCCTTGGTGATCGACTCCACCGCCCGGCGCAGCGACATGTGCCGGGTGGCGAAGAAGATCTTCAGCCCCTGCACCCAGAACATCGTGTTGAACCGGTCGGAGCCGGTGAGCTCACCGAGCATCTCGGTGTGCCCCAGGTGTTCCGAGCCCGCGGCCCAGATCGCCTCCTTGTTGATCGGCGAGGTGACGATCGCGTCGACGTCCTCCTCCAGCGCGGCCCGGGTCGCGGTCTCGATGGCCGCCACCGCCGACCGGCCCGCGGTGCCGTCGACCTGGCCCCACGGCAGGTCGGCGGGCGAGATCCCCAGGTCGAGGATGTCGATCGCGCCCGGTTCGAAGCGGGCCTGCGACACCTCCGACACGGTGTTGACCTCGACGTCCAGGCCGCAGACCTCGACGGCGCGGCGCAGGGCCGTGGCGTCGCCTACCGCCAGCGGGCGGGCGGTCTCGGTGGCCTCGGGTTCTGCCAGCACGCGGGCGGTGATCTCCGGGCCGATGCCGACCGGGTCGCCGAGGGTGACGGCCAGGATCGGCCGGGCGGTTCCGTTGCTCACTGCGGGATTCCTCTCTGTTGTCCGGCGATGGTGGTGATCAGGTGTTCCAGGCAGGCGACCGCGGCGGTCCGGTCGCCGATCAGGCCGCCCTTGGTGGCGAAGGGCAGCCCGTCGTGCGGACCGCCGACGAGCCTGCCTGCGACCGCCAGCGGCAGCACCTCGGTGTCGATGGCGAACCCGGAGCTGCCCAGCGCCTCGGTGGTGGCCTCGGCGATGTCGCCTCCGGTGGCGTAGAGACCGCCGAAGACCCCGTCGTCCAGCAGCATCGCGGTGGCCTCGGCCAGGACTCCGGGGATGCGGGCGGCCAGCGCGGGATCGGCAGGGGCGCCTTGGGCGGGAGGGACCGTCCGGATGCCGACGATGCGGATGCCGGTGCGCGCGAGCTCCCGGGCCCGCTCGGCGATGGCCGTCGGGTCCAGGGCGTCCAGCGTCACGTCGACGAAGCGGGCGCCGAGCACCTGCTCGGTCTCCAGGACCTGGTCGTGGGTGGTGGCGGTGATGCTGCCGACGACCGCCAGCACCGGCCGCAGCGCCCGCACCCCGGGGCCGATGCCCAGCGCGGTGGCCAGCCGGACGGCGAAGGGACCGCTGTCGACCGACAGCCAGCGCGGCCCGCCCGCGTCCTGCACCCGCGCCGCCGCGTCGGCGATCGTGCTCAGGTGCGCGTTGGTCGTCGCGTCGCAGACCACGAGCTCGGCGTCGGTGGCGCTCAGCGCCTCGGCGACCGACTCGGCACCGGCCTGCACGACGTCGAGCGGGACTTCGGTGATCGAACGCCGCGTGCCCTCGCGCAGCAACGTCGCCACCCGTGACGAGCCGACCGGGTTGAGCGGGTCGCGGGCGGCGAAGGTCTCGGCCAGCGGCACGCCGTCCACCAGGTGCAGGCCTCCCACCGTGGTGCGTCCCGCGTCGGGGAAGGCCGGGACCACCAGCGCGCGCGTGCCCGGCTCCAGCACCTCGAACAGCGCGTCGACCTCGGCGCCGACGTTGCCCCGCAAGGTGGTGTCGACCCGCTTGACGACCAGATCCGCGAACGGCGCCGCCAGCGCCGCGTCCCGCACGCGCTCGCGGGCGACGCCGGCCGCCGCGTGCCGGGTGCCCAGGTTGAGCACGACCACGTCGGCCTCCATGGCGCAGGGCACCCGCTCGACCCCGCTCACCGAGATCGTCCGGAGGCCGGCGCGCGCGAACCTGGCCCCGGTCGCGTTGCTGCCGGTGAGGTCGTCGCCGATGACGAGCACCTGAGGCACCGTCGCCTCCCTCTTTTGCGCGAACCGCGCGACTGCCGCGCGGCTTCGTGACTAGAGACTGAACTATGTGCACGGTTCAGTCAATAGAGTTGCTCAACTTGCGCAACTTTGCTGGATGCGCGGCGCCGCTCGCTCCACCAGGGTTGGGGTTCGTGCACGTCACCGCGACCGGCCGGAGGGATTGGGCCGCTGCCGGACGAAGTGGTTGGCCAGCGCCGGATTCCGCGACGCCCAGCAGGACCGCACGAGCCGCGCGGCGCTCAGGAAGGCCGTATCGCCGCACGTCGTGATCGGCTACCCCGTGCAGTCGATTGACCACCAGGTGGGCCGATCTTACGGTGACGAAAGCCGTCCTCAGTCCGAACGGAGCCCCGATGCCGAGCGTGGACGATCCGCGACCGCTCGGCCCGGATTCGCTTACGTGGAAGTACTTCGGCGACTGGCGGGGGCTGTTGCTGTCGCTGTGGGCCGGCTCGATGCAGAACATGCACCCACAGCTCGGCGCGGGCGTCGAGGAGCACTCGCGGTTCTTCGACGAGCGCTGGCAGCGGCTCTTCCGCTCGCTGTACCCGATCGGAGGCGTGGTCTACGACGGTCCGCGCGCGGCTGAAACCGCACGTCAGGTGCGGGGGTACCACGACGCGATCAAGGGCGTCGACCGGCACGGGCGGCATTACCACGCGCTGAACCCGGAAACCTACTTCTGGGCCCACTCGACGTTCATGATGCTGTCGGTGCTGCTCAGCGAGTACTCCGGGGAGCCGTTCGACGAGCGGCAGAAGGAGCAGGTCTACGCCGAGGGGGTGCAGTGGTACCGGCTGTACGGGATGAGCATGCGACCGGTGCCGCCGGACTGGGGCAGCTTCCAGCGCTACTGGGACCACATGTGCGCCGAGGCCCTGGAGGTCAACAAGGCGACCCGCGACGTCCTCGACATCTCCGGCATCGGCAAACCGCCGCTGCTGCGCAGGCTGCCCGACCCGTTGTGGCGGCTGGCGAGAATCCCCATTGCACGTGGGTTCGTGTGGCTCACCGTGGGCCTGTACCCGCCGGTCGTGCGCGAGAAGCTCGGCTACACCTGGTCTTCCCGCGACGAGCGGACGCTGCGCGTGCTCGGCCGGCTGCTGGCGCTGGCATGGCGACTGGTGCCCTTCGAACTGCGGTACCACCCCAGGGCCCGCGCGGGTTGGCGCCGGGAGCGCGGCCTCGCCCGGCCTGAGGCGCCGCTGGTCGAAACACCCGCGCGCAACCTGCCTCCGGCCGAGCACCGCGGCGACCCCAAGCACTACTCCCCCTCGGTCTGAGCCGAGCGCGGGCACCGCATCGCCTGCTCGCCGCGGTGCGAACTCCCTAGGACTCGACCGCGACCCGGAGGCCGAGGGCGACCATGACGCCGCCGGTCACCCGCTCCAGGACCTGCATGACGCGCTTGCGCGTCAGCACCGCACGCATCGCGCCGACCAGCCACGACGTGACCCGCCACCACACCAGCGCGACGACGAGGAACACCAGGGTGAGCACCGCGGAGGTGACGATCCTCGACTCCCCCGGCGAGATGAACTGCGGCAGCAGCGTCAGGAAGAGCAGGATGATCTTCGGGTTGAGCAGGTTGCTCACCAACCCCTGCCGGAACGCTGTCCGGCGGTCGATGGCCGTCTTCGGCGCCGCGGGCAGGTCCAGCGCGACCGGTTCGTGCCGGTTCCGCCAGCTCTTCCACAGCGTGCTGCCCCCGAGCCACACCAGGTAGGCCGCGCCCGCGAGCTTGAGCACCATGTAGGCCTGCGCCGAGGCGGCGAACAGCGCCGAGAGCCCGACGACCGACGCCACCGCATGCACCAGCAGGCCGCTGCAGCAGCCCAGGCCCGTCCACCACATCGCCGAGGTCCCGCCGCGCAGGCTGTTGCGCAGCCCGAGAGCGAGGTCGGGGCCGGGCACGATGGTGAGGACGATGACGAACAGCAGGAACGGGACCAGTTGTGAAGGCACGGCCCCACACTAACGTCCAGCCCCGACAACGTTGCCCCGCGAAGCGATCGGGATTCGCCGCGAAGGATCGGAGTTGCCCAAGAAGCGATCGGGAATCCCCCGCTGCGACTTGGAATCCCCGTGAGCGATCGGGAATCCCCGCGAGCAAATCGCGGTCGCCCGTGAGCATTGACGGTTGCGCCGCGAGCCGTGGCGCTCAGAACGCCCGCGCGTAACCGGAGGCCCGGATCGCCTTCCACGCCACCGGGTAGTAGCGCACCCTGCCCGGCAGCAGCGGGAAGACGTACCGCGTGAACATCGTGACCAGCCGCAGCCACCTGCGGTGCTCCGGCGTGACAGCCAGGTCCAGGCGGCCAAGGACGCTGTCCGGGAGCGTGGCCAGCGCGCCGGCGGTGAGCACCTTGCCCACAGCGGGCCGCGCCAGCCGCCACAGCGGCATCGGCACGTACCTCGACGGGCGCGGGATGTTCTCGCCGCGGAAGGTCTCCAGCAGACCGTCCACCGTCGGGTTCGGCTCCAGCCGGGTCGCCACCTTCTGGTCGAAGTACTCCCGGAAAGCCTCGACGTCAGCGGGCATGTGGTGTTCCTTGATGCCGAGGACGCGCCCCACCTCGCGCCACTCCGCGTAGAGGTCGCGCTGCTGGCGGTCGGTCAGCGGGCGCCCCAGGACCCGCGCCGAGGTGACCAGGCCCTCGTACAGCGTCATGTGCACCCAGGTGTAGGCCTCCGGGTTGAGCGCGTGGTAGCGCCGCCCGCGGTGGTCAACGCCCTTGAACGCCTTGTGCACCTCGCGCAGCCGCGCCCCTTCGGCCAGCGCTTCCCGGCCGCCGTAGACCTGGGTGTTCAGAGAGTCCAGGGTCGCCCACAGCCGTTCCCACGGCCGACGCTGGTAGTCGGAGTGGTCGTGCACGCCTCCCCCGATCACCGGATGCGCGACCTGCAGGAGCAGCGCGTGCCCGCCCATCAGCGCGCCGCGCAGGTCCCCGGTGCACTTCCAGGCCACCGAACGCGGCCCGAGCGGGACCGGTGCGGCGTCCGCGCCCGGTGTCGTGGTCGCCGATTTCCGCGCTTCAACAGCCATGATCAGCTCCCTTGATAGAAGTATGTTGATTTTCTATCACCGGGCTCGGGAGCACAATGATCCGTTCGAGTCGGCATCCGTGCACTCCGGGCGCCGCACGGCGCTTCCACGTGCGCTCGGCGCCCGGGGGTGCTGGGCTGGGTGGGCCAACGTTGGGGAATGGAGGTCCACATGGACGCCGAAGAGGTCGACGTCGTGGTCATCGGGCTAGGGCCCGGAGGTGAGGACGCCGCCGCGCGCCTGGCCGCGGGGGGCCTGTCCGTGGTCGGGGTCGAGTCGCGGCTGGTCGGCGGCGAGTGTCCCTACTTCGCCTGCGTGCCGACCAAGATGATGGTGCGCGCGTCGGACGCGCTCGCCGAAGGGCGGCGGGTCGCCGAGCTGGCCGGCTCCGCGCAGGTCAGTCCCGACTGGACCCCGGTGGCCGACCGGATCCGCGACGAGGCCACCACCGGCTGGGACGACACGGCGGCGGTCCAGCGGCTGGAGAAGAGCGGCGCCCGGTTCGTCCGAGGGTTCGGGCGGATCAGCGCGCCGGGCGAGGTGTCGGTGTCGACCGGCAACGGCGACCGGGTCTTCCGGACCCGGCGCGCCATCTTGCTGAATCCGGGCACCGAACCGGTGGTGCCGCCCGTCGACGGCCTGCGGGACTCGCCGTACTGGACCAACCGCGACGCCGTGCGCGCCCGCGAGGCTCCCGAGTCACTGCTGGTGCTCGGCGGCGGCCCGGTCGGTGTAGAGCTCGCGCAGGTCTTCTCCCGGTTCGGCACGCGGGTCGCGATGGTGGAGCACGAGCAACGGCTGCTCGGCCCGTTCGAGCCGGAGGCGTCGGAACTGCTGGAGTCGGTGTTCGAGGCCGAGGGCATCGACGTCCGGACCGGCGAACGCGCCGAGTCGGTCGCCCACGACGACGACTCGTTCACCGTCCGGCTGGGCTCCGGTGCCGAACTCACCGCGCAGCGGCTGCTGGTCGCCACCGGCCGCCGCACCGACCTCGCGGCGCTGGGCGTGGCGGCGGTCGGGCTGGACGACCGGGGCAGGACCATCGACGTCGACGTCCGGATGCGCGCGGCCGACGGGGTGTGGGCAATCGGCGACGTCACCGGACGCGGGGCTTTCACCCACACCTCGGTGTACCAGGCGCGCATCGCGGCCAATGACATCCTCGGCCAGGGCCACGAGAACGCCGACTACCGGGCGGTACCCGCGGTGACCTTCACCGATCCGGAAGTCGCCATGACGGGGCTGACCGAGGCGGCAGCCCACGATCGCGGGCTGCCGGTGGTCACCGCGACCACCGGCATCCCGGCCTCGACGCGCGGCTGGATCCACAAGGCGGGCAACCAGGGGCTGATCAAGCTCGTCGCCGACCCCCGGCGCGGGGTCCTGGTCGGCGCCACTGTGGTCGCGCCGGGCGGTGGCGAGATCCTCGGCGCGCTCGCGGTCGCCGTGCACGGCGAGGTGCCTGTCGAGCGGCTGCGGCACATGATCTACGCGTACCCGACCTTCCACCGCGCCATCGAAGCCACGCTGGCCGAGCTCCCCGCGTCCGGGATCTGAGCGGCGCCCATGAGGTGCCGTGATCCTGCCGGCCTACGGGGTCCGCGGCCGCGGGGCCGTCCCGTCGGAGGACGCGCTCGCTGCGGCCGGGCGCTGAAGGGCTACCTCGGCTCGTCCCCGGAGCGACGGTGCGCCTGCTTGCGGCTGTACATGTCCCGGTCGGCCTCGTGCAGCAGCGTCTCCGGCGGCGTGTGCGCGTTGTCGGTGGTGGCGAAGCCGACGCTGGCCCGCAGCCGGACCGACACGCCGGAGACCGTGATCCGGGTGTCCAGCCGCTCGGCGACCCGCCGGTGCAGCGCCACCGCCGAGGGCTGGTCCGGCAGCAGGCTGACCACCACGAACTCGTCGCCGCCCAGGCGGGCGACGGTGTCGCCGGAGCGCACGACCCCGAGCAGTTCCTGGGCCGCCACGGTGAGCATCTGGTCGCCCAGCGCGTGGCCGTAGCGGTCGTTGACCGGTTTGAGCTGGTCGAGGTCGGCGACGATGACCACCAGCACCCCGTTGCCCCCGGCGAGCTGCTGCAGGCCGTGGTCCAGCCGGTCGGCCAGCAGCGCCCGGTTCGCCAGCCCCGTCAGCGGGTCGTGCAGCGCCAGGTGCGCCAGGTGGGCGTCGACCAGCCGCTGCTCGCCCATGTCCTCGTACTGGCTGACCAGGTAGGCGGGCAGGCCGTCGGCGCCCGGGACCGCGGTCGCCCTGATCAGCATCCAGATCGGGTGGCCGTCGCGGTGGCGGTAGCGCTTCTCCACGCTCACGGTGTCCTTGCGGCCCTCGATGAGATCGGCGAGCGCGGTCACGCCCTGCTGTTCGTCCTCCGGGTAGGTGACGTCGTTGAAGGAGCGCGACAGCATCTCCTCCCTGGTGTAGCCGAGCATCCGGCACAGGGTGTCGTTGACCGCGGTCCAGCTGCCCTTGAGGTCCAGCAGGGCCATCCCGATCGGGGCGTTGTGGAAGCTGCGCTGCCACAACAGCTCTGCCTCCCGGCGGCCTGTGATGTCCTGGGCCTGCGAGAGGAAGTACTGCGGGCGGTCGGCGCTGTCGCGGACCACGGTCCGCGACAGCAGCACGAAGATCACGCCGCCGTCGGAGCGCACGTAGCGCTTCTCCAGCACCGCCTCACCGACCAGCGGTCCCTCGTCCACGTCGTCGGGGTGGGTCACGTCGCGGTAGTTCAGCCCGATCAGCTCGTCGTGGGTGTAGCCCAGCAACCGGCACATGGCTTCGTTGACGTACAGGTACTTGCCCTGCAAGTCCATGATCGCCATCGCCGCGACCGACTGGTCGAACACGCGCTGCCACGGCACACCGTTGGCGGAGTTCGGGCCCGAGGCTGACATGAGAACTGCACAATAGCCGCCATGCCTCCCGCTCGCAGGCGACGCGGCGGGTGATGATCACCTCATCGGGTTCAGGCCTCGCCCCGGTTCATGGCCAGCAGGCGATCCAGCACCGCACTGCCGGCCTTGAGCCCGTCGTGCTCGTACTCGTTGGTCACCCACACGCGGGCGCCGCGCACCCGCTCCGCCGACTCCAGCGCGTGGTCGCGGTCGACGAACATGTCGTCGTGGTAGACCGCCGCTGCGACCGGTACGTCGTTCGCCGCGAGCCGGTCGAGGTCGTAGAGAGCGGGCCAGTCGTCCTTGGCCGCCAGCAGTTCGGCGGCGTCCTTGAGCGGCACCAGCGCGGGGTCCTGCTCGAAGAACCACGGGTAGATCATCTCGCCGGTGAAGTTGACCCGCGAGGCGCCGGCCAGGTCGAACTCGGCGAACTCCGCCCGCACCCGGTGCGCCGACCACTCCGAAGCGGTGTGCTGGCAGTAGATCGCCTCGTGCAGCACCGCGTACAGGGGCCGCTCGGCGAAGGAGACCACGGCGTCGACACCGCGCAGGAAGGTGTCCGACAGCTCCGGGCCCGCGGGACCCGCGACGAACGCCTCCTCCAGCAGGTAGTGCAGGGCGTCGAAGCGGGCGGCCTGGCCGAACTGGATGCCCAGCGTCTGGAAGCGCTCGGGCGTCAGGCGGTCGCCGGCGGGCAACGGCACCTCGTTGGACGCCAGGTGTTCCACCACGCGCCGCGCGATGTCCGCGTCGGCCGGATACCGGTCGTAGTAGGCGTCGTTCTTCGCCAGCACGCGCGGGTACGCGGCGCGGTAGACGTCGTCGGCGTGCCCGGTCAGCGTCGGGATGCCGCCGGTGATGAGGACCTGCCGGAGCCCGTGCGGCGCGTGGGAGAGGTAGGTCAGCGCGCAGAAGCCGCCGAAGCTCTGCCCCAGCACGCTCCACGGCGCGCCGCCGGTGAGCTGCTCGCGCACCACCTCGGCGTCGCGCACGATCGAGTCGGCGCGGAACAGGCTCAGGTGCTCGGCCTGCTGTTTGGGCGCCATCCCCGCCAGGGTGATCCGGCCGGCGGGCGTGCTGCGCCCGGTCCCCCGCTGGTCCAGCAGCAGCACCCGGTAGTCCTGGAGCGCGCGGCCGAGCCATGCGCTGGTGCTCAGGGGGCGCTCGGCCTTGCCGCCCGGGCCGCCCTGCAGGAACAGCAGCCATGGCAACTCCTGGTCCTGCTTGCCCGGTGCCACCACCTCCCTCCCGAAGACCTCGATCTCCCCCGCGCCCGGGTCGCCGTGGTCGAGCGGCACGCGGAAGACGTGGTCGCGGGCGACCAGGCCGGGCCTGCGGTAGCTGGTGGCTTGCATCCGGACTCTCCTTGGTCGTCACGCGCGGGTGCGCCCGGCGGACCGGGCGCACCCGCGTTCGGCGGTCAGTAGCCGGGGGCGCCGATCTCGCGGCAGATCGCCACGAGCTCCGGATGAACGTAGCGCCCGTCGACCTCGATCACCTCGCCGTCGAGGCGGAATCGTCGGGCCGTGCACGCTGCCGTCGGTGTGCGCCGCGGCCACCCACGGCTCGCCGCCGATCCAGGCGCCCTTGGTACCGATGCCGATCTCGACGCAGCCGAACACGCGATCGTCCTCGACGATCCGGCCGGTCGGCCGGGTGACGCCGGGTCGAAGCCCAGCGACCAGTGCGCCAGCCGTAGCGGGCGAGGCCGAACCCGACCCCGATCGCCGCCACACCGGAGGTTCCGAGCCGCCAGGCGGGACTCACCACCGGCCCCGGTGACCGACACCGTGCCTGATCCCGTGACCGGCGTGCACTCCGCGGGCCAGATCCGCCACCACCCGCAACAGGGACTTCAACAGCATGCGCATGGGCGCGCTCCTTCCACTCGCACCCGATGGTAGACAGACCTGTCTACCTAGAGTCAATGCTATGGTCGTAGCCGAGTCCGATGAACGGAGACCGACGAAGTGGCCACGACCAGCACACCCGCCGGGGCGCGGGGCGGAGCGCGGCCGCCCGCGCGCGAACGGCTGCTCGACGCCGCGGGCGAGCTCTTCTACCGGGACGGCATCCGCGCGGTGGGCATCGACGCGGTCATCGAGCGCGCCGGCGTGGCGAAGATGAGCCTGTACAAGCACTTCCGCTCCAAGGACGACCTGGTCGTCGCCTACCTGCAGCGCCGCGAGCAGCGCTGGCGGGAGCACTTCCAGTCGCGGATGCGCGCGGCCGGCACCACGCCCCGGGAACGCGTGCTGGCGGTGTTCGACGTGCTGGCCAACTGGACGGAGAGCGAGAACCCGCGCGGCTGCGCGTTCATCAACGCCTACGTCGAGCTGGCCGACGCCGGCCATCCCGGCAACGCGGTGGCCAGGGCCGACAAGGAGTGGCTGCGCGCCTACCTGACCGAGCTCGTCGCCGAAACCAGGGCGCCGGACCCGGAAACGCTGTCCGCACAGCTGTTCCTGTTGTTGGAAGGCGCGCTGGTGACCACGGCCATGGGTACCGTCGACGGTGCGATGAGCAGTGCGCGGGCCGCGGCGGAACGCCTGCTCCCCGACTGACCGCCGGACCGCGAGGGCTCACATGCCGCCGGGGCGCTGCGGCCACTCCGGGATGAAGCCGGGGTAGTCCCGGCTGACGCGCATCGGGAAGCGGGCCTCGCGCTTCTCGAGGAACGCGGTGACACCTTCCGCCGCGTCGGCCCCGGCACCGAGTTCGTGCATCGCCCTGGAGTCGAGCCGGTGGGCCTCCCAGGGGTTCGAGGCGCCGAGCATGCCCCACAGCAGCCTGCGGGTCACCGCGACCGAGACCGCGGAGGTGTTGTCCGCGATCTCGCTTGCTATTTCCCGTGCCGTGGCCAGCAGTTCGCCGTCGGGCACGACGCGGGAGACCAGCCTGCCGCGCAGCGCTTCCTCCGCACCGAAGACCCGGCCGGTGGCCGCCCACTCCATCGCCTGCGAGATCCCGACCACGCGGGGCAGGAACCACGTCGAGGCCGCCTCGGCGACGATCCCCCTGCGCGCGAAGACGAAACCGAACCGCGCCGACTCCGAGGCCAGCCGGATGTCCATCGGCAGCGTCATGGTCGCCCCGACCCCGACCGACGCGCCGTTGATCGCCGCGATCACCGGCTTGCGCGACGCCGCGATCCGCAGCGACACCGTTCCGCCGCCGTCTCGTGGCGCGCCGTCTACCTCCCCGAGGTCTTCGTGGGCCGCGCGCCGGTGCTCGCTGCCCGCGTTGAAGGTGTCGGCGCCGCCGCCGAGGTCGGCACCGGCGCAGAACGCCCGGCCCGCACCGGTCACCACCGCCACCCGCACGTCGTCGTCGGCGTCGACGGCGTCGAACGCGTCGACGAGCTCGGCGCGCATCACGGCGGTGAAGGCGTTGAGCCGTTCCGGCCGGTTCAGCGTGATGGTGGCGATGCCGTCGGCCACCTCGTAGTTGATCTGCTCGTAGGTCGTCATGGAACCGCCCGTCGACAGGTGGGACATCGGATCTCGCGCGCCGGCCGCGCCGTGCTCAGGTGCCGAAGTTCAGCGGCAGGCCCGGCCGCGCCCACTGCGCGGCGTAGAGCTTGCCGAGTCCGGAGGAGGTGATGTAGGCGGTGCGCAGATCCGGCCCGCCGAAGCAGATGTTGGTGACGAAGTAGTCGGGTTCCGGAGTCCGCACGACGTCCTCGAGCGTCCCGTCCGGGCTCAGCACGCTGATGGCACCGGTGATCAGCGTCGCCACGCAGACGTTGCCCTCGGAGTCCACCGCGAGCGAGTCCAGGAGCTGGTAGCCGCCGAACCCGTGCAGCAGCGTCGCACCCGCGGGCCCCGGCCCCGGCGCCCGCCGCAGCCTGCCGGGTGCCTCGATCTCCCAGTACCAGACCCGTCCGGTCATCGTCTCGGCCACGTACACCCGCCCGCCGTCCGGGGACAGGCCGACGCCGTTGGGATCGTGCAGCGGGTAGGCGATCTCCTCGACGCGCGAACCGTCCACTGTGGCGTAGTACAGCCCGCCGCGGTCGGAGTCGCGTTCCCGCCGCTTGCCGTGGTCGGTGAAGTAGAAACCGCCCTCGGTGTCGAAGACGAGGTCGTTCGGGCCCCGCAGCGGGTGGCCTCCCACCGACGTGCACACGTCGGTCACCGCGCCGTCGAAGGTGACGCGCTGGACGCGTCCGCCGACGTAGCCGTCGGGCTGGTCGCCCGGCGCGAGCCGTCCGCCGCCGCGGTGCCAGTCGAACCCGCCGTTGTTGCAGACGTAGACCGCGCCGTCGGGGCCGATGGCCGCGCCGTTGGGGCCGCCACCGCAGTCGGCCACCACCGAGACCGATCCGTCGGCGGCCACCCGCGACAGGGTTCCCCGCTCGATCTCGACCACCAGCACCGAGCCGTCACCCAGGGCGACCGGGCCTTCCGGGAAGCGCAGCCCGCTGCTGATCTCCCGCACTCGCAACCCCTTCCGCCTGCGACCACAACGACCATAAGCATGACTAAGCATCCGGCACAAGGCTCCGGTCGCGGACCCCGGTCGGCCACTGTGGACACCGGTACTGGCCGCCTGCCCGATGCGCGTGGATACTGGCGGCGGCCGGCCCCCGACCGGCCAGGACAGCCCCGAGCCGAGGAGTCGCACGACATGACCGAATACCGCCAGCCCCGGTACCGGCCGCCGGAAGGCTCCACCGAGTTCCTGCTGATCCGACACGGGGAGTCGGCCCGGGCGGTCCCCGGCAGGCCGTTCGCCCTGCTGGACGGGCAGTCCGACCCCGACCTCGCGCCCGAGGGCCGCGAGCACGCCCGGCGGGTCGCCGACCGGCTGAAGCACGAGCGGTTCGACGCCCTGTACGTCACGACGCTGCGGCGCACCGCCCAGACCGCGGCTCCGCTGGCCGAACGCCTCGGCATGACCCCTCTGGTGGAGGCCGAGCTGCGGGAGGTCAACCTCGGCGAGTGGGAGGGCGGCCTGTTCCGCAAGCACGTGGCCGAGCGGCATCCGCTCAGCCTGCGCATGCACACCGAGGAGCGCTGGGACGTCATCCCCGGAGCCGAGGAGGCGCAGGGCTTCCGGGAACGGGTCCTCGATGCGGTCGAGCGCCTCGCGGCGGCCCACCCCGGCCAGCGGCTGGCCGTGTTCACCCACGGCGGCGTGATCGCGCAGGTGCTGGCGCTGGCGGCCGGATCGCGCCCGTTCGCCTTCCTCGGCGCCGACAACGGCTCGATCTCGCAGGTCGTGGTCGACGGCGAGCGGTGGACGGTGCGGCGCTACAACGACACCGCGCACCTTTCGCCTCGGCTGGACCCAGGCGCCGCGCCGCTGACGTGATCAGCGGTAGCGCCGCATCAGCTCGCCCTTGACCAGCTTGCCCGTGGGCGTCCGGGGCAGGCTGTCGACGAAGTCGACGGCACGGGGCGCCTTGTAGTGGGCGAGCCGGGACCGCACGTGCTCGATCAGCTCGCGTTCCAGCTCCGGCCCCGGCTCGGCGCCCGGGGCCGGCTGGACCACGGCCCGCACCGCCTCCCCCATCTCCTCGTCCGGTACTCCGATCACCGCGACGTCGGCTATGGACGGGTGGAGGGCGAGGACGTTCTCGGGCTCCTGCGGGTAGATGTTGACGCCGCCGGAAATGATCATGAACGCCTTCCGGTCGGTCAGGTGCAGGAAGCCGTCCTCGTCGAGGTAGCCGAGGTCGCCGGTGGTGGTCCAGTTCGGGTGCAGCGGATGCTGCGCAGACCGGGTCTCGTCCGGGTCGCCGTGGTACTCGAACGGCCGCTCGTCGCGTTCGAAGTAGACGGTGCCCACCTCCCCCGGCGGCAGTTCGGCGCCGTCGTCGGCGCAGACGTGCACGACGCCGAGCACCGCCCGCCCGACCGAACCCGGTTTGTCCAGCCAGGTCCCGGAGTCGATGACGGTCATGCCGATCCCCTCGGTGGCGGCGTAGTACTCGTGCAGGATCGGGCCCCACCAGTCGATCATCGCCCTCTTGACGTCCACCGGGCACGGTGCGGCGGCGTGGATGGCGACGCGGTGGCTGGACAGGTCGTGGCGCCTGGCGCTCTCGGGAAGCTTGAGCATCCGCACGAACATCGTCGGCACCCACTGGCTGTGGGTGACGCGGTGGCGTTCGATCGCCCGCAGCGCGTTCTCGGGGTCGAAGTGCTCCATCATCACCAGCGTGCCGCCGACCGCGTGGACCGACGCCCCGAACCGCAGCGGCGCGGCGTGGTAGAACGGCGCAGGCGAGAGGTACACGGTGTCGGGGCCGAACCCGTACAGCGACCGCGTCAACGGCGTGAGGTGGTTGTCGCCCTCGCTGACGTCGACATCGCGCAGCGGAGCCCTGATCCCCTTGGGACGCCCCGTGGTCCCCGACGAGTAGAGCATGTCCGCGCCGCGCGGCTGCCGCGCCGGAGGCACCGGCGATGACGCGGCCAGCGCCGACTCGTAGTCGCCGAAGCCGTCGACCGCACCGCCGTAGGCCAACCGCGTGCCGACATCCGGCAGCGCATCCAGCCACTCGGCCGGCTCGTCCAGCTCCGCGGAGACGACCAGCGCTTTCGCCTTCGAGTCGGAGACGATGTAGGCGACCTCCGCGGCGGCGAGGTGCCGGTTGACCGCGGTGAGGTAGAGCCCGGACCGCACCGCGGCCCAGTAGACCTCGTAGGCGTGGATGGAGTTGTCGGTCAGCAGCGCCACGGTGTCACCGCGGCGCAGCCCGGACTCGCGCAGGAAGTGCGCCAGCCGGGTGGAGCGTTCCTCGAGTTCGCCGTAGGTCGTGCTGCGGCCGGAACCGGCCATGACCAGGGCCGTGCGGTCGGCCGGATGTGCACCTGGATACATGCGGACCTCTTTCGCGTCGTCCGGGCGATGCCGGCGTCGTGTGCAGGTCAACCGGAAGGGCGTTGCTCGTGGCGGGGTACCCTGGCGCGGTGGTTCGAGCCCGGACAGCCGCCCGCCCCCGGCAGGCCGCACGAACTCAGCAGGTCGCAAGCCCTCAGCCGGCCGCCCGCACCCGGCAGGAGCGCACCGCCGACAGCCGTGCGCTGATCCTCGACGCCGCCGTGGAATGCCTTGTCGAGCACGGCTGCGCCGGTGCGTCCACAGTGGTCGTCCAGGCCAGGGCAGGCGTGTCGCGGGGCAGGCTGCTGCACCACTTCCCGTCGCGGGAGGAACTGCTCGTCGCCGCCGCGCAGCACCTGGCCGCCAACCGCCTGGTGCGCACCGAGGAGCGCGTGACGAGCCTGCTCGACGGGGTGCCCGAGGGGCCGGAGCGGATGGACCGCTGCATCGAGCTGCTGTGGGAGACCTTCCAGGAACCGCCGTTCTGGGCCGCCATGGAACTGTGGACCGCGGCCAGGACCAATCCCGCGCTGGCCGCCGCGCTCCGGCCGCAGGAGCGCAGGCTGCGCGGCGCGATCCGCTCGGTGGCCGACCGGATCTGGGGTCCGGTGGTGTGCTCGCACCCGCTCTACCCGCAGTTGCGGGAAGTCCTGTTCACCAGCATGCGCGGGGCCGCGCTGGCCTACGCCTTCGAGGACCGCCCGGCGGCGACCGATCCGCACCTGGAGTCGTGGAAGACGATCGCCCGCAACCTGCTGTTCGGCGGCTGACACTACCGGGGCGCCATGCGGATCGCGCCGTCGAGGCGGATCACCTCGCCGTTGAGCATCGGGTTCGACACGATGTGCTCGGCCAGCGCGCCGAACTCGTCCGGATCCCCGAGCCGTGCCGGGTGGGGCACCTGCGCGCCCAGCGACGCCTTCACCTCCTCGGAGGCACCGGCCAGCAGCGGTGTGTCGAACAGCCCGGGCGCGATGGTCACGACGCGGATGGCGTGCTCGGCCAGGTCGCGGGCGACGGGCAGCGTCATGCCCACCACGCCGGCCTTGGACGCCGAGTACGCCGCCTGCCCGATCTGCCCGTCGAAGGCCGCGACCGACGCGGTGTTGATGACGACCCCGCGCTCCTGGCCCACCGGTTCGTGGCGCAGCATCCGCTCGGCTCCGAGCCTCAGCACGTTGAAGGTGCCGACCAGGTTGACGTCGATGATCCGGCTGAACGCCTCCAGCGGGAAGGGGCCCTTCCCGCGGCTCACCACCCGCATGGCATTGCCGGTTCCCGCGCAGTTGACCACGATCCGCAGCGTCCCGGCCGTGTCGGCCGCGTCCAGCGCGGCGCCCACCTGCTTCTCGTCGGTGACGTCAGCGGCGACGAAGCGCGCCCCCGCACCGAGGTCGGCGGCCACGCGCTCCCCCGCCGAGTCCGGCAAATCCAGCAGCACGACCCGTGCTCCGGCGGCCACCAGCCGCCGCGCGGTCGCGAGTCCGAGCCCTGACGCGCCACCGGTGACCAGGGCGACGCTGCCCGAGATGTCCATCGCTCCTCCTCGTCGAGAACCGAAGCGTCGGTGGTGATCGTTCCTACGGCATCTGGATCGCTCGCCACAAGGGCGCGCCACCGGACAGGCGCAACAGCAACAGTCAGCCTTGACGGTCGCGCACCGGCGGGACACCATGATCCGAGTCACATCACCCTCACAGCCGAGGATGCCGATGACCGACACCGCGCACCACGCCACCGGCATCCTGACCGGCCGCGGCATGACGATGAGCGACCAGCTGTCACGGCACGCGCGCAAGATCCCCGACTCCGGCGCCCTGACGTTCGAGTCCGGCACGCGCACCTACCGCGAGCTCGACGACCGCGTCTCCCGGCTGGTGGGCGCGCTTCGCTCCCGCGGCGTGCGCCCGGGTGACCGGATCGCGGTGATGTGCCTGAACGGCATCGAGGCCGTGGAGACCTACCTCGCCTCGGTGCGCCTGGGCGCGATCTGCGTGCCGGTCAACTTCCGGCTGGTCGCCGACGAGGTGGCCTACCTGCTCGGCGACTGCGAGCCCGCGGCGGTCGTCGCGGACGCGGGCTTGACTCCCACTGTCGACGCCGCGCTCGCAGCCGCGCCGTCGGCGCACACCTGCCTGTTGGTGGGCGGCCACGGCGACCGGGACTACGAGCGCGCGGTGCGGGAGTCCACTCCGGACATACCGGAGACCACTGCGGACATCCAGGACCCGGCTTTCATCATGTACACCTCGGGGACGACCGGCCGCCCGAAGGGCGCCGTGCTCACCCACTCCAACCTGCTGATGCACGCCTTCAGCAGCATCACCCACCTCGGCGTCGCCGCCGACGACCGGGTCGGTCTCAGCGGTGCCCCGCTGTTCCACATCGCCGGACTGGGCGCCGTCTCGACGAACCTGCTCCTCGGCGGCCGCTCCGTCCTGGTGCGCTCCGGCCGGTTCGACCCGGCCGAGATGGTCGACCTGCTGGCGCGGGAACGGGTGTCCAACTGCTTCTTCGTGCCCGCGCAGTGGCAGGCGATCTGCGCGCTGCCGGACCTCGCCGACCGGGACCTCTCGGCTCTGCGGCGCATCTCGTGGGGCGCGGCACCGGCGTCGAGCACCCTGCTGCGGACGATGATCGACACCTTCCCGCAGGCCGAGGTCGTCACCATGTTCGGCCAGACCGAGTGCAGCCCGATCACCACCGTCCTGCGCGGTGAGGACTCCGTGCGCAAGATCGGCTCGGTGGGCACCCCGATGCTCAACGTCGAGGTGCGCGTGGTCGACGACGACATGAACGACGTCGCGCGCGGCGAGGTCGGCGAGATCGTCTACCGCAGCCCGATGGTCATGCGCGAGTACTGGGGAAAGCCCGCGGAGACCGCCGAGGCGTTCCGCGGCGGCTGGTTCCACTCCGGCGACCTGGTGCGCGAGGACGAGGACGGCTACTTCTACGTCGTCGACCGCAAGAAGGACATGATCATCTCCGGCGGGGAGAACATCTACTGCGCCGAGGTGGAGAACGCGCTGGCCGCGCACCCCGGGATCGCCGAGGTCGCGCTGATCGGCGTCCCGGACCCGCGCTGGGGCGAGGCGCCGCTGGCGGTGATCGTGCCCCGGGATGCCGCCAACCCGCCCACCGCGGACGAGGTGGAGGCGTGGTGCCGCCGGCGGCTCGCCGGGTACAAGTGCCCGCGCCGGATCTCGGTCGTGGCCGAGCTGCCCCGCAATCCCAGCGGCAAGGTGCTCAAGACCCGGCTGCGCGCCGAAACGGGAACCTGACCGACCGCCCTCCGAGCGATCACCGCTTCGTCTCGGCGACCGCGATCCCGTCGCACAGGATGGTGACGTACTGCTCGGCGACGGCGGTCAAGGTCAACCGCCCTCGCGGGTTGTACCAGTGCACCGACGTCCAGACCGCGTCGCGGATGAAGCGGTAGGCGAGCTTGACGTTGAGGTCCGCACGCAGCACCCCGGCGCGCTGTCCTTCCTGCAGCACCCGCGTCCAGGTCCGCTCGAAGTCGCCCGCCGCCGCCCGCAGGTAGGCGAAGCGGTCGGAGGTGGCCAGGTGGTTCGACTCGTTCTGCAGGATCACCACGGCCGCCCGGTGCCGGTGCACGGTGCGGAAGGACTGCCGGACCAGCCCGGCGATGCGGTCGCGGGCGTCGCCGGAGTCGGCGAGCACCCTCTCCTGGGCGCGACGCTGGGAGTCCAGGAAGTCCCGCAGGATCTCGTCGACCATCGTCTCCTTGGAGTCGAAGTGGTGGTACAGGCTGCCGGACAGGATGCCCGCCGCGTCGGCGATGTCGCGGACCGTGGTGGCCTGGAACCCCCGGCGGGCGAACAGGTCCGCGGCGATGGCCAGCAGCTCGGCGCGGCGCCGGGAGCCGCTCGGCCCGCGCGTGCCGGACGAGCGCTTGGGGCTCATTGGGCAATTATCGGCCGGGCGCGGGATCCGGCGAGCCGCGTCCGGGCCCGCGCGAGTCCTCGTCACCGAGGCCGCCCGTTCGACCCGCGGCGTTCAGGAACCGCTCCGCGGCGCGCACGAGCTGGTCGGCGAGCTCGGGCGGGTGCACGACCTCGAAGTCGACCTCCAGCGCGCCGAGCAGGAACGCCAGCGAGTGCAGGGTGTCGGCGCCGAAGTGCAGCAGGCACGTGCGGTCGTCCACCGGCTCGATCCGCCCGTAGGTGGTGGTCCGCCGGGCGACCTCGGAGTCGGCGGGCACCGCCAGGCGCACGGTCGCCTGGTACGGCCACGCGCGCGCCACACCGCTCGCGACGAACGCGGCGGCGTCGGGCATGTCCCGGGGCGCGAACCGCGGACCGGTCGGGACGCGGGTGCGCATCCGGTCCACGCGGAACGTGCGCCAGTCCTGGCGCTCGAGGTCCCACGCCACCAGGTACCACCGCCTGCCCCAGGTGACCAGCTGGTGCGGTTCGGTGACGCGCGGGGTCTCCTGGCCGTCGTGGGAGCGGTAGTCGAACCGCAGGCGCTGCCGGTCGCGGCAGGCGGTGGCGACCGCTGTGAGCTCGCCGGCGTCGACCGACGGCGCCCCGGGCGCTTCCACCGTGCTCACCTGCAACGCCTCGATGCGCCGCCACAGCCGGTCGGGCAGCACCTGCTCCAGCTTGACCAGCGCCCGCAACGCGGTCTCGCCGACTCCGGCCACACCGCTGCCGGTCGCCGTCCGCAGCCCGACGGCCACCGCGACCGCCTCGTCGTCGTCGAGCAGCAGCGGCGGCAGCCTGGCGCCCGCTCCCAGCCGGTAGCCACCGGCGCGGCCCATGCCCACCGAGATCGGGTAGTCGAGACCACGGAGCTTGTCGACGTCCCTGCGGACCGTCCGGGCGCTCACCCCGAGCCGCTCGGCGAGCTCGGCGCCGCTCCACTCGCGGCGGGTCTGCAGCAGGCTCAGCAGTCTGAGCAGGCGCGCTGAGGTTTCCAACACGCCGCCGGAGTCTGCCGGCAATGGAGGACAGGAGTTGTCCTCCACTCCGCCTAGCTTGGCCGCCATGACCGAGACGATCGAACCGTTCCGCATCGACATCCCGCAGGCGGACCTCGACGACCTGGCCGCCAGGCTGGCCGCCACCCGCTGGCCGGACCAGCCCGCGGGTGCCGGGTGGGACTACGGGATCCCGCTGGACTACCTGCGCGAGCTGGCCGAGTACTGGCGGACCCGCTACGACTGGCGCGCGCAGGAGGCCGTGCTCAACTCGCTGCCGCAGTTCACCACCAGGCTCGACGGGCACGAGGTGCACTTCGCCCACGTCCGCTCGCCGGAGCCCGGCGCGCTGCCGCTGGTGCTCACCCACGGCTGGCCGGGTTCGATCGTGGAGTTCCTCCAGGTCATCGGCCCGCTGACCGATCCCCGCGCGCACGGCGGGGACCCGGCCGACGCCTTCCACGTCGTGGTGCCGTCGGCACCGGGCTTCACGTTGTCCGGCCCGACCCGCGAGACGGGCTGGACCTGCTCCCGGGTGGCGGCGGCCTGGGCCGAGCTGATGCACCGCCTCGGCTACTCGCGCTACGGCGCGCACGGCGGCGACTTCGGCTCGCTGATCTCCCGCGAGCTCGGTCTCATCGACGCCGAGCACGTGACCGGCGTCCACCTCACCTCGCTGTTCTCGGCCGGCGCCACCCCGGAGAACGCCGACTTCTCCGCGGAGGCGGAGCAGCGCAGCGTCGAGAAGGGCTACCGCTACGAGTACGAGCTCGGCGGCTACGCCGCGATCCAGAGCACCAAGCCGCAGCTGATGGCCTACGCCCTCACCGACTCCCCGGTGGCCCAGCTCGCCTGGCTCGCCGACGGGTTCAAGGCGTGGACCGACTCCACCGACGCCCCCGAGGACGCCGTGGACCGGGACGCGATGCTGACCAACGTGTCGCTGTACTGGCTGACCGGCACCGCGGGATCGTCCGCCCGCTACTACAAGGAGGGCGTGAGCACCTGGGGCGAGCCGGAACCCGACTCCCCGGTGCCGACCGCGGTCGCGGTGTTCCCGCACGACATCGCGCTGCCGGTGCGCAGGCTCGCCGAACGCAACAACAACATCGTGCGCTGGACCGAGTTCGACCGGGGCGGGCACTTCGCGGCGATGGAGGAACCCGGCTTGCTCGTCGAGGATCTCCGGGCGTTCTTCCGCGACCACCGCTGAGGAGGTGCCGGCATGTCCGTGCTCACCAGGCGCGCGCTGAACCGCGCCACGCTGGAACGCCAGCAACTCCTGCGCCGCGGCGGAACCCCGCTGGAGGTCATCACCCGGCTCACCGGGATGCAGGCGCAGGACCCCCACCTTCCCTACCTCGGGTTGTGGTCCCGGACCGCGGGATTGACCCGGGAGCAGCTGACCCGGCTGCTGCACGAGCGGGCGGTGGTCCGCTCGACGCTGCACCGCGGCACCCAGCACCTGGTGAGCGCCGGGGACTACCGCTGGCTGCGGCCGACCCTGCAACCGATGCTGGACCGGTGGCAGCGGGGCGCCTTCGGCAAGGCCACCGCCGGGATCGACCTCGCCGGGCTGGCCGCGGCGGTGCGGGAGTCGCTGGCGGGCGGGCCCCTCACCAGGAGGCAGCTCGCGGACCGGCTCGCCGTGCGCTGGCCGGGCCGCGACGCCATGGCGCTGGCGTGGTCGGCGCAGGCGCTGACGCGGGTCGTGCACCCGCCGCCCAACGGCGTCTGGGGCCATCACGGGCCCACCCTGTTCACTCCGGCCGAGACCTGGCTCGGACCTGCCGGGTCCGTCCAGGCCAGGCCGGACGAGCTGGTCCGGCGCTACCTCGCCGGCTTCGGACCCGCCGCGGTCCACGACATCCAGGCGTGGTGCGGGATGACCCGGCTGCGGGAGGTGGTCGAACGGCTGCGCCCGGAACTGCGGGTGCTGCGCGACGAGTCGGGGCGCGAGCTGTTCGACCTGCCGGGCGCCCCGCTGCCCGGCCCGGACGTGCCCGCACCGGTGCGGTTCCTCCCCGAGCTCGACAACGTCGTGATCGGCTTCCGCGACCGCTCCCGGATGATGACCGAACGCGAGCGCGGACACGTCGTCGTCGAGGCCCCGGTCACCTCGGACGGCTTCCTCTGCGGCTTCTGGCGGACGGAGCGCGGCGGCGGCAGGGCTTTGCTGCGGGTCGGCCTGACCCGCCCTCTGTCCGAAAAGGACAGATCGGAGGTCGAGGCGGAGGGGCGGCGGCTGCTGCGCTTCGCCGCCGACGACGCCGACGAGCGGCAGGTGCGGATCGGCGAGTTCGAGGGCTGGCATCAGGAGCGCCGACGCGCCCCGGCACACCCCGCGCATACACGTTTTTCCCGAACGTCGCGGCAAAAAGCGGGCCGCCGATCCGCGCCGTGATCGACTTCGACCCCGTAAACTCCCGTATCCAGGGGGTTTCCACGCGCTGACGCCGTGATCCGGGGGAAGAAGATGCCATCGACGTTCGGTCCTGCCGCCACGGGAACGCGTGACCCGTCGCCCGTGCCGCCGCCTGCACCCGGGCTCCCGCCGCCGGCGCGGGGGCCGGTGCTGGCGGTCGCAGCAGCGGCGGGTGCGCTGCTGGTCCTGCTCAGCGGGCGCTACGGCTACGTCACCGACGAGCTGTACTTCCTGGCGGCGGGCAAGTACTACCTCGACTGGGGCTACATGGACCAGCAGCCGCTGGTGCCGTTGCTCGCGTGGGTGCTCGACGCCGCCTTCCCCGGCCGGCTGGTCGTGTTCCGGCTGCCCGCCGTGCTGGTCACCGTGCTCGGCGTCGTGGTCACCGCCCTGATCACGCGCGAGCTCGGCGGTGACCGGCGCGCCCAGACCCTGGCCGCGGCCGCCTACCCGCTCTCGCCGTGGCTGCTGCTCAGCGGGCACTGGCTGGCCGCCGCGACGATGGAGCCGGCGCAGTGGGCCACCGTCATCTGGCTGCTGGTGCGCTGGGTGCGGCTGCACCGGCAGGGCCTGCACCGGGACCGGTTGCTGCTCGCGGCCGGACTGGTGGTGGCCCTGGCCGTGCAGACCAAGTTCCAGATCGTCGTCCTCTGCGTCGCGCTGCTGGTCAGCCTGCTCGCGGTCGGCCCCCGCGCCCTGCTGAGCAGGCCGTTGCTGTGGGTCGGCGCGGGCGTCGCGCTGATCACCGCCGTGCCGACGCTGGTGTGGCAGGCGGCCAACGACTGGCCCGCGCTGGACATGGGCACCGTCGTCGACGGCGAGTCGAGCAGGCTGCTGTTCCTGCCCAACGTACTGCTGTACTCCGGGATCGCGGTGGGCTCGGTGTTCTGCGGCTACGGGCTGTGGTGGCTGCTGCGCGCACCCGGCCACCGGTTCCTCGGCTGGACGGTGGCCGCGGTGGCGCTGTTCTACCTCGCCGCCAGCGGCCGCGCCAACTACCTCGCCGGGCTCTACGCCCTGCTGTTCGCCGCCGCGGCCGTCGGTCTCCAGCAGCGCCGCGAACGGCGCGGTGTCCACCGGTGGCGCCGGCTGCCGTGGCCGGCGTACCTGCTCTCCGCGGTGCTCCCGCTGGCGCTGCTGCCGATCTACCCGCTGCCGCTGCTGGCGCGCCATCCCGAGTTCCCGAACTTCCCGAGGCTCTACGAGACCGGCTGGCCCGAGCTGGCGCGCACGGTCGCCGACACCTACCACTCGCTGCCCGCGGAGGTGCGCAGGCGGACCGCGGTCGTCGGCGAGAGCTACTACACGACCGGAGCCCTGGACGTGCACGGCCGCGAGCTCGGCCTGCCTCGCGCCTACAGCCCGCACCGCGGCTACTGGTTCTTCGGAGCGCCGCCGGACCAGGCCACCGCGATGCTCTACGTCGGCAACGCCCAGCCGCTCGCGCCCTACTTCGGGACCGGCCGCGAGCTGGCCACCGTGCACAGCGACCTCGGCCTGCTCAACCTCGCCCAGGGCGACACGGTCACCTTCTACGAGGGCCCGAAGGTGCCGTGGTCGGTGCTGTGGCCGAAGATCCGCACCATGTGAGGCGTCAGCGCGGCGGCCACTGCTGCCCGGGACCTCCCGCTCCCCGCGGCGGGACGGGCTGCCGCTGCGGCGGGAACGACGGCAGCCGGGCCACGTGCAGGTTCGACGGCGGGGCGAAGAACCCCGACTGCTGCTGCCGCACCGCCCACGGCGGCGGCGGCGCCTGCGGGAGTCGGCGCATGAACGCCGTGGCGGCGGCGCGCATCAGGCCCACGATCGCCTCCCGGCGCGCGTGGAAGGCGTGCGGATCGATCGTTCCCCGCCGCGCGCGGTCGTGCAGCAGCGCGAGCTCGGTCGCGGCGAGCTGGTAGTCGCCCATCGCGCGGACCCCGGTGCCGCCGGCCTGCCTGCGCGCCCAGTGCCGGGCCTGCCTGCGCCCGGCCATGGTCCCGAGCATGCCGATGTCGCCGGGCTGCACCAGTCCGCTGGGCACGTAGGCGGGCAGGTAGGTGCGGATCAACCCCACCAGCCTGCGCCGGTCGCGCACCAGCACCACGATCATCACCACCAGCACCGCGGCCTCGACCGCGTAGGCGAAGAGCAGTCCGGGCAGGCCGAACGCGGTCGAGCCGTTCCACAGCCCGTGCAGCAGGACGGCGCCGAACCAGCCGGCGACCACCGCGAGGAAGCGCCCTGCGCCGCGGTGGGTCGCGGCGTAGGCGACGCCGAGTCCGGTCAGCGCCGTGTACAGCGGATGCCCCAGCGGCGCGATGACACCGCGCACCAGGACCGTCAACCAGAACTCGCCCTGCGGTCCCTCGAAGCCGCGCATGTAGTAGAGGACATTTTCGACTAGCGCGAAGCCCAACCCGCACAGGCTCGCGTAGACGATGCCGTCGGTAGGCCCGTCGATCTCATGCCGCCACCACCACAGCACCAACAGCAGCAGCACGCCCTTGAAGCTCTCCTCGACCACCGGTGCCACGACCGCCATCGTGATGAACGTCCCGACATCCGGGCCGACCGCGAGTTCCAGCACGGCGCCGCCGAGGCTGTTGACGATGAGCGCGCCGACGATCGCCACCCCGCCGCCCCAACCGAAGGCGAGCAGCAGGTGCAGTCGCGGCTCCGGTTCGAGCCGGTCGACGAGCAGGATCAGCCCGACCAGCACCGCCGCGGTCGGCAGCGCGAGCAGGGTGCCGACCAGCACGCCCACCGGCTCCCCCGTGGCCAGGTAGAAGGCCAGGGCGAGCAGCAGGCAGATTCCCGACACGACCAGTCCGATGATCAGCGGCACGGGTGTGCGGTTGGTCCTGCGTCCTTCGAGGATCGACTGCGGTGTCAGCGCGGGCATGCGCGTGAGCGTAGGAGAAGCGGCGACCCTGCCGCTGCCGATCGTGGCAAGCCCGACTGCGGTATCCGGGCCACACCGATGTTCGCGTCGCCGTCTTCGGCTCGGCCGAGCCGGGCCACCGCGCGCACCGCGCTGAGCACGCCGGCACCGTCCACCGAGGCTGTGAGCTCGACGGCGACGCATCCCGTCGCCGAGCTTCTCCGCCACCGCACCCTCGACCACGGTGCCGGGATCACCGGCCCAGTCGGTGACCAGCCTGCCCACCCGCGCCATGGTGAACATGCCGTGCGCGATCACGTCCGGCAGCCCGCCCGCTTGGCGGCGCGTTCGTTCCAGTGCAGTTCGTTGAAGTCACCGGACGCACCGCATTGATTTCCTCAACGGCTTGAAGGCCGGTGAGTCCTGCCGTGCCTGACGCGCGGGTCTCCACACGCGTCAGGTCACCTCGGTGGGTTCCTGCTTCACCTCGATCAGCCTCCACCGAGGTGGGCGGGCTTGCGTTCGCTCGACAGGCTGTCACGACCAGTCCGGCCGCCTTCGCGACGTTGACCGCCGCGTTGATGTGGCCGCGCGCTTGCCACTGATCGAGCCGAAGAAGTTCTTGAACGCCGTCTCGGCGTCTCGGAGCGACTGTTGCAACGCCACCGCCGAGACATGCCCGAGCCACGAGCGTTCCGGGGTCTTCGTCGCAAGATTGATCAACCGCTTGGACAACTCGGCGGCCTTCGGTGTCGGCAGTGCCAGCGCGGTCTGCTGGCCCGGCGTCGTGTTCCAGCGGAATTCGACCGAAGCCGCACAACCACGCGCACCTGCTGGTCGACTTCCACCCGAGGTGGCGACGATCAATGTGCTGCGTCAGTGCCTCGACCACCGACCGTTATGGGACCACTCAGGCTTGACGGTCTTCGCGGCCGCCGCGCCTCACCGCACCGCAGTAACGGATCAGGTCGAGCCTGCGGACCGGCAGCTCGCACCTCAGATGCTCGCGCCCACCTCGACGTCGTCGTAGCGCACGCCCACCGCCCTCACTCCCCCGTCCCGCCGGCGGCCGTGCCGCGCGAGAGCAGCACGTTCACGGCGGTGCACACCGGTTCGCCGTCCGCGTCCGACAGTTCGGTCTCGACGCGGACCAGTTCGTGCGGTCCGGCGTCGCGGATCTCGGCGACGAGCCCGCGGACCGACAGCAGGTCCCCGGCGCGGATCGGCCTCCGGTAGCGGTACCTCTGCTCGCCGTGCAGGACCCGGCTGTAGTCCATGCCGAACTCCGGATCGAAGATCGGGCTGCCCGCCGAGCCGATGCCGGTGATCACGATGGGGAAGGTCGGCGGTGCGATGACGTCGGGATACCCGAGCGCGCGGGCCGCCTCCGGGCTGCGGTAGGCGGGGTGGGGGTCGTCGATCGCCTCGGCGAACTCGCGGATCTTGACCCGGCTGACCTCGTAGGGCTCGGCGGCGCTGAACCGGTGCCCGATGAACGCTCGGTTGATGGTCATGACGCCTCTCTCCGCGGTCGCCCGCTCGCGGCACGCGCCCGCCCGTGGTCCCTGTCGGCGCATGGGAAGGCGGATACTACCGGAACCGCACGGCCGCCGGCTCTGTCCACGGTGGATGGTCCAGCTCGCCCCGGAACCCGGCTCTGCGGGACCTCGACGCCCACTCCATGGACAACCTGTTCTGTTCCGCCGACTCCAGCACTACGTTGTGTCCGGTGCCGAAGGAGTTGGCGATGAACCCGACCTCGCCGGACGTGCTCGCCCTGCCCACCGTGGCCGACGTCCTGGACCTGCCCGCCGTCCGCGCCGGGCGGCCCAGGGTCGTGGCGGGCTCCGCCGGGCTCGAACGCCGGGTGCGCTGGGTGCACGTCGCCGAGATCGCCGACATCGCCGCGCTGCTGTGCGGAGGCGAGCTGGTCCTCACCACCGGCATCGCCCTGCCCGACGAACCCGCGGAGCTCACCGCCTACATCCGCGACCTGTCCGAAGCGGGCGTGACCGGCCTGGTCGTGGAGCTCGGCAGGCACTGGCGCGACCGCCTCCCCGACGCCCTGGTCACCGCCGCAGGACGGCACGACCTGCCGCTGGTCGCGCTCTACGAGGAGACTCGCTTCGTCGGCGTCACCGAGGCCGTGGTCGCGCTGATCCGCGACGCCCAGCTCTGGGAGCTGCGGGCCACCCACCGCATCCACGAGACCTTCACCGCGCTGACGACCTCCGGTGCCGAGCCCGCGGAGGTCCTGGGCGAGGTGGTGCGGATGACCGGGCTGCCGGCGGTGCTGGAGACGATGTCGCACCAGGTGCTGGCCTACGACGCGGCGGGATCGGATCCGGTGGCGCTGCTGTCGGGATGGGGCGAGCGCTCCAGGCGCGTCCCGCAGTCCGGCCGCACCGGCTACGACCCGCGGTCCACCTGGCTCACCACCGTGGTCGGGGCGCGCGGCGACGACTGGGGAAGGCTGGTGCTGGTCTCATCGGAGCCGCCGCCGCACCGCCACGTCGTGGTCGCCGAGCGGGCGGCCTCGGCGCTCGCGCTGAACCGGCTGGTCACCCGCGACCGGGAGAGCCTGGAACGCCAGGCGCACCGCACGCTGCTCACCGAACTGCTCGGCGGAGGCGGCGACAGCACCGATCTCGCCGCACGCGCGTGCGGAGCCGGACTCACGATCAACGGTGAGCTCACCGGGATCGCGGTGCGCCCGCGCACCGCCGCCGCGCACGCACCGGCACTGGAGACCCAGCAGCTCCTGCGCGACCTCGCCGAGGCGACCGCGCAGGCCGCGCGCGGGGCGCGGCTGCCCGCGCTCTGCGGGGTCGTCGACGACGTCACGGTCCTGGCGCTGGTCGCCGTGGACGGCGGCGACGACGCCGTGGTGGGCCGGCTGGCCGCCGAGGTCCGGCGCGCGGCGAGCAGCAGTCCGCACCCGCTGCCGGTGGTGGTCGCCGTCGGCGGTACCGTCGGGTCGATCGGCGCGGCACGCCGCAGCCTCACCGAGGCCGCGCAGGTCGCGGAGGCGGCGCTGCACGGCGCCGACGACGGCCGCGACTACCACCGGCTCGACGACGTGCGGCTGCGCGGCCTGCTGCACCTGCTCAGGGACGACGACCGGCTGGTGGCCTTCGCCGAGCGGGAGCTGGCACCGATCCGCTCCGACGACCGGCTGCTCGCGGCCCTGCGGCACTACTGCGAGCACGGCGGCAACAAGTCGGCTGCCGCAGCGGCGGCGCACCTCTCGCGCACCGCCTACTACGGGCAGCTCGCGCGGATCGAGCAGTTGCTCGGCGTGACGCTGGACGCGCCGGAGTCGCTGGTCTCGCTGCACGTCGCGTTGCTCGCCCACGACATGCGCGGCGGCCGGCCGCGGTGATGGCAGCCGTCAGCGAGGACGCGACGTGAGGCTCTTGCTGTATGCCTTGAGATCGAAGTCCACATCGGACGCCTGCTCCGGCGTGAGCGCCGCACCGGCGGTCAGGATGCGCCGCACCGCCATGTGGTCGACCGCCCGACCGACCGACTCCGCCCCCAGCAGCCGATCGCCCCGGTAGCAGAAGATGGTGAACCGGCCCTCGTCCCGGTCGCCGCGCACGACCCTGCGGTCGTGGCCGCCGACCAGCCCGGCGATCTGGAGCTTCGCCGCGCCCTGGTCGGTCCAGAACCACGGCACGGCCTCGTACGGGACGTCCTCGCCCGTCAGGAGCCGGGAAGCGACGTGGCGCGCCTGGTCCACGGCGTTCTGGACCGACTCCAGGCGCACCGGGCACCCGGCGTGCGGGCTCGGGAAGCGGGCGCAGTCTCCGACCGCCGAGATCGCCGGGTCGCTGGTGCGCAGCGTCTCGTCGACCACGATGCCGTCGTCGACGCTCAGCCCGGCACGCTCGGCGAGCTCGGTGTTGGGCCGCACCCCGATGCCGGCGACGACGAGGTCGGCGTCGATGCGCGTCCCGTCGGCGAGCTCGACACCGGTGGCCGCGCCGCCCTCCCCGACGATCCGCGACACGCTCGTCCCGAACAGCAGGTCCACCCCGCGGGCGCGGTGGAACCCGGCGAAGAACTCCGACGTCGGCTCGCTGACGACCCGGGACATCAACCGGGGCAGCGCCTCCACCACCGTCACCTTCGCCCCGGCGTCCACGGCCGCAACGGCGAACTCCAGTCCGATGAACCCGCCGCCGATCACGACGACATCGCGCGCCGAAGGCAACGCCGCGCGCAGCGCGTCGGCGTCGGCCACCGTGCGCAGCCCGGCCACGCCGTCCAAGTCCGCACCGGGAACGGGTAGCGCGCGGTTGCGGGAACCCAGGGCGAGCACGAGGTGGTCGTAGCCGACGGTGGTGCCGGACTCGGTGGTCACCGACCGGTCCGCGCGGTCGATGCCCGCCACGCACTCGCCGCGCAGCAGCTCGATCTCGCTCTCCTCGAAGAACTCCGCACCGCGCAACCGGATCCCGTCCGTACCGGGCCGGCTCAGGTAGACCTTCGACAGCGGCGGGCGCTGGTATGGCAGCACCGGCTCGTCACCGACCAGCACCACGCGGCCGGCGAAGCCGCCCTGCCGCAGCGAAGCCGCCGTCTGGAACCCCGCCTGACCACCACCGGCGATCACCACAGCCTTGTCCGGGCCGCTCATCCACCCACCACCACGTCGAATCCGCGCCTGAACGCCGTCGCGGCAAGGATACGGAACCCGAGCGTCCGCTTGGTCGGCTCGGGCAGGACTGGCCGATCGCCGCTCAGCGGGCGGGCATATCGCCACGCGACGACCGCACGTCCGGCGCCGCTGGAGCGGCCCGGATCAGCGCCCGGTGGGGCGGCGGCAGACGTAGGTGAGCGCGGGCGGAACGTTGCGCCAGACGGTGCGGCTGGTGACGACCTCGTCGAAGGCGATGTCCAACCGCCTGCGGAACAGCCGCGCGCCGGTCATGCCGAGCGCGTGGACGTAGGCGAAGGTCGTGAACGCGCCACCGGGAGCCAGCACCTGGCCCACCTGCCGCAGGATCGCCTTCTGCAGCTCCCCCGGGAAGATCGACCACGGCAGCCCGCTGACCACCGCGTCCACCGACTCGATCCCGGCCCCGGCCAGCAGCTCGCCCAGGTGGGCCGCATCGCCCTGCACGACCTCCAGCCACGGCACCTCGGTGCGCAGGTACTCGACCATGCCGGAGTCGAGCTCGATGGCCAGGTGCCTGCCGCCGGTGGGCAGCCGCTTGGCCACCGCGCCGCTGAGCGCTCCGGTGCCGGGGCCGAGCTCGACCACGACCGGGTTGCCGGAGGTCGGTACGACGGAGGCCATCTGCCTGGCCAGGCCCGGCGAGCTCGGCGCGACCGCACCGACCAGCCCGGGCTTGCGCATCGCCCGGCTGACGAACGCCCGGTAGCCTGCCAGAACCGATCCGGCGGCGGGCCGCGGGTCGAGCGCGCGTGCTCCGTCTCGATGCTGAGGTGCTGTCACGGATACCTTCCCGGGGCCGAACCGACGTCCTCGGCTCACCCTATCGGCTCATAGCCGGCCGGGGCACGGACCCGTCGATCACCGCCGCGGCCGCACAGCCCCACCAGCGGGTGTAACGGAAGACACAGCCGGAGCGATGTTCGGGGTGACGGCACGACCTCGCGAAGAGGCGGGCACGCGAGGAGCCCCGTTCCGGCGAATTCGTCGGAAGCGGGGCTTCGTCATTTCAGCGGTGCGATTCGCCGATGGCGAATGCGAATACCCGGTTTCCGAACCGTGACGCGCACGTCACGAAAAATGATTCCGGAAATCGAGTAACAGAACCGGGCCCGGCAGCGATGCACTGCTCTCACCCGGGGACACAGCGGGCTAGTTCCTCAATCGGAGCAAGCCCGTTGCACACGTCCGCGAACTCAGACCGCGGCCTGCTCGGCCAGCGGAGCGACCGGCTGCACAACCTGGTCAGGGGTGCTCGCCGAAGGCCGCCGAACCCACCTGACCGCCGCGCCCGCCGCCGCCAGCAGCACGACCGCCTCGGTCACCAGAGCCACCCACACCGTTGCCACTTTCGTTGCCTCCCTTCTGCATACCTCCCCGTCTCCGGAACGCGCGTGCGAAGGCCGCCCGTGAAGGGCGGTTGTTCCGAAGAGGTTTGGGGCGAACACCCACTTGCGCAAACAATCGTAGATCTTTGTTTCGACCTTGTTGAAGGGGGCCGGGCAGTGGTGTGCGTCGCACTCTTGTGCCGGTGTCGCGCATCACGCTCCGCGCGGGAAAGCGTGGGGCCGCTGCGCCGTTCTGGTGGACATGCGCGAGATCGACGTCGTGGTCATAGGCGCGGGGCAGGCGGGGCTCAGCAGCGCTTTCCACCTGCGGCGCACCGGCCACGAGCCCGGTGCCGGGTACGTGGTGCTCGATGACGGCGACGGTCCGGGCGGCGCCTGGCGGCACCGCTGGCCTTCACTGCGGATCGGCGGCGCGCACGGTGTGCACGACCTGCCGGGCCTGGCCTTCGACGTCGGCGACGCCTCCCGACCGGCGTCGGAGGTGGTGGCGGAGTACTTCGAGCGCTACGAGCGAACCTTCGACTTGCCCGTGCTGCGGCCGGTCGAGGTGCGCGCCGTGCGTGATTCCGGAGAGCGGCTGACCGTCGCGACCTCGGTGGGCGACTGGTCGGCGCGCGCGGTGATCAACGCGACCGGGACGTGGGAGCACCCGTTCTGGCCGCGCTACCCCGGCCAAGAGCTGTTCGCGGGTCGCCAGCTTCACACCGCCGACTACCGCGGGCCGGAGGAATTCAGCGGGATGCACGTCGTCGTGGTGGGCGGCGGCATCTCCGCGGTGGAGCACCTCGCCGAGATATCCGAGGTCGCTTCGACGACCTGGGTGACGCGCCGCCCGCCGGACTTCGGCGAGGCCGAGTTCACCCCCGAACGCGGGCGGGAGGCGGTCGCCGAGGTGCAGCGCCGGGTCCGGGCCGGACTGCCGCCGGGCAGCGTGGTGAGCGTGACGGGGCTGCCACCGACACCCGCCGTGCGCGCGGCTCGCGAGCGCGGCGTCCTGGAGCGGCAGCCGATGTTCGACCGCGTCACCGAGCACGGCGTCGCCTGGCGCGACGGCCGGGAGCTGCGCGCCGACGCCATCCTGTGGGCCACCGGGTTCCGGCCGGCGATCCGCCACCTCGCCCCGCTGCAGCTGCGCGGGCGGGGCGGAGGGATCGAGGTAGACGGGACCCGCGCGGTGCGCGAACCTCGCCTTCACCTGGTCGGCTACGGCCCGTCGGCCAGTAGCGTGGGAGCCGGCCGGGCGGGCCGCGCCGCCGTGCGCGAGATCAACGGCCTGCTGGCCCGACCTCAGTCCTCGACCAGCGACAACGCGGCAGCCGGGCACAGATTGACCGCCTCGCGGACCGGCTCCAGCTCCTCGTCGCCGACGTGGTCGGTCAGCAGCACCACCGTGCCGTCCTCGTCGTTCTGATCGAACACGGCACCGGCGGCGAGCACGCACTGGCCCGCACCGACGCAACGGTCCGCATCGGCGTTGATCCGCATCGAAGCACTCCTCACCACGTCACCGACATCTCGTGCGCCCCGTAGACCAGGGCGTCGTCCTTGAACCTGATCCCGTCCAGGCCGTCGGCCAGGCGCAGCCCCGGGATGCGGCGGAACAGCGTGTCGAAGACGATCTGCAGCTCCACCCGCGCGAGGTTCTGGCCGAGGCACTGGTGCGCGCCGAACCCGAACGCCACGTGGTTGCGCGCCTGGCGGTCAAGGTCCAGCTCGTCGGGCGAGTCGAAGGCCTCGGGGTCGCGGTTGGCCGACAAGCCGACGGCGACCACGCCTTCGCCCTCCCTGATCAGCACTCCCCCGATCTCGATGTCGGCCAGCGCAGTCCGGGAGGTGGCGCCGTCGACGATCGAGAAGTAGCGCAGCAGCTCCTCCACCGCGGCCGGAGTCCGCGCCGGGTCCTCGGTGATGCGCGCGAGCTGGTCCGGGTTGTCCAGCAGCGCCAGGGTACCGAGCGAGATCATGTTCGCGGTGGTCTCGTGCCCGGCGATCAGCAGCAGGAAGGCCAGGCTCACCAGGCCCTCGCGGTCCACCTCGCCCTTCTCGGACTGCTGGGCGACCTGACGGCCGAGCAGGTCGTCGGCTGGCTCGCGCACCTTCTCGGCCACCAGCTCGTCGAGGTACCGCCGCAGCTCGAGCACCACGTCGCGCCTGCGCTCGGGCGGCGTGGAGCGGCTGATCATCAGCGCGCTGCGGCTCTGGAAGAAGTCGTGGTCGGAGTAGGGCACGCCGAGCAGCTCGCAGATCACCAACGACGGAACCGGTAACGAGAGCTCCCGGACCAGGTCCACGGGCCCGCCGGCGGCGAGCATCCGGTCGACGCACTCGTCGACGATCTCCTGGATGCGCGGCCGCATCCGGTTGATGCGGCGCACGGTGAACTCGCCGATGACGGCGCGGCGCGCTTCCGCGTGCTCCTGGCCGTCCATCCCGATCATCGCCTGCTTGTTCTCGGCCACGATGGCCCGCCTGCCGGGGACCAGGCTCGGAAATCCGGGCATGGTCCGGTCGGAGCTCATCCGCGGGTCGGAGAGGACGCGCCGGACGTCCTCGTGGCGGGTCACCAGCCAGGCGGTGCCGCCGCCGATCGTGCGGACCCGCTTGACCGGCTCCTGCGAGCGCAACCGCTCGTACTCCCGCGGTGGCGAGTACGGGCAGGTGCGCGGCATGGGATAGCTCAGGGCTTCTGAAGACGCCATCGTGGCTCCAGTGTCGCACTAGGTGGATGTGGAAGGAGTTGTTCCGCTTCTGCTCGCCACGGTAGCGAAGCGGAAGAACTCCGTCCACCTGTGCGCGTCCGCCGCGATCGTTGCGCGTGCGACAATCCGCGCATACCAACCGAGCACCGAAGAGAGGACGATGACCGAGGCCGCCGAACGGACGCGCTTGCGCGCCGACGCACGACGCAACAGGGACCGGATCGTCTCCGCCGCCCGCACGGTCTTCGCCGAGCGCGGCGCCGAGGTCCCGATGGAGGAGATCGCCCGCGCGGCCGAGGTGGGCGTGGGCACCCTCTACCGGCGCTTCCCCGACCGCGACTCGCTGATCCGCGCGGTCGCCGTCGACACCCTGCAACGCGTCCTGGACACCGCTCAGGCGATCGTGGCGCGGGAGGAGGACCCGTGGGCCGCGCTCACCGAGGTGCTGATGTCGATCGCGGACCTGCGGGTGGTGCTCCAGCTCTCCCTGCTGTCACCGCGCGCCCGCGTGGTGCTCGCCGAGGACGAAGACGCGCACCGCATCCGCGACGTCCTGATGGGCATCCTCGACGAGCTCGTGCGCGCCGCCCAGGAGAACGGCTCCATGCGCACCGACGTCAGCGGCGCCGACATCGCGGTACTGCTCTCGCTGGTGCTGCGCGGCATCAACGGACTGCCGCACGACCTGAAGCTGGCCGCGCCGCCGCGGTTCCTGACCCTGATGCTCGACGGCCTGCGGCCCGGCTCCACCACCCCGCTGCCGGGCAGGTCGGTGACCCAGGAGGACCTGGACTTCGTCCGGACGTCGAACGAGGGGTGAGGTCGCGCTTCCGGCCGTGAACGCATGACTCGGCGGGCCCGGCTCGCCGCTTACTGGCCGCGACCACAGCCGGTTGCCGGCGTCGGCCGGCATGGCAGCGTGTGGCGAATCCGTCGCCCGCGGATCCGCCTCAGACCAGCGAATCCCACGCGCACATCGCGCGGTCGACCACGGCGTGCAGTTCGGCGCGCGACCGGCCGTCCCGGGCCTGCAGCGACAGGCCCTGCTGGATGGTCATCAGGAACGTCGTCATCGCCGCGGTGTCGGTACTCGCGGGCAGATCACCTTCGGCCACCCCGCGTTCAAGGCGCTGCTCGACCAGAGCGTGGTCCTTGCGCCTGCGGGCGGCGAGGAACTCGCGCACGCCTTCGTCCGCGGTGTTGGTCGCGGCAAGCACGACGAGGCAACCGCGCGGTGCCTCCGGATCGGTGACGGCGTCGGCGCTGTCGCGCAGCATCGCCTCGACGACCTGCCTCGCGGTCGGCTGCTCGCGCACCGCGCGGGCGATCGGTGCGCGCTCCCGCGAGGTGTAGAGCTCGACGGCCTCGTGGAACAGGCCCTCCTTCGACCCGAACGCCGAGTAGAGGCTCGGCGGGCTGATGCCGATCGCGGTGGTCAGGTCGCTCAGCGACGTGCCGTCGAAACCGCGCCGCCAGAACAGCTCCATCGCGACCCTTACCGCGCGGTCGCGATCGAAGGCGCGAGGACGGCCACGTGGTGACACCTGCCCACCTCCCGTCGGCGTGCGAATCCCGGTTGACCTTCGGTCGATCACGATGATAGCTATTTTATAGCGTTCGATACAGATATGGAGTACGCGCATGACCCAGCTCAGCGGCAAGGTCGCACTCGTCACCGGTGGCAGCCGGGGCATCGGGGCCGCGATCGCCACCCGGCTCGCCCAGGACGGATCCGACGTCGCCGTCACCTACAACGCGAACGCCGACGGCGCGGCGCTTGTCGTCGATCGGATCAAGGCCGCGGGCGGGCGCGGCCTCGCCGTCCCGGCTCCGGCCACCGATGCCGACGCGGTCGCCAACGCCGTCGAACAGACCGTCGCCGAGTTCGGGAGGCTCGACATCCTGGTCAACAACGCCGGCGTCTTCCCGACCGGCCTGATCGGCGATCTCACCGTCGAGGACTTCGACGCCGCGGTCGCGGTCAACATCCGCGCCGTGTTCGTCGCGTGCCAGGCCGCCGCCGCGCACCTGGGCGAGGGCGGGCGGATCATCAACATCGGCAGCAGCCTGGCCGACCGGGTGCCCGAGGCGGGGCTGAGCCTGTACTCGCTGACCAAGTCGTCGCTGGCCGGCTTCACCAAGGGGCTCGCCCGCGACCTCGGGCCGCGCGGCATCACGGCCAACGTCGTGCACCCGGGCAACACCGATACCGACATGAACCCGGCCGACCGGGAGGGCGCCGAGGTCAAGCTCCCCCGGATCCCGCTGCGCGCCTGGGGACGCCCCGAGGACGTGGCCGCCACCGTCGCGCACCTCGCGGGCGAGTCCGGCCGCTACATCACGGGGTCGGCGATCACCGTCGACGGCGGCGTCAACGCCTGACCGGTTCGCGGTCGGCGGCGCAAGCCCTCACCGCGGCGGGAAGGATGGCGGCCATGCGCACCGATGACTTCCTCCTCGTCGCCGACCGCGCCCTCGACGGCATGGCGCGGATCGTCGCCGACCTCGGCGACGACCTCGCCAACCGGCCCCCGGACCTCCCCGGCGCCAACTCCCCGTACCAACTGCTGACCCACTGCCTGGGCATGCTCGAGTACTGGGCGGGCGAGCTCGTCGCGGGCAGGCGGATCGAGCGCGACCGCGACGCCGAGTTCACCGCCAGCGGCCCGGCCGCCCCGCTGGCGGAGCGCACAGCATCGGCGAAGGCGCAACTGCGGAAAGACGTGGCAGCACTGCGACCCGGCGCTCGGCTGAACCCCTCGCACCGGTCGTGGATCCCGCCCGAGCACCAGATGACGCAGGAAACCGCCCTGCTGCACGCGATCGAGGAACTGTGCCAGCACCACGGCCACATGGAGATCACCCGCGACCTTCTCCTGGCAGCCGCCCAGTAGACGAGAAAGCAGTGGCCTCGCGCCTCTCACACGATTGGCCGCAATTCCGCCGCAAAACCCGGCCACTTCCGATTCAGGTCTTTCACGAGCAGTGATCTCGGATGCCAGACTCACGCCCATGGCCAACCTCCGAACCGGTGGCCACACGACGGTTGTGCCGAGGGCGCGGCCTTGACTTCGTCGTCCACCCGACCGCAGGCTCCGCCACGAGCAAGCGGTATCACCGCAGGCCGGTGCTTCGCACTCGGCGTGATCGCACTCGTCGCCTCGTTCCTCCCCGTCATCGGCATCATCGCGTGGCCGCTCTCCATTGCTGGAATATTCTTGAGCGCTTTGCTCCGATCGAAGATGCAGCGCGGAGAGACACCGCACGATCCTCGCGCGCTGCGGGGACTCCTCCTTTCGGTCATAGCGCTGGTGATCTGCGCGATCTGGTTCTTCGGATTCGTCGTCCACGCCGCCCTGAACCCGGTTCCCGCCAACCGGGCCACTCCTCCGCCGGCCGTTCAACCACCCACCGCGAGCACGACCTCGGCGGCCCCGCCTCCCCCAGCACCCGACGTGGTCACGGTCTCCGAGGTCATCGACGGGGACACCTTCCGCGCGCACGGTCCTGACGGCCGCGACCGGCTGGTCCGCGTCCTGGGGATCGACGCTCCCGACCTCGGCCGTGGAACTCCGCTCGCCGACTGCGTCGCGGGCCGGGCACGCCAGTTCGCCGTCGACACCCTGGCCGCGCGCGTAACGCTCGTCGCCGTCCCGGGACAACCCGATCGGGACGCCGATGGCCGCGAACTCCGCTATGTCACGCTCGCCGACGGGCGTGACTACTCCGTCGCGGTCGCCGAGGCCGGGCACGCCACCGTGAGCTACCCCTCGTCCGCCGACTCGTCGAAGATCGCCGCGATCTCCCAGGCCGCACTGCGCGGTGCCGGTCCGCGGACATCGCTGTGGTCCGAATGCGCTCCCTCACCGCCGCCACCCCCGGCACCACCGCCACCGCCACCTGCGCCGCTGGTCCCGCCCGAGCCGGTACCCGAGGACGACAGCGACTCGACCAGCGCTTACTACGCCAACTGCACCGAAGCGCGGAACGCGGGAGCGTCACCCCTGTACGCGGGTGAGCCCGGCTACCGGCCCGGCTTGGATCGCGACAAGGACGGCGTGGCCTGCGAGTAGCCGACCACAGCGCTTACCGAAGCCCCGCGAGTCACACCGTCGGCCCGGTGGTCCCCTTCGGCGCCAGCACCCGCAGCACGTGGTAGCCGACGAGGGTGACGATGGTGCCGAGGGCGATGCCGCTGAAGCTGAAGGCCGGGGTGATGTCCAGGGACACGTCGCCGATACCCGCGACGAGGCCCGCCGCCAGCGGCAGGAGGTTGACCGGGTTGCCGAAGTCGACCCGGTTCTGCACCCAGATCTTCGCGCCGAGCAGGCCGATCATGCCGTAGAGGACGACGGTGATCCCGCCCAGGACACCGCCCGGGGTCGCCGCGATGACCGCTCCGAACTTCGGGCACAGCCCGAAGCCGATGGCCACGATCGCCGCCACCCAGTACGCCGCCGTCGAGTACACCCGGGTCGCGGCCATCACGCCGATGTTCTCGGCGTACGTCGTCGTGGGCGGCCCGCCGACCGCGCTGGAGAGCGTGGTCGTGAACCCGTCGGCGAAGATGGCGCGCCCCAGGCTGCCCTCCAGGTCGGTGCGGGTCATCTCCTCGACCGCCTTGACGTGCCCGGTGTTCTCGGCGATGAGGGCGATCACCGCCGGGAGCACGACCACGATCGCGGTCGCCTGGAACGACGGCGCGTGCAGGGTCGGGAACCCGAACCAGCTCGCCTCGGGAACCGCGCTGAGATCGACGCGGTAGTGTGCCACCACCTCGCCACTCGCGGTCGGCGAGGTGATCATCCCGAAGACGCGGTCGAACACCCACGACAGCACGTACCCGGCGACCAGGGCGATGAACACCGCGATGCGGCTCCAGAAGCCGCGCAGCAGCAGGCTGCACGCGAGCACCAGCACCATCGTGATCAGCGCGATCCACTGGTCCTGCGGCCAGTAGGTCTCGGCCACGACCGGCGCCAGGTTGAACCCGATGAGCATCACCACCGCGCCCGACACCGCGGGCGGCAGCACGCGGTGCACCACGCGGGCCCCGACGAAGTGCACGACCAGTCCCACGACCGCGAGCACGACACCGGACACCAGGATCGCGCCGGTCACCGCCGAGCTGTCCCCGCCGCCTGCGCGGATCACCGTCACCGCCCCGACGAACGACGCGCTGCTGCCGAGGTAGGAGGGGATGCGGCCCTGCACGATGAGCAGGAACAGGATCGTCGAGACCCCCGAGACCATGATCGCCAGGTTCGGGTCGAGCCCCATCAGCACGGGGAAGACGAACGTCGCGCCGAACATCGCCACCACATGCTGCGCGCCGAGGCCGACCGTGCGGCCCCACGACAGCCGCTCGTCCGGGGCGACGGCCTCGCCGGGGGCCGGCGTGCTCCCGTCACCGTGCAGCGTCCACCCGACGCCCAGCTTCCTGCCCAAACCCTGTCGCATCAGGACAGTCTCCCCCACGCCGCGGCCGGTCGGGTCTCAGGCCGGGCACCGGAACGGAGAAGAACAGGTTTCCGGTGGAGCCCGGACACGTGCTGCGACCGGCGAGTTCGCTCCAGTGACCGATGCGGCAGCAGACGTCCCGCGCAACGGTCGCTCAGCGCCAGCGCATCGGTGCGCTCCGTCCACGCTGGACTCGCGAGGCGCAGATGCGGAGGCCTGCGGCAGGCCGCTCTTGTAGCTTCGATCACGTGGCAGTCGCCGTGGGAGTGGTCGAGCGGATCTGGCGGTACCCGGTCAAATCGGTCGGGGGTGAGCTGGTCGAGCGAGCCGACGTGGACGAGCGCGGACTCGTCGGGGACCGCCTGTACGCGGTGCGCGATGCCGAGGGCAGGTTCGGCTCCGGGAAGAACACCCGCCGCTTCCGCCGGATGGCCGGCCTGCTGGAGCTGCGCTCCCGCTACCGCGATCACAGCCCGCGGCCAGAGCTGCTGGATCCGCGAGGCGCGGTGGTGGCGGACCCGACGGCCTACGTCCGCGGCTACCTCGGCCGGGACGACGTCGAGGTGGCCCGGGAGGCAGCGGTGTCCCACTTCGACCAGTTGCCGTTGAGCGTGCTCACCACCGCAACCCTCGACTGGGTGCGCGCGGCGGTGCCCGGCGTACCGGTCGACGAGCGTCGCTTCCGGCCGAACCTGCTGGTCCGCACGCCACCAGGCACACCGCCATTCGTCGAGGACGAGTGGTTGGGCAGCACGGCGCGGATCGGGAGCACCCTGTCCGTGGAGTTCGTGCGGTCCAGCGAGCGGTGCGTGATGGTCAACGAGGCTCAGCACGACCTCCCGCGCTCGCCGCTGGTGCTCCGCGCTGTCGCACGAGGGCACCAGAACCGGCTCGATGCGCTCGCCACGGTGGCCCGCCCGGGGGCGGTGCAGGTCGGCGACATCGTCACGGTCGCCTAGGGACACGCCGCGGTGTCCGGCGGATGGCCGCCGGACACCACCGGTACCGCTCAGCTCTTGCGGAACGGTCCGCTGACCTCGTAGGTGATGCCGCCGCTGTTCTCACCCGTGGCACCGCGCTGCGAGGAGAAGTAGAGCCGGTCGCCGGACGGGTCGAACGCGACGCCGCAGAGCTCCGACAGGTCCTGGCCGGTCACGCGCAGGAACGGGGCGACGACGTCGTCCGGGGTGATGACGCAGACCTCCATGTTGCCGCCGTCCTCGGCGACGTAGAGGTCGCCCACGGCCGCCCCGGTGATGTTGTCCACGCCGGTGAGCGGGGCATCGGCGGAGTCATCGTGGTCGTAGGCGACGTTGAGGACGTTGTTCACCGCGTCGTAGGCGTAGACGCGATTCTCGCCCGCGGCGGCGAAGAAGCACGTGCCCGAGCGGTAGTAGGCGCCCTCACCGTGGGAGATGTGCAGCGCTTCGGCCACCTGGTGGCGGGTCGCGGTGTCCGCGGCGCTGGGATCCGGGACGTCGACCCAGACCAGACCCCCGTCGCGCTCGGCGAGCACCTGCAGGGCCCCGGCGGACATGTCCTCCCAGGTCGTGGGCACGAACCGGTAGAAGCAGCCGTCGCTCACGTCCTCGGTCAGGTACACCACCTCGCGCTCCGGGTCGACCGCAGCGGCCTCGTGGGTGAAGCGTCCCATCGCCGGGTGCGCGACGGCCTCCTTCCGGCCCCACGGGTCGGTCTCGAACACCTGGCCGCGGTCGAACTCCTCGCACGACAACCAGGTGTTCCACGGTGTCGCACCACCGCTGCAGTTCACGCTGGTGCCGGCGAGGATCGGGTAGGCGGCGGTGATCCCACCTGCGCTGTCGAACCGGACCGCGCTGACACCGCCCTTGCCGTCGTACTCCTCGGAGTTGGACACGTAGATCCAGCCGTCACCGTCGACGAAGCACGCGCCACCGTCCGGCGCGCCGTGCCACACGTGGTCGGTGCCGGCGACCTTCTGCCCGGTGCGGGCGACGACCCGGCTGGTGAACCCCTTCGGGAGCATGATCCCGTTCGCGTCGGGCGGCAGCAGTTGCCCGTAGGGGCCGGTGCCGGGCTCGGCCGGGAAGGCGATGGCCTCCCTGGAAACCGAGAAGCCGAAGGCGACCGAAGTGCCGACACCGAGCACGGCGGCGCGCAGGAAGTTACGACGTTGCACTGTGGGCTCCTACTACGCGAGATCAGTTCGGGGCTTTGATCGCACAGTAGAAGCGCGGCTGAACCGCGAGCAGCGCCGTTGTGGTGAATTGTTCCTTGCGAATGGACCATTCCCGTTTTCCCGAAGCACGGAATTGGTCCATGCGGCGGTTTCCTCGTCAGAACCCGGTCCACGATGGACGGTTCACAGGGGTCGGCACGTTACTTCATCGCGCTGATCACCGCGTCCCCGTAGGTCTCGATCGTCGCGTCCACCGAGTCGTGCATGGCGTAGATGGCGAACTGGTCGACGCCGGCGTCGGCGAGTTCGTGGAGCTTGGCGACGTGTGCTTCCCACGGCCCGAGCAGGCAGAACCGGTCGACGATCTCGTCGGGGACGAAGTCGGTGCTCGGGTTTCCCGCGCGGCCGTGGTGGGAGTAGTCGTAGCCGTGGCGGCCCTTGACGTAGTCGGTGAGCGCGGCCGGCACGGCCTGGGCGGAGTCGCCGTAGCGCGCGACGATGTCGGCGACGTGGTTGCCGACCATGCCGCCGAACCAGCGGCACTGGTCGCGGGCGTGGCCGAGGTCGTCGGAGACGTAGGCGGGCGCGGCGACGCACACCGTGATCGAGTCCGGGTCGCGCCCGGCGTCGCGCGCGGCTTCCCGGACGTGGTCGACCATCCACCGCGTGAGCACGGGATCGGCCAGTTGCAGGATGAAGCCGTCGGCCTTCCTGCCCACCAGTTCCAGCGCCTTCGGACCGTAGGCGCCCATCCAGACCGGAAGGCTGCCGTCGCGGATCCACGGCATCCGCACGGGCGTACCGCCGAGGTCGACCTCACGTCCCTCGGCGAGCTCCTTGATCACGTGCATGGCCTCTTCCAGCCGGGCCAGCGTGTTCGGCCGGCCGCCGGTGACCCGCACCGCCGAGTCTCCCCGGCCGATGCCGCACACCGTCCGGTTGCCGAACATGTCGTTGAGGGTGGCGAAGGTCGAGGCGGTGACCGTCCAGTCCCTCGTGGACGGGTTGGTGACCATGGGCCCGACGACCATCCGCTCGGTGGCCGACAGGATCTGGCTGTGGATGACGAAGGGCTCCTGCCACAGCACGCACGAGTCGAACGTCCAGCCGTGGGTGAAGCCGAGCCGTTCGGCCTTGCGCATGCGGTCCACCACGGACCAGGCCGGTGGATCTGTCTGCAGGACCAGTCCGAAGTCCATCGATGCTCCGCTCGCTCAGATGAGGTACTGGCAGGTGCTGCGTTCCAGGAACCGCCCGTGTCCGGCGCGTCCCAGGTACTCCCCGGAATCCACGACCACCTTGCCCCGGGAGAGCACCGTGCGCACCTTGCCGGTGAGGCGCTTGCCCTCGTACGGGTTGTAGTCGACGTTCATGTGGTGCGTCTCTGCCGAGAGCACCTGCTCGGCGTGCGGGTCGTAGACGACGATGTCGGCGTCCGCGCCCGGGGCGATGGTCCCCTTGCGCGGGTGCAGGCCGAACATCCGCGCCGGGGTGGTGCTGGCCAGCTCGACCCAGCGGCGACGGCCGATGCGGCCCTCCACGACCGCCTGGTGCAGCAGGTCGATCCGGTTCTCCACCCCCGGCATGCCGTTGGGGATCTTCGAGAAGTCGCCCAGCCCCAGCTCCTTCTGCGAGGTGAAGCAGAACGGGCAGTGGTCCGTGGAGACGACCGACAGGTCGTTGGTGCGCAGCGCCCGCCACAGCGACTCCTGGTGCTCCTCCGGGCGCAGCGGTGTGGAGCAGACGTACTTGGCGCCCTCGAACTCCGGGCGCGCGAGCTCGTCGACGGTCAGGAACAGGTACTGCGGGCAGGTTTCGCCGAACACGGTCAGCCCGGCGTCGCGGGCCTGGGTCAGCTCGGCCACCGCCTCGGCGGCCGAGACGTGCACGACGTACAGCGGAGCGCCGGCGACCCGGGAGAGCTGGATCGCGCGGTGGGTGGCCTCGGCCTCCAGCAACGGGTGGCGCACCTTCCCGTGGTACTTCGGGTCGGTGCGGCCGGACTCCAGCGCCTGCTGGACCAGCACGTCGATGGCGATGCCGTTCTCGGCGTGCATCATCGTCAGCGCGCCGTTGCCCGCCGCCTGCTGCATCGCGCGCAGGATCCTGCCGTCGTCGCTGTAGAAGACGCCCGGGTAGGCCATGAACATCTTGAAGCTGGTCACGCCCTCCCCGACCAGCGCGTCCATCTCCTTCAGCGACTGGTCGCCGACGTCGGAGAGGATCATGTGGAAGCCGTAGTCGACCGCGCAGCGGCCTTCGGCCTTGGCGTGCCAGGCGTCGAGTCCCTCGCGCAGCGAGCGGCCGACCGTCTGGATCGCGAAGTCGATGATCGTCGTCGTGCCTCCCCAGGCCGCGGCCCGCGTCCCGGTCTCGAAGGTGTCCGAAGCGAAGGTGCCGCCGAAGGGCATCTCCATGTGGGTGTGCCCGTCCACGCCACCAGGGATTACGTAGTGGCCGCCGGCGTCGACGACGTGATCCGCCTCAGCCGCCCACCGCTCGCCGAGACCGGTCCGCGCACCGGCGACGGCGGCGATCTGCTCGCCCTCGACCAGGATGTCGGCGGCCATCTCGTCGGACGCGGTGATCACCAGGCCACCGCGGATCACCGTTCTGCTCATGCCCGCCCGCCCTTCCCGGTCGTGGACCTCGTCCGTGCGCCGCCTCGGTGCTCCGCGCGCCCGCTCATGCGCGACCCGCTTTCTCCAGTACGTCGAGGAGGATGCGGGCGCCCTCGCGCGCCTCCTCCTCGGTCAGGCTCAGCGGTGGAGCGATGCGCAGCACGTTGCCGTGCATCCCGCCCTTGCCGACGAGCAGCCCCTGCCGCCTGGTCTCCTCCAGCGCCCAGGTGGCCAGCTCCGGTGCGGGCGCGCCGGTGCCCGGGTGGACCAGCTCGACGCCGATCATCAGTCCCTTGCCCCGGACGTCGCCCAGCGCGGGCAGCCGCCCCAGCGCGGCGTCGAGCTGCTCGCGCAGCACCGCGCCGACCTGCCGGGCGTTGCCCTGCAGGTCGTGGGCGACGAGGTGGTCGAGGTTGGCCAGCGCGCCCGCCGCGGTCACCGGGCTGCCGCCGAAGGTGGAGATGGAGTTGGCCGCGACGCTGTTCATGATCTCGGCCCTGGCCACGACCCCGCCGATGGACAGGCCGTTGCCGATGCCCTTGGCGAAGGTGACGATGTCGGGCCCGCCGTTGGCGGCGTGCGCCTGCCAGCCCCAGAAGTGCTCGCCGGTGCGGCCCCAGCCGGTCTGCACCTCGTCGCTGATCCACAGGATGCCGTGCCGGTCGAGGACCTCCTTGAACCGTGCGAACAACCCGTCCGGCGGCGTGGTGAAACCGCCGACGCCCTGGACCGGCTCGGCGATCAGGCAGGCCACGTTGCCGTTGAGCTGCCCTAGCACGTCCTCGAGATCGGCCACGCACGCGTCGGTGAACTCCTCGTCGGGCAGGTCCGCCATCGGCGTTCCCGGCCTGCGGCTGCCGTGCACGTAGGAGGTCTGCACCGGCGACAGGCTGGTCGGGGACCAGGCCCGGTTGCCGGTGATGCCCAGCGCCGAGAACGACCGCCCGTGGTAGCTGTTGCGCAGCGCGAGGACCTGGTTCGACGCCCGGTAGCCGGTGGCCAGCAGCAGCGCGGTGTCGTTGGCCTCGGTGCCGCTGGCGGTGAAGAACACCCGTGGCTCGTCGATGCAGGAGAGCTCCGCGACCCGTTCGGCCAGCTCGACCATCGGCCGGTTCAGGTACAGCGTCGAGGAGTGCAGGATGCGCGCGGCCTGCTCGCTGACCGCGGCGGTCACCTCCGGCAGCGCGTGCGCGGTCATGGTGGTCAGGATCCCGCCGAAGAAGTCCAGGTAGCGGTTGCCCTCCGCGTCCCAGACGTGCCTGCCCTCGCCGCGTTCGAGGTCGATCGGCTCGTCGTAGTACAGCGACAGCCAGTCCGGCAGTACCGCGCGGCGCCGCTTGACCAGGTCGGTGTGCACGCCGGTGCTCGCCATGCGTGGTTCCTCTCGTGGCCGGTGGCGGTCAGGGGGTGGTCAGCGGTCCGTAGGCGTCGGGCCTGCGGTCGCGGTAGAAGGCCCACTTCGTGCGGACCTCGTCGATCAGGTCGAGGTCGAGGTCGCGGACCACGAGCTCCTCGTCGGTGTCGCTGGCGACGTCGCCGACGAACCTCCCATAGGGGTCGACGAAGTAGCTGCTGCCGTAGAAGTCGTTGTCGCCGTACTCCTCGACGCCCACCCGGTTGATGGCCGCGACGAAGTACTCGTTGGCCACCGCCGCGGCGGGCTGCTCGAGCTTCCACAGGTAGGCCGACAGCCCCCGGCTGGTCGCCGACGGGTTGTAGACGATCTGGGCGCCGGCCAGCCCCAGCGCGCGCCAGCCCTCCGGGAAGTGCCGGTCGTAGCAGATGTAGACGCCGACCTTGCCCACGGCGGTGTCGAACACCGGCCAGCCCAGGTTGCCGGGCCGGAAGTAGTACTTCTCCCAGAAGCCGGGCAGGTGCGGCAGGTGGTGCTTGCGGTACTTGCCCAGGTAGGTGCCGTCGGCGTCGATCACCGCCGCGCTGTTGTAGTAGAAGCCCGGCCCGTCGGCCTCGAAGACCGGCACGACCACGACCATGCCCAGCTCCCGCGCGAGCTCCCGCATCCGCTGCGTGGTGGGGCCGTCGGGGATCCGCTCGGCCCACCGGTAGTGCTCGTTCTCCTGCACCTGGCAGAAGTACGGCGCGTTGAACACCTCCTGGAACCCGATGATCCGCGCGCCTTCGGCGGCCGCCGCCCTGGCGTGCTTCTCGTGCGCGTCGATCATCGAGCCGGTGTCGCCGGTCCACTTCGCCTGGACCAGCGCGGCACGAACGAGATTGGACATCGGCTCGGCACCCCTTCGCCTCGTCGCCCGCCCGCTCGGACGTCCGCCGAGGGCGCGGTGCCGGGCGGTCGCCGCCCGCACCCCGAACATATGACCAGCGCCACACACGTGCAATGACCGCGCTGTCACTCACGGTGACAACAACCTCGGCCGCGGATCATCGGACGTGTCCCGGCGAGCGCAGATGCCGGAAGAGGCCGCGCCGACGACCGCCCGCAATTCGCTCGAGCGGGCGAATCGCCGGTGTGTCGGGCGAATGCGCATCCCGGTCTGTCCGGGCGCGGAAGGCGGGCCGTTGCCGAGCCCCGGCGAGGGGGCTGCTGGCGGCTGACGTCGACCGCCACGCAATCGGTCGCCCGCGATCTCCACTGTGGAGGATGCCGAGTCCGGCGGTGGGCGCCCGACCACGCCACCGGCTTCGGCTGTGCGCCGTGCGGACGCGGTCCGCCCGCCCGAACGGCGGAGAGCACCCTGAAGCGCCAGGTCGTTCCGCGTGGCGCTTCAGGACCCCAGGCCGATGCCCCGCCGGTCGAGGTGGCGCAACCACCGCCCTCGGCGTCCGCCACGCGCATCGGCCTTGGCCAACGCCCGCCGCGTGTACTGCACCAGCGGCCACCGCAGCGGCTCCGGCGGGAACCGCACCGGTTTCTGCCGGACCATGGCGGGCCGCGTCAGCTCGGTCTCCTCGCCGCGCAGCAGGTCGAGCGCGACGCCGGCGCCGAAGCGCGACGCCGCGAGCCCGAGGCCGGTGTAGCCGACCGCGTAGGCGACCCGGCCGGAGCAGCGGGTGCCGAACACCGGGGTGAACCGCGCGGTGGAGTCGATCGGTCCGCCCCACCGGTGTGTGAAAGCGATCCCCTCCAGCTGCGGGAACGTGTCGAAGAAGCCCGCCGCGAGCGCTTCGTACGGGCCCGGCCGCCGGGCCTGCCGGGCCCCGGTCCGTCCGCCGAAGTAGTAGTGGGCCTCGGAGCCGCCCCACAGGATCCGCCCGTCAGGGGTGGGCCGGTAGTAGTGGAAGTTGTTGTGGCTGTCGGTGACGCCCTGGCCGTCGCGCCAGCCGACCGAGCGCCACTGCTCGTCGGCGAGCGGCTCGGTCACCAGCACGTGGTCCCAGACAGGCAGCACGTGGCGCCGGATCCCGCGCAGGGGCGGCGGGAACGCGTTGGTGGCGACGACGGCGCCTGCCGCGCGCACCGTCCCGTGTGGAGTGACGACGTCCACCGCTCCACCGCGATCTCGCAGCGCGCGGACCGGGGTGTCCTCGTGCACCGCGACGCCCAGCCGACTGGCCGAGCGGGCCAATCCCCAGGTCAGGCGGGCGGGGTCGACCAGGCCCCCGGCGCCGGGCAGCCGCAGGCCGGCCCGGTAGGTCGGGGACGCGATGTCGGCGCGCACGCCGCCCGCGCCCTGGAAGACCGCCTCGAAGCCGTGCTCGCGGTAGAGCGAGAGCTCGTCGCTGAGCTCGCCGACCTGGTGCGGCTCGGTCGCGACGCTGGTCTTGCCGCACATGCGCAGGCCGGCGTCGATGCCCTCCGCCGCGACGAACTCCTCGACCGCGGCGAGGTTGCGCCTTCCGAGCGCGACCAGGGTCCCGATCTCCTCCGGCCACAGCCAGGCGCCGTGGGCGAGCCCGTGGGTCAGCGACTCGGAGAGGAAGCCGCCGCTGCGGGCGCTGCCCCCGCCGCCGATCCGGTACTTCTCCAGAAGCACGACCTCGCGGCCGGGGTCGCGCAGCTTGGCCAGCACCGCCGCCCAGAGCCCGGTGAGCCCGCCGCCGACGACGGCCAGGTCCGCCTTCGACGAGCGGGGCAGCGGTTCGGCCGGCGCGGGCGGTTCGGTGCGGGAGGTCCAGTAGACGGCGGGCTCGGCATCGGCGAGCGCACGACGTGCCCGCGCGTCGGCACGGCCCATCGGCAAGCGCCCTCCAGGTCGGTCGGCTCGGCACCGCGAGCCTAGCGGGCTACGGCGCGTTCGGATGATCGGGATGACGGGTGCCGGGAAACGGCCACCTGCTCACTCCCACCACGGGTGGTATCCGACGCCGTGGCGCTCGGCCCGGCGCACGTCCCGGTTCAGCGTCCGGGTCTGCCGCCCGATGCCCGGCGGGTAGCCGTGCTTGATCACCCGGTGCTCGGCCATCTCCACCGCGAAGCACAACGAGTAGAACAGTCCGACCATCAGCCCCAGCGCGATCGAGGTCAGCCGGATCCACAGCGGACCGGGGAGCAGCAGCACGAGCGCGCAGAACGGCAGCATCTGGGTGAGCGCGCGGGCGACGTGGCGCAGCAGCCACGTCCGGCAGGTGACGTCGTGCAGCACCCACTCGGCATACCGGTCCGGCAGCCGGCCGCCGAACGCGTACCAGACCCACTGCGCGGGATTGGGCCGGCGGCTCGCCATCCCTCCAGGCTAGTCGCCGCGAACGCGGTTGAGACCGCCCGTTCGACCTTCGCATCCCGGGCGACCTCCGGCGCTCTTCGGCGGACGCGGCCATTGACACGCCTGTAACCCGTCCTTACATTCCCTACATTCGCGATAAGAACAAGTGTGCGTAATGCGAACACAGTGATCGGGTCCTCGGCTACCCAGGAGCGGACATGGCAGTACAGGCCCAGAACGGCAGCACGAACCACCCGGCGGTCCGGAAACGACGCGTCAGGATCCGCTACGTGGTCCTCGCGGTCCTGTTCGTCAGCACGGCGATCAACTACCTGGACCGGACCAACCTGTCGGTCGCGGCACCGCACATCCAGCACGACCTGGGGCTCAGCGCCACCGAGCTGGGCGTGATCCTCTCGGCGTTCTCGTGGGGCTACGCGTTCCTGCAGATCCCCGGCGGCTGGCTGCTGGACCGGATCGGGCCGCGGCTGGCCTTCGGCTGGGCCCTGGTGCTGTGGTCGCTCGCCACGGTGGCGACCGCGCTGGCCCGCGGGTTCGGTTCGCTGTTCGCGGTCCGCGCGAGCCTGGGGGTACTCGAGGCCCCCGCCTTCCCGGCCAACGGACGCCTGGCAGCGTCCTGGTTCCCCAGCTCCGAGCGGGGTCGCGCCACCGCGATCTACACCGCGGGCGAGTACGTCGGGCTGGCGCTGGCCGTGCCCGTGCTGTCGATGCTGGTCGTGGCGTTCGGCTGGCAGTCGGTCTTCGTGGTCACCGGCGTGGCGGGCCTGGTCTGGGCCGTGGTGTGGTTCCGCCAGATCCGCAACACCCCGCAGGAGGACCCGCGGGTCGACGACGACGAACTGGCCCACATCGAGGAGCGGCACCTGGGGCGGGCCAACGTGGTGCCGAGCTCGGCCAAGCTCAACTGGGCCGACCTGCGCTACCTGCTGACCAGGAAGCGGCTGTGGGGCATCTACCTGGGCCAGTTCGCGATCAACAGCGCGATGTTCTTCTTCCTGACCTGGTTCCCCAGCTACCTCACCCAGTCGAGGGGACTGGAGCTGATGGAGGCCGGCTTCTACGCCTCGATCCCCTACCTGGCCGCCCTGGCCGGCGTGCTGCTCGGCGGCTGGTGGTCGGACTCGATGCTGCGCCGCGGCGTCTCGGTCAACGTCGCGCGCAAGACGCCGATCATCACCGGGCTGTTCCTGGCGACCGTCATCGTCGCGGCCAACTACGTCGACGACGTCGGACTGATCGTGGCGATCATGTCCGTGGCGTTCTTCGCCCAGGGCATGGCCGCCATCTCCTGGCTGCTGCCGCCGGAGATCGCACCGTCGCGGATGGTGGGACTCACCGGCGGGGTGTTCAACTTCGTCGGCAACCTCGGCGGCGCGAGCACCCCGATCGTCATCGGCATGATCGTCGACGCGACCGGGTCGTTCGCCGGCGGACTGGTGTTCATGAGCTGCGTCGCGCTGATGGGCGCGCTCAGCTACGTCTTCCTGGTCGACAAGGTGGAGCGGCTGGAGGGCTGAACGAGCGGAGTGGACACGCCGCCGGGCGGCGTGTCCACTGTGCTCAGTGCGAGCGGGCGCGCCGGACCAGGCCGGCCAGCGACGCCTTGAGCTCGGTGGCACCGCCCTCGACCAGGTCGGTGAACATGATGGCACCCATGATCAGCACGAAGAACAGAGCAACGACAACGACGAACACGATCTTCTCACCCCTTCACCCCCTTGATCGCGCGTTACCGGAAATCCGTTACAACGCAACAGGAAAGTGAGCCGCGTCTCGTCGCCGCGCGGCGGCTGCCGCGGCGGGCGGCGATCAGCTTGGCGGATCGCCCAACCGGGAGCGGCCAACGGTAGCTGTTCGCACAATGCCGCCCGCCGCGAGCGCTGCCTAGGGTCATCGCAACGCCGAGACCCAGGAGGACACCGCCCATGGCCGTCGATTCCCCGACCCGCCACCGCCGCGGGCGCGCCGCCTCCGTCCGGCCGGTCGACGGGGTCGCCTGATGCGCCTGCTGCTGATCGGTGAGGACGACCTCGCCGACTCCGTCGCCGAGCACGCCGTCCGCTGGGGTGCGGAGCTGAGCCGGCTCGGCTCGCCCACCGCGGTCGACCTCGCCGACGCGCTGGCCGGCGAGGTCGACGTCGTGGTGATCGTGTCGCGCGACGACATCCGCGTGCTGCGCTACGCGCTGATGGTCGAGCACGCCAGGCCCGGCGTCGCCCTGCTGGTCACCCTGTTCGACCGGACCGTGGCGGGCGAGGTCGTCCGGTCGGTGCCCAACTGCAAGGTGATCGGGATGACCGAGGCGCTGGTGCCCGCCCTGCTCGGCCCGTGCATCGCCGACGAACTGGTCAGCCTCACCTCGACCGCGTCCGGGCGCTATGTCGGCGTGACACGCACGCCGGTGGGGCTGTCCGCGGCGCCGCTGAGCAAGCACGAGATCGACGGCAGGCGCCCGGTCCGCAACTGGGTCCACGCCCAGCTCCGGCCGTTGGAGGGCACGACCCGCTCCCTGCTCGCCGGCCTGGCGGGACTGCTACTGGTGTTCCTGCTCGACACCGTGCTCGGCGTGCTGGTGCTGCACGAGCCCGGGGTGACCGCCGCGTGGAACGCGGCCAAGACGCTGACGACGGTCTCGGCCAGCGAAGCCGCCGAACACGCCCCCGCCTGGTACCACGCGCTGTCGACGCTGACCCTTCTGTGCGTGCTGGGTTTCTCGGCGCTGTTCACCGCGGGCCTGGTCGACCGGATGACCTCGGGGCGCTTCACCGGCATCGTCGGCGCCCGCGCCGTTCCGCGCCGTGGCCACGTCATCGTCGTCGGGCTCGGCCAGGTCGGTACGCGGCTGTGCACGGAGCTCCAGCGGCTGGGCATCGGCGTGGTGGCGGTGGAGCGCGACCGGTCGGCGCCGTGCGTGCCGCTGGCCAGGTCGCTCGACATCCCGGTCATGTTCGGGCGGGGCGGCGACCGCTTCCTGCTGCGCAAGCTGTCGTTGCGCCGCGCCAGGGCGATCGTGGCGGTGTCCTCGGACGTGCTGGAGAACATCGCCGTGGCGGTGGCGGCCCGCGCGGTCGCGCCCGACCAGCGGATCGTGCTGCGCGCCGGGGGCGACGACGACGTCACCTCGGAGTCGCAGTCGCTGTTCCGCATCGGTACCGCCTGCGACGTGAACCTGATCGGCGGATCGTTCATCGCCGCCACCGCGCTGGGACTCGCGCCCCTGACCACCTTCACCTCGGGCCACGACGTCCACGCCCTGCTGGCCGACGGCGCGGTGGTCGACACCCGCGAGTGGGCCCGCCCCGGCGTGCCCGCGCCCGCGCACTGATCCTCACTCGGGACTTCCCTGATGCCGGAATTGCCCTGAACCGCGTTCTGCGGCGATCTCGGCTTGCTACGATGTGTGCCCGACTGGTCACCTGGAGGGGCCATGAGCAGGCGCGGGCGCAGGGTTCGGGTTGCGGGGGCCGGTCGGCGGACGCCGTCGCGGAACCACGGGAAGTGGTGGGCGATCGGCGCAACGGTCGCCACCGTGGTCGTGATTCCACTGGTGATCGCGCTGGTGAGTGCGCAGTACGGCGCGTGGGTGACCTTCGAGCGGGCCCCGGAGCAGGAAGTCCTCGCGCAGGAATCCGTCAAGCGGCACGAGGATGCCCAGCTGGAGACCGAACCTCCGGTGGTGGCACGTGTCGAGCAGCTGTGGGACGTCAACGGCGACGGGTGGAACTGGGTGTTCGAGAAGGCCCTGTCCCCCGCCGAAATCGCCGAGGCGGGACGCATCTCGGCGCAGTTGGAGAGCGCCGACATCGGCAACGGCCCCACCAGTCAGGAAGAGACCGCCGCCGAGCAGATGTCCGCGCTGGGTGGTCGGCGCTTCCTCTCCGCGTGCATTCCCGACTGCGGTAGCGCCACCAGGTACAAGGTGGTGCTGACCGGGCATCGCCGCGAGACCGTGTCCGTGGTCGGGATGCGGGCCCGCGTGCTGGAACGGCTGCCCGTGCCCGACGGCACCATGCTCTACGCCGGCACCCAGGGCGGTGAACCGTTGGAGCGCGTGATGGTCGACCTCGACGCCGACGGCGCCGTGCGCACCTTCGACGAGGAGAGCCAGACGAGCACGCCTTACCTGCACAGCCACAACCTCACCCTGGCGAAGGACGAGCAGGAAGGCTTCGAGCTGACCGCGGTCACCAGCCGCTGCTGGTGCAAGTGGGAGCTCGTGGTCACCACCGAGTACCGAGGGCAGCAGGACGAGGTCGTGGTGCGCAGCGACGGCACCGCGAGCGGCGCACCGTTCGAGACGGTGAGCGCCGATGCGCCGCGGTTCGGCGAGATCGTCGACGGCGAGCAGCGCGGAGGCGAGTTCTCCTACGACTACATGGGGAACTGGCTGCCCATGGACGGCTGACCTCGTAGCCCCCGGACGCTTGGCCGCTCACCGCCGGGTGCCAGCGCCCGCCGCGCGCGCCGGTCAGCCGCCGGCGCCGGTCAGCCCAGCAGTCCGCGCGCGGCCAGGTTCGTCATCAGCGAGCCGATACCGAACGTCCACTCCGGACACTTCTCGGCGTGGTTGACGCGGTTGGCCAGCGTGCCCAGGCGGGGCGAGGAGATCCGGACGACGTCGCCGAGGTGGTGGGTGAAGCCCGCGCCCTCGGCATCGCGGTCCTCGGTGGGCGCGAACAGCGTGCCGGTGTAGAGCATGATGCCGTCCGGGTACTGGTGGTGGCGCCCGACCGTCGCGGCGACCAGCTCGAGCACGTCGCGGCTGATCTCGCGCATCGAGCTCAGCGCGTCCAGCACGAACCCGTCCTCGCCGACGACCTCCAGGCGCACGTCGGTGCGGCGCACGTCGTCGAGGCCGAAGCCGTCGTCGAACAGCCGCAGGAACGGCCCCAGCGCGGCGGAGGCGTTGTTGTCCTTGGCCTTGGGCAGCAGCAGCGCGCTGCGGCCCTCGACGTCGCGCAGGTTCACGTCGTTGCCCAGCGTCGCCCCGGTGATCCGCCCGTCGGACCGGACCGCGAGCACCAGCTCGGGTTCGGGGTTGTTCCACCGCGAGTCCTCGGCCACGCCGACCTCGGCGCCGGTGCCGACCGCGGCCAGCACCGGTGCCTTGGTGAAGACCTCCGGGTCCGGCCCGAGCCCGACCTCGAGGTACTGCGACCACAGGCCGTCGCGGACCATCCACTCCTTCACCGCCGCCGCCTCGGGCGAGCCGGGGTCGACCACGGCCAGCGTGCCGCCCATCGCGGCCTCGACCTGCGCCCGGATCAGCGCGGACCGGTCGGGATCGCCCGCCGCGCGTTCCTCGATGACCCGCTCGAGCATGCTGCGCACGAAGGTCACCCCGGCCGCCTTGATCACCTGCAGGTCCGCGGGTGCGAGCAGGTGCGGGCCCGTGCGGTCGCCCAGGGTGTTGTCCAGGACCTCGGCCAGCGGCCAGCTCTTGCGCGCCTGCGCGGTGCGCGCCAGCTCCGCCGGGTCTTCGGACTCCAGCAGCTGCGACAGGGTCGGCGCGGCACCGGAGATGTCGAGCAGCTCGTCACCGGCGACCACGACGACGCTAGGCCCCTGCTCGTCGGGATCGTGCACGCGGCCCACCAGCAGGGCGGTCCGCCAGTCGGCGGGCAGGACGTCGAACGGGTTGTTGACCAGGGACACCGCTCACCTCGCAGAGATCCGGCCGTAGGCGCTCCGACTAATCTCTACCACGCCGGGCGGCGGGCCGAACAGGTTCCGGGATACCGGTTCAGCGTGCACGCAGCTGCCTGCGCAGCAGCTTGCCCGTCGCGGTCTTGGGCAACTCCTCCAGGACCTCCACCTGGCGCGGGTACTTGTACGCGGCCATCCGGCGCCTGCAGAAGTCCACGAGTTCCTCCGGACTCGCGGTCAGCCCCGGCCGCAGGCTGACGAAACCCTTGACCATCTCGCCCCGGTACTCGTCGGGAACGCCGACCACGGCCGCCTCGCGCACCGCCTCGTGCTCGTAGAGCACGTCCTCGACCTCGCGTGGCCAGACCTTGTAGCCGCCGGTGTTGATCTGGTCCTTCTTGCGGTCCACCAGGTAGAACCAGCCGACATGGTCCATGTACCCGACATCGCCGGTGTGCAGCCAGCCGCCGGGCAGGGCGCCCGCGGTCTCCTCCGGCTTGTTCCAGTAGCCCGCGACGACCTGCGGCCCGCGCACCACGACCTCGCCGATCCGCCCCGCGGGCAGGTCGGCCCCGTCGTCGCCGACGATCCGGGCGACCGTGCTGTACATGGGCACCCCGATCGACAGCGCGCCCGACTCCGGGTCGACGGGTGCCTCGCCGTGCAGCGGAACGGCGTGCGTGGGCGCGGTCGTCTCGGTGAGCCCGTAGATGTTGTGGATGTAGTGCCCGAAGCGCTCCTGGAACGCCCTCGTGGTGCTCGGCGGGATCGGAGCCCCGCCGGAGTAGACGCGGGTGAGCGAGCTCAGGTCCGCGCTCGTCGCCTCGGGCGCGTTCATCAGGGCGATGAAGACGGTGATGGAGCCGATGGTGAAGGTCGGCCGGTGCTCCCGGATGAGGTCGACGGCCGCGTTCGGCTCGAAGCGGCAGAACAGCACCAGCGGCGCGGTGGTCAGCAGCGCCAGGGCCGCGTGCGCGACCATCCCGGTGATGTGGAACAGCGGCGCGACACCGAAGACCACGTCGGACTCGCCGATGCCGACCCAGTCCCGCACGGCGCGGGCGTTGAACACGAGGTTGCGGTGGGTGTTCATCGCGCCCTTCGGCGGCCCGGTGGTGCCGGAGGTGTAGGTCAGCACCGCAACGTCGTCGGGGCCGAGCTCGACCGCGGGCGGACGCCGTCCCCGGAAGCGCTCGATGAGCGCGGACATGTCCTCGGCACCCTCGCACCGGATGCGCCGCACGTCCCCGAGGACGCGCGGGTCGTCGCGGGACTGGTGCTCCAGCTCGGAGGTCGTCATCACCAGCTCCACGTCGGTCTCGCCGAGGACCGGGCCGGCGACCGGGCCGTGCAGCGACTCCAGGCAGACCAGCGCCCGCGCGCCGGAATCGCGCAGCAGCAGGGAAAGCTCGCGCTGCTTGTTCATCGGGTTGATCGCGACCGCGACGCAGCCGGCCTTCCAGGTGCCGAGCAGCGCGACGAGGAACTGCGGGACGTTCTGCAGGAACAGGGCCACCCGGTCGCCCCGCCGGATGCCCCGGTCCAGCAGCCCGCAGGCGAACGCGTCCGACAGCTCGTCCAGTTCGGACCTGGAAAGCACTCCGTCGAAGTACTTCACCGCCGGCCGGTCCGGTGCCGCGCGCACCGACGCCGCGAACATCTCCAGCGCGTTGGCGAACTCCGGCTCGATGTCGTGCGGCTGCCCCGCGTCGTATCGGGCCAGCCATGGGCGCTCGTCGTAGACGCTCATCCGCTCTCCGTCGCTCTGCGGGGCCTCGGCGGCCCACGGCCCGGATGCGAACCCACACTAGTGAGCAAAGTTGCGAAGTCAACCATTCGGCTGACCGCGAGCGGGCCCGAACCGAGTCGCCACCCCCACTGCGCAATGGGACAGTGAGGACAAAACGCCGAACCGGCTTCGGGGGTGCCATGGAGACCGTCGCAGTCACCGGAGGCACAGGACATCTCGGGCGCGAGCTCGTCGAGTTGCTCAGGCCGAAGTACCGGGTGCGGGTGCTGACCCGCCGTCCGGGCGCCGAAGACGACGTGCAGTGGGTGCAGGGCGATCTGGCCACCGGCGAAGGCGTTGCCGAACTGGTCGCCGACGCGCGGGTCGTGCTGCACGCGGCCACCATGTCGCCCGCCGCGCAGCGGGGTTACCTGCTGCCCGCCGACTTCTGGCGCAGTCCGCCCGACGTCGACGTCGACGGCACGGCCCGGTTGCTGGAGGCCGCGACCGACGCCGGGGTCGGGCACTTCGCCTACATCTCCATCGTCGGCGTCGACCGCCCGGTCGGGCCGTACCTGCGGCTCAAGCACACCGCGGAGGAACTGGTCAGCGTCGCCGACGTGCCGTGGTCGATCATGCGCTCCACCCAGTTCCACTGGCTGCTCGACCGGATGCTCGGCAAGGCGACCCGGCTGCCGGTGCTGCCGCTGCCGACCTCGCTGCCGACGCAGCCGGTCGACGCCCGCGACTTCGCCGAGTACGTCGTCGAATGCCTCGCGGAGGGCCCGGGCGGGCACCGCACCGACTTCGGCGGTCCCGAGGTGCTGACCTTCGCCGAGGTCGTCGAGCAGTGGCAGCGCGCCCGGCACCGCTCCAGGAAGGTGGTCACCGTGCCCGCTCCCCGCAGGCTGACCCGGATCGCCACCCACATCACGTGTCCGGACGGACGCCGGGGCAAGACCACCTGGGCGGAATGGCTGCGGACCCACCCCGCCGAGTGACGACCGCGCCGCACTTCGGGCGCCGGCCACTCCCGCCGTAGCATGTACCGGACGTTGTTCGGCGATGGGTGGACCGATGGCGACGGAGTACAGCGGCGGCGGTGATCCCGCCCGCAGCCTGGCCCTGCTGTGGCGGAGCCGGCAGCGGGGCGGGCGCCGGGGGCGGTCGGACCTCGACGCCGACCGGATCGTGGCCGCCGCGATCGAGCTCGCCGACGCCGAGGGCATCGCGGCGCTGTCGATGCGGCGGGTCGCCGAGCGGCTCGGCGTCGGCACGATGTCGCTCTACACCTACGTGCCCGGCAAGGCCGAGCTGCTCGACGCCATGCTCGACACCGTCTACGGCGAGACCGCGCGCCCCGAGGCCGACGGCGACTGGCGCGGCAGGCTGGAGCGGATCGCGCGCGAGAACTGGGCGCTCTACCACCGGCACCCGTGGATGCTGCAGGTCGCGACCGGTCGCGCGGTGCTGGGGCCCAACGTCATCGCCAAGTACGACTACGAGCTGGGCGCGGTGGCCGGGCTGGGGCTGTCCGAGGTCGAGATGGACTCGATGCTCAGCCTCGTGCTGGGGCACGTGGAGGGCGCGGCCCGGCGTTCGGTGGAGGCGGCGCAGACCGAGCAGCGGACCGGGGTCAGCGACGAGCAGTGGTGGCACGCGCACGCTCCCCTGCTCAACCGGATCATGGATCCGGCGCGCTTCCCCACCGCGGCCAGGGTCGGCTCCGCGGCGGGCGAGGCGCACGGTTCGGCGCAGGACCCCGAGCACACCTTCGAGTTCGGGTTGCAGCGCATCCTCGACGGCATCGACGCGTTCGTGCGCGCCAGACGGACCGAGTAGGTTCCCCGCCCCGCGCCGGGGGCGGGGAACCGGCGCTCAGCTCCGGTCGGCGATCTTCACCAGCGTCTTGCCGGTGTTCTCACCGCGCATCATGCCCAGCAGCGCCTCGGGCGCGTTGCGCAGTCCTTCGTAGACGGTCTCGGTGTAGTGGATCCTGCCCTCGCGCAGCCACTGGCCGACCTCGGCCAGGAACTGGTCCCGCAGGTGGGCGTGGTCGATGACGATGAACCCGCGCAGCGTGAGCCGCTTCTGCACCAGCATCGTCATGTTGCGGGGACCGGGCTGCGGCTCGGAGTTGTTGTACTGCGAGATCATCCCGCACTCGGCGACCCGGCCGAAGTCGTTGAGCACCGAGATCGCGGCCTCCAGGTGCTCGCCGCCCACGTTGTCGAAGTAGACGTCGATGCCGTCGGGCGCGGCGGCCTTGAGCTGGTCGTAGACCGGGCCGTCCTTGTAGTTGAACGCGGCGTCGAAGCCGAGCTCCTCGGTGATGTAGCGGACCTTCTCCGCGCTGCCCGCGCTGCCGATCACCCGGGAGGCGCCCTTGAGCTTGGCGATCTGGCCGGCCACCGCGCCGACCGCGCCCGCGGCACCGGAGACGAAGACGACGTCGCCCTCCTTGACGGAAGCGATCTCCACCAGGCCGACGTAGGCGGTCATCCCGATCATGCCCAGCACGCCGAGGTAGGCGTTGAGCGGGGCCGCGTCGGGATCGACCTTCAGCGTGCGCTTGCCGTCGACGACCGCGTACTCGCGCCAGCCCTGCCAGTGCACCACGAGGTCGCCCGGCTGCACGCCCTCGGCGCGGGAGGACACGACCTCGCCGAGCGCGCCGCCGGTCATCGGCTCGCCGACCTCGAACGGCTCGACGTAGGACTTGCCCGCGTTCATCCGGCCCCGCATCGACGGGTCGACGCTCATCACGAGGTTGCGGACCAGCACCTGCCCCTCGGCGGGCTCGCCGACCTCGACCTCGGCGAACTCGAAGGTCTCATCGGTCGGCCATCCCTTGGGACGGGCGGCCAGGCGGACCTCCAGGCTCTTGTACGACATGATCGCTCCTTCGCGGCTGTGCGGTTGCCGTCCCCGACGATACATAAAGTGTCAGCGACTGACATATGGCGGCCAGTGTCTTAGGTCATCGTGTGCCGCTCGTCATCGAGTGACCAATGACGTCCACTGCCGTCCGGCACAATGAACGCCATGAGCGTCCCCGCCGAGCAGGTCGGCCTCCGCGCCCGCAAGAAGCAGCGCACCAGGTCAGCGCTGATCGACGCCGGGGTGGACCTCTTCCTGGAGAACGGCTACGACACCACCACCATCGACGAGATCGCCGCGCAGGTCGACATCTCGCCCCGGACGTGCTTCCGCTACTTCGCGGGCAAGGAGGACATCGCGCTGGCCAAGGCCGCCGCGTTCGACGAACTGGTGGTCGAGGCGCTGCGGGCGCGTCCGTCCCGGGAGGCGCCGCTGGCCGCCCTCCGGCACGCGGTGCTCGCGATGGTGCGCGACTCGGCGACGAGCGAGGGGGTCCGGCGCTTCCTGCGGATCCAGCACCTGATCAACAAGACGCCCGCGCTGCTGGCGGGCAACCTGCGCCGGACCGCGGCCACCGAGGAGCGGCTGACCACCGAGATCGCCGAGCGCGAGGGTGTCGACCCCGCCGCGGACATGCGCCCGCGGATCCTCGTAGGCGTCGTCTACGCCGCGCTGCGGATCGGCATGGAGGCCATGTGCGCGGACCCGAGCCGGGAGCTGGACCGCATGGTCGAACTGGTCGAGCGCGCGATCGACCTGGCCACGGCCGGGCTGCCGGAGAGCTGGGGCCCGGACAACCGGACCTGGTGACCCCGCCCGGGGCCTGTGCCGACGGCATCCCGCGGAATACAGTGGTGCATCGGCGATCACACGGGGGTGCTCGGTGAGCGATGTGCTGACCTTCGACGACGTCAAGGCGGCGGCGGAACGGCTGCGCGGGGTCGCGCACCGGACACCGGTGCTGACCTCCAGGACCCTCGACGAACGGCTCGGCGCTCAGGTGCTGCTCAAGGCCGAGAACTTCCAGCGGGTGGGTGCGTTCAAGTTCCGCGGCGCCTACAACGCGATCTCCCGGCTCGACTCCGCCCGGCTCGAACGGGGAGTCGCGGCGTACTCGTCGGGCAACCACGCGCAGGCCGTCGCACTGGCCGCACGGCTGGCGGGCACGACGGCGACGATCGTCATGCCCCACGACGCCCCGGTCGCCAAGGCCGAGGCGACCGCCGGGTACGGCGCCCGGATCGTCCGCTACGACCGCTACTCGCAGGACCGCAGGCAGATCGCCGAGCAGCTCGCCGCCGAGCACGGGCTGACGGTGGTCCCGCCCTACGACCACCACGACGTGATGGCGGGCCAGGGCACCACTGCGCTGGAATTGGTCGAGGAGGCCGGACAGCTCGACGCGCTCGTGGTGCCGGTGGGCGGCGGCGGTCTCATCTCCGGCTGCGCGACCGCCGTGCGCGCGCTGAGTCCGGCGACGAGGGTGATCGGGGTCGAGCCCGAGGCCGGTGACGACGTGCGGCGGTCGCTGTCGGCCGGCCACCGGGTCGAGATCCCGGTGCCCCGCACGATCGCCGACGGTCAGGCGATCACCGCACCCGGCGAGCTGACGTTCGAGGTCGTGCGGCGCCTGGTCGACGAGGTCGTGCTGGTCTCCGACGACGAGATCCGCGCGGCGATGCGGCTGCTGTTCGAACGCCTGAAGATCGTCGTCGAGCCCAGCGGCGCGACCGCTCTGGCTGCGCTGCTCGCCGGGCGCGCACCCGCGCGCGGCCGGGTGGGCGTCGTGCTCTCCGGCGGCAACGTCGACCTGCGGCGGTTCAGCGAGCTGCTCGACGGCTGACGCCAGCCGTCCGAAGTGGACCTCCAGCCCGTCGAGCCGGCGCTGGAGACGGCCCGATCGACGTCGAACTCGCCGAGCCGGCGCGGCATCGGACGACGTCGCCGAAGCGGTGCGCCGCGAGGCGGCCGTCAGCCCGCGGTCCTGCTGCCGACGGGTGACGGCCAGGGACGCTGCGGCGGGCGGATCCGCTCGTGCAGGCTCGCCAGCCGCAGCACCCCGACGTCGTCGAACCGGCGTCCCGCGATCTGCAGGCCGATGGGCAGCCCGTCGGGGGTGTATCCGCAGTTGACCGAGACCGCGGGCTGGCCTGACATGTTGAACGGCACGGTGAAGGCGATGTGCTCCATGGGCAGCCGCGAGTCACCGGTCGGATACGCCTGCTCGGCGGGGAAGGCCGGGATCGGGGCGACCGGAGAGAGCAGGAAGTCCAGGCCGCGCACCGCCCGGTTGGCCGAGGCCGAGATCGCGTCCATCTGGCTGAAACCGTGGAAGACCTGCGCCGCGGAGGCATCCCGCGCACCCGCCGCCCACGCCGCGATGTCGGGCAGGACGTGGGCGCGGCGCTGCTCCGGCAGGGCGCTGATGTCGTTCCACGCGCGGTAGCGCCAGAAGAGGTCGAGGCCGTCGAGCATCTCCCTGGTCAGGATCGGCGCGAGCGGCTCGACCACCGCGCCCGCGGCCTCGAACCGCTCCGCGGCTGCCCGCACCGCGTCGGTGACGGCCGGCTCGACGGGGAGCCCGGCGCCGCCGTCGAGCAGCAGGCCGATGCGCAGGCCCCGGGCGTCGCCGTCCAGCGCCGCCCAGTCGATGTCGGCGGGCGGCAGCGCGGTGTGGTCGCGCTCGTCGGGCGCAGCCAGCACGGAGGCCAGCAGCGCGGTGTCGGCGACAGTGCGGGTCATCGGGCCCACGACCCGGCCGATGTAGGGCGGGTCGACCGGGATGCGGCCGAAGCTCGGTTTGAGCCCGACGATCCCGCACCAGCCCGCCGGCAGCCGGATGGAACCGCCGATGTCGGTGCCCACGTGCAGCGGCCCGTAGCCGGCGGCGGCCGCCGCGCCCGCGCCTGCGCTCGAGCCCCCCGGGGTTCGGTCGGGGTTCCATGGGTTGCGGGCGAGGTGGTGGAAGCTGGAGGCGCCGGAGGAGAGCATGCCGTAGTCGGGCATCGTGGTCTTGCCCAGGATCACCGCGCCGCTCTCGCGCAGCCGGGCGGCGGCGGGTGCGTCCTCGGCGGCCGGGACCCGCTCGGTCGCGGCGGTGCCGAGCGGGACGGGGACGCCCCTGGTTGCGATGTTCTCCTTGATCGTCACCGGCACGCCGTCGACCGGCCCGTCCGGCTCTCCCCTGCCCCACCGCCGCTCCGATTCGCGCGCGGCCGCGCGGGCGCCGTCGGGGTCCAGGGCGTAGGTCGCGCACAGCAGCGGCTCGCACGCCTGCACGCGGTCGAGCACCGACTCCACGACCTCGACGGGTGAGAGCGTGCGTGTGCGGTAGCCGGCGACCAGGTCGACGGCGGGGAGATCGGCGAGTTCGGTGGACCGGCTGTGCTCGTTCATGCGACCTCCACGTCCCGGGTGGCGTTCGTGCGAGTGTCGATCAGCCGCCGCGGCCGGCGGCAGCGACACAGTGTCGCCGAACCGGGCGGGACCGGCACATCCCGTCCCTTGACATCCTCACCCGGCCGCCGGTACCGGGTCGACGGGCAGCCGGCTGTAGAGCATCGAGTCCCGCCGGCCGTCCGTCCCTCGCAGGTGCGAGCGCAGGCGGCCCTCGCAGACGAAGCCGCACCGCGCGGCGAGGCTCCGGGACGCCGTGTTGGAAGGGGAGGTGGTCAGTTCCACGCGGGCCGGCCCGAGGGTTTCGAAGGCCCACGCGACGAACAGGTTCACCCCGGCTGCCGCCAGCCCCCGCCCACGCCCGTCGGCGTGCATCCAGTACCCGAGCGTGCCCGACTCGTGCTGCCAGTCGAGACCGGTGAGTCCGAGCAACCCGATCGCCGGGCCGTCGGTGACGACCGCGGCCGTCACCCCGGCGCGGTCGCGGCGCGCGGTTTCGAAGCGCTCCAGCCGGGCTCGGGCGTGCTCCTCGGTGAACGGCAGCACCGGGTCCAGCAGCGTTCCGACGATCACCGGATCGTTGAACGCCTCGACCAGGCGCGGGATGTCGGACTCGCGCCACTCCCCGCAACGACACCGCGTCGCCGTCGATCCGCGGCAGTGGCAGCGGTTGACCAGCCATGGACGCAGAGTAGCGATGGCTGGGGCGGACCAGCACACGATCGGGTCGGCGCACGGTTGCCGGTACCGGGCGAAGCCGACCGGGGCCACCATGGTGCCCAACCGGACTTCGCGCAGAACGGAGCTCGAATGCTGTACGGCTACATCTTCGAACGCGTCGGCGTCCTCCTCCGCGACATGCACTTCGAGAACACCAGCGCCGGCGCGAAGGACGAGGGGCCGGAGCGCGGCGTCCGGCTCGAGCTGCGGATCCGCGAGCGCCAGGACTGGCAGGGCACCGAGTTCGCCGCCCAGCGCGTCGTGATCGACCGCCCGGTGTGGCGTGCCGACATCTTCGTGGCCGTCGGCTCGCCGCCGGAGTCCTTCGACCGGGCCCACTACCACTCGCGGTTCGAGGGCACCGAGCCCGTGCGGCGGGAGTGGAGCGACCGGCTCACCGCGAGCCCGTTCGAGTGGCTGCGCGATGAGCTGTCCGACCTCGCCGGCCTGCTCGATCGGGCCGGGGTCGCCGACGACGGCATCCGCGATGCCGACGCGGCCGAGCTGCGCAGGGCCGCGCCGGAGATCGCCGAGAAGGCGCGGGCCGTCTTCGACGAGGTGCACCGCGGCGAGCTGGTGAGCGAGGTGAACCGCCCGTTCGTCTGAACGAGCGGTCCACGTTCGGCCGCACCGGAGCGGGGCGAGCCGCCTATGCCCGCGCGGCTCGCGCCCGCCTGCTCAGTCCTTGAGTTCGCAGAGGGTGCTCCCCTGGGTGAGGGTGGCGCCGGGCTGGGCGGTCAGTCCGGTGACGGTGCCGTCCTTGTGCGCCAGCACCGGGTTCTCCATCTTCATCGCCTCCAGCACCGCGATCTCGTCCCCCGCGCTGACCCGGTCGCCCTCGGCCACCACCAGCTTGACCAGCGTGCCCTGCATCGGCGCGGTCACCGCATCCCCCGACGAGCCCGCACCACCACCGCCGGCCGACCGCCGCCGCGGCCGCCCCGCACCCCCGGCCGGCGCCGCCGCGGGCGTGAGATCAGCCGGCAGCGACACCTCCAACCGACGACCACCGACCTCGACCACCACCGTCCGCCGCCCCACCCCCGCCTCGGCCTCGCTCGCACCGTCGAACGGCGGCAGCGTGTTGTCGAACTCGGTCTCGATCCACCGCGTGTGCACCCCGAACCCGTCCTCGGCGGTGAACGCCGGATCGGCCACCACCGCCCGGTGGAACGGCAACACCGTGGCCAGCCCCTCCACCCGCATCTCGGCCAGCACCCGCCGCGACCGCGCCAACGCCTGCGCCCGATCCCGCCCCCACACGATCACCTTGGCCAACAACGAGTCGAACTGCCCCCCGATCACACTCCCGGACTCCACCCCCGCATCCACCCGCACCCCCGGACCCGACGGCACCACGAACCGCCGCACCGTGCCCGGCGCCGGCAGGAAATCCCGCCCCGGATCCTCCCCGTTGATCCGGAACTCGATCGCATGCCCCACCGGCACCGGATCCTCCCGCAACCACAACCGCTCACCCGCCGCGATCCGCAACTGCTCGACCACCAGATCCAGCCCCGTGGTCTCCTCCGACACCGGATGCTCCACCTGCAACCGCGTGTTGACCTCCAAAAACGAGATCGTCCCGTCCGCACCCACCAAGAACTCCACCGTCCCGGCACCGGCATAACCCGCCCGCGCACAGATCTCCCGCGCCGCGGTATGGATCCGCTCCCGCTGCTCCTCGCTCAAAAACGGCGCCGGAGCCTCCTCCACCAACTTCTGATGCCGCCGCTGCAACGAACAATCCCGCGTCCCCACCACCACCACACCACCATGGCGATCCGCCAGCACCTGAGCCTCCACATGCCGCGGCCGGTCCAGATACCGCTCCACGAAACACTCACCCCGACCGAACGCCGCCTCGGCCTCCCGCACCGCCGACTCGAACAACCCCGGAATCTCCTCCAGGCTGCGCGCCACCTTCAACCCCCGGCCCCCACCACCGAACGCCGCCTTGATCGCCACCGGCAACCCGTGCTCCTCAGCGAACGCCACCACCTCATCAGCACCCGACGCCGGCTCCTCGGTCCCCGGCACCAACGGCGCCCCCACCTCCAACGCGATCCGCCGCGCGGTCACCTTGTCCCCCAACACCCGGATCGCCTCCGGCGACGGACCCACCCACACCAGACCCGCATCCAGCACCGCCTGCGCGAAATCCGCGTTCTCCGACAAGAACCCATAACCCGGATGCACCGCATCCGCCCCTGAGCGCTGCGCCGCATCGATCACCTTGCCGATGTCCAGATACGACTCCGCCGCCGTCGACCCACCCAACCCGAACGCCTCATCGGCCAACCGCACGAACACCGCATCCACATCCGGCTCCGCATACACCGCCACACTGCCCACCCCCACATCCCGGCAAGCCCGGATCACCCGCACCGCGATCTCACCCCGATTCGCCACCAACACCTTCTTGATGGCACCGGAGATGACGGTGTTGTCCACAGTGGTCTCGGCAATGCGTTCTGCGGTCATCTCGACCAGGGCTCCTAGCTCGCGCGGGGAATTGCTTTACAGGGGAAGGGCGGAGGTGCGCCACGCCGCCGGGCCGGGCCGCAGCGGCCTGCGGCCGGCGGGATGGCGCAGGGCCGCCGACCGGTCGGCCCACAACGACCAACCGGTGGGCTCGGGCTCTGTCTGCGCCGCGGCCGCCGCGGCGCTCACCGCGGCCAGCGCCGCGGTGAGCGCCGCCAGCTCGACGTCGTCGGGCTCGCCGCGCACGATCCGCAGCACCGGCCGCTCGGACTCATCGCTGTGCACTGTGTCCTCCTAGACCCCCGGTGTCGCAGGGGGCGTTCACAGGGGATCGGTGGTGTCAGAGGGGGATGTTGCCGTGCTTCTTGGCCGGCAGCGCCTCGCGCTTGTCGGCCAGCATCCGCAACGCCCGCGCCACGTGACCCCGGGTGTGGGAGGGCGGGATCACCGAGTCCACGTACCCGCGCTCGGCGGCCACGTACGGGTTGCACAGGGTGTCCTCGTACTCCTGCTGGAGCCGCGCCCGCAGCGCCTCCACGTCCTCACCGCGCTCGGCGGCCTCGGCGAGCTGGCGCCGGTACAGGATGTTGGCGGCGCCCTGCGCGCCCATCACCGCGATCTGCGCGGTCGGCCACGCCAGGTTGATGTCGGCACCGAGGTGCTTGGAGCCCATCACGTCGTAGGCGCCGCCGTAGGCCTTGCGCGTGATCACGGTGACCAGCGGCACCGTGGCCTCGGCGTAGGCGTAGAGCAGCTTGGCGCCCCGGCGGATGATGCCGTTCCACTCCTGCCCGGTGCCGGGCAGGAAGCCCGGGACGTCCACGAGCGTCAGCACGGGAATGTTGAAGGCGTCGCAGAACCGCACGAACCGAGCGGCCTTCTCGCTGGCGTCGATGTCCAGCGTGCCCGCGAGCTGCATGGGCTGGTTGGCCACCACGCCCACGCTGGCTCCCTCGATCCGGCCGAACCCGCACAGCATGTTCGGCGCGAACAGCGCCGAGACCTCCAGGAACTCGCCCTCGTCGACGAGCCTGGTGATGACCTCGCGCATGTCGTAGGGCTGGTTCGGCGAGTCCGGGACCAGCGCGTCCAGCTCCAGGTCGGCATCGCCGACACCGTCGGCGACCGAACCCTCCTCCACCTCGGCGCCGGGGAAGACCGGCGAGGAGGACAGGTTGTTCGACGGCAGGAACGACAGCAGCTCCTTGACGTAGGAGATCGCGTCGTCCTCGTCGGTGGCCAGGTAGTGGGCGTTGCCGGAGCGCTCGTTGTGCGTGCGCGCCCCGCCGAGGTCCTCGAACGAGACGTCCTCGCCGGTGACCGTCTTGATGACGTCCGGGCCGGTGATGAACATGTGCGAGGTCTGGTCGACCATCACGGTGAAGTCGGTGATCGCGGGCGAGTAGACCGCACCGCCCGCGCACGGCCCCATGATCAGCGAGATCTGCGGGATGACCCCCGAGGCGTGGGTGTTGCGCTTGAAGATCTCGGCGTAGAGCCCGAGCGCGGCCACGCCCTCCTGGATGCGCGCCCCGCCCGAGTCGTTGATGCCCACCAGCGGGCAGCCGGTCTTCATCGCCAGGTCCATGACCTTGACGATCTTCTCGCCGAACACCTCGCCCAGCGACCCGCCGAACACGGTGAAGTCCTGGGAGAACACGCAGACCCGGCGGCCGTCGACGGTGCCCCAGCCGGTCACCACCCCGTCGCCGTAGGGGCGGTCGGCGTCCATGCCGAAGTTCGTCGACCGGTGGCGGGCGTGCTCGTCGAGCTCCACGAAGGAACCCTCGTCGAGCAGCATGTCGATGCGCTCCCGGGCGGTCCGCTTGCCCTTGGCGTGCTGCTTGGCGACCGCGCGCTCCGAACCCGCGTGCACGGCCTCGTGGTTGCGCCGGTAGAGGTCGGCCAGCTTGCCCGCGGTGGTGTGGATGTCCGGTGCCTCCGCCGGCGGCACCCCGACAGGTTCGGTCGCACTGCTCATCGCTGCGGTTTCTCCTGGCTCGTTGCGGATGATCGGCGAAGCCGCACCGGCGGCGCACCCCGCCAGCAGCGGGCGGACCGATGGGCCTGCAGGCGGACGCTAGCGCACGCCCTCAGCAGCGTCAACCGGGATGTGACGCCGTGGTAGCCCTCCCGAGCACCGCTAAAGCCGCGCCCCCACGCACTTGCTACCCATAAGTGAATGCCCGATAGGCATCGGTGCGGAACATCAGGGCGCTGCCGACGCGCGCGACCGCGTCGGGGTCGCGCACCGTCCCCGTGCGCGCCATGTCGTTGGCGGCGGTCAGCGCCGCCTGCACCAGCACCCGCGCAGGGACGCGGTCGAGATCGGGCCGCACCCGGCACAGCAGCGCCACCCACTCCGCGACGTAGTCGTGCTGGGTCTGGCGCGCCCGGTGCCGCTCGGCGTCGGGCAGGTGCCCGACCTCGGTGACCAGGATGTCGATGAACCGGCCGTGGTCGTAGGCGAAGGTGATGTAGGAGTGCAGGAGCTCGCGCAACGCCTCCTCGGCGTCGCCGGTGGCGGTCAGGGTGCGTTCGAGCTCGATCTCCAGCCAGGCGCAGCCGCGGGCGATCACCGCCCCCAGCAGCTCCTGCTTGCTGGCGAAGTGGCTGTAGACGCTCGGGCCCGCGATGCCCGCGGCGGCACCGATGTCGTCGGTGGTCACCGCGGTGAAGCCGTTGTCGGCGAAGAGCCGGGTCGCCGCCGACAGCAGCACGGCCCGCCGGGACGCGCGCCTGGCCAGCAGCGGGGACGTCGCGGGCTCGGCGGTGCGCCGCGACGCCAGAGCCATGGGCTGCTGGTCGGTGACCACCGCGACCATGTTGCGCAGCAGCCCCTCGAACTCCGCCCTGGGCAGCTCGACCTGGTGGTAGGACGGGCTGGTCAGGGCGCTGAACAGGCACCAGCCCCGGAACCGGGCGTCCTCCTCGGCCAGTCCGGGCCTGCGCACCCGCGCCAGGTCGGCCAGCCCGCCCGCCACCGCGCGCAGCTCGCCCTTGAGCTTCTCGCGCTCGGCGGCGGGCAGGTGCCGCGCCTCGCGCTGCCACAGCACGCCCAGCCTGCGGTGGTCCAGGGCGGCGGTCGCCAGCTCGGCCACCAGCGCGTCGAGGTCGTCGGTCCCGACGCGGCCGAGGATCTCGCCGAACGGGCGCAACTCCTCCAGCACCACCTCGGTCAGCAGCCGCTGCTTGCTGGCGAAGTGCCGGTAGAGCGCGGAGGGCCCGACGCCGACGGCCTCGGCGATGTCACTCATGCCGACCCGCGGGTAGCCACGGGCGTGGAAAAGCTCCGACGCGGCGGCCACGATCTGCGTCCTGCGGTTGCGCGGCCGGGTGTTGCGCACCGCGCCCGCGGCCCCCTTGCTGCCTGCTGCGGCCATTCCCACCCTTTCCGGCACAGCGCGCTCCGGCGGTCGTGCGCGGCGGCGCCCACCGCCCGCCATTCCGGACAGCTTACGAGGCGCCGCACGCACGACGTGCCGGCCCGGTGGGCGGCTACTCCTCGGTCGCCCCGTCGGAGACCTCCTGCTCGGCCCGTTGGTCGATGCTCTCGTCGAGCTCGTGCATCCGGCTCTCGGCCAGCGGCGGCTCCACCGAGCCCGGGCCCTCCGGTTCCTCCGAGCGCAACCGCTCGTCGATCGAGTCGCCCTCGCGCTGCTCCCTCGGCGTCGGCCTGCCCTCGGCGACCGGCGACCAGCCCTCGGCCGGTTCCACGCCGCTCTCCAGCGGGTCGACGCCGAGCTCGTCCTCGTCCAGGTCGGGCGCGGACTGCAGGTTGGCCGGGTCGGCCGGCTCCTGCGTCGGGGCCTCGTCCGGTGACGGCGTGGTGGCGTCGAGTGGGTCCGACATGCTCGCTCCTTCCTTCACACCGCCGCGTGGCGGTCGATCCTGGCCCACGGGTCCGCCTTCCTGGCCAGCCGGCGCGTCATGTTGGCCAGGCCGTGGCGGTTCGGCGTCGCGCGGCTGATCTCGGCGAGGTCGATCGGGGTCGCAGCCGGGGCCCCCGGTCGTGCTCGCAGCGAGTAGGGCGCGATCATCGTCTGCCCGTAGGCGTTGCGGTTGATGTCCAGGAAAACGCGGTCGCCGCGCTTGTCCTTGCGCTGCTGGGTGGTCAGCCGCTCGTCCTCCTGCGCCGCCCGGTCGGCGATCTCGGCCATGTGGGCGCGGACGTCGTCGAAGTCCCTCCGCGCGTCCAGCGGCGCCACCACGTGGAAGCCCTTGCCCCCGGTGGCCTGGACGAACGGATCCAGTCCGGCGTCGCGGAACCGGTCGCACATGTCCTTGGTGATCGAGCGCAGGTCGGCGATGCCGGTCGACTCGGGCGGGTCCAGGTCGACCACGGCCAGCACCGGGTGCTCCAGGTCGTCCGCAGTGGACAGCGCGACGTGGAACTCCAGGCATGCCTGGTTGGCCAGGTACACCAGCGTGGCCGCGTCGTCGGCGACGACGTGGTGAACCGAGTCGTCGGCGCCGCGCTGCGGCACCGAAACGACGCGGATCCAGTCCGGGAAGTGCTCCGAGGCCTCCTTCTGGAAGAAACCGCCGGAGCCGATGCCATCCGGGAACCGCCGCAGCGTCAACGGTTTCCCCCGCACGTGCGGCAGCATCACCGGCGCCACCGCGCGGTAGTGGCAGACGACGTCGCGCTTGGTGAAACCGTCGTCGGGGTACATGACCTTGTCCCCTTTGGACAGCTCCACCGACCTGCCGTCGATGTCGAGCGTCTCGGAGTTCGCGGTCATCCGAACACCCCTCCGCCTCGTCCGTGTAGCTCCACCCGGAGCCGATCGAGGTTCCGCGGACCCACCGTCGCACCTGGGCACGGGCCCGCCGGGCCACATCCGCCCCGGCCGCAGTTCCTGGTCACCTCAACCGCGTACCCGAACCCCCAGCGGCCCAACCACGACGGCGCCACGCGGGTGGCCTGTGCCACGCTTCCGGCATGCGGATCGCCACCTGGAACCTCAACTCCGTCACGGCCCGGCTGCCGAGGCTGCTGGAGTGGCTGTCGGCGGCCTCGCCGGACGTGTTGTGCGTGCAGGAGCTCAAATGCTCCTCGGACATGTTCCCGGTGGCCGAGGTCTCCGCGCTCGGCTACGAGGTCGCCGCCTACGGCACCGGGCGGTGGAACGGGGTCGGCGTGCTGTCGCGCGTCGGCCTCGACGAGGTCCGGCGCGGACTGCCCGGTGAACCCGGCTACCTGCCCGAAGGCGCGATGTTCGAGGTGAACGAACCTCGCGCCATCGGCGTGAGCTGCGCCGGGGTGCGGCTGTGGTCGGTGTACGTGCCCAACGGCCGCTACGTCGGCCACCCGCACTACGACTACAAGCTCCGCTTCCTGGAAGCGCTGCGCGACACCGTCGCCGCCGAACGCGATCACGGCCGGGCGTTCGCGGTCCTCGGGGACTTCAACATCGCGCCGGCCGACGACGACGTGTGGGACATCAGCGCGTTCGCCGAGAGCACGCACGTCACCGAGCCCGAGCGGTCGGCGCTGGCGGACCTGCGCGCGGCGGGGCTCGCCGACGTCTACCCGCGCGCCCTGAAGTACGACGTCCCGTTCACCTACTGGGACTACCGCGCCGGGGCGTTCCCGAAGAACATGGGCATGCGGATCGACCTGGCCTACGGCGACCCCCGGTTCACCGGCGCGGTGTCGGACTCCTACGTCGACCGGGAGGCCCGCAAGGGCAAGGGCGCCTCCGACCACGCGCCCCTGGTGATCGACCTGGACCTCTGATCACTCCTGCTCGCCGGTCCCGGTCGTCGCGTGGTGGTAGTAGCCGAGGACGCCACCGGCACCGTGCAGCGCGAAGCCCGCGTCCGGGTTCGCGGGTTCGCCCGCGAGCGCGATGACGCGCCGGAGGTGGACGTCGACCAGTTCGTCCAGCGCGCGCCAGCGCGCGGCGGGCGGGCGACCGGCGGACCTGGCGGCGTTGTCATCGAAGTCGGACTCGGAGTCGAAGTCGGCCTCGGACCGGGTGAGCGCCTCGCGCAGCTCCCGCACGGCGGTCCGGAACTGCTCGGGCTCGCCGGGCGCGAGCCCGTCGGACCGGTCGAGCAGCAGCCGGACCATGTAGAACGTGTCGTCCACGTGGTTGGCCAGCCACTTGCGCCTGCGGTAGATGCCGCCCAGCGCGGGCCAGCGCTTGCGCGCGGCCTGCCTGGAGCGGCCGGTGACCGCGCTGAGGTCGGCCAGGCTCGCGCCGAGCCACACCGCGTCGGCGACCGCCACCTCCACTCCGCGCAGCGCGGCCTCCGACACCAGCCCCTCCACGGCCAGCGCGGCGCGCACCCCGGCCAGCGCCTCGCGGCGGAGCCGCTGGTCGTCGCCGCGGTCCTCGAGCATCGCGCCGGGGTCGTCGACCTCCACCCCGGTGCGCACCACCGCGGTGAGGTCCTGGACCAGTTCGTCGGCGCGTCCCGTCGCGTTCGCGGTATCCATCCGCCCACTCCCCCTACTGTAAACCTGCGGTTCACATTAGCGCTGTAAACCTCGGGTTCACAACCCGGTTCCCGGGACTGTGCGCCGTGGTTCTCACTAGGCTGGGATCATCGGATCGAGGAGGGACCGTGCCCGTCACCGGAGAGACCAGCACCGAAGCGCGCGTGCCCCTGCGCGACCAGGTTCGGGACGCACTGCAGGCGAGGATCGCCGACGGCAGGCTGCGCCCCGGCGACCGCCTCTTCGAACAGGACATCGCCGCCGAGTTCGGCATCTCCCGGGTCCCGGTCCGGGAGGCGATCCGGATGCTGCAGAGCGAGGGGTTCGTCGAGGTCATGCCCCGCAGGCGGGGCGTGTTCGTGCGCGGCCTGGACCGCCACCAGGCCGAGGAGCTGTTCGAGGTCCGGGAGGCGCTGGAGGTCTTCGCCGCGCGGCTGGCCGCCCAGCGCGGCGAGACCGCGGGCGTGCGGCGGATGGCCGAGCTCGCCGACCAGGCCCGCAAGGCCCACGAGGCCGGCGACATCGAGACCATGTCCACCGCCAACGCCGCCTTCCACGACCAGCTCGTCACGCTGGCGGGCAACGACCTGCTCGCGTCGATCCTGGAACCGCTGCACGGCAGGCTCGCCTGGATGTTCCGGCTCAACATGGAGCCCGAGCGGGTCTGCGGCGAGCACGAGGAGCTGCACGCGGCCATCGCGGCCGGTGACGCCGAGCGCGCGGCCGACGTCGCGAAGCGGCACGTGCACTCCAGCCGCAAGATGGTCCTGGAACGCATCCTGTTCTGAGGCAGGGACCCGGGTCCTCACGAGGCGGCTTGTCCTGCGTTCCTCGACTCGGCCGAGGTCAGTCCGTTGACCGCATCCCGAACGCCTCCGCGAGGATGCGGGCGCAGGTGTCGGGCAACGCGGACTCCTGCGGGATGAGGTGTTCACCGGCGACGCCGAGCAGATCGCCCGGGCGGTACCAGCCGCGCATGTCGTCCGCGCCGAACTCGGCGGCCTGTGGCCGGGTCGCGTGCCTGCGCAGCGATTCGTCGAAGGACACGTCCAGGTAGTAGAACCACGTCCGGCCGCGGTGGTCCTCGGCGAGGCACCGCAGCATCTCGCCGTAGCGCTCGGCGCTCATGATGCCTTCGACGATCACGTGGTAGCCGTGGTCCAGGGCGTAGCGGGCGACCGTGGAAATCAGGCCGACGTTCGCGCCGCCGGGCACGTCCCGCTCCCGCAGCACGACCCGCCGCATCACGTCCTGTTGCACGAGCGCGCAGGTGCGACCGAGCCGGTAGCGCACCGCGAGGGCGGTCGAACTCTTCCCGGCGCCGGAGTTTCCCCGGATCACGACCAGGCGGGTACTCGGCGTACCGGTCAGCTCCACGCGACGCAGCTTATCGGCAGGACCGGGCTTCCCGGCACGACACGACGCTGCCGACCAGCAGAGCTACCGCCGTTTCCGACCACGAAGGCACAGCCGCCGACCGTGCTCGCCCCGACTTCGAAGTCCACTCGTAACCGGCGCGGAACAACCGCAGTATTGACTGCGTCTCACCTGACATCTACCTTACGTATACATTCCGATATACTTCCACATCGCGGAATGCGGTGATGCACGTGTCGACCGAACCCACGGACGGCGCCGCCGACCCGACGCCCCGACCCCCGGCTCCGCGCTCCCCCCGACCCGCGGACGTCCCCTCCGCGAGCGGCCCCACAACGCAGGCCTCGCGACGCCGGAACAACAGCGCTGGAAGACCTGCAGCGTCTGACGAGCACGCCTGACCGACGGTGCCTCTCATGGCCCTGAGCAGGTCCGACGCACCGCGCGCGGCGTGGTGATCGATGCCCGGCGAACTACCATCGCGGACCACGAGCGGTGGATGGAGCGGGCGCCGTTTCGACCTGTTCCGCCGGCCCACAAGGCCGAGGACGTTGCATTGCGACCGCGCCGTGGCTCCCCCGGCCACGCGCCACGGCCAGCACGCGGCTCGTCCGAGCGGACGGCGTCCCGGACTCGAACAACCACAACAGCCTTGTGAATCAAGGCAACCGAATGTTTCAACGTCGAAACCTTGGAGTGGCCTCATGACCGCCACCGACGACCGATCGGCCGCCGACACGGCCGGCACCGGCCGGGCTCTGTACAGCTACGACCTCGCCCCGACCAAGAAGGCGGGGCGCCGCTGGGGCGCCTACAACGTCTTCACGCTCTGGGCCAACGATGTGCACAGCCTCGGCAACTACGCCTTCGCCATCGGCCTCTTCGCGCTCGGGCTCAACGTCTGGGGCATCCTGCTGGCCTTCCTGCTGGCGTCCGCGCTGCTGTTCCTGCTCCTGACGCTGTCGGGCTACATGGGGCACAAGACCGGAGTGCCCTTCCCGGTCATGAGCCGGATCGCGTTCGGCACCAAAGGCGCGCGGATTCCGGCCGCCGTCCGCGGTATCGTCGCCATCGCCTGGTTCGGCATCCAGACCTATCTCGCGTCGTCGGTGCTGAACGCGCTCCTGGTGGCCATATTCCCCGGGTTGCAGTCATTGCAGGACCGATCCGCGCTGGGGCTGTCGGCGCTCGGCTGGATCACCTTCCTCGCGCTCTGGGCGATCCAGGTCCTCATCGTCAGCTACGGCATGCACGTGATCCGCAAGTACATGGCGATCGCCGCACCGACCACCCTCATCACGATGTCCGCGCTGGCGATCTGGATGTTCCTCCGGGCGGGCGGTTCCATCTCCTTCTCCACCGCGCAGCCGCTCACCGGCGGGGCGATGTGGCTGCAGATCCTGCAGGGTGCCGCGCTCTGGGTCGTGATCTACGGGACGTTCGTGCTGAACTTCTGCGACTTCACGCGCGCGGCCAAGAGCCGCCGGTCGATCGTGCGCGGGAACCTCGTCGGGATTCCGGTGAACATGCTGCTGTTCGCAGCCATCGTCGTCGTTCTCGGCGGCGCGCAGTTCGAACTGGACGGACGGGTGATCACCAGCCCGACCGACATCGTCCAGACGATTCCCAACCTGGTGATGCTGGCCAGCGCCTCGGTCGCCCTGGTCGTCCTGACGATCGCGGTGAACCTGCTGGCCAACTTCGTCGCACCGATCTACGTGCTGGTCAACCTCTTCCCGCGGACGCTGAACTTCCGCCGGGCGGGGCTGGTGAGCGCCGTCATCGGCCTGGTCATCCTGCCCTGGAACCTCTACGACAGCCCCGTGGTCGTGAACTACTTCCTCAGCGGCCTCGGTGCGCTGCTCGGCCCCGTTTTCGGCGTCATCATGGCGGACTACTGGTTGCTGCGGAAGGGCCGCGTCAACGTCCCGGACCTCTACAGCGAGGATCCGCACAGCGACTACCACTACCGCAACGGCTACAACCTCAAGGCCGTCGGAGCGTTCGTCCCGGCCTCCGCCATCTCGGTCGTCGTGGCGCTGGTGCCCGCCTTCGAGTCCGCCTCCGGGTTCTCCTGGTTCATCGGGGCGATCCTGGGCGCGGTCATCTACGCCGCCATCGGCGACAGCAAGCCCGATTTCCGGGACGTGGACGGCGAAGCCATCGCCGTCCCCGCCGAGTGAACCACTGCTCCGCGACCGGCTGCGCCGCGACGTCTCCGGTGACCGCCTGAGCCGGTCCACCGGCGCCTGCGGCATCCACTGACCCCGACGAAGGAAGCGAATGCGCATCGTCATCGCCAACGTCAACACCACCGAAGCCGTCACCGAGGCCGTCCGGCAGCAGGCGATGAAAGCCGCCGGACCCGGCACCGAGGTCGTCGCGGTGACGCCCTCGTTCGGCCCCGAGTCGGTCGAGGGCAGCTTCGAGAGCTACCTCGCCGCGGTCGCGGTCATGGACCGCGTCGCGGCGGTCCGGGAACCCTTCGACGCCGTCGTGCTCGCCGGTTTCGGCGAGCACGGCAAGGAAGGGCTGGCCGAGCTGTTCGGCGTGCCGGTCGTGGACATCACCGAGGCCGCCGCGCACGTGGCCGGGCTGCTCGGCCGCAACTACGCCGTGGTCACCTCGTTGCGGCGCACGCTGGGCCAGATCGAGGACCGGCTGCGCGTGGCGGGCCTGGCCGAGCGGTGCGTGTCGTTGCGCGCCACCGACCTGCCGGTGCTTGAGCTGGAGGCCGATCCCGATCTCGCGGCCAGGCGCATCGCCGAGCAGGCCGTGCAGGCCGTGGACGTCGACCGGGCCGACGTGATCTGCCTCGGCTGCGCGGGCATGGCCGGGCTGGCCGAGCACGTCGAGGAGGCGACCTCGGTACCGGTCGTCGACGGCGTGACCGCCGCGGTGGGACTCGCCGAGACGCTGGTGCGGCTGGGGTTGCGCAGCTCGCCCAGCGCCTACCCGGCGCCCCGCCGCAAGACGATCACGGGATGGCCGGTCACCGGTTCGCGGGCATAGGTTCGGCCTATCGCAGTGTTGCGTGCTTCGTCTTGGCCTTGGCGCGCGAAGGGTGGTTGGTTCGACGGTGGCGGTCCGCGGTTCGCGGACCGCCACCGTGGTTCGAGGAGGAGCCGGATGCACGCGGATCAACCGAAGCCGCCAGGCGCACCCGTTCACCAGGGCACGCCCGGCCACCAGGACACGCCGGGTCCCGAGGGCACGCCGTTCGTCGTCCGGTTCGCCGAGCTGGCCTCCGCCGAACCCGACCGGCTCGCCCTGACCTGCGACGACGTGTCGATCACCAGGCGCGGCCTGGAGTCGATGTCGAACCGCCTGGCGCGCGACCTGATCGCGCGCGGAGTACGCCACGGCGACTTCGTGAGCATCGTCGTGCCCAACAGCATCGCGTTCGTGGTCGCCGAGCTGGCGTCGTGGAAGGCCGGTGCCGTCCCGCAGCCGCTGAGCCCGAAGCTGCCGGTCTCCGAGCTGCGCGAGATCATCGACCTCACCGAACCGGCACTGGTCATCGGCGACGTCGGCGCCGAGGTCGCGGGCGGACGGGCGCTTCTCCCGGCCGACCACCAGCCCGACCCCGCACTGGACGACGGCCCTCTGCCGGCCGTGGTCTCGCCCGCGTGGAAGGCCCCGACCTCCGGCGGCAGCACCGGACGGCCCAAGGTGATCGTCGCCGGCCGTCCGGCGCTGGTCGAGGAGACCGACCTGTCGGCCGACGTCTTCGGCATCGAGCACGGCGGCGTGGTGCTGGTCCCCTCGCCGGTGTCGCACAACGCGCCGAACATGAGCGTCGCGCTGGGGCTGCTGCGCGGCAACCACGTCGTGCTGATGCGCCGCTTCGACGCCGCGCAGGTGCTGCGCCTGGTCGAGCGGCACCGCGTGAGCTGGTTGTACGTGGTGTCGACGACCATGGGCCGGATCATGCGGCTGCCCGAGGAGGTGCGCGCCGCGGCCGACCTGTCCAGCCTGCGCACCGTCTTCCACACCGCGGCGCCGGTGCCGGTGTGGCTCAAGCGCGCGTGGATCGACTGGGTCGGCCCGATCGTGCGCGAGCTCTACGCGGGCACCGAGGCGCAGGCCACGACAGTGATCACCGCGCCGGAGTGGCTGGCCCACCCGGGCTCGGTCGGCCGCGTCCTGCGCGGTGAGATGCAGATCCGCGACGCCGACGGCCGGGTGCTGCCACCGGGCCGGGAGGGCAAGGTGTGGATGCGGCGCGCCCCGGACGTCGAGGCGACCTACCGGCTGCTCGGCGCACAGGCGCACCCCGACCCCGACGGCTGGGAGTCGCTGGGCGACATCGGCTGGTTCGACGAGGACGGCTACCTCTACCTCGGCGACCGCGAGGCGGACATGATCCTGGTCGGCGGGGCCAACGTGTACCCGGCCGAGATCGAGGCCGCGCTCGGCCAGCACGACGCGGTGGTGGACAGCTGCGTGGTCGGTCTGCCCGACGACGACCTGGGCAACGTGCCGCACGCCATCGTCGTCACCCGCCGGTCGGTGCCGGAGGCCGACCTGGTCCGGCACCTGCGGTCGCGGCTGGCGCCCTACCGCATGCCGCGCAGCTTCGAGTTCGTCACCACACCGTTGCGCGACGATGCGGGCAAGATCCGCCGATCGCAGCTCCGGACGGCGCGCCTGGCCGGAGGAACGGGACCAGCGGCCGGGCCGACCACGCGCTGAGCGGGCGGATCGATCCCTGACACCAACATCCACTGTGGATTCGTGTGCCCCTCGCGCCGAAGCGGCACCGCCCCCAGGCCGGAGCCGCTAGGCTTCGGCCTACTCGGGTGCACGCACAAGGGGGTGCGGGATCGTGTCCAGCGCGGAGTAGTGTTACCGCCGTTCGACGGAGCGCGGGACACGCTCGACCTCATAGGCGGCCCTGTACCGCAGGCGGCCCTCCGGGGACCGCGACGGTGACGAGAACGGCGCGGTGAACGAGGACGTGATCTGGTTCTGCGGGCGCCCGCGCCCGGTCCCGACGGTGATCTCCCCGCCCTGCCCCGTCACCGGTTGAACCGGCCGGGCTCGGCGCGCGGAACGCGGCAGTCCGGAGCAGGGTGTGCTGCGACGGGGCACCGACGCCGGAGGCGGGGATGGCGGACAAGATCGTGGTGGGCGTGGACGGATCGGCCGAGTCCAAGGCCGCGCTGCGCTGGGCGCTGCGCCAGGCGGAGCTGACGGGCAGCCGCATCGTGGCGATGATGGCGTGGGACAGCCCGCCCATCTACGGCTGGGAGGACGCGCCCTCCCAGGACCTCAACGCCCGCGCCGCCGAGACCCTGGGAGACGCCCTGCGCGAGGTGGCGCCCGAGGGCACGACCGTCGAGATCGAGAAGCAGGTCGCCAACGGCCATCCCGCGAAGGCGCTGCTGGAGGAGTCCGAGGACGCCGACATCCTGGTGCTGGGCAACCGCGGGCACGGCGGCTTCACCGGAGTGCTGCTCGGGTCGGTGAGCCAGTACTGCATCCACCACGCCACCTGTCCGGTGATGGTGGTTCGCGCGCCCAAGACCTGACATCGGCTCCCGGACGCGAAAGAGGGCGAGGCGCACGTTCGCGCCTCGCCCTCCGCTTCCGCTGGAGCCCGATCAGACCGACTCGGGCGTCCGCTGGGTCACCTCGAAGGTGAGCTGCCCGTCGCGGACCCCGACGTGGACGGCGCTGCCGGCCTCCAGCTCGCCGTCGAGCACCAGGTCGGCGATCCGGTCGTCGACGTCGCGCTCGATCGTCCGGCGCAGCGGCCGGGCGCCGAACTCCGGCTGGTGGCCGCGCTCGGCGATGAGGTCGACGGCCGCGTCGTCGAACCCGATGCCGATCTCCATCGCGGCCAGCCGCTTGCGGGTGCCGTCCAGCAGCAGGTCGGCGATGTCGTGCAGCTGCTCCGCGGTCAGCTTGCGGAACACCACGACCTCGTCGATCCGGTTCAGGAACTCGGGCCGGAACGCCTCCTTCAGCCGCGGCATCAGCCGGTCGTGCAGCGACTCGTCGGCCTCGTCCTGCGCGGCCGAGAAGCCCAGCCCGCCGGACTTGCTGGAGATGACCTCCGAGCCCAGGTTGCTGGTCATGATCACCACGGTGTTGGTGAAGTCGACCGTGCGGCCTTGGCCGTCGGTGAGCCTGCCGTCCTCCAGCACCTGCAGCAGCGTGTTGAAGACGTCCGGGTGCGCCTTCTCGACCTCGTCGAGCAGCACCACCGAGTACGGCCTGCGCCGCACCGCCTCGGTCAGCTCGCCCGCCTCGCCGTAGCCGACGTAGCCGGGAGGAGCACCGATCAGGCGCGCGGCGTTGTGCCGCTCCTGGAACTCGCTCATGTCGAGCCGGATCATCCGGTCCTCGTCGCCGAACAGCGTCTCGGCCAGCGCCTTGGCCAGCTCGGTCTTGCCGACGCCGGTCGGGCCCAGGAACAGGAAGCTGCCCACCGGGCGGTTGGCGTTGCCGACGCCGCTGCGCGAACGCCGCACCGCGCGGGCCAGCGCCCGCACCGCGTCGTCCTGGCCGATGACGCGGCGGTGCAGCTCGCCCTCCAGGTTTCGCAGCCGGGTGCGCTCCTGCTCGGTCAGGCGGCTGACCGGCACGCCCGTCGCCCGCGAGACGACCTCGGCGATGTCGCTCTCGGTCACCTCCGGCACGCCGGCATCGCGGTTGGCTTCCAGTTCCGCCTGCGCCACGCCGATCTCGTCGCGCAGCGCCGAGGCCCGCTCGTAGTCCTCGTCGGCCACCGAACGGTCCTTCTCCCGCTCCAGCCGCTGGATGCGCTGCTCCAGCTCGTCGGCCGACGGGCCCACGACGCTGAGCCGCTTGCGGGCGCCGGCCTGGTCGAGCAGGTCGATGGCCTTGTCCGGCAGGAAGCGGTCGGCGATGTAGCGGTCCGACAGCCTGGCCGCGGCGGCGACCGCCTCGTCGGTGTAGCGGACCCTGTGGTGTTCGGCGTAGCGGTCCCGCAGCCGGTCGAGCACCTCGATGGTGTCCTCGACGCTCGGCTCGGGCACCTGCACCGGCTGGAAGCGGCGTTCCAGCGCCGCGTCCTTCTCGATGTTCTTGCGGTACTCGTCGAGCGTCGTGGCGCCCACGACGTGCAGCTCACCGCGGGCGAGCCGGGGCTTGAGCATGTTGCCCGCGTCGACCGCGCCCTCGGCGCCGCCCGCACCGACCAGCGTGTGCAGCTCGTCGATGAACACGATGACCTCGCCGCTGTTGGCGCTGATCTCGTCGATGACCTTGGTCATCCGTTCCTCGAAGTCACCGCGGTAGCGGGTGCCCGCCAGCATGCTCGACAGGTCGAGCTGCACGATGCGCTTGCCGGTCAGCACGTGCGGGACCTGCCCGTCGGCGATGCGCTGGGCGATCCCCTCGACGATGGCGGTCTTGCCGACACCGGCCTCGCCGACGAGGACCGGGTTGTTCTTGGTCCGCCGCGACAGCACCTCGATGGTCTGCTCGATCTCGTCGGCGCGGCCGACGACCGGGTCGAGCTCACCGTCGCGGGCGCGGGCGGTGAGGTCCTGGCCGTACTTGTCCAGCGTCGGGGTGCCGCTGTCGCGCTCGGCGGTGGCCTGCCCGGTCGCGGCCTCCGACCGCCGGGCACCGCCCGCCGACACCCGGAACTCCTCCGGGGTCGCGCCCGCCGAGGCCAGCAGCCTGCCCGCCTCCGAGTCCGGGCTGGCCGACATCGCCAGCAGCACGTGCTCCGGCCCGATGTAGGTCGAGCCCAGCGCACGGGCCACCTGGTAGGCGTCCACCAGGACCTTGCGGCCCGCCGGGGTCAGCGCGGGCGCACGGCTGGCCGCCTCCCGCGCGGCGGGCAACTGGCGCTGCACGGTCTCGGCGAAGGTGTCCGGGTCGACCTGGACGCCCTCGAGCATCTCGCGGGTCGTGGCCTCCTTGGTGGCCGCCCACAGCACGTGCAGCGCGTCGAGGTCGTCGTGCCCCAGACCACGGGCGTAGTCGGCGGCCCCGGCGAGCAGCTCCTGGGTCTTCTGGGTCATCAGTTCGGTGATGTCGACGCGACGGGCGGCGCCTGCGCCGGCGCCAGGCCCGAAGAAACGGGCGAGGTACTCGTCGAACGGGCCCTGTCCGAATCCGCCCGGTCCGAAGAACGTCGCCATTCCTACCCTCCTCGCACGGCGCTCGTCGCCGTCATAGTTGAGCCTGTTGCTATCAACCAACGTGCCAGCGACCCTGATAATTCCCACGTGTCTCAGATCACTCGTTTCACGACCACACGGCTCAGGCGTCACAGCCCTCACCCCCGGCGGAGCCGCCGGAGCCGATCACTCGTGGCGCACCGGTGGGGAACAAAGCCGGGCGGGCGAGGATTCCCCGTAAGCTGCCCACCTGAGGCTCGTCCCACACATCAGGCAGGAGCAGGCATGGCGCGGTTGTCCGGTCAGCTCGATCCCGAGTTGCAGACCTATCTCGTCGCGCACGGGACCCCGCCGGACCCCGTGCTCACCGACCTGGCCGCCGAGACCGCACGCCTGACCGGCGACCGGGCCCAGATGCAGGTCCCGCCCGAGCAGGGCGCGCTGCTGAGGTTGCTGGCCTCGCTCGTCGGCGCCGAGTTCGCCGTGGAGGTCGGCACCTTCACCGGCTACTCCACGCTGTGCCTGGCCCGCGGGCTGGCCACCGGTGGACGACTGCTGACCTGCGACATCTCCGAGGAGTGGACCTCGGTCGCCCGGCGCTACTGGGAACGGGCGGGGGTGGCCGAGCGCATCGACCTCCGGCTCGCGCCCGCGCTCGACACCCTGCGCGCACTGCCGCGCGAACCCGCCGTCGACCTGGCCTTCATCGACGCCGACAAGCCCGGGTACGTGGACTATTGGGAGGAACTGGTGCCGCGCATGCGCGCCGGCGGCCTCCTGATCGCCGACAACGTGCTCTACCACGGCGGGGTGGTCGAGCCCGGCGCCGAGGGCAACGCCGCGGCGATCCGGCGGTTCAACGAGCACGTGCTCGCCGACGACCGCGTCGAGCAGGTGATGCTCGGCATCGCCGACGGCGTCACACTCGCCCGCCGCCGCTAGTTCGCGTCACCGGGAAAATCCGGTTCGCCCAACGAGACCGGACCGGCCGCGATCCGGCCACCTGTTCAGTCGTGCGACTCCGGCGCGACGCGGGCGAGCGCCCCGTTTTCCAGCGCCACCCACAGCGCCCCGTCCTGGCCGACCGCGATGCCGTGCGGCTCGGAGTTCGGCGTCGGCAGCTCGTGGACGTCGATCCGGCCGTCGAGGTCGATCCGGCCGACCCGGTTCGCGCCCCACTCGGTGAACCAGAGCTCGTCCCCGCGAGCCACGATCGCGTGCGGACGGGAAGTGCGGTCCGGCAACGGGAACTCGCTGATCGCCCCATCTGCGGTGACGCGGCCGATCTGCCCGGCGCCGATCTCGGTGAACCACAGCGCGCCGTCCGGGCCGAGCGCGAGCCCGACCGGCGCGGCCGCCTCCGTCGGCAGCTCGTGCAGCACCGCGGTGCCATCGAAGGACATCCGGCCGATCGCGTTCGCCTGGTTCGCGGTGAACCACATCGCATCGTCCGGCCCGGCGGCGATCATGGACGGGAAGGCCCCGGGGACCGGGAGCCCGAACTCGGCGATCTCGCCTTCCGCGGTGATGCGGCCGATTCGTCCGGCGCTGGCCTCGGTGAACCACAGGGCGCCATCGGCGCCGGTGGCGAGTCCGTAGGGACCCGCTTGCGGTGTCGGCGGCGCGAACTCGGTGAGCCCATCCTCGGTCGTGAGCCGTCCGATGCGGTGCGCCCGGTGCTCGGTGAACCACAGGGCACCGTCGGCCCCCGCGGTGATGATCGCGGGCCCCGAGTCCGCGTCGAGCCGGTGAGTGGTGGCCTCCCCGCCTGGCGCGAGCCTCGCGATAAGTCCACTGTGGACCAGCGTGAACCACAGGGCGCCGTCCGGGCCCGCGGTGATCCCGTAGGGGCCGCCCGCCGGATCCGGCACCTCGTGTTCTCGGATCTCCACGGTCCTCTCGCGCGCCATCGGCCTCCCTCTCCCGCACCACCGCCGCCGGGAAGGTTCCGCGGCCCGAATGGTTGAGTACCAGAACACACCCCACCCGCACCATCCGTTTTCAGTCACCGCGACGGGCAAGCGCCCCCGTCGGCGATCACGGGCGTCGCCAACGGCTCTCCCGCCTCCGAGCGAGTCGCGACCGAGGGCTGCGCGGACCGCCGACTAGGCCGATCGGCAGAGGCGAACACCACACTCGAACGGAGGTTCGCTGCGGCCGGACGGGTGGAACCGCGCGCTTGCCCAGGCACTCAGCGCCCCTCCGGCCACATCGGTACCGCCGTCCGTGCCGCCTGATACCTCCGAACGGCCCAGTCGCGCGCCGACCCGGGTCATAGGACTCTTCTGCTGAACCTGGCCACTTCAGGCACCCTGGGGGGACAGCCGGTCGAGATCCATCGGGAGCAGTTCGACGGCAACCGATCTGGTGGAGGTTGTCCATGCTGCCAAGACATGAGCGTCGGCGCCTCGAGGAGATCGAGGACCAGCTCAGCATCGAGGACCCGGAGTTCGCCCGGGCCCTCACGGACCCGAGCCTTCGGCGGTGGTCCCCGCGCAGGGTGCCACCGCGCCTGGTGCTCGGGCTGCTCTCAGCGCTGCTCGCCGTGCTGTGCCTGTTCCTCGGCGAGGGCGGCGCCTTCGTGAGCGCGGGCATCCTGGCCGTCGTGCTGATCGCCGTGCGGGACTGGAGCTTCCGCACCGCCTGAACCAGCGGCGGCGATCCGTCCACTATGCACTCCCGGATGGCCCCCACCGCACGTGACGGCGGCCACGACGTTTGACACCGGGACCGCCCGGTCATCCTGGATAGGGCGGTGCCGCGCGGCGCGGTGGAACCTGCGTCGGCCTCCAGGGGGAAAGCCGATGATGCCGGATGGACCAGTGGTCGTCGGAGTGGACGGCTCCCGGCGCTCGGTCGCCGCGGCGCGGTGGGCGGCCGGTGAGGCGGCGTTGCGCCACGCCCCCCTGCACGTGCTGGCCGTCAACCCCGATCCGCAGCTGAACCACCTCGCCAAGCAGACCGCGCGCGAGATCGGCGAGATGTGCCGCGAGACGCACCCCGGGCTGGAGGTCGCGAACATGACCGAGCTGGGCAACCCCGCCACCCAGCTGGTCCGGATCTCGGCGCTCGCGCGGCTGGTCGTGGTGGGCTCGCGCGGCCGGGGCGCGCTGGCCGGGGTCCTGCTCGGCTCGGTCAGCACGAAGGTCGCCGGGCACGCCCACTGCCCGGTCGTGGTGGTACGCGAACAGCACCCCCGGGGGCCGGTGGTCGTCGGCGTCGACAGCTCTCCGCACAGCAGGCAGGCGCTCGGCTTCGCCTTCGAGACCGCCTCGGTGCACGGGGTGGACCTCGTCGCCGCCCAGGTGTGGCGGGCCGAGCGGGGTGCTTCGTCGCTGGACCGGGAGGCCGCCGCGCGGGAGAGCGCCGAACGCAGCCTCTCCGAACAGCTCGCGGGCCGGCGCGGTGACCACCCCGACGTCGCGGTGCGCGAGCTGGCCGTGCGCGGCCACCCGGTCGCCGAACTGACCGAGACCGCCCGCGAAGCGCTCCTGCTCGTCGTCGGCCACCGCGGTCTCGGCGGGTTCCCGGGTCTGCTGACCGGCTCGGTCGCGATGGGCGTGCTGCACCACGCCACCTGCCCGGTGGCCGTGGTCCGCGACGAGCGCAGCACGGGACGGCGATGACGGGAGGAGCCTGCCATGACGCGATCGAGGTTGCCCGTGGTCGCGGGCGTCGACGGGTCGGCGCCGTCCACCGATGCGGCGCTGTGGGCGGCCCGGGAGGCAGACCTGCGCGGCATCCCGCTGCGCCTGCTGCTGGTCAACGACGATCCGGGGCGCGCCGAGCAGGCCGCGAAAGCGCTGGCCGAGGCGGCTTCGGCGTGCCGGGAGCAGGTGCCGGGCGTGCAGCTCGCCGAGGAGACCACCCAGGGCCACCCCATCGACGAGCTGGTGCGCCGCAGTGCGATGGCCGAGCTGCTCGTGGTCGGCTCGCGCGGGCACGGCGGCTTCGTCGAGGCCCTGCTGGGCTCGGTGAGCGCCTCGGTGGCCATGCACGGCGCCTGCCCGGTCGTCGTGGTGCGCGGTCACGGCACCACGGGCCCGGTCGTCGTGGGCGTCGACAACTCGCGGGGAAGCCGGACCGCGCTGGACTTCGCCTTCGAGGCGGCGTCGCGGTGCCGCACCGATCTGGTGGCCGTGCAGGCGCTGCCCGACGCCTACTTTCACCCCGGCCCGTTCCCGCACCCCGATCGCGACGAGCTGCGCGCCGACGCCGAGCGCCACCTCGCCGAGCAGCTCTCCGGGTGGGCGTCGACGTACCCGGACGTACCGGTTCGCAGGATCGCCACCAACGAGCACCCGGTCGCCGCGCTGCGGGAGGCCGCGGCCGACGCCCGGCTCCTGGTCGTCGGACACCGCGGGCGCGGCGGGTTCACCGGTCTGCTGCTGGGGTCGGTGGCGGCGGGCGCCCTGCACCACGCACCGTGTCCGGTGGCGGTGATCCGCTCCACCAATCCCTGAGTTCGGGGCCTTTGGAAGGAGGCGTACCGGCTACCCCGAATGCCACCGACTGGTCCAGTGCTACGAAGCAACACGCTTTCCGGCTCGTGGATCCAGCACCAGACGGCGGCGGAACCCTCCGACACCCGGCGCAGCGCGCATGTGCTGCGTTCAGCCGCGCTCGCACCCGTGCCGACTCCCCTTCGCTCCGGAACGTATGCTTCCAGGGCCCCGGAAGCGCGGTGTGCCGGCACTGCCGGCCGAGCGCGCGGCGCCCTGAAGCGCTGTTGTTCCGGTTGTGCGTTCCGCGGGCGTGCGGCTGGTGCCCGAAGAGGCCGCCGGACGACCGGGTCCGGCCCGCCGTGAGCCGAGAACTCCCCGAAGGACCGAAGAGAGCCCGATGATCCGAGTACTGGTGGCCGACGACGAACCGCTGGCCAGGGCCGGCGTGCGCACCGCGCTCGAGGCCGACCCCGGCATCGAGGTGGTGGCCGAGGCGGCCGGCGGCCACGAGGCGCTCGAGCTCGCGCGTACGCACCGGCCCGACGTCGCCCTGATCGACATCGCCATGCCGGGCGTGGACGGCATCGCGGTCGCCGACGAGCTCGGACGGACCATGGCCGGCACGCGCGTGCTCCTGCTGACCGAGCTGCGCGAGGAGTCCCACATCCCGTGCTCGCTCACCGCCGGCGCCTCCGGGTTCCTGCTCAAGTCCGCGGAGAACGGGGAGCCGGCGGAGGGCGTGCGGTCGGCCGCCGGGGGCGGTGTGGCGCTCACACCCGAGATCGCCCGCTGGATCGTCGAGCAGCTCGGAGCCGCCGGGAGCCCGGCGGCGAACACGACCCGGGCGCGCGAGCTGATCGTCGGTCTGACCCCGCGCGAACGCGAGATCCTCGCGCTCCTCGGCCGCGGACTGACCGACGCCCAAATCGCCCGGCGGATGCACGTCGTGGAAGGCACCGTCGAGGTCTTCGTGGACACGATCCTGCGCAGCGTGCAGGTTCACAACCGCGTCCAGGCGGCGCTGATCGCCCACGAGGCCGGACTGGTAGAGCGCGAACCGGTCTGATCCTCGCCACGGATTGCCCGCCCCGCACCAAGAGCGACCGATCGATCACGCAGCGCGGCATCCAAGTGACCGTCCTCACTGGACACGATGACCACGGTTTCACCATGTGGACGGGGTGCTCCGCGGAGGTAATGTCCTTTCGCGGCGGCGGAACAGGCCGCTCGCCCGGACCGGACCTATGTGGACCGTCCGGCGTGTCCCACCCGACATCCCAGGAGTCGCCCGTGTCCGCCCAGCCGGTCACCGAGCGCGAGCCGGTGCTCATCCGCTCGGCCCGCGACGTCACCGAACTGGTCAACTCCGGCGCCGCGCGCGGCAGCCACGCCCGGATGATCGTGCTGCTCGCGCTGGGCGGCATCTTCCTGGACGCCTACGATCTGACCTCGCTGGCCTACGGCATCACCGACATCCGGGAGCAGTTCCAGCTCGGCCCGGCCGGCGCCGGCGCGGTGACGGCGTCGATCAGCGTCGGGGCCATCTTCGGTGCCTGGCTCGGCGGCTACCTGGTGGACCGGCTCGGCCGGTACCGGGTGTTCATGGCCGACATGCTGTTCTTCGTGGTCTCCGCGCTCGGCTGCGCGGTGGCGCCCAACGCCGAGGTGCTGGTCTTCTTCCGGTTCCTGATGGGCTTCGGCGTCGGCATGGACATCCCGGTCGCCATGGCGTTCCTCGCCGAGTTCTCCCGGTTGCGCGGCCGGGGCAGCAAGGGCTCGCGCACGGCGGCGTGGTCGCCTGCCTGGTACGTGGCCACCAGCGCCTGCTACGTGGTGATCATGGCGCTGTACTTCCTGCTGCCCGACGCCCACCACGACCTGCTGTGGCGGTTCACCGTCGGGTTCGGCGCGGTGCCGGCGGTCGTGATCCTGCTGGTGCGCAAGAAGTACATGAACGAGTCCCCGTCGTGGGCCGCCGATCAGGGCGACCTGGAGCGCGCCGCGCACATCCTGCGCCGCTCCTACGGCGTGAACGCGGTGGTGGCCGACGACGCCGAGGCGAAGGCACCGCGCACGCGGCAGGCCGGGGGCCTGCGCGACTTCGCGCGCCTGTTCCACCGCCGCTACCGCTCCCGGACGCTGCAGGCGATGGTCATCGGGCTGGGCCAGACCTTCGGCTACAACGCGATCGCCTACGGCCTGCCGATCATCATCGCGAGCCTGCTCGGCCAGGGAGCGCTCAACACCATCAGCGCGTCGCTGGTGCTGAACCTCGTCTTCGCCGTGACCGGCGGCCTGCTGGGCATCCGCCTGGCCAACAGCGCGGGCGCGTGGCCGATGACGGTGGCCGGGTTCGCCACGCAGTTCGTCGCGCTCGTCGCGCTCGCCCTCATCGGCAAGCCGTCGGAGACCGCCTGGGTGCTGGCCGCGCTGTTCATGCTCGGGGCGTTCATGTTCGCCCAGGCGTCGGGTCCTGGTGCGCACTTCATGAGCTTCGCCTCGCTGAGCTACCCGACTTCCATGCGCGGCACGGGAATCGGCTTCAACCAGGGCGTGGTGCGCGTCGGTGCGACGCTGTCGCTGTTCTTCTTCCCGGTGCTGAGCAGCGCGCTGGCCACCGGCGTCTTCTGGGTCATCGCGCTGGCACCGGCGATGGGCCTGGCCGCACTGCTGGTCAAGCGCTGGGAGCCGGTCGGCTACGACGCCGACGCCGCGCAGGGGTGAGCAGGGCTCGCGCGGGCAGCGGCACCGAGCTCGCGCGGGCCACCAGTGCCGAATTGGCCATGGCCGGCCCGTGAGGTGTTGCGCAGGATGAGCGCATGAGCGAGTTCCACCTCGACACCCGCGCCGTTCACACCCCGATCCCCCGACCGGACGGGGCAAGCCGCCCGCTCGGTGTCCCGATCTACCAGAACCACATCTTCGCCTTCGACGACCCCGAGGCGCAGGACGCCGCCTTCAGGGGCGAGCCGGAGGCCTTCGTCTACAACCGGTACGGCAATCCCACGGTCGACGCGCTGGAGAAGGCCGTCGCCGGACTGGAAGGCGGTGCGGCGGCGCTGGCCGCGGCATCGGGCATGGGTGCGATCAGCACCGTGCTGCTGGGCTCGCTCTCCTCCGGCGACCACGTCATCGCCCAGCGCGGCCTCTACGGCGCGACGCTGGCGCTGCTGGCCGACCTCGCCCAGCGGTGGGGCGTCGAGGTGACGCACGCGTCCGGGCACGACGTCGAGGAGATGCGGGCCGCGCTGCGGCCCAACACCAAGCTGCTCTACCTGGAGACGATCGGCAATCCCACCACCAGGATCGCCGACCTGCCGGGGCTTTTCGCGGTCGCGCGGGAGCACGGGGTGATGTCGGTCGTGGACAACACCTTCGCGACCCCGGTGCTGTGCAGGCCGATCGAGCACGGCGCCGACGTCGTCGTGCACTCCACCACCAAGTACATCGGCGGGCACGGCGACACCCTCGGCGGGATCGCGGTCTTCGCCGACCGCGAGCGCCACCGGCGGATCCGCGACTACTCCTGCCAGCTCGGCGCCACGGCGGCGCCGATCCCGGCGTGGCTGGCGCTGCGCGGACTGCGGACGCTGTCGTTGCGCGTCCAGCGGCAGTGCGACAACGCGAAGCTGCTGGCCGAACGCCTGTCCGCCGATCCGGCCGTCACCGCGGTGCACCACCCGAGCCTGGAGTCCCACCCCGACCGGGAACTCGCGGTCCGGTTGCTCGACGGCGGCGCCGGGGGCGGTGTCCTCGGCCTCGACCTCGCGGGCGGCCGGGAAGCGGGGCGGGTTTTCAGCGACGCGCTGCGACTGGCGCTCGCCGCCGTGTCGCTCGGCGACGTCAAGACGCTCGTCTCCCACCCCGCCGGCACTTCGCACCGCCAGCTCGACGAGCGGCAGCTGGAAGCGGTCGGCATCGGGCCGGGGACCGTGCGCATCGCCGTGGGCATCGAACACCCCGAAGACCTGTGGGCCGACGTGCGGCAAGCACTGCGCAAGGTCCACTGAGGACGGTTGACGGGAGCGCCGGACCCGCGGGTCCGGCGCTCCTGCTTTTGCCGCCCGTTTCCCGTCGACGCCCCGACGGGAAACGGGAAACACCCTCATCCACCCCCATCACGGCCGCCGGTTTCGCCACAATCCACCGGCAGGCGGCCTGCGTTGCGGAGGTAGGCGCCCAGATCCCTCCAGGCGTCTAGGACGGCGATGAGCGCGGCGGCGAGCACGAGCACCAGGGCGACGACGGCGCCCTCCTCCGGTCTGGCCAGTCCCGCCGCCGCGACCACCGCCCATGCCTGCACCAGCGTGAACCCCACCGTGAGCAGCACGCGCAGCGAAACGCCCGGCGTGCGGATCTTCCTGATCATTCCGGTCTCCCTGCGGATCAAGGGATTGACTCCCTTCCGTAACCTGGTACGCACGTTCCGCATCCACCGCCCAGCTTGTCCGCCACCGCGCCCGGCAGCCAGGCGTTGCCCGCGCGCCCACCCAGCAGGAGACGGGAAACCCGGAGGTTCGAGTGTCCGACCGGCCGACACTGTTCGGAGCAGAACTCCGGAGGCTGCGCATCGCCGCCGGCATGGCGCTGTCGGAACTGGCCCGGCGGGTGCACTACAGCAAGGGCTACCTCAGCAAGGTCGAAACCGGCCTCAAACCCGCCCAGCCCGACCTGGCCCGCCGTTGCGACGCCGCCCTCGACGCCGGGGGCGCGCTCGCCGCGCTGGTCCCCGCGCCCGCCTCCGGAGTGCGGCTGCCCGAGACGGGCGACGACGGCGAGGTGTGGATGTTGAACCTGAGCGATGACGGGACGAGCCGGTTCCGGCCGATGGACCGCAGGCAGGCGTTGGCCGCGGGCGCGGCCTCGATGCTCGGCTTCGGCCTGGGCGGGCGCGGTATGGCCGCGACGGCCGCCCAGCCGGCGCCGCTGGAGACCTTCCGCGAGCTGTTCGGCCAGCTGCGCCGGCTCGGCCAGACCGCGAGCCCCGGTGTGGTGCTGCCGACGCTGATCGCGCAGACGCACACGCTGCGCGGCCTGTCGTCCAACGCCGGCTCCCGCACACGCGGCCCGCTGCTGGCGCTGACCGCCCGCTACGCCGAGTACGCGGGGTGGATGGCCCAGGAGTCCGGGGACGACCGCGCAGCCCTGTGGTGGACCGACCGCGCGGTGGAGCTGGCCGCGGCCGGCGACGACCACGACCTGGCCACCTACTCGCTGGTCCGGCGCGCGCTGGTGACGCTGTACCGGGAGGACGCCGCGCACACCGTCGGGCTGGCCCGGCAGGCGCAGAACACCACGGCACCACCGCGCATCCACGGGCTGGCCGCGCAGCGCGAAGCGCAGGGCCACGCCCTGGCCGGTGACTACGACCGGTGCCTGCGCAGCCTGGACCGCGCCCGCGAATTGCTGGCCCGCGACGCGCGGGAGTCGGAGGCCCCGGTGCTCGGCACGGTGAACCTCACCGACCCGGTGGCGATGGTGACCGGGTGGTGCCTGCACGACCTCGGCCGCCCGCGCGAGGCGGCCGAGATCATGGACCGCGAGATCGCCCGGCTGCCCGCGCACGCGCTGCGCAGCCACGCCCGCTACGGCGTCCGCCGCGCGCTCTCCCACGCCGGTGCGGGCGAGATCGACCACGCCTGCGAGCTGACCGCGCACCTGCTCGGCTCGGTCGAGGTCGTCAGCTCCGCGACGGTGCTGACCGATCTGCGCCGGCTGGCCCGCACCCTGGCCCGCTTCCACACCCACCCGGCGGTCCGCGAGCTCTACCCGCGGCTGACCGCCGCACTGCACGACCCCACCGCGCCCACCGCCTGAGCGCGAGCTCCCCCCCCCGCGACACCAGAGAGCACCTTTCCCGGCACCAGAAGGAGAACACCGCCGTGCACGACGTCTTCATCAACTACCGCACCGGTGACGACGAGTCCGCAGCCGCTCTCATCGACCAGGACCTGTCCCTGCGTTTCGGCAGCGAACGGATCTTCCGCGCCAGCAAGTCGATCGAGCCCGGCGAGGACTTCACCGAGCGGCTCGTCGCCGCCGTGCGCCAGTGCCGGGTGCTGCTGGTGGTCATCGGTCCCCGCTGGCTCACCGCGCGCGGCGCCGACGGCCGCAACGCGCTGGACGACGAGTCCGACTGGACGCGCCGGGAGATCCTCGAAGCGTTCGACCGGGGCATCCGCGTGGTGCCCGTCCTGGTCGGGAGGACGACCGAAAGGCTGGCCAGGGCCGACCTGCCGCCCGCGCTGGCCGAGCTCGCCGACTGCCAGTACCGGCGGCTGGACCTGCGCAACTCCGAAGCGGACCTGGCGCAGATCGCCGCGAAGCTCTCGGAGCTGGTTCCCGGTCTGGTCGACAGGAGCGGCAAGGAGGCACCGAAGCCGGCCGCGGCGGGCAACACCTACAACAGCGTGGGCAACGTGACCGGCTGGGTGGTGCAGGCCGACGTCTACCACAACAACCAGAGCGGCGGGATCGGCAACGTCGCCGGGAACATCGGCACCTACATCGACAGGGCGGACGGACCGTTGCACACCGGTAGCGGCAACCAGTACAACAACTCCACGCACTCGTCGGGCGACGGCGTCAACCACGTCGCGAACAACAAGGGCAGGATCCGCCAGCGCTTCGGCGACGGCGGCGAGGACCGGCGATGACGACGTGGATCGAAACCGCGACCGGGCCGGTCACCGCCGGCAGCGGTGACCAGACCAACCACATCAACTACTACCTGGACCGCGAGTCCGGCCGCCTGACAAGGCAGGGCAGGGACCTGATGCTGGTGGCGGAGGACGATCTGCGCCGGCTGGCCCAGCGGTTCGTCCCGCCCCGCGACTTCGGTGCGGCGACCGAACGGCTGACCCGACCGGGCATGGTGCTGCTGACCGGTGATCCCGGCACCGGACGACGGGCCGCGGCGAAGATGCTGCTGCACGACCTGGGGCCCGACGGCGGCAGGTTCGAGGAGCTGCACGACGATCCGGAGATCTCGCTGTCCGCCCAGATCGCCGCAGGCGGCCGGTACCTGCTCGACCTGGCGGCCACCGACGAGGCCCGCTTCCGTTCGGTCCAACCGGAACTCGGCTCGGTGCGGGCGGCGCTGGAGCAGCACGAGGCGCGGCTGGTGGCCGTGCTTCCCCGCCACCACGAGCACCTGTTGCGCGACGAGTTCGGCGACCTCGTCGTCGGTATCGGGCGGCCGAACGGGTCGCGGGTGCTCAAGCAGCACCTGCGAGCAGACGGCATCGACTTCCGCGAAGGCGATCTCGGCATGCCCGAGCTCGCCGACTACCTCGCCTCGGCGGCGATGCGCGAGCTGCGGGAGCTGTCGAGGCTCACCCGGCTCGCTTCCGAAGCCGACCGCGGCGGCGGATTCTCCTCCTGGCTCACCCAGGCCATCAACGCCCGCAAGGAGCGCGGTGCGGAAGTCGCGGCGCGGGTCAGGGACAAGCGCGACGCCTGGTCGCGTGCCCTGCTGCTGTCGACCGCGATGCTCACCGGCTGCCGCTCGGACGCGGTCTTCCACGCCGCCACGCTGCTGCTCTCCGTCGTGGGGCACACGCCGGACGGCACCCCGGCGCTGGAGCAGGCCGACCTGGCCGAACGGCTGACCGACATCGGCGTCGGCGTGGACCGCGACCAGCGCGTCCGCTTCGACACGCTGGCCTACGACGAGGCGGTGCTCACCCACTTCTGGAACAACTTCCCGGATCTGCGGCTGTCGTACCGGACGTGGATCGACAAGCTGGTGCGACTGCGGCTGCTCGGCGAGGCCGACCGCGGCGCCCTGGTGCCGCGCTTCGCCGCGCACGCCCTGCGGGTGGGGCGACCCGACGACCTGGTGCACCTGGTCGAGCGCTGGGCGGAGCGGACCGAGAGCGGGCGTCCTTCCCCGCACCTGCCGCTGGCCGCCGAGGCGCTGACGCTGGGGCTGCGGCACGAGGAGCACGGCGGGCACTTCCGGAGCCAGATCTACAGCTGGTCCCGCGATCAGAGCCTGCCGCAGGACCTCGCGCTCGTGGTGGTCCAGGTCTGCGCGGATGTGCTCGCGCCGGACCATCCGGACCAGGCGCTGGTCCGCCTGCACCATCTCGCCAGGCGCGGGCGCGGGGTCGTGCGTGCGGCGGCGCGCGATGCGCTCCTCGGACTGGTCGAGCGGGACCGGCGGCAGCTGCGCCGCCTGCTCGACCGTCTCGCCGGCGAACAGGCTTCGCCGCACTGGAACGGCACCGATGCCGGTCTGTTCCTGGAGCTGGTGGCTTCCCCGCCGTTCACCGATCGGATGCGGGCGGACCGGCGGCTGCTCGGCGACACGACAGTGCGGGCGCAGCTCGTGAAGGGCTGGGGTTCGGTGCTGTCCGGCCGAGGCAGGGACGTGTGGGGCGACGGCGCGCGGGCCTGGCTGGACTCCTCCGTCTCCGACGCGCGCCCGCTCGACATCCTCGTGGAGGCCTCCCGCGACGACGGCGACGCGCTCGGCGGTCTCTACGTGACGGCCCGCGACTGGGCGCACGAGGACCCGGCGCGTGCGGCGACGCGCGACTCGCTGCTGCGCCGGATCGACCGCGCGCAGGGCTTCGAAGCAGACGAGTCAACCACCGAAGGCAGTCAGGAGATGCAACGATGAACTCCGAGAACAAGGTCCTGGTCGCGTTCATCACCGCGGCCTGCGTGCTGGTCCCGACCGGCATCGCCGTCGGCACGGGGATGAACGGCTGGCTGTGGGCGCTGATCACCCTGGCGCTGCTGACGATTCCGTACCTCGTCGCCAGGAAGCTCATCGACCAGAACAACCAGCGCCGGATGCAGCGGGAGCTGGACACCGTCACCGAGCATCCCGCACCGGTCGAGCAGCCGGCGCCGCTGCCGTACCAGCAGGAGGACGTGACCGAGGTGGCGCTGCCCAGCTCGGTCGCCGACTACGACTTCCTGTTCTCCGCCACGGTCTGGTGGCGACCGGTGCCGAACCCACCGGGCATACCGCACGCCAACCCGGGCGGGCTGGCCATCGACTCGGTCCTCAGCCGGGCCAGGGACATCACCGCCCAGGGCACGCCGGAGCGGCGGACCGTCGTGCAGCACAAGCTCAACGCGGTGCTGGGTACCGTGCTGCGCGACGAGACCGGTCGGGTCGAGAGCATGGCCAACAACGTCGCGCTGACGCTGTCGGAGGCCGACCTGCGGCGCCTGCGCAAGCTCTCCGACGTCCGCAAGGACGAGGAGGTGTGGGAGCACGAGCGCAACCACGAGCGCAACAAGCGCACGTACCTCAGCGACGACGTGCTCAAGAACCCGGGCAGCGCCCTGGTGTGGTGGCTGGCCAACAACGAGACGCAGGTGGAGCAGGCGGTCAAGCTGATCGGGCCGCTGGCGAAGCTTTCCGCTGCCGCGACCGGCACCGACGTCCCCGACCTGTACCTGAGGCTGGCGTCCGAGCAGTACGCGGCGGACGCCGCTTCAGGCTCCGGTGCCGGATTCGGGTCCGGTGCCGGTTCGGGCTCCAGTACCGGTTCCGCGAGCGGCAACGGCTACCACGCCTTCCCCGACGGCGCGTTCTCCGACTTCACGGTGCACTTCCCGGAGGCCGAGCACCGCAACACCACCGACCTGCTGGCCGACCTGATGACGGCGCTGGACCTCGATCCGGACAGCGACCGCGGCGCGCTGCTGGCGAACCGGTTCGCCAAGCTCGTCGATACGGCGGGCAAGCCCGAGGAGGCCGCGGAGATCCGGCGCCGGTTCGACCACCCCTCCCCTGCCACTCCCGACACTGACCGGGACTCCGGGCCGGACTCCACTGTGGACCCCGACGGGACGGACCCCGCCGGCGACACCGTGTCCGCGGGCGGCGGTGGTTCCCATGCGGGCAACGGTGCCCAACAGGACGAGGCGGAGAACGGACACGTCGTCCGGCCACACGGCGACCCCGTGGAGACGCCGTTCCAACCCACAGGCCGCGACCTCAACGGCCACCACGTCGACTGATCCGAGGCAAGCCACGTCAGTTGGTCTCTGACCTCCGCTGTGCCAGGGACCAACTGACCCAACTCGCATCAGGAACCGGCTGACGCACATCACATCAGGAACCCGCTGACGAATACCGCGTCAGGAAGCGACTGACGGACATCGCGTCAGGAAATGGCTGACACACGTCACGTCAGGACCGGCTGACGCGCATCACGTCGATTGATCACTGGGGGTCCGCGTGATGGGTGCCCGACATGGCACCCATCACACGGCGTTTTGCCCGTGCCACCACTGCCCTGCCCAGCTCCCAGCGGCTGCGTCGACAGGATCCGAGCGTCTTCACCCGCCCGTCGTTCTTCACGCTCCTCTCTCCCTGCCCCCGATCAGCCTTCTGTCGTGCGCTCGCGAGCCTCCGAGGTGACCTCACACCTCTTTGAGGAAGCCCGAATCGACGGCTAAGTCGGCACCTGTGGTGCTGCCCGAGCGGGGCGAGGCGAGCAGCACCACCGCGTCGGCTACCTCCTGCGGATCGGCGAGCCGCCCGGTGGCCAGCTTCATCATCTCCGGCACGACCGAGGACAGGACGCTCTCGCGGTCGATTCCCGCCTGCGCGGCGATCAGGTCGGCGACACCGCCCTCTTCGGTCCACAAGGGAGTGCGCACCGGCCCCGGCGAGACCGTGTTCACGCGGAGGCCCTGCGGGCCGTACTCGCCCGCCAGCACCTTGGTCAGGTTGTTCACACCCGCCTTGGCGGCGCCGTAGTCGACGTTGATCGGGGACGGCTGGCGCGCGTTGCCGGAGGAGACGTTGACGATCGAGCCACCGCCCCGCGCCAGCATCGCCGGAATCGCCGCCCTGATCGCGCGGACCACCGAGAAGAGGTTGAGCTCGAACATCATCCGCCACTGCTCGTCGGTCGCGTCCATGAACGAGCCCCTGGGCAGGGTGACGCCCGGAGGCGGGCCGCCCGCGTTGTTGACCAGGATGTCGAGTCCTCCGAAGACCTCCACCGCGTGCGCGATGAGCGCGGCCGGTGCCTCCGGGTCCATCAGGTCGGCGGGGAAGTGCACCAGGTCGGGACCGGCGAGTTCGTCGAGCTCCTGGGAAGGTTTCCGGGAGGTGGCCACCACGCGGGCGCCCTCGGCCAGCAGCGTGCGGGTCACCGCGAGTCCGATGCCCTTGGAAGCGCCGGTCACCACCGCGACCCGGCCGGAGAGGTTCAGATCCATCGTGTACTCCTGTGGAATTTCTCCGCCGTTGTGGCGGCGGAGGTGAGCATCGCGCCCACACCATGAAGAACACCGATGAGCGGAACCGGTTGCAGTTCTGGGGAAGTTGACGCGGCGAGTTTGGCCAGAGCGATGCGGATCTTCGCGCGGGACCGCCGACAAGACCGTCAGTCCAAACCGGACACCCGCATCGTGATGTTCAGCCTGCCGCGGTCGAGCCCGATGTCCGGCTCGCGGGTACCGGGCAGGATTCGCAGCACGCCGTGGTAGGCCATCCGCGAGGGGCCGCCGAACACCAGCAGGTCTCCCGAGCAGAGCTCGACGTCGGTCCACGGCCGGTTGCGGTTCTCGGTGTTGCCGAGGCGGAACATGCCTGTGTCGCCCAGGCTGAGCGAGACCACCGGATCCGGCGCGCGCTCGTCCTTGTCCTGGTGCAGCCCCATCCGCGCCGAGTCGTCGTAGTAGTTGATCAGCGCGACGTCGGGTCGGTAGTCCGCCGCGTCGAAGTCGTCACCGTAGGCGTCGGCGACCGCTCGCCTGCCGAGATCTCCGAGCCAGGACGGGAACGGCTTGACCGGCGAGCCGTCCTGGTCGTCGAGCGTCCGCGAGTACCGGTACGGATACCAGTGCCAGCCCAGGCAGACGGTCCGCGCGGACATGACGGCCCCGTTGGGCATGCGGGCGGCCCGCATGCCTGCGGGGCCGGTCGCCCATTCCCGGCAGGCCCGGACGAGCATCCGCTGCTGTCCTGGATCCAGCCAGTCCGGTACGTGGACCGCGCCCGGTGCCAGTTCGGTGCGCGGCCGGGGAATCATCTCCATGGCGTCACCGTCCCTCCCCCGGTACCTCGGGAGATGAGTCGGCCGTCGGCGAACATCCAGCCCGAACCGTCCGATGCGGCCCCTCTCATACCGTCGGTGGCCGCGGCTCCGACCGCTGCCGGCAGGAGCGGATCGGCGAGCCCGGCGAAGGCGACCGTGCGGTCCGGCCGCCAGCCACCGACGGCCGCCAGTCTGCGGCCGAATCCGGTCCAGCCGGTCGGCTCGTCGGCCACCACCCAGGCATCCGGCCCTCCGGCGACCAGCCGGCACGCCGGCTTCAGCCAGGAAGCGGCGCGGGCGGGCCACGACACGACCGCGCCGATCTCGCCGCCCGCCGCGCTCCACGCGCGGACGAACCGGGCCGCCCGCTCGGCCGAGCCCGCGTCCCGCCCGTGCCCGATGTTGACCAGGGTCGCCTCCAGCTCGCGCAGCAGCTCGACCACCTTGCCGACCTCCGCGCCGGTCACGATGCCATCTCGACCGGACGGCAGTGCCTGCACGGCCGGTACCCGGCCTTTTCGGCCGCCTCGACGGTACCGAAGCCGCGCCGGTGGGCGGCGCTGATCCGCCTGGCGTTGTGGCAGGTCGGGAAGCACACGATGTTGGTGGTGTCGCTGCCGAGGTAGTGGACGCCGGACTCGGCGAGCTCCCGGACCTCGTCGAGGTTGACCTCCTCCGACCGCAGCATGCGTTCCTGTGCCCGCGCGCCGAACACGTGCTCGCCGCTCTCGCCGCGGGTCACGCGGTGGCACGGGACGACGACCGGGACCGGGTTGCGCGCCAGCACCACGTCCACCGCGGGTGCCCGCTCTGGGCGGCCGACCTCCCGGGCCACCCAGGCGCTCGGACGGGTCTGGCCCGCCGGGATGAGCCGGGTCGCCCGCAGCACCTCCTGGTCGAAGTCCGGCAGGTGCCGCAGGTCGACCTGGATCGACCTGGTCCGGTTGCGGCGCAGAGCCGTGAGCATCCCGGTGGGCTCGCGCTCGGCGCGCCGCAACGGCTGTTCGAACACCTGCCGGAACGCCTCCCGGAACTCAGCGTCGTCCTGCTCGGACTCCGCGGTGCGGACGAACATGACGCCGTGGCGGTTGAACGCCACGTCGACCGGCCCGAACCGGCTGCGCGCCCGCGTCCACTCGGCGAAGATCCGGTCCGCGAGCGGCCTGGGCGGCTCGTCGAGGAGATCGGCCAGCGCCGCCTCCAGTGAACTGTGCCTGTTGACCCTCATCGGGTACTCCTCCCTCCGGCCGCCGCCGCGGGACGCGCGGCGGCGGTGTAGTCCTCGCGGATGCGCCGCAGACCCCGTGAGACGTGCGACTTCGCCGTCCCCTCCGGGCAGTCCATCGCCGCGGCCACCTCCGCGATCGGCATGCCCACGACGTGGCGCAGCACGACCGCGATCCGCTGGCTCTCCGGCAGCCGCGCCACCAGCGCGCCCAGCTCGTCGCGGGTCTCCAGGCGTTCCACCTGCTCCTCGACGCTGGGGCCTGCGACCGACCGCTCCGGGAGCTCGGCCATCGGCACCTGCCCCGGCCGTCTGCCCGCGTCGCGCAGGAGGTTGCGCCACGCGTTGAGCACGATCGTGACCAGCCACGAGCGCAGCGACAACCGCAGGATGCGGTCGCGGTCGTAGCCGCGCAGCGACCGGTACGCGCGCAGCAGCGACTCGGCCGCGAGGTCCTCGGCGTCGGTGTCCCGGCCGCACAGCCGGTACGCGACCGAGTACACCGTCCGCGAGTAGGCGCGCACGAGCACGGCGAAGCCCTCGTCCAGGTCGTCGGCGAGCGCGGCGAGGACCTCGCCGGAGTCGTCCGGCTCGGCTGGCATGTCACCCATGTTCCAGGAGAACACCGACCGCGCGGATCGGTTGCACCGCCGCCGCCGTGTCACTCGCCCGTGGCCCGCTCCGGAGCAGCCTCAGGACGCCGTGGCTGAGGAGCCGTCCACAGCGGCCGGCGGCGAGCACCAGCGCGATGCCGACCCCAGCGATACCGGCCCTAGTGTCCTGAGTTGGAAGTTTGTTGTATGTTTTGGTGATGGGTCGTAGAGGTCCGCGTTTGCCCGATTTGGCGTTGACGGACGCTGAACGGGAGACGCTTCAGAGGTGGGCGCGTCGCCCGAAAACCGCGCAGGCGTTGGCGTTGCGGGCACGGATCGTGCTCGCCTGCGCCGAGGGAGTGTCCAACATGGACGTCTCGCGGCAGTTGCAGATTTCCCCTCCGACGGTGACGAAGTGGCGCCGCCGCTTTGTCGCTGATCGCCTGGAGGGATTGTCGGACGAGCCCCGGCCGGGTGCCCCGCGCACGATCACTGACCAACAGGTCGAAACCGTGATCGCCAAGACACTGGAGGAGGCGCCGCCGAACGAGGACTCGCATTGGTCGACTCGTTCGATGGCGAACGCGGTCGGGATGTCGCAGACGGCGATTTCCCGGATCTGGCGGGCTTTTGAGCTCAAGCCGCACCTGGTGCAGACCTGGAAGCTCAGCACCGATCCGCTGTTCGTGGAAAAGGTCCGAGACGTCGTCGGCCTCTACCTGGACCCACCGGAAAACGCCCTGGTCCTCTGCGTCGATGAGAAATCCCAGATACAGGCTCTGGATCGCACCGCGCCGATCCTGCCGGTCATGCCCACCACCCCGGCGCGCATGACCCACGACTATGTCCGGCACGGCACCACCAGCCTGTTCGCCGCCCTGGACGTGGCCACCGGATCCATCATCAGCCAGCACTACCGGCGGCACCGCCATCAGGAGTTCCTGAAATTCCTGAAGACCATCGACAAGAACACTCCCGCCGAACTGGACTTGCACCTGATCTGTGATAACTACGCGACGCACAAGACACCCGTGATCAAGAAATGGTTGTTGCGCCACCCGCGCTTCCACGTGCACTTCACCCCCACGAGCGCCTCCTGGCTCAACCTCGTCGAACGGTGGTTCGCCGAGCTGACCAACCGCAAACTCCGCCGATCCGCCCACCGCAGCGTCACCGAACTCGAAGCAGACGTCCGCGCCTGGATCGAATCCTGGAACGCCGACCCCACACCCTTCGTCTGGACCAAGACCGCCGACGAAATCTTCCAAACCCTCGCAGCCTACTGCCAACGAATTAACGACTCACGACACTAGAAGGAGATGAACTCCAGCAGGTCGGAGTTGAACGCGTCCTTGTACTCCGGCGTGGCGGCGAGCCCGTGCGAGGCGCCGGGGTAGACCTTCAGGGTCGCGCCGCGGACCAGTTCGGCCGACTTCCGCGCGGAGGCGTCGATGGGCACGATCTGGTCGTCGTCGCCGTGCAAGATCAGCGTCGGGACGTCGATCCTGCGCAGGTCGTCGGTGAAGTCGGTCTCGGAGAACGCCCTGATGCACTCCAGCGCGGCGTTGAGCCCGACCTGCATGCTCATCAGCCAGAACGCCTCGCGCAGGCCCTGCGAGACCGCCGAGCCGGGCCGGTTCGCGCCGTAGAACGGTTCGCTGAGGTCGCGGTAGAACTGCGACCGGTCGGCGGCGACGCCCGTGCGCATCTCGTCGAAGACATCGATCGGCAGGCCGCCGGGGTTGTGCTCGGTGCGCAGCATCAGCGGCGGGACCGCGCTCAGCAGCACCGCCCCGGCCACGCGGGCGGTGCCGTGGCGGCCGATGTAGCGGGTCACCTCGCCGCCGCCGGTCGAGTGGCCGACCAGCACCGCGTTCTCCAGGGCGAGCACGTCGAGCAGCGCCGCCAGGTCGTCGGCGTAGGTGTCCATGTCGTTGCCGCTCCACGGCTGCTCCGAGCGCCCGTGCCCCCTGCGGTCGTGGGCGATGGCCCGGAAGCCGCGCGAGGCCACCAGCACCATCTGGTCGTCCCAGGCGTCGGCGCTGAGGGGCCAGCCGTGGCTGAAGACGACGGGACGCCCCGAACCCCAGTCCTTGTAGAAGATCTCGGTGCCGTCCTTGGTCGTGATCACGCCCATCAGGTCTCCCAGCCTCGGCGAACACCGTCGGGGCCGCCCGGCGGGCGCGGCCCCGACGCCCACCCTGCCCGCTCGCCGGGTCGGCTTCCCGGGCATTTCGTCCCGAGTCCGGCGACGTCCAGGGCAGTGTAGGAGCTCAAACCGCGTGACATCTTGATCTTGTTCGACCTGCGGTTCTCGCGGTTGTCTCAAACCGATTTAACCAAGATCAGTCTCAAGCTCTTGGCATTTCCTCGGCGTCGACCGTCCGGCCGCTGTTAGGGCCGGTCAGCGGGCGAGTCTTGCGCGGGCCCCGTCGGTAAGCGGGGTGAAGAAGTTGACCAGGTTGCCGTCGGGGTCGCGAAACAGCAGAGAGCGGTTTCCCCACGGCATCGTGGTCGGCTTCTGCACGATCTCGGGGGCGACAGCCATGCTCGTCAGCCGTTCGTACTCTCGGTCGACGTCCTCGACGAGGAACTCGAGGATCGCGGTCCGGTTCGACTCGGGTACGGCCGCCCCGGCACTGAACAGCGCCATCGTCTCGGCACTGCCGATGGCCAACGTGCACGACGGGCCTACGAACTCGGCGAACTGCTCGGCGGGCCGCCGCGCATCGAGGCCGGTCACCTGCTCGTAGAACTCGACAAGACGGACGACGTCGTTGGTGATGACGCGGACAGAGACAAGCTGCACGGTGGATCCTTTCTGCGCTGGAGGGCGGTTCTGACCCCGTCCTCCGAGGGGACACCGGACACGCTAGGGGTAATAGTGGACAGGATCCGCCCGGTATTGGGACGATCCTGTGCGTGACTCGGCCAATTGCCCGTGTACTGGCATTGCTGGAGATCCTCCAGCGCGGAGGCACCTGGACCGTCGCCGAGCTCGCCGAGCGACTCGACGTGGACGAGCGCACCGTCCGCCGCTACGTCGGTCACCTCCTCGACCTGGACATCCCGGTCCGCTCGGTGCGCGGGCGGCACGGCGGGTACCGCCTGTCCCCGGGCTATCGGATGCCTCCACTGATGCTCACCGACGAGGAGGCACTCGCTGTCCTGCTCGGTCTGGTCGCGGGCCGGCGCGCCGGGTTGCTCAGCACCTCGGTCGCGGCCGCCGAGAGCGCGGTCGCGAAAGTCCGCCGAGTGCTACCCGAAGCTCTTGGCCGCCGGCTCGACGCGCTGCTGGAGATCGCCGACTTCACAGCGCCCGCACGATCGGCGCTCACGGCGGAAGCCGAGGTCCTGCTCACCGTCGCGGAGGCGGCGCGGGATCGTCGCCCGGTGGATCTTGGCTACATCGCCGGCCACGGCGGTGCCAGCGAACGCGTCGTCCATCCGTACGGGGTCGTGGCCCACTCCGGGCGGTGGTACCTGACCGGCTTCGACTCCGCCAGCGGGCAGGTGCGCACGTTCCGCGTCGACCGGATCACGACCGTCGAGATGCGCGTTGGAACGTTCGACGTACCAGTCGGATTCGACCCCGCCCAGCGGGTGCTGACCGCGATCGCCGAGACGCCGTACCAGCACGAGGTGTCCGTGCGGATTCGATCGACGCCCGAACAGATCCGCTCCGTCTTCCCACCGTCCGTCGCCAAACTGGAGGAGATCGATCCCGGCACTTCCTGGGTGCGGGCCCGGATACGAGCACAACGGCTCGAATGGATACCACCCCTGCTCGCAGCCCTCGATCGGCCGTTCGTCGTCGAACAACCCGACGCCCTCCGCGACCTGGTGCGAGCACTGGCCAGCCGGCTAGCCGGCCACGCCGACGCGCGACAAGGAGACTGATTACGCGCTGGGAAATCCCGCACACTGGCACCGAAGACCTACGGAAGCGCGCAGCCCAGACGGTATGGCACCAAGACCATGACTCGTGAACACACGAAGATCGCGATCACCCGATCCAGCGACCCATCGCCGAATTCTCAGCCCGATGTCCATTCGGACAGACAGTGGACATCAGAACCGAGAATTGGACATCAGATTTGAGGCCCTACAGGCAGGCTGGCCGCGAGCCGGCGACCGTGCCATGCTCTGCTACCGACCAGTAGGTCGGTAGTTCGGAGGAATGGCATGCGCAAGAACATCGTGATCACCGGGGCCAGTGCCGGGCTGGGCATGGGCATGGCGCGGGAGTACGCGGCCAAGGGCCACGACCTCGCGCTGTGCGCCCGCCGTACCGAGCCCCTCGACCGGCTGCGCGACGAGCTCACCGCCGACCACCCGCGGATCACCGTGGTGACCCGGCGGCTCGACGTCAACGACCACGACGACGTCTTCGCCGCCTTCCGCGACTTCCGCGACCGGCTCGGATCGCTGGACCGCGTCATCGTCAACGCCGGACTGGGCAAGGGAAAACCGCTGGGAACGGGCTTCTTCGAGGCCAACCGCCAGACCGCCGAGACCAACTTCGTCGCCGCGCTCGCCCAGGTGGAGGCCGCGATGGAGGCGTTCCGCGAGCAGCGCGCCGGGCACCTGGTGCTGATCTCCTCGATGAGCGCCTGGCGCGGGATGCCGCGCAACGCCACCACCTACGCCGCGACCAAGGCCGGTCTGGCCGCGCTCGGCGAGGGCGTGCGCGCCGAGACGATGCGCGGACCTCTGCGGCAGGTCAAGGTCAGCACCATCTACCCCGGTTACATCCGCACCGAGATGAACGCCAGGGCCGGGGGCGGTTTCATGGTGGCGCCGCTGGAGAAGGGCTGCCGCTCGCTGGTCCGCGCGATCGACCGCGAACCGGTCCGGGCGTGCGTGCCGCCGTGGCCGTGGTCGGCGTTGTCCGTGCTCATGCGTTTCCTGCCGCTCCGGGTGCTCGCGCGTCTGATGTGACGGCGACAATGGCCCCCATGCCCGTGAAACGCCCGCGCCTGCGCAAGAAGCGCTACGCGCTCGCCGCCGTCCTGGGGCTCCTGGCAGGATTCGCCTACCTCAACAACACGTCCCTGCTCGCCGCGCCGTCCGACCAGCGGCCGCGCGTGCTGGCGCACCGCGGTCTCGCGCAGACGTTCAGCACGGAGGGCGTGGAGAACGACACGTGCACCGCCGAGCGGATCGCGCCGCCGCCGCACGGCTACCTGGAGAACACGATCCCGAGCATGCGCGCGGCTTTCGACGCGGGCGCGGACCTCGTCGAGCTCGACGTGCACATCACCAGGGACGGTCAGTTCGCGGTGTTCCACGACTGGGAGGTGGACTGCCGCACCGAGGCCACCGGCACCACGCGCGACTTCACCATGGCCGAGCTGCGCGGGCTCGACGTCGGGTACGGCTACACCGCCGACGGCGGGCGGACCTTCCCGTTCCGGGGCAAGGGCGAGGGGCTGATGCCGTCGCTGGACGAGGTGCTCGCCGAGTTCCCGCACGAGCCGCTGCTGATCCACGTCAAGAGCGACGACCCCGCCGAAGGCGAGGCGCTTGCCCGGCGCCTGTCGGCGCTGGACCCACCACGCCTGGCCGAGATCGCCGTCTACGGCGGGGATGCCCCGGTGCGGGTCGTGCGGGAACGGCTGCCGCGGGTGCGGACGATGTCGAAGGCCATCATGAAGGACTGCCTGCTGAGCTACGAGGCGGTCGGCTGGACCGGAGCCGCTCCCGGCGCGTGCGCGAACACCGAACTGCACGTCCCCGAGGGCTATGCCCCGTGGTTGTGGGGCTGGCCGTCGAAGTTCACCGAACGCATGGAATCGGTCGGAAGCCGGGTGGTGCTGGTCGCGGGTTCCGGCGGCTTCTCCGAGGGTTTCGACACCCCGGAGTCGCTGCGGCGCGTGCCGGAGGAGTTCACCGGCTACGTGTGGACCAACCGGGCCGAAGTGGTCGCACCGCTGATCCGGCGCTAGGACGGCGGAATTCGTTGGCCGCCACTCGGCGACCGGTGATACTTTCCGGCTCGTAGCGGCATGTCCGCCGCACACGCCGAACCAGTGGAGGACGTCCGAAGTGCTCACCCGCGATCCTGAGAAGCCGGTGCCGCAGGCCGGGAACGAGCGGGTGGCATTGACGGTGTTCCGAGGCCGCGCCGGTGACCACAACGACCTCGCCATGCGCGGTTCGGTGGCGGTCGCACGCGGACTGTCCGAACGGTTCGGACTGCCGGCCGGCCACGTCGGCTCGCCGGAACCGGCGCTTAACACCGACTGGCGCACCGAGCTCGACGCCGCCCTGCCCGCGCTGCGCGAGATGTCCGGCGCCTACGAGCGGCTGATGTCGGGCGGGCTCGCGCCGCTGACCGCGCTGAGCCGGTGCAGCGTCGCGCTCGCGACGCTGCCCGTCGTCGCCCGGCACCGGCCGGACGCCTGCGTGGTCTGGTTCGACGGGCACGCCGACCTCAACACTCCGGACAACACGACGACCGGCTACCTCGGGGGCATGGCGCTCTCCGGCGCGGCCGGGCTGTGGGACTCCGGACTGGGCGGCGGTTTACGGCTGGACAACATCGTGCTCGGCGGAGCGCGCGACGTCGACCCGCCGGAGCGGGCGCTCATCGACGCCGGGGCGGTCCGCTCCGTGCCGCCGGGGCCGGACCTCGCCGACGAGCTGCGGGCGGCGATCGCGGGCCGGCCGGTGTACTTCCACCTCGACTGCGACGTGCTCGAACCCGGGATCGTGCCGACCGACTACCGCGTTCCCGGCGGGCTGTCGCTGGCGGACCTGCACGCGGTCTCGGACGTCGTGGCCGAGGGCGAGCTGGTCGGCCTCGAGATCGGCGAGTTCGAAGCATCCTGGCCGGAGACCGCCGAACCGGTCGTGCCGGACGCGCTCCTCGACGCCATGGCGCCGATGTACGCCGCCCTCACCGCCCGCTGAGCTCGCGGTCCCCGCGCACGGCCACCGGGGCGAGCAGCGGCCGCTTCGCGGTCCGGCGGTTGCCCGACGACGCGCCGAGCAGCCCGCGCCCGATCCAGGGGCCGACGCACCCGCCGAGCCAGCTCACCTCCGTCCGCGCGTTCGACCACCACGGGCGCGGGGGCGCGGGGGCCAACGGGGCGGTCCAGCCGTCGTCGAAGCCGGGCAGCTCCAGCGCGTGCGCCACGGCCGCCGCGATCCGCGCGTGGCCCTCGGCGTTGGCGTGCAGTCGGTCGGCGCTGTAGAGCCGCTGGTCGGCGATCGCGGCGTGCGGGAACGCGTCGACCAGCGTGGCGCCGTGGCGGGCGGCCGACTCCCGGATCCCGGCGTTGAGCGCGATGACCCGCGGCACCAGCCGCCGCGCGATCGGCATGAGCTTGCCGATGTCGGGGAACGTCGTGATGACCACGCGCACCCCGCGCGCGGCCAGGGCGGCCACGACCTCGTCCAGCTCGCCGCACACGCGGTCGGCGTCGAAGCGCGGCCGGATCACGTCGTTCATCCCGGCGCACACGGTGACCAGGTCGGGTCCCAGTTCCAGGGCCGCGGGCAACTGGCCGGCCCGGACCTGGCGGGCCAGGCTGCCCCGCACCGCCAGGTTCGCGTAGCGCAGCCGCGGGTTCAGCTCGCTCAGGTGCTCGGCGAGCCGGTCCGCCCAGCCCCGGTAGCCGGAGCGCTCGTCGCCGTCGTGGAGTCCCTCGGTCTGGCTGTCACCGATCGCCACGTAGCGGACGAACCACTGCCCTGTCATGTCTCTTTTCTCCTCGAACCGCACAGCGCCGCGAACGTTGTAGTCACCGGCAAGATTAGTCAATTCGATGAGCAGAGCCAAAACAGCAGGTGATCACCTGCGTACTCTCGGTGATCGAAGCGACGGCGCCCGAGCCCGCGCTCACCGAAACAGCGGCTCCCGCCGCACTGTCGACCCGTAGCCAGTGCACTGGTCAGCGGCGACCAACTCCGCGACCGCCAGGCCGGCCTGCTCCGCGTCCACCCGAGCCGTGGACCCCGCGCACGACCAAGCGGCTGCGCCCGCCAGCACGCTCCGGAAGTCCCAGGAAGGCGCGAAGTTGATCACTGCTCCGCGTGCCCCACGTCACAGGAGACCCGGTGTTGTAATCGTATGACCATTGAGGCAAAGTACCGGCAACCGTCGTCCCACCCCCTCAAAGACGAGGAGCCACAACGTGGAAACGATGCAACCGGCCTACGGCGTGGGCCCGCTGCTTCTCATAGCCGCAGGCGCGGTCGGTCTGCTGCTACTGCTGATCATGAAGTTCCGCCTGCACGCCTTCATCTCGCTCGTGCTGGTGAGCCTGCTGGTGGGTCTGGCCACCAGGATTCCGCTGGACGAGCTGGTCGACACCCTCCTCGACGGCTTCGGCAGCACGCTCGGGACAGTCGGCCTGCTGGTCGGGCTCGGCGCCATGATCGGACGGCTGCTGGAGGTCACCGGTGGCGCTCGGGTGCTGGCCAACACCCTGATCAGCCGTTTCGGGCCGGGCCGGGCGCCGCTGGCGCTCGGGGTCGCCTCGCTGATCTTCGGCTTCCCGATCTTCTTCGACGCCGCCTTCGTGGTGTTCCTGCCGATCATCTTCAGCGTGGCCAGGCGCTTCGGCGGCTCGGTGCTGCTGTACGCGCTGCCCGCCGCGGGCGGCTTCGCCGCGATGCACGCCTTCGTCCCGCCGCACCCGGGTCCCGTCGCCGCCGCCGAGCTGGTCGGCGCGGACATGGGCGTGGTGATGCTGGTCGGCCTGGGCGTGGCGATCCCGTCCTGGTACCTCGGCGCCTACCTGTTCGCCAAGTTCACCGGCCGCCGGATCGACGTGCCGGTCCCGGACCTGTCCGACTCCGACTCCGAGGCCGAGAACTCCGAGAGCACCTCGCGGGCACCGCTGCCGAAGTTCGGCACCGTCATCGGCGTCCTGCTGCTCCCACTGGTGCTGATCTTCCTCAACACCGGGCTGGAAACCCTCGGCACCGCCGGCGTCGTCGACTCCGAGCAGACCTGGGTGCAGGTGCTGCAGATGGTCGGCGAGACCCCGGTCGCCCTCCTTGCCACCGCGATCGTCAGCGTCATCGTCCTCGGCCGGGGCCGTTCCAGGGCCGACGTCGAGCAGATCGTCAACGGCGCGCTGGCGCCGGTCTGCGCGATCATCCTGATCACCGGCGCGGGCGGCATGTTCGGTGGCGTGCTGCGCGCCAGCGGCATCGGCGGCGCGCTGTCGGAGAGCCTCAGCGCCATCGGCCTGCCGCTGATCGTGGCCGCCTTCGTGATCTCCACCGCGCTGCGGGTCGCGCAGGGCTCGGCCACCGTCGCGATCACCACGACCGCGGGACTCATCGCGCCGACGGTCGCGGCGACCGAGGGGCTCTCTCCCCTCTACCGTGCGCTGCTGGTGATCGCCATCGCCTGCGGTGCGACCGTCCTGTCGCACGTCAACGACTCCGGCTTCTGGCTCGTCGGCCGCTTCCTGGGCATGGACCTCAAGACCACGCTCAAGACCTGGACGGTGCTGGAGACGCTGCTGGGCGGGATCGGCTTCGTGATCGTCCTGCTGCTGAGCGCGGTCGCCTAGTGGCGCGGGTCCGGATCGGTGACGGCTTCGACCACCTCGGCGACGATGCCGCGCATCGCCACCTCGGCCACGTCGGCGTCGCCTGCCACGATGGAGGAGGCGACCAGGGCGTGCAGGCGCAGCGCCTTCTCCTCGGGACGGTGGGGCATGAGGTGGTGCACGGTGCGGCCGGTGAGCACCTCGGCCACGACGTCGGAGAGCCCGGCGAACATCTCGTTGCCCGAGGCCAGCAGGACCAGGCCGTGGAACTCGATGTCGAGGTCGAGGAAGGTGTCCAGGTCACCGGCCCGGCCGGTGGTGCGCATCAGCGGGCCCAGCTCGGCGAGGCGGGCGCGGTGCTCGGCGGTGGCGTTGGTGGCCGCCAGCGCCGCCGCCGCGGGTTCCACCGCGGCGCGCAGCGCGGTCAGCGACCTGAGCTGCGCGTCGCGGCCCTTGCCCGCCAGGCGCCACCGGATGAGCTGCGGGTCGAAGACGTTCCAGCGCTCGGTCGGGGTGACTGTCACGCCGGTCCGGGGCCTGGTGACCACGAGCTGGATCGACTCCAGCACCCGCACCGCCTCGCGGGCCACCGTGCGGGACACGCCGAACTGCTGCTCGATGCGCTCCAGGGTCAGGACGTCGCCGGGGGCGTACTCGCCGCCCGCGATCGCCGGCCCGAGCACCCCGAGCACGCGGTCGTGCAGGGTCTGCTGCCTCGCCGAGACCGTCATGTCCGACGTCCACCTCCTGGCCGGGAGTCCGCCGCGGCGCAGGCTCGACGGCCACCCGGACCCCAATTCGTATGACTATTGAAAACCATCGGGAGCCGTCGCGGGCGGTGCGCCTCGCCGAGCACCCGATCCTAGAAGGGAGAACGGTGTGACGACCCAGGTGGTGGTCATGGGCGTGGCCGGGTCGGGCAAGACCACGGTCGCCGAGCTGCTCGCGCAGCGGGCCGGGCTGGAGTACGTGGAGGCCGACCGATTCCACTCCCCGGAGAACATCGCGAAGATGAGCTCCGGGACGCCGCTCACCGACGAGGACCGGCAGCCGTGGCTGCGGCGGCTCTCGGAGTGGATGCGGGAGCGGCGGGAGGCCGGTGTGTCCACCGTGCTGGCCTGCTCGGCGCTGAAGCGCTCCTACCGCGACATCCTGCGCAGCCACGCCCCGGCGCTGATGTTCGTGCACCTGCACGGCTCCCCCGAGCTGATCCGCGAGCGGATGACCAGCCGCAAGGGCCACTTCATGCCGCCGGCGCTGCTGGACTCCCAGATCCGCGACCTGGAGCCGTTGCAGGCCGACGAGAACGGCATCACCGTCGACCTCGTCCACGCCCCCGACGAGATCGCCGAGCAGGCGCTGTCCTGGCTGCGCATCGCCCCCGACATGGGCACCGCGCGCTGAGGCGGCGGGCCCGGCCCGGAAGCACCGGGCCGGGCAGCTTCTCCCCATCGTGTCCGCAGCGTTATCCGGATGCGTCAGGCTGGGCGCCATGAGCCGTCAACCCCGCGCGTTACGCGCCGCGGTCGCCGACCTCGAACGTGCCCTCGCCGGGCGCCCGCCGGCATCCGTGGCCGAAGCGGACAAGCAGCAGCAGACGCCTTCGGCGGAGCAGAGCCGGCAGGATGACGCCCGCCCCGCCGCTGAGGACGAGGACGCCCCCGACCACGCGGGCGGCGACCGCGGGCCGGCCGCAAGGGACTGACCACACCGCGGGAATGGGCGGAAGTCCCCTCCCCGGTCGCGAGCCCGCTTCACAGGTCACGATCCCGCTTCACCGTTGCCGGCGGAGCACTTCCTGCTAGACATGGGGCCATGAGCCTCACGATCAAGGGGATCTCCTACGTCACCGGGGAAACCGACGCCGAAGACCTGCGCGGTGACCTGCTCTCGATCCGCGACGAGCTGCACTGCACCGCGGTCATGTTGATCGGCACCGATGTCGCAGCCCAACTGGAGGCCGCCGAGGCCGCCCTCGACGCGGGGCTCGACGTCTACGTCCGGCCGTACCTCGCCGACCGTTCTCGGGCGGAGCTGCTGGCCCATCTCGCGGAGATGGCCGCGGGTGCAGAGGAGTTGCACCTGCGCCATCCGGGGCGGGTGACGCTGCTGGTCGGCAGCGAGTTCTCGCTGACGCAGCCGGGCATGCTCCCCGGCCCCCGGGTGTTCCTGCGCGTGCAGGTCCTGGTGCGGTGGCGGCGCTTCTTCGACCGCCGCATCACCCGCAAGCTGCGCGTGCTGCTCGCCGACGCCCTGGCCGCCGCCCGCTGCCGCTTCTCCGGGCCGATCACCTACGCCGCGGGGCACTGGGAGGAGGTCGACTGGTCCGGCTTCGACGTCGTCGGCGTCAACCTCTACCGCTTCGGCGACGACCCGGCGGCCTACGAGCGTCGCCTGGACGCGCTGGTGCGGGAAGCGGGTGAGGCGGGCAAGCCGGTGGTCGTCACCGAGTTCGGCTGCGGTGCTTTCGAAGGAGCGCAGCGCCGGGGTCCCGGATCGTTCCGCATCGTCCGCTGGCTGGCCGTCCCGCCCCGCATCAAACGGGGTCACGTGCGCGATGAACGCGTGCAGGCGGCCTACCTCGGTGAGCTGATCGACCTCTACGCCGCGCGCGGCGTGCACGGCTGCTTCGTCTACACCTTCGCAATGCGGGACTTCCCGCACCACGACGACCCGTCGCGCGACCTGGACATGGCGGGCTTCGGCGTGGTGAAGGTCGACTCCGACGATCCGTCGCTGTGGGAGGCCAAGGACGCCTACCGCGAAGTGGCCCGCCGGTACGCGTCGTAGCTCCGTCCGAGCCGACTCGGGTAGTTCCAGCCGCGAGGCGCGAGCGGTGGTCGGGCCACCTCTCGCGCCCCTCTTCGAACGGGGCGGGACTCGGACCCCGTCAACGGTCCGAAGAGGACTCCCGGACGGGCACCGGTGTCAGGTGTCGCCGGGGTCGACCTCCGCCCACAGGCTGGGCAGGTTCACCACGATCCCCTCCTGGGTGCTGCGGGCGATCACCACCACCGCCTCCCCGTCCGGCGAGGGGTTCTCCTCGCGGTGCGGCAGGTACGGCGGGACGAAGATGTAGTCGCCCGGCTCGGTCTCCACCCGCACCTCCTCGTCGCCGTCGGCGAAGACGAACACCGGATGCCCGGACACGACGTAGATCGCCGTCTCGGCCTCGCCGTGGTGGTGGTCGCCGGAGTTGGTCGCCGGGCTCACGTGGGTGCGGCCCATCCACAGCTTCTCCGAGCCGACGGTCTTGCCCGAGATCGCCTCGAAGCGCCGCATGCCCGAGGTCTGGGCGGTGTCGGACACCAGACCTCCGCCCTTGACGTGCTCCAGCCGCCCGTGCCACACGGCGTTGCCGTCGTTGTCGGCCACGACATCCCTCCCTGTTCTCACAACCGGTTCCAGGCCACGTTCATACCCCTCGCGCCGCCGCGCGGCAGGGGTCACGCCGCGCGCAGCCGGTGGTCCAGCGCGGTGTGGCGGCGGCCGGAGCCGACCGCGCGCACCGCCTGACCGAGCGCCTTCTTCGACCCGACCAGCACCACCAGCTTCTTCGCCCTGGTCACCGCCGTGTAGAGCAGGTTGCGCTGCAACATCATCCAGGCGCTGGTGGTCAGCGGGATCACCACGCACGGGTACTCGCTGCCCTGCGAGCGGTGGATCGTGACGGCGTAGGCGTGCACGAGCTCGTCCAGCTCGGCGAAGTCGTAGTCGACGTCCTCGTCCTCGTCGGTGCGCACCGTGAGCGTCTGGGCCTCTTCGTCCAGCGCGCTCACTACGCCCTGCGTGCCGTTGAAGACGCCGCTGGCGCCCTTGTCGTAGTTGTTGCGGATCTGGGTGACCTTGTCGCCGACCCGGAACACCCGGCCGCCGAACCTCCGCTCGGGCAGGCCCGGTCTGCCGGGCGTGATCGCGTCCTGCAAGAGCTGGTTCAGCGCGCCCGCCCCGGCCGGCCCGCGGTGCATCGGCGCCAGGACCTGCACGTCGGTGCGGGGGTTGAGACCGAACCTGCGCGGGATGCGCCGCGCGACGACGTCGACCGTCAGCTCGGCGGTGACGTCGGGCTCGTCGACCTGGAACAGGAAGAAGTCGTCGAGGCCGTGCGTGCGCGGGTGCTCGCCGGCGTTGATCCGGTGCGCGTTGGTGACCACGCCGGACTCCGCGGCCTGGCGGAACACCTCGTTCAGCCCCACGTGCGGGATCGGCGTCCCCTCGGCGAGCAGGTCGCGCAGCACCTCGCCCGCGCCGACCGACGGGAGCTGGTCGACGTCGCCGACCAGCAGCAGGTGCGCTCCGGCGGGGACCGCCTTGGCGAGCTTGTTGGCCAGCAGCAGGTCGAGCATGGACGCCTCGTCGACCACGACCAGGTCGGCGTCGAGCGGGTTGTCGCGGTCGAACGCGGCGTCCCCGCCGGGCTGGAGCTGCAGGAGCCGGTGCACGGTGGCGGCCTCGTGGCCGGTCAGCTCGGTGAGGCGCTTGACGGCCCGGCCGGTCGGCGCCGCCAGCACCACCTTCGCCCGCTTCGCCCTGGCCAGCTCGACGATCGAGCGCACCGTGAAGCTCTTGCCGCAGCCCGGACCACCGGTCAGCACCGCGACCTTCTCGGTCAGCGCCAGCCGCACCGCCCGCTCCTGGCCTTCGGCCAGTTCGGCCCCGGTGGTGCGGCGCAGCCAGCCCATCGCCTTGTCCCAGTCCACGGAGGCGAAGGCGGGCATCCGGTCGGCGCTGGTGCGCAGCAGCCGCGTCAGCTGGGCCGCCAACGCCACTTCGGCCCGGTGGAAGGGCACCAGGTAGATCGCCGCGGTCGGCACCTCGGCGTCCTCGCCCGGGATCTCCTCCCGGACCACGCCTTCCTCCTCGACGAGCTCGGCGAGGCATTCGATCACCAGACCGGTGTCGACGGTCAGGATCTTCACCGCTTCGGCGATCAGCTCGGTCTCGGGCAGGAAGCAGTTGCCCTCGCCGGTGGACTCCGAAAGCGTGAACTGCAGGCCCGCCTTGACCCGCTGCGGCGAGTCGTGCGGGATGCCGACCGCCTTGGCGATCGTGTCGGCGGTCTTGAACCCGATCCCCCACACGTCACCGGCCAGCCGGTAGGGCTCCTCCTTCACGACGCGGATCGCGTCGTCGGTGTACTGCTTGTAGATCTTGACGGCCAGCGAGGTCGACACGCCGACACCCTGGAGGAAGACCATCACCTCCTTGATCGCCTTCTGCTCCTCCCACGCCTCGGCGATCAGCCTGGTGCGCTTTGGGCCGAGCTTGGGAACCTCGACGAGCCGCTGCGGCTCCTGCTCGATGACATCGAGGGCGGCGGTGCCGAAGTGCTCGACGATCTTCTCGGCGAGCTTGGGCCCAATGCCCTTGATCAGCCCGGAACCCAGGTAGCGCCGGATGCCCTGCACGGTGGCGGGCAGCACCGTGGCGTAGTCGTCGACGTGGAACTGGCGGCCGTACTGCGGGTGCGAACCCCACCGCCCGCGCATCCGCAGCGCTTCCCCGGGCTGGGCGCCCAGCAGCGCGCCGACGACCGTCACGAGGTCGCCGCCGCGACCGGTGTCGACCCGGGCCACCGTGTAGCCGGTCTCCTCGTTGGCGAAGGTGATGCGCTCCAGCGTGCCTTCGAGCACCGCGCCACGGGCGGGCGCGCTTACCTGCCCGTTCGGCGCGCCGGGCTGCCCGCGCACCGCGCCCGGCTCGCGGCCCGCCACCCCCGGATCGATACCCATGTCCACCGGTAAGACGTATCACGAGCCGGTTTCCGCGCCGGAGGTCACCGACACGAGCCCTGCTGCTGGGCATCGGCGTTTCGCGGCCGATCGTGCGCACCTCGGCGCTCGTCGAGGCCGACGCCGAGACCATCGAGCCCTACTTCGAGCAGGTCGCGGACGTGCTGCTGGGCAGGTCGAGCGGCGACCGATGACACAGCCTGAGCGCGGCGACGTGCGGTTACGCTGAGTGCCGATGCGACGCAAGCTCCGGTCCCCCCTGCCCCAGCGCGACGGCCTCGACGCCGTCCGGCTTCGGCTGCCCTCCGAGGGGCCGTGGGAGACCGTGCGGGACCACCTCGTCGACCGGCTGCCGATCGGCGCCGAGCGGGTGGACCGGATGTTCCGCGAGCAGGCCGTCGTCGACCTGCACGGTCCGGTGGCCGCGGACGCGCCGTTCGTGCCCGGCTCGTTCGTCTGGTTCCACCGCGACCTGCCCGACGAGGTGCCGGTGCCGTTCGAGATCGGCGTCGTCCACCGCGACGACGACCTGCTCGTGGTCGACAAACCGCATTTCCTGGCGACCACGCCGCGCGGCAGGCACGTCGCCCAGACCGCGCTGGTGCGGCTGCGCCGCGAACTCAGCATTCCCGATCTCAGCCCCGCGCACCGACTGGACCGCACGACGGCGGGGCTGGTGATGTTCGTGATCCGCCCGGAACTCCGCAAGAGCTACCAGGAGATGTTCCAGAACCGCCTGGTGCACAAGGAGTACGAGGCGGTCGCCCCGTTCGACCCCGGCCTGGAGCTGCCCCGGACCGTGCGGAGCCGGATCGTCAAGGAACGCGGCGTGCTGGCGGCCCAGGAGGTACCCGGACCGCCGAACGCCGAGACGCTGGTCGAGCTGCTGGAACACCGCGACGGGCTCGGCCGGTACCGGCTGCTGCCGAAGACCGGCCGCACCCACCAGCTCCGCGTGCACCTCAACAGCATCGGAATCCCGATCCTGGGCGACGACACCTACCCGGTGGTCAACGACCCCGCGCCCGACGACTTCGGCCGCCCGTTGCAACTGCTGGCGAAGGCGCTGGAGTTCACCGACCCGGTCAGCGGCCTGCACCGCAGGTTCGAGAGCGGACTCGCGCTCGGTGCGTGGAAGTCGTACGAGGACTGGAATTCCGGAAGCGTCAACTGAACCACCGCCCTGGTTCCGTTACCAGGACGCGGTCTTCGGCCACGTCTTCCACCGCGGCTCAGTCTTCGGCGACCCAGTCGCCGTGGCAGAACTGCAGCCAGTCGCTGATCCCGCCCAGCTTCGAGCCGACGAGATCGGCCTGCTGCGGCGTGATCGCGATCTCGCGGCCTTCGGAGTCGACGATGCGGACTTCCGGATACCGCAACGTGATCGTCACCGGCCCCTTGTCCGCGTAGGCCGGAACGCGCCACGTCCGTTCGGACGGAACTCCTGTCATGTACCGGGATTCCCATTCCTCGCGCCGGCGGTCGATGTCGGATTTCAAAGCAGACGTCCCGATCTTTCGGATTGCACCCTGGTAAACGGGCCTGACACCGCGAACCTCGCACGATGCAATACCAGCACGCACTCATCCGATCCGGTCATTGTGGACCGATGTGCGAGCGCGGGATCATGGAACGCCCACTGCGCGAAATCCAGGAGATGCCGCCGTGCCAGGAAACCGCCACACGTCCGTCCGTTCCCGGCAGATCGCCAACGAGCTCAGACGTTACCGCGAAACGGCCGGGCTAAGTTGCAGCGACGCCGGAGCGAAGCTCGGCGTGTCGGGCAGCAAGATCAGCCGCATCGAAACCGGCGCGTCGGGCTTCCAGATCGAGGACGTGGCGGCCCTGCTCGGCCTCTACCACGTACCGGCGGCGGAACGCCGGGCGATCGTGGAGCTGGCGAAGAAGTCGGACGAGAAGGGCTGGTGGGAGCGGCAGTACGACCTGCCGCACAGGTGGAAGAACTTCATCGAGTTCGAGTCCAAGGCCAGCAGGATCCAGAACTTCGAGCAGGTGGTCGTGCCCGGATTGCTCCAGACGGCGGAGTACATCCGCGCGTCTTTCAGGGCCGCGACAGCACGCTGAGCGAGGCCGAACTCGACAAACTCGTCGTCACGCGAATGTCCAGGCAGATCCTTCTGAGCCGACCACGCCCTCCGCAATACCTCGCGGTGTTCGACGAGAACGTGCTGCGGAGGGCAATCTGCGGTCCCGCGGCGATGAAGCGCCAGCTCCAGCACCTCCTGACCGTGAGCGAGGCCAGCAACGTCACGATGCGGGTGGTGCCCCGGTCAGCGGGGGCCTACGACGGCCTCTACGGCGCGTTCCTGTTGCTGGAATACCAAGAGGAACCCGACATCGTTTTCGTGGAGAACCACGTCACGGCGTTGTTCCTCGAGGAAGAGGCAGACTTGGCGTCGTACCGGATGGCGTTGCGCAACATTCTGGGCTCGGCCCTTGCACCCGCTGCAACGCGCGACCTGATCAGCAGCGTCGCTGCCGAGCACTGACCGAGGAGATACGTCTTGCACATGCCGGATCTGACCAACGCGGGCTGGAAGAAGAGCAGCCGGAGCACGGACCTGAACTGCGTCGAGGTGGCTTTCGCCGGGCCGGTAGTCGGCGTCCGGGACTCCAAGCGGCCCGAGGGCGGGGTGCTGGCCTTCTCCCCCGCCCGCTGGGCGGACTTCGTCCGCAGCCTGCGCCGACCGGCCGCCGTCACGCGCAGGTGAAGGTCACCGAGTGCCAGCCGGTCGCGCCGTCGGGCAGGACCGGTCGGCGCTGTTCCGGCTGGGTGTGACCGGCGCGGTCGGTGGCCCGGCACTGCACGGTGTGCTCCCCGGGACCGAGGTGGAAGGTGACGCGCCACATCCGCCAGGTGTCGCGGCTGACGTCGGTGGCCAGCTCCGCGGTCCGCCACGGACCGCCGTCGACGCGCACTTCCACGCGATCGATGCCGGTGTGCTGGGCCCACGCGATCCCGGCCGCGGTCACCGGTCCGGCGGGCAGCGAGTCGCGCCGCCTGGGCCGGTCGATGCGGGACTGGGTCTTGATCGGCCCCTGCTTGGCCCATCCTCTCTTCTCCCAGTAGTGCTGCCGGTCGAAGGTCGTGACCTCGGCGTCGACCAGCCACTTGGTCGCCGAGACGTAGCCGTAGAGACCCGGCACGACCATGCGCACCGGGAAGCCGTGCTCGGCGGGCAACGGCTCACCGTTCATGCCCACCGCGAGCAGGGCGTCGCGGTCGGGTTCGAGCAGCACGTCCAGTGGTGTGCCGGTGTCGAACCCGTCGGCGCTGGTGGTGAAGAGCTGCTGAGCGCCGGGGCGAACGCCTGCCTCCAGGAGCAGGTCGCGGACTCGGACGCCGTGGAACTCGGCGGTGGAGATGTAGGGGCCGCCGACCGGGTTGGACACGCAGGCCAGGGTGATCGACCGGGTGATGAGCGGTCGTCGCACCAGGTCGTCGAAGGTCAGCACCATTTCCCGCTCCACCATGCCGTGCAGGCGCAGCCGCCAGTCCTCGACGCGCAGTTGCGGGACGGTCAGGGCGGTGTCGATGCGGTAGAAGTCCCGGTTGGTCGTGAGGAACGTCGGCGTGCCGGACACGGCGAAGTCGGCGCCGGGCGGTGGCGCGGTGACGCCGGGAATCCGCGCGCCGACCAGTCGCCGCGAGGTGTCGGCGCCCGCGCCTCGGCCGAGCGCGGTGCCCGCCGCACCCGCGACACCGGCACCGACGACCACCGCCGCCGAGGTGGTGAGGAACCGCCGCCGATCCTCCGACGTCTCCCCGTCGACCGCCGACCTGCCGCGAGCCATCAACAGGGCGAACACGACCAGCCCGGCGATCAGCGCCATGACCGGGGCCACCAGGGCCGGGGTGGTGAAGTCCGGGCGGGCAGCCACCGCGACCGCACCGAGAACCCCGAACGCACCGATCAGAACCGACCCCGGCAGCCGGCTCCGCCGGGAGATCAGCCCGGCCACCACGGCCAGCGCCGCGATGATGACGGCCATGCCGGTCAGCAGCACGATCTTGTCGGCCGTGCCGAACGTGCGGACGGCGAACTCCTTGAGCGGGGTCGGGGCGAGGTCGATCGCGCTGTTGCCGACCGCCACCAGGGGCGAGGAGGTGGGCATGCCGGCCAGCCCGGCGACGAGGTGGCCGGCCGCGAGCGCGGAGCCCGCGCCCGCCAGCCCCGCGAAAGCGGCCCGTCCCCGAGGTGCAGGTGCAGTCATGACTCCATTCGAACGCCGATGCGGGCGCGCGACCACCGCGGAGCCGTACCCGTAAGGAACGCGTAAGAGCAATGACCATTCGGTGACGTGAGCGCCCATGCCCTGCCGTGGCGGCCGACCGGCTCCTACGGTCGGGGCCGTGCGGATTCTCGTCACCGGCGCTGCCGGATTCATCGGCTCACACGTCGCCGACGCGCTGGCCGGACGCGGCCACGACGTCGTGCTGCTCGACGCGCTGCTGCCGCAGGCCCATTCCACCGCTCCCGACATCGGCCACCACCTGGTGCACGGCGACGTGCGCGACGCCGAGCTGGTTCGCGACCTGCTCTCCGGTGTGGAGGTGGTGTGCCACCAGGCGGCGATGGTCGGCCACGGGGTGGACCCGTCGGACATGCCCGACTACGCCTCCCACAACGACCACGCGACCGCCGTCCTGCTCGCGGCGATGCACGCCACCGGCGTCGGCCGGCTCGTGCTGGCCTCGTCCATGGTCGTCTACGGCGAGGGGCGCTACCGGTGCCCGGAGCACGGCGTGGTGCGACCGTCGGCGCGCAGGCAGGACGATCTCGACGCCGGGCGCTACGACCCCCGCTGCCCGTCCTGCGGCGCGGTCCTGGACCCGGACCTGGTACCCGAGGACGCTCCGCTCGACCCGCGGAGCACCTACGCCGCGACCAAGCTCGCGCAGGAGCACCTGGCCGCCGCGTGGGCGCGGCAGACGGGTGGCGGCGTGTGGGCGCTGCGCTACCACAACGTCTACGGGCCGAGAATGCCCAGCGGGACGCCGTACGCGGGCGTGGCATCGCTGTTCCGGTCGGCTCTGCAACGCGGGGAGGCACCGCTGGTGCTGGAGGACGGCCGCCAGCGGCGCGACTTCGTCCACGTCCACGACGTGGCCGCGGCCAACGCGCTGGCCGTCGAGGCGGCGCCCCCGGCGGGCGGGCTGGAGGCGGTCAACGTCTGCTCCGGCCAGCCGCACACGATCGGCGACATGGCCGAGGAACTGTCCCGCGCCTTCGGCGGTCCCCGGCCCCGCATCGTCGGCGGGGCGAGGCCCAACGACGTGCGCCACGTGGTGGCCGATCCGGCCAAGGCGCGCCGGGTGCTGGACTTCCGGGCCGAGATCGGCTTCCGCGAGGGGATGACGGCGTTCGCGAGCGACCCGCTGCGGGCTCCCGTCACGTTGAGCGAGGCTCACACCCCGTGAGTCTTTTCGGGCGGCCGAGCGCCCCGGAAAGGGTCCTGCTCAGCAACCGCGTCTGCCGGCAACGTCGGACCTGGAGCAGTTCTAAGGGCTCCCGTGAGCGGCTTGGGCCAGCGGTAGCCGGACTTCGAACCGGCAGCCGGGACCGTGGTTGCGCGCGGTGATCGTGCCGTCGTGGGCGTGCACGAGACCCTGGGCGATGGCCAGCCCGATCCCGGCTCCGGTCTGGCCGCCCGACTGCGACCGGGACGTGGTGCCGCGGAAGGCCACGTCGAAGACGCGCTCCAGGTCCCCGGCCGGGATTCCGCCGCAGGCGTCGTCGACCCGCAGCCAGCCGTGGGCGCCGTCGTGTCCGGCGGCCAGGACCACCGCGCCGTCCGCCGGCGTGTGGCGGATGGCGTTGGAGAGCAGGTTGCGCACGACACGTGCCAGTTCGGCGTCGCTGCCGGAAACCACCGGCCAGTCGCTGTCCACGGTGCTGAGCCGGACGCCCCGGTTGCGGGCGGCCGGGTTCTCCGCCGCCACGGCCTCGCCGACCACGTCGTGCAGCGGCACCGCCGAGAAGCTGAGCTGCAACGCCCCGGCGTTGATGCGCGACAGCTCGAAGAGATCGTCGACCATTCCCGCGAGACGCTGCGCCTCCCCGTGGATGCGGCCGGCGTACTCGCACACCTCCTCGGGTCCGGCCACCACGCCGTCGGAGAGCGCCTCGGCCATGGCGCGGATGCCCGCGAGCGGGGTGCGCAGGTCGTGGCTGATCCACGCGACCAGTTCGCGGCGCGACGCCTCGGCCGCGCGTTCCCGCGCGCGGGCCTCGCGCTCCCAGACGCTTCGGCGAGCGATGCTGCGCCCCAGCAGCACCGCCAGCGGCACGGTCACCACGGCCACCGCCGTGCACACCACCACGACGGTGGTCATCATCGGACCGAACATGAAGCCGGTGACGCCCAGGACGCCGGTCAGCGTGGCCGCCAGCGGCACCAGGACCAGCACGGTCAGCGCGGTGGTCAGCGACCGCCCCCGCAGCACGTAGAGCACGGCCGCACCGACCAGGGCGACCGGCAGGGACAGGCCGATCGCGTAGGGGACGACGTGGGTCAGCTCGGTGAGCATGCCCGGCATGTCGACGTCCATCCCTCACCTCACCGGGTCGTAGCGGTAGCCGACGCCCCACACGGTGTTGATGCGCACCGGGCGCGCGGGGTCGGGTTCGACCTTCTCCCGCAGTCGTCTCATGTGGACGGTCACGGTGGAGTGGTCGCCGAAGCTCCAGCCCCACACCTGCTCCAGCAGCTCGGCGCGGGAGAACGCGCGACCGGGATGGCGCAGCAGGAAGACCAGCAGGTCGAACTCCCTGCCGGTCAGCGCCAGCTCGCCGCCGTCGAGCGTGCCGCGCCTGGCGTCGAGGTCCAGCCGCAGCGCGCCGTCGGTGAGGACCTCGCCCTCGGCCGGCTGGGAGGTCCGCGCCCGCCGCAGGATGGAGGCGACCCGCAGCACCAGCTCGCGCGGGCTGAACGGCTTGACCACGTAGTCGTCGGCCCCCTGTTCCAGGCCCACCACGCGGTCGGACTCCTCGCCCAGCGCGGTGAGCATCACCACCGGCACCTCGCCGCGCTCCCGCAGCCGCCGGCAGACCTCAAGCCCGCCGACGCCGGGCAGCATCAGGTCGAGCACGACCAGGTCCGGCTTGCGCTCGGCGTGCAACCGCAGGGCGGTCTCGCCGTCACCGGCCAGCTCCACCGCGTAACCGGCCCGTTGCAGGTAGCGCCGCACGACGTCGCGCACCGAGGTGTCGTCGTCGACGACGAGCACCCGCGCCGCCGCCTCCGCGTCCATGACCATCGACCTCACCAGTTCGTCACCACCAGGTGGTTGACCGCGAGCGCGGTCACCGCCTGCACCGCCAGCCAGCCCCGGCGGTGGGCGCGCGGGAGCAGCGCGGCCCCGGCGCAGAACCACACCGCGAACGGCAGCCAGATCCGCTCCACCTCGGCCTTGCTCAGCCCGGAGATGTCGGCGGCCAGCACCGCGACGGCCGCGGCGGCGACCGGCACCGCCACCGCCGTGCGCGTGACCGCCGCCCGCCGTGCGATCACGGCGGCCACCGGCCCCGCCGACAGCAGCAGGGCGCCCACGTTGCCCCACACCCAGTAGCTGTAGGGGCGCAGTGCGAATTCTCCCTGGTGGTAGCGCTCGACCACCAGGTGGTAGCCGTCGAGCCACCAGAACCCCGCGGCGGCGAAGGCCAGCACCACGGTCACCGCGCCCGCGGCGCCCAGCAGCAGCGGCCGGACCCGCCTGGTCAGCAGCGCCACGCCGACGACGAACGGCGCCATGAGGACGAGCCCGTAGTTGAGGAAGATCCCCCAGCTCAGCAGCACGCCACCGGCCACGGCAGCGGCGTCGGCCCGCAGGCCCCGGCCCGTGGCGCCCAGGGTGAACAGCGCGACGCCGGTCGCGACCACCCCCATGAACACGCCGTCCGCCGAGACGCCCACCCACACCGCGCCGGGGAACAGCACCAGGAACGGCAGCGCCGCCCGCGCGGCGTCGGCACCGGCCAGCGCGCGGACGGCCACCGCCACCGCGACCGCGGCCAGCGAGCCCACCAGCAGCGACAGCGCGGCGGCCCACGCCCCGCCGCCGAGGCCGATGCGGTCCAGCCACACGTAGGTCAGCAGGGCGCCGGGCGGGTGGCCGGAGACGTGCACGGTCCACGAGCCGGGCTGGAAGGCCAGGATGTGGTCGGTGAAGCCGCTGAGCATCGCCGGGATGTCGGTCACGCGCGGCACGTCGTGCAGGTACTCCGGCTCGTGGGTCAGGCGGAGGGCGATGCCGTCGTGCCAGCCCTCCACCAGAGCCAGGAAGAACGTCCAGCACAGCGATGCCGCGTAGCCCGCCGCGAGCAGGAGCGGCCAGCTCAGGCGTTCGGCGAGTGACGGGCCGAACGCGACGACCGCGACCGCCGTCACCACCGCGGGCAACGTCCCGGGGCCGAAGTGCGGTGAGACGAACCCGAAGATCGGGGCGCTGTCGGCGAAGAGCGGAACACCCGCGCGGTTGAGCTGATCGCCTGTCACGGCGGCGGCGGCGATGACGCAGAGCGCGGCGGCGAACGCGACGAGGTCGCCGCGGAGTCGTGGGGATGGCACTCGCGCGAACCTAGTCCCGCCGCCCGGGCGTGCCAACGCCGCGCGGGCATCCGTCAGAACTTCGTAAGACTTCCCGCGACGTCATGATTTCTTAAGCACCGCAGCGCTTTCCAGGCTTTCCACAGTGGGCGACACTCCGGCCATGAATGCAATCGACGTGGTGCTCCCGTGCCTCGACGAAGCCGCCGCGCTGCCCTCCGTGCTCGCCGCGATGCCCGCCGGGTACCGACCGATCGTGGTCGACAACGGCTCCGACGACGGATCGCCGGAGGTCGCCGCCGCGCACGGCGCGGTGGTGGTGGCCGAGCCCCGGCGCGGCTACGGCGCCGCCGTGCACCGCGGGCTGGAGGCCGCCGGATCCGAAGTGGTGTGCGTGCTCGACGCCGACGGGTCGCTGGATCCCGCGGTGCTGCCGGAGTTCGTCGAGCGGTTGCGCGACGGCCAGGCCGACCTTGTCGCGGGACGGCGCGTGCCCACCTCGGCCTCGGCGTGGCCGTGGCACGCGCGAGCGGGCAACGCCGTGATCGCGGGACTGCTGCGGCGGCGCGGCCTGCCGGTCCACGACATCGCCCCGATCCGGGTGGCCCGGCGAGCCGACCTGCTCGCGCTCGGCGTCGCCGACCGCGGCTTCGGCTACCCGCTGGAGTTGCTGCTCAGGGCCGCCGAAGCGGGATGGCGGGTCGCCGAGGTGCCGGTCGACTACCGCCCCCGGGCCACGGGCACGACCTCCAAGGTCTCCGGCTCGGTCCTCGGGACCGTACGAGCCGTCCGCGACATGGCGGGAGTGCTGCGATGACGCCGACCGCACTGCTCGTGGTCGCCAAGGCGCCGGTCCCCGGCCTGGCCAAGACCCGGCTCACCCCGGACCTCAGCGCGGAGCAGGCGGCCGGCGTCGCCGCGGCGAGCCTGCTCGACACCGTGGAGGCGGTCGCCGCCACGCGCGGTGTCCAGCCCGTGATCGCCATGACCGGTGACCTCGACGCGGCGGTGCGGGCCGACGAACTGCGCGCGGCGCTGGACGGGTGGACCGTGCTGCCGCAGCGGGGAACCGGCTTCGGGGAGCGGCTGGCCGCGGCCCACGCCGACACCGCCGCCGCCCACCCCGGTTCGCCCGTGCTCCAGATCGGGATGGACACGCCGCAGGTGAGCCCGGAGCTGCTGAGCCATGCGTGCGGACTGCTGTCCACTGCGGACTCCGTGCTCGGCATGGCAGAGGACGGCGGGTGGTGGGCCGCGGGGTTCCGCGATCCGGGGTTCGCGGCGCTGCTCGGGGGAATCCCGACATCCCGGGACGACACCGGGTCGCGGACGCTCGCGGCGATGCGTTCGGCGGGACTCGATCCAGCGGAGCTACCCTCGCTGTCCGATGTGGACACATTGGTCGATCTGGTCGCGGTCGCCGGACTGGTGCCGGGTTCCCGCTTCGCGGCGTCGGTGCCGGCCGGGGCGGGGCGATGAGCCGGGCGTTCGAGGCCGCTTTCGGTGCCGCTTCCGATGCCGCCGGCTGCACGCTGCTCACCAGCGACGGCGCCGTGCGCCCGCTGACCGCGCGCCGGTGGTCGGCTCCGGCCGGAGCGGCCGACCACGTGCCGCTGAACGAGTGCCGGGGTCCGGTCATCGACATCGGTTGCGGCCCCGGCCGGCTGGTGGCCGCGCTGGCGGCACGCGGCGTCCTCGCGCTCGGCGTCGACGTCTCCCCCGTCGCGGTGCGGCTCACCCGCGACCGCGGTGGCCTCGCGCTGTGCCGGGACGTGTACGACAGGTTGCCGGGGCAGGGCAGGTGGCGCGAGGCGCTGCTGATCGACGGCAACATCGGCATCGGCGGTGATCCGGCACGGCTGCTGCGCCGGGTCCGGGAGCTGCTGCGGCCGGACGGCCGCGCCTGGGTGGAGGTCGAACCGCCCGGCACCGGCCCTTGGCGGGGAACCGCGCGCCTGGTCACACCGACCCGGCGAAGCCGGGCGTTCGGCTGGGCGATCGTCGGCACCGACACCATCGGCACGCTCGCGGAGTCGGCCGGTTTGGCTCTGCACCGGCTCGTCGACCACGACGGTAGGTGGTTCGCCGCGCTGGAGCCGGAGCAGTCGAGGCATTCCCGGCGCGAGCACGTGTCAGCTCCCGGTCCCGTTGCGAAAAGCCGCCCACGCCGTCCGCCACCGCACAACGCGCCTATGGTGAAAGCTGCGCCAGACGTGCTGTAGTACTCCTGGAAAGCCTTGGAGACACGTTCACCTGGAGTCCGCGATGGCCGTTCGCCGCGTCATGCCCGTCATCTCGTCAGAGGCCGCGGAGGAAAGCCGCGAGTTCTACGGCCTGCTGGGCTTCGAGGAGGTCATGAACCACGGCTGGATCGTGACCATGGCCTCCCCGTCCACGCCCGCTGCCCAGGTCAGCTTCATGACCAGCGACAAGACCGCGCCGGTCAACCCCGACATGAGCGTCGAGGTCGACGACGTGGACGCGGCCTACGCGGCGGTGCGGGACAGCGGCGCGGAGATCGTCCACCCCCTGCAGGACGAGGAGTGGGGCGTGCGGCGGTTCTTCGTGCGCGACCCCAACGGCCGGGTGGTCAACGTGCTCAGCCACCGCTGACCTCCCGGGCCGCGGGGAGGCCGCTGATCGTCGATCTGCATCAGGGGTCAGCGGACGTCGGCAGCGGATGCGGCGGTGGCCCCGTCGGGCGTCGTGAATCCGGCCAGCACCCGGGAACCCGAGCCGTGCGGCACCGCCAGCACGACCTGGCGCTCACCTGGTTCCACCGGTACGACCTGGTCGGCCACGACCACGCCGGCCGGGTCCAGGACGAAGACGTGGACCGTGCCGGGGGTGTTCACCGTCAGCTTCGCGTGGACCTCGCCGTGTGCCGTCCGGGCGTCCACGAGCCGCGCCGCGAAGTCGCCGGCCGGGCGAGCACCGCCGGGCGCGGTACCCAGCCGGACGGACTGCGCGAGCGATCCCGGGGAGGCGACCGAGGCCAGGGCGTCGAGCGGCAGCCGGGGCTCCGGTGCCGGCACCGGTTCGCCACCCGGCAGGCCCTCCAGCACCACCCGTCCCCAGCGGTACGGGTCGCCCTGCACCCCGCCCCAGGCCGACCAGCCGATGCGGGTCTGGCCGGTCAGGTCGTCGGTGTCGGAGTCGTAGACGAGCAGGTCCAGGCCCATCCGCGCCGGGTCGGCCGAACCGGGCAGCGCCGACAGCGGGATGGCCGCCTCGACGGTGTAGCCGCCGTCTCGCTCCACCGACGCGATGCGCACGCCCGGCGCCGTCTCCGCTCCCGGTCCCTGGTGGTTGTCGGCGTCGCGGAAGTGGCAGGGCGGGCCTGCTTCGGTGCGGGGAAGCACCGCGAGCTTGAAGGTGCTGGAGGTGTTCTCCGAGCCGCCCTTCGGGTCGATGGCGATCTCCACCGCGTCGGTGCGCCAGTGGCGTTTGCAGTCCCGCGCCGCGAGCGCGCGGCCGCGCACGTCGTCCACGACGTCGACCAGCACGTGCAGCACGTCGCCGTGCCGGGCGAGCTTCGCGGTGGCCGAGCAGTCATCGCGCGAGGCGCACTCGTCGCCCTCCCAGCGAGCGGACAGCTCCAGCGCCGGGCCGGGGTACTCCTCGGCACCGGCCCGGCCGTCGACCGCCGGTGGCGCCGTCGTGGCGGGAACCGCGGCGGCGGGGACGACTTCCAGCGCCGGCTCGCTCCGCGCGGCCGGCCCGCCGTCGGGCTGTGCGGTCAGCGCGTACGGGTGGTCACCGCCCCGCATGCCTGTCGGCGCGTGCGGGTCGGTGCTGCGCACGTCGAAGGCGACGCTCTCGGTGGCGCCGGGCGCGAGGGCGTCGAACCACCGCTCGGGATCGCCGACCGCGAATCCCTCCGGCGGTTCGACGCGCACGACGCCCGACTGCGGGGAGCGGGCGTGGTTGCGGATCACGACGGGGACCTCGCGCGCGCCACCCGCGGGGATCGTCCAGACCGGTGCCAGCGCGTCGCGCAGGGCGGGCAGGCCCTGTTCGACGGTCCACCGCTGGAAGTCGGCGACGGCGGGCAGCGGCGACTGCTCGGCGACGACGGGCGGGACGACGTCGAGCCGCAGCTCAGCGGTCCCCTGCTCGCCGCCGGAGAGCACCCGCACCGGAAGCGCCACCCGTCCGGCGCGCTGGTCCACCGGGACGGTGACGGTGAACTCGACACCCGCGCTCGCACCCGGCGGCAACGCCGCGAACGACCCGTCGCCTTCGACCTGCCATCCCGGCGGAAGCTCCAGCGTGACGGTGCCGCCGGGCAGAGCGCGCTCGCCTGCCGAGAGCCCGACCCGGACGCCGAACCGCTCCCCGGCGATGACGTGCGGGCGCTCGGCCGTGGCCGAAACCGCCGTGCCGAGCGGAAGCCCGCCCGGCGCGGGCAGTAGCGCGCCTACCAGCGGCGCCTCCGGCCCGCGCGCGCCGGGCACGTGCGGGGCGCGGTTGGCGAGCTCGGTGAGGTGGTCGCAGCCGATCTCGGCCGGGTCCTCCGGCACGTTCGGGCGCGACGCCCACCCCTGGGTCGCGTACTCGCGCTCGGACAGCCTTTCCCGCTGCTCCCAGGTGATGCCGCCGGGAGCGCGGCGGCCACCCCAGACGAAGTACTCCGGCCCCGGCGAGCCCGCCTGGGCGGTCCGGCTCTCGCAGTCGGGCCCGCGCAGCTCCTCGTCCGCGCCGGCCGCGTTTGAGAGGACCCTGCGCACCGACCACGGCCCCAGGCCCTCGCGGTCGATCTGCTCGGGGAAGGCGGCCGGATCGGCGGCCAGCCGGTAGGCCTCCAGCGCCAGCCGCGCCGCGTACTGGTGGTTGCCGTGGTTTCCGGGTGCGGGCGCCGGATCCATCGTGACCACGACCCCCGGCCGGGTCTGGCGCACCACCCGCACCAGCTTGCCGAGCACGTCGTCATGGCCCCACGCCCGCGCGGTCAGCGGCGCGCTCACGGTGTAGTACAGGTCGGGCTCGTCGAGGTTGTAGACGTCGGTGACGCCCGCACCGGCCACCGCGCGCCGCTCCTCGGCCTCCCGCAGCAGTCCCAGCGCGGGCCCTTCCTCCGGACCGACCGCGTTGCCGCCGCCCTCGCCGCGCGTGATGGTCACGACGCCGCTGCGGACGCCGTGCTCGTGCCCCCAGAGCCCGAAGGTCGACAGCAGCGACGCCTCGTCGTCGGGGTGCGCACCGACGAACAGCACGCCGAGGTCCGCCTCGGCGGCGGGGCCGCTCGCGCGGGTGGCGGCCGCGGGAGCAGGACCCGCCGCGTGCGCGGGACCTCCGGCGGCCACGGCCGTCGTCGCCAGCAGGAGCACAGTACCGAAGCCAGCCGCACGCACCACACCACTCCCCGCCTGTGAAGATCACCGCTGCGGCGAGCATGGCACGGCCCCGCCGCACCCGCGCCCGAAGCCTGCGGTCCGGGGCGCATTCCCACCCCGTGGGAGCACGCTCAGCGCCTGTCTCCGATCTTCGAAGCGGCGCAGCCGCTCGGCCCACCCTCGCAACAGGAACCGCCGCGCAAGGCGAGTGGCACTCAGACGTGCTTGCGGGCGATGTACAGGTGGTAGGTCGTGGCGCGCTCGCCGAACACGACCGGGATGGCGACCTGCTGGCTGTCGGCGAAGACCGCGCCCAGCATCGACTCCAGCTCGGCCGACGGGCCGGCCGACCAGATCGCCAGACAACCGTCGGCGACCAGTTTCTCCCGGCACAGCTCCAGGAACTCGCGGCGGTACAGCCCTGCGTTGTCGTCGTGGACCAGGAAGCCCGGCCCGTTGTCGACGTCGAGCAGCAGCACGTCGACCGAGGTCGGGTCCAGCCGCGCGAGGACTTCGCGGACGTCCCCCACCGTCACCTCGACCCGCTTGTCGCCGAAGGCGCCGGCGGTGTCGGGGACCAGTCCCTCCTGGTGCCACCGCACGACAGCGGGCTCGATCTCCACGACGTGCGCCGCGGTGACGCGGCGGTCGGCGAGGACCTCCTGGAGGGTGAAGCCGAGGCCCAGTCCGCCGATCAGCACCCGCACCGGTGCACCGGGGGCGCGACCGGCCAGGCTGGCGGTCAGCGCCGTGGTCGCGAGCAGGCGTTCGCTGGACGTGTGCACCGTGTCCATCACGAAAACGCCGTTGACCCGCAGCTCCAGCGCACCGTCGTCGCCACGGCGCAGCAGCACCACCTCGCCGCGCTCGGAGGTCGCGGTCGCGACGCGGCTGTGCGCGGCGGCGTTCACGTCGGCGGCCGCCTCGGGGGCCCGGAACATCTCCATGCGGTCACGTTACACAGTTCCCCGCCCAGATGTTACTGGCCGGTAGGGTGACCTGGGACACAGATCGAGTCGGGCTCGGCGTGATACGACGGCTTCGACGCGCGACGCCCGTTTTCGAACCCACGATCGACCAGGGTGTCCCAAGTGGACAGCGCCGATGCCCTTTTCCGAGCCGGAAAAGCGCTCGGCCAGCGGTTTCGCACGCGTGCGCTTACCGTGGCCGGATGGGCGAGCTCGACGCGGACGGCGATTCCTCGCCGGCATCGAAGCACTACGACGTGATCGTGGTCGGAGCGCGGTGCGCCGGAGCACCGCTGGCGATGCTGCTCGCCCGCGCGGGACATTCGGTACTGCTGCTGGACCGGGCCCGCTTCCCCAGCGACACCATGTCGACGCACTGGATCCTGCGCCCCGGCATCGAACTGCTGTCGAAGTGGGGTCTGCTGCCCGACCTGATGGCCACGGGCTGCCCTCCGATCCGGCGGATCTCGCTGTGCTTCGGCTCCACCACGTTCTCCGGGGAGCCGACCACGCCGCGCGGTACCGCCACCACGTTCGCGCCCCGCCGCACGGTCCTCGACGCGTTGCTCACCCGCGCCGCACGTACTGCGGGCGCCGAGCTGCGGGAAGGCTTCGCCGTGCGCGACGTGCTGCGGGAGGACGGCCGCGTGCGCGGCGTGGTCGGCCAGAGCCGCGACGGACGTGCCGTCGTGGTGCGTTCCCGCCTGGTGATCGGCGCCGACGGCCGCAACTCCACCGTGGCCCGCGCCGTGCGCGCCCCGCTCGTCGAGGACCGCGGCGCGCTGGCGGCGATCTCCTACGACTACTGGTCGGACGTGCCGGTGCAAGGCGTGCAAGCCCACTTCCACCACCGCGCGGCGGTGTCGCTGTGGCCCACGCACGACGAGCGGACGGTCGTGTCGCTGAGCTTCCCCCGACCGGATTTCGCGGCGCACCGCGGTGAAGCGGAGCGCTACTACCTGCGCGCGCTCCGCGGCGTGCCCGAAGTCGCCGAACGCATCGGGACCGGGAGCCGCGAAGGCCGGTTCCACACCGCGGCGAGCCTGCGCAACTTCACCCGGCGTTCGCACGGGCCGGGATGGGCGCTGGCCGGGGACGCGGCGCACCACAAGGACCCGATCACCGCGTGGGGCATCTCCGAGGCGTTCACCGACGCCCAGGCGCTGGCCGCGGCCGTGCACGCCGGGCTGACCGGGCTGACCCCGATGGAGCGGGCGCTGGCCCGCTACGAGGACCGCCGCAACGCCGCCCGCGCGGCGCTGCTGGACTTCACCTGCGAACAGGCGTGCCCGGCCTCGTTCGGAGGCGCCGTGGCGCGGCTGGTGCCCGCCATCGGGACCACCCAGGACGTCGCCGACGAGCTGGCGGGTGTCATCGCGGGCAGCACGCGCGTCGAGGACTTCCTGCACCCGGCCAACATCGTGCGGATCATGGACCGCGGCACCGCGGTCCGGCGCTGAGGACGGCGTCGCGGGCGCGCGCTCGCAAGGCGCCGCCGCACGAGCCCGGCCGGTGCCGGAATGGCGGGTAATTGCGGCGACAGCGCACGCCGCGGGCGTTCGGGTCAGGTGGGCGTCAACCCGTTTCCGGGATGCCGTACAAATAGCACCCGAGGGAAGTCATTTCTCAACGCCACATCCTCGCGGAGTTGAGTTCTTGACATCCCGATCGGGTGAATTCCAGCCACGCCTGGTGCCCACTTCGAGTTGGAGACTCGTCTAGGAGAACTGTGCAGGTCAGGTACTACCGCAAACGGCCTCTCACGGTGGAGGCCGTCCGGATCTCGACATGGAACGTGGTCGATGTCGCGGCGTGGTGTTCGGGCGAAGTGGCCTATGTCCAGGGCCACTGCGCCGTGCGCTACGTCAACGTCAACGGCGTTCAGCACAATTTCGTCGGAGATTGGATGCTGCGGGGCGTCGGAGGTGAGTTCTACCGGGTCAAGCACGTCAACTTCCACGACCTTTACGTGGAGGAGCCGACACCCGGCTACCTGCTGCGCGGCCCCGAGGCGCACCCGTCGCCCGACGCGGGGATCGTGCTCCCGAGCAGCGACTCCCGCTGCGGCGCGACGCCGGTCACGCCCCCGCTGAACCAACCGCCGCGCCGGTGGCGCGAACGAGCCGATCTGCTCGCCGCGTCCTGATCGGCTGCGTCCGGCACCGACAGCGGAAACGTTCCGCATCTGTTCGAAAGCGCCGGTGCGCGCCACTGGTCGGCGAAAGGGGTCGCGGAACGCATAGTCGAGCACTGATATCAGCGACCGTTTCTCCCAAAGGCCGGACCTTCGCATTGCGGACGCGGCGGACGCCCCCGGGGACAATTGCGGACGAATGGCGTTCCGCTTCCGCCCGCCGACCCGGATTCGACGAGAACCGCGGGAACGGTCCGCTGCCATCCGCCGCGGACCGTTCCCCGGAACGGAAATCGCCTCGGGCCTGGTAGGCCGTTCGCACGTCCACGCAGTGGTGTGCCGACGACCTCGCGCAGGACTACAGTTCTTCCAGCGGCGGAACCCGGCCGTTGGAGGCACGCCATGGCGACATCCCGATCTCCGGACCGGCGGCGCGGGTCGCGTGTGGTCGTCACGGCGGGACGCGGACCGGACGCGCTGCACGTGCACGCGACCGTCGAGCTCGACGTGACGACTCTGCCGGGGGACCTCGTACGCGCCGGGCTGCGCCTGCTGTTCGGTTCGCTCGCACGCGCGCGGCCTTCCGACGTCCCACCGCGGCGACCGCCGACGATCCGGGTCCGCTCCGAGCGCGCCGACGTGGGGCGGCACCGGCGACGCCCCGGTGCGGACGAGCGGCGGTCATGAGGCGGCGCCCTTCGCCGCGTCGCGCGTTCGGCGACGTCGACCGGCGGCTGCTGCGCTACTGCGTCGCGGTTCCGGCCTCGCCGCGCGCGAACCGGGCGCTGGACGCACTCGGTGCCGCGGCCGACGACGGCCTGCTGTGGACGGCGCTGTCGTGCGCCATGGCCACGCACGCGGGCACGTGGCGGCGCGCGGCCGTGCGGGCGATGCTCTCGGTGGCGACGACGAGCCTGGCGATCCACGTCTGCGTGAAGCCGGTTCGCCACCGGCGCCGCCCGAGGTCGGTCCTGGCGCGCGGCATCCGCAGGTCCGCATCCACGCCGCGCTCGTCCTCGTTCCCGTCCGGTCACGCCGCCTCCGCCGCGGCGGTGGTCACCGCGATGGCGATGGAACGCACCGGCCTGGGGCTCGCGGTCGCGCCGCTGGCGGCAGCGGTGGCCTACTCGCGCCTGCACACCGGGGTGCACTGGCCAAGCGACGTGCTCGGCGGCATCGTGCTCGGAGTGGCGGGGGCGCTGGCCATCCGCTGCCTGTGGGCACCGAAGCCGGCCACGGCTCCCGCCTGCGTGCGCCCCCGCCGACCCACGCGCCGGTCGCACCGGCACGCGTGGCTGTCGTGCGCCACCCGTACGATCGCCGCGTGGCATCGCCGGACACCGCCCACGGGACACGCGACGCGCTGAGCGTCCTGCACCGCGTCTTCGGCTACGAGTCGTTCCGCGGTGAGCAGCAGCGGATCATCGACCACCTCGTCGAAGGCGGCGACGCGCTGGTGCTCATGCCCACCGGCGGCGGCAAGTCGCTGTGCTACCAGATCCCGGCGCTCGTGCGGGAAGGCACCGGCGTGGTCATCTCGCCGCTCATCGCGCTCATGCAGGACCAGGTCGACGCGCTGCGGGTCCTGGGCGTGCGCGCCGGGTTCCTCAACTCCACGCAGGACCCCGAGCAGCGCCGCGAGGTCGAGACCGCCCTGCTCGCGGGCGAGCTGGACCTGCTCTACCTCGCCCCGGAACGGCTGCGCCTGGAATCGACGGCGCGGCTGCTCGACCGGGCCGCCATCTCGCTGTTCGCCATCGACGAGGCGCACTGCGTCTCCCAGTGGGGCCACGACTTCCGCCCCGACTACCTCGCCCTGTCCGAACTGCACGAGCGCTGGCCGGACGTGCCGCGCATCGCGCTGACCGCGACCGCGACCAAGGCCACCCACGCCGAGATCTCCACCCGGCTGAACCTGGAGCAGGCCCGCCACTTCGTGGCCAGCTTCGACCGCCCCAACATCCAGTACCGCATCGTGGCCAAGCGCGAGCCCAGGAAGCAGCTGCTGGAGCTGCTGCGCGGCGAGCACGCCGGCGAGTCGGGCATCGTCTACTGCCTGTCGCGGGCGTCGGTGGAGAAGACCGCGCAGTTCCTGGTCGACAACGGCATCGAGGCGCTGCCCTACCACGCCGGGCTGGACGCGGCGACGCGCGCGGCCAACCAGGCGCGCTTCCTGCGCGAGGACGGGCTTGTCGTGGTGGCCACCATCGCCTTCGGCATGGGCATCGACAAGCCCGACGTGCGCTTCGTGGCCCACCTCGACCTGCCGAAGTCGGTGGAGGGCTACTACCAGGAGACCGGCCGCGCCGGACGGGACGGGCTGCCCTCCACGGCCTGGCTGGCCTACGGGCTGCAGGACGTCGTGCAGCAGCGCAAGATGATCGACACCTCCGAGGGCGACAGCGCCCACAAGCGGCGGCTGGCCACCCACCTCGACGCGATGCTGGCGCTCTGCGAGACCGTGCAGTGCCGCCGGGTCCAGCTGCTGGCCTACTTCGGGCAGAGCGGCGAGCCCTGCGGCAACTGCGACACCTGCCTGTCCCCGCCGCAGTCCTGGGACGGCACCATCCCGGCGCAGAAGCTGCTGTCGGCGGTGTACCGGCTGCTCAACGAGCGGCGGCAGAAGTTCGGCGCGGGGCAGGTCATCGACATCCTGCTCGGCAAGGAGACCGAGAAGATCCGCCAGCACCGCCACGACCAGCTCAGCGTCTTCGGCATCGGCACCGAGCTCTCCGACGGCGAGTGGCGGGGCGTGGTGCGCCAGCTGCTGGCGCAGGGCCTGCTGGCGGTGGAGGGCGACTACGGCACGCTGGTGCTGACCGAGGCCAGCGGCGACGTGCTCGGCAGGCGGCGGGAGGTCATGCTGCGCCGCGAGCCCGAACGCCCGGCCAAGGCGGCCAAGCCGGCCAAGCGCGCCGCGGTGGAGATGCCCGCCGAGGCGGCGCCGGTGTTCGAGCAGCTGCGTGCCTGGCGGGCGGCCACCGCCAAGGAGCAGGGCGTTCCCGCCTACGTCATCTTCCACGACGCCACACTGCGCCAGATCGCGACCACCGCGCCCACGACGCTGGCCGAGCTCGGCACCGTCAGCGGGGTCGGCGAGAGCAAGCTGGCCAAGTACGGACAGCAGATCCTCGACGCGCTCGCCGGCTGAGTTCAGTCCGAAGTGGACTCATCAGGTCGCCGGTGTTGACACCGGCTTAGACTCCTGTGACGTCTTCGCGGTGGCCGCGACGGGAGGAACCGCTCCATGGCAGAGGAACCACGGCCCGGGCCGGCGCGGGTGCTCGCACGGGAGGAGATCGCGGACCGACTGCGGCGGTTCCCGGCCGAACCCCTGCCCGCCCGGGGCCTGCGGGCCGCCGCGGTCGCCCTCGCCCTGGTCGACCACGGCGACGGACCGGGCATCTGGCTGACCGAGCGGGCGGCGACGCTGCGCACCCACGCCGGCCAGTTCGCCCTGCCGGGCGGGCGGATCGACCCCGGCGAGGACGCCGAGCAGGCGGCGCTGCGGGAACTGCACGAGGAGCTCGGCGTGCGGATGGGGCCGGAGGCGGTGCTGGGGCGGCTCGACGACTACGCGACCCGCTCCGGCTACGTCATCACCCCGGTGGTGCTCTGGATCGGCGCGGTGGACCGCCTGGAACCGAACCCGGCCGAGGTGGCCAGGGTGCACCGGATCGGCCTGCCCGAGCTGGACGTGGCACCGCGCTTCATCAGCATCCCCGAGTCCGACCGGCCGGTCATCCAGCTGCCGCTGCTGGGCGTGCTGGTGCACGCGCCGACCGCGGCGGTGGTGCACCAGTTCACCGAGGTCGTCCTGCGCGGACGGCACACCAGGGTGGCCGACCTGGAACAGCCGGTCTTCGCCTGGCGCTGACGGGGGTGGACGGTTTGTAGACCGCCGGCGCAGCGGCGCACCACTTCGTCCAGTAGCGGGCGTCACGTCCGGAGGGCAGGCTGGCCGGTGAGAGAGCAGGAGGTCAAGCATGTCGGCATCGGCCAGTCCGGACACGACCAGCACCCGGCTGTGGCACCCGTTCGCGAACATGGCGGACGTGAAGAACCAGGCCTTCCTGGTGGACCGCGCCGAGGGGGTGTGGGTCTACGACCAGGACGGGCGGCAGTACCTGGACGCCACCGCGAGCCTCTGGTACGTCAACATCGGACACGGCAGGCGCGAGATCGCCGACGCCGTCGCCGCCCAGATGAGCAGGCTCGACGCGTTCAACGTCTTCAACGACTACACCAACCGGCCCGCCGAGGAGCTGGCCGCCCGCCTGGCCGCGCTGGCGCCGATGGACGACGCGCGGGTGTTCTTCACCTCCGGCGGCGCCGACTCCATCGAGACCGCCGCGAAGCTGGCCCGGTTGTACTGGGTCAACCGCGGGCAGCCGCAGCGCACCCACCTGCTCAGCCGCGGGCAGGCCTACCACGGCACCCACGGCGTGGGCACGAGCATCGCGGGCATCCAGGCCAACCGGGACGGCTTCGGCGAGATGATCGCCGACACCACGCGGGTCTCCAACGAGGACCCCGAGGACCTGCGGGACGCGATCGAGCGGCTCGGCGCCGACCGGGTCGCCGCCTTCTTCGCCGAACCGGTGATCGGCGCGGGCGGGCTCATCCCGCCCAAGCCGGGATACCTGGAGGCGGTCGCCAAGATCTGCCGCGAGTACGACGTGCTGTTCGTGGCCGACGAGGTCATCTGCGGTTTCGGCCGCCTCGGGCACTGGTTCGGCTCGCAGCGCTTCGACCTGCGCCCGGACCTGATCACCTTCGCCAAGGGCGTCACCAGCGGCTACCTCCCACTCGGCGGGGTCATCGCGGCGGGCTCGGTCGCCGAGCCGTTCTGGACCGACGGCGGCAGGCCGTTCCGGCACGGCCCCACCTACTCCGGGCACCCGACGGTGGCCGCCGCGGCGCTGGCGAACCTCGACATCCTGGAACGGGAGGACCTGCTGGGCCGCTCCCGCGAGCTTGAGCAACCGCTGTTCGACGTGCTGCGGTCGCTCACCGACCACCCCGCCGTCAGCGAGGCCCGCGGCGGTGTGGGCCTGCTGGGCGCGGTGGAGCTCGACGCCGCACTGCTGGCCGAGGAACCCGGGCTGGTTCTGCGCGCGCACCAGGCGATCCGCGCCGCCGGTGTCATCACCCGCCCGCTGGGCAGCGCACTGGCGGTCTCCCCGCCGCTGACGATCACGACGGAGCAGGTCGACCTCATCGGCCAGGGCATCCGCGCCGGGCTGGACGCGACGCTGTCCTGAACGGGGTGCGGGGAACCGCAGGGCGGTTCCCCGCTTCCGGTGAACGGCGCTACCCCTGGTCAGGCAGCCGCAACCACGCATCCGGCGGCCCGGGGACGGTTCCCGGCACTGGTACGCGGGGTCACCGACACCCGCTGCTCCACAGTGGACCAGCGGTCCCTACGCGACCCACGCTCGCGTGCGCGGACTTGCCGAACGCGGAGTGCAGAACCCTCATGGCCCTGACCAGCGGACGTTGATCGACGGGAGCATCACTCCTCCTCGGTGATCTTCTCGGCCAGTTCCACCGCCAGCCGCCGGACGCCCTCGGGCAGCTCTCCCCTGCCCGCCGAGAGCGCCAGCTCGTCCAGGAGCCCGACGAACGCGTAACGGGCATAGGGCACGATCGGCGCCCGCCCGACCGCGCTCTCGGCCTGCCCCTGCGAAGCCTGCCTGCGCGCGACCTGCGCGGCCCGGGCCAGCAGGTCCCGGTCCGACCGGCGCCGCCGATCGCGCGACGCGGTCATCACCCGCGCAGTTCCGTCATGGCAGGCACCACCCTCCCCTGCCTCAAAGCTGACACCGGAGGCGCCTCCGTGCGACTCGAAAGGGACGGGCACGGCAGTGTCCGGCGGCTTGGCCTGGCGGGGTGCTTTCGGGGTGGGGGCGCGTGGGGTTTCGGGGAAGCGGCTTGGGCTGGCGGGGTGCCTTCAGAGCGGGGCGCGTGGGGCTTCGGGGAAGTCACCCTGGCCTTGCGGCTTGCGGTGGGTGGGTGGTTTCTGGGGCGCTCGCCGCCCCCAGACAGTGATGATGGTTGGGCCCCGCACCGGTGCGTCCTGACCCACCCCCAGAGTGACCGTGGTGTCTTCCTCGGGATTTGTCGGTCGTGCCGGTGCGGGGTCCGCACTCACCGGTCTGGGCGGTTGTGACCTCATAGGAGCCTGGCCAGAGGCCCCATCACTGTCTTGTCCGCGTGCCCGGCCGGTGCGTGCCGCCCGTGCTGGTTGCTCCGAAAGGACGGCGATGTCCACTGTCGCACAGGAAGTTACCGAGGTCACCGGTGGTGTGGACACCCATCGCGACACCCATACCGCTGCCGCGCTCGATGGCGCGGGCAGGCTGCTGGGATGCGCGGAGTTTCCCGCGACCGAGCCCGGATATGCCGCGCTGCTGCGATGGCTGCGCGAGTGGGGGCAGCTGGTGCTGGTCGGGGTGGAGGGCACCGGCACCTACGGGGCGGGCCTGACCCGGTACCTGGCCACCGAGGAGGTCGCGTCTGGCCGAACGCCACCAGCAGCTCTCAGCCGAGATCACCGAGCTGGACGCACTGATCGAACCGCTCGTGCGCGCCATCAACCCCGCCCTGCTCACCCTGCCCGGCATCGGACCCGACGTCGCCGGGCAGATCCTGGTCACCGCCGGCGAGAACACCGACCGACTCGTCTCCGAAGCCGCCTTCGCCGCGCTCTGCGGCGTCGCGCCCCTGCCCGCCAGCTCCGGACGCACCCACCGACACCGCCTCAACCGCGGCGGCGACCGCCAAGCCAACGCCGCGCTCTACCGCGTCGCCCTCTGCCGCCTGCGCTGGGACCCCCGCACCCACGCCTACCAGCAACGACGCACCACCGAAGGACGCACCAAAAAAGAAATCATCCGCTGCCTCAAACGCTACATCGCCCGCGAGATCTACCACGTCCTCCACCACCCTGGACATCCACAGGAGCATCCCCCGGCAGATCTCCGGGATGAGGATTTTTCGGGGGATGCTGCGGTCGGGTGGGAGCCGCGAAATGCCCGGAGACCGGCCTACCGATCTCCGGGCTGCGTCCAGTTGCGTCCGGGCGCCCGCCCGCCGAGTCAGGCGCCCTGTAGAACCTGGCGGGCGGCCTTGGCGATCGCCTCGGCGTCGATGCCCGCCTGCTGCAGCAGCTCCGCGGGCTTGCCGGAGCCGGGCAGGGCGTGGACGGCGAGCTTGCGCACCGGCACCAGGCTGTCGGTCGCCGCGAGGACGTCGAGCACCGCGTCGCCCAGGCCGCCTTCCGGCCAGTGGTCCTCGACGGTGACGATGCCGCCGGTCTGCGCCGCCGCTTCGCGCAGGGTCACCGAGTCCACCGGCTTGACCGAGTACAGGTCGATCACCCTTGCCTGCACGCCTTCCTCTGCGAGCAGGTCTGCCGCGCGCAGCGACTCGTGCAACGTGACCCCGGCGCCGACCAGGGTGATGTCACCGCCGTCGCGGACGACCTTGGAGCCGCCGATCTCGAACGACTCCTCCGGCGGGTAGATGACCGGCGTCGCGCCCCGGCTCGTGCGCAGGTAGCTGATGCCGTCCGCATCGGCCATCTGCGGCAGCAGCCGCGCGGTCTGGTTGCCGTCGCACGGGTACAGCACGATGCTGCCGTGCACCGCGCGCATGGACGCCAGATCCTCCAGCGCCATCTGCGACGGCCCGTCCTCACCGATGGCGACACCGGCGTGCGAGCCCATCAGGCACATGTTGGCCCTGCTCACCGCCGCCATCCGCACGAAGTCGTAGGCACGCGACAGGAAGGCCGCGAACGTGGAGGCGAAAGGCCGCCAGTTGCGGGCCTGCATGCCGACGGCGGCCGCGATCATCTGCTGCTCGGCGATGTACATCTCGAAGTACCGCTCCGGGTGCGCGTCGCGGAACAACGCCGAGAATGTCGAGTTCGACACCTCACCGTCGAGCGCGACGACATCCGGACGCCGGTTGCCCAGCGCGCGCAGACCTTCGCCGTAGGCCTTGCGGGTCGCGATCTCGGTGCCGAGGTCGTAGTGCGGCAGTTCGCCACCCGGCGCGCTGAACTCGTGCGCCGCGCCTTCCACGGTCGGCTTCGCGACCTCCACGGTCAGGTCGCGGACTCCACCCAGCTCCTCGATCGCCTGGTCGGGATCGTCCAGTGGCTTGCCGTGCTTGTCGGGCAAGTCCTCCACCGCGCCGACGCCCTTGCCCTTCTTCGTCCGGGCGAGGATGACCGTCGGCCCGTCCGACGGGGTGGTCGCCTGGTCGTAGGCGGCCTCGATCTGCTCCAGGTCGTGACCGTCGATCTCGATCGTGCGCCATCCGCACGCCTTCGCCTTGGCCGCGTAGTAGTCCAGGTCCCAGCCGTGCATGGTCTCGCCGGTCTGGCCGAGCCGGTTGACGTCGACGATCGCGACCAGGTTGTCCAGCCCGGAGTAGGCCGCGTGTTCGAAGGCCTCCCAGATCGAGCCCTCGGCCATCTCGCTGTCGCCGCACAGCACCCACACCCGGTACGGCAGCTGGTCGAGCCGCTTGCCGGTGAGGGCGAGGCCGACGCCCACGGGCAGGCCCTGCCCGAGCGACCCGGTCGCCACGTCGACCCACGGCAGGATCGGCGTCGGGTGGCCTTCGAGCCGGCTGCCGAACTTGCGGAAGGTGAGCAGTTCGGTGTCGTCGATCGCGCCGGCTGCCTTGAAGCACGAGTACAGCAACGGCGAGGCGTGTCCCTTGGAGAACACCAGGTGGTCGTTGCCGGGTTCGTGCGGCCGGCTGAAATCCAGCCGCAGGCGACCATCGAGCAGCACCGCCATCAGGTCCGCGGCGGACATCGACGACGTCGGATGTCCCGAACCGGCGGCGGCGCTGGCCCGCACCGAGTCGACCCGGAGCTGCTGTGCCAGTTCTCGTCTGAACATCATCCGTTCCACACCCCCGTGGTTCCCGCCAGGAAGGGCGCCGAAACCCGGGGTGCACCCGCGCAGTTCCGGAAAAGTGTTCGACCTGGGCACGGGCGGTTGCACGGCAACCGCTGCGGGCATCCTGGTGCGGGGCCGGGCCGGAGGAGGGGAGTCGCACGATGACCGGGCAGCCGCGGGGCGGGATCCGTATGCGCAGCAACGACTTCGACGATCACCGGACACTGCCGCGGTGGTGCGGCAAGGACGAAGGGAACCGGCCGCCGGCGCTGGAATGGGACGGTGTGCCCGAAGGCACCGCCGAACTGGCGCTGATCTGCGAGGACCCGGACGCTCCCGGCGGGAACTTTTTGCACTGGCTGGTGTCGGCCATCCCGCCGTCGACCCGGGGTCTGGGTGGCGGCGCGGAACTTCCCCCCGATGCGGTCGAACACCGCAACGACTTCGGCCGCCGCGGCTGGGACGGGCCCCGTCCGCCCGCGGGTGACCAGCCGCACCGGTACTTCTTCCGGCTCTACGCGGTCTCCCGCCCCCTCCGGCTGACCGCCGAGTCCACTTCGGATGACCTGCGCGACGCCCTGCACGGGGCCGAACTCGCGCACGGCGATCTCGTCGGGCTCTACCAGCGGTGACCGCCCGATGCGGCTACCGGGCGCGCAGGTGCGCGTGAACGCTACGCGCGGCGCGCTCCGGAGATGGCCCCGAGCGTGAGGCCCTCCATCGCAGAGAGGCCGAGCATGTCCAGCCATTCCGAGAGTTCCTCGGCGCTGGTGGCGTGCTGGGCGAGCGTGCGCGCGGCTCGCTCGCGCTTGTCCGCCGGGCTCAGGGCGTCCTCCGGCGGGAACGCGATGTCATGAGGTCGGGCGATTTCGTGTGGTGCGCAAATGTGTTCCATCACGTGCTCGCTCATCTCGCCTGTGGTTGAGGTGCAGGTCAGCACATACCCGGCACTCGTGGCGGGGAAACGTCGCGGGAGAACCAGGACCTGCGCGCGGGCGCGCGTAGTGGTTGGCTTTCGATCGACAGGCCCGCAACGCCCCCGGACGCACCTTGGGAGGTCGCTCGTGTCCGAACCGCTCGTTCGTCAGGAGGACTGCCTGGCCTGCGACCTCACCTCCGGGGTGGCGCCGCTGCCCGGCGGCCGGGTGCACCAGACCCTGTTCTGGGTCGTCGAACACTGCGTCGGCCCGCTCGGCGTGGGCACGTTGCTGGTCAAGCCGTTCCGGCACGTGGTGAGCATGGGTCTGCTCACCGACCGGGAGAGCGCCGAGCTCGGACCGCTGCTGCAACGGGTTTCCGCCGCCGTCTCCCGGATCGTCCGCGCGGAGCAGGTCTACGTGTGCCAGTGGTCGCACTCCGGCGGTGTGCCGGGACACCTGCACTTCGTCGTCCAGCCGGTGACCAGCAAGCAGATGCGGCGGTTCAACGCCTACGGCCCCGCCCTGCAGGTCGCGATGTTCAAGGACGGCCCGACCCCGGACCCGAACGAGGTCAAGGACATCTGCGACCGGTACCGGCTGCTGCTGGACGCCCCCTGAGGGCGTGGCGGCCGTCCCGATCCGGCTAGGCGATCATCCCGGTCTCGGCTTGGCGATCATCCCGATCCTGGCTTGGGTTTTTCGTAGTCGCGAGGATTGATTTCGGTTAACACTGAAACAATTAATGTTGCAGAAGCATTGAGGCGCGCAGGTACGCCGTTCGTCCTGTTCGGACTGGAAATCCGCGCTGAGCCGGCCGGTCTCAGTCCTCCCCCGCCCGGTCATACGCGGCGCGGACACCTGGAGCCGCACGCCGCCAGATGCGGCGCCACACCCACCCGGGCAGCAGCGTGCTCCGCTCCTCGCGCGCCACCCGTCCGCGCCGGTGCGCCGCCCAGCGGGCCGAGCCGGGGTCGTACCTCGTGCGGTACTCGACCGCGCAGAGGTGCCGGACGCTCTTGTAGCCGTAGTGCGCCGGAGCCACGAGCCGCAGGGGTGCGCCGTGGTCCGCCGCCAGCGGCTCGCCGCCGAGCCGGTCTGCGAGCTGGACGTCACCGGCGAGCGCGTCGGACAACGCCATGCACGAGCGGTAGCCGTCGAGGCCGGTGAACACGACCCACGCGCAGGACGGATGCGGCCGCACTCGTCCGGCCAGCAGTTCATGCACGTCCCGGAACAGCACGCCCGACCAGCGCAGGCCGGTTGCGCTCCAGGTGGTGACGCAGTGCAGGTCGCTCACCTGGTCCACCCGCCTGGCAGACGAGAACAGCTCGGACACGTCGATCTGCACCGGCCGGCGCACCGTTCCGCCGACCACCAGCACCGGACGTTCCGGCACCACGGGCCTGATCCGGGCGTAGTGCGGCAGACCGAACCGGCGCATCGGCCCCTCGGACTGCCCCGGCGGCAATCCGGAACCGCGCGTGCTCACCATCCGGCCATATTAGCGACAGTCCTCCAGAAACAAGTGTCGTGAACTCGCCAACGTGAATCGCCCTCCACGACCGCGGAGCCGCATAGAGTCTGCACGCCCTGCTGCCCCTGGAGGTCGTCTTGCGCATCGGTGCACGTGGCGTCTGCACCACCGCGGTGCTCGCGCTGCTGCTGGCTGGTTCCCCCTCCCCCGCCCACGCCGACCGGTCGTGCTTCGACGAAGCGGTGCCGGTGACCGCCGAGCAGCGCCGCCTGGACAACCCGGCGCCCGGCGAAATCCTGGCCCGCAGCGGCTTCGACCGGATCGCCGACGACTTCGACCGGGAACTGTGCGACGTCGGCAGCCCGGGTGCGGCCCGCCGCTTCGTGGAGGCCGAAGGCCGGCTGCTGTGGCGCAGTGCCGTCGCACGCGCGCAGGGCCGCCTCCCCGACGCGGGTGACCTGGCCGCCGAGGACGACCGCCCGCTGTACTGGGCGCGGCTGCGGATGAGCAGGGCGCTGACCCAGTGGCGTCCCGAGTTCCCGCTCGATGGAGCCGAGCGGACCGAGCTCCTCGAGTCCTTCGAGCGGCACTCCCGGGGGCAGTCGGGCGTGGTGCTGCCCCGCGGCGTCAAGCGCGTCCTGATCAGCGGGTTCGACCCGTTCCAGCTCGACGCCGACATCCGCCGCAGCAACCCCTCGGGGGCGATCGCCCTCGCGCTGGACGGCGTCACGTTGCAGACCCCGTCGGGACCCGCGCGGGTCGAGGCGGCCATGTTCCCGGTGCTGTGGCGCCCCTTCGAGCAGGGCGTGGTGGAACGGACGTTCCTGCCGCACCTGCGGCCGGGACCGGGACAGGTCGACCTGTTCGCCACGGTCAGCCAGGGCAGGCCGGAACGCTTCGACGTCGAGCGCTGGAACGGGCGCTGGCACCAGGGCACCGACAACAACACCGAGGTCCGCGGCGAGCCGATCACCGTCGCACCGGGCATCCCGACGATCGACCCGCCGCCGGAGTTCGTGCCGACGACCCAGCCCTACGCCGCCATCGTCGGCGCCGACACCGGGCGGTTCCCGGTGTACGACAACACCGAGGTCACCGAGATCCCCGCGGGCCAGACCGCGCCGGTGACCCGGCCGGACGGACCGACGCCGGGCTCGGTCGCCCGCGCCGGCGGCGGCGGGAGCTACCTGTCCAACGAGGTCGCCTACCGCACGACGCTGCTGCGCGACGCGCTGCGCGCCGACATCCCCGGCGGCCACGTGCACACGCCGATCCTGCTGTTCGACCCGGCGAACTCGACCGAGATCACCGACCCGGTGCTCGAGGGCAACCGGCGCGACATCACCGCCCAGTTCCGCGCCGTGCTCGCCGTCGCTGTGGGAGCCGGTGCGCAGGGCGACCCGTTCGGCCCGTCATCGTCGCCGAGGACCCGGCCGCTGCCGCCGCCCTCCATGTGATCGGCTCACGGCGCTGACGACAGCTCGGCGAGCGCCTCCTCCGCGGTCAGGCAGCCCGCCGTGGTGAGGGCGAGGTTGGCCAGCGAGGCGGCGTGCGCGCTCTCGTCGGCCGCCGCCACGCAGTCGCTGACCACGTGCGCGGTGAAGCCGAGGTCGGTGGCGTGCCGGGCGGTCTGCTCGACTGTCAGGTTGGTCGCGACCCCGGTGACGAGCACGGTGTCGATGCCGCGCGCGGCGAGCACCTCCGGCAGGTCGCTGCCCGCCAGGCCGGAGAGCTTCTGGTTGTCCACGACGAGGTCCTTCGCGTCGTCGACGTGCATCGCCGAGATCAACCGGGTGGACCGGGCCGCGGGCCGGAACGCCTCCTGGGCCTCGGCGACGGCGTTCATGAAGCCGGTGTTGCGGACCAGGCCGCCCTCGTCCTCCGGGACGGTGAAGCGGGTGAACACGACCGCCGCGCCGGCCTCGCGGGCGGCGTCGTGGAAGCGCGCCGCCCTGGCAACGACTCCGCTGCGGGCGACGGGCTCGGCGAGCATCGGACCGAAGAAGCCTTCCGGTTCGACGACGTTGACCTGCCAGTGCAGCGCGAGGACGGCGGTGCGCCGTGGATCGATCGACATGGCCGAGATCCTGCACCAGCCGCACGCCACCGATCGCGGGCGGGCCGAGGCGGACGGGCACCGGCGCGGCCGTGCGCACGCTGACCTGCATGGACACACCCCCTCGTCTCCGGAGGCCGCGCCGTGACGGCTGGGGCGGCCGGCCTCACATCCCGAGCCGGGAATACCGGGGGCGGCCGATAGGGTTCGAGGTACTTGAAAGTTGCACCAAATTCCTCAGCGGAGGCCGGCATGCAGTTCGGGATCTTCACCGTCGGCGACGTCACGCCCGACCCCACCAACGGTCGGACCCCGACCGAGGCCGAGCGGATCAAGGCGATGGTCACCATCGCGCTCAAGGCCGAGGAGGTGGGCCTGGACGTCTTCGCCACCGGTGAGCACCACAACCCGCCGTTCGTGCCGTCCTCGCCCACCACGATGCTCGGCTACGTCGCCGCACGCACCGAGCGACTCGTGCTGTCGACCTCCACGACGCTGATCACGACCAACGACCCGGTCAAGATCGCCGAGGACTTCGCGATGCTGCAGCACCTGGCCGATGGCCGGGTCGACCTGATGATGGGCCGCGGCAACACCGCTCCGGTGTACCCGTGGTTCGGCCAGGACATCCGGCAGGGCATCCCGCTCGCGATCGAGAACTACCACCTGCTGCACCGGTTGTGGCGCGAGGACGCCGTGGACTGGGAAGGCCGGTTCCGCACCCCGTTGCAGGGCTTCACCTCCACCCCGCGCCCGCTCGACGGCGTCCCGCCGTTCGTCTGGCACGGCTCGATCCGCAGCCCCGAGATCGCCGAGCAGGCCGCCTACTACGGCGACGGCTTCTTCGCCAACAACATCTTCTGGCCGAAGGAGCACTTCATCCGGCTCATCGAGCTGTACCGGACGCGGTTCGAGCACTACGGGCACGGCTCGGCGGACCAGGCGATCGTGGGACTGGGCGGACAGGTCTTCATGCGCCACAGGTCCCAGGACGCGGTCGCGGAGTTCCGCCCGTACTTCGACAACGCGCCCGTCTACGGCCACGGCCCGTCGCTGGAGGAGTTCACCGAGCAGACGCCGCTCACCGTCGGCAGCCCGCAGCAGGTGATCGACCGCACGCTGGGCTTCCGCGAGCACTTCGGCGACTACCAGCGCCAGCTGTTCCTGATGGACCACGCCGGACTGCCGCTGAAGACGGTGCTCGAGCAGCTCGATCTGCTCGGCGAGGAAGTCGTTCCGGTGCTGCGCGAGGAGTTCGCCGCGAGGCGGCCCGCGCACGTTCCCGACGCGCCCACGCACGCGAGCCTGCTGGCCGCGCGCAACTCCGAGGCGGTCGGCTGACGCGCCGTCAGCCGGCGCCGGGGCCGGCTCTCTCCCCGTTCGTGCAGGTGTCCCCGCCAACCGCGGCGCGCTGCCGGGGTGTCTGGCGGCGGTCCGGGCAGTGACGGCTGTCCCCGCTCGGACCGCCATCGGACGGCCTGGCACGGCGGCGGCTCGGCTTCGCGCCGAAGGCCGCTGTCGGTCACCGGGCCTATCCTCATGGCCAACGTCACCGCACAACCGATGAGGTCCCGATGGCTACTTTCGTCCTCGTTCCCGGATTCTGGCTCGGTGCCTGGGCGTGGGAGGACGTCGCCCGCGACCTGCGAGCCGCGGGACACGACGTCCACCCGGTCACGCTCACCGGCCTGGCCGAGCGAGCCTCGGAGGCGTCGCCGCAGGTCGACGTCGACACCCACATCGACGACATCATCAGCGTCATCCGCGACAACGACCTGCACAAGGTCGTCCTGGTCGGCCACAGCGGGGGCAGCATCCCGGTGACCGGCGTCGGGGACCGCATCCCCGAGCGGCTGGCCAGGATCGTCTACGTCGACAGCGGGCCGCTGCCCGACGGCATGGCCCAGATCGACTTCCAGGACACCGACGGCCAGGAAGAACTGCGGCGGCAGGTCTCCACCGAAGGCGGCGGCTGGAAGATCCCGGTGCCGCCGTTCGACCCCGCCACCGACGCCGACAACCTCGCCGGTCTCGGCGAGGAGCAGTTGCGCCGGATGCGCGAGCTCGCCACCCCGCAGCCGTTCGGCACCGCCGGCCAGCCGCTGCGCCGTCCCCAGACGATCCCCGACACGCCCAAGTCCGCGATCATGTGCACCTTCCCGCCAGAGTTGGTGCGGTCCCTGGCGGACAGCGGCAACCCCGTTTTCGCGCCGATGGCCGGCCTGGATCTGCACCACCTGCCGACCGGGCACTGGCCGATGTTCTCGCGGCCCGCCGACCTCGCGGCGCTGCTGTCGAAGCTCGCCTGAGGCCGGTCGCCTCCCGGCGCGCCGGTTCTGGAATCCCGGTGCCACCGGATCCGTTCAGGTCGGTTCGGCCGGGTTCCTCGATTTTCCCGCGGTTTCGGCGAACCATGTGTGCACCGGAACAACGGCATGGGCGGTGGACTATGGACAAGCCTCCGTGGTGGGCTACCGGCGTGGACCTGAACAAGCCGAGTTCCGCCCGGGTGTACGACGTGCACCTGGGCGGTTCCCACAACTTCGAGGTCGACCGCGAGGTCGCCGAGGCGGCGAGCAGGCTGATGCCGACACTGCCCGCCGTGCTGCGGGCGAACCGCTCCTTCCTGCGCCGGGCCGTCCGCTACCTCGCCGGGCAGGGCATCACCCAGTTCCTCGACCTGGGTTCGGGAATACCGACGGTGGGCAACGTGCACGAGATCGCCCAGCGGGAGAACCCCGAGTGCCGGATCGTCTACGTCGACAACGACCTGATCGCCGTCGCGCACAGCCGGTCGCTGCTGGAGGGCAACGACCGGGCCGAAGCGGTCCGGGCCGACCTGCGCTACCCCGACGAGGTGCTGGGGCACCCCGAGGTCGCCGCGATGCTGGACCTGCGGCAGCCGGTCGCGGTGCTGATGTTCGCGGTCCTGCACTTCGTGGCCGACGAGGACGAGCCCGCCGCCATCGTCGCCCGCTACGTCGAGGAGATCGCACCGGGCAGCTACGTGGCGATCTCGCACGCCTGCAGCGACCACGTGGACGAGTCGACGATGCAGGCCGCCGAGCTGTACTCCCGGCGGATCGGCGGCTTCCACATGCGCCCGACCGAGCGCATCGCCGAGTTCTTCACCGGGCTCTCGCTGGTCGAGCCCGGGCTCGTCGACCTGACCGAGTGGCGGCCCGACTCGCCGCGGCAGCCGCAGGACGAGAAGCTGTGGACCGGGCCCGGCGGCGTCGGGCGCAAGCCCTGAGCGGTGCGGGCGCCGCGTTGTCTCCGATGGGCAGCGCCGCGGCGGCGGAAACCGCCGCAGAAGCGCAGCGAAGGAATCCACCGCGAACCACGGCGAACGTCTACATCGGACATCTGCGTCAGCCCAACGAGTTCAGGACGAAGCGCACCCTTTCGGCCACCGACGCGCGCGGCAGCGTCACCAGCTCGTAGCCGTACTCGGCGTAGACCTCGACCATGACGTGGTAGGTCCGCTCGGCCACCTCGGGCGACTGCCTGCGCTCCGCGTCCCGGTGGTAGATCCGCGGCCACGGCGGAGCGACGAACACCCTGCGGTTGTAGCGGAACCGCCGTGCGGCGGCGTCCACGTGCGCGGGCACGGCACGTCCTTCCAGCCGCAGGTACCCGGCGACGTCCGGGATCCCGCGGTCGAAGAAGACCGGCGCGCCGTCGCGCGGAGCGGTCCGGTGGGAGCGCATCTCCCAGCACAGCATCAGCTCGGCGAACAGCTCGCGATCCGCCCACGGCAGCGCCGTGCCGCCGATCTCCGTCTGGTCGCGGATCACGGCCCGCCCGGCCTCCCGGGTCCGCGCGAAACCCCTCTCCCCCAGCGCGTCGGCCAACGCGCTCTTGCCCGACCCCGGCCCTCCGGTGAGGACCACGAAACAGTCGTGCTCCAACGACATCACACCCATCGAGACGAACCGACCCTGCTGCGTGGACATGCGTTGCGCGCGGCCGCACCCGACGACCGCTGGGAACCACCGGAGAGCGCGGAGGGCGCCGAGAACCGAGCGCGGCACAACGCCGAACCAGCCACCCGGAGCCTGAACGGCGGAAGCGCCGGGCTCGACGGGGACTGACGCCGGTGACGATATCAGCCGCGGGGTCGGTCTCCCGAACGAAAAAAGACCGGCCCTGCGCGACGTTGCGCAGGGCCGGGGTCGGCGATGGACGGGTCAGCGGCCGCCGAGGATGCCGCCGACGGCGTCACCGAGGACCGGGAGCAGGCCCGGGTGCTGGGGTTCGGAGGGCTCCGTCGGCTGCGGCTGCTCCGGCTCCGTGGGCGTCGTCGAGTCGGCGGGCGGCTCGGGCTCCGACGGCCGGGTGGGCTCGCTGGGCTGCGTGCTCTCACCGGGCTGGGTCGGCTGCGTCGTCTCACCCGGCTGCGAGGTCTCCGACGGCTGGGTGGGCTCGCTGGGCTGCGTGGTGCCGCTGGGGGCGGAGGTCTGCGCCGGCTGCGTCGTCGTGCTCGGCTTCGAGGTGGCGGTGGGACGCGACGTGGTCGGCTCGTCCGCCCCGGTCGCCGGCTCCTCCGTGCGCCCCGATCGCTGGGACGGCGTCGGCGCGGCTTCCGGCGTCGAGGTGACCGCCGCCGCGACCGGCGCGCCCGCACGCTCCGCGGCGGAGCCGGACTCGGGCGCGCCGGGCTGCGCCGAGCGCGGCGGTGCCGGGACCAGCGCCTCCGCCTGGAACGGGACACCGGGCTCGGGGTGCGAAGCCGTGGAGTACTGCGACTCGGCCTCGTCGGACCCCGGTCCGAGCGCGCCCACCACCAGCACGCTGCACAGCGCCACGACGGCGTACCCGATCACCCGCGGCGGCGTCGCCGCGTGCGGCGCACCGCTCCCCTCAGCGCTGTGACGCCCTCGCGAGCGCATGCGGTACCGCGCCAACGACGACAAACGCACTCCCGTGTCACCACCTGGAAATTCCCCGGCGGCCATGCCCGGCCGCCCCGACCCGCTGTCTGCCGGAGCACTCTCTCACCCGAACGGGCGACAAGAACAACCGTTGCGCGCCAGATGAGATCCAACTCACTCCGAGCAAGATCATCGCTGGTCAGACGATCATAGACAACAGGAGCCGCGAAGCCTGACGGTCCGGTGAAGATCACTGGCCGGTGTTGAGCACCGAGACCGAGTTCGAGTTGACGTTGGTGACGTAGGCCTGGCGGCCGTCGGGCGTGACGGCCGCCACGACCGGCGCCCTACCCACCGGCACGGTGGCGGTGACCTGGTCGTTTCCGGTGGCGATCACCGAGACCGAGTTCGAGCCCTCGTTGACCACGTAGGCGTGCCTGCCGTCGGGGGCGATCGCGACGCTGGAGGGCTTGGCCCCGACGCGGGTGGTCGCGACGACCTTCTTCGAGCCGGTGTCGATGGTCGAGACCGTGCCCGCGTCGTAGCTGGCGACCAGCACCTCGGTTCCGTCCGGCGTGATGGTCGTGCTGTGCGGGCTGGGCGGCACCGGGATGCTGCCGGTCACCGAGCGGGTCGCGGTGTCGACCACCGAGACGAGGTTGGACTCGTGGTTGGCGACGTAGGCGGTCTGGCCGTCCGGGCTGAACGACACCGAGTGCGGGTTGCGCGGGACCCGGATGACGCCCTCCACGGAGTTGGTGTCGGTCGACATGACCGAGATCTCCGCCGAGTCGTGGTCGGGCACGTAGACCTGGCGGCCGTCCGGGGAGACCGAGAGCGTGTAGGGGTGCTTGCCCACCGGCACCTCGGCGATCACGGTCGCGCTGGCGACGTCGATCACGGCCACCTCGTTCTCCGGCCCCGTGGGCGGGTAGGCGCTGACGTAGGCGCGGCGGCCGTCCGGGGCGACCGCGACGAACTGCGGCGGCACCTTGAGGAACACCGAGGCGACCACCCGCCCGCCCGCGACGTCGATCACCGAGACCCGGCTGGTGTTGCGGCTGGTGACGAAGGCGTAGCGACCGTCGGGGGTCACGGCCACCCCGCGAGGGGCCGCGACGCCGATGTCGGGAGCCGGGGTCGGGTTCGGCAGGCTCGCGGCGAAGGCGTTGGGCTGCACCGCGGGACCGGGCACGATCGGTTCGGCCACCCTCGGCCCCGGCGCCTGCACGTCGGGCCCCACCCCGCCGCCGAACAGGCTGAGCGTCCCCACCAGGACCAGCACGCCGAGCACCGCGGCGGCGAGCGTGATGATGTTGCGCGGCTTGCCGAGCACGCCGGTCACCGCCGCCCGGGCACGACCTCCGCGCCGACCCGGCGGCTCACCTCCGGGCTCCCCGCCACCCCCACCGCGTCCGCCGGTCTCGGGCGGGGGTGTGCCTCCGCCACCGGCCGCCGCCGGGGCCGGCTCCTGCACCGTCTCGGTCCGGAGTCCTCCGTTGCCGCCGTTGCCGCTCGAGCGCGCGGCCGGGATGACCTTCGCGGTTGCCAGGCTCGCCCCTTCGTGCCCCGTCTCGACCCCGGCCAGCGCGGCTGCGCCCAGCGCGACGGCGTACTTGGGGTGCGCGTCCACCGCGGTCGGCCGCCGCAGCTCCTCCGAGACCATCCTGGCCACCAGCGGGATCCGCGACGAGCCGCCGACCAGCAGCACCGCCGCGAGTTCGGCGGGCTCGACGCGCGCCGAACGCAGCGCGCGGCGCAGCGCCTCGATGGTCGACTCGATCGGGACGCGGATCATGTCCTCGAACTCCGCGCGGGTCAGCCGCACCTCGCAGTGCCGGTTCGGCAGGAAGACCGGGATGGTGGTCTCGGTGTCGATCGACAGCGCTTCCTTGGCCTCGATGCAGTCCTGGCGCAGCCGGCGCAGCGCGGTCGCCGCCTGCGGGTCCTGCGGGGGCAGCTCCCCGATCGCACCGTTGAGCTCGCGGTCGACGTGGTTGAGCACCGCCTCGTCGAAGTCGACTCCGCCGAGCCGCTCGATGCCTTCCGGGCTGCCCAGGATCGCGATGCCGTCGGGCAGCTTGCGCAACACGGTCGCGTCGAACGTGCCACCGCCGAGGTCGTAGACCGCGACCACCTCGCCGTCGTCGAGGCGGCGCTTGGCCGCGTAGTAGGCGGCCGCCGCCTCCGGCTCGGTCACCTTCCGCACCTCGTCGAGGCCGCCCAGCCTGGGCACCTCGTCGAACAGCTCCCGCCGGTAGGGGCCCCAGTTCGCCGGGTGGGTCAGCACGACGTTCTCCGGCGCCTCGCCTTCGGTCTCGGTGACCTTGTGCAGCGCGTCCCGCAGCAGGTACCCCAGCAGCGCCACGGCCGAGTACGGCGTGCCGCCCAGCATCAGCGGGGTCGGGTCGCCGAGCCTGCGCTTGAACTCGCGGCCGGTCCGGAACGGCTCGCTCATGGCCCGCCGCACCGCGGCGTCTCCGGTCACGACCCCGCCGTCGTCCCGGGCGAACACGACGGCCGGAGCCACGACGGTGCGGTCTCCCAGCGTCAGCATCTCGATCCGCTCGGTGCGGTCCACCGCGACCGCGGTGAACGTCGTGCCGAGATCGACGCCAAGGCTGTAACCCATGAACGAACTCCCTGAAGGCATTTGCGCATGCCCACCGGCGTAGTCACGCTAACCCGTGACCGGCGCGGTCCACAGGGCCAATGGCCCCTGCCTCTTCAGGGGGTCGGCGGGGGTGGGCAGTCCCTACCCCCGGTGGGGGGTGCACCCCATTCCCGCGACGGCCCCGACGGACCACGATGGTGCGCGTACCGCTTTGGAAGGGACCTCCGAGATGACCGAGCGGCGCGAGGTACGTGGCGACCTGGGCACGGTCCCGGCGCCCTCGCCCGGGGCGAGTGAATGGCTGCACCGGCGCCGCCTGGAACGCAAGCTGCACGACGGGCCGGCGTTGCGGCTGGCTGCGCTGTCGCTGAGGCTGGGGGTGTGCAGCCACCGAGCGCGTGACGAGCAGTTGGTGCACGAGTGCCTCGCGGGCGCCCAGGACGAGCTGCACGCGGTCCTGCAGGAGCTGCGCGAGGTCGCCAGCCAGATCTACCCGCCCGTGCTGGCCACGGCGGGACTGGGGGTCGCGCTGGAGGCGATGGCCGAGCGGTTCGGGATGCCGCTGTCGGTGCGGGCACCCGCCGAACGGTTCTCGGCCGAGGTCGAGGCCGCCGCGTACTTCGAGGTCGCCGAGAGCGTGGCGAGGCTGTCCGACGACGCGGTGGCGCTCGAGGTGGCGATCGACCGGGTGGGCGACGAGCTGGTGCTCGACATCGCCGCCCAGCGCAAGGAAGGGGCCGAGCGCGGACCGGATGACGTGATCACGGTGAGGATGCCATGCGAGTAGCTATTGCCGAGGACGGCGCGCTTTTCCGGGAGGGCCTGGTGATGCTGCTCGGCGCGGCGGGCCACGAGGTGGTCTCGTGCGTGGGCGGCGGCGACGAGCTGATCGAGAGCCTCGGCGACGGCACCGAGGCCGACGTGGCCATCCTGGACATCCGGATGCCGCCGGAGCCCGAGGGCGGGCTGGTCACCGCGGAGCGGCTGCGCGCGGCCCACCCGCAGATGGGACTCCTGCTGCTCTCCCACTACGCCGAGACCCACTACCTGATGCGCATCCTGGACATCGGCACCGATCGGATCGGCTACCGGCTCAAGGAGAAGATCGCCAGCGTCGACGTGCTGGGCGACACCCTGGAGCGCATCCACGCCGGTGAGATCGTCATCGAACCCGTGCTCGCCAAGCGGCTGGTGGAGCGGCCGCGGGGACGGGAGGAGAAGGCGCTCTCCGAGCTCAGCGAACGCGAGGAGGAAGTGCTCAAGCTGATGGCCGAAGGGCGCTCGAACCCCGGCATCGCCGGTCAGCTCTACATCAGCCCCAAGGCCGTCGAGAAGCACGTGGCGAGCATCCTGTCCAAGCTCGGGATCCCGCCCGACGACACCGGCCACCACCGCCGGGTGCTCGCGGTGCTCACCTACCTGCGCGCCAGGTGGGTCGAGACCTGAGAGCCCGCGCCGAGCGCCCAGCCTGCGCCATCCGCACCGCTGAGCGGCTGGGCACGCGGGTCAGGTGCGAAGACGTTCACGGCTGACGGCCTGCTCTGGTGATCTAGGCGCGTCGGCCCTAGCGTTTCCCCCATCCGTGGGAGGGCGTTGCGACCGGCCACGCGGCTCGCGGGTCCTCCCCTGCGCGTGGGGGCGGGTGATGCGGCGGCTCGACGTGGTGCTGACGGCACGCCGGCTGTGGGCCGCCGGCTACCTCGCCGTGGTCTTCCTCGTCGTGGTCGGCGGCCTGGGAGCGCCGTTCGGCTGGGACGGCAAAGCGGTCATCGCGCTGTCGTTCGTGGCCGCCGGGATCGCCGCCGCAGGCCACTTCCCCCTCCAGCGGTGGATCACGCCGTGGCTGCACCGGTCGCAGTCCACCGCGGCGCTGACCGAGGTGGCCGGCGGGCTGACGGCGGTCGGGTCCCTGGAGCAGGCGCTGCCGACGATGGCCCGCATGCTCGCCGAGGAGACCCGCGCCGACCACGCGTCGCTGTGGCTGACCGTGGGCGACCGGCTGGTGAGCGCGGCGTCCTGGCCTGCGGCCTGGGCCGGCGCCACGCACGCGGTGGCCGACCTGGACGGTCTGCGCGCCCTGCCCGGTGTCGACCACGCCGTTCCCGTCGTCGACGCCCACCTGAGCCGGGGCGCACTGGCGATCGGCAAGCCGGAGCCCGTCACCGAGCGCGACCTGCGGGTGATGCACAACATCGCCGGTGGCGCGGGCCTGTTGCTGCGCAGCGTCGCGCTCAACACCGAGCTGGAGGCGCGGGTGCGCCAGGCCGAGGACCTCGGGGCGGAGCTGACCGCGTCCCGTCAGCGCCTGATGCACGCGCGCGACGTCGAGCGCAGGCGGCTGGTCACCGAGATCGCAAACGTCACCACCGCGAGCCTGGCCGAGGTCAGCGCCGGTCTGGAGCAAGTCCGGGAGCTGGCCGCGACCGACCCCGAGGAGGCCGAGCGGAGCCTGGTGCGGCTGCGCCCGGTGCTCGACGAGGTGATCGACCGCTTCCGCGCGGTGGTCCGCGGCGTCTACCCCGGGGTGCTGCGGGACGAGGGCCCCCGCGCGGCGCTGGAGGAGCTGGCCAGCGACCTGGCCCGGCCGGTCCAGCTCAGCGGTCACTTCGGGGACCGGGTCGACTGGGAGACCGAATCGGGCATCTACTTCGCCACGGCGGCGGCGATGCGGCTGTTCGGCGGACAGCCCTCGGCCGAGCCGCTGGTGGTGCGCATCGGCCACGACTACGGCCGGCTCACCGCGCGGATCGAGGAGCCCGCCCCGCAGCCCGGGTCGGTGGATCCGCGGGTGGCGCTGGCCGACGACCAGGACCGCCTCGCCGCGCTCGGCGGCGGCCTGCGGTGCCGGGAGACCGCCGGCGGCGTGACGGTGACCGCGTGGCTGCCCGACCGGCTGGAGCCGCTGGTGCCACGGCATCCCGAGGCCGAACAGCCCGAGGGGTCGGCCACGACCGAGGAACTGCCCGCGGAGGAGGTGGAGGAGCGGGCTCCGGAGGAGCCTCGCGAACCGGACACCCTGCACGGCCGCGTCCGCGCGCTGGTCACCACCGCGCTGGAGCGTTACGGGAGCGGCGAGGCCGCCGGGCGGGAGCTGGCCGAGGTGGCCGGCCGCCTCGGCGATCCGCTGCGGGTGGCGGTCGCCGGGAACCACCGCTGCGGCAAGACCACGCTGGTCAACGCCCTGGTGGGGCGCAACCTCGCCGAGGAGGGGCCGACGCGGGTGGTCACCTTCTTCCGCGGCGGGACCAGGCCGGGGGTCACCGTGCATCCCGCCGAGGGAGAACCGCACAGGTTGCCGACCGCGAACGCGATCGCCCCGGCCGGGATGTCGTCCGAGCAGGTGGACCACCTGGAGGTGGAGTCGCCGACCTCGGCGTTGCGCGGCCTGACGCTGATCGACCTGCCGCCGCTGGACAGCGCCGAGCCCGATGCCGCGGGCAGAGCCCGCGCCCTGCTCACCTCGGCGGGCAGCACGGACGTCGTTCTCCTGCTCGCCGACGAGCTCGGCAGCGACCACCCGGACCTGCTCGAACGCATCCGCGAGCACTCGCTGGTCGTGGTGGTCATCGCCCGGGCCGACCGGTTCGGCGGCGCCGGTGGCGATGCCATGCGGGCCGCTCGCGCGACGGTCGCCGAGTACCTGCTCGACCCGCGGCTGCGGCGGGCGTGCCAGGCGATCCTGCCCGTCGCCGGGCTGCTGGCCGCGTCGGGAGCCACGTTGCGCGAGCCGGAGTACCAGTCCTTCCACCGCCTGAGCCTGCTCGGCGAGGCCGAGGTCGCAGACCTGCTGCGCTCACCGGAGCATTTCGGGCGCGCCGAGACGCCGCGCGCACCCGGCCCGGGCGAGCGGGCGGCGCTGCTTCGGCGCTTCGGGATCTTCGGCGTGCGGCTTGCGGCCGGGCTGGTGCGCGACGGCGAGGCCGAGAGCTGCGCCGAGCTGTCGGCGGCGCTGGTGCGGGAGAGCGGCATCGAACCCGTGCGCGACCTGCTGGGCTCGCGGTTCGTGGAGCTGACCGACGTGCGCCGGGCCCGGGCCGCGCTGCGGGTGGTGGAGGAGGTGCTGCACGGCATCGCGCCCGATGACCCGCACCGGCAGGCGCTGGCCTACGAGCTCGACCGCATCCGCGGTGGCGCGCACGAGTTCGTCGAGGTCGACGTCATCGACACCTTGCGCGGGGTCGCCGCCCCGCTGCGGGAGCAGGAGCGCGTGATGGCCGAAAGGCTGCTCGGCGCGTCGGGAACCGATCCGCACGTGCGCCTCGCGCTGCCCGCGGCGGCGGCGCCCGAGGAGGTTCGCAGGGTGGCCGCGCAGCAGCTCGCGTGGTGGCGCGAGCGCGCCGAGAACCCCACGGCGACGCGGGACGTCCGGGAGGTGTGCCTGGCCGTGGTCCGCAGTTGCGAGGGCATGCTCGGCGCCTGGTGAGCCGAAGCGGAGGCGGTGACCGGAGCGGTTGCGGGGGGGTCAGAGCCTGTCTTCGATCTTCGAAGCGGCGTCAGCCGCTTGGCCCACCCTCGCAACCGGCACAGGCGTCCTCTGGCGAGGACAGCTCATTCGCGGCGTTGGCCGATACGTGAGAAAAGATCCCGGAGCCAGCGGGCGCCCGAGGTTCCGCTACCCGCGCCGCCACGCAAGGCGCACTCGACGACAGCCTCTCAGAGCGGGATGAAGCCCTCGACGGTCGTGCCCTCGTTCGGCGCCGACCGCACCGTGACGGTGCCGCCCACCGCATTGGCCCGGTCGGCGAGGTTGTGCAGCCCGCGCCCGGCGCCCTCGCTGCGGGCGGTGTCGAAGCCGGGTCCGTCGTCGGTCACGGTGAAGGCGAGCCCCCGGTACTCGTTGCGGACCCTGACCCGCACGGTCGCCTCCGGCGCGTGCTTGAAGGCGTTGTTCACCGCTTCCAGGCACGTGAAGTAGACGGCGGTCTCGACGGCCAGCGGGAAGCGCCGCTCGCCGACGGACTCGTCGATGTCGATCATGACGTCGGAACCGGCCTCGGCGAGCTCGGCGCTCAGCGCGGGCAGCAGGCCGTGGTCGGCCAGCACCACCGGGAAGACCCCGGCCGCCGTGCTGGCCAGCACCTTGCGGGTGCCGTTGACCTGGGCGATGACCTGCCCGAGCCGTTCCCTGGCCGATTCGGCGGCGCCGTGGGTGAGCTCGTGCTCGGCCAGCCCCATCGTCATCCGCAGCGCCACCAGGTGGTGCTGGGCGCCGTCGTGCAGGTTGCGCTCCAGGGTCCGCCGCTCGCTGTCCATGTCGGCGGTGGCGCGGCGGCGGGACGCGGCGATCTCCTCGGCGTGGCGCAGCGCGGTGTGCAGCTGGTGTTCGAGCTCGATGCCGAGCCTGCTGTTGTGCAGCACCGGACCGAGCAGGCTGACCAGGTCGTCCAGCAGCCGGGAGCGCTCCTCGGGAACGCTGGTGACGCTGGTGCGGTCGACGGTGAGCACGCCGACCTCCTCGCCGCCGTAGTGCACCGGCAGCGTGACCGGTTCCGCCAGCTCGCCCAGCTCGTCCGGCCACTGGTAGGCGCGGTCGCCGAGCTCGGGCAGGCGCACGGTCAGCCTGCAGTAGGCCGCGCCGAGCCCGCGCGCGACGACCTTGGCCAGCTCGGCGAGGTCGGGGTGGTCGGTGGCACCCGAGAGGTCGGCGACCTGCGTCAGCACCGCAGCCGGGGCCGGCCGGGTGCCGTAGATCAGCCGGTCCACCATGCGTTCGGCCACCGACCACATCGGGACGAACGCCAGCGCGACGACCAGCACCGCCACCACCGCCGACAGGACGCTGCCCCAGGTGCCACCGAGCAACGCGTCGAGGGTCGCCGACACCACCACGTAGCCGGACCCGACCGACACCAGCACGACCGTGAAGGCCAGGGCGTGGCTGAACATCCGCTCGATGTCCCACGGCCGGGTGCGCGCGGCGGTGATGATGAGCGCGCAGGGCACCGCGGCGAAGACGAACCGGACCGGCCAGAACACCACCGCGCTGGGCTCCTCGAAGGGCTCGCCCGGTTTGCGCGCGGTGGGGTCGAACAAGGTCAGGCCAGGTGCCCCCAGCACCAGCAGCCACAGGCTCACCAGCGCGAGCACGGCGACGACGCCGACCGCCACGGTGAGCGTTGCGAACAGCAGCCGGGACTGCCTGCGCGCGTCCGGAGTGGTCCCTTGCCGCGCCTGCTGCCGCTGCGCGATCAGGCCGACCAGCGGCACCAGGATCCCGAAGAACACCACGAAGCTCACGGTGTGCGGGTAGTCGGCGGTCGACAGCGCCAGCAGGCTGAGCACCCCGGCGATGCTGACCCCGACCGCGATCCGGGCCAGCCACGACGTCGTCCCGGCGCGGTCCCACCGCCCGGTCGGGAACAGCAGCAGGGCCAGCACGTAGGCGACGCCGCCGATGCCGTGCAGCAGCAGCACGTGCCACCAGCCGATGCTGACGCCGAACGCGGCCTGGACGACCTTCGGCGCCACGTGCGCCTGGAGGTTGAACGCGCCCGCCGAGCCCACCAGCGCCAGCACCAGCAGCCGCGTCGACCAGTTGCTGCGCGAGGACCACAGCAGCGCGCCCGCGACGACGAGGTTGAGGATGCTGAGCGCGTAGTCCAGGACGGCCTGGCCGAGCGGTTCGCTCTGCGCCGAGGCGGTCACGAACCCCTGCGCCCACATCACCGGCCAGCGGGCGGCCGTGGGCGCCTGGGTGACGGCCTGCAACGCCCAGTTGAAGTAAGGCCAGTAGTGGGCGGTGGCGGCGACGGCGCCGATCATGAGCCACGCGATGGTGACCCCGGTGTAGGCGACCAGCGCGGTGTAGTAGACGCCGAAGACCGGCCGATGGCGCACCGCCGGTGCCCCGGCCTCGGCTCCCGCGGCGGCGGGACTGGGCGCCCCGGCCACCGGATCGCGCTCGTCCATCGAGTGTCCGGCCCCCCGCACTCGTCGCCCCGCCACGAGTGTCGACCCGCGGGCCGCCGATGTCGAGACGGCCGGGCCGCGGCCTCACGCCGCGGCTTGCAGCCCCGCGTTGTAGGCGAGCGTGCCGGTGGCGTGGCGCAGGCTGCGCGCCAGCCGCTGGGCGTGGTGCTGCGCCTGTTCGAGGTGCGGGCCGACCGTTCCCCAGGACGCGAGATCGGTGCGCGACTGCTCGGCGAGCCGGCCGAGCAGGTCGGCGATGACGGCCAGGTCCGACATGCCCAGCGCCATGTCCTGCTCGCCGGAGGGGGACTCGTGGTGGTCGGCGGTCGTCGTGAGCGCCTGGAGGGCCTGGGTGATGTGGTCTTGCCTGGGGTTGCTCATCGTCTCGCCTCTCGCGGATTCCCGGCGGTGCCGGTGGTGGTCTTCGCGGCTTTCGCCGTGTCCCTGCTGTTGTCTGAAATGCTGCCCCCGCGCGTGGTCGTCTTCGATGGAGCGCGCCCCCGGATCCGGCCGGACGAACCACCGGATCCCGGTGGTGCCGTCCCCAGCCGCGACCGGGGGCGAACCGTCGTGCGGCGGCGGCGATCGGGCGAGCCGGGTGGGGATGGCCCCAGTTGCCCATGGGGAGCGCCCTCACGCGCGTGGCGCGCCGTGGGCAAGGCACCCTCGGCGGCTCCGGCCCGGAAGCGCGATCAGCACGCGGGATCAGCGGCAGTCCACATCGGACTCATAGGGCAGGTAGCGGAATCGGGAGGATGGCGCGGAAACCAGCCACGTGGCGGTGTCCGGTGCGGCCCGCACGGGTGAACGATAGGGGCCGCCCGCAGACGGCCGCACCGACACGGAGCTGACCCACATGCCGACCTCCATCGAGTCCGCCTCCCAGGCCCCCTTCCTCGACGTGACCGACCCCGGCTTCACGTTCGAGGCTCCCGAGGTGGCGCGAGCCCGCGAACGGCACTGGTACGCGCGGACACCGGTGGGCCCCATCGTGCTGCGCCACGCCGAGGTGCAGGAGCTGATCCGCGATCCCCGGCTGGCGCAGGACGGCGCGCGCTACCTGGCGATGCACGGCATCACCTCGGGTCCGGTCCACGACTGGTTCGTGCCGCTGATCCTGCACCGCAACGGCGTCGACCACCTCCGGCTGCGCCGGGTGGTGCAGAAGTCGTTCACACCCCGCGTGGTCAACAACCTGCGCCCGTTCATGCGCGCGACCGCCGAGCGGCTGGCCGAGCGGATCGCCGCCGAGGGCGCGTGCGACTTCGTGGAGATGTTCGCCGATCCGTACCCGGTCGCGGTGATGTGCGAGCTGCTGGGCGTACCACCGCAGGACTACGAGCTCTTCCACCGCTGCAGCACCGACATCGGACTGGTGTTCTCCCTCTCGCAGGGGGACGGGGTCCGCGAGCGCGTCGAACGCGGTGTGGTGGAGCTGTACGCGTACGTGGACTCCTTGATCGCGCGGCGCAGGGCCGCCCCCACCGGCGACCTCGTCTCGCGGATGATCTCGGCGCACGAGGACGACGCGCGGCTCAGCTCCGAGGAGCTGCGCAACCTGGTCGTCGCCCTGGTGTTCGCCGGCCACGACACGACCAGGCACCAGCTCGGACGCGCGATGGTCGCCCTCTGCGCGCACTCCGAGCAGTGGACCGCGCTGCGCGAGGAGCCGCAGCGGGCGGGCGCGATCGTCGAGGAGCTGCTGCGGCTGTTCCCGACCGCGCCGGTCATCTTCCGCTTCGCCACCGAGGACCTCGAGTACCAGGACACCGCGATCCCGGCCGGCACGTTCGTCATGCTGTGCGTGCAGTCCGCGCACCGCGACGTCCGGGCTTTCGGGCCGGACGTCGAGTCCCTCGACCCGGCCGCCGAACGCGGTGCGGCGCAGATGGTCTTCGGCGGCGGTCCGCACTTCTGCCTCGGCGCCGCCACCGCTCGTGCCGAGCTCGCCGAGGCGCTGCCGGTGCTCGCCCGGCGGCTCGGCGCGCCCGCGCCGGCCGGACCGGTCGCCTGGCGCCACCCGATCGGCATCTACGGGCCGGAGTCGCTTCCGTTGCGGTTCGGCTGAGGTTCACGCGCTCGGGGCCACCAATAGCACTCTGCGTGCAGACGCTACGGCGAATGCGGATTTGCATCAGCCGTCCGAAGCAGAGCGGCGTAGCCTGGTTGTGTCATTCGTGACCAGGAGTCCCGATGCCGCTCGGACGAACCCGCACCGCGGTGCTCACCGCGGTCATCGTGCTCGCGGCGCTGGGAGCGGCGATCGCACTGGCCGTCCTCCCGGCGTCGCGGACTCCTCCGCCGCCGCAGCAGGCGGCCCCGGCACCAGCGCCACCGTCCCCCACGTCCCCACCCCCGGCTCCTGGGCCACCGGTGCTGGCCGTGAAGATCGACAACGTCGCCGACGCCCGGCCGCCCATCGGGCTGGCCGCGGCCGACCTGATCTACGTCGAGCCCGTCGAAGGCGGCTACAGCAGGCTGCTGGCGATCTTCGGGTCGACCAAGCCGCCCACCGTGGGACCGGTGCGCAGCGCGCGGGAGACCGACCTGGAGATGCTGCCGCAGTTCGGCAGGCCGACGCTGGCCTACTCCGGCGCGGCACCGGAACTGCTGCCGCTCATCGCCAAGGCGCCGGTCAACGACGCCTCCGACAAGCACGACCCCGCCGCCTACTTCCGGGACAACTCCCGGCCCGTGCCGCACAACCTCTTCGTGCGCCCCGACCGGCTCCCACCGGGTGCCGACTGGTCGCCGGGCTCGATCCCGCAGACCGGCCCCACACCGGCCGGCGGGAAACCCGCGGGACACCACGAGGTCCGCTACCCCGAGGCGACGGTCGGCTTCGACTGGTCGCCGCAGGAGCGCCGCTGGCTGGTGTCGATGGACGGCGATCCCTACTCCGCCGTGGACACCGGCCGGCTCGGGCCCACGACCGTGGTGATCCAGAAGGTGCACGTCCGCCAGTCCGCGATCAGCGACGCCGCGGGCAACCCCTCGCCGTTCGCCGAGTCGATCGGCGCCGGGGAGGTCCAGGTGCTGCGCGACGGACAGGTGTTCGAGGGAACGTGGTCGCGGCTGTCCGCCGACGCGGGCACCACCTACACCTCGCGGTCCGGGGAGCCGCTGGTGTTCGCCCCCGGCCAGGTCTGGATCGCGCTCTCCCCGTGAGCGCCACCGAAAGTCCACAAGGGACGATTCGGCGGCCGGACCGGCGTGGTTCCCGCCGTTGCGGGAGGATGGACCCGTCCCGCCGAAGCGCAACCCGCGCCACCGCACGCCGGTGGCTGGAGGTGCACGATGAGCGACACCACGATCATCAAGGTGGACGGCGCGCACTCGCCGAAGGGCGCCCTGGGGCAGTACTACCTCGCCGAAGGCGTCGGGCTGAGCATGCGGCTGTGGCGCGAGGAACCGCCGGAGACCGGCAAGCCCGAGGCAGCACGCGACTACGAGACGGTCGGCTACGTCATCAGCGGCCGGGCCGAGCTGCACTGCGAGGGGCAGACGGTGCTGCTGGAGGCCGGCGACTCCTGGGTCATCCCCAAGGGGGCGCGGCACCGCTACGAGATCCTGGAATCCTTCACCGCCGTGGAGGCCACCCACCCGCCGGCCCAGGTCCACGGCCGCGACGAACACCCGAGCTGACCCGGCCCGACCGCTGGACCCACAACGCGCCGGGACCGCTGCCGACGCTCAGGAAATGCCTGGCTCCGCCACGGATCTCCGGAGCAGGTCGAGCATCTCGCCGGCGATCCCATGCCCGGCGACCGACTCGTGCACCGCCACGTGCAGCCGGCGCAGCGGCTCCGGCCTGCGCAGCCTGCGCGCCACCACGCCAGCGCTGTTCGCCGCCGTCAGGCCCAGCGCGGGCGCCAGGCGCACGCCGAGGCCGGCCGCCACGAAGCCCTGCGCGGTCATGAAGTCGTCGGCCTTCACCGCGACCCGCGGGGTGAACCCGGCGGGCGCGCAGACGCGGTCCAGCACTCCGCCGCAGCCCTGCAGCTCGATCCACTCGTCGTCGGCCAGCGCGGCCAGGTCGACGACGGGTTCGCCGGCCCGCCGGTGCCCCTCGGGCAGCACCACGCGCAGCGGGTCGTCGGCCAGGTGCGTCAGCCGGACGCCGGGCGGGGCCTCGAGCCGGGCGCCGTAGTCGGCCACGATCGCCATGTCGGCGTCGCGGTCGACGACCTCGCGCAGCGGGTCTTCGCTCACGCACGGTTCGAGGCGCACCTCCGGGTGGTCGCGGCGGAACGCCGCCACGGCCGGCGGCACGATGGCCGCGCCCGCGGTGGCGAAGAACCGGATGCGCAGGCGCCCGGCACGCCCGGCCCGCAGCGCCGCCAGGTCGCTTTCGGTCCGGGTGAGGATCGCCGAGATCGACGCGGAGCGCTCGGCCACCATCCGCCCGGCCGGGGTCGGCACCACACCGCGCCCGGACTTCTCCAGCAGCGCGATCCCCGCTTCCCGCTCCAGCACCGCGAGCTGCTGGCTGATCGCCGACGGCGTGTAGCCGAGGTTGGCCGCCGCCGCCCGCACCGACCCGCTGCTCACGACGGTGCGCAGCAGTTCCATTCGCCTGTGTCCAGCACGGGTCGATCGTACAGCTCAGCTAACCGATGCTTTAGATATGTTCACTTGTCCTCATCATTGGGCCGACGCAGACTTGTTCTGGAAGAAATCCCGATGGAGGACCGATGACCACCACAGCAGAAGCGCCGCCCGAACAGGAACCACAGACTCCGGAAGCGGAGGACCAAGCCGAGGAGCGGCGTTTCCCGTCCTGGCTGGCCGAAATCGGCCGCTGGCGCGGTGATGCGACCAAATAGGACGATCAGCGCCGGCGCCGCGGCACCGGTCCGCGGGCAGGCCGCGGTACCTGCCCGCGGACCAGCAGGAGTTCAGGCGCGTTTCCGCAACTCGTCGAGAGCGGCGACGATGTTGGCCTCGGCGGCGGCCTTGTCCACACCGAGCCGCGACAGCACCCCCGCGCCGTCCTCCAGCTCCAGCAGCGCCAGCAGGATGTGCTCGGTGCCGATGTAGTTGTGCCCGAGCCGCAGGGCCTCCCGGAACGTCAGCTCCAGCGCCTTGCGCGCCTGCGGGTCGAACGGGATCAGGTCGGGAACCCGCTCGACGGCCGGCGGCAACGCCGCGCTCACCTCCCGCTTGGCCGCCTCCAGCTCGACGCCCTGCGCGACGACCGCCTTGGCCGCCAGCGCCTCGGACTCCCCCAGCAGGGCCAGCACCAGGTGCGCGGGCTGGATCTCGTCGTTCGACGCGGCGCGCGCCTGGCTTTGCGCCGCCACCACGACACTCCTCGCGCGGTCGGTGAAGCGGCTGAAACCCTGGCTCGGATCGAGGTCCAGCGCCTCGCCCTTGGCCACGAAGCGCTTCTGCGCCGCCTGCTTGCTGACCCCCATGCTCCTGCCGATCTCGGTCCACGACGCCCCCGAGCGCCGCGCCTGGTCGACGAAGTGGCCGATCAGGTGGTCGGCGACCTCGCCGAGGTGCTCGCCCGCGACGACCGCGCCGGAGAGCTGCTCCAGGACGTCGGGATGCACCTTCTTGATGGCCTCGATCAGGTCGTCGAGGCGGACGTGGTTCTGCATCTGCATTGGATCCGTCATGCGTCAACCATAAGTTGACGAGCGAAGAATCGTCAACACCGGGTTGACGATCGGTCAACCACAAACGCGATGACAAGTTTTGACATCTGTCATTCCAACTCCTACGCTCGACGGCATGTTCACACGCACGCTTGGAACCACAGGTCCCCAGGTATCGGCCCTCGGCCTCGGGCTGATGGGGATGTCGGACTTCTACGGCCCGGCCGACGAGGCCGAGAGCATCGCCACCGTCCACGCCGCGCTCGACGCGGGCGTGACGCTGCTCGACACCGGCGACTTCTACGGCAGCGGCCACAACGAGCTGCTGCTCCGCCGGGCGCTCGAGGGACGCGACCGCGACCAGGTGCGGATCAGCGTCAAGTTCGGCGCGTTGCGCGACCCCGGCGGCGGCTTCCTCGGCTTCGACGGGCGTCCGGCGGCGGTGAAGAACTCGCTCGCCCATACCCTGCGGCGCATCGGCACCGACCACGTCGACGTCTACCGGCCCGCGCGGCTCGATCCGGCGGTGCCGATCGAGGACACCGTCGGGGCGATCGCCGAGATGGTCGAAGCCGGGTACGTGCGCCACATCGGCCTCTCCGAAGTCGGCGCCGAGACACTGCGCCGCGCCGCGGCGGTGCATCCGATCGCCGACCTGCAGATCGAGTACTCATTGCTGTCCAGGGGCGTCGAGAGCGAGATCCTGCCCGCCGCCCGCGAGCTGGGAACCGCGATCACCGCCTACGGCGTGCTGTCCCGGGGACTGCTCTCGGGCAACTGGTCGCGGGAGCGCACCGCCGCGGCGCGGGACTTCCGCGCCCACAGCCCGCGATTCGCCGAGCAGAACATCGACCACAACCTCGCTCTGGTGGAAGCGCTCCGGGAAGTCGCCGCCGCCCGCGGCGTCGCGGTCGCGCAGGTCGCCATCGGCTGGGTGCTCTCGCGCGGCGCGGACATCGTCCCGCTCGTCGGCGCACGCCGCCGCGACCGGCTCGCCGAGGCGCTGGGCTCGCTGGACCTGCACCTGTCCGATGCCGACCTCGCCGCCATCGAGCAGGCCGTGCCCGCGGGCTCCGCTGCGGGCGAGCGCTACGACCGCGACCAGATGGCCATGCTGGACAGCGAGCGCCCTTAGGGGCTGCTTCGCAAGCGGCGTCGCCGCTTGCGGTGTGGCGTGGGGCCCAGCTCGCGCCGCCGCGGGTTCTCGGAAGCCTTCCGGCGAGGACAGCGCCGACGTGGTGAATCGGCCATTCATGAGGTCGGCGATCCCGGCCCCTGAAGGCTTCCGAGGTTCCGCCACCCGCACCGCTGTGCAAACCACGTCTGGAACATTTCTTAGGCTGTCGCCGATGAACGAACCACCTCTGACCCCGGCCCGGATCCTCGACGCGGCCGAGGAGACCTTGCGCCGGTTCGGGCCGGCGAAGACCACCGTCGTCGACGTCGCCCGCGCGCTGGGGGTCAGCCACGGCAGCGTCTACCGGCACTTCCCGAGCAAGGCGGCGCTGCGCGACGCGGTGGCCGAGCGCTGGCTGCGTCGCGTCTCGGCCCCGCTGGAGGAGTTCCGCGACGGCGACGACACCGCCGCCCGGCGCCTGCGCGACTGGCTCCTGGCGCTCAGCGGGACCAAGCAGCGCATGGCGCGGGAGGATCCGGAGCTGTTCGCGACCTACCACGCCATCGTGGTGGAGTCCCGCGACGTGATCGGCGCGCACCTCGGCGTGCTGGCCGAACAGCTCGAGGCGATCATCGGCGCCGGTGTGGCACGTGGGGAGTTCGCGGCCGAGGACCCGAAGTCGGCGGCCCGGGCGGTGCTGACCGCGACCGCCCGGTTCCACAACCCGGTACACGCCTCGGAGTGGGACGATCCCGCACTCGCGGAGGATTTCGAGGCCGTCTGGTCGCTGCTGCTGTGCGGACTGGCGGCCCGGAAGCACCCGTGAGCCGACGGCGGGCCGCCTCTCGCAGCGCCACCACGCCTGTCCCGCTTCGACCGTTCGCGTACACCGAGACCGGGACGACGCCGGTTCACCACCCGGCGACCAGCACGCCGTCCGGGCGCAGCTCGACGCGGGTGCCGAACGGGCGGCTGACGCGCGAGAGCGTCGAGCGCAGCCACCGCGCGTCCTCGTGGCTCGCCGGACGCAGCCGCATTCGCCGCGCGCGCATCGGCGCCATCCGCAGCTCGGCCAGCTCACCCGTCGCCGCGTCGATCGTCGCGAAGTACAGCAGCCGCAGGTCGTCCCGGTAGCTCTCGTATCCCGCGATCCCCTCGTAGTCGTCGATGAAGTCGCCGCAGCCGTAGAGGACCAGGCGGTTGCGGTACACCTCGATCGGCCGCGGGTGGTGCGAGGAATGCCCGTGGACGACGTCGATGCCGCCGTCGACCAGCCGGTGGGCGAAAGCGGACTCTTCCCCGCTGACCCGGTAGCCCCAGTTCGGTCCCCAGTGGATGGACACCACCACGACGTCGCCGGGCAGGGTCACCGCCCGCGCGCGCTCGGCGAGCACGTCCGCGGTCGCCTCGGTCAGGTCGGGCAGGCGGTTCACGCCGGGCCGCTCGGGGGTCGCGGCCCACGACGCGGGGATTCCGCTGGTCTCGGCCCCGGCTGACACGACGACCACCCGCCCGCCGCCGGAGATCGGCACGATCGCGGGCCGCCTGGCCTCGGCGGCGTCGCGACCGGCCCCGGCCCAGCCCAGCCCGGCGGCGGTGAGCTCGTCGAGCGTGTCGGTCAGGCCGCGGCGGCCGAAGTCGAGCAGGTGGTTGTTGGCCAGTGCGCAGACGTCCGGGCCGCCCGCCGACAGGACGCCGATGTTGTCCGGGTTCATGCGGTAGTGCACGCCCTTGCCCGCGGCGAACTCCCCGCAGCGGGTCACGGCGCACTCCAGGTTGATCAGCCGCGCGTCCGGCGAGACGGCGGCGATCTCGCGGAGCGCGCTGCCCCACGGCCAGGAGTAGCCGACCGGGCGGTCGATCGGGCCGTTGACCGACTCGGCCTCCGCGACGTAGCGGCGCGCGTCGTGCACGCCGCGCTCGCGCAGTCGCGGATCGCCGGGGTGCGGAAGGATCTGGTCGACGCCGCGGCCCGGCATCACGTCGCCGCACAGGAAGAGGGTGACCTGGCCCATGCCGTTCACCCCCCGAGGCCGGGCAGCCGGCCGCGCCACGACCGGCGCGGCTCCATCATCGTCCGCGGGCCCGACCCGCGCACCGCGGTCCGGAGGCGTGCCAGGGATCACTCGGTGCCGGTGTTGCGGTAAAGCGCCGCGTAGCGGGCGGCGCTGCGGGCCCGCTCCTCCGCCTTGGCCTCCTCGCGGGTCTCGCGTCCGGTGCCCAGCGGGTAGCCGTGCTTGAACAGCCGGTGCTCGCAGGTGTGCTCCATGTAGGCCAGCGAGTACCACAGCGCGATCAGCACGCCGCCCAGCACCGACATCACCCGCACCCACAGCGGGCCGGGGACCAGCAGGAACAGCGCTCCCGGGCTCACCTGCACCAGCGCCCTGGACAGGTGGCGCAGCACCCACGTGCGGCAGGTGACGTCGTGCAGCACCCACTCCCGGTGGCGCTGCGGCAGCCGCCCGCCGAAGGCGTACCAGACCCATCGCAGCGGGTTCGGCCGAACCCTCCCGGCGCCGTCCAAGGCCGGCTCCTTCCACCAGACGACCGCGTACTTCACCACGCTAACATTTAGTACGCTAATCATTAGTACAGCACGCGCGCGGCTCCGGAGCCGCGCCGGAACCGGAGGGGCGCGCATGAGCTCGATGGACCTGGGAGAGGACCCGCTCGCGCTGGAACGCCAGGTCTGCTTCGCGCTGTCGGTGGCCTCGCGCAACGTCATCGCGCTGTACCGGCCGCTGCTGGAGCCGATGCGGCTCACGCACCCGCAGTACCTGGTGATGCTGGCGCTGTGGGAACGCAGCCCGCGGTCGGTCAAGGACATCGCGCTCACCCTGCGGGCCGAACCGGCCACGCTGTCGCCGCTGCTCAAACGGCTGGAGGCGATCGGCTACCTGACCCGCCGGCGCAGCACCAGCGACGAGCGGCTGCTCACCGTCGGCCTCACCGCGCGGGGCCGCGAGCTGCGGGCCGAAGCCGAGAAGATCCCGCACCGCATCGTCGAGCGGCTGGGCATCGAGGTTTCCGAGCTCGAGCGCCTCAACGCCGCGCTGAACCGCGTCATCGCCGCGACCCACCGCGAGGACCTCGACAGCGGCCCGCTGCCCGAGTGACCTGCCGAAGCGGGGTTCCGGCTCCCAGGCGCGTGGGTCGGCCGGCCAGCGGCGCCTCGCGGGCCCGGTCGGCGTCCGCGGTCCGGTAGAGCCGTTCGGGGATGCTCGCCAGCGTGGACGGGTGCAACTGCGCGCCCAGGCCGTAGAACTTCTGGAAGCTCATGATCAGCGGCCGCCAGGCGTCCGGGTCGATGCGGTCGCTCGTACCGGCCATCCGGATCGACTCGTGCACGTGCACGCGCTGCACCCGCACTTCGAACGCCGCGGTGGAGCCGCGCAGCGCGTCGTCCTGGTCGGCGATCGGGTGCACGGCCTCCACGACGCACTCCATGTTGACCGGGCACTCGGCCACCCGCGGTGGCTCGACGGTCTCCGAGTCCACCGGGGTGAGACCGCTGCGGCCGAACTTGTCGGGCTCGTGGCGGTAGCCCCGCCGCTGCTTGCTCGCGGGCACGGGGTCGGCTCCGGTGGTCAGGGCGAGGCGGTCGACGGCCGGCGCCATCGAGTCCGACGGCAGGTTCAGCACGCACTCACCGGTGCGCAGGAGGTTCTGCGCGGTCTTGGAGCCGACGCCGAGTCCGAGCATCGCCCGCCAACCCAGCCAGAACGCCGACGACATCGGCGCCAGGTTCGCCGAGGTGCCCTCGTTCCGGCTGGAGATGAGCACCACCGGGGTGCCGAAGTACAGGATTCCGGGCTCCAGCCTGGTATGCGTCGATCGAATCGGTTCCACGAGCCCGAGTCTGGTCCCACAACCCATGGCCGGCTGGCGGTAATCGGACGTCTCATCCGGGCCCGCGGGCGCGCACCCGGGCTCGGCTATCCTCGTCGGCGGTCGTTGGCCGCAGCACGAGCAGTCGAAGACGAGGTCCGAGTGCAACAGCCGATCCCGGTCGTCATCGTGGCCGGATTCCTCGGATCGGGGAAGACGACGCTGCTCAACCACCTGCTCGGCAACGGCGCGGGCGCCCGCGTCGGCGTGGTGGTCAACGACTTCGGCAGCATCGGCATCGACGCGATGTCGGTGGCCGGCCAGGTGGACTCCATGGTCGAGCTGGGCAACGGCTGCCTGTGCTGCGCGGTCGACGCCGGCGGCATGGAGCGCATGCTGTCCCGGCTGGCCAGGCCCGGAGCCGACCTCGACGTCATCGTGGTGGAGTCCAGCGGGCTGGCCGACCCCCGAGTCATGATCCGGCTCGTGCTGGCGTGCTCGGACCCGCGGCTCTCCTACGGCGGCCTGGTCGAGGTCGTCGACGCCGCGGAGTTCGAGACGAGCCGGGCGCGCCACCCGGAGCTGGAACAGCACCTGCGCTTCGCAGACCTGGTGGTGCTGAACAAGACCGACCGCGTCGAACAGACCGAGCTGGACCGGCTGCACGCGACCGTCGGTGAACTGGCCGGCGGCACACCGGTGCTGCCCACCTCGCACGGCCGCGTCGATCCGTCGCTGCTCTTCGAAGCCCGGCCGCGGACCGAGCGGGACGACGTGCCGCGGCAGCTGTCCTTCGACGAACTGCTGCGCGAAGACGAGCACGCGCGCGGCTGCGACGAGCACATGCACGCCCAGTACCAGAGCGTGGAGTTCGAGTCGGATCGGCCGCTGGATCCCCGCGCGCTCATGGGTTTCCTCGACGACCGCCCGCCAGGCGTCTACCGCATGAAGGGTTTCGTCTACTTCGGACTCCCCGGTCACCGGCACAAGTTCGCGCTGCACACCGTCGGCAACTACCTGCGGTTCCACCGGACGCGGTGGGAGAGCGGCGAGTCCCGGCGCTCGCAGCTCGTCGCGATCGGCACCGGCATCGATCCGGATTCCCTGCGCGAGCGCCTGGAATCCTGCGCGGTGGACGAACCCGGCGGCGACGACGGCCTGATCGACAACGGGATGCTGTCCGTGCTGCGCTTCACGCACTGACGATCAGCAGTGAGCCCCTTCGGTTGCCATGCTCAGTCGTCCTCCTGGGCACGCTCCCTGGCCTCCTGCTGGTCGCCCGCGGTCGGCGGGGAGCCCGGCAGCCGCTTGCCCGCGGGCTCCCGCATGGCGTAGAGCGCGATCGCGCCGACGACCCCGGCCACGATCAGCAGCACCGCCGGGATCATCTTGAGGCCGGTCCACGCGATGAGCGCCTCGGCGAGCAGTGGTGTGGTGCCGCCGAAGACCGCGACCGAGATGTTGTAGCCGATGGACACCCCGGCGTAGCGGATGCCGGTGGGGAACAGCGCGGGCAACGTGGCCGGCTGCGTGCTGCTGAAGCAGACCAGCAACAGCCCGATCAGCACCAGGCCGCCCAGCACCGCGGGAACGCTGCCCATCGAGATGAGCAGGAAGGCGGGGACCGACAGCAGGATCAGACCGGCGGACCCGGCCCCGGCGATCGGCAGCCTGCCCAACCGGTCGGAGAACCTGCCGAGCACCACGATCAGCCCCATCACCGCCACCATGGCGATCAGCGCCAGCACGAGCGACTGGGTGTGGGCGAAGCCCAGGACGGACGACAGGTAGGTCGGCATGAACGCGGTGAGCGTGTAGTTGGTGACGTTGAAGGCCATCACGAGTCCGACGCAGATCAGCATCGGCCTCAGGCATTCGCGGAGCAGCCGTGGCACCACCGCGAAGGTCGTGGACTGCTCTGCTTCCTCGTCCTCGGCGTGCCTGCTGTAGGCGGGCGTGTCCTCCAGCCGGAACCGCAGGTACAGGCCGATGACGCCGAGCGGCGCGGCGGCCAGGAACGGGATCCGCCAGCCCCACGACAGCAGGTCTTCCGGCGGCAGCAGCGCGGTCAGCACCGTCACCACCGCGGCGCCCAGCGAGTAGCCGAGCAGCGTGCCGAACTCCAGCCAGCTCGCCATGTACCCGCGGCGGCGGTCCGGGGAGAACTCCGCGACGAACGTGGTCGCCCCGCCGTACTCGCCGCCGGTCGAGAAGCCCTGCACCAGCCTGGCGAGCAGCAGCAGGACCGGCGCCCAGACCCCGATCGTCTGGTAGCTGGGGATGACCCCGATGGCGAAGGTGCCCAGCGCCATCATGAGCATGGTGATCGCGAGGATGCGCTGCCTGCCGAACCTGTCCCCCAGCGGGCCGAACACGAACCCGCCGAGCGGACGCACGACGAAGGCCACCGCGAACGTGGCGAAGGTGGCCAGCAGCTGGGCGACCTGGTTGCCCGCCGGGAAGAACACCTGGCCGATGACGACCGCGATGTAGCTGTAGACACCGAAGTCGAACCACTCCATGGTGTTGCCGATCGAGGCGGCGGCCACCGCGCGGCGCGCCTTGCGCTCGTCGACGACCGTGACGTCACGATCCTGCCCGGAGCTTCCCACATCGACCCCCTTCGCGACTGGCGTACCCAGCGCGGCACCGCGTTGAACACCGGCCTGGTCCACACAGGAGGAGCCGTTCGCGTCAGCTCACCAGTGAGTGCAACAGGTCGGCCAGCTCCGCGGGCCTGGACAGCTGCGGCGAGTGGCCTCCCGCCATCTCCACGGCGGGTGTGCCGAGCAGCGCTGGGGCGGCACGCCGCGACCAGTCGGGGTTGATGACCCGGTCCTGGCGGCACAGCACGTAGGTCGCCGGTGCCTCCGGGTACCCGGCCACCGGGTTCGGCTCGGTTTGGAAGCGCCAGAACTGGCGGCTGAGCCTCGCCGCGGCCGCGCGCGCCACGTCGTCGGCGCAGTCGTGGTAGAACGCCTCGATCGCCGCGTCCGGCGGCCACTGGCTCGAACCGTCACCCGGCCTGAGCTGGCGGCGGGCCAGCTCCGACCAGCCCGCGGCGAACACGTCCTCGCCGCGGGTCAGCTCGCGCATCGACATCCCGGCGGGGGTGATGAGTCCGCAGACGAACACCATGTGCCGCAACGGGACCCGGGAAGCCACGAGCGGCAGCGGCAGGCCTCCCAGCGAGTGGCCGACCAGCACCACGTCACCTCCGTCGCCCACCGCCTCCGACACCGCGGCCGCGTACTCGGTCAGTCCCGCCTCGGGTTCGGTGATCGGAAGCTCGACGGCCGTGGCGGTGTGCCCGCGTTCGGTCAGCAGCGGGGTCAGCCGCTCCCAGCACCACGCGCCGTGCCACGCCCCGTGCACCAGTACGAATGCGCTCATGATCCGCAAGTATGCACTCGGCGGACCGCTTTGGTCCCACCAATGCCGTCGCGCGGGCCGCCGTCGGGAGTGCGGGCTAGGTTGCTCCCATGTCGGGACTGGACTACCAGCGGTACTGCGACGAGATCGTTGCTCAGACGGACCTGCTGCGGACAACCACCGCGAAGGCCGACATGACCACGCCGGTGCCGTCGTGCCCGGGGTGGAACCTCGGTCAGCTTCTGCGGCACCTGGGCGGGTGCCATCGCTGGGTGGAGCGGATCGTGCGCACGCGGTCGGCCGAGTTCCTGCCCGACGACGACTTCCGCGATCTCACCCAGTACACCGACGAGGACGCGGCAGTGCTCGACGGATGGCTCGCCGAAGGCGCGGCGCTGCTGGCCGACGCTCTGCGCGCGGCGGGCCCCCGGGCACAGGTCTGGAGCCCCGTCCCCGGTGGCGGCACCCCGTTCTTCGCCCGCCGGATGGCCCACGAGACCGTCGTACACCGGGCCGACGCGACCCTCGCCGTCGGGAACTCGTTCGAGGTCCGGGAGCAGGTGGCGCTGGACTGCCTCGACGAGTGGATGGAGCTCGGGTCGCTGCCGCAGATGTTCGAGTTCCACCCCGAGCAACGCGAACTGCTCGGTCCGGGCCGGACGCTGCACCTGCACGCCACCGACACCGCGCCCGAGGCCCGCGGCGAGTGGGTCGTGGACCTCACCGGCGACGCGATCACGTGGCGGCGGGCGCACGAGAAGTGCGCGGTCGCCGTGCGCGGGCCGCTGACCGACCTGCTGCTGGTCGTCTACAAGCGGCAGTCGCCGCGCGCCGGAAGCGTCGAGGTGATCGGCGACACCGAGCTGCTCGACTTCTGGCTGGAACGGGTCAGCTTCGCCTGAGCGTGGCCACGCGCTGCCCTCACACCCTCAGGCCGAGTGCGGTCCCTGCGCGTCGACCCACGTCCGGGGTACGACGACGTGCAGCGCGTCGCGCGCGACGCGGAACCGCTGCGGGGTGTGGGCGACCAGTTCGCCGTCCACGTTGACCGGCAGGTCCGGAGCGGTCTCCAGCTCGACGCGCGTGGTGCGGAAGTGCTCCACGTGGGAACCCCCGCCACCAGTGCGCAGGTTGCGCGCGACGGCGAGCAGGTCGAGCACTCCGCCCTGCCTGATCACCGACACGTCCAGGGTGCTGTCGTCGATGCCCGAGTCCGGCGCGGCGAGCTGGCCACCGCCGAAGTAGCGACCGTTGGCCACCGAGACCTGGAGCAACCGCTCGTACTCCACCGGCGGGTGGTCGTCGTCGGGGAAGCGCAGGCGCGCCCGGAACGGCCGGTGCCGGACGAACGCCTTCACCGTGGCCACCGGGTAGGCGAGGGCGCCGATGCGGCGCTTGAGCCACGGCGACATCGACTCGACCACCCGCGCGCCGATCCCGATCGAGGCCCGGTTGACGTAGTAGTTGTCGCCGCACAGCCCGAGGTCGACGTCGACGATGTGGCCGTCGGCGATGGTGCGGCACGCCTGTTCGAGGTCGCCGGGGATGTGCATGGTCCGCGCGAAGTCGTTGGCGGTGCCCAGCGGGAGCAGCCCCAGTGGCACGTCGCGGTGCGCGAGCACGTCGACCACCGAGCTGACGCTGCCGTCGCCGCCGCCGATCACCACCAGGTCGTGGCCCGCGTCGACGGCCGCCGCGACCGTCTCCGGCAGCCGCGACGGGTCGCGCAACGGGAGGGTGCTGCCCACCGGGACGCCGAGCGAGCGCAGGCGGTCCACGGCGTAGGCGTAGGCCTTGCCGCCGTTTCGCGCGTGGACGTTGACCACCACGGCCGCCCGGGTAGCGGGCCTGTCGATGCGGATGCTCGCCTCCTGCTCTGCGCGGTGCCGTTGACGCTACCGTTCTACTCCTGGCAGGTGACGGGAGCATGTCGCGGTGCCGAACTGCTGACCCGGGGTGACCTCGGCCGCGCCGACCGGGCGAGGTGGCGTCGGCGGGTCCGGGTGTGGCACCGGCCGGTTAGCCTGTGCGCGCCCGCAAGCGACGCGCTGGAGGCAACACGGTGAGCGACGACCAGCAGCCCGGCCCGCGGCTGGCCCGCAGGCTCGGAACCGGCGACGCGGTCGTCATCGGGCTGGGTTCGATGATCGGCGCCGGGGTCTTCTCGGCCTTCGCCCCGGCCGCTGCCGCCGCGGGCAGCGGTCTGCTCGCCGGCCTGGCGATCGCCGGCGTGGTGGCGTACTGCAACGCGACCAGCTCCGCGGCGCTGGCCGCCAGGTACCCGCACTCCGGAGGCACCTACGTCTACGGGCGGCAGCGGCTCGGCGACTGGTGGGGCTTCGCGGCGGGCTGGGGCTTCGTGGTGGGCAAGACGGCCTCGTGCGCGGCGATGGCGCTGACCTTCGCCGCCTACGTCGCACCGGAGTTCGCCAGGCCGCTGGCGGTCCTGGCCGTGCTGGGGATCACCGCGGTCAACTTCTTCGGCATCACCAAGACCGCGGGCGTGGCCCGCGCGCTGCTCGCCGTCACGCTGGCGGCCCTCGCGGTGGCGCTCACGGCCGTGTTCGCCGCGGACAACGTCGGCGCGGTGCCGCTCACCGCGCACCCGGCGGGCGTGCTGCAGTCGGCCGGGCTGCTGTTCTTCGCCTTCGCCGGCTACGCCCGGATCGCGACGCTGGGCGAGGAGGTGCGCGAGCCGCGGCGGACCATCCCGAGGGCCATCCCGATCGCCCTCGGTGCCGCGCTGGTGCTCTACGCCGTGGTCGGGGTCGGCCTGCTCGCGGCGCTCGGACCGGAGGCGCTGGCCACGTCGCGGGCTCCGCTGGCCGACGCCGCCCGCGCCGGAGGTCTGAGCCCGCTCGCCCCCGCCGCCACGGTCGGCGCGGCGGTCGCGGCGCTGGGTGCGCTGCTCGCACTGGTCACCGGGATCGGCCGGACCGCACTGGCGATGGCCCGCAACGGCGACCTGCCGCGCCGGCTGGCCACCGTGCACCCCCGCTACCACGTGCCCCGGCACGCGGAACTGGCGCTGGCGGGGGTCGTGTGCGCGCTGGTGCTCACCCTCGACCTGCGCGGTGCGATCGGCTTCTCGTCGTTCGGAGTCCTGGTCTACTACGCGATCGCCAACGCGGCCGCGTACACGCTGCCCGCCGGGGAGCGGCACATGCGCCGCTGGGTGCCCGTGCTCGGGCTGGCGGGCTGCCTGCTGCTCGCGGTCACGCTGCCCTGGCAGTCCGTCGTGTCCGGGATCGCGGTCTTCGCCGTCGGCCTCGGAGGCCGTGCGCTGTTGCGACGGCGCTGACACCAGCCGCGAGTCTTCCGGGTCGCCATGGCGACCCACTCAGGGGTTCTCGGTGCCGAGCAGTGCGTACGGGTGACCGTAGAGCCGTCCGAGGACTGACGTGCACGCGGCGACGGCCTGCACGTCGGGTCCGAACCGGGTGATCGCCGGCAGCTCGCCGCCGGGTAGGGCCGTGTGGGCCGCGAAGCTGTGCAGGAGGTCGTCGACGTAGTCCGGGGCGTCGGTGATCGCCTGCCCGCCCAGCACGACCGCGTCGGGGTCGACGACGTCGCGCAGCATCGCCACCGCGCGGCCGATGGCCTGCGCGCGTTCGGCGAGCAGCCGCGAGGCGACCGGGTCTCCGGCGTCGTCGGCTTCGCCGAGCAGGCGCATGTCGGGTTCGGCGATGACGCCCGCCTCGACCGCCCGGCGCGTGACGGCCTCCTCCGACACCGTGGCCTCCAGGCAGCCGGTGCGTCCGCAACGGCAGCGCTGGTCGCCGCCGATCGGCAGGTGCGCGATGTCGCCGGCGCGTCCGGGGCCGCGGTGCGGCCGCCCGTCGACCGCGATCGCGACACCGACCACCTCGCGGGCGTAGAAGTACAGCAGGCTGCGGGGTGCCCGTCCCGGGCCGAACAGCACCTCGGCGTTGGCCATCGCGGGCACGTGGCCGTCGAGATGCACCGGCAGTCCCGTTGCGCTCTCCAGGAGCGTGCGGGCGGGCACCGCGCGCCAGCCGAGCCGGTCGTGGTCGACGAGGCCTTCGGCGATGTCGACCCGGCCGCCGGTGGCGAGCCCGAGCCCGACCACCGTCCGCTCCGGCCGGCACCGCAGCAACGCCCGCACCCGCTCGGCGATCGTGGCCAGCGCGTCCTCCGGAGCGCTGCGAGGTGTCGGAATGCGGTCGCTGCACAGGAGTCCGCCCCGCAGATCGGCGAGTCCACAGGTCGTCGTGGTCACTCCGATGTGGACACCGCAGGCCGCGATCGAGCTGTCGTCGATGTCCACCGGCACCCTCGGCCGCCCGATGGCACCGTGCCGGGTCAGCTCCGGCACCTCGCGCACCAGACCGAGCTCGGCGAGGGCGGCCACCTGCCTGCTCACCGTCGCCATGCTCAGCGAGACCCGTCGCGAGATGGCGGCGCGGGACAGCGGGCCCTCCTGGCGGATGGCCCCGAGGACCAGGGCCGCGTTGGCCTCGCGCACGCCGCCGGGACGGGGGCGCGGCGGGCCGGCCGGGGTCAGGGTGGTCACGTCCTACCTCGGGATAGCCGGATTCGGGTACGTCCGAACCGCCGCGGGCGCACCGCGGTGGTGGTTGCTTTCGCTTGGGCGGAAAGTAAGTGCGGCAGCGCGGAAAAGCCGCGTGCCGAGCGCGCTTCTCGTCACGAGCGCGCGGTGCTGAGGTGGATCAGCAGTGCCGACAGGACGACGCGACGGATGTGCGCTGCACAGCGCGGCAACCGTGCGACCGGTGAGCGTCGATCTTCTGCATGGTGAGCAGGTTCCGCCGCAGGGCGCACCGGTGTCAAAGCCGCCCGCGATGCGGGATCGCACGCCCGACTTATTTTCAGTCCCGCACGACCGGTTGCGATGCCGTTCGCGGCGTCCTTACGGTGCGATCGTGGCATCGAACGGAAACCTCCGCACAGCGCTCCGCTGTTGCGACGGATGCGCGGCGCGCTTCTAGCGCCGTTTCCGCACCCCCGTTTCCGCACCGTTTCACCGTTCTCCCCCGCACCGCGCGCCGCTTCGCCGTGCGCCGAAAGGAAACTCGACATGACCGCTCAGCTCGAACACGCATCCGGCACCGCCCGCGCGGGGTCCGGGGTCCGGGTCGTCAAGCTCGGCGCGCACATCGGCGCCCGCGTCGACGGCGTCCGGCTCGGGGGCGACCTCGACGCCGGCACGGTCGAGGCGATCCGCTCGGCCCTGCTCACCCACAAGGTGATCTTCTTCCGCGACCAGGGCCACCTCGACGACGAGTCCCAGGTCGCGTTCGCCCGGCTGCTCGGCGACCTCACCCTGGCCCACCCGACGGTCCGCGGCCGGGACAACGCCAACATCCTGCCGATCGACTCCGACTACTCCAAGGCCAACAGCTGGCACACCGACGTCACGTTCGTCGACCGGGTGCCCGCTATCAGCGTGCTCCGGGCCGTGCAGCTGCCCGAGTACGGCGGCACCACCACGTGGGCGAGCACGGTGGCGGCCTACGAGAAGCTGCCCGCACCGCTCAAGGCGCTCGTCGACTCGCTGTGGGCGGTGCACACCAACGCCTACGACTACGCGGCCAACATCGACGAGACCCGCGTCGGCGGGGTCGACGTCAAGTTCCAGGAGTACCGCAGGGAATTCGTCTCCAACGTCTACGAGACCGAGCACCCGGTCGTGCGCGTGCACCCCGAGACCGGCGAGCGCGCCCTGCTGCTGGGCCACTTCGTCAAGCGGCTGGTCGGCCTCACCAGCTCGGAGTCCCACACCCTGTTCCAGCTGCTGCAGAGCCGTGTCACGCAACTGGAGAACACGGTCCGGTGGCACTGGTCCGACGGCGACCTCGCCATCTGGGACAACCGGGCGACCCAGCACTACGCCGTCGCCGACTACGACGACCTGCCCCGGCGGCTGCACCGCGTCACGCTCGCCGGCGACGTGCCGGTCGGCATCGACGGCGTGCGCAGCACGATCCGCACCGGAGACGCCTCGCACTACTCGGAGGTCTCCTGACCCGCGGCAACGTTCCCGGCGCTCGGCGACCAGCACGGCCACCGAGCGCCGGGCCGCGGTCCCGGTCGAGGCCTCCCGCACCACCGGCTGACCGGGCGCAGCCCACTGCCGCCCCGGGAGCACTTCGGGCCACGACCCGGGTTCGCTGCCGCCCGGGGACCGCGGCGCCACGCCGGGGACCGTCCGGAGAAAGCGCAGCCGCCGACCCGCCGTGCGGCTAGGCTGAACGCCACGGCCCCGCTCCCCCACGTGGCGCCGGGTCGGGACATGACCGGACGCGGTCATGCGCCTTCTCGGGGCGAAAGGGTGCGATGGCGAAAACTCCCCGGCAGCGGCCTGGCGACCGCGCGTGGCTGTACTACGTGATGGGCGGCTCGGCGACGACGCTGGTCTACTACGCGGTGCCCGCCGAAGGCGACTGGCTCGTGGTGCGGATCGTGCTGTATTGCCTGATCAGCGCCTCGGCGGTGCCGGCGATCGCGGTCGGGCTGGCCCGCTACCGGCCGGTGCCCAGGCTGCCCTGGCTGATCATCGGCGCCAGCCAGCTCGTCTACGCCGTGGCCGACGCCAGCTTCTACACCGCGCACTACATCTTCGAGGTGACGACCTTCCCGTTCGTCGCCGACATCTTCTACATCGCCCACTACCCGGCGGTCGTGGCCGGGCTCCTGCTGCTCATCGAGCGCCGGTCGCCCCGCCGCGACGTGCCCAACCTGCTCGACGCCTCGCTGCTGGCCGTGGTCGCGGCGATGCTGTCGTGGCTGTTTTTGATCGAGCCGCGCGTCCGCACCGATTCGCCGCCGCTGGTCACCGCGGCCTCGCTGGCCTACCCGGTGCTCGACCTGGCGCTGTTCGCGGTCGCGCTGCGGCTGATGCTGGGCTCCGGGCGGCGTCCCACCTCGTTCTTCCTGCTGGCCTACAACCTGCTGGCGTTCATGGCCGCCGACTCGATCTACGTCCTGCAGCAGCTCGGCGGAACCTACGGCGCGGGCAACTTCCTCGACGCGATCTGGCTGTCGGGCAACATCGCGCTCGGTGCCGCGGGCCTGCACCCGTCGATGGCGGTGCTCGGCGAGCCCGGCCCGGCCAAGGAGCAGAGCCTCGGCCCGTCACGGATCGCGGCGCTGACCGCCGCCGCGCTCGTCGCGCCCACGATGCTGCTGGTGCAGCACGGCCGCGGCGCGTTCCACGACATCCCGGTCATCGCGGCGGCGTGCGCGGTGCTGTTCCTGCTCACCATCGCGCGGCTGGTGGTGATGGTCGTCGAGCAGCGGCGGCTGGCCGTGACCGACGTGCTGACCGGGCTGTGCACCAGGCGCTACTTCGAGGCGCACCTGCCGCAGGCGATGGCTCGCTGCGAGCGGGCAGGACGGCCGCTGGCGGTGTTCATCATCGACATCGACCACTTCAAGTCCATCAACGACCGCTACGGGCACCCGGTCGGCGACCGGGTGCTGGTCGAGACCGCCACGCGGCTGCGGCGGGCGGTGCGCGAAGGCGACGTGCTGGCCCGCTACGGCGGCGAGGAGTTCGCGCTGCTGGCGCTGGACGTCGACCGGGCGGCGGTCACCGGCATGGCCGAGCGGCTGCGCGCGGCGGTCGGCGGCATGCCGGTGGAGCTGTCCACGGCCGACCGGGCCTGGGTGACGGTGTCGGTCGGTGCGGCCGGCGGCGACGGCGTCGGACGCAGCCCACAGCAGCTCATCGCCGACGCCGACCGCGCGCTGTACGCGGCCAAGGCGATGGGCCGCGACCGCGTCGCGCTCGGCGACGAGCTCGAACACGCACCCGCGGTGGACCGCGCCGCCGCCCTGCAATACCTGCACGCCGTCGCCGAGCGGGTCGACCGGCTGCTGTCCAACCAGCCGCACGGCCGCCCCGTCGGCCGCTGGGCCCGGCTGGTGTGCCAGCGGCTCGGCGCCGCCGAGGCGACGTGCGCCGACGCCGAGCTGGCCGGCAGGCTGCACGACATCGGCAAGATCGTCCTACCGGAAAGCATCCTGGCCAAGCCCACCGCGCTCAGCGAAGCCGAGTGGGCGCTGATGCGGCAGCATCCCGACCACGGGTACCGGCTCATCCGCGCGGTGGCGGGCATGGGCGAGATCGCCGAGATCGTGCGCGAGCACCACGAGCGGCTCGACGGCACCGGCTACCCCAGGGGTCTGGCAGGCACCGAGATCCGGTTCGAGGCCCGGGTCATCGCGGTGTGCGACGCGTGGGCGACGATGCGCTCGGACCGCCCGTACCAGTCGCCGCTGAACACCGAGGAAGCGCTGCGCCAGCTCCGCGACGGCAGCGGCGGCCAGTTCGACCCGCAGGTCGTCGACGCGTTCGTCGAGCTGGTCGAGCAGGGGCGGATCGACGAGCTCACCACCGGGAGCGGCCGCCCGCTGCGCGCGTAGCGGGATTCCGCGTGGGGCCGCAAACGCGATCGACATAGCCGCTTCCCGGTCGCCGCCGTGCCCGGATCGGAAGAACCGCGGGCGCGGCGACCGGCCGCTGCGGGCGTAGCGGGCCGGTCAGCCTGCCTGGTCGGCGAGGGTGTTCCAGAACATCAGCTCGTAGCTCTGGAACAGCCGCCCGTACTCCCGTGCCGCGTCGGTGACGCGGCCCGCGTCGATGCCGGCCTGCACCGCGGCGAGGGCCTGCTCCTGGGCCTCCGGCGGCGGTGAGGCGAACATGTCGAAGAACGCGCACGCGTCGTCGTCGAGGCCGTACTGGCTGCGCAGCGCCTTGGCGATGCTCGCGCAGTACTGGCCCCATGCGGCGAAGTTGGCCACCACGCCGACCACGGCGTCGGCCGGCTCGGCGTTGAGCGCCAGCCACGCCACGTACGCCGGGTACGCCTGGCAGCCCGCCTGCGGACGGTAGGCGCGCACCGCCTCCCGGTCCATGCCCAGCGCCGAGGCGAGCACCGGCAGGGCCTTGAGGGCGACGCCCTCGCCCTGGGCGAGCCCGGCGAAGAACTCGCGGGTCGGCTCGTCGGTGGCCCGCCCGGCCAGCGTCAGGAAGCTGCGCCAGTCGCTGGCCACGATGCGGTGCTCCTCCGCGGCGAGCGCGGCGAGCACCGCCCGCGGCGCCCTGCCGTCCCGCACCAGCGGGACCAGCCGGTTGTCGTCGTCCTGGGGCGCCAGATCCTGCTGCACAGACTCCAACAGGGCACGTGCCGAAGCAGTCATGGCCACGATCGTCTCACGCGCGGGCGGACCGCGGTGCCGACTCGCCGCACGCAGCATTGGTCAAGAGCCGCGCACCTCCACGAGGAAGCGGCACAAGGCCTGGGCGGCCGCCTCGCGGACCTGCCGCACGCCGTCGGCGGCGTGCCGCGCGCGCAGACGCCGCGACACCACGCTGCCGGGTCGTCTGCCGCGAACCGGAACGCAGACCGGCGGTCGCGTCTCAGTCCGGTGTGGACACCGCCGTGCCGCCCACGACGACGTCGGCGGGGTCCACGATCGGCGGCACCGGCGTGTCGGCGGCGGGCACCCACCGCGGGCCGTCCGGGCCGAAGACGCCGCGCGGCTCCGGGAAGATCCGCAGCAGCGCGAGGTAGACGACGGCGGCCAGCACCAGCGACAGCGGCAGGCCGATGTCGACACCGCCCGCGAGGTGGCCGAACGGGCCCACGAACTGGCCGGGGCTGTTGACGAACATCAGCGCGGTGGCCGCCGACAGCAGCCACGCCGACATGCCGCGCCAGTTCCACCCGTGGTCGAACCAGTACCGGCCACCGCGCTGGCGCCGGTTGAACACCTGCAGCGCGTCCGGGTCGTACCAGCCGCGCCGGGTGAGGTAGCCGAGGGTCATGACCACCATCCACGGCGCGGTGCAGGTGACGATCAGCGTGGCGAAGGTGGAGATGCTCTGCACCAGGTTCAGCCCGAACCGGCCTGCGAAGATCAGCGCGATGGCCGCGGCGCCGACCAGCGCGGTGGCCTGCACCCGGGAGAACCGCGGGAAGACGCTGGAGAAGTCCAGGCCGGTGCCGTAGAGCGCGGTGGTGCCGGTCGACATGCCGCCGATGAGCGCGATCAGGCACAGCGGCGCGAAGTACCAGCCGGGGGCGACCGCGAGCAGCCCGCCGACGTAGTTCGGTGCCTCGGCGGCCAGGTACTGCGGCGCCGCGGTGGCGATCACGGTGGCGGTCGCCAGCCCGAACCCGAACGGCACGATCGTGGCGAGCTGGGCGAACAGCGCCGCCGCCACGACCCGCGGCCGGGGCGTCGAAGCCGGGATGTAGCGCGACCAGTCACCGAGGAAGGCGCCGAACGAGACCGGGTTGGCCAGCACGATCAGCGCGGCACCGATGAACGACGGCCAGAACGCCGACGGGTCGCCCGCGTCGAGCGTCCCCGCGTACGACGGGTCGAAGGAGCCGCCGAAGGCGAACGCGCCCAGCACGAACAACGTCGTGGCCGCCACCACCGCGATCTTGTTGACCAGCAGCATGAAGCGGAACCCGTAGACGCACACCACCAGCACCAGCCCGGCGAACACCGCGTAGGCGACGGCGAACGCGACGGGCGTCTCCGGCACGTGCAGCACCCGGCTCGCCGTGCCGACCAGCGCGTCACCGGAGCTCCACACCGAGATGGCGAAGAAGGTCACCGCGGTCAGCAGCGACAGGAACGAGCCGACGATCCGGCCGTGCACGCCGAGGTGCGCGGACGAGGAGACCGCGTTGTTGGTCCCGTTGGCCGGGCCGAACACCGCCATCGGGCACAGCACGAGCGCCCCCGCGGTCAGGCCGAGCGCGGTCGCGGCCAGTCCCTGCCAGAAGGACAGGCCGAACAGGATGGGGAACGCGCCGAGCACGGCGGTCGAGAACGTGTTGGCACCGCCGAAGCTGAGGCGGAACAGGTCCAGGGGCCCCGCGGTGCGTTCGTGGTCGGGGATCCGCTCGACGCCGTTCTGCTCGACCGCGGTGACCGGTGGCGGCGCCACCTCGTTCGCCATCGCTCTGCCCTCCCGCACGCGCACTGTTGTGATCAGCCAGGATGTGCCGTCGCGGTCGCGGCCGGAAGCGGGTGATCCTCCAACGGCAGCCGTCGGCGTTGTAGGAAAGCACAAGCCTGCGCCGGCGGCGGGAGGGCCACCGGCGCCGGCCACGTCAGCGCCAGATCTCGCCGACCCACTCCGGGTGGTCGATGAACGGGTTCCGGTTGTGCTGGAACTGGTCGAAGATGACCTGGTTGCGGCGCTTCTCGAACTCGTCCGGCGGGTCCTGGGCGTGCCACTCGCGAAGCACCGACACCCGGCCCATGAACGGCGCCGAACCGTTGTCGACGTTGTCGTTGAGCTCCAGGTCGGCGAAGCCTTCCTGGCCCTGCCAGCGCACCGCCATGTAAAAGATCATTCGCGCGACGTCGCCCTTGACCTCGTCGCGCGGCTCGTAGGAGTCGTCGTCGGTGAAGTTGCCGGGCGCCTCGCCGACCTCCGAGCCGCCCATGTCGAAGTCCTTGCTGCCGCGCGTGCTGTTGACCGAGACGTCGGTCGGGCGCAGGTGGTGGACGTCGGTGCCGGGGCCCGGGGCGGTGCCGAAGTCACCGTGCGACTTGGCCCAGACGTGCTCGCGGTTCCAGTCGTCGGCGCCGCCGCCGTTGGTGTCCTTGCTCTGCGAACGCCCGGTGTAGAGCAGGACGACGTTGGCCGGGTTCTGCGGGTCCTCGTCGGTGGCCTTGAGCGCGTCCCAGACCCCGTCGTAGGAGAGCGTCGTGGTGCCGTTGCCGATGATCTGGTGGAGGGCGGTCTTGAGCTCCTCGCCGGTCTTGCCGATCGCGTCCTGGTAGTAGTCGTCGGCGGTGACCACCGGGGCACCGGCATGCGGTTCGACGGGCTCGGCTGCCGAGGCCTGGGGCGCGACGGCCACCAGCGCGAAGCCGAGCAGCAGGGGTAAGGGTTTCCAGCGGGCGTTGTGCACAGGCGTTGTCCTCTCCCGGCGAGCCGGGGTGCGCCGCGGACAGCGCCGCCGCGTGCCCCCAGGCTGCTGTCTTTCCGGGAGCGTCCCACAGAACGATCTCTATCGAGTGAACCAAACGGAGCAGTTCGGTTTCCGAGAGTGATGATCAAGGCGAACAACACCAGCGAGAACGGCACGGCAACCAGATCGTGGTCACCCAACGCTACTTTCGTCGTGGTTCGAAAGTGCCGGCGACCCGGCCGTGGCGGTAGGTCCGTTCGGCGCCGAGGAGCGTCGCGCACCGCCATCGGGCTTGCGCCCCCGCCGCGTCCGCGCCCCCGCCGCGTCCGCGCCCGCGCCGAGTCTTCGCCTGACGGTCGCCGGATCGCCACCGATACCTCACCGGATGTGGAGCATCGCTCAGAATCATGTGCGCGTGCACGCAGAGGCGATCACTCCGGTCCCGTCGGCGCGAGGTGAGCCGACCACGCTAGCGGTCCTGGGCGACTCCATCGCCGTGGGCATCGGCGACCCGGTGCGAGGCGGCGCCTGGCGCGGCTTCGCGCCGATACTCGCCGGTGCGATGGACGTGCGCCTGGCCAACGTCGCCACCAGCGGGGCGCGCGTGGCCGACGTCCGCAACCACCAGCTGCCGCTGGCGCTGCGGGAGGAGCCCGACCTCGCCGTGGTGATCGTGGGGATGAACGACACGATGCGATCGGACTTCGACGCCGAACGCATGCACGCCGACCTCGACCGCGTGCTGTCGTCGCTGACCGCGGCGGGCGCGGCGGTGGTGACCATCCGCTACCACGACCACGGCAGGGTTTTCCGGCTACCGGGGCCGCTGCGCCGCCTGCTCGCCGCGCGCATCGGTGAGCTCAACTCCGCGCTGGAGGCCGCCGCGCACCGCAACGGCTCCGGAGTCGTCGACCTCGACCGGCTGCCCGGCGCGTACCACCCCTCGATCTGGAGCGTCGATCGGCTGCACCCCTGCGAGCTCGGACACCGGCTGCTCGCGCACGCCTTCGCGTGCCAGTTCGCCGAAGCCGGTGTGACCGTCTCCGGGGAGGTCTCGTTGCAGTGCTCCGGCGGAGTGCGCGTGCGGCGGCTCGACCACCTGGGGTGGTTGGTGTTCAAGGGAGTTCCGTGGCTGCTGAGCCGCGGCCGCGACCTCGTGCCGCACCTGCTGCGCACCTTGCTGCGCCCCAGCGGCGTGCCGGAGAGCATCGCCGCGCCGCAGCAGAACCGGTCGATCGGCTGACGACCGTGCCGTGACGTCCCCCGGGAAACCGAACCCCAGACCCCAGACCGTCGGCCGAGCGCTACGCCGGGCGGGCGTCGGTGACGTGGAAGGGAATTCCCTGCATGCAGGTCGTGGGCGTGCCCGGCCGAGCCTCACCGCGGACCACCACGTGCAGTCCCGGCCTGCGGATGTCCGGGTCGTCCCCGATCAGCTGGTAAAGCTTGCCGCCCGAACGCAGCACGTAGCACCCGGTTTCGACACCGGAGGCGATCGTGCCGCTGATCGTGGCCCGTTCGGCGCGATCGGGCGCCGGTGCGGCCACCGGCGGGGCCGGGCCGGCCTGGGTGGCGGAGTCCTGTTGCACGGCGCAGCCGACGGCCGCGACGGCCAGTCCGGCGCAGAGGAGAAGTCGTAACGCATCCATGGGCCCAATTGGACTACTGCACCAAACCGGACGCGAACCCGATGAAGGACCGCGCGCGCAGACACCACCTGGGGCGCCATCGCATGGTTTCGGAAGGCCTTCAACAACGCGGTTTCGAACCCGCGCCGGCAGCCACGGCGAAAGTTCATGGCGGAAAGCTTGACAAACCGGTTGGGACTTTCTGCTGAAACGACGCCCTGGCTCGTCGCTGGCTTCCGGGTTCGAGATACCGGTCTTCCCGAGGAGTTTCGATGATCCTGCTCACGGCCATGCCCCCGTCCCGGAAGCCGGGGGCCGTACCGACGGTGTCCGTCGTCCGAAGTCTGGCCGGATGCCTGCACGACCGCGGCGAGCAGGTGCGCGTTCTGATTCCGCCGTCGGAGGCGGACGGCTGGCCGGAGAACGTCGTGCTGCACGTCGGGACGGTCACCGACCCGGCCGCGTTCGCCGCAGCCGCCTCAGGCTCCGAGCGGGTGTTCCTCGCCGGTCTTGTCGGTGAGTTTCTTCAACCACTGCGTGCGCTCACCAACGCGCTCGTCGCGAACGGGATCAGCCGGGTCGTCAGGCTCGGCCCGCACGGCTCCGACTTCGAGGACGAGATCTCCGAGGAGACCTGGCAGTGGTCGGCGTTCGAGCGGAGCCTGGACACGCACGAGTGGGCAGGCCTGCGGCCGACCGCGGTGATGGCCAACGCGGTAGTCGGCGGCTACCCGATTCCGGGTGCCGCGGCAGTGGAAACGATCATGCAGTGCCGGGAGATCCACGAGTACCTCCCGGACGCCCCATACGCGTTCATCCACGAGCACGACCTCGCCGAGATCGCGGCGGCTCTGCTGCTCGGCAACGCATACCGCGGGACGGTCGAGGTCAGCGGGACCACGGTCAGTGCCACCGAGCGCCTGGCAGCACTCGGCTCTGCGCTCGGCATCGAAGGAGCTGCTGGTCGAACTGTCCCGGGAGCAGGCCGTGGACAGGTGGCGGCGGGAGGGATGGCCCGAGGACACGATCGCCGTGATGCTCCACGCGCTGCCCGCCTTCGCCGCCCAATCCGGCAGTCCCGTGCTGCGCGAGCGGGAGGAAACGGCCCGTGCGCTGCTCGAGCCCCACGCACGTTCCGGCAATGGGCGAACGAACTCGCCGACGGCTCGACGTCCCCACGTCGCCGCGGTGACGTCGAGCCGGGACGGGGTCTGCCCGAGCGGGACGCGGCTCAGGCGAAGCAGTAGGAGTCCGAGGACGCGTCCCCTCCCTGCAACCGGACCTGGTGCACCCGCAGGCCGTGGAACTCCGCACCGCGCGGGAAGAACCGCGGGTCCGGCGTCAGCCCTCCCCCGGCGTCCGGGTCGGTGTCGAGCTTGGCCAGCCAGGCGCCGACGCCGTCGGGGTAGAACTGGTCGTCCCACGACCCGTAGAGCGAGTTGGACAGGTAGATGCGCCTGCCGTCCCGGCTGACCTCCACCATCTGCGGCCCGCCCGACAGCGCCTCGTCCGGGGCGGCGGGGTGCGGCGTGCGGCGGGTGATGCCGCCGAGCCGGACCGAGCCGACCTCCCTGGGCTGCGAGGGATCGCTGACGTCGTACTGCTTGAGCTCGCCGGTTCCCCAGCACGAGACGTAGAGGAACCGGTCGTCGACCGACAGCGCGATGTCGGTGACAAGGGGCGGCACGGCACCGAACGGCTTGAGCGCCGGGGGCAGGTCCTCCGGGTCGGCCGGCTCGGCGGGGATCGTGATGACCTTCTCGGCGTTCCAGCGGTCGCCGTCGCGGTACCAGCGCCACACCGAGGCCGACAGGTCCGCGGTGCTCACGACCACCCCCGCGAAGCCCCAGGTCGCGTCGGGGTTGTGAGCGGGGCGCAGCTCCAGCACCATCTGGTGCTCGGCGCCGAGGTCGACGCGCTGGACGTGCCGGCCGGCGTCGAGGTCCCAGAAGTGCAGCGCGTGGCCGTACTGGTTGCCGAGCAGCAGTTCGGGGTTCAGCCCGTCCTCGATCATGGAGGGCGTTCCCCACTCGCTGGTGATCAGCGTGTTGTGGTTGAGGTGCCACCACGCGTCGTAGGCCAGGTGCTGCGGGCCGCGGTCGGTCTCCCACGCGCGCACGACGTCGAAGGTGTCGTGGTCCAGCACCGCGATGCCGCCGGGGCCGTCCGACCCGTTCGCGCCGCCCAGGCACGACAGGTAGATGCCGGTCGGACCGCAGTGCAGCGTATGCGGCCGGGAGTAGCCCGCGCGCTCGGCGAGCTCGGCGGCCTCGATGGTGCGCACCAGCGCGGGGCGAGCCGGGTCGGCGTGGGTGTCGTAGACGTGGATGCGCGAGGACCGCAGGCCGGGCAGCAGCAGGTACCTGCGGTGCAGACCGCCGGCGTGGTGCTCGGCGTGGGCGATGGAGCTGCTGCACGCGTTCCAGCCGAAGTGGTGCAGTTCGTCCCCGCGCGTGGGCAGGTCCGTCCACCCCACCACCCGGCCGTAGCCGTCGGACTCCGGGTCGGTGCCGATGGCGGTCAGGGCGTCGGGGCGCTGGGCGCCGCGGTCGAAGGCGACGACGTAGGCCAGCTTCTCGGCGGGCGCGGCGATGGCCTCCGCCGGGGTGCGGTAGAAGGTCGGGTCCGTGTGGTGGTGCGACGACGAGCTCATGACTGCTCCTGTGGCAGAGTTGTGAGCGGTGGGCGCGGACGCTGTGCCCACGAGCCTGCCGCTCGGTGACCGGCGTGTCACGCCCGCGATCCGGTGTTCCACTCCGCAAGAACGGCGCGGGGCGCGTTACCCGTTCGGCGCAACATCATCCGTCCTAACTGGATTCTCCCGCCGGTGCCGCCCAGCCGCCGACCGAGGCGGCCGGGCGCGCACCGCCAGGGGTCTGAACCGATTCGGGAGTCTGATTGACACCGCGGCGCACCGGGTAGGCAACTGTCAACAGACGACCTCGCGAGAACGCGAGCAGCACAGGTGGGAGGTGACGTGGACACCATGGTCCACAATGCGCATTTCATGCCCGCCCGACGCGGAACCGAGCCGATGGTCAGCGTGCGGGACGACCGCGGGGCGGAGGTCACCGAGCTGGCCCTGCCGGAGACGGTGACCACGCCGGACCAGGCCGAGGAGGAACTGCGCGCGGCCGGCTGGGCCCGCAGCGCGCAGTGGAGCACCACCGACGACGGGTGGACCGCACCGGTCGTCGCGGTGTGACCACGACCGACCGGCGAAGGCCAGGAGGACCAGCGATGCCCGCAGACCAACTGCCCCTACCCGACTACGACGAGCTCCCGATCGGGCAGCTCCGCCACCGCATCCGGTCGCTGCAACCGGACCAGGTGCGGGAGTTGCTGGAGCACGAGCAGCGGCACGCCCACCGCCTGCCCGTCGAGGAGTTGCTGACCAACCGGTTGCAGGAGCTGGAAGAGGGCGCCGAGCCCGCACCCGGCTCGCCCGAGTCGATGCCCGAGACGCCCGGACACACCCGCGGCGGGTCGCCGGTATCGCCCGGCAGCGGCCGGGGTCCGAGCGGACCGCCGCCCAGGCACGGCATCATCGGCGAGCAGGGCAGGCCGAACCCCAACAGCTGACGCGGAGCGTGGTGGTCCCCGCCGGTCGAGTCCGACCGGCGGGGACCACCGTGCCGCGAGCGCTCAGTCCACGGCGCCGATGCCGAGGTGGTCGCGCAGCGACGGCCCCTCGTACTCGGTGCGGAACACCCCGCGTTCCTGGAGCAACGGCACGACGGTGTCGGCGAACTCGTCCAGTCCGCCCGGGGTGACGTGCGGGACCAGGATGAAGCCGTCGCAGGCGTCGGCCTGCACGAACTCGTTGATGGAGGCCGCGACGGTGGCCGCCGACCCGACGAAGGTCTGCCGAGCGGTGACCTCGATGATGAGTTCGCGCAGCGACAGCTTCTTCGCCTCGGCCAGCTCCCGCCACTGCTTCGCCGTGGCCGGCGGGTCCCGGTACATGCGGACGCTGGCCCGGCCCTTGGCGATCGTGTTCTCCCCGACGACCGGGTCCACCTCCGGCAGCGGGCCGTCCGGGTCGTAGCCGGAGAGGTCGCGGTTCCACAGCTGCTCGGCGAACCTGATCGCGGTCTGCCCGCTGACCTGCTGACGGCGCACGACCTCGGCCCGCTCCCGCGCCTCGGAGTCGGTGTCGCCGAGCACGAACGTCGCGGCGGGCAGCACCACGAGCTGGTCGTGCGTGCGGCCGTGACGGGCCAGCCTCCCCTTGACGTCGGAGTAGAACTTCCGGCCGGCTTCCAAGGTCGCGTGCCTGGTGAAGATCGCGTCGGCGGTCGCGGCGGCGAACTCCCGTCCTTCGTCGGAGTCGCCCGCCTGCAGGATCACCGGCCGGCCCTGCGGGGAGCGCGGCACGTTGAACCGGCCGGAGATGTCGAAGTGCGCGTCGTGGTGAGCGAACGCGCCGGCGTTCGGGTCCTTCAGGAACGTCCCGGACTCGCGGTCGGCGAGGATCTCGTGTCCCCGCCACGAGTCGAGCAGCTCCCACGCGGTGCGCAGGAAGGTCTCGGCGCGCTCATAGCGCTGCTCCTGCGGCAGGAAACCGCCGCGCCGGAAGTTCTCCCCGGTGAAGGCGTCCCACGAGGTGACCACGTTCCACGCCGCACGGCCCTCCGACAGGTGGTCGAGGGTGGCGAACTGCCGGGCCACCTCGTAGGGCTCGTTGAACGTGGAGTTGATGGTGCCCGCCAGACCGATGCGCTCGGTCACGGCCGCGAGCGCCGAGAGCACCGCGAACGTGTCCGGCCTGCCGACTACGTCGAGGTCGTGGATCTTGCCCGCCTGCTCGCGCAGTCGCAGTCCCTCGGCGAGGAAGAAGAAGTCGAACTTCGCGCGTTCGGCAGTCCTCGCCAGGTGCGCGAACGAGCCGAACTCGATGTGGCTGCCCGCCTGCGGATCGCTCCAGACGGTCGTGTTGTTGACCCCGGGGAAGTGCGCGGCCAGGTGGATCTGCTTGAGCGGCTTGGTCATCTCACACTCCGGCGTAGCGGTTGGCGGGACGGTCGAGGCCGAGCAGGCCGCGCAGGGTGGCCGCCTCGTACCGGCGGCGGAACGCGCCGCGGCGGTGCAGCTCGGGCACCAGTCCGCGGGTGATGGCCGCCAGGTCGTGCGGGATCGCGGCGGGACGCAACCGGAAACCGTTCAGTCCCGCGCCGGCCCACTCGAGCAGCCGGTCGGCGAGCTGCGCCGGCGTGCCGGTGAAGACCTGCGCGTCGGAAGACAGCGGTGCATCGTCGAGCTCGTCCAGGCGCGCCTTGCGCGCCTGCGCGGCCGCTCGGGACTCGTCGAGGAAGACCAGCAGGTCGCCGAACAGGTGAGCGCTCTGCGGCGACCGCCCCGCGACCTCCAGCTCACCGCGCACCTGCTCGGCGATCGAGCGGACCTCGGCCACGTCGCGCGGTGTCACGAAGACGACGTCGGCCGACCGCGCCGCCAGCCGATAGGTGCGCCGACCGTGCGCGAGCACCGCCACCGGCGGCTGGCCCTGCGGCGGCCGAGGCGTGATCGACGGTCCCTTGACGCTGAACCACCTGCCGGTGAAGTCGATGTAGTGCAGCTTGTCGCGGTCGATGAACCTGCCGGTGGCGACGTCGCGGATCTCCGCGTCGTCCTCCCAGCTGTCCCACAGCCGCCGCAGCACCTCGACGTAGTCGGCCGCCTCCTCCAGCAGTCCGGCGACGTGCCCGTCCGGCGCCCCTGGCGGGAACTCCCGCCGGCCGAAGTGCGCCGCCTCGCTGAGGCGCGGCGCGATCTGCGGGCGGATCCCCGCGCGTCCGGTGCTGACGTAGTCGAGCGTGGCGATCGCCTTGGAGAGGTGGAAGGGCTCGGTGTGGGTGGCGACCGCGGTGGGGACCAACCCGATGTTGGCGGTGCGCGGCGCGACCCGGGACGCGACCAGCACCGCGTCGAGCCTGCCGCGAACCTGGTCGGTGCGGTCGTCGAAGCCGTCGTCGAGCGAGGACTGCGGGGCCAGCGAGTCCTCGACGGTGACGAAGTCCAGCAGGCCCCGCTCGGCCTCACCGACGACGTCGACCCAGTACCGCGCGCTGAACAGCTCGTGCGGCCGGGCGTCCGGCTCCCGCCACGCGGCCGGGTGCCAGCCCGCACCGTCCAACGCCACTGCCAGGTGCATTCCCGATCCCGGTGCCATGCGGGTGATCCCTTCTGCGGTCTGCCGCCGACAACGGCTGCAAGGGATCACCGGGCGTCGCTATTCCGGCACCGGCACGACGTCCACACCCTGGGAAGGCGCGGCGTGCCGGAGTGCCACCGGAACCGCTGCGCGAGGTGAGGCGAAGACAGGCCCTCAGGTCGTGCCGCTCCAGCTCCTCGACCGCGCTCGCGGTGGCACCCACGGCGAAAACCGGTCGCTCACCGGCTAAAGCCCGGAGAACACCTGGTCCAGGTGCGCGAGACTGCGTTCGGTGTCGAGGCGGGGCGCCGACGTCGAAGCCCCCGGCCTCAGCGCGGTGTCCTGCTCGATCACGTACCAGCCCCGGTAGCCCGCCTCGTGCACGGCGCGCACCATCGCGCCGGTGTCGACGTCGCCTTCGCCGAGCGGCACGAACAGCCCTCCGGCCACCGCATCGGTGAACGCCACGCTGCCCGCGCGGACCTGCTCGCACAGGTCGGCGCGAACGTCCTTGAGGTGGATGTGGCCGACGCGCTCCGGGTGCTTGGCGGCGAGCGCGACCGGATCGGTCCCGCCGAGCATCAGGTGGCCGGTGTCCAGGCACAGGGGCATCGGGGAGTCGGCGAGGAAGCGCTCGACCTCGGCCTCGGTCTCCACGTGTGTACCGACGTGGGGGTGCAGCACGGTGCGCAGCCCGCGGGCGGCCGCGACCTCGGCGATGCGGTCGGCCGTCTCGACGAGCCTGGCCCACGACTCGTCGTCGAGATCGGGACGCTCGTCGTAGCCGTCGAGCCCGGTGGCCGCCGCCAGCACCAGCACGTCACCGCCGCATTCGGCGAACTGCGCCGCCGAGCGCTCCGCTGCTCGCAAACTGTCCCGCGCGGTTTCGGCGTCGTGCAGCGGCACCGCGAGGAAACCGCCGACGAGCTCCAGGCCGTAGCGGTCGAGCAGCCGCTTCGGGTCGTCGGAGAGGTAGCCGGGCGGCCCGAGCTCGGTGGCGCGCACGCCCAGCTCGGCCATCTCGGCGAGGACGAGATCGGCGTCGAGCTTGGTGCCCCATCCGGGAACCTCGCTCACGCCCCAGGAAATCGGCGCTGCGGCGACGCGGAACCCGGTGCTCATGCGACCACATCCCGCTCCTCGACGACGACCGGACGACCGGTGCGCGCGGACAGCTCGCAGGCGTCGGCCAGCCGCAGGCTCACCAGGCTCTCCCGCGCCGGCGAGGGATTCTCGGCCCGGCCCGCGATCACCTCGCAGAACACGCGCATCTCGTTGACGTAGGCGTCGTGGTAGCGCTCGGTGAACGACTTCCACGCCCGCACCGGCCGGGGCCCGGCCTGCTCCAGGGAGTTCAGCGGGGTGCAGTCGTCGACGCCGACCGCGAGGGTGTCGCGGGAGGCGAAGACCTCCATCCGGCAGTCGTAGCCCACCGGGTCGTGGCGGGCCGCCGACAGCAGCGCGTGCGCTCCCCCGGCGAAGCGCAGGGTCACGATCGCGTTGTCCACGTCGCCCGCCGCGGCGAACGCCTCGTCGACCAGCACCGAGCCCGAGGCGTAGACCTCGGTGACCGGCTCGCCGACCAGCCACGGCACCGCGTCCAGGTCGTGGATCAGGCAGTCGCGGAACAACCCGCCGGAGGTGGCCACGAACTCGCTCGGCGGGGGCGTGTGGTCGTTGCACACCGCGCGGACCAGGTAGACCGACCCCGCCTCCCCCGCGCGCAGCCTGCGGTGCAGCTCCGCGGTCGCGGGGTCGAACCGGCGCTGGAAGCCGATCACCACCGGCACGCCCGACGCCTCGATCTCCTCCACCAGCGCCGCGCTGGTCGCCACGTCGGCGGCCAGCGGCTTCTCGCACAGCACGGGCGTTCCCGCGGCGATCGCGCGGCGCACCATGTCCGGGTGGGTGTCGGTGGGCGTGGCCACCAGCACGCCGTCGGCCGCGAGCAGGTCCTCGACGGTGTCCACCGCCCTGGTGCCTGCGCCCAGTCCCGCGGCGACCTCGGCGGCCCGGCCCGGGACCGGGTCGTACAGCAGGACCTCGTCCACCTCGGGCACGGCGGCCAGGTTCGCCGCGTGCATGGAGCCGATCCGGCCGACTCCGGCTACTCCGATGTCCATCTCTGCGCACAGCCTCCGTTGCGGTGGGGTTTCGTTGGAGCGCTCTAACTAGTTGGAGCGCTCCAATGCTGTATGCTGGCTCTCAGCGATGTCAACACCCCGGCGGGCAGGGAAGGAGCGCGTTCGTGCAGCGGCCGACCATGGAGGATGTCGCGGCGCGGGCGGGCGTCTCGCGCGCGCTGGTCTCGCTGGTGATGCGGGAGTCGCCCAAGGTCAGCCCGCACCGCAGGGAGGCGGTGCTGCGCGCGGCCGAGGAGCTCGGCTACTCACCGCACGCGATGGCCCGCTCGCTGGCCTCGCGCACGTCCACGGTGCTGGGTGTGATGGTCTCGGACCTGCACAACCCGTTCTTCGCCGAGATCGTCGACGGCCTCGACGCGGCGGCCAGGGCCGAGGGCTTCGAGCTGATCATCAACACCGGCGGCCGCAGCGCCTCGCGCGAGGGCAGGGCGGTCGAGAGCCTGCTTTCGTTCCGCCCGGCCGGACTCGTGCTGCTGGGGCCCGCCGTCCCGGCCGCCGCGATCGCCTCGGCAGCCGACCGGGCACCGGTCGTGCTGGTCGCACGCTCCTCCCGGCTGCGCACCGTGGACACCGTCAACGACGACGGCGAGGCGGGCTCGCAGCTGGCCGTGGACCACCTCGTCGGGCTCGGCCACACCCGCATCGCCCACCTCGACGGCGGGCACGGTTCGCAGGCCGCGCCGCGCAAGCGCGGCTACACCCGGGCGATGCGCCGCCACGGCCTCGAGCCGGTCGTGCTGCCCAGCGAGTACACCGACGTCGCGGGAGCCAAGACCGCCGGGCGGCTGCTGGAGCGCGTCGACGAGCTGCCCACCGCCATCGTGGCCGCCAACGACTTCAACGCGGTGGGTGCGATCTCGGCGCTGGAGGAGTCCGGGCTGGAGGTGCCGCGCGACATCTCGGTGATCGGCTACGACAACACCTCGCTGGCCGCGCTCTCGCACGTCGCGCTGACCACTGTGGACCAGCCGCGGCGGGAGATGGGCAGGCTGGCCGCGGAGGCCCTGCTGCAGCGGGTGCGGGAGGGACGCACCGAGCCGGTGCGCCACCTCCTGCAACCGAAGCTGGTCGCCCGCTCCACCACCACGGCCCCGCCCGAACCGCACCGGTGAGCCGGCGGCCGGTCCGTCAGCGCGGGTAGCGGCGCAGCGACCGCAGATCCTCGTCGGTCGCGGGGACGATGCGCATGGCGTGGCCGCCGCCCCGGGTGAGCTCGGCGCGCACGACCGCACCGGAGTCGACCAGCCACCGGTCGATCCGCACCGCGTTCGGGTTCGCGTCGAGGTCGGTCTCCGGCGCGTCGGCGTAGACGTGGGCGACGAATGCGCCCTCGCCGAGGAAGTCCAGCGGCACGTCGAGCACGCGCTCCTGCTCGTCGGTGAGGCTGCCGACGAACCAGCGGTCGCCGCTGCGCCGCGCCATGGTGATGAAGTCGCCGATCTCGCCCTGCACGACGCGGGTCTCGTCCCAGGTGACCGGCACCTCGCGCAGGAACTCGAACTCCGGTGCGCCGCGGTAGTTCTCCGGCACGTCGGCGAGCTGCTGGAGCCCGCTGAGCAGCACCGGGTACAGCGCGATCTGGTGCGCCCGGGTGGTGTGCACGCGGGTGCCGTCGTTGTCGGCGCCGAAGGAGTCCTCGGGCGACTGCTCGGGGAACCAGGTGATGTCGAAGATCCCCGGCGTGTAGTCCAGCGGACCGGCCAGCATCACCGTGAACGGCAGGGTCACGGTGTGCTCCGGCGGGTTGCCGCGCGACCAGGCGTCGTACTCGATCCCGCGCGCGGCCTCGCGGCTGACGAAGTTCGGGTAGGTCCGCTCGATGCCGGTGCCCTTGATCGGTTCGTGGGCGTTGATCATCAACCGGTGCTGGGCGGCCTTGTGGACGACCCGCTGGTAGTGGTTCACCATCCACTGGTCGTGGTGGTAGTGGTCCTCGATGTCCCCGGCGTATCCGGTCTTCACCCCGGGCATCCCGAGCCGCTCGTAGAGCGCGAACGCCTCGTCGAGCTGGCGCTCGTAGTTGTCGATCCCGCCGCCGGTCTCGTTGTGGGCGAGGAACGCCACACCCCGCTGCCGGGCGTGGTCGACCACGCGACGCAGGTCGAACTGCGCGTTGGCCTTGGTGAAGTTCTGCCGGTCGCCGAAGCCGTCGGACTCCCAGCCCTCGTTCCAGCCCTCGGCGAGTACGTAGGGGATGCCGTTCTCGGCGGCGAAGTCGATGCAGCGGATGGTGTTCTCGGTGGTGGCGCCGAGGTCGGGCCCCTCGGTCCAGGTGTTGCGTCCTTTGTGGATCTCCCACCACACGCCGACGAACTTGCCGGGCGCGATCCACGAGGTGTCCTCGATCGCGCAGGGCTCGTTGAGGTTGAGCACCAGGTGCGACTCGACCAGCGCGCCGGGCCGGTCGCCGATGATGAGCGCCCGCCACGGGGTCGGGAACGGCGCCCGCAGCCGGGCCTTGACCCGGCCCTCCCCCTTGCGCGGCACCAGGGCGCTGCGCAGGTGCGGTTCGCCGTCGATCTTGGCCAGCGTCATGTCCGGGTAGTTGAGCAGGGCGGCCTCGTGCAGCCCGAGGTAGATGTCGTCGGCGACCCGCACCGTCAGCGGGGTCGCCAGCGTCCCGAGCTTCTCGCCCTCCTCGCCGCGCGGTTCCTGCCACTCGTGCAGCAAACCAGCCCCGGTCAGCGGCGTCTGGCTGTAGAGGTACTCCACCGAGTCGTAGTTCGCCGGGCTCGACCACGCGGTGTGGTCGGCGGTGAAGCGGAACTCGGTGAGCTCGTCGAGCACCTCGAAGTCACCGAGGTCGCGCTGGCCGGGGAAGACGTGGCGGAAGCCGACGCCGTCGTCGAACACCCGGAACTCGAGCTCGAAGTGGCGGACCGGTTCGGTGGTCTCGCGGAGCCGGAGGACGACGGCGGCGCAGTGGCTGCGGATCTCCGAGGCGGAACCCCAGACCGGGTGCCAGGTCTCGTCCAGCTCGTGGCGGGCGAGCGCCTCCAGTTCGGCCGACTCCCCCAGCCTGCCGCCGTCGCCGAGCTCGAAACCGAGCCGCGACCAGTCGACGACGGTGCGGCCGGACTTGGTGACCGAGTACTCCGGCCTGCCTGCGCGGACGCGGAAATGCGCGCTGACCGAGCCGTCGGGCGAGGCGGTGGTGACCGGCTCCCCGGCGGCGTGGGCCGCGGTCGCCGGGACCCAGCTCGCGACGCCCAGCATGCCGGTCGCCAGTCCGGTGGCCTTGGCGAAGGTCCGTCGGTCGATCACGTGCTCGGACATGGGGACTCCTTCGTCGGTGATCCGCGGCACAACCGGTGGGCGATTGAAGCAGCGGCTCCTTGACCGGTCAAGGAGCGCGAAAGCCCTTGCAACGGTTTGCAGCCGCTTCGACGAATGCCCGTTCCTGGTCAGCCGACAGACGAGGAGTCACACGTATACATGGAATTCTGATGCCCTGAGCCCGAACGGCCCGTCGAAACACTTTGCAGCCGTCGGCGGAGACGCGAGCGCCCCGGCACCGGGAGTGCCGGGGCGCTCGTGCGTCGGGGTCAGAGCCAGTCGCGGCGCTTGAACACCGCGTAGAGCGCGAGGCAGACCACCACCATCAGGGCGATCGCGAACGGGTACCCGAACGCCCAGTGCAGCTCGGGCATCGTGTCGAAGTTCATGCCGTAGACCGTGCCGATCAGCGTGGGCGCGAACAGGATCGCCGCCCACGAGGAGATCCGCTTTATCTCCTCGTTCTGCGCGTAGCTGGCCTGGGTCATGTTCTTCATCTCTTCGTTCTGCGCCTGGGTGACCAGCGTGGCGTTGACCGTGAGGATGCTGTCGAGCATCTGGCGGAAGCCGTCGACGCGCTCGGCCACGGTCGTCGCGTGGTCGGCGACGTCGCGCAGGTACCGCTGCAGCTCCTGGTCGATGCCGTACTTCTCGAACCCCGCCTCCAGGCTCTGCAGCATGCCCAGCAGCGGCCGCGTCGCCCGCTGGAACTCGATGACCTCGCGGGAGAGCTCGTAGATCCGCCGGGACACGTGCGGGTCCGCGCCGAAGACCTCGGTCTCGATCTCGTCGATGTCGTTCTGCAGCCCCGCGATCACCGGGGCGTAGCCGTCGACGACGCTGTCCAGGACCGCGTAGAGCACCGCTTCCGGACCGCGCGCCAGCAGCTCCGGGTCGTCCTCCATCCGCTGCCGGACCGCGGCGAGGTCGGGTGCCAGCCCGTGGCGGACGGTGAGCACGAAGTTCGGCCCGATGAACAGGTGCAGCTCGCTGAAGCTGACCTCCTCGGCCTCGTCGAGGTAGCGGGCCGCGCGCAGCACCACGAACAGGGTGTCGCCGTAGCGCTCCAGCTTGGGCCGCTGGTGGGCGACGATGGCGTCCTCGACGGCGAGCTTGTGCAGGTCGAACTCCTCGGCCGCGGCCAGCAGCTCGTCCTCGGCCGGGCGGTAGAGGCCGATCCAGGCCATGGCGCGGTCCTGGCGCGGCAGCTCGCGGTAGGTCTGCGCCAGGCTCACCGGGGTGGCCGTCCGGTGCCCGTCGCGGTAGATCGCGGTGTCGATCAGCGGCCGGTCGGCCAGCGGGACGTCCTCGTCCGAACGAGGGTCCATCGAGTGCTCGGGGGCCGGTCCCTGGCTCGGTGTCTCCTCGACCCTGCGGTAGCGCCTCGACCGGCGCCGCGGACGCCATTCAGGCATGAGCACCTCCGGACCGCCGGGACGGTCGCCGGCCGGGCCCGCCTGACGCGCGGGGGCGACGCGCGAGGCCGCTGAGGACGGTCGCCACGACACCACCTCCCGCACGCACCGGGCGCCCTGTTCGCGCATCCGGCCGTTCGAACTCCGCGCCGACCCGAGTCGACCCGCGCCGCGACGGCGTCGCGGCCGACGGCGTCGGCGGGCCGACCATACCCGACCTGACACGATCCGGTTCACCCGCGACCGCGCCGCGGCCCGTGGCCGGCGGCCGTCAGGAGCGCAGGTCGAACCGCCGCTCGGCGTAGGCCAGGTCGTCGCGCCACAGCCTCCTGGCGGCGCGGCGCATGAGCGGCCGCAGCGCCGGGGCCGCGGCGCGGGCGAGCGCGAAGCCGCGGCGGCCGGAGTCGGCGACGACGGCCTCGATCACGGCGGTGCGGGGCCTGCCGTCCGGTCCGCGGCCGAGCGGTGTCGCGTGGGTCTCCACCACGCTCCCGGCGCCCTCGCCCTCGACGATGCGCATCACCACGGTCCTGGGTTCGGGGCAGGTGAACTCCGCCCGCACCGGCACGCCGAGGCCCGCGCCCACCCGGAAGGTGACGGCCACCAGGAACCGGTCCCGGTGCTCCTCGACGTCGATCTCGGGGGGTGCTTCGAGCACTTCGAGATGGGTGAACGAGTAGGGGTGGAACCACGCGCCGTGCCACGGGTCGAGGCGGTTGGCCACGACGTCGGAGGGCTCGCAGGTCCCGGTCAGCGCCATCACGGAGTCCACCGCGGACTCCGCGGGAGGCCGCCGCGGCACGACCGGCCGGTCCGTCGGCTCCTCACCGCCTGCCTCGTCGAGCCGCACCCATGCCAGCACCCCGTCGTCGTGCGCCGGGTACGGCCGCCAGCCGTGGCCGCCGCCTGCCCCGACGCGCAGGCCGTGCCAGCGGCACACCAGGTCGCCGCAGTCCACTTTGGCCTGGCTCATCGGCGCCCCCATGTGCGGGCACGCACCCGGCCCGGCGCGCAGCCGCCCGTCGGCGTCCCGCCACGCGACGAGCTCCGCACCGGCGACCCTGGCGCCGTGCGGCCGGTCGGCGCGGATGTCGCGGCTGGCGGCGAAGACGTACCAGTTGCCGGAGCGGCGCGCCTCGGCGCGCTTGAGCGCGGCGTCGATGAGGGTCGGCCGCGCCTGCCGGAAGGTCGGTTTCTGCTGCTCCCAGCGGGAGCGGGGCACCGGTTGCAGCGGCCAGCGCCGGGGCCAGCGCCGACGGCCCGTGCTCAGCTCGCGCATCCGCCCTCCCCGTCTCGTCGCGGCCGCCTCGTTCGGCGTGTCCCGCGTGGTCCGGTCATCCGTGCCCTTCCTCGGTCATCGCTGCCTGGTCCGTTCCGCGAGCCACCGCAGCGGCCCGATCCGTCCGGCGGTGGGCACCGTGTGCACCGGGTGCCCCGCCAGGCCCCACTTCGCGAGCAGGCAGTTCGCCGCGTGCCAGCCGGTGGTCGCCGCGCGCTCCATCAGGGCCACCGGCAGGTCGATGCGGATCCCGTCGCCCGCGAGCACGAGCCCGTCGTGCGGGGTGCGCACCCCGGGACGGCGTGCGAAGTCGCCGACCCCGAACAGCGGGCAGTCCGCGCCCCACCGCGTCAGCTCGCCGACGACGCCGGCCGAGGCCGTCTCCGGGTAGACGCGGCGCAACTGCTCGCGCAGAGCGGTGGGCGTCTCGGCGGCTCCGCCGCGCGCGGAATAGGCGTGGGTCTCCACCACCGAACCGCCCGTGCGGCGGGTCCACGCCTTCGCGTCGTCGTCGAAGCGTTCCAGCACGCTGACGTTGTCCAGCGGACCGAACCCGGCGGTGCCGAGGAACGCCGGGCGGTCGGCGTGCACGGGGCGGTCGAGCCACAGCCGCTGCACGAGGAACGGCGGCGCCGTCCGCAGCGAGCGCACCGACTCCCGCCACGCCGAGTCGCCGAGGCCGGTCGAGGCCTCGACGACCTCGCGCAGCCCGCGCACGTCGGTGGCCAGCACGACGCCGTCGGCCTCGACGGCACCTCCGGTGTCGTCTTGCACGCGGAAGCCCCCACCCGCGGTCTGCACCCTGGTCACCGCCGTCCGCGTCCGGAACCCGGCCCCGAGCGCGCGCAGGTACTCGCGCAGCGGCTCCCACAGCGCGCTGTCGAAGCCGGCGTCGGCGACGTCGAAGACCAGTCCTTCGCTGGATCCCAGGAAGTAGATGTGGAACATGGTGGCAAGCTCGGCGGCCGACATCCGCGTCGGCGGGGCGAAGAAGCTGCGGGAGAACACCCGGAACGCCAGGGCGCGCGCCGCGCTCGGGAAGTTGATGTCGCGCAGGAAGCTCTCGGCGTCGTGGTCGTCGAGCTCGGCGTAGGTGCGCGGCACCGACACCGCGGCCAGCGACGCCGCGGCGCGCGCGTTGATCCGCAGCAGGTCCGCCACGCCGAAGGTGGGACTGCGCAGGGCGAAGGCCAGCGCGTTCCACGGCGGGGTGCGGGGCAGGCCGCGGAAGGAGTCCCGGTGGCCGTCGGCGTCCAGCAGCGGGTAGTCCTCCAGCGCGACCAGCCGCTCCAGTCCCGGATCGGCGCGGCGCAGCAGCCCGCGGAGGTTGTAGTACTGCCGGAAGAAGGCGTGGAAGCCCCGGCTCATCGCCACCTCGGTGCCGTCGGGCAGCGAGTCGGTCCACCCGCCCGCTCGGCCGCCCAGGTGCGGCTCGCGCTCGACGACCTCGACCCCGACGCCGCGTTCGGCGAGCCCGGTCGCCGCCGCCAGCCCCGCGATCCCGCCGCCGACCACGACGACGCGGGGACGCCGCGGCAGCGCACCGGCATCGAGGGCACCGGCGGGCGCGGGGTGGCGGACCATCCGGCGGTCCGCGCCGATCAGCTCGTCCACTCCCGGCCTCCTTCCGGCCGGTCGGCGAGGAAGGTGTGCACGACGTCGCGCTGCCAGCCGGTCATCGTCTCGCTGTGCACCGCGGTGAAGCCCGCCTCGCGCAGCCTGCGGCGGAAGCGGTCGGCGCCGTCGAACGCCGCGACGCTGCGCCGCAGGTAGCGGTAGAGCGAGGCGTCCCCGCCCAGCAGCCGCCCGGCGGGGATGATGACGCTCCAGCACACCGCGTGCCACACCACCCGCGCCCGAAGCGAGTCGCGCACCGAGTACTCGTGCACCGCCAGCGTTCCCCCTGGCCGAAGCAGCGACCGGAACTCGCGCAGGGTGCTGTCCGGGTCGTCGAGGTTGCGGACGAGGTAAGCGGCGAAGACCGCGTCGAACGGACCGCGCACGCCTGCCTCGGCGAGGTGCTCGACGCCGGTGCGGACGAAGCTCACCGACGGCGGCCACGGCTTGCCGCGCGCCCTGGCCAGCATGCCTTCCGATGCGTCGACCGCGACGATCTCGGCGTCGGGCGCCACCGACAGCAGGGCGCCCGTGGAGGCGCCGGTGCCGCAACCCGCGTCCAGCAGGCGCAGCCCGGCACCGCCGTCGGGCAGCCGCATCCGGCGCGCGGAGAGCCGCAGGTGCTCGTGGTACCCGGGGTTCGCGCCGACCAGCCGGTCGTAGCACCGCGCACCGGAGTCGAAGGCGCGTGGTACGGCCCTGCCCCGCGGCGCTGAGCCGAGCGCCGCCGCGTCCGATGACCTGCCCATGGCTACAGCCCACCTGCCCGCGCGCAGGCCACCGGCCCCGGCCGGTGACCCGAGCGAGCCCACGCCACCCGCAGCACCGCCATCCCCGCCACCTGGAGCCTGCGCAGGTTGCCGACCCTCGCCCGGCGGGCGAACACCGCGAAGTCGGCGTCCTCGATCCGGTCGAGGATCTCGGAGTAGAGCACCAGCGCGGTCCGCACGCACGGCCGCGACACCGGGTGCAGCATCGCGATCCCCCGGGCCGCGAAGCGGTAGATCTCCCTGGTGGTGGCGTGCTGGGCGGCCAGGGCGGCCCGCACGCGGGGGTCGGTGCGCTCCCGCAGCCGGCACCACCGCAGCAGCGACCGGTCGACGCCGAAGGCGGCCAGCTCGTCGGCGGGCAGGTAGACCCGGCCGCGGTCGAGGTCCTCGGCGACGTCGCGCAGGAAGTTGGTGAGCTGGAAGGCCTTGCCCAGGGCCGCGGCGTGCGGTGCGGCGACGCCGGGCGGGCTGGCGGTGCCCAGCACCGGCAGCAGCTGCAGCCCGATCGCCTCGGCGGACCCGCGCACGTAGGTGTCCAGCGCGGCGCGGTCCGGGTAGTCGGTGACCGTCAGGTCCATGCGCATCGAGTGCAGGAAGTCCTCGAACAGCCGCCGGTCGATGCCGTGGCGCACCGCTGTGTCGACGACCGCGGCGAGCACCGGGTCGTCGCTGCCGCCCCGGTCCAGCCCGGCGAACAGCTCGCGGGCGAGCGCGTCCAGCCGCCGCTCCCGCGCGAGGTCGTCCTCCCCCGGCCGCGGGGTGTCGACCACGTCGTCGGCCCACCGCGCGAACCCGTACAGCGCGTGCACGGCCGGACGCTGCGCGGGGGTGAGCAGCCTGGTGGCCAGGAAGTAGGTGCGCCCGTGGCACGCGTTGAGGTCGCGGCAGCGCCGGTAGGCCGCGCGCAGCCCGGGATCGCGCACACCCGCTGCGTCCAGCTCGACTCGGCTCATCGCGATCCCGCGCCTTCCTGGGCAGGACCGAGGTGTCGACCCGTCGCGGGACAAGGCGGCGCACCTCACCGCCGGCGCCCGCCACTCGCCCCCGGCCACCGGACCTCGGGTTCCGGCCACGCTACGCAGGGGTGGCAGCACCCGCAACTCGCACCGGCCGCGACGCGGCAGTCCATTGTGGCCGGTTCTCGGGCGGTGCGGCCGCCGGAGCACGGCCACGGCATTGAGACGGCGGCCACATCCGCGCGCCGGGCGCGGTCCGGCACCGACGCCGCCGAGCCCGCTCTGACCGATCTGCGACGAGGGCCCGGAACGCCCCAGGATAGGATCGCCTCCCGAAAACTTGAGCGGAAGAGAGTTCTGGCGATGGCGCGTGACGCGGCCCGGTCTGCGACCTTCGGTCGCATCGACCCTTTCTGCTGGGTGCTGGTGGCGCCCATGCTCCTCGTCGGAGGGGTGGCGATCCTCCTCGGCGTACTGCAGATCGGGATCGGGCTGGTCGGCATCGCGGCTCTCGTCCTGGTCTTCGACTCCTGGGTCAACCGTCCCCGCCCCGAGGATGCGCTGCGCCCCGGCCGCGCCCCCGCCCGCAGGCCGGCCGCGAGCCGGACGCGCGCGCCTCGCGGCGACGAGTGGTGACGGAGACGGCCGGACGGTGATCACGTTGCGCTACGACGCGATCACCGTCCGCTGACCGTCGGCCGGAACAGCTGCAGCCGGAACCACTACCGCGGCGCGGCCTCGCGCAACGCCGGGAGCAACTCGTTCTCGGCGAACCGGAAGAAGCCGTCCGGGTCCTTGTCGACCCCGACCTGGACCAGCGCGACGTCGGTGAACCCGGCCTCCCAGAACTTGGCGACCGCCGAGACGATCGGTTCGACGTCGGGCCCGCACGGGATGCCGCTGCCGACGTCCTCGAGCCGGGCGTACTGGGTCGCCGCGGCGAAGGCCTGCGGACCGGGCAGCTCGGCGTTGACCTTCCAGCCGCCGGCGAACCAGCGGAACTGCTCCCAGGCGCGCCGCACCGCGGCGTCGCGGTCGGGGTCCCACGCGATCGGGATCTGGCCGATCTTGCGGGTGGCGTCGCGGTTCGCGACCGAGTCCCACTCGCGGCAGAACGCGTCGTTGGGCTCCACCGCGATCATCGCGTCGGACAGCGGCGCGAACCGGTGGATCGACTGGTCGCCCGACACCGCGGTCGCGATCGGCACCCGGCGTCCGGGCAGATCCCACAGCTTGGCCGAGTCGACCCGGTAGTGGCTGCCCGCGAAGTTGACGTATCCGCCGTCGAACAGCGAGCGGATGATCCGCAGCGCCTCCGACAGCATCTCGTGGCGCACGTTGACCGGGGGCCAGCCCGCGCCGACCACGTGCTCGTTGAGGTTCTCACCGGACCCGACACCCAGCGTGAAGCGGTCCTGCGAGAGCAGGCCGATGGTCGCCGCCTTCTGGGCCACCACCGCGGGGTGGTAGCGCATGATCGGCGCGGTGACGTAGGTCATCAGCTCCACCCGCTGGGTCGCCTGGGTCACCGCCCCGAGGACGCTCCAGGCGTACGGCGAGTGGCCCTGCTCCTTCAACCACGGGAAGTAGTGGTCGCTCATCACCTCGAAGTCGAAGCCCGCGCGCTCGGCGGCGGCGGAGTGGGTGACCAGGTCGCGCGGTGAGGACTGCTCGGTCATCAGCGTGTATCCGAAGCCAACCATGCCTCCACCCTGACATGCGTGCCTGCGCCACGCGCGCTGGGCGGGCCCTCGAATCGATCGTCCACTTTGGACTTACCGGGCCGCATGTGTCGCCCCGCACCCCACTGGGTAGCCGCAGCGAAGGGGTGTGGCCGGTGCTCGTACTCGCCCGGCAGGCCGCGGTCGCCGTGCCGGCGTGGACCGGACAGGACCACTTGACATCCCTTTGCCGAAAATGCGCCGAAATCCGCCATCACCAGTAGTGCGCATGGCTTTGCTCAGCGCAATTAACGCGCAGTTCCGGAAGTGACCACCTCGCGGCCAACTCATTTTTCGCGGCCCGCGACACGTGATCGACTCCACTGCCGTCCGGCCCACGACACCGGACATCGCAGGACAGAGGTACTTCAACACCTTGCGCGGCAGGAAAATTCCCGCGCTCCTCGACTTGGGACCAAGTTCGCAGACACCGCAGGGCCCCGTGCGGGACTGCGCACATTATACGGCGCCGGACCGCATTCCACTGGATTTTGAGAATGTTCGCCGCAACGGGAACAAACCGATCTCCCGGGTTGCTTCTCCCCCTGTCAGATCCCGATCTCGAACCCCTCAGCTCGAAAGGCCGAGATGAATCACGCAACCCTGGACGCCGAGTCCACGCCACCCCGGGCGGAGCAGGCGACCTCCGCTGCGAGCCGGCTCGAACGGGTCCGGGTCATCGTCGTCCTGGGGGCGCTGGTCGCCCTCGGCCCGCTGACCATCGACATGTACCTGCCCGCACTGCCCGCGATCGGCGACGACCTGCTCACCACGTCGTCGGCCGTCCAGCTCACCCTCACCGGGACGCTGCTCGGCCTGGGGCTCGGGCAACTGCTCGTGGGCCCCTTCTCCGACGCGGTCGGCAGGCGGCTGCCGCTGATCCTGGGAACGGTGCTGCACATCGCGTCCTCGCTGCTGTGCATCGTGGCGCCCAACATCGCGGTCCTGGGGCTGCTGCGGGCGTTGCAGGGCGTCGGCGCCGCCGCGACCATGGTCGTCGCGCTGGCGGTGGTCCGCGACCTGTACTCCGGGCGCGCCGCCGCCACCGCGCTCTCCCGCCTCATGCTGGTGATGGGAGCCGCACCGATCCTGGCGCCCACGCTGGGCGGGGCGATCCTGCTCACCGGTTCCTGGCGCGGCGTGTTCGCGGCGCTGGCGGTGCTGGGCGGCATCCTGCTGCTGGTCGCGATCTTCGCCCTCGATGAGACGCTGCCGCCGCAACGGCGCCTGCCCGGCGAGGTGCGCCCGGTGCTGCGCGCCTACCGCACGCTGCTGACCGACGGCAAGTTCATGATCATGGCTCTGGTGGCCGCGCTCGGCATGTCCGGGCTGTTCTCCTACGTTTCGGGCTCCTCGTTCGTGCTGCAGGAGCAGTTCGGTCTCGACCAGCAGGAGTTCGCACTGGTCTTCGGCGCCGGTGCGGTGGCGCTCATCGGCGCCTCGCAGCTGAACGTGGTGCTGCTGAACCGGTGGACCGAACGCCAGATCGTGCTGAGCTCGCTCGCGGCGGCCACCGCCTTCGGCGTGGTGCTCGTCGCACTGACCACCACCGGCACGGGTGGCCTGCTCGGCTTCATCCTCCCGCTGTGGTTCCTGCTCGGTGCGTTCGGGTTCGTGCTGCCCAACGCGCCCGCGCTGGCGTTGTCCAGGCACGGCGAGACAGCGGGAACCGCGGCGGCGCTGCTGGGCGCCGGTCAGTTCGGGCTGGGCGCGCTGATCGCCCCGCTGGTGGGCCTGCTCGGCAACGACGGCCCGGCGATGGCGCTCACCATGACCGGCGGCTCCGCGGTCGCGCTGCTGGCCCTCGGCGCCATGCTCCGCCACGAACGCCGCACGGGGGCCGTCGAAGCGGTGTGACGACGTCGTGGTGAAACCGGGCCCGTCCTCGTGGACCGCGGGGGCGGGCCCGCCGTTTCGGGCCCCTGGCGGGAAGCCTTCACGGCATCGTCGCGGTATCGACATGTGAAAGCGGCGCTTCGGATACCGGGAGCGGGAACGGTGGGAGCCCCACTCACCTTCCCCTGGGAGGTCCTGTGTTCCGCTCATCCGGACGACGCCGCCGGGCCGGTGCCCTCGGTGTTCTTCTCGCCACCACCGCGTTGTCGGGGCTGGTCGCCCCGGTCGCCAACGCCACGCCACCCGGCATCCCGAGCAAGGCCACCGCGCAGTCGGAGCTCAACGCGCTGACCGTCGCGGGCGAAGGCTCCATGGACGGCTACTCCCGGGACCGGTTCCCGCACTGGAGCACCGTCTCGGGCGCTTGCAACACCCGCGAGACCGTCCTCAAGCGCGACGGCACCAACGTCGTCGTCGACGGCTCGTGCGCGGCGACCTCCGGCCGCTGGTACAGCCCGTACGACGGGGCCACCTGGACCGCGGCGTCCGATGTGGACATCGACCACGTGGTCCCGCTGGCCGAGGCGTGGCGTTCCGGCGCCTCCTCGTGGACCGACAGCAAGCGCGAGTCGTTCGCCAACGACCTCAGCCGCCCGCAGCTGATCGCGGTGACCGACAACGTCAACCAGGCCAAGGGCGACCAGGACCCGGCGTCCTGGCAGCCGCCGGTGAGCACCTACGACTGCACCTACTCCAAGATGTGGATCCGGGTGAAGCACCACTGGGGCCTGCGGTTGCAGTCGGCGGAGAAGTCGGCGCTGCAGAGCATGCTGAACACCTGCTCGTCGTAGTACCGCGGGGCGTGGGCCGGAGGTTCCCGGCCCACGCCCCGTTGCCACTTCGCGCCCCCGTCGCCGCTCCACGCCCCGTCGCCGCTCCACGCCCCACGCCCGTTGCCGTTTCGGGCTCCACGCCCGTTGCCGTTTCGGGCTCCAGGGCTGGGGATCTTCTCCACATCTCCGGCCTGTTCGCAGTCGCCGAGCCTGCGCCTCAGCCGGTCTGGACCACGCCGAGCGTGCTGAAGCAGCTGCCGACCAAGATCGGTTTCGCTCGCGGGACCCACTAACGTGCGTAACCCACGCGGGTGAGGCACGTGGACACGGTTGACTCAGCGTAGCGCTTCCTTGCCGGTCGACATGGCCCGCTGAACTGCGACGACGCACATTTCCGAGCGATCACCGTTTCGCCTGCATGACGGCCGTCACGGCTGCCTCAGGTTGGCGAGCCGCCGGCGGTTACGTAGCGTTTCCGGCTGTCGGCCCCGAACCGGCAAGCAATCAACCGGAAGCTCGCAGCGCCGGACCTGCCCGGCGAGCTTCCCGCCCCCGAAACGACGAGCACCGGGCAGGAACGAGATACCCGAAGGACGACCGATGCCGCCCCCGACGGCACGGGCCGGACGGCGCACCGCGCGAATCCGGCGCCCGTCCTCTCGAAGGCGCAGCAGGAGACGATCCATGGCGCGAAACCTCTTCAGCACCCGTGTCCTCGCCCGCGTCGCGCTCGCCGGTGCGATCGCGGCCGCACCGCTGGCCGCCGCGGTGCCCGCCGGCGCCGCCTCGGCCTCGGCCTGGGACCGCCTCGCGCAGTGCGAGAGCACCGGGAACTGGAACGCCGACACCGGCAACGGCTTCTCCGGCGGGTTGCAGTTCACGGCCTCGACCTGGTCCGCCTACGGCGGCACCCAGTACGCCTCCAAGGCGTCCGACGCCACTCGCGAGCAGCAGATCGCCGTCGCCGAGAAGGTGCTGAAGGCCCAGGGCGCCAAGGCGTGGCCGGTCTGCTCGAAGAAGGTCGGCCTCTCCGGCTGACCGGGACTCCCCCGTCCCGTACATCCGATGTGGACGGCCATGACGCCGTCCACATCGGATATTCCCCCGAACTTGGGGTGGGGGTCGCCGAAACCGGCGGCTCCCACCCCACCCCCAGCCCGCCGGTCAGCTCCTGGACACAGCGCACCTGGCTGCTTCGTTCCCGGCGAAGAAGTCCCGCACCGGCATCGCCCCCGTCTCCCCACGGCACGGATCCGCTTCGACGTCCGGCATTCCCCCCGCGACCAGCCTGCCCCCGTGCAGGACCGCGACCCGGTCGGCCAGCGCAGCCGCCTCCGCCCGGGAGCGCGTCGCCAGGAATACCGTGACCCCGGCGTCGGCGAGCTGACGAACGATCCGCCGGACGGCACGCCGGTCGCCAGGGTCGAGGCCGGCGGTCGGCTCGTCCAGCAGCAGCACCGGCGGCAACCCCACCACGGCCATGGCGAGTTCGAGCCTGCGGCGCTCGCCTCGGCGGCAGCGGGCGGCGGGCGCCCCCGCCACGTCGACCAGATCGAACCGTTCGATCAGGTCCGCGGCCCGGCTCCGGCCGTCGTCCTGGCCCAGCCGGTGCAAGTCCGCCGTCCGCAGCAGGTTTTCCTCGACGGTCAGCGATCCGTCGACCGCCGTGAGCCCGCAGAGCCCGACGGCCGCGCGCACCGACGCGGGCGCGCGCACCACGTCGTGTCCGGCGACGCGCAACTCGCCCCCGTCGGGGGCGGTCAGCGCCGACAGCAGCCGCACCACGGTCGTCTTGCCCGCCCCGGCCTCCCCCAGCAGGCAGAAGACACCGCCCTGCGGGACGAGCAGGTCGACACCGTCGAGCACCGTGCGCGTGCCGCAGGTCTTGCGCAGACCGGCCGCCGCGACAGCCGGTTTCGGCCTGGTTGTGTTCATCTTCCCTCGATTCCGGGCGAGTTCCGGCGACCGGATGGCGACCGCCGGGTCACGGCATGCGGGACGAACGCCGAAAGGAAACCGGCGCTGTCAGTCCGCGGCCACGGCCCGGCGGATGACGATGCCGCCGTGGAACGTGCGGGCCCGGATCTCGACGGTCTGGTCGGATCGGCCCGGGCCGTCGGAGTCGGCCATGTGGTTGCGCACGGTGCCGGCCATGGAGTTCGCGTCCAGCCACGCGGCGGTGCCCTCGGCGATGCCGACCTCCACCTCTCCGGACGCGGTTTCCAGCGTCACCGAGCCCCGCACGACCTCACCGATGCGGATGTCGCCCGACGCGGTCTTGGCCCGCACGCCGGCGAGTGCCCGGTCGACCGCGATGTCGCCGGCGGCGGAGCTCAGCCGGATGTCGCCGGTCACCTCGCCGACCCAGGTCTGACCGGCGATGTTCTTGATCTCCGCGGTGCCGTCGATCTCGCGGATCCGCAGGTCGCCCGCCCCGGTGATCTTGGAGTGGCCCACCGCGCGCTCGACCGCGATGTCTCCGCTGGAGGTTTCCAGCCGCAGCGTCCGGCCCTCGTCGATGCGGATGTCGCCGGACGCGGTGGAGATCCGGCCGTCACCGAAACGGCCCTCGCAGTGGAACTTCCCGGCCGCGGCCTCGGCGCGCAGGTCGGACCCCGCGGGCAGTTCGACGACGACGTCGATCGATCCCGCCCTGGTGAAGAACCCGTACTGCTTGGGCGCCTTGACGAGCAGCACGCCGTTGGAGAACTCGACTCGGGTCTGCTCGGCGGCCTTGGTGTCCGCGCTGTTGCCCGCCCTGCTCGGGCGGACCTCCACGACGGTGTCGGCGCGGTCGCTCGCCACGATCCGGGCGGTCCCGAGGACGATGTCGACGGTTGCCGAGATCGGTTCGGGGCTAGGGAAAACAGGCATGATGGTCCCCTTCTGAGTGTTCGTTTCCGCGTTTCCGCAGGTGGAACGCGTGTGGTGTCAGGTCGGTCGGCGATCAGCCGGCCCGAGTCCTCAGGCGACCGGCGGCGCTTGCGGGCCGCCGGCCCCGGCCGTCAGCGAACCCAGCCGGTGTAGCGCTGCCCGCCCCAGTGGTCGCGCTTCCTGGAACGGATTCCGCGGTCGTCGCCCCGGAGCGTTGTGGCTACGGCGCGGGTGAGCCACGCGTTGACCGACAGCCCCTCCCGCGCGGCGGCTTCCTCGACCCGGAGCTTGAGCTGCTCGGGGAGGCGGAAGTTGATGCGTGACGTGGGGCCGTCCTCGGCGCCCGCCGCCGCGTGCGTGCCCTCGCCCGACTCCGCCGGCGGTGCGCCGACGGGCGCCGCCGGGCCTTCCGGTGCGTCGTCGGGTGGCTGCTCGGAACTCGGCGCGGTCACGACGAAATCCGGGTTGAGCCCCCGCAGCCGGACGTCGACCGAGCCCGGTGCCAGGTCGCGGGTGATCTCCTCCGCCGCCGCGGTGAGCGCGTTGAGCAGCGTGAGGCGCGCGGCGGACTCCAGCGGCGCGGTGAGCCGCTCGGCGAGCGCGCGGGCGTCCTCGCCGCCGGCGTCGGCAGCGACGGCCAGCTCCCGGCGGAGGTTGTCGACGAAGGGCGTCAAATCCATGGTGCCAATATGGCACCACTGTGGCGCCATGGCAAGCACTTTGGCGCTACAGATGGCGCCACCTCTCGGCGCCATGGCGCCATACCGCCTGGACCAGCGCAAACGCTGCCGGCCCGGCGAGTCAGCCGGGCCGTTCAAGGGCAGCGAGTAGGGGTCGCCGTGCTCAGGCGAGCGCGCGGATGCGTTCGGCGTGATCGGGGTACTGCGCGCACAGGTCGTCGACGTCGGGCGTCGAGACGATGCCGGGCGAGAACGGTGGCGCCACGACGACGCTGGTGAGGCTGTGGTCGCCGAGCGTGCGCGCGGCCTGCAGGACACCGCCGGGCACCACGAAGTGCGGGTGCTGGCCCGCTTCGACGTCCGGGCCGATGACGTGGTCGCGCGGCCGGCCGTCGGCAGGGTCGAGCAGGGTGATCCGGAGCGGGTCGCCGGAGTGGTGGGTGAAGATCTCCGGGTGCGCGGCGGCGTGCCATCCGGCGTGGTGCTCCCGGGGCAGCAGCCAGTAGATCACCGTGGCGTTGTCGTCGCGCCAGGTCTCCCGGAAGTAGCCGTTGCACACGTTCAACGGCCGCAGGTCGAGGGTCCGCACGATCTGCTCGGACGCCGAGGTCATCGGATGTGCTCCTCCCGGAACTCGAGGGTGTGGGCGAGGGTGTTCTTGCCCCGCCGCTTCGCCACGTACATGGCGCTGTCGGCCCAGCGCATCAGGGTGTCGGTGCCCGCGACCGGCTGGTCCGGGCTCAGGTACGTCATGCCGACGCTCGCGCTGACCACCAGCGGACGCCCGTTGAGGTCGTGAGGTTCCTGCAGGGCCCGCAGCAGGCGCTGCCCCGCCTCCTCCAGCGGCTCGTGGACGTTGTGCAGCACCACGGCGAACTCGTCGCCGCCCAGCCGCGCCACCAGGTCGTCGGCGCCCGCGCAGCGGGTCAGCCGCCGGGCGGCGCTGGTCAGCACCAAATCCCCTGCCGCGTGCCCGAAGTTGTCGTTGACCTCCTTGAAGTCGTCGAGGTCGCAGAAGGCGAGCACGATCGGCCTGCGGCAGTCGGCGAGGCTGCGTTCGAGCCAGTGCAGGAACAGCGTCCGGTTGGCCACCCCGGTCAGCGGGTCGTGCAGCGCCTCGTACTCGGCCCTGCGCAGCAGGCGGTTGTTCTCGAGCAGCGTCGCGAGCTGGCGCGAGATGACCAGTCCCATCAGCGCCACGAACACGCACTCCTGGAAGCGGGTGAGGGTGAGCCCGGCCAGCAGGCCGGCCGCGATGAACAGGGCGGTGGCGATCAGCGGCAGGTAGGGCACCGCGAGCTGGACGACCTCGCGCACGGTGCGGTGCGCGCGGCCCTCCTGCTCGCGGCGGCCGGTGCTCGGGGCCAGCGCGCCGAGGAAGAAGAACACCGGACAGGCCATGAACCCCGCTTCCAGCCACGGCGGGATCGTCTCGGCCCCGGTTTCGACGTAGTGGCCGAACAGCGCGCTGGAGACCATGTAGGACACCGCGGCGAGCGCGATGAACAGCACCGGCAGCTCGCGCGCGCCGCGGCGCAGCCTGGCCAGCGCCACCGTTCCCGCGGCCAGCCACAGGTAGGCCATCGGGTGCGCGGCCAGCATCGTCAGGATCGGCCCGGAGGAGTCCCAGCCCTGCGACAGGTGCGTGCCGAGCGTGACCGAGACGAACAGCACCACCGAACCGGCGATGATCAGCAGGTCCAGCGCCTTGATGGCCAGGTTGCGGGGGTCGCCCAGCGGCGATCGCGGCCCGGGTCCGCGTTCGTAGGCGTGGATCACCAGCGCCAGCAGCGCGATCACCGGTGTCAGCAGGAACCCGGCCGGCCCGAGCGTCGCGGTGGGCAGCGGGGCCGCCACGACGACCTGGCCCCAGCTCCAGGCGACCAGACCGACCAGGAAGCACGCCATGGCCGCGCTCATCCACTGCCGCCACCGGCGCTGCGGCCCCTGGTGCCGGACCGCCGACCAGGTCCACGCCCCCAGCGCCGCGACCGAGGCGGCGATCTCCCACACCTTGTTGAGCGCGATCGAGCCGGACCAGCCGAGCACGCCGCTGCCCGCGACGGTGATCTCGACCAGCAGCAGCGCGATCGCCGCGGCGGCTATCCGACGAAATGACCTGTTTCCCGGAGCGCGCGCGAAAAGCCCTTTTCCGACCACAGATTCCCCAGTGCATGCCGTGGCGAGCAGCTACGGGAACGGACACTACTACAGACGCGAAGCCGCACGCCCGCGGTTCCGCCGTCCAGGTGTTGCGCGGAATATGCCAAAAGAGTGGGAAATCCGCCGTCCGGACCTATTTTCCGCCCTTTCGACTGCTGGTTGCGGACGCATGGAGCGAGGTTGGCCGGATCAGCGACCGACCAGGAGAACGGCCGGAACCGAATTCACCATTTCTCCGGAGGAGCATCAACGAATAGCGCCGCCATATCCGCGAAAATTGCGTCGGACGCAAAATTCACGTTGGAGGCTCAGCGGAATCGGTGCGATCAACGCCCGTGAGAGTGAATCCGGCCGTTCACTCGCGTCGAATCCCGGGACGAATCGCTCCGCTCCCGCGCGTCAACACCTGGGTCCGAGTCCTACCACTCGCCGCGGTTCGGGCAGCCGAGACCCACCTCGCGCTGGGGTTCGCGCAGACGAATCCCGCCGCTCGCCCGCGGTTCCGGGCAGCGGGGTCAGCCGCCGGCCGCGGCCCCGAGGTGCGCGGTGACCGTCCGCGCCACCTGCGGCACCTGGTCGTTGAGGTAGAAGTGCCCGCCGCGGAAGGTCTCCAGGTGGAAGACGTCAGCGGTGTGCTGCTTCCACTGCTGGGCCTCCTCGATGGTGACCCTCGGGTCGGCGTCCGCGGCCAGCGCGACGATCGGGCAGCTCACGTCCGGGCCCGGCCGGTACTCGTAGGTCTCGATGGCGGTGTAGTCGCTGCGCAGGGACGGCAGGATCATCTGCACGATCTCCTCGTCGTCGAAGAGCCTGCTGTCGGTCCCGCTCAGCTGCCTGATCTCGTCGATCAGCCCCTTGTCGTCGCGCTTGTGCACCGACTCGTCCCGGCTGGTCGTCGGGGCCCTGCGGCCGGACGCGAACAGCGCGCGGGGTGTGCCGCCACCCCGGGCCTCCAGCAGGCGGGCGACCTCGAACGCGGCGATGGCGCCCATGCTGTGGCCGAAGAAGGCGAACGGCCGGTCCAGCAGCGGGGTGATGACCTCGGCGATCCGCTCGGCCAGCGCCGTCATGCTCGCGAACCCGGGCTCGCCACGGCGGTCCTGCCTGCCCGGGTACTGCACCGCGAAAACCTCCAGCGATGAGGAGAGCTCCTTGGAGAGCTGGAGGTAGGAGCTGGCGGAGCCGCCCGCGTGCGGGAAGCACACCAACCGGGTCGCGCCCTGCGGGGCGGTGTGGAAACGCCGGAACCAGCTCTGCCCCTCAGGACCCAGATTCGCCACGCGCCACCTTCCTCGAACGGCTTCCCCCCGGGCCGCGAGACCCCTTGATCGCAATCCTAGGTTCGCGTCCATCCCGCGGGCAACCAGGGCGGACCGCGGCCGCACCGGTGTTCACCAGCGCGACAGCCCGGCCTCCACCAGCGTTGTGGCGTTGACCTCGAGCAGGTCGAAGGGGTCCAGCTCGGTGGTGTCGATCTCGGCCACGTGCCAGCCGATCCCGCCGTGTTCGCGCAGCACGGTGACGACGTCGACGGCGCCGCTGCCGAGCGGTGTCTGCGGCGCCCCGGGCTCGGCGGGGCCGTCCTTGAGGTGCACGGCGAGCACGCGGTCGCCCAGGTTCGACAGCACCGCGGCCGGCTCGGCTCCCCCGGCGGCCGCCCAGTAGAGGTCCACCTCGGCGGCGAGCCGGTCGCCCGCCCTGGACCAGAAGCGGTCGTGGCCGGTCGTGCCGTCGGGCAGCCGGGCCCACTCGAACCAGTGGTTGTGGTAGCCGAGCCGCACACCGTGCGGCGCGAGGGCCTCGGCCGCGGTTGCGAGCACGTCGGCGAGGGCGTCGACGCGCCCGGGGTCGGCGAAGGTGTCCTCGTCGAAGCCGTCCACCAGGCGCGGATGCGGGACGAACGCGGTCGCGGTGCCGAGGATCGCGCACTCCTCGGCCAGTTCGGCGGCATCGCGCGGCAGCGCGGCGTGGACCGCGGAGACCGACAGCCCCGCCGCGTCGAGAGCCGACCGCAGGGCGCGTGCCGACGCCGAACGCTCGGACCGCGTGCGGTCCGGTGCGCCGAGCCCGAACGGCTCGACGTGGCCGAAGCCGATGCCGGCCAGGCGCAGCAGCGTCGCGTCGCGGTCGGCGGCCAGCCGGTCGCGCAGGCTGTAGAGCTGGGCGGAGAGCGTGGCGGCGGGCATCGGGGCTCCTGTTCAGCCGGCGACCAGCGGGCGAAGGGTGTGGTGGGCGATGCGCAGACCCCGGGTGGTGCGGTCCGGATCGCCGCTCCACACCGGATCCTCGTGCTCGACCGACAGCGTGCCGGTGAAGCCGCGCTCGTGGAGGCGGTCGACCACGCGGACCCAGTCGATCTCGCCGAGCCCCGGCACCCGGTAGCGCCACCAGCCCGCCTCCCACGGGCGCTCGCGGTCACCGGCCCTGCCGAAGAACCCGTAGCGCTGCCGCGCGGACGCGTCGATCTCGACGTCCTTGGCCTGGGCATGCACGATGCGGTCGGCGTAGGGCGCGATCGTGGCGACCGGGTCGATGCCGATCCGCAGCAGGTGCGACGGGTCCCAGTTCAGGCGGAACCCCAGCGAGAACACCCACTCCCACAGCTGCGGCGAGTACGCCAGGTTCCCCGGGTAGCCGTCGGGGTGCCAGACCTCCATCACGCAGTTCTCGACGACGAGCCCGACGTCGCGCTCGCCGGCGTAGTCGACCAGCTCGGGCAGCACGCGCTCGGCTTCGGCGATGTTGTCGGCGACCGGCCTGGTCCAGTCCCGGCCGACGAAGGTGCCGACGTAGGGCACGCCCAGCGCCTGCGCGGCGTCGATGGCGTGCCGCAGGTGGGTGCGGATCTCCTCCCGCCGCGCCGGGTCCGGATGCAGGTTGTTCTCGTAGTAGGCCAGCGCGGACAGGCCCAGCGAGTGGCGGTCGAACAGCGCGAGCGTCTGGTCGACCTCGCGCGGGCCGAAGCCGGCGACGGGCAGGTGGCTCGCTTCGAAGTCGCGTCCGCCGGTCCCCGGCCAGACCGCCACCTCCAGCGCCTCGTAGCCGGCGCGCGACGCCCAGGCGGCGATCTGGGGCAGGGTCCACTCGGGGAGGCAGGCGGTGAGCATTCCGAGTCGCACGGATCCACCCCTTCCTCCACGGGCCGCCCTCAGCCACGCACCGGCGGCGTGACCGGAACCGCGACCGGTTCTCCCCGACCCGAAAGTAGATGCGTTGCTCCGCACCGACAAGGGCCGCGCGGCTGAACGGTCGTGATCGCGGAACCCTGCTCAAGCGGCGGGGTGTCGCCTCCACGGCCGCCCCGCGTCCCAAGTGGACGGTCAGGAGAGGGCTCCGCGCCCGTGCTCAGTCGGCCGTGGCCGGACCCCGCAGGCTCTCCACGACCTCGGCCAGGGCGTCGACCGCCCCGGCTCGGACCGAGTAGCAGATGTTGGTGCCCCGGCGGGCGGCGGTGACCAGCCCGGCGTCGCGGAGCACCTTGAGGTGCTGCGAGACCGTCGGCTGGCTCACCCCGAAGACCTCGGTGAAGTCGCAGGCGCAGGTCTCCGGCTCCACGGCGAGCCGCCGCACGATGGAAAGGCGGGTCGGGTGCGCGATGGCGCGCAGCATGGCGACCGCGTCCACCTCCGTCGACGTCGCCGCTGGCATACCGGCCCTCCTCTTCCCGGATCCCGGTCGACCAGCCTACCGCGCAACCGGCACCGGCACGCTCCTGCGGACGGCGGGTCTCACCCCACACCGGCGCCGGAATGACGCACACGGCTGTGCAGCGCCGACCGCCGGTAGCCGTACGCCAGGTACACCACCATCCCCACGACCAGCCACGACGCGAAGCGCGCCCACGTCACCCACGTCAGCTCGCTGACCAGCCAGATCGAGGACAGCACCCCGACGGCGGGCACGAACGGCACCCACGGGCAGCGGAAGCCGCGCGGCAGGCCGGGCCTCGTGCTGCGCAGCACCACGACCGCGACGACCACGAACGCCGCCAGGATGCCGACGTTGGTCAGCTCCGCGGCCTCCCTGATCGGCAGCAGCCCCGCGATCAGCGCGGAGACCACCCCGACCACCCACGTCACCCGGTACGGCACCTTGCGGACCGGGAAACGGGCGCTGCCCTCCCCTGGCGCAAGGAGCTGACCGTTGAGAAGTCGTTCTTCATGCCCCTGTCGATCACCGCGACCAACGGCATGAACGGCGGAAGCGGCAAGATCACGTGCCGGATCATCAAGGACGGCAAGGTTGTTGCCGAGAACAGCGGTTCGGGACAGTTCGCCACTGTGTCGTGCAACGGTAGCTGACCCAAGCTGGACGAAGCCCGGATCGTCATGCGATCCGGGGCTTCGTGCTTCTGCGCGGCCCGTCTTATGGGCAGCGCGGGTTCTGGCCAGCACGGGTCGCCCGGAGGGCCTGCGCCCACCGGTGTGAAGCAACGGGAAACGGGCTTCCCCCGGTGTCATCCGGACCGGCGCGCCGGGGGCCGATCAGGTCAAAGCGTGAAGCCGCGTGGAAACGGGTCGGCGGGGTCGAGGAGGTACTGACCCATGCCGGTGATCCACGCGCGTCCGGTGATCGTGGGCACCACCGCCGGTACACCGCCGACCTCGGTCTCGGCCACCAGCCGGCCGGTGAAGCGGGTGCCGAGCAGCGACTCGTTGACGAAGTCCTGCCCCAGCGCGAGCTCGCCGCGCGCGTGCAACTGCGCCATGCGCGCCGACGTGCCGGTGCCGCACGGCGAGCGGTCGAACCACCCGGGGTGGATCGCCATCGCGTTGCGGGCGTGGCTGCCGTCCCGGCCGGGGGCGACGAACTGAACGTGCTTGCAGCCGCCGATGCCGGGGTCGACCGGGTGCACCGGGCGGTCCCGGGAGTTGATCGCGTCCATGATGGACAGACCAGCCGAAAGGATCTGGTCCTTCCGCGACTTGTCGAACTCTACGCCGATCGCGCTGATCGGCGTGATCGCGTAGAAGTTGCCGCCGTAGGCCATGTCGTAGACGATCCGGCCGATGCCCTCGACCTCGACCTCGGCGTCCAGCCGCACCGGGAACGCGGGCACGTTCTGGATGGTGACCGACTCGGCTCGGCCGTCGCGCACCGCCACCTCGGCGACCACCAGTCCGGCTGGGGTGTCCAGCCGCACCCGCGTCACCGGCTCGCTGACAGCCACCATGCCGGTCTCCACCAGCACGGTGGCCACGCCGATCGTGCCGTGCCCGCACATCGGCAGGCAGCCGGAGACCTCGATGTAGAGCACTCCCCAGTCGGCGTCGGGCCGGGTCGGCGGTTGCAGGATCGCCCCGCTCATCGCGGCGTGCCCGCGCGGCTCGTTCACCAGCAGTTCGCGGACGTGGTCGAGCTCGGCCGCGAAGTGCTCCCGGCGCTCGGCCATGCTGTCGCCCGGGATCGTGCCGACACCGCCGGTGATGACCCGCGTCGGCATGCCCTCGGTGTGCGAGTCGACCGCCGCGAAGTACCTCGCCGCCCGCATCTCAGGCCACCACCGGTCGCGCCGCGAGGTGGTCGACGGCCCTGCGCATGTCGGCCTCCAGCGCGGCCAGCTCCTCGGGCGGCAACGGGCCGCGCGGCGGACGGCACGGACCGCCGAACCTGCCCACCATCTCCATTCCGCGCTTGATGGCCTGCACGAACTCGGTGCGAGAGTCCCACCGGAACGCCGCGACCAGCGGCTCGTAGAGCGCACGGGCCTCCTCCAGCTCACCCGCCCTGGCCAGTTCGAAGAGCCGGACCGACTCGGCCGGGAACACGTTGGGGAAACCGGCGAACCAGCCGGTGGCCCCCATCAGCAGCGACTCCAGCACCACGTCGTCGGCCCCGGCGACGACCTCCAGCTCGGGGGCAAGCTCCCGGATCCGCAGCACCCGCCGCACGTCACCGGAGAACTCCTTGACCGCCACCACGTTGTCGATCCGGGCGATCTCGGCGACGACCTCCGGCGTGAGGTCCACCTTGGTGTCGATCGGGTTGTTGTAGACCATCACCGGCAGCCCGACCGCGGCCACCTGCTCGAAGTGGCCGATCACCTCGGTGGTGTTCGCGCGGTACATCGTCGGCGGCAGGCAGAGCACGCCGTCCGCGCCGTCCTCGGCGGCCCGCTCCGCCCACTGCCTCGCCTGGTGGGAGCCGACGCCGTGCACGCCGACCACGACCACACCGTCAGAGCCGATCGCGTCGACGGCGGTGCGGGCGACCGCGCGGCGCTCGTCGTCGGTGAGCGACGAGTACTCGCCGAGCGAGCCGTTGGGACCGACACCGCGGCAGCCGTTGTCGACCAGCCAGCGGCAGTGCTCGGCGTAGCGGTCCAGGTCGACCCGGAGTCCCGCGGGTGCGGCGGGGTCGGCGGCGTAGGGCAGCGCGGTGGCGACGACGACTCCGCCGAGCTTCTCGTGCGTCATTCGGTTTCCTCCTGCGGTGCTGGCGATTCGGACAACTCGGCCAGGCGCACCGGGACGGCCACGGGGCGCCGTGCGAGCGCGGCGGGATCGATCCCGGGAACCAGGTCGGCGACGTTGGGGCCGCAGATCCGGCCCTGGCACGGGCCCAGTCCGACCCGGCTGACGAGCTTGAGCGACCGCGCGCCCGAGGCCTCGCGCCCGCCGACCGCCTCGCGCAGCTCCCGGTGGTCCACCTCTTCGCAGCGGCAGACCAGCGTGTCGTCGGCGAGCCGTCCCTGCCATCCGGGACGGACCGGGTGCGCGCGTGCCAACGCCGCCGCGAACCGGCGCCCGTGCCGCACCGCACGCAGCGCCCGGTGCGGCACGGGGGGCCGGGCTCCGAGCCGCACCGCCGCCGCGGTGCCCGCGACCTCGCCTTCGGCGGCGGCCGGCTCCGCGCCGCCGATGCCGGTGATCTCCCCGGCCGCGAACACCCCGGGCACCGACGTCGCCTGCGCAGCGTCCACCAGCACGAACCCGTCGTGCAGCTTGCAGCGGGCGGCGACGGCGAGTTCGAGCTGAGGTGTGAAGCCGAATCCGACGCACACCGCGTCCACCCGGACCCGCTGCTCCGTGCCCGCCAGCACGTTCCAGTCGGGATCGAGCCGAGCCGTCGTCACCTCTTCGACCCGGTCCACGCCGTGCGCCGCGATCACCGTGGTGCGCGTCCGGTACGGGACGCCGTTGGCGGCGAGCACACGGGCGTACCGGGCGAGCTCGGCTAGCTTGCCCCTGCCGGCGAACATCCCTCGCGGGTCGCGCAGCCACCGGGAGAACGGCCGTCCCGCCTCGAACACGCCGAGAACTCCGGCTCCGGCATCGAGCAGGGACTCCGCAACGGGCAGCAGGAACGGGCCGGTTCCGGCCAGCAGCACCCGGTCGCCGACCGCGACCCCCTGCCCCTTCACCAGCGCCTGCGCCGCTCCGGCGGTGTAGACGCCGGGCAGCGTCCAGCCGGGGAACGGCAGCGCGCGGTCGTACGCGCCCGTCGCGAGCACCAGGGCCGGGGTGTCGACGCGGCGGCCTCGGCGGCCCGGACCGTCGGCCCTACCGGTTCGGACGTGCACCCGGTGTCCGCCGTCGATCGGCTCGACCGCCCAGACCGAACTGTCCGCCAGGTGCTCGACGCCCTCCGGGAGTCCGAATTCTCCTTCTGGGGAAAGGGAGTTCTGCCGGTGGTACTGCCCGCCGGGCCTGGCAGCGGCGTCCACGAGCACAACCCGCACGCCCGCTCGCGCGGCGGCGCCCGCGGCGGCGATTCCCGCCGGGCCTGCACCCACGACGACGACCGTCACGACGGCAGCTCCGCTCCGCGCTGCGTGCGCACCTCGTCGCCGTCCTCCAGAACCCGTTGGCACGCCCGGACATCGGCGACCCCGTTGACCACGACGAGGCAGTCGAAGCAGACCCCGATCCCGCAGAACACGCCGCGCGGCCGCCCACCTCGGCGAGTGCTGCGCCAGGACACCTGTCCTCGCGACAGCAGCAGCCCCGCCACCGTCTGGCCCGGCCGCGCCCGCACCCGCGCGCCGTCCACGAAGACGTTCACACCGACACCTCCCGCACGACGGCCGGCCGGTCCACCCGGAACGGCTCGGGATCGACCACCGGTTCCCCTCCGGTGAACAGCTCTGCCAGCAGCCGGCCGGTGGCCGCCGCCAGCCCGATGCCCGCGCCCTCGTGCCCGGTCGCGTGCCACAGGCCCGCGATCCTGGGGTCCGCGCCGATGACGGGCAGGTGGTCCGGCGCGTACGGGCGGAATCCGCCGTAGGCGCGCATCACCGGCACGTCGGCGAGGACGGGGAACAACCCGACCGCCTTGCGCGCGAGTTCGCTCAGCACGCGGGGGCGGATGGTCTCGTCGAATCCGGCTCGCTGGCGGCTCGACCCGATCAGCACCGTCCCGGCCCTGGTCGACTCGACCACTGTGGAGGTTTGCAGATCGGCGTCGCCGCTGGCGACGGCACCGACGTAGTCGGCGTCGTATACCTTGTGCCGCACCGTGCCCTCCGGCAGCGGCCCGGTGACCAGGACCAGGCCGCGGCGCGGGAGCACCGCCACCGGTGCGCCCGCGACGGCCGCGAACTCGCCCGCCCACGGTCCGCACGCGTTCACCACGGCTCCACACGGCACGGCGCCGCGGTTCGTGCGCACCTCGGCGACCGACCCGTCGGCCCGGCGGCCAACGCCGAGCGCGGCCACGCCGGGACGCACCTCGCCGCCCCTGGCCCGCACCGCCGCCAGCAACGTCGTCGCGGCGAGCACGGGCTGCAGCTGAGCGTCGTCCGGGTAGTGCACAGCGGCGGTGACGCGGGGCGTCAGGTGCGGCTCCAGTTCGGCCGCCTGCGCGGCGGTGATGACCTCGGCGCGGACCTGCGCCGCGCGCTGCGCCCGGGCGAACTCGACCAGCGGTCCGGCGCTCTCGTCGGTGGTCGCCACGACGATGCCGCCTTTGGGTTCCCACTCGACGCCGGTCAGCGCCTCGCCGAGTTCGGCGCGCAATCCGTCGAGAAGCTCCGGCCAGATCCTCCGGGAAGCCTTGGCCAGTTCGAGTTCCGGTCCAGGTGCCTTGTCGGAGACGAGCACGTTGCCTTCGCCTGCCGCCGTCGTACCTGCGGCCGGGGCGCCGCGGTCGAGCACGGTCACCCGCAGACCCCGGGCGCTCAGCGCCTCCGCGCACGCGGCACCGATGACTCCGGCGCCGACGACCACGACATCGCAATGCTGCAAACCGGACTCCCGACGTTCATTTCAATGAACGATGGGAGACTAAGTCCGGGTGTGATCCAGGTCAACCCCGGCTGGTTCAGGACGAGCCCGGCGGCCGCCTCCTGTCCAATGCCCCCGGCTTGCTCACTCGGGCTGCGGCGTCGCGCACGAACCGCCGAGCGCGGGCGGTCCGGCGTCGGCCGGGTACTCCAGCAGCAGCACCGAGACCACCGGCCCGCCCACCGTCTCGTAGATGTGCGGCTGCCGGGCGGGGAAGCAGACGTAGTCGCCCGCCTCCAGCTCGAACGGCGAGTCGGGCGGTCCCACCCTGAGCACACCGGAGGTGACGACCACGTGTTCGCGGCCGGGATGGCCTTCCGAGCGCTGCACCTCGCCGGGACGGACCCGCTGGTCGTACAGCTCGAAGACGGTCTCGGTGAGGTCCATCCGCCGCAGCATGCGCAGGTCGACCGCGTTGCTGCTGAGCACCTCCAGCCCGCGGGACCGGACCAGCACGACCTCGGGATCGAGGCGCTCGGTCAGCAACGACGACACCGGCACCGAGAGAGCGTTCGACAAACTGAACACTGTCTCGATCGTCGGGTTGCCCGCCCCGGACTCCAGCTGCGACAGCGTTCCCTTCGCGATGCCGGACCGGCGCGCCACTTCCGACAATGACAGACCGGCTCGCTCCCGCAGCGCCCGCAAGTTCGCCGCGAGCACCTGCCCCGCGCTTTCCCGGCCCACCGGGCCTCCTTCCCGCCAGCGCGCCGGCCCGACCGGCGCGACTGCCAAGACTAGGCCTCGTCAGCACTGCAAGCTCCTGTGCACCCTGCTCAGCAGAGTGGGTGGCGGTAGCGAAACCCTCGCGCGCATGTAGTCGAACAGGGTCGCCACGCCGTGGACCCACAGACCCCGCTGGAGCAGCTTCCAGCGCATCTCCGCCGGTGCCTCGGGGCTTTCCAGCCACTCCACCATGGGGTCGAGCACGTGCGGGTCCACGTCGGGGAAGCGCTGCTTGGCCTCGCCGCGCTGGTGGCCGACCCCGTCGTCGACGGGCAGCATCCGCCGACGCGTACCGGAACCTGGGCCACGGCCTCGACGGGGAATACGTGGTCGCGCGGTCGGGGACGTTCCGCCGGACCTCGGTCGCGTTGCAGCGGCGCGGCATCGTGGCGTGGACGTTCAGCTCGTCACCGTTCTCCCGCCGGGCCGGGGTCCAGACCGTGACCGCCGCGGTCGCCGCCGTTGAGCAGGGGTACCGGATTCCCGACGACTCGGTGCGGGACGCGGCGCGCTTCGCCGACATCGCCACGCCCGGCATCATCAGCGAGTTCCTGGTACCCGACCAGAGCACTCCGCGACGCGGGTAGGACGGCGGCCTTCGGCCACATCGGACGGAAGCACCAAGCGCCGAGCGCACCTCGCGGCCGCCGGCGAGTCGCGCCTCAGCTCTCGGGCCTGCGGCCTTCCTCCAGCACGGCGTCGAGCGTGCGGGCCCACTGCCGGACGATGCCGCGGCGGCGCCTGCTGTCGTCGGTCAGGACGTTGGCCAGTCCCAGGCCGCGCGCCATGTCCAGGGTGGCCTGCACGGTCTCGCGCACGCCGGGCACCGACTCGTCGACGCCGAGCAGCTCGACCGCCAGGCGGTGCGCCTCCCGGCCCACCCGCGCCTCCACCGGGACGACCTGCTCGCGCAGCGCCTCGTCGGAGGACGCCGCCACCCACAGCTGGAGCGCGGCGCGGAAGACGGTGCCGGTGTAGAGGCGCACCAGGATGTCGACCACGCCCTCGGTGCGGCCCTTGCCCCTGGGCAGCTTGGTGATCTGCTCCTGGATCTCGCTGATCCGGGCGTCGGTCACGTGCGAGACCGCCGCGGTGACCAGGTCCTCCCTGGTCGGGAAGTGGTGCTGGGCGGCCCCCCTGGAGACCCCGGCGCGCTCGGCGACCACCGACACCGTGGTGCCGGTCCAGCCGTGCTCGGCCAGGGAGTCGACCGCGGCCTCCAGCAGTCGTCGCCGGGTCGCCCGGCTGCGGTCCTGCTGGGGTCTGCGCGCGGCGGTCGCGGTCACCGGTCCTCCTCGTGCTCTCGCCTCCGACCAGCCTAAATCGCTGGTCGCCGCGGTGGGCGGCCGGGCAGGCTCAGTAGGACCGGGGCAGCCCGAGCGAGTTCTGGGCCACGAAGTTCAGGATCATCTCCCGGCTCACCGGCGCCACCCTGGCCAGCCGGCACGCGCTCAGCATCGACGCCACCCCGTACTCGGTGGTCAGCCCGTTGCCGCCCAGGCTCTGCACGGCCTGGTCGACCGATCGCACCGCGACCTCCCCGGCGGCGTACTTGGCCATGTTGGCCGCCTCGCCCGCTGCCTCGTCGTCCCCGCTGTCGTAGAGGTGCGCCGCCTTCTGCGCCATCAGCCGGGCCAGCTCCAGCTCGATCTTGACCTGCGCGAGCGGGTGCGCTAGCCCCTGGTGCGAGCCGATGGGGGTGCCCCACACCGACCGCTCCTTGACGTAGGAGACGGCCTTGCCCAGGGCGTGGCGGGCGGTGCCGAGCGCAAGCGCCGAGGCCATCACCCGCTCGGGGTTGAGCCCGGCGAACAGCTGGAGCAGCCCGGCGTCCTCGCTGCCGACGAGCGCGTCGCCGGGCAGCCGGACGTCGTCGAAGAACAGCGAGTACTGCCGGTCGGGGCTCACCAGCTCCATCTCGATGTGCTGGGCCTCGAACCCCGGCGCGTCCTTGGGCACCACGAACAGCGCGGGTTTGAGCTTGCCGGTCCGGGCGTCCTCGGTGCGGCCCACGACGAGGACCGCGTCGGCGACGTCGATGCCGGAGATGAAGACCTTGCGCCCGGACAGGACCCAGTCGCCGCCGTCGCGGCGCGCGGTGGTGGTGATGCGGTGGGAGTTCGAGCCCGCGTCGGGTTCGGTGATGGCGAAGGCCATCGTGAGCGAACCGTCGGCGAGCCCGGGCAGCCAGCGGCGCTTCTGCTCGTCGGTGCCGAACCGCGCGATCACCGTGCCGCAGATGGCCGGCGAGACCACCATCATCAGCAGCGGGCACCCGGCGGCGCTGAGCTCCTCCAGGACGATGGAGAGCTCCGAGATGCCGGCGCCGCCGCCACCGTGCTCCTCCGGGATGTTCACCCCGAGGTAGCCGAGTTTGCCCGCCTCCCGCCACAGCTCGGTGGTCTGCCCGCCGGAACGGGCCTGGCGCACGTAGTAGTCGTAGCCGTAGCGCTCGCCGAGCTCGGCGACGGCGCTGCGCAGCGCCCTGCGCTCGGCGGTCTCCTCGAAACCCATGCTTCCTCCGTCTGAACGCTGGTTTTCCGGTGTCGGGCGGTCACTCGGTGCGGACGACCGCGAGCACCGCGCCCATCTCGACCTGCTGCCCCGCCGACACGGGCAGCTCGGCCACGGTGCCGTCGGCCGGAGCGGTGATGCGGTGCTCCATCTTCATGGCCTCCATCCACAGCAGCGGCTCTCCGGCGCGCACCTGCTGTCCCTCGGCGACCGCGACGCGCGTCACCGTCCCCGGCATCGGCGCGACCAGGGATCCCGCGGGGACGTCGGCCGACGGGTCGGGGAACCGTTCGCACCTGGTCAGCGCCACCGGTCCGGACACCGAGTCGACCTCGACCCGGGAGCCGTAGCGCGCGATGTCGAAGGTCCGGCGCACGCCGGCCTCCGCCAGCACCACGCGGCCGGGCTCGGCCCGCACGAAGGTGACGTCGTCGAACCCCTCGGCGCGCAGGCCGTCCCGGTCCAGCCGGTAGCCGACGTCGTGCGTCCCGGACGGCCCGGCGAAGCGCTTGGTCTGCGGCATCGACACCACGTTGCGCCAGCCGCTCGGGAGCCCGGGCGCGACGGCGGTGTCGCGGCGGTTCGCCGCGGCCTCGGCGAGCGCGGCGGCGAGGGCCGAGAGCGCCTCCGCCCGCTCGTCGGCCAGCGGCCTGGACAGCTCGGCCAGGCCGTGGGTGGTGAAGAACGACGTGTCGGTGTCACCCGCGCGGAACGCCGGGTGCTCCAGCACGCGCACCAGCAGGTCGCGGTTGGTCTTCAGGCCGTGGATGCGGGCCCGCGCCAGCGAGTCGGCCAGCCTGCGCACCGCCTGCGCGCGGGTCGGCGCCCACGAGACGACCTTCGCCAGCATCGGGTCGTAGTGCACGCCCACGTGCGAACCGCTGAGCACGCCGCTGTCCAGGCGGATGCCCACCGTCCCCGGCACGTCGAACTCTGCGTCCACATCGGACAGCTCGAAGCGGTGCAGGGTGCCGCTCTGCGGGCGCCAGTCCTCGGCCGGGTCCTCGGCGTAGAGGCGGACCTCGACGGCGTGCCCGCGCGGCGGTGCCGGTTCGTCGGGCAGGCGCTGCCCCTCGGCGACGGCCAGCTGCGACGCCACCAGGTCGATGCCGGTGACGCACTCGGTGACCGGGTGCTCCACCTGCAGCCGGGTGTTCATCTCCAGGAAGAAGAACCGCCCGTCGCCGGTGGCCAGGAGCTCCACCGTCCCCGCCCCGACGTAGGAGACGGCCTTGGCCGCCGCGCGGGCGGCGTCGAACAGCCGCTCCCGCATCCCCTCGTCCACCAGCGGCGACGGGGCCTCCTCCACGACCTTCTGGTGCCGCCGCTGGATGGAGCACTCGCGCTCCCCCACCGCCCGCACCGCGCCGTGGACGTCGGCCATGACCTGGACCTCGATGTGCCTGCCGGACTCCAGGTAGGGCTCGCAGAACACGGTGGCATCGCCGAACGCCGACAACGCCTCGGCGCTCGCGGACTCGATCTCGGCGGGCAGCTCGGCCAGCGCGCGCACCACCCGCATGCCCCGGCCGCCACCGCCCGCGGATGCCTTGACCAGCACCGGGAGGTCGGCTTCGGTCACCTCCGACGGGTCGAGCTCGCCGAGGACCGGCACGCCGGCCTCGGCCATCATCCGCTTCGCGGTGACCTTGGAGCCCATCGACTCGATGACCTCGGGTGGCGGCCCGACCCAGGTGAGCCCGGCGTCGACGACCGCGCGGGCGAACCCGGCGTTCTCCGACAGGAACCCGTACCCGGGGTGCACGGCGTCGGCGCCGGTGGCGCGCGCGGCCGACACGAGCAGGTCGCCGCGCAGGTAGGTGTCGGCCGCCGCGTCGCCGGGCAGGCGGACCGCGAGGTCGGCCTCGACGACGTGCGGCGCGTCGGCGTCGGCGTCGGAATGCACCGCGACGGTGGAGATGCCGAGGCGGCGGCAGGTGCGCAGCACACGCCGGGCGATCTCGCCCCGGTTGGCCACCAGCAGCCTGCGGATCTGGTCGGGTGGGTTGCTCGTCAAGGTCGCTCGCCTCTCACATCCGGAAGACGCCGTAGCCGGTGGCGCCCTCGACCGGTGCGCTGTGGATCGCCGACAGGCACAGCCCGACAACGGTGCGGGTGTCGCGCGGGTCGATCACGCCGTCGTCGTAGAGCCGGCCGGACAGGAACATCGGCAGCGACTCGGCCTCGACCTGGTTCTCCACCGCCTCCCGCATCGCCGCGTCCTGCTCCTCGGCGTAGTCGCGGCCGGCGGCCGCCGCGGCCTGCCGGGCCACGATCGAGAGCACGCCGGCGAGCTGCTGCGGTCCCATCACGGCGGACTTGGCACTGGGCCAGGCGAACAGGAAGCGCGGGTCGTAGGCGCGCCCGCACATCCCGTAGTGGCCCGCGCCGTAGGAGGCGCCCATCAGCACCGAGATGTGCGGTACCGCCGAGTTGGACACCGCGTTGATCATCATCGCGCCGTGCTTGATGATCCCGCCCTGCTCGTAGGACCTGCCGACCATGTAGCCGGTGGTGTTGTGCAGGAACAGCAGCGGGGTGTCGGCCTGGTTGGCCAGCTCGATGAACTGGGTGGCCTTCTGCGCCTCCTCGCTGAACAGCACGCCCTGCGCGTTGGCCAGGATGCCGACCGGGTAGCCGTGCACCGAGGCCCACCCGGTCACCAGGCTAGGACCGTAGGAGGTCTTGAACTCGTCGAAGTCCGAGCCGTCCACGACCCGCGCGATGACCTCCCGGGGGTCGAACGGCGTCTTCAGGTCGGTGGGCACGATGCCGAGCAGGTCGTCCTCGTCGAACCGCGGCGCCTGCACCCGGTGCCTCGGCGCGGGCCCCTTCTTGGTCCAGTTGAGGCGGGCGACGATGCGGCGGCCGATGCGCAGCGCGTCCAGCTCGTCGGCGGCGTAGTGGTCGGCCAGCCCTGAGGTGCCCGCGTGCATCCTCGCGCCGCCGAGCGACTCGTCGTCGGACTCCTCGCCGGTGGCCATCTTCACCAGCGGCGGGCCGCCGAGGAACACCTTGGCCTGCTCGGCGACCATCACGACGTGGTCGGACATGCCCGGTACGTAGGCGCCACCCGCGGTGGAGTTGCCGAACACCAGCGAGATCGTCGGGATCCCCGCCGCCGAGAGCCTGGTGAGGTCGCGGAAGATCCGGCCGCCGGGGATGAAGATCTCCTTCTGCGACGGCAGGTCCGCGCCACCGGACTCGACCAGGTTGATCAGCGGCAGCCGGTTGCTCATCGCGATCTCGTGCGCCCGCAGGACCTTCTTGAGCGTCCACGGGTTGCTCGCGCCGCCGCGCACCGTCGGATCGTTTCCGGTGATCACGCACTCGACGCCTTCGACCACGCCGATGCCCGTGACGACGCTGCCGCCGACCTGGTAGTCCGAGCCCCACGCCGCCAGCGGCGAGAGCTCCAGGAACGGCGCGTCCTCGTCGAGCAGCGCCTCGATGCGCTCGCGCACCAGCAGCTTGCCGCGCTTGTGGTGGCGTTCGGTGTACTTGGGTCCGCCGCCGGCCACCGCCTTGGCGTGCTCTGCGGCCAGCTCGTCGAGCTTTTCCCGCATCGCGGCGCGGTTGGCGAGGAACGCCTCGCCGGTGGTGTCCACTTGCGACTTCAGCGCCGTCATGCCCTCTCCCCCGCCTGATTCGCCGCGGTCCGGCCGAACCGGCCGCGCTGGTCGGCGGTGGGCGCGGCAACGCCCGCGCTGCTCGCTCGACCGATCACAGCAACACCTCCGGGATCTCCACTGCTCGTCCGCGCAGCCATTCACCGACCGCTTTGGCCTGCGGGTCGAACCGCGCCCGTGCCGCGACCCCTTCGCCCAGCAGCCCTTCCACCACGAAGTTGACCGCGCGCAGATTCGGGAACACGTGCCGCCGGACCGGCAGGTCAGCGGTCTCCGGGAGCAGACGGCGCAGTTCGTCGACGGTCAGCGCGTGCGCCAGCCACCGCCACGCCTGGTCGCTGCGGACCCACACTCCGATGTTGGCGTCACCGCCCTTGTCCCCGCTGCGTGCACCGGCAATCCGGCCGAGCGGCGCATCGCGGGTAGGGCCGTCGGGCAGCGGGTCGGGCAACGGCTCGGGCAGAACGGGGCCGAAAACCGGCTCCAGTTCCCGGAATTCCGATGGAGGCGCGATCGCGACCTGCTCGCCGGACGACAGCACCGCGACGTGAGGTACCTGTTTCGCGTCCACATAGGACGCGGTGAACACGCCGTATGGCGCGGCGTCGGACGGCGGGACTGTGACGTGGAAGCCGGGATAGCTGGCCAGCGCCAGCTCCACCGCGGCACCGCTGAACGCCCGCCCGGCGACCTTCGGATCGGGGTCCTTCACCGAGCAGCGGAGCAGGGCGCTGGCCTCCTCCTGCACGCCCGCGTCGGCGTTCTCGGTGCGCGCCAGCGTCCAGCGCACCTCGGCGGGCGGCTTCACGGCGAGCGCGGCGTCGAGCTGGGCGCGCGCCAGCGCGGCCTTCTCCGCCACGTCGAGCCCGGTCAGCACGAACTCGACCTGGTTGTGGAACCCGCCGAGCCGGTTGAGCGACACCTTGAGCTGCGGTGGCGGCGGCTCCCCCGTCGCCCCGCTGACGCGGACCCGGTCGGGCCCGACCTGTTCCAGCTCGACCGAGTCGAAGCGGGTCGTGACGTCGGGCCCCGGGTAACGGGCGCCCGCGATCTCGTAGAGCAGTTGCGCGGTGACCGTGCCCACCGTGACCGCGCCGCCCGTGCCCTCGTGCTTGGTGACGACGCTGGTGCCGTCGGCGTGGACCTCGGCGATCGGGAAACCCGGTCTGGAGAGGTCGTGGCCGTCACGGGTGAGCTCGGTGAAGAAGGAGTAGTTGCCGCCGGTGGCCTGCGCGCCGCACTCGAGGACGTGGCCTGCGACGACCGCGCCCGCGAGCGCGTCGTAGTCCTCCCGGCCCCATCCGTGGTGCGCGGCGGCCGCACCGACCAGCAGCGACGCGTCGGTGACCCGGCCGGTGACCACGACGTCGGCCCCGCCCCGCAGGCACTCGGCGATGCCCCACGCCCCGAGGTAGGCGTTGGCGGTCAGCGGCTCGCCGAAACCGAGCTCGCCGGCGCGATCGAGCAGGTCGTCACCTTCGACGTGGGCGACCGCGAGGTCCAGCCCCAACCGCGACGCCAGCTCCACCAGCGCCGCGCGCAGCCCGCGCGGGTTGAGCCCACCGGCGTTGACCACGACCTTGACTCCGCACTCCAGCGCCAGGCCGAGACCGTCCTCCATCTGGCGCAGGAAAGTCCTGGCATAGCCCCGGTCCGGGTCCTTCATCCGGTCGCGGCCGAGAATCAGCATCGTCAGCTCGGCGAGGTAGTCGCCCGTGAGCACGTCGAGCGGCCCGCCGGTCAGCATCTCCCGCACGGCGGAGAAGCGGTCGCCGTAGAACCCGGACGCGTTGCCGATCCGCACCGGCTTCCCGGCGGTCACGCCGTCGCCCCGGGGTGGCGGGGGCTCTTTGCGGCGGGGCTTGCTTTGGCGGCTGCCGTGACGGGGGCTGGCCGGGCGGTCGCCTCGGTGCGGTCCGTGGTTGTTTCGGCGCGGCCCGGATGGGCGGCTGATCTGGCGCGGCCAGGCTTGGCGCAGCTCGGGCAGGCGGCTGCTTTGGCATGGCCAGGCTTGGCGGTTGCCTCAGCGCGGTCCGTGGTTGCTTCGGCGCGGCCCGGATGGGCGGTCACCACCGCCGGACGTGGCCGCCTGGTCGAACCGGCGCGACCGGGTGGCCGGACCGCGCCTGCACTGCGCCCCAACACCATGCGGGACATCGTGGCAGCAGCCCGTGGCGAGAAGCAAGCAATCATGATTGCTTTTTTCCATTCGGGTGACTCGGCCCGCACCGACCACGGACAACTGGGAATGTGGGATCGCGTTCCTACTTTTCGCGGTGTGGCGCGAGGCCGATCAGGCGGTTGACTCACGGCCTGCATGCTCGCTCGAAGCTGAGGAGGCAGCGTGGGAGTGCCATCCGGCCGTCGCGGCCGTGTGCTGGGTGTCAGCCGCGTTCCGGGCGTCAGCCGCGTTCTGGGTGTCAGCCGCGTTCTGGCGGTCACGGTGAGCGCGCTGGTCGCGGGGACGACTCTCGCCGGTGCGGCGGCGACAGCGCAGCCCGGTGTGGCCGCGGCGCAGGTCGGCGCGCCGGCGCCTGCACCGCCGGTCACCTGGGTCCAGTGCGACGACGAAGCGCTCTCCGGGGTCTCACCCGCGCAGCGCCACCTGTTCTCGTGCGCGAAGTACCCGGTCCCTCTCGACCACGACGACCCGGGCAAGGGCACCGTCGAGCTGGCGATGATGCGGCGGGCCGCGGCCGTGCCCGGCCAGCGCATCGGCTCGCTGTTCCTCAACCCCGGCGGGCCGGGCGGGGCCGGGTTCTCCCGGCCGGTGACCGCTCCGGAGAAGTTCGACCCCGCGGTGCTGAACCGCTTCGACATCATCGGGTTCGACCCGCGAGGCGTCGACCGCAGCACCCGGCTGCGCTGCTTCACCTCCGCCGAGCAGGCCGACGAGGTCTTCGGGCGGATGTGGGCCGTGCCGGTCACCGGCGCGCAGATCGACAGCACCATGGAGGCCTACCGCGACCAGGGCGCGCTGTGCCGGAAGAACGCCGGTGAGCTGCTTCGGCGCATGTCCACCAAGGACGTCGCGCGCGACCTGGACCTGATGCGCCAGGGCGTCGGCGACCAGCAGCTCAACTACGTCGGCTTCTCCTACGGCACACTCCTGGGCGCGACCTACGTCAACCTCTTCCCGGAACGCAGCAGGGCGATCGTCCTGGACGGCAACGTGGACCCGGCGCTGCGGACCTCCGACGGCGTGCAGTACGACCGGGAACGCGCTCGGGGCTTCGAGCTCGCCCTCGACGCCTTCCTCAAGCGCTGCGCCGAATCCGCGGACAAGTGCGCGTTCAGCCCGGGTGACCCGCGGGCGAAGCTCGACGAGATGCGGGAGCGGCTGCGCCAGGGGCCGGTGACCATGCCGGACGGCTCGGTCATCACCCTCGACATGTTCACCGCGGGTATCGCGGGGGCGCTCTACGACCCCGAGGACTTCCGCGCGATCGCCACCGACCTGCAGATGCTCTACCAGGCGGTGCACCCGGAACAGGCCGCCGTCGTGCCGCCCCGGCCCCTGACCGTCCTCGGCGGGCCCACCCACGGTGGCCGCTACGACGGGCTGCCTCCGGCCGAGGCCGAGACCTACACCGACGACACCTACTTCGGCGTGAACTGCACCGACAAGCCGATGCCCAGGCACCCGTGGAAGGTGCCCGGCATCGCCGCGCAGTGGGAGCGGGAGTCGCCGACCTTCGGCCGCTACCAGGCGTTCAGCGACCTCGCGGGGTGCTCCTACTGGCCGCCGACGAACCCCGACGTCCACCGCGGACCGTGGAAGCACCGCGCGGCCAACCCGGTACTGGTGCTCGGCAACTACTACGACCCCGCGACGCAGTACGAGTTCTCGCGCCGGATCACCGACCAGCTCGGCAACGCGCGGCTGGTGAGCGTGGACGCCTTCGGGCACTGCATCCTCGGTGACAGCTCCTGCGCGGACCGGATCACCGCGGCGTACCTGACCGACCTGGAGGTGCCCGAGCCCGGCCAGGTGTGCCACCCCGACAAGCAGCCCTTCGACTGAGCAGGGGTTTGACCGAGCAGTCAGAAGGCGGCTTGCTTTTCGGCGAAGCGGCGCGGTGGCGATTCGGCGCAGCGGCGGGGCCTCGCGGTTGCGGGGCCTCGCGGCGCGCGGGCGCGGCGAGCCGAGTGTGGAGGGATCAGGCGATGTGGAAGGTGAACCGGACCTTGCCGATCCAGATCTCGTCGCCGTCGGCCAAGCGCTTCCAGTCCACCGGCTGCCGGTTGAGGTAGGTGCCGTTCAGCGAGCCGCCATCGGCCAGGAAGTAGCGGCCGTCCTGGCGGATCAGCTCGGCGTGGAAGCGGGACACGGTGACGTCGTCCAGCACGATGTCGCACTCGCGGTGCCTGCCGATCGTCGTGGTGGCGCTCGTGATCGCGAAACCCGAACCCTTGTCCGGCCCCCGGTTCACCACCAGCCACGCCGAGCCGCCGACTTCGAGGCGCTGCGGAGCACCCACGAGGTCCTCGGAGGGGCGTGCGGCGGGGATCACCATGCCGGGCCTCGTCGCCTGAACACCGGTGGTGTCCGGGGGCGACAGCACGTCGGATCGGGTACGGGTCATGATCGTTCTCCAAACGGGCGACACTGCTGGTACGCGGGATGCACACGGGGAACGCCGACACGCACCGCTTCCTGGCGGTTGCTGTCGGCTACCACTGCGAGCATGCATGCCCGAAGCCACCTCGCGACTGGGTCCTTGGTCCTGACTTGGGGACAGCCCTACTTGGAGAGGGGGAGGTGGCCCGGTCGCGGAGCGGGGTGGCCGCTCGCGGAGCGGGCGGGGGTCAGAGCGCGGGCGCGGGGGTTTGTGGGGTCGCGGCTTGGGCTGGCGGGGCACCTTCAGAGCCGGGGGCGCACAAGTTTTCGAGGCAGCGGCTTGGCCTCGCGGGGCACCTTCAGAGCGGGGACGCGCAGCTTTTCGAGGCAGCGGCTTGGGCTGGCGGGGCACCTTCAGAGCCGGGGGCACACAAGTTTTCGACGCACCCACCCTGGCCTTGCGGCTTGCGGTGGGTGGGTCAGTTTCCGGGGCGCTCGCCGCCCCAGACCCCCGGCAGGTCTCCGGGATGAGTTTTCGGAGCATCGTGCCGTGCGATGGGTGGGTGGTTCTCATCCCGCCGACCTCCACGAGGGCTATCAGACCGCGTCAAGGGGGCCATTTCTCGAGGCAACGTGCGGCACGCATCCAGCGGGCCCCCTTGACCCGGTCTGATCGGGCTGGCGCCAGGTCGACGGGACGAGAACCACAACACCGCCCTGTTGGGGTGTGGGTATAGCCGGGTCGTTCGACTCTGTGGATTCGTGTGAGCGGGTCGGCAGTCTGATATTCGCGCGACCCGCTCTCCTGCGAGGTGATCATGTCTCAAGCACAGTGGCAGGCCACCACATCGACAGCCGAGCCGTTGGGCAAGCTCGGGCGGTCCTGGGGGTGGCTGCTGACCTTCGGAATCCTCACCGTGCTGGCCGGTGTGCTCGCGTTGTTCTGGCCTGGACCGACGATCCTGGCCATCGCGATCATCTTCGGCGTCCAACTGCTGGTCGGCGGGATCTACTGGTTCGTCCGGGCGGTGAGCTCCCACGGCGAGGGCGGCTTCGTGCCGATCCTGCTGGCTGTGCTGGCCGTCATCGCCGGGCTGCTCGTCCTTCGCTCGCCGGTCGCCACCGCGGTGCTGTTCCCGCTGGTGCTGGGCGTGTACTGGACGGTGAGCGGCATCGGCGAGACCTTCCACGCGCTGGTGCACCGCGACGTGCCCTCGCGCGGCTGGGCGATCGCGGGCGGGGTGCTGAGCATCCTGGCGGGCATCGCGCTGCTGGTCTACCCCGGCGTCGGACTGGTCACGCTGACCTACCTGCTCGGGGCGCTGCTGGTGGTCTACGGCGCCATCGCCGCCACGCGAGCCATCCAGATGCGGCCGCATGCGGCCACCGACCTCCCGCCGCAAACCGGAGCGGCGCACGCCTGAGCGTCCGCGGCGGGGTTGGCGCGTCGCCGAACGCGCCCGGCAAACAGACGCGAAGGAGTTGACTGCCATGGCACAGGCATCGCACGGCACCTACCGCATCCCGACGGCCAAGCAGTCCTGGGTCGGCGGGCTGGAACTGTTCGCCGCCATCATGATGATGATCGTCGGACTGTTCCACCTGATCATCGGTCTCGCGGCGATCCTGCGCAGCTCCTACTACGTCGTGACCGACAGCTACATCTTCAGCTACGACGTCACCGGCTGGGGCTGGGCGCACCTCGTCCTGGGCGTCCTGGTCGGCGCCACCGGCATCGCCCTGGTGATGGGGCAGACGTGGGCCAGGGTCGTCGGCATGATCATCGTCGGCCTCAGCGCGTTGGGGAACTTCCTGTTCATCCCCTACCAGCCGATGTGGTCGCTGCTGATCATCGCCATCGACGTGGCCGTGATCTGGGCGCTCGCCGTCCACATGCGCGAACTGCCCGAAAGCGGGAAGACCGCGGAGTGACCGCCGCGATCGAGGACGGGGCCGGAACCGGACCGGTTCCGGCCCCGTCGCGTGTTCAGGGCGTCCGGTAGATCGGGTTCGGCAGCTTCACACCGCGCTCCGCGTGGCCGCCGGCCAGGTCGGCGTCCTGGTCCCCCACGTTGAGCACGATGCGGTAGCCCTGCTGTTCGATGCCCTCCCGCGCGCCGCTCTTGTACGGCACCACCGACGGGTCGTGGTCGCCCTCCGGCCGCAGGAACAGCCCCGCAGGCTGCGGGTAGCCCTCCTCCCGCAGGTCCTGGGCGGTCGCCTCCCGCATCCGCGGGTCCTCGCGCCTGCCGGTGACGAAGAAGACCGCCACCCCGCGCGAGTGCGCGTAGCCGACCAGGTCCCGGGTCGCGGGGATCGCCGTCGGCGCGCGGTCGAGCACGTAGCGGTCGAACTCCTCGGGCATGTAGCCGAAGTCGTGCTCCGCCTCGTAGCCGTAGGTGGACAGGCTCGTCTCGTCGATGTCGAGCACGATCGCCGGGTTGGGCACCCCCTCGGCCAGGCGGCGCTCCAGGTACTCGCGCGCCCGCTGGTCCGCCCGCGCGATGTCGGCGTCCCACCGCCCCGAGTCGTGGTACTCGGAGATCGACTTCTTCAGGTAGTGGAGGTTCGGCGTCGGTTCGGCGGACCGCGCCGTGGAGCCGTGGGCGGCGGCGCACCCGGAGGCCAGCAGGGCGGTGAGGCCGAGAGCGGACAGGACGACGGCGTTGCGGTTGGTTGCCATGATCACCAGCTTCGGGAGTCCCGGACGCCGCGCCTCTCAGCAGCGCGCTGCCTCGGCCACGGCGTCCAGCGTGGGATAGGACGGTTGCGCGCCGGGTTCGCGCACGCAGCGGGCGCTCACGCGACTCGCCCAACGGGCCGCGTCGGGCAGCGCGTCGCCTCGGCCCAGACGCCAGGCCGCGGTGGCGGCGAAGGCGTCACCGGCGCCGGTGGTGTCGACGGCGTCGGTGGGTACTGCCGGTACGTGCTCGACGCGGCCGGACTCGGCCACGACGGCACCTCGCTCGCCGAGGGTGACCACGGCCGACCGGACGCCGAGCGCGAGCAGCGCGGTCGAGAGCCCCCGGTCGTCATCCGGGGCGCCCGCGGCCAGGAGCTGCCGGGCCTCGTGCTCGTTGACGACCAGCGGGTCCGCCAGCGCCAGCACCTCCGGCGGCAGCTCGACGACCGGCGACAGGTTCAGCACCACCCGGGTGCCCGCCTCGCTCGCCGCGCGGGCCGCCGCGACGACCGTGGCGACCGGCACCTCCAGGACCAGCGAAACGACCCGCGCCGCGCCGATCACGGCCTCGGCGGCTTCGACGACGTGCGGCGACAGCCGCTCGTTCGCGCCCGCGCACACGATGATGTTGTTCTCGCCCGAGTCCGCCACCGTGATCAACGCTGTCCCGGTCGGGGCGCCGTGGTCGCGCATGGTGTGAGTGGTGTCCACGCCATCGGCTCTCAGCGCTTCGAGCAGCATGTCGCCGTGGGCGTCTGCGCCCACGCGGCCGACCATGGCGGTGCGGGCACCGAGCCGGGCGGCGGCCACGGCCTGGTTGGCGCCCTTGCCGCCACCGCTGACGGTCAGCGCGTCGCCCCGCACGGTCTCCCCCGGCGCGGGATGGCGGCGCACCCGCGCGGTCAGGTCGGCGTTCAGCGAACCGACCACCACCAGCTCGGGCGCGGTTGTCGCGGCACGCGGCATCACGCGCCTCCTCTCGCTCGAGGCATCGGCTAGGCGACGTTGCGGGAACCGGCGCCGGACGGACCGCACAGCCGTTCGGTCAGCCGCTGCGGGAACGTGCCGTCGGTCTTGAGCACCACGCGCACCCTCGCGCCCTCCACACCGGGGAAGCCGCGGTACTTCCCTCGCGTGTCGGCGATGGTGGCGCCCCGCCCCGGCCCGTCCCCGGTCTCGACGTCCACCACGACGGTGGGCGCCAGCTCCGCGTCGACGTCGCCGACCGCGATCGCCGCCGCGAGCGGGTCGTGGCAGGCCGCGCCCCGCTCGCCGAAGACCTCGCGCTCGTAGAAGTCGAGGTAGTGGGTCAGGATCCCGGCCGCGAAGCCCGCGCAGGACGAACCCTCCGCGCGCAGCCGTCCGGCCAGCTCTTCGGTGATCACCTCGGTCATGGTCACGTCGAGCGGCACGAGGGTGACGTCCCACCCGGCGGCCAGGACCATCCGGGCAGCCTCGGGGTCGTTGTGGATGTTGGCCTCGGCCGCCGGGGTGACGTTTCCGGGATGGTGGACGGCACCGCCCATGATCGTGACGTGCTTGACCAGCCCGGGCAGCCCGGGTTCCAGCAGCAGCGCGGTGGCCAGGTTGGTCAGCGGTCCGACCGCGAGCAGGTGCAGCTCGCCGGGGTTCTCCCGGGCCAGCCGCACGATCAGCTCCGCCGCCGGTTCCCGGACCGGCTTCGCGCTCGCGGCGGGCAGCCCGACTTCGCCGAGGCCGTTGCCGCCGTGCACGTGCGGCGCCGGATGGGTGGAGCCGCGCCAGTTGCTGCGCGCGCCGATGGCCACCGGGATGTCGGTGCGCCCGGCCAGCTCCAGCACGCGCAGGGTGTTGTCGGCCGCCGTCTCGACGTCGGTGTTGCCGAACACGCTGGTCACCGCCCGGATGTCGACGCCGGGGTCCCGCAGGAGGTAGAGCAACGCCAGCGCGTCGTCGATGCCCGTGTCGCAGTCGACGATCAGTGTTTCCTTGGGCGCCATCGGTCACTTGCCTCTCTGGGGAACTCGTCGGTGGGTCGGTGGCTCATCGGGACTGGTGCACCGCGATGCCCGGGGCACCGCTGGGCAGCACGTACTTGGCCACGAGCAGCGGGGTCCGCTCGATCGAGACGACCTGGGTGATCAGCACGACCGGGGTGTCGGCCGAGCGCTCCAGCGTCGTCCCGCGGCGCCGCCCGAGCACGGTCGCGGTGACCGTGCTCGCCCCGCTCAACGGGAGGTAGGGGTCGGCGGAGGCCAGGGTGTGCAGCATCGTCCTCGGTTCGTGCGCCCCGGCGGTCATCGCCTCCGGCAGCGCCGGGTCGACGGCGGCGAGCGCCGCGTCGTGCACGCACCACTCCTCGGCCAGGCACGCGGGCACGCCGTCGACGTCGACGGCGCTCTCCCAGAACCGCACCTCACCGGCCGCGGGCACCGGCAGGTGCTGCATCACCAGGTCGGTCGGCTCCTCGATGTCGCGCACCAGCGGCCGAACCTTGGCGGCGTCCTGGCCGAGCAGCATCTCGATCGGCTGCAACCGCTCGAAGCCGCGCCGCGGGGGCCGCTCGCTGACCGTGCGGCCCACCCCGCGCCGGACGGTGATCACACCGTCCTCCTGCAGCAGGATCAGCGCCTCGCGCAGCGCCGGCCTGCTCACGCCGAGGGCCGCGGCCAGCTCGGGTTCGGACGGCAGCGTCGAACCGGGCGGGTAGCCGCCCTCCCGGATGGCGTCGACGATCCGCTCGTAGAGCTCCACGACCGGCCGCCGTTGCGGTCTTCTGGCCGCCACGCTGCACCCCCTGCCTTCCAGTTGATGTCAGACAAGTTAAAGACGACAGGCAGCCAAGTCAACCACCGGGACACCAGAAGCCCGGGAGAACGGTGCAAGTTAGCGCCGCACAGCTATTGACTTCGCCGCCGTGGAGCGGGTAGACCCTTCGCTCAACACATCCACATGTCTGACAAGAGCAGTCGGGTTCGACCCAGAAACGCGACTCCTCCACGCCGTTCGCCCACCCGAACGCGGTCGACCTTCCCCATGTCCTCTCCCGAGGCGGAGGCTCTCATGACCACGATCCGCAACCAGTCGGCCCCGGCCGCGCCACCGACGCGCCAGGCCGGCCTGCTCGCCGCGCTGGTGCTCGCGGTGGCCGGCTTCCAGATCAACGCCACCATGCTCACGCCCGCGCTGCCGGACGTGATCGAGCGCCTGCACACCACCAGCGGCCCGGCCGGGCTGTCCCAGACGCTGTTCTTCCTGTTCGCCGCGATCGGCCAGGTGACGATCGCGCGGCTGAGCGACCACCTCGGCCGCCGCCGGATGCTGCTGGTCACGCTGGCGATCCTGATCGTCGGCGAGGTGGTCTGCGTACTGGCCCCGAACATCGAGGTCTTCGTGGTCGGCCGGATGCTGCAGGGCATCTCCTCCGCCGCGTTCACGCTGGCCTACCTGATCCTGCACGAGTCGCTGTCGCCGCAGCGGTTCGGCCGCGCCCTGGGCGTCATCACCGCCGTCAACGGCGGCATCGCCGGGGTGGACGCGGTCATCGGCGGCACCGTCGCCGACAGCGTCGGCTTCCGCGGGATCTTCCTGATCACCCTGGTGCTCACCGCGGTGGCCACCGCCGCGGTGCACTTCGCCGTCCCGGAGTCCCGCGTGCCGGCTTCCGGGCGGATGGACTGGCGGGGCGCCGCGCTGCTGGGCATCGGGCTGACCGGTGTGCTGCTCGCGCTGAACGAGGGCGGTTCCTGGGGATGGACTTCCCCCGCCACGCTCGTGCTGCTGCTCGCCGGGCTGGCCTCGCTCGTGCTGTTCGCCGTCGTCCAGAAGCGCACGCGCGACGGCATCATCGACGTCTCGGTCCTCGCCTCGCGCCAGGTGTGGCCGCTGCTGCTGACCACGGTGTTCACCCTGGCCGGCGTGTTCGGGATGCTCAACTTCACCATCCCGCTGCTGACCCAGACCCCCGGCGCGGGCTACGGGATGTCGGCCACCACCTCGGCGCTGCTGTTCCTCACCCCGGCCTCGGCGCTTGGCCTGCTGGCCGCCCCGCTGGCCGGCCAGTTCGCGCCCCGTCTGGGCTGGCGCCGCTCGGTGCTGATCGGCGCGGTGGGCACCGCCGCCGCCTTCGTCCCGCTGGTGCTGCTCCCGCAGTCGCCCTGGGTGGCGTGCGCGGCCCTGGCCGCCCTGGGCATCACCTACACCGGCTACAGCCTGACCGCGCTCAACGGGCTGGCCGTGGCCTCCGCCCCGGCGGACAAGCCCGGTTCGCTGCCCGGGCTCAACGGCGCGTGCTTCGGCGTCGGCGCGTCGCTGGGCATCGCGGTCTCCTCCAGCGTCGTCACCGCCGCCACCGCGGGCGGACCGCCGACCGCGGGCGCCTTCCAGGCGGCCCTGTGGTCGTCGGCGGTCTTCGTGGCGCTGGCCCTGCTGACCGCGCTGCTCATCCGCCCCGCAACCGAGAACTGAACCCCACCGAGAACGATCAGGAGGTAGCAGTCGTGCACATCGTGCCGACCGAAGACCAGATCCGCCGCAGCCCGAAGGTGCTGCTGCACGACCACCTCGACGGCGGTGTCCGGCCGAGCACCGTCGCCGAGCTCGCCGAGGAGACCGGCTACGACGCGCTGCCGACCACCGACGTCGACGGTCTGGACCGGTGGTTCGCCGGGGCGACCACGGCCGGGTCCCTGGAGGAGTACCTGGAGCGCTTCGTGCACACCGTCGGGGTCATGCAGACCCCCGGCGCGATCAGCCGGGTCGCCGCCGAGTGCGCCGAGGACCTGGCCGCCGACGGCGTGGTCTACGCCGAGGTCCGCTACGCGCCCGAGCTCAGCACGCAGCGCGGCATGGGCCTCGACGAGGTCGTCGAGTCGATCCTGGACGGCTTCCGCCAGGGCGCGGCCAGGGCGGCCGCCGCAGGCAGGCGCATCCGCATCGGCGTCCTGCTGTGCGCGATGCGCCAGGAGCCGCGGGCCAGGGAGATCGCCGAGCTCGCCGTGAAGTACCGCGACTCGGGCGTGGTCGGCTTCGACATCGCCGGGCCGGAGGCCGGCTTTCCTCCCACCCGTTCGCTGGACGCCTTCGAGTACCTGCGGCGGGAGAACTGCCACTTCACCATCCACGCCGGCGAGGGCTTCGGGCTGCCCTCGATCTGGGAGGCGATCCAGTGGTGCGGCGCCGCTCGGCTCGGCCACGGCGTGCGCATCGTCGACGACATCACCGTGGCCGAGGACGGCACGGCCCGGCTCGGCAGGCTCGCCTCGTTCGTCCGCGACCGCCGGATCCCGCTGGAGATGTGCCCGCGGTCCAACGTGCACACCGGCACCGTGCCGTCGGTGGCCGAGCACCCGATCGCGCTGCTGCGCAGGCTGAACTTCCGGGTCACGGTCAACACCGACAACCGGCTGATGAGCCAGACCTCGATGTCCCGGGAGTTCGGCGAGCTGGTGGAGTGCTTCGACTACACCCTCGACGACCTCCAGTGGTTCACGGTGAACGCGATGAAGTCGGCGTTCCTGCCGTTCGACCAGCGGCTCGCGCTGATCAACGAGGTCATCAAGCCCGGCTACGCCGCGCTGCGCTCGGAGTCGCTGTTCGGCACGGTCGCCTCGCACGCGGTGGCGCTGGCCTGACCCGGCGCGCCCGGTCCGCCCGCCGCAGCCCGCGGCGGGCGGACCGGATCACGCGCGGTGTTCGACCGCGGTGCGGGCCTTCTTGGACAGCCAGGTGACGCCGGACTCCAGCGGTCCCCGGCCGACGTGGTGCTGCCACAGCAGCGCGAAGAACACCGCGACCAGGACCTGGATCGCGAGGCTGAGCTCCTCGTCGAAGACGTCCAGCGGCGAGTTCATGAACACCACGTGCGCGCTGTAGAGGGTCAGCGTCATCGATCCCGCCGCGGCCAGCGGCTCGATGAAGGCGTCCAGCGCCAACCGGTAGTTCGGGTTCGACACGTGCGCGAGCAGCAGCATCAGACCCAGCAGCCCGACCGCGACGCCGGTGGTGTGCAGCAGGTCTGACGGCGTCGCCGAGTGCTGGGAGCACAGCGCGAGCCACCACCACGACGAGGTGGGCGGGTTGCCCGTGGGTCCGAACGCGACGATGTAGTCGACGGCGCCGGAGGGCATGCCCGCGGCCTCCCCTGCTTCGGTGATCTTCTCCAGGCCGCCGAGCGGCCGCAGCAGCGACCAGGACACCAGCCACGCGCCGGCGGCCAGTGCCGTGCCGCCCACCAGCAGCCGCCACGCGGTGCGCACCGTCGACAGCCTCAGCCGCCCCAGCAGCAGCCCGGCGCACAGGTAGGTCGTCCAGGGCAGCACCGGGTAGACGCCGGTCAGCAGGATCTCCGCCAGCAGCCCGAGCGGGTCGGAGAACAGCCACGCGAAGGTCGGGTTCTCCAGCCGGGGGGCGGGCAGCAGGACCCGCAGCGGCATGCTCACCACGGGCATCAGCAGCGCGACGGCCACGCCGGTGACCGCCAGCGCGCGGGTGCTGAGGAACACCAGCGGGATCGCGAGCAGGAACAGCACGCCGTAGTAGGTGAGGATCACGTCGGCGATGTCGGGGTCGGAGTAGCCCAGCGCCAGGCCGATGAAGGCGATGGCCAGCGCCCGGACGGTCAGCGACGCCGCGATCGACCAGCCCTGCGCGCCCGGCCGGATCCGCTCGCGGCCGGTGCTGAACGCGATGCCCAACCCCGCGAGCACCGCGAAGGTCGCCGCGGCGCGTCCACCGGCGACCGAGTACCAGAGGGCGGGGCCCTCGTCGAGGTCGCCGGTGTACAGCGCGTGCACGCCCATCATCCCGACCAGCGCGATCCCGCGGGTGGCATCCACCCCGCGCAGACGCCGGGCCTTGGGCTGCGCGGGGTGGCTGCGCCCGGAGATGGTCGTCTCGTCCAGGTTCATCCCCACCGTCCTGTCACGGGTTGTCCAGCGTGAGCGATGTGCAGCGGACTCCCCCACCGCCCTTGGCCAGCTCGGTGATGTCCAGCTCGAACACGGTGAACCCGCGGGCCCGCAGCTCACCCGCGAACTCCGGGGCGCCGCAGGCCATCGTGACGCTCGCCCCGTCGCTGACCAGGTTCAGCGCGAAGCGCTCGGCTTCGGCGACCGGCACCTCGATGAGGTCCAGGCCCAGCCCGCGGATGCGGCGCCTGCTGGGCTCGTCCAGCACCTGGGGGCAGTAGGCGACGGTGCGCTGGTCCAGCACCGCGACGGCGAGGTCGATGTCGTACCAGTGGTCGTTGACCGTCCGCAGGGACACGACCTCGTAGCCGAGCCTGCGGCGCAGGAACCCGTGCATGCGGGGATCGGTCCGCCACCCGCTGCCCGCGAACAGCAACCCGCCGCAGGGAAGGGCGTCTCCCTGGCCGCTGAACGCGAACGGCGCGTCGATCACCTCCAGGCCCAGTCGCTCGAACCAGCGCCGGTGGTGGCGGGTCTCCGGCCTGCGGGCCGCGGGAAGGCTGCCCAGCACGGCGCGGCCGCCGCAGACCAGCGCGGAGTTGGCCACGTAGACCATGTCCGGGCACTCCGGCTCCGACGGCACGTGCTCCAGGAACCGGCCCGCGTTGAGGTGCGCCTCCAGGATCGCCTTGTGCTCGGCGACGGCCAGCGCCGTGTCGGGCTGGTTGTCCGTCGTCATGTACGGGTTGATCTCGTAGTCGATCCGGAAGTGCTCCGCGTCCGACACCAGCAGCCTCGTGTTCACCTGTTTCCCCCTTCACGCACTCCGTACTGCCTGAGCAGGTCGGTCACCTGCGGCAGGTCCTGGAACGCCGCGAAAACGTCCCTGGGCCCGACCACGCGGTGCGCCGAACGGGCCACGTAGTCGCGCAGGGCCCTGTCGAACCGATGGGGTCCCGCCCGCCTGCGCGCCTCCAGCAGCACCGCCGCCCCCTGCTGGTACACCCCGGCCACGTAGTTGTCGTAGCCGCCGGTCCGCCCCCAGTACTCCATGGGCTCGCCGAGGTGCCCGACGACGCCCTGCGGAACATCCTCCAGCCGGTAGTCGTCCTGCTGGCCGACCACCAGCGCCTGCGCGAACGTCGTGAAGGACTCGTCGATCCACGGGTCGCGCGCCTGGTTGTTTCCGACCAGCGCGTAGAACCACTGGTGGCCGAGCTCGTGGGCGACCAGCGAGCGCACCTCCCTGCGCCGCAGGTCGCCGAACAGCAGCGCGCTCGGGAACTCGACGCCGTCGCCGATCGTCGGCACGACGGTCACCCACAGGTCCCGGTACGGCAGCGGCCCGAGCAGGTGCTGCAGGGCGCGCAGCTCGTCGGAGAGCTCCTCCATCCACCGCTGCGGGGACACCTTCGTCCCCTTGCCGTTGCCGTTGCCTTCTCCCTCTCCCTCTCCCTCTCCGTCCCCGTTCCCATTCCCGTTGCCGTCGCCGTTGCGGCCGGGCTTCGGCGTGGCGAGCCGGATCTGCACCCCGCTGACCGTTCGCTCCAGCACGTCGAGGTTCCCGACCGTCACCAGGACGTCGCGCACCGCGTCGGCGGCGAAGTGGTGGATGGTGGTGCCCGGTGCCCGGCCCGACTCGGCCGCCCTGCGGGTCCCGGTGCCGAACACGGTCAGCCGCGACGGCGCGGTCACCGACAGCGATGCCAGGTCGAAGTCCTCGCTGGTGGCCGTCTCCCCCGGGATCACCGTGGCGGCGTCGCGGGCCCAGCCCTGCCCCCGCACCCACGGCAGCAGCGGGAAGCCGTTGCCGAACCACGCCATCTCGCGGGATGGCAGGTAGCCCCACCGCTCGCCGGAGTCCCGCCCGAGGGTCAGCCGGAAGTCCAGCACGGCCGTCACCGCGTCATCCGCCTGCACGCAGCGGCCCAGCGGCAGCTCGACCAGCGTGCCCTGCGATCCGGCGGCGGCGTCCGCCGACGGCCGCGGTGCCACGGGCCTGCCGTCGACCGACGCACCGGTCACCACGATCGAGGTACCGGTGCGCGCCGCGGTCGGCTCGTTGGGCCACAGGCGGAAGACCAGCTCGCACACCCGCATGTCCGGGGTGAACACCACCCGCTCCCGACCGGTCACCGAGCTCAGGTCGTCGGCGACCCGGTAGTCCAGGTCGACCACCGGCCGCTGCGGCCACGGCTGGTCGGTGGCCTCCGGCGCGCAGGCGACCGCGGTCACCAGCAAGCAGGCCGAACCGATGGCCAGCAGCCCCCTGGAGGTCCTGCTCATCTCAAGCCATCACCGCCTCGATGAGGTCGTGCCCGAGGTCGAAGCCCGACCCGCCCGGAACGTGCAGGCCGGCGTCCTCGAACCAGTCGGATGTGGCCTCCGGGTGCGGTCCGGCCACGGCCACCCGTCCCGCACCGAAGGGGGCCGCCAGCGCGGCGATCTCCCCGCTGCGGTACCTGGCCAGCACGTCGACACCTCGGGCGTCCGGGCGCAGCAGGAACATCGCACCGTCCTGGAAGTACAGGTAGCGCGCCCGGCCCCGCCAGAGCACCTCCACGACCGTCTCGTCAGTTGACCTCACGGTCGCGCCGCAGGTCGAGATGTACTGGTCGGTATCCCCCGGCAGCAGTGCGAAACCGGGTGACGCACCGGCGAGGTAGCCCCCCAGGCAGAACCCCACGTAACGGCCGCCGTCCCCGACGAACTCGCGGATCACCTTCTTGTAGGACTTCATCGCGCGGTAGCCGCGCTTGAGCCCGCCGCCGCCGGGCTGGATGTAGAGCGTCGCCGAAGCCAACGTCCGCGGGCTGATCTCCAGCCGCTCCTTCGGACCGACGTAGCAGACGTCGAAGCGCCGCGGCGAGCTGCTGAGCAACTCGGCCGCCGCCTCGGAGCACTCCACCGGTTTGGCCGCGGGCCCCCGGTACACCAGTGCCAGTGGTCGTCTCATGACGCGTCCTTCTCCCAGGCGGTGGTGCGCCACCGCACGTCGATCCCCCGCTCGGTGAGCACGGCGGCGCCCGCCACCAGCCCCGGGGCGACGACGGCGGCCCATTGCGAGGTCGCGGCCATGCAGTGCGCCGCGTCGTCGAGCGCCGCGCCGCAGGCCTTGACCGCGGCGACCATCCGGCACCAGCACAGCGCGAACGCCAGCGGACGCGCCGCGGCGGGCAGCCGGGCGACCTCCCGCCGCTCCCCGGCGGGCAGCAGCCGCTCCACCAGCGGGGGCGGACGACCGGGCACCGCGGACTTGCACTCCACACCAAGCGGATACCACGTCGACGTGCCGACCAGGTACCGCTCGTCGCGTCGGGCCTCGCTGAAGAACACCCCGTCGCAGGGCGTCCCAGGCCGGACCGCGCCCTCGTCCGGGCGATGGCCGAGAACGTCCGACAGCACCTCCAGCAACGCGTCCCGCGCCGCGAGCGAGCGGCGCGCGGGCGCCGGGCCACCGGCGTCGTGCGCGGCGGCGTGACCGGCCGGGACGGGTGCCAGGTCCAGGTCGATCAGGTTGAGCGAGACCGGTGCGCGCATCACAGGACCCCCTGCGCCGGGATGCCCCGCCACCGGGTGCCCGGGGTGAGCTGCTCGCCCTTCATCGCCAGCGACAGCGACTCCAGCGCGGTGCCGACGCCGACCTCGGCGTCGTAGAGCACGATCGAGCGCTCCCCGACCGTGGCGCCGTCGCCGACCCGCACCTGCGACATCTTCATCACCCGGTCCTCGAACAGGTGCGTCTGCAACGACACGCCCTTGCCCACCGTCGCGTTCTGCCCGATGTGGACCAGGTCGAACTCGGTGAGGTAGGTCGTGCCGATCCAGGCGCACTTGCCGATCCTGGTGCCCAGCAGCCGCAACGCGGGCGGCAGCAGCGGCGTGCCGGTCAGCGTGCCCAGCAGCGCGGGCACCGCCGCGGCCTCGTACACCCCTGTCACCAGTTCGGTCCGCCGCACGAACCTGCTCCACAGCGGTTCGATCCGCGGCCGGTAGGCACCCACCAGCACCCACTTGAGCGCGACGACGAACAGCAGCACCAGCACGCTGCCCAGCGCGAACAGCACCGGTGCCAGCAGCAGCGTGGCCAGCGTGCCGGTGGCGCCGGCCAGCTCGGAGAGCCCGAGCAGGGTCAGGTACACCGCCACGGCCAGCACCGAGGCCGGCATCGTGACGCGGAAGTACTCGATCGCCAAACGCTCGACCACGGCCCGCGGTGGCGGCCGGAAAGTCGTGCGCTCCGAGAAGGTTCCGCTGGACTGCCGCTGCGGCAGGAAGATCGCCGGCGAGCCCAGCCACGAGGACTCGGCGGGCACCTCGGCCGCGGGCGGCACGGTGTGCACGCCGAGCAGCGAGCCGTCACCGGTGGAGGTGCCCGACGGCACGAACGCGGCGTTGCCCACGAACGAGCGTCGCCCGATCGCGGTCCGCGCGAACCCGACGTAGCCGTTGTAGAAGCGGGCCGAACCGATGCTGGCCATGTCGGCCACGAAGCTCTGCTCGCCGAGGGTCAGCAGCGCCGGGTCGAAGTACGCGGCAGTGGAGACTTCCGAACCGCGCCCGACGCGGGCGCCGAGCATCCGCAGCCACGGCACCGTGTAGAGCGTGGCGTACAGCGAGTTCGTGGCGACCAGGCTTGACTCGAGCAGCTTGTCCCCGATCCACTTGCGCACCCCGAGCCCGGAACGCGCGTGGTGGATGCCGATCTCGGTGCGCGGCAGCACGAGCCGGCGGATGCACGCCACGAGCACGCAGACCGTCACCACGAACACCGGACCGACCAGCGCCGCGGCGACGAGTCCGGCGAGCGTTCCCCACAGCAGCAGCGGCGCCCACACCATCACGATGCTCGGCAGCACCATGGCGATGAGGGTGAGCTCGAGCAGCAGCAGCCCGCCCGCCGCGCCCAGCAGCGGACCGGCCCGCCAGCCGGGGGCGGTGGGCAGCTCGGCCATCGCCTGCACCATCGGTTCGGGCCTGGACACCTCGACCAGCGGGGAGCCGGCCCACCACTGCTGCGGTGGCACGGCCTGGCGGCCACCCACCGCCGAATGCTCGGCGATGCCGGCCCCCGCTCCCACCGAGGCACCCGGTTCCAGCACCGTGCTGGAACCGACGAAGGCGTCCTCGCCGACCCGGATGGGCTCGACGACCACCCAGCCGTCGTCGACGACCCATGGCTGCACCTGCACGTCGTAGCCCAGGCTCGCGTCGTCGCCGATGTCGAGCAGGGTGGGCAGCGAGATCGCGCTGGTGGCGATCTGGGTCCGCCGTCCGACGCGGGCGCCGAGCAGCCGCAGGTACGGCGCGTACAGCGGCGACCCGCTGAGCGCGGGCAGCGGCGCCAGGGTCAGCACCAGGTCCAGCGCCCACAACCGCAGGTAGGTCAGCCCCCACAACCGGTACCGGCCGGGGTGTATCCCGGCCGCGAGCGCTCTGGCCAGCGGCACCGGCAGCACCCACCGCAGCACCACGTAGGTCGTCAGGGCCGCCAGCGCCAGCTCGCCGAGGACTCCGGAGATGCCCACGACGCCGTCGTAGCGGCTGTAGACCAGAGCCACCGGGATGACGCCGACCAGCAGCAACACGTAGAGGAACGCCAGCTGCGCGAGCCCGGCGGGCACCGTGCGGCGCCGCCGGTGCACCGCCGCCTCGACCCGGCGCGCCGGTGCGTCGGCGGGTGCGGGCGCGGGTGCGCGGTCCAGGTGGTCGGCCAGCGACCGCACGGTCGGGTGGGCGTAGAGATCGCGCACGGCCGGGCTGCCGCCGATGCGCCGCTCCCGCAGCGCCGAGACGACGTTGGCCGCGAGCAACGAGTGCCCGCCGAGGTCGCCGAAGAAGTCCGCGTCCACCGACAGCTCGCGCGGATCGAGGCCGAAGACCTCCGCCCACACCACCGCGACCTGCTTCTGCATGTCGGTCTCGGGCGGGACGACCTCGCCCGCGCCCGCGCTGAACCGCCTCCCGCTGGGTGCGGGCAGCCGGGCGCGGTGGACCTTGCCGCTGGGCATCGTCGGCAGCTCGTCGAGCACGTCGACCAGAGCGGGAACCATGTACTCCGGCAGCTTCGCCCGGGCGCGGTCGTGCAGGTCGGCGATCAGCTCGTCGCCGGCATCCCCGCGCACGGTCAGGTAGGACGCCAGCGCCATGCCGTCGGCGGTCAGCGCGGTCACCGCGCCGGAGACCGCCGGGTGCTCCAGCAGCACGTTGTCGATCTCGCCCAGGTCGACCCGGCGACCGCGGATCTTGACCTCGGCGTCGGCCCTGCCGAGGTACTCGATCTCGCCGTCCTCGGTGGTGCGGCCCAGGTCGCCGGTGCGGTACAGCCGTCCGCCGCGGGGCGCCAGCGGGTGCTCGACGAACCGGTCGGCGGTCTTCTCCGGCAGGCCGACGTAGCCGTTGGCCACGCCGGGTCCGCCGATGCATATCTCACCGACATCGCCATCCGGTACCGGATGCAAGGCTTCGTCGAGCAGCACCACCGTGTAGGTCGGCAGAGCGCGTCCGATGGTCACTCGCCTGCCGGGCAGCAGCTCGCACCACGACGCGGTGACCGTGGCCTCGGTCGGCCCGTAGGTGTTGAGGATGCGCCGCTTGGGAGTGCTCCAGCGCTCCACGAGCTCGGCCGGGCACGCCTCGCCGCCGACCAGCACGCTGCGCACCTTCGGCAGCTCGCGGTGGATGGTGGCCAGCAGCGTCGGCACGCAGTACAGGACCGAGACGCCGTTGTCGTCGAGGAACTCGGCGAGCTCCTCGCCGAGCCTGCGCGAGTCGTTGGGGCCCGCCACCAGCGTCGCCCCCACCGCCCAGGTCGGCCAGATCTCCTCGATGGAGAAGTCGAACGAGATCGACATGCCCTGGTACACGCGGTCGGACTCGCGCACGTCGTAGATCGCGGGCACCACGTCGATGAAGTTGCAGATGCTGGACTGCGACACCTCGACGCCCTTGGGGCGGCCGCTCGAACCGGAGGTGTAGATGACGTAGGCGGGCGGGTCCGCGGTGTCGGGCAGCTCGGGCCTGGTGGAGGGCGTGTGGTCCAGCGTCGTCCCGACCAGGTCGACGTCGAGCACCGGGCAGGCTCCGCCCACCTTGCCGGCCAGGTCACCGGAGGTGATCACCAGGTCGAGCCGGGAGTCGCCGCAGATGTAGCCGACCCGGTCCGAAGGGGAGACCGCGTCGATGGGTACGAACGCCGCACCGGCCTTGAGCACCCCCAGCAGGCTGACGTAGGTCCACGCGGACCGCTCCAGCAGGATCCCCACCCGCGAGCCGGTCCCGAGACCGAGGGTGAGCAGGTGGTGCGCGAGCTGGTTGGCCCGCCTGTCGAGCTGCCGGTAGGTCATCCGGACGTCACCGGCCTCCAGCGCGACCTTGCCGGGCGTCCGGTCGCAGGTCGTGGTGAAGAAATCGTGCAGTCGACCATGGGATGGCCCCGTTGCGCGCACGGGTTGGCCATTCCCAGGGTCCAAAGTCCTGGGTTCCATGAAACCTAAAACTTTCTCTCCGCTGAGCTCCGATGAGCCGTAACGCACAATAAGTCGACGCCCGGGAAGGCAGCGCAACAATGCGGCTCGCGGTTCACCCATCCGAGTGGTAACGAAAGACCGGAATACCCAGGCGACACACGCTGCGCAATCGCCCAACACAGAGAGCGACTAATCTTTCGTGACGCGGCCCGACTTCTTCGGCGCAAGTCGAACAGGACTTGTGACCCTGCCATGGATCATTCCGACGCGGTTGGATCTCCGATGTTGACCGCAGGAGGCGCCACCGCAGACCCAGAGAGCTCGCGCAACCCATCTACCACAGATTTCTCGGCACGAGAGCCTGCACGATCCGGTTCCGCAACCCAGGGTTATCCACCCGGAATCCTGCCGAAATGCCGCCCGGAAACGTGCAACCAAATATCGGCACGGACAGCGCCGAGAACTGCTCCGGAAACGCACAACACCAATTTCGGCGAGCACCGAATAGGGCGCTTTCTCAGACAGCTCTTCACGCCACGAGCGAATAGCGAACCCGATCACTCGCCCGGTTATCCGGAAATATCTGCCGCTACCCGGCGGAAAAGGTTTTCGCGATGTTCGCCCACCCGGCCGTCACCGCGCGTTCACACCACCGCGCAAGCACAGGACTCCAGGTCACCGCCCTTGCCGCGATGATCGGGAAAGCCGTTCAACCCGCCTTCGGTGCGCAATCGACTACTGCCCGCAACGCACCGGGAAGCCCTGAAAGACAATCACCGCGCCCGGTCTCGTTGGGTCCTTGCCATCGCGGCCTCGATTCCGTCGAGGACCACCGCCAGCCCGGCCTCGAAAGTCCGCTTCGCCTCCCGCTCCAAATACGGGGAGCCGTCGTCCTCCCACCCGGCCGCCTGGTCGGCCTCCAGCCGGAGCACCATCGGAAACCGCTCGGCGAAGTCCGGCGCCACTTCGCGCAGCACGCCGGCGCGGGCGAACCACCACTCCTCGTCGGACACACCGGTCGCCGCCGCCGCGTGGCGCGACTCCGCGATCGTCTGCGCCGCACCCCGCACGACGTGGAACAGCGTCCCGACGACCCGGCGCAGCTCACCGGCGGCCAGCCCGGTCCCGTCCAGGACGCGGACCAGCGCCTCCAGGACGCCGTACTCGTTGGGTCCGAGCACCGGGCGCGCCTGCGACACCTGCAGGACCCAGGGGTGCCGCAGGTAGAACCGCCAGAGGTCGTCGGCCCACGCGGTCACCGCGCTGCGCCATCCCTGGTCCGCCGGGTAGTCGGTCGGCAGCTCGGCGAGGGCCCGGTCGTACATCAGGTCGATCAGCTCGTTCTTGCCGGGCACGTAGGTGTAGAGCGCCATGGCGGTGCGGCCGAGCCGCTCGCCCACCGCGCGCATCGACAGCGCCGGCATGCCCTCGGCGTCGGCCAGCTCGATCGCGGTGTCCACGACGAGGTCCACGCTGAGGCCGGGCTTCGGACCGGGGCCGGTCCGCTCCGCCGTACCGGCGTCCCGCCACAGCAGCGACATCGAACGACGGGGGTCCCCCTGCCCGGCGTAGACGACCACTTGCGACTCCTTACACCATAAAGTAACGTTGCCCGAGTCATCTCCTTACATTGTAAGCTCATTGCCGGGGCCCGTGGCAGCTCGGTGCCGGTCGCGCACGCCCGCAGACCGGCACCCCCGTCGACAGGACACCCGTCGACGGCGCACACCCCGGGAACCCCGTGGGAGACGACCACCAGTCCGGCACCGAATCAGTCCTCAGTGGACATATGCGCGCCGGAACCGCACACACCAACGCGCACAGGAGAACCGAGTTGCAGCAGTCCTTGCCGGTTTCGCTCGTCGAGGTCACCGAGGTCGAGAGGATCACGCCGCGCACGGCGCGCATCACCTTCGCCGCGGACGGACTCGCCGCCGCCATCGGCGACGAACCCGACCAGCAGGTGAAGTTGTACTTCCCCAGGCCGGGGCAGGACCGCCCGCGCCTGCCCGAGCCGGACGGCGACGGCGACGTGATGCGCTGGTACCAGTCGTTCCTGGAGATACCTGAAGACCAGCGCCCGTGGATGCGCAGCTACACGATCCGTTCGCACGACGCCGGCCGCGACCTGGTCACCATCGACTTCGTCCTGCACGACGACGCGGGCCCGGCGACCCGGTGGGCGCTGTCGGCCGCACCAGGCGACACCATCGGCGTGTTCGGACCGTCGGCGGACTACGCCCGGCGCGTCCCGCTGAGCAGCACCATCGCCGGCAGCGACCTGGTGCTGATGGCCGGGGACGAGACCGCCCTGCCCGCCATCGGCACGCTCGTCGAGTCACTGCCCGACGGCGCTCGAGCGGTCGCCTATCTCGAGGTGGCCGACAGCGCCGAGGAACAGCGCCTCGACACGCGCGCTGACCTCACCGTGCACTGGCTGCACCGGGGAGCCACGCCGCCCGGGCGGTCGACGCTGCTGCTCGATGCCGTGCGCGCCGCCGACATCCCGGCGGGCTCGGTGTTCGCCTGGCTCGCAGGGGAGGCCGGGGTGGTGCGCACGTTGCGGCGCCACCTGGTCGGCGAGCGCGGGATGGACAAGCGCGCCGTGGACTTCGCCGGGTACTGGCGGCTCGCACTGTCGCAGGACGACGCCCCCACCGACGACGACCTCGCCGAAGCGCGGGAGAAGCTGGCCGACGCGAAGCAGCAGGCGGAGCCGACCGCCATGTACGACCAGGCATATGAGGCCGGAAGCGCCCCGTGGGTCATCGGCGAGCCGCAACCTGTCGTCGTCGGGCTCGCGCGCGACGGCTGGGTCCGCGGCGCGGTGCTCGATCCCGGGTGCGGCACCGGGGAGAACTCCATCCACCTCGCCTCGCTCGGCCACGACGTGCTGGGCACGGACTTCTCCGAGATCGCCGTAGCCCAGGCCCGGCTCAACGCGGTGGAGCACGGCTGCTCGGCGAGGTTCGAGGTCTCCGACGCGCTGGCCCTCGAAGGTCCACCGAGGTTCGACACCGTCGTCGACAGTGCGCTGTTCCACGTCTTCGACGCCGCCGACCGCCTCCGGTACGCGCGCGCACTGCACCGTGTCTGCCGGCCCGGCGCGCTGGTCCACGTGCTCGCCCTGTCCGACGAGGGTCCCGGCTACGGACCGCAGGTCAGCGCGGAGGAGATCCGCGCGGCCTTCGGCGCGGGATGGGTCGTCGAGGACGTGAGTGCGAGCACCTACCGGGGTGTCGTGGGCGCCACGGACCCCGACGACCCCGGTACCTGGGAACTGGGCGACCTGCCGGCCTGGCTGGCCAGGATCCGCCGGATCTGACGCCACGACACCTGGCGGTCGACGCGCGGGCGTGGCGGCGGCCGGAGCGGTTCGCTCACTCGAACCGCGACGTGTCCCCCGCCCCGCGTCGCACGATCTCCGGCTCGTCGCCGGAGAAGTCGATGACCGTGGTGGGCTCGACACCGCAGTCACCGGAGTCCACCACGGCGTCGACCGCGTGGTCGAGCAGCTCCTTGATCTCCCAGCCCTGGGTCAGCGGATCCTCCTGGTCCGGCAGCAGCAGGGTGCTCGACACCAGCGGCTCGCCGACCTCCGACAGAAGCGCCTGCGCGGCCACGTGGTCGGGGATGCGGATGCCCACGGTCTTCTTCTTCGGGTGCATCAGCCTGCGCGGCACCTCCCTGGTCGCCGGGAGGATGAAGGTGTAGCTGCCGGGCGTCGACGCCTTGACCGCGCGGAAGACGGCGTTGTTGATGTGCACGAACTGGCCGAGCTGGGCGAAGTTCTGGCACACCAGCGTGAAGTGGTGCCGCTCGTCGAGGTCCCGGATCGAGCGGATGCGGTCGATCCCCTCCTTGTTGCCCAGCCGGCACCCGAGCGCGAAGCAGGAGTCGGTCGGGTACACGATCACGCCGTCGCGGTCGAGGATGTCGACGACCTGGCCGATCGCCCGGCGCTGCGGGTTCTCCGGGTGCACGTCGATGTACTTCGCCATGCACCGAGCTTAGGCGCCGTGTCGAGCACCCACGCCGAACCCTCGGCTCGGGTCGACCGGACCGCGGGTTCGAACACGTTCAGTCACCGGACCGGACAGTCCACACTAGACATTCGCCGGAACGGGATTCCCCTCCGCAGCGGACTAGTATCCCCCCGCAGTGCTTCCGGATCCTTCCTCCCTCCTGAGGAGAACCAGTGACGTTGCGTGCGCGCCTCCGGTCGGTCTTCGAGTCCCGCGGGTTCCAGTGGTCGATCATCACCGTGATCGTCGTCAACGCGCTCGCGCTCGGCTGCGAGACCTCCTCGGCGCTGACCGCGAGCTACGGCGGTCTGATAGGCCTGGTGGACAGCACCGCGCTCGTCATCTTCGTGGCCGAGCTCGTGGCCAAGATCTACGCCTACGGCTGGCGGTTCTTCCGCGACCACTGGAACAACTTCGACTTCGTGATCGTGTCGCTGTCGCTGCTGCCCGCTTCGGCGGCGTTCTCCGTCGTGCGGTCCCTGCGCATCCTGCGCGCACTGCGGCTGCTGTCCACGGTCCCCAGCATGCGGCGGATCGTCGCCGCCCTGCTGAAGGCGCTGCCGGGGGTCTTCTCCATCGTCGGGCTGCTGATGCTGGTGCTCTACGTCGCGGGCGTGATGGCCACGAGGCTGTTCTCCGAGGCCGATGGCGAGCACTTCGGCGACCTGGGCACCTCGCTGCTGACGCTGTTCCAGATCATGACGGGTGACGGCTGGGCGGACACCATGCAGAGCGTCATGGAGACCAAGCCGCTGGCGTGGGTGTTCTTCGTCGGCTACATCCTGATCTCCAGCTTCACCGTGCTGAACCTGTTCATCGCGGTCGTGGTCAACGCCATGGAGTCGCAGATCAAGGAGGAGGAAGCCGAGATCCCCGCGCCGCGCACGCACGGCGAGTCCGAACTGCTCGCCGAGCTGCGCTCCCTGCGGCTCGAGGTCAACGCGTTGCGCGAAAGCCGCCCCTGAAAGCGTTCAGACCGCGGCTCCGGATGTTCGCCGCTGCTCTGTGGCCATCTCGGACAGCGTGCGCCGGCAGATCTTGCCCGTAGGCCCGAGCGGCATCTCGTCGACGGCGAGCAGCAGTTCGGGGAGCTTCCTGCGTTCCAGCCCGCGTTCCCGCTCCAGGAAAGTGGTGATCTCGTCGAGGGTCACGGGCGGCACGCCGGCCGGCTGGGTGACGCACACGCACATCCGCTCCCCCAGGTCCGGATCGGCGACGGCCACGCACACCGCGTCCGCGATCGCCGGGTGCGCGCCGAGCTCCCGCTCGACCTCCGCGGGGCTGATGTTGTAGCCGCCGCGCACGACGACCTGCTTGATCCGCCCGAGCACGTGCAGGCGGCCCCGACCGTCCAGGAAACCCCGGTCTCCGGTGCGAACCCAGCCTCCGGGCGTGCGGTAGCGGGTGTCGAGCTCCGGACTGGCGACGTAGCACATGGGCGTCATCGGACCCAGCGCGCAGATCTCACCCGGTTCACCGGCGGCGACCGGCTCGCCCCGCTCGTCGGTGATGCGGATGTCGGCGACCGCCGGGTCCGGCAGTCCGGTGCCGGTTTCCGGCGCGAGCCCGGTGCGAGCGGTGTGGCAGTTGACGCCGTCCGACGACCCGTACACCGCGATCATCTCGCGGCCGAACCGGTCCCGGCACGCCTGCGCGGTCGCCTCCGGCAGTGCCGCCCCGCTGGAGACCAGCGCCCGAAGGCTCGACAGGTCCTCTCCTCCGGCCGGCGGGTGGTCGGCCAGCCTGCGCAGCATCGTCGGCACCCCGAACACGTGGGTCGGCCGGTGCTCGGTGATCGCGCGCAGCGCGGTGCCGGGATCGAAGGCGTCAACGAGCACCAGGGTGCCGCCCAGCGCGGCGATCGTCACCGACGTGCCGCACGAACCGAACGACGACGCGAGCGGCACGAGCACGAGGTCGCGCACGAGTTCCGTTCCGCCGTGCAGCGCGCGGACGTAGTTCGCCCGCCCGCCGACCATCGCGTTGTGCGAGTAGGCGACCATCTTCGGTTCCGCCTCCGAACCGGAGGAGACCAGGATTCGCGCCGGTGAGTCGGCGTCGCGGCGCCCGGGCCGCCACCGCGCGTCGGCGGGCAGCAGGCCGAGCGACCTCGCCCCGGCCACCGGCCGCCCGAAGGTGAACACCGCCCGCAGGTCGGGTAGCTCGCCACACGACGCCACGTCGGCGGGGTCGGCGAAGACGGCGGCGCCTGCGCGGGAGCGGCCGAGCAGGCTCAGCGTGTCCCGGGTGCCGCGGCCCGCCGGGTACGGCAGCGCCACCGCACCGATCGCGGCGACCGCGAGCTCGGTGGCGACCATGTCGCGTCCGTTGGGCAGCCGGATGCCGATGATGTCGCGCTCCCCCAGTCCGGCCGCGGCGAACGCGGCCGCGATGCCGCGCACCCGGGTGTCGAGACCGGCGTAGTCCAGGGTGCCGCGGGCGTCGATCACCGCGGGGCGACCGGGATGGCGGCGCACGTGTTCGCTGAACGACGAGTACAGATCCCGGTCCGGGCAACGGCCTTCGTCGCACCACTGCCTGCGCAGACGCGCGGGCACGAGATCGCGGATCTCGACACCGTTCGACGAAACCCACGGTGCGGTCATGAGAACTCCCAAGGTGCGAGCGGGAAGGCGTGCGCCGCGCTGCCCAGCGCCCGGCCGAACCGGGGGTCGGCCGCCAACGCGCGCAGGTCGGTGCACACCGCGGTCGCGTGGATGCCGGCGGTGCGGAGGGATTCCTGCACTGCGGCGGTCGGCTCGTCAGCGCAACGCGCCTCGACGCCTTCAGGCCCGGCGCCCGGTGCCAGCGCTGCGGCAGCCTGGGCCCACGATTCGGCTTCCAGCAATAGGCATCCGTCCGCTGTCCGCAATGGACCGCGAGAAGTCCTCCTCGCGCGGGGGATCACACCCGCGGCCGAGAACAACGACGAGTCGACCCTGGCGCCTCGACGGGTCAGCAGCCTGTTCAGCAGCGCCGCCAGCACGCCCTGCGCGCACACCAGACCACCCACCACGTCGGTGAGCGTCATCAGCGACGGCCGCGGTGCCGCGCCGTCCGGACCGATGGCCGCGGCCAGCCCGCTGTGGGCCTGCACCAGGAAGTCCGTTCCCAGTGGCGGGTCCTCCCCGAACTCCGCACCCCAGCCCGACGCCCACGCGTGGACCAGGCCCGGCCGGCTGCGCGCCAGGTCGCAGGCGTCCAGCCCCAGCTGCTCGGCCTTGCCCGGCGCCCAGTTGTGCAGGAAGACGTCGGCATCGGCGACGAGCTCGTGGACGCCCCGACGCCCGGCCGCCGACTTCAGGTCCAGTTCGACGACCCGCTTGCCCGCGTTGAGGGCGCTGAAGCGCGCCGAGCAGTCCCCCGCCATCGGCGGGATGCCGCGCATCGGGTCGCCTCCTGGTGGTTCGATCCGCACGACCTCGGCGCCGAGCAGTCGCAGCACATGCCCCGCGACGGGGCCCTGGACACGCCGGGTCGACTCCACGACGACCAGGCCCTCCAGCGGCAGTGCGCCGGGCCGCGTGGATGGGCGGACTTCCCCTTCCGGCATCGACGTGATGTGCCATGCGGGAACGTCTGCCGGATGGCCGGGACGGTCCCGGACGGGCAGCACGCTGACACCCGTAGCGGTCGCGGTTTCGGCGATCGCGATGAACGTCCGGCTCGCCGCGGTCTCCTGCAACGCCGCGGGAAGCGCGCAGGTGGCGGTCGCAAACCGCTGCTGGAACGGCCGCCAGCCCCGCCGAACCGCTGCCGGGTCGGCGTCCAGCACGCTCCAGAACCGCAGCCAGTCCAGCGCGTCGAGGGTCTCGATCTCGAACCGGACTCCGTCGGACGAGCACAGATCCGGTTTCCCGGCCGGTGCGGGCTCCTCGGGATCGTCGGTGGTGGCCGCGGCCAGGTACTGCGAGACGGCGAGCAACGCCGCCTGGCTCACCGACGTGCGCACCCGGCGAAGTTCCAGTCCCCTGGCCCGTGCGATCCGCGCGGCGAGAACGCCCTGGGCGGCGAGCACGCCCGCGGTCGCCGACGCGTAGTCCACCGCGAGCGGTGTCGGGCGGCCGACGGCACGACCGTGGACGTGCATGATCCCGCACGCGGCCTGCACGGCGGTCTCGTCGCCCAGCGGCAGGTCGACGGGTCCCGCCCAGTCGATCTCGCACTCGGTCTCGTCGAACGGGACGTCCGGTAGCAGCGCCAGGTTCCGCGCCGCGACCTCCGAGGCCACCGCGCAGCGGGAACCGCTCGACGTGGGTGACAGGGTCATCAGAACGCACCGTCCAGTGGGCGGGTGCCGTGCACCGAGTACATGACGCTGGAAGCGGCGAGGAAGGACGGGTCCCGCATCGCGGACCGGACCTCGGCGAGCCGCTCGTCGGTCATGCCCGCCGCGACCAGCGCGTCCCTGAGGTGGAACGTGTGGTTGACCAGTTGCTCCAGGTCCGCCGATCCGGCGCGCCGGAGCTGGATGAACGGTCGCGGGTCGATGTCGGCCAGCCCTGCGTCGCGCATCGCCGCGGCGACGTGCCGGCCGAACGCGGGATCGACTCCCGCCGCGCGCATCACCGCGTCCTTGGCGGCGATGAAGTCCTCGTACACCCGCCGCGACCGCTCGTCCGGCGTGACCAGCGGCGGCTCGTAGGAGGTGTCGAACTCGTCGATCTGGAGCCGTCCCCCGGGCTTGAGCGCGCGGACGAGCCTGTCCAGCACCTCGAGGCGCTGCGGCAGGTGGCGCAGCACGAGTCTCGCGACGACGAGGTCGAACTCCGACTCCGGCAGCGGGTCGCTCGTCACGTCGTGCCGGACGACGGTCAGCCCCGGACGCCGCGGGATGCGCTGCGGCTTCACGTCGGTGGCAAGCACGCTGCCCGTCGGCGCGACCCGTCCGGCCAGCCACACCGCGACGCTGCCGCCTCCGGCGCCCACCTCCAGGCACCGCCACCCGGCACCGACGCCGGTCTCGGCCAACCGCGCGGTGGTCATCGGATCGTGCGCCGAGGCGAGGAAGCGGTGCTGGCCGCCGCTGTGCGCGTTGTCGTTGTCGAAGACGTAACCGGTCCGCCCGCCGGTGTCGGTGACTGGCATGGCGCGCCTACGTCCAGCGGCCCGAGCCGTAGGTGTCGGTGCGCCCGGTGAGCTGCTCCAGCAGGTCGAGCCTGCGGACCTTGCCGGTGCCGGTCCGCGGCACCTGCTGCCAGGTCAGCGGAACCGGGTCCTGCATTCGCGGCAGATCGCGGACCGCGCGCTGCCAGGCCGCCCGGTCGAGCGCGCCGTCCTCGGTCACCGCGACCGGCAGCGGCGGACGGTCCCGGCAGGCCAGGACCACGCACTCCTGCACCTCCCGCAGCCGGTCGTCGAGGATGTCCTCGATCTCCAGGCAGCTCATCCCGTCGGCCCGGTCGACCTCGCGGTCCAGCAGGAGCACGCTGCCGTCGCGGTTGCGCACCCCGATGTCGCCGGTGTTCCACCAGTCCCCGACGCGCTTGGCCGACCAGCGCCGCATCTCCCCGAGATATCCCAGGCACAGCGCCTCGGTCCGGGTGAACACCAGGCCCGGCCGGCCGCGCCGGACCGGTGCGAAGGTGTCCGGGTCGACCACCTTGATGCCGGTCTTGAACGGAACCGGCCGCCCGAGGTTGCGGGTGCCCGGCTTGCGGCTGTACTTCGACACCATCGAGCCGCGGGTGTGGAAGCGGAAGGTGAGCGGTCCGGTCTCGGTCTGCCCCCACCCCTGCATCCACAGCGGACTGCGGTGGCGGCTGGCGGCGAGGTAGGCGCGGATCGCCGGCGGGTGCATCGCGTCGTAGGTGCTGACGAACAGCCGGACCCGGCGGAACGGGTTGTCCAGCCGCTCGGTCAGCCGCTGGAGCCGGACGTAGGTGGCAGGCAGCGCCTCCACGACCGTCGGCGGATGCGCGCGCAGCACCGGGTCGGCGCGATCGGGGTCGTGGTCGGTGAGGATGGTGATGCGCTCGGGCGCCAGGCACATCGCGCTGGCCGTCCAGCAGAAGGTCCGCCCGTGGGCGAACGTGTTCGCGTTGAGGACGGTGTCGTCGGTGCGCAGCCCGATGCGCGGTATCCGGTTGGACTCGAAGCGGGCCAGCTTGCCGATGATCGTCCGGGTCGAGTGCACCACCAGCTTCGGCACGCCGGTCGTGCCGGAGGTGTGGTGGATCACCAGGGGTGCCCCGTCGTCCCGGCTGCGCGGAGCCGGAGGTTCGGCACCGAGCACGTCGTGCGGCCCGAGCGCACCTTCCACCGGATCACCCAGCGCCAGCACCGCGCGTGCGAAGGAGGCGATGTCCACACCCTCCTCGCGGCAGCGTTCGAGCATCGCGGCGTCGGTGACCAGCACCGCGGGCTGCAGGCGCTTGAGCAGCACGCCCAGCGACTCGCCGGGCAGGTGCGCCGACAGCTGCGCGGGGACGGCGCCCAGCCGCACCGCCGCGCAGGCGAGCAGGTCGTAGTCCCAGTGGTCGGCCTTGACGATCGCGATCCGGTCGGCGCGCCGGGCCCCGGCCGCCGCGAGCCAGCCGGCGGCGTCGCGGACCAGCGCGGCCAGCGACGCGACGTCGTGGTCGCGACCGCCGTCCGGGGCGATGTCGAAGGGGCGGTCCAGGTGCACCCTCGTGTCCGTCCCGCGCTGCGCGCACTCGTCGAACAGGACACCCATGTCGTGCGGTTTCACGCGCTCTCGTCTCCTGGGGTTCTTCGGAAGTGGCCTGCGCAGTGGGTCGTCGACGCGACCTCGGGCGCCGTCCCTCTCCGGGACCGACCCACGTGCGCGGTCTATGCGGCGGTTCGTGCGGCCGGTCGCGACGCGCCGAGCCTGCTGAGGGTTCGGGACGCCGCGAGCGCGCCCGCGCGCACGGCTCCCTCGCTCGCGGGACGCAGCATCACCCAGTCACCGGCGTAGTCGACCGGACGGACGGGCCGCGCCATGAACCCGGCGCGCGCCCGCAGCGCCGCCGGAGTGGCTTCGGGCAGCCCGTAGCGGAAGCCGTGGACGAAGTTGGCGACGTTGGCCGACCCGAACCCGGGCAGGTAGCGCGGAACGGCGGCGGTGAGCCGCGCGACGACCTCCTGCTCCGGTGCCTCCAGCAGCGACGGGATGGTCCTGGCATTGGCCATCAGGCTGAGCAGTCCCCGGCCCGCCGGCGCCCGGCCGGGGTGCTTGGCGTGGTCGACGATGATGCCGGAGAGCACGTCGTCCTCGGCCTCCGGTGTCAGCAGCACGTACAGCGGCCTGCTCGACTCCGGTGTGAGCGGGCGGTCGAGCAGGCAGCTCACCTTCAGCGCCGGGGTGAACGTGCAGGCCCGCAGGAACGCCAGCTCGGCGGCAGGCGGGTTGGCGTGCAGCCGCGCCGCGATCGGCGCGGGTACGCACAGCAGCACCGTGCGCGCCGTCACCACCTCGCCGCCGACCGACAGGCGGGCGGAGTCGCGGTCGGCGACCACCTCGCCGACCATGCGCCCGACCACCACGTCGAGCTCGCGGGCCAGCCGCAGCGCGAGGGTGTCCATGCCGTCCCGGTAGGTGCGCCAGGACGCGGCGTCGCCGACCGCGACCAGCAGGCTCAGCATCGACGCCGCGGCCGAACGCGTGGTGTCCCAGCCGAAGAAGCTGCCCGCCACCGGCTGGAACAGGTAGTCGTGCAGGTCGGGGTGGTAGCGCCGGGCGAACGCGGCGACCGTGGCCTCGCCCGCGGGTGTGGCCTCGGGGTGGTCCGGGTCGAACTCGCGCCTGCGCCGCGACGCCCAGGCCAGGAACCGCGCCAGGTCCAGCCGGGCCCGCGGGGACAGCCCGGCACCGGTCAGCAGCGCGCGGCGTTCGGCGACACCGGGATGCGCGCGCCCGTCGCGCCACATGCCGATGGACTTGCCGATCAACGGGATGTCGTCGAGCGGCACACCCAGCCTGCGCAGCAGCTCCCACGTCGCGCGGTAGCCGTGCGGGGAGATCTGCTCGGCGCCCTGGTCGATCGTGTAGCCCTCGTAGCGGAAGCTCGCCATCCTGCCGCCGACGTGCGGCTCGGCCTCGTAGACCCGGACGGCGAGCCCGGCCCGCTGCAGTTCGTGCGCTGCGGTCAGCCCGGCGATGCCGGCACCGACCACGGCCACGTCCAGATCCGGCGTCATACCGCGATTCCCAGCCCGGCCAGCAGGTTGGCCACCACCAGCAGCACGACGGTCACGCGGTGCACGGCGAAGCCGAGCTTGCGAGCGCGCATGATGTCGCCCTTGCCGAAGCCGAGTTGGAACTGCCGGGCGCGCAGCGCGGCCGCGGGCAGCATCAGCACCGCGAACCACCACGGCGCGATCCCCGTCGCCGACGCCACCAGCGCGATCAGGTACTCGGCCGCCGACAGCGCACCGATGAAGACCGCGTTTCCCCTGGGTGAGACCAGCGACGCGACGGTGGGCCGTCCGACGCTGCGGTCGCCCTCGACGTCGTTGGTGTTGGAGTACACCCCGAACATCAGCGGCCCGAGCCCGAACAGCACCGACTGCACGAGCAGGAAACCGGAGAACGCACCGGTGGCGAGCCCGAGTGGCGACACCACGAGCGAGGCGCCCAGTGCGACCAGGAAGACCTCCTGGAACCCGTGGTAGCTCAGCTTGACGCCGTAGGAGTACTGCAGGGAGATGACGAACGTGGCCGCGATGGTGATGATCGTCCACATCGGACGATGGGGCGCCAGCGCGACCGCCGCCACCCACAGCACCCCGCCGACGGCGGCGGTGGTCCAGCCGAACCACAGTGCTTCACGCGGGGTCAGAGTGCCCGCGACCAACGGCTTGCGCAGCTTCTTGCGGGTCGGCGCGTCCGGCCCGTAGTTCCTGATGTCGCTGCCGTCCCGGTAACCGGTCAGATCGTCGAACGCCACCATCGCCACGATCGTGAAGACCGCGCCCAGCAGGTACACCAGCAGCATCACCGCGGTGCCCGCACCGAGCGCGCCGACCGGCAGGACCAGCGCCGAGAGCACCACCAGGAAGCTCAGGTAGTAGTCGTACACGTCGAGCTTGCCCAGCCGGGCGTAACTCCGGACCTTGCTCTCCGGTCGCACCGCCGTGTCCGGCCGTGCGACGTGGGTACCGCTCGTCATTTGCTGCTCGGTTCCTTCTGGTCTGCTCGTGTCCGGTCACCACCGGAGTCCTCGGCGACCGCCGGGTCGGTGGTGAAGTCCTGTTCTTGATGCGGTTCGGCGCCGTTGCCGTCCTCGTCGTCCCACGCGCTTCCGGCGCGGTGGCCGGGTTCGCGGTCGGAGACCAGCTCACCGGCCGGCGCGGGCCCGGAGGCGGTGAACCACGCGTGCGCCTCCGACCGCTCGCCCGCGAACTCGCACACCGCGTCGGCGATGCGCTCCACCTGCGCGTCGGTCAGGTGCGGGTAGACCGGTAGCGCCAGGATTCGGCGACTCGCCCGTTCCGCGTTCGGCCACCGCTGTCCCTCCGCGGTGTACCGGCTGAACGCGGGCTGCATCGGCAGCGGCGCCGGGTAGTACACGTGGGAGGCGATGCCCAGCGACGCGAGGTGTTCGCGCAGCTCGTCGCGGCGCTCGGCCTGCACCGAGTACACGTAGTAGCAACGCCCCTCGCGGCCGGGCGGAGGAGGCACCACGCCCGAGTCGGCCAGCGGGGCGAACCGTTCGGTGTAGTACTCGGCGATGCGGGCGCGGCGCTCCAACCGGGCGGCGAAGCCCGCGAGCCGGTAGGACTGGAAGGCGGCCTGGATCTCGTCGAACCTGCTGTTGTAGCCGACGAGGTGGTGCACGAAGCGCTGCCTGCCGTCCTGACCGTGGTTGCGCAGCATCCGCACCACGCGGGCGATCTCGTCGTCGCGGGTGACGACCGCGCCGCCCTCCCCCGGCATGCCGAAGGACTTGACCTGCACGAAGGAGAACACGCCCGCCTCGCCCCACAGCCCCGCAGGGACTCCGCGCAGCACGGCGCCCTGCGCGACGGCCGAGTCCTCGACCAGCCGCAGGCCGGCGCGGTCGGCCAGCTCGGCGAACCGCGGCATGTCGGCCATCACCGAGAACATGTGCGCGGGCATCACCGCCCTGGTGCGCGGTGAGATCCCCTCCTCCGCGCGGTCGGGGTCCAGCACCATCGTGTCGGGGTCGATGTCGGCGAAAACCGGCTCGGCGCCCACGCTCACCACCGACGACGCCAGCGGCGCGCAGCCGAACGCCGGGACGACCACCTCGTCGCCCGCACCGATGCCCATCGCCCGCAGCACGAGCGTGAGGGCCGTGGTGCCGCTGCCGCACGCGACGACGTCGGCAGCACCGAGCTGCGCGCGGAGCTGCTCCTCGAACGCCCTGGTCCGGTCGCCGAGGATGAAGCGCTGGTCGCGGGAGGTGCCGATCTCGCGGACCAGGTTGAGCAGCACCTTGCGGTCGCCCTCGAACAGGTCGGGCGGGAAGAACGGAATCTCGTCGGAATTCACGCGTTCCTCCCGGTGCAGAACTCGCCGATCGCTTCACACACCCGGTCGACCTGGTCCACGCCGAGGTCCGGGTAGAGCGGCAGCGCCACCGCGCGCGAACAGGCGGCCTCCGCGTGCGGGAAATCGCCCTCGGCATGGCCGAGCTCGGCGAAACAGGGTTGCAGGTGCAGCGGGACCGGGTAGTAGGTCTCGGTCCCTATTCCGCGCCACGTCAGGTGCTCGACCAGCTCGTCACGCCGTTCCACCTCGATCAGGTAGACGTAGAAAACGGTGTTCGAGCCCGGTCCGCGTTCGGCCGATTCGGGGATGCGCACAATTCCCGGCATGTCGCGCAACCGCTGCCGATATGCCTCGGCCAGCATCGCCCGGCGCGCGATGTCGCGGTCGAGGAATGTCATCTTGGCCAGCAGGACCGCGGCCTGGATGTCGTCCATCTTGCTGTTCATCCCCGGCAGCGCGGTCTCGGTGGAAATCCCGGGGAAATTGTCCAGCGTCCGGCCGAGCCGCCCGTGGTGGCGGAGTCCGGAGACCAGTTCGGCGACCTCGGGGTCGTCGGTGAGCACCGCGCCGGCGTCGCCGATCGCGCCGAGCGTCTTGCTCGGGAAGAACGACAGCACGCCGCCCGCGCCGTGCAGGCCCGCGTGCACCCCGCCCTGGCGCATGCCGATGCCCTCGGCGCTGTCCTCGACGACGGTCAGGTCGTGCGCGGCGGCGGCTTCGGCCAGTCCCGTCATGTCCGCCATCTGCCAGAACAGGTGCGAAGGCAGCACGAAACGGCTGTCCGGGCCTGCCCTCCTGTCGACCTCGGCGGGGTCCAGGGCGTAGGTGGCCGGATCGATGTCGGCGAACCGCGGTCTGCCTCCGGCGAGCACGACCGACGACGCGGTCGCCACGAACGAGAAGGCGGGCACCACCACCTCGTCGCCGGGCCGCAGCCCGCAGGCGCGCAGCAGGAGCACCAGCGCGTCGGTACCGCTGTTGACCCCGATGGCGTATCGAGCGCCGGTATATGCAGCCAGCGCTTCCTCGAATTCCGCGACCTGCGCGCCGTGCGAGAATTTCCCGTTGTCGAAAACCGCGCCGATCCGCTCCCGGATCAGCGCCCACGCGCTCTCGAACGACGCGGCCTGCGAGAAGAAGGGAACCGGTTCCAGTGCCCGCACAGCGGTGGCCGCCGATCCCGGGTCATCGACCTCCGCGTCCTCGGTGTCCGACCCAGCAGGGTCCTGCCCGCGAAACCAGCGGGACAATTCGACCACTCTCCACACCCAGTAGCTGATCTTCGCCGACGAAGCTAGCGGACGCGCGGTTCGGCTGAAAAGCAAAGTTCCCTCACAACGGAGTTTTTCACCCGTTGCGGTGAGGATCGGCCGTTGGTTCCGGAGTCGGTTGCGGCGCCTCGGAAAACACTCGCTATGGTGTCCGGCCGGACCGCCTCGCCGCGTCCGCGAACCGCGTTCCCGGCTTCCGCCACGACACGGCCGGGCGCACCTTTTCTCCTTCCACCCGAATCGACGCCGACGTCTACGGAGAACGATGCTGCAACCACTCGTGGTCGGACTCGGCCGCGCCGGGGTCGGCCTGCACCTGCGCGTGCTCGCCCGCGCCCGGTCGTGCGAGCAGGGGCTCATCGCCCCGGGCCCGGTACCCGCCTGGGATCCGCGCCAGGAAGCCGGGCAGCGCGTGCCGGGCCTGAGCGTGCGGGACTCCCTCGCCGCGGCGGTGGCCACCACCGATCCGGAGTCCACTGTGGCCCACGTCTGCACGCCTCCCGTCGCGCGGCTGGAGGTCATCAGGCAGCTGGGCGCGCTCGGGGTCCGCAAGCTCGTGGTGGAGAAACCGCTGGCGACCGGCCTGGACGAACTGCTGCGCATCGACCGGTTGCGGCGCGAGCTGGGGCTGGAAGTGGTGGTGGTCGCGCACTGGCTGGCCTCCGAGCTGACCCGCCGGCTGGCCGAGCTGGTGCGGGAGCAGCCGTTCGGAGCGCTGCGCGCGATCACCTTCACCCAGCACAAGCCCCGCTTCTCCCGTTCGTTGAGCACCAACGGGCACCCCACCGCCTTCGACGTGGAGGTGCCGCACTCGCTCGGCGTCGTGCTCTGCCTCGCCGGACCGGCCCGGCTGCTCTCGGCCGAGCGGACCGACATGCGGGTCGGCGACGACGTCGTGCTGCCCGGGATGGGCAGCGCACGTCTCGCCCTCGGGCACGAGTCCGGGGTCCTCAGCGAGATCTTCTCCGACCTCACCTCGCCGGTGCAGCAGCGCAGGGTGCGGCTGGAGTTCGAGCGCGGTTCGGCCACCGGGCACTACCCGCTGAGCGAGAACGACGACCACGCGCAGCTGACCGTCGACGGTCCGCGGCGCGCGCACCACGTGTTCCGGGACGACGCGCTGACCGCGTTCGTCGTCGCGACGTACCGGGCCTTCCAGTCCGGCGAACCCTCGGCCGAGGCCGGTTTCCAGCTCCACAGCGAGGCGATCCGGCTGATGTGCGAAGCCAAGGAGACCGCTCGCGGCTCGACCTCGGAGGAGATCTCGACGTGAAACCCCATCCGCACAACGCGTTCGCGCTCACCGGAATCGGCGACGAGGCCGACGTCGGTCTCGCGGGGCAGATATCGGCGCTGCGGCGCCTCGACTGGCGTGCGATCGAACTGCGCACAGTGGACGGTGTCGCGATGGCCGACCTGGACCCGCGCGGGTTCGAGGCGGTGCGCGACGCCGTGCGCGAGGCCGGGCTCGAAGTGGTGTGCCTGGCTTCGCGGATCGGCAACTGGGCCCGCCCGATCACGGGTTCCTTCCATCACGACCTGGCCGAGCTCGACGTGCTCACCGCGCAGTGCGCGGCGCTGGGAACCCGGTTCATCCGCATCATGTCCTACCCCGGCGGCGAACTCGACGAGCAGGACTGGGCGTACCGGGTCATCACCCGGATCCGGCGTCTGGCCGAACGCGCGGAACAGGCCGGTCTGGTGCTGCTGCACGAGAACTGCTCAGGCTGGGCCGGTACCGACGCCGACCGGATGTTGCGGTTGCTCGACGAGGTCGGCAGCCCGGCGCTGCGGCTGCTCTTCGACACGGGCAACGGAGTCGCCCACGGCTACGACGCCGTCACGATGCTCGGCCGCGTCCTGCCGCACGTCGCGCACGTCCACGTCAAGGACGCCGTGGCGACGCCGAACGGGGTCGGGTACACGCTGCCCGGCGAGGGCCACGCGGGCGTCGCCGAATGCCTGCGGATGCTCGGCGACGCAGGCTACACCGGGTGGCTCTCGCTGGAACCGCATCTGGCCACGAGGCCCCACGAAGGGCTGCGGGCCCACGGCGACTCCGCGGAGCTGTTCGTGCGTGCCGGGCAGCGGCTCCGGCAGCTCGTCCAGCAGACGACGACTTCCGCGGCGCAGTCGCGCGGTCCGGGGGTGGCGTAGTGGCGGGCCTGCTGGCCGAGTCCGACCGCAAGCTGCTGCTGAACCTGCTCTCGACGTGCACGGTCGGTCCGCTGGAGGCCGCCTCCGTCGCCGAGCAGACCCGGATGTGGCTGGCGCAGGACGAGTACGCCCGTGCGGCCGAGGCCATCGGCCTGCGCCGGGTGCGCCACGCGAGCCCTCCGCTCGCGGCGGTGACGCGTCCCGACGTGCCGCTGACCGTCCGCGACGCCGCGCGCGACCCGTCTTTCCTGTCCCAGCAGCCGAGCCTGGTGATGCGGCTCGGCGCGGCGCTGCCGGTGGAGCGAACGGTGATGTTCAACGTGCACCTGGACACCGTCTCCGGGATGGAACCCGTGTCGTTCAACGGTTCCCGCTTCACCGGGCGCGGCGCCATCGACGCGAAGGGGCCCGCCGTGGCTCTGCTCTCGGGCATCAGGGCCGCGATGGCGCGGGAAGTCGCTGTGGGCCGCGACATCGCGGTGCTGGTGCAGGTCGTGTCGGGAGAAGAGGGCGGCGCGATGGGCACCTTCGGCACCCGCCCGCTGGTCGAGTCCGGATTCGTGGGCCGGCTCAACGTCTTCTGCGAGCCGACCGGGCTGCGCTACCTGACCCGGTCCACGGCCGCGATGACCGCCTGCGTGCGCGTCGACGGGGAGGGCGCCATCGACGACCGGCCCGACACCGGGCACAACGCGACCGTCCTCCTCGGGTTCCTGGCACAGCACCTCGCCGCCGAGCTCGACTCCGGCACGCGGCCGGGACGGGTGTGCGTCGCCGGGCTGCACACCGGCGACATGCACAACCGCGTCTACGGCTCGGGACGGTTGCTGCTCAACCTGTCGTACGCGACGTCGTCCGAAGGCGCCGAGCTGGAACAGGCGGTCGCCGAGGCACTGCGGAGCGGCCTGCACTCCTTCGCGACGCGCTTCGCCGGCAGCAGGGAGTTCGGTCGCACCGCGGCCGACTGCGCGGCCATCACCACTCTGGAATGGCACAAGCGCGGCCTCCCGTGCCTGCGCGGCACCGAGCCGTGGGCCGCCGAGCTCCTCGAACGGTCCGGGCTGCGCCGATGGCCCGACGACGAACCCGCTTTCACCTGCGACGCCATCTGGATGGACGGCGTGCCCGGCACCGCCACCGCGGTGCTGGGGCCGGGATCCCTCGACCGCAACAACGCCCACGCCGAAGGCGAGTTCGCCGAGCTGGCCGAACTGGAGGAGTTCGCGTCGGCCGTCGCCGACGTGCTCATCGACTTCGTGAAGGACTGCAAGGACCAACCGAACGGAAACCGCCCATGACGCTGCACGAAGTGCCCGCGGCACGCCGGAACGGCGTGGTGCGGGTGGACTACGCCGACCTGCTCTCGTTCACCACCCGGCTGTTCGCCGAGAGGGGCGTCCCGGCCGACCGGGCGCACACGGCGGCGAGCGCGCTCTGCTACGGCGACCTCACCGGCCTGGAGGCGCACGGCCTGTTCAACCTGACCCGCCTGTACCTGCCGCTGTTCGACAGCGGCAGGGTGGACCCCGCCGCGCAACCGCGCGTGCTGACCGACCTCGGCGCGTGCGCGGTGGTCGACTCGCGCCGCGCGCTCGGGCTCTGGTCGGCGGCCGAAGCGATGGACTCGGCGGCCGACCGGGCCGCCCAGCACGGGATCGGGCTGGTCACGGTGCGCGACGCCACGCACTTCGGTTGCGCCGGTTTCCACACCGCGCGGGCGGCCGAACGCGGCGTGATCGGTGTGCTGGCGGGCAACTGCGGCGGTCAGCGCATCGCCCGGCCGCCGGGCGGGACGCCGGCCATGCTCGGCACCAACCCGCTCAGCGTCGCCGCCCCGGCGCTGCCCGGGCATCCGTTCGTGCTCGACATGAGCACGACGGTGGTGCCCACCGGGCGGGTCCGCACCGCCGCGGCACGTGGCGAGCCGGTCCCGCCGGGCTGGCTGGTGGACTCCTCCGGCGCGGCGGTGACCGATCCGGCCGCCTTCGACCGCGGCGAGGCGTACCTCAACTGGCTCGGCGGCGACCAGGACACCGGCGCGTACAAGGGTTTCGGCTTGGGTCTGGTGGTCGAGCTGCTCGGCGCGCTGCTGCCCGGCGCCGGACTCGGCCCGGCACCCGAGGCGCTCGACGGCGACGGGCGTCCGCACGGTCGCGACGACGACATCGGCTTCTCCGCCATCGCCATCGCACCGCGGCTGCTGCGCCCGGACCGCGACTTCGCCGGCGCCGCCAGGGCGCTGTTCGAGACGATCAACGCCTGCCCACCCGCACCCGGACACGCCGACGTGCGGTATCCGGGCTGGTGGGAGGCCGAGCGCGCGCAGAGCCGCCTGCGCGAGGGCGTGCCGGTTCCGGCCGGTCTGCACGCCGATCTCGTCCGGCTCGGGCTCGGTGCCGAACCGGCCGGTGAGCACCGATGACCGCCAGGCGCATCGCGGTCGTCGGCCTGGGCGTGATCTCCAGGTTCTACCTGGCCGCCATCGAGTCGTCCCGCGCGTGGGAGCTCGCGGCGGTGTGCGATGTCCGGGACGCCGCGCTCGATCCGCACCGCGGGACCGTCGCGTGCTACGCGGACCACCGCACGATGATGGCGCAGGCCCAGCTCGACGCGGTGGTGGTCACCGTGCCCAACGACGCGCACGGTGCGATCTGCCGGGACGCGCTGCTGGCCGGACTCGCGGTGTGCGTGGAGAAGCCGCTGACGCTCTCCGCCGCCGAAGGACGGGAGCTGGACGCGCTCGCGCGCATGCGCGAGGTCGCGCTCCTCACCGCCTTCCACCGCCGCTACAACCGCAACGTGCGGGCCCTGCTCGCCCGCCAACGCGCCACGGGGACGCCGATCCGGTCGATGACGGTGCGCTACCTCGAACTCATCGAGGAGCACATCGGGCAGGACACCTGGTACCTCGACGCCGCGCGCTGCGGCGGCGGCTGCGTTGCCGACAACGGTCCCAACGCGTTCGACCTCGTCCGCCTGTTCCTCGGCGACGCCGAGGTGGTCGAATCGGAGATCACCCGCGACGGGACCGGTACCGACCGGCAGGCGCGCATCGCGCTGCGCTCCGGCACCGGCGTCGATGCGGTGGTCGAACTCGACTGGTCGCACCCGGGGGAGACCAAGGACGTCGAACTCGTCCTGGACGACGGTTCGACGCTGCGCGCCGACATGCTGGAAGGCCACCCCGAGTTCAAGTCCTCGCTCTGGCACGAGTACGCGGGCATCCTCGACGACTTCACCGACGCCCTCGCGGCACCCCGCACCGGCGACGGCGGCCTCGCGGCACTGGAGCTGGTCGAAGCCGCATACCGCGCCGAACGGCCGAGCACCGCACTGACGGACCTGGAGGGATCATGAACCACGACGAGGACGGCGCGAAGCGCGCGGTACGCGGAACGCTCGTCAAGGTGCTGCTGCACCGGCGCGACGACCGCGGGATGTCGCTCGAACCGCACGCCAGCCGGTGCATGCGTCGCGGCGAGGTGCACGAGTTGGTCACGACCGACCACCGCGAGACCGCGCCCGGCGCCCGCATCGACCGGGTCGGCTTCCTCGGGTTCGCCGAGATCGCCTGCGCCGGGGTGATCGACCGCGGCGACCAGTTCTGGGTGGGCGACACCGTCGTCGGCACCGTGCTCGGCTTCGACGCGTGCCACTTCCCCAACCACTACAACATCCTGATCAGCACCACGTCACCGGTCACCGGGGCCGACCTGGACCTGCGCCCGGAACTCCCGATCGGCTTCGCCCCGGCACTGGTCCCCGCCGGCTGAAGCGAAGGGCGGACGCACCCGTGAGTCTTCTGTGGTTGCCATAGCGGCCCAAAAGACTCACGGGTTGTGCTTTGCTTTGGCTCGCGGGCCGGGGTGACTCCACCCTCCTCGCCGCTCGCTTCGGTGTCGCTGGTCGAATGCCACGTACGCGAGTCGGCGAGGGGGCGCGGGGATGGTGGGCAGGCGGTCGCTGGGGCGGCGGTTCGGGTGGCTCTGGGCGGCCTACGCGGTCAGCACGTTCGGCACGCGGTTCGCGTTCGACGCATTCCCCCTGATCGCGGTCCTGGTGCTGCACGCCGGGCCGGCGGAGGTGTCGGCGCTGGCGGCGGCGGGGATGGCGGTCGGCGCGGTGGTGGCGGTGCCGCTCGGCCCGTGGGTGGAGTTCCGCCGCAAGCGCCCGGTGATGATCGCGGCGGACCTGATCCGGTTCGCGGCGGTGATGAGCGTGCCCGCGGCCTTCGCGCTGGGCCTGCTCAGCTTCGCGCAGCTCCTGGTGGTGTCGGTCGCCGTCGCCGCGGCCGACATCGCTTTCCGGGCGGCGAGCGGAGCGTGCCTGAAAGCGCTCGTGCGGCGGGAGGACCTGCTCGTCGCGAACGGGAGGTTCGAGTCCACCGCCTGGACCGCGACCGCGCTCGGCCCACCGCTGGGCGGGGCCGCGATCGGGTTGTTCGGCCCGGTGACGACCGTGGTGGCCGATGCGGTCAGCTACCTGCTTTCGGCATCGGCAATCCGCGCGATCGGTGGCGGGGAGCCGCACCCCGCGCGAACCGGGACATCACGGCTGCGTCCCCGCGACGTTCTCGAAGGATGGCGCTACATCCTGGCCCACCCGGCGCTGCGCCCGCTGTTCTTCAACACGATCTTGGTCAATGGCCTGATCATGGCGACCGCGCCGCTGCTCGCCGTTCTCATGCTGGGCCGGCTCGGTTTCACGCCCCTGCAGTACGGCCTGGCGTTCGGCGTGCCCTGCATCGGTGGTCTCATCGGTGCACGCCTCGCCCACCCTCTCGTCGCGCGGTTCGGGCGGCACCGGACGATGCTCACCACTGGAGCGCTGCGGGCGTGCTGGCTGGTCGGGTTGGCCTTCGTCCACCCCGGCACCACCGGGCTCGTCCTGGTGATCGCTGTCGAACTCGCGCTGATCACGTGTGTGGGCGTGTTCAACCCGATCTTCGCCACCTACCGCCTCGAGCAGATCGCGCCGGACCGGCTCGCCCGCACCCTGTCCGCCTGGTCGGTCACCGGCAACCTCACCATCGCGGTCATGACCGCCCTGTGGGGCGTGCTGGCGAGCACCACCAGCCCTCGCACCGCGATCGCGGTCGCCGGGCTGCTCATCCTGGCGACACCGCTCCTGCTCCCCCGCCAGGACCACGCGTCACAGCGGCAAGAGACCGCAGCCACACCTGACGCACCGGCCTCTCCGGGCGACGGTTGAGGCGCCGACTGACGTGCCGGTCTGATCGTGCCCATGCCCCGCTACCAAGCCGAGTTCCGCTCCCTCGCGCCTTCACAGCGGGCGGTTTCGCTGCTCTGGCGGAATTCCCAAGCTTGGTGAAGGTGTGCCCCGAGTCGAGCTGTGCCGCAGTTCTCCGGACTACGACCGAACATGGCAGCGGCTGCCCCTCGAACGCCCCGGCCTCATCGAAGTGCGCCGGCAACCCGACACCCCCTCGCCGAAGGGCCGACAGCCCGAGGCTCCCCCCGGCCCGAACACCTGGTCCCGCACGTCACTCACGCCCAATAGCCGCGAGCCTGAGGTTTTCCGTCCCCAACCCCGCTGAACGCGGCAGCGGCCGGTGCACCGGATCGAATCCGGTGCACCGGCCGCTGTTCGTTCAGGAGTCTTCCCGCGCAGCCGTCGGCAGGATCAGCCGAGCAGCTCGACGTCCAGGCGTCCGAAGTGGAAGTCACGCACGGCGGTGAGCAGCTCGTCGAGCGACAGCTCGCCGTTGCCGTTGGTGTCCACCTGGTTGAAGGCCTCCGCGGCCTCCGCCTTGCTCATGCCCAGTGCGGTCAGCCACGCCGCGAACTCGTCGGCGTTGATCTGGCCGTCGGCGTTCTTGTCGCACATCCCCACGATGCCCTTGACCACCGGGCCGAGGACGCGGTTGAAGCTGGCCTCGCCCTGCTCGAAGATGAGGTTCTCGGTGACGCGGATGAACTGCTCCTCGGTGAGGGAGCCGTCCGAGCCGACACCGGCTTCCTTGGCCAGGTAGTCGAAGAGCCCGCCGAAGGCGTTCTTGAGCGTCTGGACCTCAGCGGCACCGGCGTCCTTGCCGAAGGCCTCCGCGATGTGCTGGGCCTCCTTCTCGAAGTCCGCCCGCTCCAGAGCACCGTTGCCGTCGAAGTCCCACCTGTCGAAGCGCTTCTTCAGACGGTCGCTGGCGATGGCCGTAGTCATAAGACCAGAACTTCCTTTCCCATCGGATAGTGCTGCGAAAAAACGACGTCCACGCTCAGATCCACACCACTGCGATCAGCCGGATCGACGAGTACGCCGCCTCGCGTTGAACTTCCCCACGAAGCCCAGCGCAAGCCTATATTCCTTGATCAGATCCCGTCATTCACACGTTATGGTGATCCAGAGGAACGTCCACCTCGGACAGAACGATGTACTGGGGTCACAGCAAAGTGACTCGTTCACCCGCGACCTGGCCGCGGGTGTCGAGAAGCACGCATTCCGCGGCGGCGAGCACCGCGTGGTCATAACTCGAATGGTCCTGGAGAAGGATCGCCAGATCGCAATTCCTCAGAGCGGCCGACAATTCCTCAGCTCTCGGCAGTTCCACGTCGTCGACCGCGAAGCCGGTGACGTGCGGATCGTGATAGGTCACAGACGCCGCGCGGGCCAGCAGCTCGCGCGCCACCGGCAGCGCGGGAGTCTCGCGGGTATCGGAGATGTCGGGTTTGTAGGCGACACCGAGCAGCAGCACCTCGGCTCCCCGCACGGACTTGCCCATCCCCGCGAGCATGCTGACGGCCCGGTCCACGACGTGCCCGGGCATCCGCCCGTTGATCCAGCGCGCCGCGGCCAGCATGTCGAAGGTGAAGCCCTCCGCCTCGGCCTTGCTCGACAGGTACAGCGGGTCGACCGGGATGCAGTGCCCGCCTACGCCCGGCCCTGGTGCGAAGGGAGCGAACCCGAACGGCTTCGTCGCGGCGCAGTGCATCACGTCCCAGACGTCGATGCCGACCTTGTCGCAGAACAGCGCCACCTCGTTCACCAGCGCGATGTTGACGTAGCGGTAGGTGTTCTCCAGCAGCTTGGCCATCTCCGCCTCGCGCGTGCCGCGCGAGACCACCAGGGTGTCGACGAACCTGCCGTAGAAGGCGACGGCCGACTTCGCGCACAGCGGGGTGCAGCCGCTGACGACCTTCGGCGTGTTGCGCAGCCCGAAGCGCTTGTTGCCCGGGTCGATGCGCTCCGGCGAGTAGGCCAGGTGGAAGTCCTCGCCGACGCGCAGTCCGCTGCCGGCTTCGAGGATCGGCCGCACCACCTCCTCGGTGGTGCCCGGGTAGCTCGTCGACTCCAGCACCACCAGCATCCCGGGGCGCAGGTGCGGCGCCGCCGCTCGTGCGGCCGCTCGGACCGAACCGAGATCCGGTTCCCCGTCGGCGGTGAGCCCGGTGGGCACGCACAGCACCACCGCCTCCGCGCGCGAGATCACCGCTGTGTCGGTGGTCGCCGCGAAGCCCGCGGCCCGCATCCCCGCGACCGCCGAGTCCGGGACGTCGTCGACGTGCGACCGCCCGTCGTTCAGCCCCTCGGCGACCTCGGCGCGCACGTCGAGTCCACGCACCGAGAGCCCTTCCTCGCAGGCCCGCCTGGCCAGCGGCAGCCCCACGTAACCCAAACCGACCACGACCAGATCGACGTCTGCCACAGTTCCCCCTCGATCGAGTGCGCGCGCTCGCGCGCTGGACTTCGGTACCGGTGGAGCGCCGCACGCCGCCGGGCGCCGCTCCACCGCTGGACGCGGATCGCGGATCAGACCGAGAAGCTGCCGCTGCCCGGCGCGACGTGCGAACCGAAGCCGGGCTGCACCGTCACGCTCGGGCCGGCGCAGAACGGGTCGCCGTAGATCCGGACCGGCCTGTCCGTGTGGTTGTTGAGCACGTGCGCGGCCAACGGGAGCTTGTGGCACCCCGAGGGATCCGCGTACGTGGTGAGCCGCGTGGTCTCCGTCTCGAAGACCGTCACCTCACCCGTGGCGGCCGAAGCGGCCGTGGCGGCGAACCCGGTGATCAGGACGGCACCCGCGAGCCCCGCGACCACGGAAACCTTGCGCTGCAATGCATCCACCTCCTTGGACGGGCTGCCGGACACGGCAGCCGACAACAAAAACCTTTTGAGAACACGGAGAAGAAGGAAACGCCGGGGGCCGGTCACCGCTTCGCGCGGCTCGCCGTCGAGAGCGCTCCGACGCTCACCATCATCACCAGCGCGCCGAGGATGCCGATGAAACCCGCCGTCCGCTCGGGTGATTCGAGCGGCCCGCCGCCACCCACGCGCTCGCGCTCCTGCGGCACGACCGCCGCCGCGGGGCGGCCCGCACGGCCCGGGTTCACGGCGTAAGTCACCTGCAGGACCGCCGTGGTCCGGACGGTGTGGCTCACATCGGCCACCACGCCGTCGATCACCGGCCGACCCGACACCGACAGCGCGACGGCGGTGCCCCGCGCCACCCGGCATCGGTACTCGGAGCTCTCACCGGCGTCGAGCCACCCGATGTCCTCGCGGCAGTCCGCCGGTTCACCTCCGACGACGACGCGGTCCAGCGGGATGGGCGAGGTGTTGCGCACCCGCACGTCGACCTCCGCCCGGCCGTCGCGGTCGGTCCCGGTGCCGGCTTCGGAGACCTCCAGGGCGATGCTCGGGCGCACGCCCTTCGTCGTGACCGATGACGAATCCGCCGCCACCGCGCCGAGTGCGTCGCGTCCGGACGCGGTCAGGTTGCTCACGGCTTCACCCGAACCCGCCCGGACAGAGCAGCGGATCTGCCGTCGCTCGCCCGGCCCCAGGGTCACCGGCGGTGGACCGCACCGCGCGCCGTCTCCGGTCAGCGACAGCCCGGAAAGTTCGGTGTTGCCGCTGTTGCGGAGCGTCAGCTCGTGCACCGCGTCGTCGCCCTCCAGCACCATGCCGTGCTGCCGCGCGACCGCCAGCTCCAGGGCCGGGCGCAGCACGCGGACGACGTCCGCGGTCCGGGCGGTCACCGTCCTGCCGTCGGCGCTGGTTCCCCGGACCCGGGCCGCCACCGGCGCGTCGCGCTCGCCGACCGCGCCGGCGCATGAGACCGGAACCGTCGCTCCTGGCGCGAGGACCCCGAGGGGCTTGCGGCATCCGGCGCCGATGTCGAACTCCGCCAGCACGTCGTGCAGTTCCGTTCCACCGGTGTTGGTGACCACCACGTCGTGGCTCACCACGTCCCCGGGGTGCGCCGACCCGCGGTCGATCCGGCCGGCGGCCGAGATCGCCGGGTCGGGGACCTCGATCGTCCAGACGACGTGCAGGGACCACCCCTCCACGCACGAAGGTCCACCGACGACCACCGTCACTCCGCGGTCGCCGACGAGGCGGGCGAGCTCGTCGAACACGTCGGCGCGGGCCGACGACGGCCGCCCACCGGCCCCCGCGGTGACGCTCTGCGGGCTGACCCGCGTCGAACCGAGGACCAGCGAAGGGGCCTGCAGGCCCGTGGAGAGCAGCCATCCGGCTCCGGCCCCGCAGTGGGCGTCGGTGCCGGTCCAGGTGAGGTCGGCCTCGACGATCCTCGCGCCGGCCGGGAGGTCCAGCCGCGCCGACGAGGAGCCACGGCCACCGAGCCGGTCTCCCACCGTCACCGAGCCCGTCCGGGCCTGGTGGCCCTCGTCGAGCCTGCGCACCGGCACGTCCCGCGACGCGGTCACCGGCACCACCATGAACGCGCTCGCCAGCAGCACCAGCGACAGCCGGATGCCGCTGGCGGCCAGCGCACGTGTTCTCCTCGAACGGATCACCGGAAACGAGCCCCTGATTCGGAACGCGACCACGCCGGGTGCACCTGCCGGTGCCCGGCGACGGGTCTGCTGGGAAGTCGACGCGGTCGACGTTATCCGCCGGAAATCCCTTTGCACGCAGCCGGGTTTGACCGCAGCACCGAAGGCGTATGTCCAGCTCCCGGGCTGTTTTCTCGGGTTCGGTGGGCCGGTCGGAATGGCGTCGCGCGGCCGAGGCCGCAATCCAAGATCACTCGAACTGATGAAGTTGGCGGATCCGGTTCCGCACAAGGCTTTTCCGGCTCCCGGCCGGGGCTACCATCGCGGTGTCGCGCGCTGCGCGACCGCACGGCGCATCGACTCGTCCGCCGTGATTCCCCGTCTGCACGAGAAATCCGGGATCTCAAGTTGTTCCTCATGCTGCTCGTCGTCGTCCTGCCCGCCCTCCTCGTCGCGGGACTGCTGGTCCTGGGCAAGCGCCGGAAAAGAGCCGGCCCGACCCGTCCTGACTCCGACTCCGACTCGCTGTCGTTCGTCGGCGGCGTGCTCAACGCGCTGTTCACCGTCGTGCTCGCGTTCTACATCGTGTTCGCCTGGCAGGACGGCGACGACATCGAGAAGGCGTCGACCACCGAGGCCAACGCGCTCACCGACACGTACTGGCAGGTGAGCTCGGCACCCGAGCCCGCGGCGTCGACGATCCGGTCGCTGGCGGCGCGCTACGCGACCCGCGTCGCCGAGCACGAGTGGGCGGCGCTGGACCAGGGCCGCACCGACCCGGAGGTGGACGCGGTCCTGGCGTCCATGCGCGCGGAGGTGACCGACCTGCCCGCCGACACCGAGCAGCAGAAGTCCGCGCGGGAGCAGGCCCTGCAGAACATCCGCGTGATCGACGAGAACCACCGGGAGCGGGTCGAGCAGGCCACCGACGACCAGGTCTTCAACACGGTGCTGCTGGTGGCCAGCATCATCGGCGCGCTGCTCATGGTGACCTTCCCGCTGCTGATCGGTATCAGCCCGACCGCGGCCAACATCGCGACCATGGTGCTGCTGACGCTCACCCTCGGCTTCACGATCTTCGTCTCGCTGCAGCTGATGCATCCGCTGCACGGCCCCTTCGGGGTCGAGCCCGGGCCTTTCCGCACCGCGCTGGAGAGCTTCGAGGGCACCCTGCTGACCGGGGCGTGAACCCGCACGTGGTCGCCGCCCTGCTTCGCGGTGCTTTCCCTTCCACTAGTGGGAAAGCACCGTGAAGCACCGCATCCGAGGGGTTGCGGGGGCCGAGATTTCGGCGTTGCCCCCCAAGGATGTTCGACACCCGGCTGTTCATCAGCGATGAGCCGGACGGCTGTTTCTCCGATCTCGCGTCGCCCTTGTCGACGACATGTCATCCCGCGGGGTCACTCCCCATGATTCACCCGCTTCGCCCCGTCCGACGACGACCCGACCGCGTCTAGGCTCGTCCTCATGCGCAAGCGCTTCCAGGTCGTGCCGTCGGTGTACGTGCTGTTCCGCAGCGGGGAGCACCCGGGTCAGGTGCTGCTGCAACTGCGGCGCAACACCGGCTACATGGACGGCCACTGGGCGTGGGGCGCGGCCGGGCACGTGGAGAAGGGCGAGCCGGTCACCGAGGCGGCGCGCCGGGAGGTCGCCGAGGAGCTCGGCATCGCGGTGGCACCCGATGACCTCGTCCCGCTCACGGTCATGCACCGCACCAAGCGCGGCCGGCCGATCGACGAACGCGTCGACTTCTTCTTCGAATACCGGCGGTGGGACGCAGCCGCGCCGGCTCGAGCCGGACAAGGCGGCTGAGCTGCGGTGGTTCCCGCTGGACTCGCTGCCCGACTCCACCGTTCCGCACGAGCGGCTGGTGCTCGACCGCCTCCGCGACCACGACCTGCCGCTCGTCCTGCAGTACGGCTTCTGACACGACGATTCCGTCCACTGTGGCGCCGCACCAGGCCGAACCGCCGCGTCGAGCCGAACCGCCTCGTCAGCCCTACCGTGCCGCCCGGCCGGATAGACTCGCCCGGACGGACGTGACCGAGCAGCCGGGCGGTGATCCAGTGTGGCCATTGACGCGATGGACGTCGCCGCGCTGTTCAGGGCGAGCTCACCCGGAGCCGCCCCGGCCTACCAGCGGCTCAAGGACCTGATCGTCGAGCAGGTGAGCAGCGGCCGGTGGCCGGAGGGCGAGTTGCTGCCGTCGGAGAGCATGCTGGTGCAGTCGCTGGGGCTCTCGCGGATGACGATCAACCGCGCACTTCGGGAGCTGAGCGCCGAGGGCGTGGTCGTGCGCCACGCGGGCGTCGGGTCGTTCGTCGCCGAGCGCAAGGGCAGCTCGGCGCTGGTGGAGGTCCGCAACATCGCCGACGAGGTGAGCCGCAGGGGGCACCGGCACCGGACCGACGTCCTGCTCGTGCGGGAGGAGCCCGCCGACGCGAGGGTGCACGGGCTGTTCGGCATCGCGGAGGGCGGCCCGGTCTTCCACTCGCGGATAGTGCACTTCGAGGAGGACGTGGCGATCCAGCTGGAGGACCGGCACGTCAACCCGGCGCTGGCCCCCGACTACCTGGCCCAGGACTTCACCGAGCGCACGCCGAACGACTACCTCTCGAGGATCGCGCCCCTGGGCCGGGGTGAGCACGTGGTGGAGGCGGTGCTGGGCACCGCGGAGGACTGCGCCGCGCTGGGCATCGACGCTTCCGAGCCCTGCCTGCTGATCCACCGCCGCACGTGGTCGGAAGGCGTGCTGGTCAGCGCGGCGAGGCTGCTGCACCCGGGTTCGCGGTACCGGCTGGAGGGCGCCTTCGACCCGCAGTGACCGGCGGGGCTGCCTCGCGGCTCACCACTCCGGGTTCATTTCAGAAAGCGTGGGCGGGGAGTTCTGCTGCGAGGATCATGCAGTCGGCATTGGAGGAAGCCGTCGTGCAGGTCGTCGCAGGCTTGCCTGCACCCCGGCCTGTTGCCACTCGGCCAACCGCCGCCAGCAGGTCGAGCCGAATCCGTATCCCCAGCTCCTGCGGCAGAAACTCCCGTCAACCACGTCCGCCACCACTCCGAACCAAGATCTACAACCCACGGAGTTCGGCCGGCGCTCGCTGCCACCGCCCCTTGACGCAGATGTATATACAGGACTATACAGTTGCTCACTCGTCCGGCTGTGCCGTGGCGCACACTCCAGGCGTGCGCCGGCCCGGTCCCGGACGTTCGGTCGCCACACTCCAGGGGTCGCCCGGTCACCGCCCGAGCACCGGTCAGGACCGCGGAGTCGCAACACGACGGGGAACACCGCCGTTCCCGGAGGAGGACACGTTGAAGGCAGCCACGGCGGCGCTGAGCAGGGGGCTCAACGCGCGGCACATCCGGTTCATCGCGCTGGGCTCGGCGATCGGCACCGGCCTCTTCTACGGCTCGTCGGAGGCCATCGCGCAGGCGGGCCCGTCCGCGCTGCTGGCATACCTGATCGGCGGCGCCGCGGTCTACCTCGTGCTGCGGGCGCTCGGCGAGATGGCCGTCAGCGACCCGGTGCCCGGGTCGTTCGGCGAGTACGCCAGCAGGCACCTCGGAAGGCTGCCCGGCTTCGTGACCGGCTGGACCTACACCTTCGAGATGGTCATCGTCTGCGTGGCAGACGTGACCGCCCTGGGCGTCTACATGGGCTTCTGGTTCCCCGACGTGCCGCGCTGGATCTGGGTGCTCGGGGCGCTGCTGGTGATCGGCCTGGTCAACCTGCTCAGCGTCCGGGTCTTCGGCGAGGTCGAGTTCTGGTTCTCGCTGGTCAAGATCGCCGCGATCATCGCGATGATCGCCGGCGGCATCGCGCTGATCGCCCTCGGCAGCGCGCACGGCGGCGCGGTCGGGGTGAGCAACCTGTGGTCGCACGGCGGCTTCTTCCCCAACGGCGCCGAGGGCTTCGTGCTGTGCTTCGCGGTGGTGATGTTCGCCTTCGGCGGCACCGAGATCATCGGCATCACCGCGGGCGAGGCCGAGCAGCCGGAGCGGACGATCCCGCACGCGGTCAACACCGTCCCGGTCCGGGTCCTGCTGTTCTACGTGCTGACGCTCGGGGTGATCATGTCGATCACGCCGTGGCAGTCGATCAGCTCCTCGGGCAGCCCCTTCGTGCAGATCTTCGAGGGCCTGGGCATGACCTCGGCGGCCGCGGTGCTCAACGTCGTCGTCATCACCGCCGCGCTGTCGGCGATCAACAGCGACATCTTCGGCGCGGGCCGGATGATGTACGGCATGGCGCAGCGCGGGCAGGCTCCCGCGATCGTGGCCAGGGTGTCCCGCAACGGGGTGCCGTGGATGACGGTGGTGATCATGGTGGTGGCGCTGCTGGGCGGCGTGCTGCTGAACTACCTGATCCCCGAGCGGGTGTTCGTGATCATCGCCTCGATCGCCACCTTCGCCACCGTCTGGGTGTGGCTGATGATCCTGCTCTCCCACGTCCGGTCGCGGCGCCGGATGAGCGCGGAGCAGACCGCGGCGCTGAAGTTCCCGGTGCCGTTCTGGCCCTACGGGCAGTACCTCACGATCGCGTTCATGCTGGGTGTGTTCGTGCTGCTCGCCTTCGGCGAGGACACCCGCGTGGCGCTCGTCGTGGGTGTCGTCTGGCTGCTCCTGCTCGCCGTCGTGCACTGGATCTGGGTGCGGCCTCGCAACGCCGACGAGGTGCCCGCCGCGGTGGAGAGCTGACCGCCGCGGGCAACGCCGCCGCGGCGGTCAACAGGGTGGCTGTCGAGAGGAGACCGAGTTGAACGCACCGCACGCGCTGGACATCGCGGTGATCCCCGGCGACGGCATCGGCCCGGAGCTGGTCCGCTCCGCCGTCGAGGTCCTGCGGGCCGCCGCCGGGCGGGACGTGGAGCTGCGGTTCACCAGCGAGGACGCCGGTGCGGACGCCTTCCGCCGCACCGGGTCCGCGATGAGCGCCGCGACGCTGGAGCGCATCCGCACGCGCTACCACGGCGTGCTCAAGGGGCCGGTGGGGCTGCCCGGCGTGCGCCACCCCGACGGCACCGAGGCCGGGCTGCTCGGCGGCGTCCTGCGCGGCGGGCTCGACACCTACGCCAACGTGCGCCCGATCGCGCTCCTGCCCGGCGTCGACGCTCCGCTGCGCGGCACCGCCGTCGACTACGTCATCGTGCGGGAGAACACCGAGGGCCTGTACCTGTCGCGCGGGCGCGGTGTCGGCAACGACCGCGCCTGCGCCGACCAGCTCCTGATGACCCGGCACGGCGTCGAGCGCGTGGTCGTCCACGCCTTCGAGCTGGCCACCCGGCGCACGGGTGCCCCGGCCGACGGCGTCCGCCGCGTCACGTGCGTGGACAAGAGCAACGTGTTGCGCAGCTTCGCCTTCTTCCGCGAGGTCTTCGACGAGGTCGCCACGAGGTACCCGCAGGTCGAGGCCGACCACCGCTACGCCGACGCGGCCGGGCACGACCTGGTCGCCGACCCGGGCCGCTTCGACGTGCTGGTGATGGAGAACTTCCTCGGCGACATCCTCAGCGACCGTCGGCGGTCTGGGCATGTGCCCGTCGGGCAACATCGGCGCGGACGCGGCGTACTTCGAGCCGATCCACGGCAGTGCGCCCGGCATCGCGGGCCAGGACAGGGCGAACCCGACCTCGCAGATCCTCGCGGGCGCGATGCTGCTGGAGCACCTCGGCCACCACCGTCCGGCCCGGCGCGTCCGCACCGCCGTGGCGGCGGCGTACCGCACCGGGGCGATCCGGCTGGCCGGAGGATCACCGGTGCACGGCACCGAGGCCGCGACCCGCGCCATCGTCGAGGCGGTTCACGGCGCCTGACCCGCCCGCGGTACGGCTTCCGGCGGCACAGCGTTCCTCCACACAGCCCAGGACCTGGGGTTTTCCGCCGTGCCGAAGTCCGCGGCGATATGATCTCCACCGGTCGAGGAGGGTGGTACCGGTGCCGAACGAGGCTTCCCAGGCGTTTCCGAGCGAGCAGCCGCTGAGCGGCACCGACAGCAGCGTCCCCCACTCGGCGCGGATCACCAACTACTGGCTCGGGGGCAAGGACCACTACGCCGTCGACCGCGAAGCGGGCGAGCGCTATCGGCGGACGTTCCCCGAGATCGTCGACATGTCGCTGGCGGGCCGCAAGTTCCTCGCGCGCGCCGTGGGTTTCCTCGTCGACAGCGGCATCCGGCAGTTCCTCGACATCGGCACCGGGCTGCCGACGGCCGACAACACCCACGAGCTCGCCCAGCGGCGCGCGCCCGAGAGCCGCATCGTCTACGTGGACAACGACCCGATGGTCCTCGCGCACGCCCGCGTGCTGCTCACCAGCACGCCGGAGGGGGCCGCCGACTACCTGGAAGCCGACCTGCGCGAACCGAAGGCCATCCTCGACGGCGCGGCGCGGCTGCTGGACTACCGCGAGCCGGTGGCCGTGATGCTGATGGGCGTGGTCGGCCACATCGCCGACGACGACGAGCTCCGCGGCATCATCGGGGAGCTGCTGGACGCGGTCGTGCCCGGCAGCTACCTGCTCGTCGGCGACGGCACGAACCTCGCGCCCGAGCAGGTCAGCGCCCAGGACACCTACAACGAGAGCGGCACCGAGCCCTACCGCCTGCGCAGCCCGGAGCAGCTCGCGTCGCTGTTCGACGGCCTGGAGCTGGTTGAGCCCGGCCTGGTACCCGCGGCGCGGTGGCGGCCGGAGGACGACGGCTCGCCGAGCGAGGTGGTCTCGCGCTGCGGTCTCGCCCGCAAGCCCTGACCAGCGACATCGCCGCGGCGTCGGCTGCTCCGTCCACTCCGGACCACTCCCGCTCGCCTTCCCGCGCATGAGCGGCTTCACATCCCGGCCGAAGTGATTCGCACACACCGGACACTTCGATCAACTAGCTTGTGAGCTGCTTTCCGCACGTCGAACTTCCTGGGGGACTCACATGACCGTGCCACCGGTCAACCAGGGCGCACCACAGGCGCCCGCCGCGCCCGTGCCGGGCGCACCGCACGCGGGCGCTCCGGCCGGGCAGATGCCTCAGCCCGGCGCCCCGGCCGGCAGGCCGATGTCCCCGCCGGGACGGCCCGTGCCGGGCCCGCCGCAGTACGCGACGGCTGCCACCGGTCTGGTCAAGGTGTACGGGTCCGGCCCGGCGGCGGTCCACGCGCTGGGCGGTGTCAACGTCGGTTTCCCGCGCGGGCAGTTCAGCGCGATCATGGGCCCGTCGGGATCCGGCAAGTCGACCCTGATGCACTGCCTGGCCGGGCTGGACGTGGCCACCCAGGGGCAGGTGACGCTGGGCGGGATCGCACTGACCGGGATGCCGGACAAGCAGCTCACCCAGGTGCGCCGCGACCGCGTCGGGTTCATCTTCCAGTCGTTCAACCTGCTGCCCACGCTCACCGCGGAGAAGAACATCCTGCTTCCGCTGGAACTGGCGGGCCGCAAGGCCGACCCGCAGTGGTTCCAGACCATCACCCAGGCGCTCGGGATCGCCGAACGGCTGCGGCACCGGCCCAGCGAGCTCTCCGGCGGTCAGCAGCAGCGCGTAGCCGTGGCCCGCGCGCTGGTCACCCGGCCCGAGGTGGTCTTCGCCGACGAGCCGACCGGTGCGCTGGACTCCAAGTCCGGCACGAACCTGCTCAACTTCCTGCGCACGTCGGTCAACCAGTTCGGCCAGACCGTGGTGATGGTGACCCACGACCCGGTGGCGGCCTCCTACGCCGACAGCGTCACCCTGCTCGCCGACGGCCACATCGCGGGCCGGATCGAGCGGCCCACCCCGGAAGCGGTGCTGGACGCGCTGCGCAGGCTGGGCGGCTGATACCCGATGCTGCAGAACACGCTCAACCAGCTGCGCGCCAACGTCGGCCGGGTCTCGGCCGCGGCGCTGGCGATCGTGCTCGGGGTGGCCTTCGTGGCGGCCACGCTGGTGTTCACCGGCACCCTCGAAAGCTCCACCTCGCGCGCGGTGGCCGCACCGGAGCTCGCCGCCGACCTGGTGGTGGGCACCGAGTCGGAGAGCTTCCGCAGAGGCGACGCCCAGAAGGTGGGCGCGGTGCCCGGCGTGGCCGTCTCGCAGTTCCGCTACAACGACAACGCCGAGACCTTCTGGAACGGCGGCAGCGGGTACTCGTCGGTGTTCGTGGTACCGCCCGACCCGCGGTTGCAGTGGTTCTCCCTCGCCGAGGGCAGGTTGCCCGGTGCGGGCAACGAGGTGGCGCTGGACAGCGTCGCCGCGCGCAGCGCGGGACTCGGCGTCGGCGGCACCATCACGGCCAAGACGCTGAGCTACGACACCGGAGAAGTCCAGACCGAGTTCCGGATCACCGGCCTGGTCGACACCGGCCGCACGCTGGTCACCGGTGGTTCGACGCCGTCGCTGTTCGCCGCCCCCGCCAAGCTGGAGGAACTCGGGCTGGTCAGCGTCGGCGGCATCGACGTGCTGGTCGACGAGGGAGCCGACGCCGAGACCGTGCGCTCGGCGATCGGCGAGGCGATGGGGCCGGGCTTCTCGGTCAAGACCGGTGAGCAGCGCGCGAAGGAGGCGGCCGATCAGCTCGGCCCGATGTCGGCGGTCATCAACGCGATGCTGCTGCCGTTCTCGGCCATCGCGCTGTTCGTGGCAGGGTTCGTCATCGTCAACACGTTCTCCGTGCTGTTCGCCCAGCGCAGCCGCCAGTACGCGCTGCTGCGCTGCGTCGGGGCGAGCCGGTCGCAGATCCGCGGTTCGGCGCTGCTGGAAGCGCTGATCATCGGCGCGGTCGCCTCGGTCGCGGGCACCGCGTTCGGGGTGTTCGTCGCGGCGCTGGTCGGCTGGCCGCTGGGGTTGACGAAGTCGGCGGTGGACTTCGGCTCGCTGGGCATCACCGCGCTCTCGCTGCTGGTGCCGCCGGTCGTCGGAGTGCTGGTGACGCTGCTGGCGGCGCTGGCCCCGGCGGGGCGCGCGACGCGCGTCAGCCCGCTGGCGGCGCTGCGGCCGGTGGTCGAGGCGTCGGTGGCCAGACGGATGGGCCGGGTGCGCCTGGTGTTCGCGCTCGTGCTCTCGGTCATCGGGCTGGCGCTGCTGGTGGCCGGGGCCTTCGGCGGTTCGCTGGCGATGGCCGTGCCGGGCGCGCTGCTGGCCGCGATCGGTGTGCTGCTGTGGACACCCTCGCTGATCCCGGCCGTCGCGACGCTCTTCGGCGGGCTCTTCCGGTTCGCCGGTCCGACCGGCGTGCTGGCCACCGGCAACGCGGTGCGCAACCCCTACCGCGCGGCGTCCACGAGCACGGCCCTGATGATCGGCGTCGGTCTCATCGTCACGCTGCTGACCGGGACGGCGACGGCCCAGGAGACGGCCACCGCGCGCGTCGACGAGCGGTTCCCGGTCGACGCGATGGTGACCAGCGAAACCGGCGCCCTGCCGCCCGAGGTCGTGCAGAAGGCGCGCAACCTCGACGGTGTGGCGGCCGCGATGGAGCTGCGCGCCGCGGACGTGGAGATCGACTACTCCAGCCACCGCGTGCTCGGGGCCGACCCGGCGAAGTTCCGCGACATCGCCCGGCACGGCGGCGGCGTGCTGAAGCCGGGCACGGCGCTGATGAACCCCACCGACCTCGAGTACAGCGACGTCAAGGCCGGTGAGCAGCTTCGGATCCCGGCCCGCGACGGCGGCACCGTGCCGGTCCGGCTGGTGGCCAGCGACCTGGCGCAGGACGACCAGATCGTGCTGGCCGAGTCGGACCTGGCGAAGATCGCACCGGACGCGCAGGTGAGCGCGGTGTGGCTGCGCGCGGACGACTCGGTCGACACCAAGGTGTTCGTGGACGACCTGAGCGGCTTCTACACCGGCTCCGGCGGCGGATCGGTGCAGTTGTCGGGCGCCGCGCCGATGCGCGCGCAGATCGGCACCGTGCTCGACATCATGCTGTCGGTGGTCACCGGGCTGCTCGGCGTCGCGGTGATCATCGCGGTGGTCGGCATCGCCAACACCCTGGGCCTGTCGGTGCTGGAACGGGGTCGCGAGTCGGCGCTGCTGCGGGCGCTCGGGCTCACCCGCGGCCAGCTCCGCGGCACCCTGGCCTTCGAGGCGGTGCTGCTGGCGCTGGTCGGCGCACTGCTCGGAGCGGTGCTGGGAGTGCTGTTCGCGTGGGCGGGCGCCACGGCGCTGTTCGGGCAGCTCGGCTTCGAGTCGAGCTTCCACGTCCCGTTCGGCAGGCTGCTGCTGGTGCTCGGCTGCGCCGTGCTCGCGGGGGTGCTGGCCTCGGTGCTGCCCGCGCGCCGCGCGGCCAGGGCCGCCCCCGCCGAGGCGCTCTCCGACGAGTGAACCCGGTGGTCGGGTGCCTCGCGCACCCGACCACCGCTCACTGGGCGATCGGGAAGTAGTCGGTCCAGGGCGTTTCGGCGACGCGCTTCTTGGCGTCCCACAGCTCGACCTGGAACCGCCCCTTGCCCTGCTCGCTCAGGTCGAACTTGCAGTCGATCGGCCCACCCTCGCTCTTGAGGTCCTTGCACTCCTCGGTGCGGCCGTAGTCCGTGGCGAGGTAGGTGCGGATCCACATGCCGTCACGCGCGGTGTCGTGGGCGTAGAGGTGGTCGCCGTTCGGGTCGAAGCAGCCGACTCCCCGCTCCTTGCCCTCGAACACGATCGTCCGGCACTGCTTGGTGCCACCCGGCGGCTTGGGGGACTGCGACGACGGTGGCGGAGCGGGCGGCGGCAGCTGCGGCGCGGAGGGCAGAGCAGTCGGAGACGGTGCGGGCACCGACGTCGTCGACGACGTCACGGGCTGCGGCGGAGCCGGCGCGGACGTCCGCGGCGCGGTCGGTTCGGCCGGGACCGGGCTGCCCGCCTCGGTTCGCATCGCGGTCAGCGCCAGCGCCGTCCCGGCACCCAGCACGACGACCGCGCCGGCACCGGCGACGACGAAGCCCCACCGCCTCGACCGGCGCGCGGGCTCCGGCGCGGACACCGGGAACATCGTGGTGAGCGCCTGCCGCGCGGCCCTGGCCAGCTCACCGGCGCTGGAGAAGCGCTCGGCGGGGTTCTTCGCCATCCCCCGCGCCACGATCCGGTCGAACTCGCGCGGGACGTCGGAGCGTGCGGAGCTGGGCAGCGGCGGCTGGTGGTTGAGGTGGGCGTTGATCAACGAGGCCGCGGTGTCGCCGGAGAACGGCTTGGCGCCGGTCAGGCACTGGTACAGCACGCACGCGAGGGAGTACACGTCGGCGCGGTGGTCGACCGGCGCGTCGTCGAAGCGCTCGGGCGCCATGTAGTCCAGCGTGCCGACCGTGAAGCCGGTGGAGGTCAGGGTGCCCGCCTGCACCGAGTGCGCGATGCCGAAGTCCACCAGGTAGGCGAAGCCGCCATCGCCGAGCAGGATGTTGGACGGCTTGACGTCGCGGTGCACCAGCCCCTCGGCGTGGGCGGCGTCCAGCGCCCGTGCGACCTGCTCGATCACGCCGACCGCTTCGGCGGGCCGCATCGGCCCCCGCGACGCGAGCAGGGAACCCACGTCCCCGCCTTCCACCAGGCGCATGTCCAGGTAGAGCCGGCCGTCGATCTCACCGTAGGCGTGGATGGGGATCACGTGCGGTTCGCGCAGCCGCGCGGCCGCATGGGCCTCGCGCTTGAACCGCTCGCGGAACTCGTCGTCGGCGGCGAGGTTCTCCGCGAGGAGCTTCAGCGCCACCACGCGGTCGTGCCTGGTGTCGTACGCGCGGAGGATCTCACCCATACCCCCGCGCGCGATCAACCCCTCAACCCGATAGGGCCCGAACTGCCACATACGGTTGCGCTACCCCTCCGTGCCGACCTCGTCCGGGCATCCTATGCGGCCACCCCCACTCCCCCGCACATAGCCGTTGACCAGCGCCGACGCGATAACACCCGGTGCCGCGCACTCGATCTGGAGCCCTGGCGGTTCACGGCCGTACCGGGGACGTACATGGCGGGAACGAGGGCTTTCGGACCGCGTCAACCGGCAGAATCGCCGCCGTGGGAGAGGACGCGAAACCGGGGAGAGCCCGCACACCCGGCAACAGCGAGAGCGGAATCGGCCACGCAAATGGCTCCAACGACTCGCTGTGGCCGCCGCACTCGGCGTGGCACTGTGGTTCGGCCTCTGGAACACCCTGGAGAACCGGATCCACCGGCAGGATGAGTTGTGGGGGCGATCCTGTGGTGGGACCGGGCCGGAAAGGGTCTCCAGTTCGTCGCCGGCCTCGTCGTGCTCATCGACATCTACGGCCCCAAGCGACTGGAAGCCCTGCGGGATCGATCCGCTGACCGCGCCGAAAGGAGCATGCACATAACGACAAGCCGATCCTGTGCCCTCAATGCCGGTATCTGCCACTCGACGCGGAAAACCCTCCGGCCCCCGTCCTGCTCTGGGAGTGCGAACACGGCGGGCCGTCCTTCGACAGCCACATCGACGAGTTCATGCGCCGGCGTGCAAGCCGCGAGGAACGCGTAGCGCGCCGGATCTTCGCCGACCACTACAACTCCCTCAGCATTTCCTCGTTCGTCGCGTCGGTGCCGGCCGTGCCGGCGCCATTCGGACTGGGGCACCTACTGGGCTTGCCCGACCTCGTCGTGTACATCATCGCCATCGCAATAGCCTTCGCGCTGGTCGCCACCCCGGCGCGCTACGCCCTGCCGTTGTGGCTCACCGCGAAGTGGTGGAGAACGGCTTCGGCCATCCTCGCGCATGGGAAAATGGCGAACGAACACGTGCTGCGCAAGTCGGCTCCGTGGGTGTTCATCGTCGGCTTCTTCTTCGACGCTCTGGCGAGCTGACCAGCAGCAGTGCCTGCTCCCGCAGCCGGTCCACACCCCGTCTTGCGCCCGGACCGATACCGCGATGCAACCCAAGTGGATCTTGCTCTCTGACACAGTCTAGGAATCTCGGTACCAACACCGGCCGTGGAAAGGACCAGACCCGGATGCCGACCGACAGCACGGACGCACGCAAGATCGACCGCGGCGAGACCGAGGGAGGCTGTCCGGTGCACCGGCGGCCCGACGGTGTGTGGGAGGTCCGCGGCTACGCCTCCGCGCGGGCCGTCCTGCGCAGCACCGACACCGTCCAGGCCGGGCTCGGCGTCGAGACGGTCGAGAAGATGCCTTCCCGCATCCGCCGCCCCGTCCTCTACCGGGACGGCACCGAGCACCGCGAGCACCGCAGGCAGACCGCCAGGTACTTCACGCCGCGCAGGGTCGACGAGCACTACCGCGACATCATGGAGCGGGTCACCGACGAGCAGCTCGCCAAGCTGCGGGCCGACGGCCGGGCACAGCTTTCCGAGCTGAGCTTCCACCTGGCGATCGACGTGGCGTCCTCGGTGATCGGGCTGACCGAGAGCAAGCCCGGCATCCAGGCGCGGCTGGAGCGCTTCTTCCCGGAGGAGTTCGGGGAGCCCGGCTTCACCAGCATCAACGGGATCTACTGGATCTTCCGGCAGTTGCGCAACTGGCTGGGCATCTACCTCGGCGACGTGCGGCCCGCCGTCCGCGCCCGCAAGCGGCGGCGGCAGGACGACCTGATCTCGCACCTGCTGGACGAGGGCTGCTCGTCGGCCGAGATCCTCGGCGAGTGCATCACCTTCGCCGCCGCCGGGATGGTGACCACGCGGGAGTTCGTCAACCTCGCCGCCTGGCACCTGTTCACCGACGAGGCGCTGCGGGAACGCTACCGGTCCGCCGAAGAGGCGGAGCGGCTGGAGGTCCTGCACGAGCTCCTGCGCCTGGAGCCGGTCGTCGGGCACCTCCGGCGACGCACCAACGCCGAGCTCCGCGTCCCCGACGGCGACTCCGAGGTCACAGTCCCGGCCGGTGAGGTGGTCGACATCGTCGTCAGCGCGACCAACCTCGACGAGCGCGTGATGGGTGAGCAGCCGGCGAGCCTGTGCCCCGGCCGCGAACTGTCCGACGGTGCTTACGCGCACGGCATGTCGTTCGGCGACGGCGCGCACAAGTGCCCCGGCGCGCACATCGCCATCCTGGAGACCGACACCTTCCTCCGGAAGCTGTTCGCGTTGCCGGGCGTGACGATGGAGACGCCGCCGCGCGTGACGTTCAACGACGCCATCGGCGGCTACGAGCTGCGCGACCTCGTGGTGTCGGTGTCCGCGAACTGACCGCAGGCAAGCCCCGCCACGACAGAATTTCCCGGTGGTCGGCACCCACAACGACTTCGGCGCGACGGTGCACGACGGTCACGTGGCGCAGGCGGGCCGCATCGACCAGGTGGTGCTCGCCGCTCAGCCCCGGCAGGCGCTGAGCGGCCTTCCCGCGACTCCGGCCGAGTTCGCGGGGCGAGCCGCCGAGCTCGACGCACTGCTCGCGCTGCTCGCCGGGCCATCCGCAACGCCGGCTTCCCCTTCCCCCGGCCCACGACTGCCCCCGGGCACGTCCTCATCACGGCGGTCGCCGGGCTCGCCGGTGTCGGCAAGACGACGCTGGCGCTGCGCGCGGCGCACCAGGCGTGCGACAACGGGTGGTTTCCCGGCGGTGTTCTGTTCCGCGGCCTCCGGGGGCACGACACCGCGGGGATGGTCGACGGCGGGGCGGCGCTGGCTGCACCCGGGGAACCGGGCGCTGGTCACCAGCCGCAACATGCTCGCCGACCTCGCCGGGGCCCGGCACTTCCGGCTGGCCGTGCTCACTCCTCGGGATGTGCTGGGCCTTCCTCGTCGAGTGCCTGTGCCAGGCGCTCGAGTTGCACCGCGAGTCCGGTGACCGGTACAGCGGGGGCATAGGCTGTTCAACCTCGGACTGGCGCACCTGGCGGCCGGTAGCGCCATTCCCTGGTCGCCGAATGCTGGACCCACGCCCGCGATGCGTTCTCCGACTGCGGGGACGACCGGGAGTCCGCGCGGGTTCGACCGCAACTGTCAGCGCTTCTGCCGAACCTCGAAGCTTCAGCCGACATACCACCAACGGCGCGATAGACACCCGTTCGCCCACGGCACGAAGCATCGATCACATCCGCACAACCCCGGAGCCCGTGCACCGCGGGTTCATGCCCGCTGGGCCGGTTCAGCGATGCTGTTCTCACGATCGTGTGGAACCGCGTTCGGAGCATTGGCCCACCCCCCGAACGGCTGGTTTCGTCCCCTGCGTCGGTGACGCCAGCAGAAGGGGCAGGTGCGTGCGATGCAGCCTTTCCAGCAACCGGAGTTCTACATGCCGTACCCGGCACGTCTGAACCCGAACCTGGAACGGGCCCGGGAGCACAGCAAGGCGTGGGCCTGCGCGATGGACATGATCGACGTCCCGCAGGAGGGGACGCTCATCTGGGACGAGAACGACTTCGACTCGCACGACTACGCGTTGCTGTGCGCCTACACCCACCCCGACGCCGACGGACCGATGCTCGACCTCATCACCGACTGGTACGTCTGGGTGTTCTACTTCGACGACCACTTCGTCGAGCTGTACAAGCGCAACCCCGACCTCGCCGGCGCCAAGGAGTACCTCGACCGCCTGCCCGCGTTCATGCCGGTCGAGGGGCCGATCACCGCCGAGCCCACCAATCCCGTCGAGCGCGGGCTCGCCGACCTCTGGCAGCGCACGGTGCCCGCCAGGACCGCCGACTGGCGTCGCCGCTACGCCGAGAACACCAAGCACCTGCTGGACGAGTCCCTGTGGGAGCTGTCCAACATCAGCCGCAACCGGCTTTCCAACCCCATCGAATACATCGAGATGCGGCGCAAGGTCGGAGGCGCCCCGTGGTCGGCGAACCTCGTCGAGCACGCCGTCGACTCCGAGGTGCCCGCCGCGATCGCGTCCGCGCGGCCGATGCAGGTGTTGCGCGACACGTTCTCCGACGCCGTGCACCTGCGCAACGACCTGTTCTCCTACCAGCGCGAGGTGCAGGACGAGGGCGAGCTGAGCAACAGCGTGCTGGTCTTCGAGAAGTTCCTCGACTGCTCCACGCAGGATGCCGCCGACACCGTCAACGACCTGCTCACCTCCCGGCTGCACCAGTTCGAGCACACCGCGCTGACCGAGGTTCCCGCGCTGCTGGACGAGAACGGGGTCGACCCGCAGGGCAGGCTGGCCGTTCTCGGTTACGTCAAGGGCCTGCAGGACTGGCAGTCCGGCGGGCACGAGTGGCACATCCGCTCGAGCCGGTACATGAACGAGGGCCTGGTCGAGCAGTCCGCGCTCGCCGGCCAGTCGGCTCCCGGCCAACCAGCACTCCCGCAGTCGGCACCCGACGGCACCGGTCCGGCAACACAGCCCGTGCTCGGCGGGCCGACCGGGCTGGGCACCTCCGCGGCACGCATCGTGCAGTCGTTGCTTTCCACCGCGCCGCAACGCATCCGCAGCTTCACCCACACGCCCTACGAGCCCGCGGGCCCGATCCGGATGCCCGAGATCTACATGCCCTTCGACCTCTCGCTCAGCCCGCACCTGGACGTCTGCCGCGAGAACACCGCCGCGTGGGCGCGGGCGATGGGCATCTTCGACGACGTCCCGCGGGTCTGGGACGAGAACCAGATGCGGGGCTACGACCTCCCGCTGTGCTCGGCCGGGCTCGACCCGGACGCCACCCCCGAGGAGCTCGACCTCTCGGCGGCCTGGCTGACCTGGGGCACCTACGGGGACGACTACTACCCCCGGGTCTTCGGCCGCACCCTCGACATGGCCGGCGCCAGGGCGTGCAACGCCCGCCTGAAGGAGCTGATGCCGGTCGAGTCGGCTCCGGCCACCGCACCGGTCACTCCGCTGGAACGGGGATTGGCCGACCTGTGGGCGCGCACCGCCGGACCGATGCCCGTCGAAACGCGCCGCAGGTTCCGCGCGGCGGTCGACACGATGATCGACAGCTGGCTGTGGGAGCTGCACAACCAGCACCTCAACCGCATCCCCGATCCCGTCGACTACTTCGAGATGCGCCGCCGGACCTTCGGGTCGGACCTCACCATCAGCCTCGCGAAGTTTTCCCACGGCGAGGCCGTGCCCCCGGAGATCTACCGGACGCGCACGATCCGCAACATGGAGAACTCCGCGATCGACTACGCGACCATGCTCAACGACGTCTTCTCCTACCGCAAGGAGATCGAGTACGAGGGCGAGGTCCACAACGCCGTGCTCGTGGTGCGCAACTTCCTGGACTGCGACCAGGACCGCGCCTTCGAGATCGTCGGTGACCTGATGACCGCGCGCATGAAGCAGTTCCAGTACACAGTGGACGACGAGCTGCCGGTGCTGTGCGAGGACTTCGGGCTGTCGTCGGAGTCGCGTGCGGTGCTCACCCGGTACGCCGACGAACTGCGCGACTGGATGTCCGGAATCCTGAACTGGCACCGGGAATGCGTCCGGTACAAGGACGAGGACCTGCGCCACGACGCGGTGTCGCAGGGGCTGGCCGCGTTGCTGCGCGGACCCAGCGGCCTGGGCACCTCCGCGGTCGAGCTGCGGTGACGGTCGTCGTCAGCGGTTGCGGCGGTCCGGCCCGCCACGCGCGGCAGACCGCCGCAACCGCCACGCCGAGAGCACGCCGCCGCAGGCCATGGCCCACGGGACCGCGGCGATCCCGCCGCCCAGCACCAGCACGGCCGCGGCCGTGGCGAGACCTGCCGCGGAATCGGCCAGGCGGATGGTGAAGACCCGCCTGGACATCCGCCGCGCCACGGCCTCGGTGACGTAGGGCAGACCGGCCGCCCAGACCGTCAGGTACGCGACCCAGCCCAGCACCAGCAGTGGTTCCACCGGCTGCCCGATCAGCAGCTCGCCCAGCGGGCGGGCGAAGACCGCGGGCAGCGTCCCGCCGACCGCGGTGGCGGCCGCCAGCAGCAGGGCGGCGCGGTCGGCCGACAGCCGGGTGCCGCCTCCTCCGCGCTCCCTGGCGGCGAAACCGGCGAGCAGGAAGCTGCCCGCACCGTTGATGACGACCTGCAGCGGGGCGACGACGAGCCGTCCCGCCTCCAGCAGGCCGACCGCGGCCAGCGACACCACTCCGGAAACCAGCACCCGCGAGCCGAGCATCGCGGCCGGGCGCAGCGTCGCCTGCAGGGACCGCCACACCGCGAAAGACGCCACCGCGCGCATGCCCGCGAGTCCGGGACGCAACTGGCGCAGTTCCTCCCGCGGCAACTGCCCGACCCCGGCGACGACCGCCACGCACGCTCCGGCGCACATGGCGCCGAACAGCGACGCGAGGGTGATCTCACCCATCGCGGCGACCAGCGCCAGCACCGCCACCGTTCCCGCGAGGTAGCACGCGTCGTTGACGACGAGGTGCCAGAACCGCAGCCTCGCCATCAGCAGTCGCCGGATCGTCTCCTCGGCGAGCCAGCAGACCAGCATCGCCGCGTACGCAAGGGCGGTGACCGTACCGCCGTCTCCGACCACCAGACCCGCGCCGCACCCGGCGGCGAACAACAGCGCCCAGCCGCCGACCGCGCTGGACACCAGCGCGGCCCTGGTGTCCGGGTCGTGCCGGTCGAGGACCGCCAGGCTGTCGCCGACCCAGCCCGTGTACAGCGCGCTCGCACTGACCAGCAGCGCCAGGAACACCGCGAAGGCACCGAACTCCGCCAGCCCGAGCACGCGGGCCGCCACCATTTGCAGCAGCAGGCTGGTGCCGGCGGTGATGCCCTGCGAGAGCACCGGGGCCGCCCCTTTGCCCGCGCCCCTACGGATTCGGCGCAGCGTAACCGCGAGCGCGGTCACCGAACCGGTTGCGGCACGGCGGGTTCCGCCGCGCGGCGCGTCGGGTCCGCCCCGGTGAAGGTGAGCACGTAGCCGGTGATCGTGCCGCCGAACAGGTGGATCTGCCCGCGCAGCTTGCGCAGCGAACGCAGGTCGCCCTCGCGGCGCACGGTCACCAGCACGCCGTCGGAGACCCCGATCAGCGAGGTGGTCTCCGGTTGCGAGGACAGCGGCGGCAGGTCGACCAGCACCAGGTCGTAGCGCGCGCGCATGTCCGCGATGACCCTGCGCAGGGAGGAGGAGCGCAGCTGGTCGCGGGAGTAGCGGTGGGCGTGCCCGGCGGGCACCACGCTGAAGCCGACGCCGTCGCCGATGTGCACCGAGTGGGTCGCCTGCTCCAGCGACGCCGCGCCGGTGGCGATGGAGGTCAGGCCGAGCCAGTCGGCGAGCCCGAGGAGCCGGGACAGGTCGCGGGAACGCACCGCCGCGTCCACCACCAGCACCCGCAGGCCGTCGCGCGCGGCGGCACCGGCGATCTGCAGCGTCGTCGTGGTGGCGCCCTCCCCCGCCGACGCGCCGGTCACCATGACCACGCCGGTGCCGACCATCGTCCGCAGCCCGGACGCCACCAGCTGGTAGGACCGCAGCGGCGGCACCCCGGGCGTGCTCAGCGACGGCACGGCCTGGGCGGGCAGCGTCTCGATCTCGCCGAGCAGCGGCTCGGACACCACACCCGCCAGGTCACCGGCGTGGCGCACCCGCCGGTCGCGGTCGGCGCGGAACCAGGCGGTCGCGGCCGCGACGACGAGTCCCGCGGCGAGCCCGATGGCGACATCGCGCAGGACACCGCGCCAGGGGCCGACCGCACCGGCCGTCGCGTGGTCCACGAAGGCCACCCCGTCGTCGAACTGGCTGGCCACCACCCGGATGCTGCTCATCTGCTTGTCGATCTCGCTGAGCGTCTGGCCCGCCGCGGCGGCGATCGCGCCGCCCTCCGGGATCTCGGCGACCACCGCGGCGCGCTGGGTGTTGAGGGTGGCCAGCGCGTTCTCGGTCGCCGCGGTCACCTCCGCGCGCGACTCGTCCTGGTATGCCGCGATCACCGCGTTGGCGACCAGCACCGAGCGCTCCAGTCCGGCGCCGTCGACGGTGATCTCGATCGACTCGCCACTGGACGAGGCCTCCGCGGCGATGGCCGAGCGCATCTGCTCCAGCGTCTCGGGCCCGCCGAGCCGGGTGCGGGCCGCGCTGAGCACGCGGTCGGAGGTGACGAACAGCGCGCGCTGCTTGACGTAGCGCACGAAGCTCGCCTCACTGGTCAGCTCGATGCCCAGCGCGCCGGTCTGGTCGGGCGCGCGCAGCACGATGCGCGCCCGGGCCGTGCGGCCGTCACCCGCGGCCAGCGCGACCACGAAGCTGACCAGAACGGCCACCGCCACGATCGCCAGCGAACTGCGGCGGTACCGCCACAACGCCCCGAAGATCGTCGGTCCCGGGCCAGTGTCGTCCATCGGTGTCAATTCCGCTCTGTGTCACGAGGAAGCCCCCGGTGAGTCCGCGCTCCGGTGGTAACGCACCGGGCTCCTGCGGCGACTACGGCTTGAGCGCAACGACCGGCACCGGGTTGGTGCCGGTGGCTGAGCCGATGCACGCGGGCGGAGTCTTCGCGCGCGAAAACCAGGAGGAAGACAAACTGATTCTCCAGTATTCAGATCGCGCGGATCGCCTGTCAAGTTACCGAGAGCGGCGAAACCGTGCCGCCACAACGGATCCGGCCACGCCGGAACGCATCGACGAGAGGACCAGATGAGCAGCTCCGACGCCGCGGAAAGCGGCTTCACCGCAACCCTCCGGCGGCTGCCCTCAGCGCAGAAGTCGGCCAAGGGAGCTCCGGCGTACTCGAGATTCGTCAACCGCCGGGCGGGTGGATATCTCGCCGTTCTGGCCTACCGGGTCGGTGCCACGCCGAACCAGGTCACGGCCGTCAGCGCGCTGTGCACCTTCGCCGGGATCACCGGGCTGCTGCTCCTGCCGCCGTCGTGGCCGCTGGGGGTCGCGGTCTCGCTGGCGCTGGTCCTCGGCTACGCGCTGGACTCCGCCGACGGCCAGCTCGCCCGGCTGCGCGGCACGAGCAGCGTTTCCGGCGAGTGGCTCGACCACGTCATCGACAGCGCCAAGATCGCGACGCTGCACGTGGCGGTGCTGGTCTCGGCCTTCCGGTTCTCCGAGCTGCCGACCGCGTGGCTGCTGGTTCCGATCGCCTACGGAGCGGTCGAGAGCGTCATGTTCTTCGCGATGATCCTCAACGACCAGCTCCGCCGCGTGCACCGGGCGACCACCGGGACGCCGGCGCCGGAGCCGGGACGCCCCTCCACGCTGCGCTCGCTGCTCGTCGTGCCGACCGACTACGGGCTGCTGTGCCTGGTGTTCCTGCTGCTTGGCTCGCCCGTCGCGTTCGCCGCAGGCTACGGGGTGCTCTTCGCGTGCAACGCCCTGTTCCTGGCGGCGGCGCTGCCGAAGTGGTTCACCGACATGAGGTCGCTGGACCCCGCCGCGCCCGGCAGGGGGCGGTGACCGTGGCGATCATCGGATATGCGCCCGGCGCCTACGACATGTTCCACATAGGACACCTGAACATCCTGCGCCAGGCCAGCCAGGAGTGCGACCACCTGGTGGCCGGGGTGGTCACCGACTCCGTCGTGCTGCGCGCCAAGGGCAAGAAGCCGGTCATCCCCTTCGAGGAGCGGCTGGAGATCGTGCGCAACATCCGCTGCGTGGCCGAGGCGGTCCCGGACCGCTACCTCGACAAGTTCCGGATGTGGAAGCAGCTGCGCTACGACGTGCTGTTCAAGGGCGACGACTGGCGCGGCACCTCCCGCGCCCAGGAGCTGGAGTCGAAGTTGTCCGCGGTGGGTGCGCGGGTCCGCTACTTCCCCTACACCATGCACACCTCGAGCACCCTGCTGCGGCGACGGCTTTCGCTGGCCGCCGCACCGGTGCTCGGCGAAGTGGAACCGGGGCCGGCATGAGACACACGTTGCGACCGCTGCCGTGCCTCGCGCTGGCCGGCCTGCTGCTGATGTCCTGCGCGCCCGCGAAGCAGGCCGGTCCCGCCGGCGGGACGCCGCCCGCCCGGCTCGCCGTGACCGAGTACCAGGCGCCGCCCGGTTCCCTCTTCGTGGCCACCAACGGCGACGACTCCGCCCAGGGCGGCGAGACCACGCCGCTGCGCACCCTCGGAGAGGCCGTCCGGCGGGCACCCCAGGGAACCACGATCGTTTTGCGGGAAGGCACCTACCGCGAGACCGTGGGCCTGGTGGGCAAGAAGCTCACCATCCAGCCCTATCCTCGCGAACGCGTCTGGCTCAAGGGCAGCCGGGTGATCTCGCGGTGGTCGGCCTCCGGCAACGCCTGGCGGCACACCGACTGGGACCCGCCGCTGTGCCGGACCTGCTACCTGCCCGAGATCATCGACCCCGCCCACCCGCTGGCGGGCCTGCCGGACATGGTGTTCGTCGACGGCAGGCCGCTGCGGCAGGTGGGCGAGCGGAGTGCTGTCACCGCGGGCACGTTCCACGTCGACGTCAAGCGCAAGGAGCTGCTGATCGGGGACAACCCGCGCGGCAGGCTCGTGGAGGCCGCGGAGTTCCCGTGGCTGTTGCAGTTCGACGGGCCCGAAGCCGCGCACAGCGCGATCCGCGGGATCGGCATCGCCCACTACGGCTCGAACCAGGAGTACGGGCAGCGCGGTGCGATGGTGGTGGTGAACGCGCCGTCGGTCACCCTGGAGAACAACACCTTCGCCGCCTCGGCGTCCACCGGCGCGGCGGTGTTCCAGCCCGACGGCACGGTCAAGGGCAACCACTTCGTGGACAACGGCCTGGTCGGGCTCATGGCCAACCGCGCCGACCGGCTCCGGCTGACCGGCAACACCTTCGCCCGCAACAACAACGAGCACTTCGCGCTCTCCGGCGAGGCGATCGGCGCGGCCGGGGCGAAGATCACCCGCAGCAAGCACCCCTACGTCGCCGACAACGCCTTCGTCGACAACTTCGCGACCGGGTGGTGGTGCGACCTCGGCTGCACCGACGCGGTGGTGATCCGCAACCTGGCCAGGGGCAACGCGGTGAACGGGATCTACTACGAGGTCTCGGCGCGCGCGATCATCGCGTCCAACACCGTCGTCGGCAACCGGGCGCGCGGGATCAAGATCTCCAGCTCCGACCGGGTCCGCCTGCACCACAACACAATGGTGGGCAACGCGGTCGCCCTGGGCATCTACAACGACCCGCGCTCGCCCAGCTCCGACCCCTACAGCGAGCAGCTCGGGCTGTCGTGGATCACCTCGCGAACCGAACTGGTCAGCAACTTCTTCATCGGCCCCAACCCGTTCGTGGAATCCGCCGACCACAAGCCCCGGCCCAAGCCGCCTGCGCCGTTCGTCTCGGTCAGCGACGGAAACGCCTACCTGTGGCAGGAGGGCAAGGGGCCGCTGGCCACCTGGTCGCTGGGCAGGGGCGAGATCGTCACCATCAACTCGCTGGCGCACCTGCAGACCACCGGTCACGACCGGCACAGCCTGCAGGCGCCGCCCGCGCCCGACCCGTTCCGGGACCCGGGCAAGGGCGACTACCGGCTCCGGGAGAAGGCCCCGGGGTACCGGGCCGGGCGGCCGCTGGCCCGTGACATCGCGGAGGTGCTGGGCCTGGCCCCGAACGAGCACCCCGACGTCGGCATGCTCACCGGCCCGCGGAGTTGAGGACGGGACCTGCCAGGGCACAGCGCGGGTTTGTGCACTTCAGTGCGTGTCTTTGCTTGTTGAAGCGGCGCAGCCGCTTGGCCCACCCCGCAGCCAGCACCGCCGCGGTTCTCAGGCGTCCTCTGGCGAGGACCGCGTTCTCGCGGCGTATGGCTGATACGCGAGAAAAGATCCCGGAGCCAGAGGACGCCTGAGTGCCTGTCTTTGATCCCCGGTGGGGAATAGGAACAGCAAAGGCCCGACCCGCTTTGTACACCACCCCGCGCCCCGGCTTCACGACCCGGCCCCGCCGCTACCCGACCGACACCACCGACGCCGAGTGGGCCCCTGATCGAGCCCCTACTGCCGATCCCGGCCTGCCAGACCCTCTACGGCGGTCATCCGGAAAAACACTCCCGCCGCGACATCGTCGACGCCATTGGCTACAGAGGTTGAACTGTCAGGGTTTGATCACGGCGTGTCGGGCTGACGGCGGCTGATGGATGCGGTATCTGGTTCGGGTGCGGTATCCCGATGGTGGTGGGCTCACAGCTGAGGGTCGTGCCCGGCGTGAGGCGGTTCGGTTGCAAGCGGCGAAGTTGTTCGCCCAGGACGTACCGGTTCCGGAGATCGCCAAGCGATTGCGGGTGTCGCACAACGCTGTGCATGTGTGGCGGCGGCGGTGGCTCTCAGGCGGGGAAGCGGGCTGGTGTCCAAGGGGCCCTCGGGGACCGAATGTCGGCTTTCGCCCAAGCAGCAGGACCGGCTGGCCGCCGCGCTGCGAGAAGGCCCCGCTGCACACGGCTACACCGAAGATCAGCGCCAACTCACCACTTGAACAAGATCAAAGACAGGCACTGAGATTCCGCCACCCACACCGCCACGCAAGGCGGGTCGAAGACAGGCTCTGACGAACAGGGCCCTGTTCTGCGTTCTGCCGCTGCGCGGCTATCCGATGGTGCTGTGCGGGCTGCTCAGCACGGCGCCGTCGGCGTCGACGGCCCGGACCCAGTACTCCACCCGGCCCTGGGGCGGGCGCTGGTCGGTGAAGCGCATCTCCGAGATCGTCCACGGCCAGGCCGGCGCGGTCGTGACGTGGAGCGGCTCGGGCGTGCCTGCGCGCATCACCTCGTAGCGGACCTCGCGGTTCTGCGCGTCCCAGGTGCCGTTCCAGGTGATGTTGTAGCCGCCGAAGAGCCTGCGGCTCAGCCGCGGGGCCGGGAACGGGACCTGCGGCCCGTTGTTCACCACGCCCGGCACGCCGCGCGCCGCGAACCTCGTCAGCGACTGCTGCGGCACGCCGTTGACGACCGTGAACTCACCGCCGACGACCACGTACCCGCTCCTGGCGTCGACGGTCCACGGCCCGTTGAGCCACGGGCTGGTGGACGGCCCGCCGTTGGTGTTGGGCAGCCACGGCAGCAGTTCCGGGATCGGGTCGCCCCGGCGCACGTGGTTGATGTCGCGCTGCGCGGCGCCGGTCGCGGCGGTGGTCTCGGCGAGCAGGCGGTGGTAGTCGATCGGCCCGTTCTCGGGCACCGCGTTGATGGCCCAGCAGTCGTGGGTGTGGGAGGCGCTGTAGAGCACGCCGTCGGCGACCGCGACGCCCTGGGTGTCGCCGTAGCAGCCGTCCATCCACAGCGGGCGTCCGGTGGCGATCTCCACCGCTCCCCGGCCCTCCAGGCGCGGGTTGCCGCCGCGCCAGTTGTAGGAGCCCAGGTACACCGTGCCGGTCCCGTCGGTAACCAGGTCGGTGATGGTGTCGGAATCCGACGGCGTGACCCACTGCCACGGCACGCGGGCCCCGCCCGCGGTGTCGACGGCGGTGAGCCCGTGCTGGTAGACGCCGTTGACGTGGTCGAAGGCACCGCCGACCACGACGCGTCCGAGCTCCGGGGCCGCCAGCACGGCGAAGACCTCGCGGTCGGCGGCGGGCGCCCACGGCAGCAGCGCGCCGTCGCTCGCCGAGACCGCCGCGAGCCGGGTGCGCGGCACTCCGCCGACGGCGTTGAAGCCGCCGCCGAGGTAGACGCTGTCGGCGGTGACCGACAGGCCCCGCACGCGGCCGGCCACCTGCGGCCGGAACGCCGGGTCCAGCGCACCCGTGACCGCGTCGAACGCCGCGACCCTGGAACGCCACTGCCCGTCGATCTTGTCGAAGTCGCCGCCGACGTAGACCTTGCGCCCGTCCGGCGACGGCTTGATCCGGAACACCGCGTCGCAGACCCACCGGCCGCCGTCGGCGGGTTCGCAGAACGGCCCCGGGTCCGGCCCGGCGAAGGTGCTGCCGCTGACCACCGGTGCCCACGGCAGCAGCTCACCGGTGTGCAGGTCGAACGCGAGCAGGTTGTCGCGCCGGACTTCGCCCGGACCGCCCGGTGCCACACCCGCCGGCCGCGCCTTGGTGAACCTGCCTCCGGCCACCACGGTGTTGCCGACGATCGCCACCGAGAACACGATGCCGTCGGTCTGCGGCGTGGGCAGCGCGCCCGCGGTCGCCGGGACCGGCAGCGGTGGCGGCTGGGCGGCTCCGGTGACCGGTAACGCCACCAGCGAACCGCTGGCCGCGACCAGCGCGACCGCGGCGCACAGCGCCTTGCTTCCCCGTCTCATCGCACTTCCTCGCTTTCGGGTGGGGTGGCCGCCACGGCCGCGCCCACGCTCCTGGCCTTCCACGGCTTCCACCCGGATCCGCCGGCACGCCGCCGGGCCGCCGCGCGCTCGCGGCCACCCGCACGCACGACCCGCAGGGCCAGCCGCTCGTAGTCGTCGGTCACGCCGTCCCACGTGTAGCGGTTGAGCGACGCGACCTGATCCCGCCCGCGACGCACGGTCGCCGCGGGGTCGGCCTCGGCGTCGTCGCACAGCGCGGCCAGGTCGCCGGCGGTGGTGAAGAACCGGCCGAACGAACCCAGGACCTCGCGGTTGAAACGCACGTCGAAGGCCGACGTCGCGGCTGCCGCACCCATGGCGCGCAGCAACGACGGGTTGGTACCGCCGACCGAATGCCCGTGGATGTAGGTCAGGGCGTTGGCGTAGAGCTGGTCGAGCTGCGCCTGGTCCCACACCCCTCCCAGCAGCCGCACGTTCGGATTCCTCGCGGCCAGCCTGGTGATGCGGGAGGTGTACTCGTCGGCGTAGGGCGCCGAGCCGACGACGACCAGCGGGTGCCGCGCCGAGCTGCGCAGGTAGCCCTCGACCGCCAGGTGCACGTGGTTCTCCGGTTCGAAGCGCGCGACGACCAGGTGGTACCGGTGCGGGAGCAGGTCGAGCTCGGCGAGCCGGTCGGCTCCGACCTCACCGAGAACCGGGGCACCGTAGGGGATGTAGTCGGTGTCGGTGCGGAACCGGTCTGAGTAGTAGTCCTGGATCCCGACCGCGTCGGCGATCAACGCGTCGGACCACCGCACGGCGAGCGCTTCGGCGGTGCGGTAGTAGCGGGAGCCGACCCTGCCCCACTTGGCCCGCTTCCACTCCAGCCCGTCGACGTGGGTGATCGTCGGCGTGCGCCGCATCCGCAGCAACGGCAGCAGCGGCGCGTTGGCCGAGTTGAACACGATCGCGACGTCGGCGGGATCGATCAGCGCGTGCAGCGCCGACAGCGCCGTGTGGCTCAGGGTTTCCAGGGTCTTGCGCCGAAGGGCGGGCAGGTGCACCAGCCGCATCCCGAGGTGGCTGCCCGCCGCGAGCGGCTCCGCCCCTGCCTTGCGGCAGTACACGGTGACGTCGTGGCCTCGCTCCACCAGACGCCGCCCGACCTCCTCGACGCAGGTCTCGAAGCCCCCGTAGCGTGCGGGCACGCCACGGGTACCTATCATTGAAATCCGCATTCCTACGGCTCCACCGTTCTTCCACGGGCCCGTTCTCGCACGGGCGCAGCGCCGCGACGCGCGGATTCGTCCGGCTCACGCACATCTGCGCTCAGCTAGTAATATGTCGAAGGCGCGCTGCCGTTACACCGCGCCGACGTCCGCGCCTTCCGCGCACACCAACCCATTCGACCGAGGACCGGCCGTGAGCTGGAGCACCGCACGCCGACGCGCGCGCACACCGCGCCGCGACGGCACTTCCGCCGCACACCGCTGGCCCGCGGCCTGCGTGCTGGCGCTCATCGTCGCCAGCGAGTACAAGTTCCGGCTGCGCGCCAACGACGAGTCGGTCTCGGGCTCGCCGGACGTCTTCATCGTCCTGGAGATCGCTGCCTACTCGGCGGTCGCTGCCTACCTGTTCTTCCGGTTCCGCCCGACGTCGCGGATCCGGCGCGCGGACTGGCTGACCTGTTCGGCCTACGCCTACGCCGCCGTGCTGGTGCTCTCGGCGCTCTACTCGCCGTACCGGGAACTGGCCCTGGTGCGGGCGTGCCAGGTGGTCGTGGTGCTGGCGCTGACCCGCTCGATCGCCCGGCATTCCTCGCGCGAGGCCCTGCACCGCGTCGCGCACTGGTTCGCGGTGCTGGTGGCGGGATCGGTGGTCTTCGGCGTCGTGGTGCCGTTCCCGCGACTCCCCACCCAGCCCGACAGGTTCACCTGGTTGCACCTGCACCCGGTGGACGCCGGCCAGTTCCTGGCGATCGCGGTCGTGCTGCTGACCGCCTACGTCCTCGGCCACGAGCTGCCGCGGCCGGGTCCGCGCTGGCCGATGCCGGTCTACCTGCTGCTTCTCGGCATCTGCGCCGCCGGCCTGGTGGGCAGCAACACGCGCGGTGCGGCGCTGGGTGCGATCGTCGGCGTTCTGGCGATCGCCTGGACGCGGTGGCGGGGCCGCAGGCGGATCGAGGTGGCCGCGGCGCTGTCGGTCGGGATCGTGCTGGCGTGGCTGGCGCTGGGGCAGCAGATCGAGTCCTTCTTCGCCCGCGGGGAGTCCGCGGAGCGGCTGGCCTCGCTCAACTCCCGCACCGACCTGTGGGCCTACGCCTTCGACGCGTTCACCGAGCGCCCCCTCTACGGCTACGGCCTGACCGCGTCGCAGGGGATGTTCCTGGAGGAGATCGGGCTCGGCGGCGGGCACAACGGCCTGGTGAACCTGCTGGTGGACACCGGACTCCTCGGTGCGGCGGTGTGGCTGTTCCTGCTCGGCGGCATCATCGTCAGCGCGGTGCGGCTGCGCGACATCCGTCCCGAGCCGCGGATGGACCGCATGATCGTGCTCGCGCTCATCGGCGGCCTGATCGCCAACTCGATGTTCACCGAGGGACTGGGGGCTCCCTCCAACGTCGCGTGCGTCTGGCTCTACCTCCTCGCCGCGTGGGCGAGCATGGCGGGCCGGGCGCAGGACGAAGCACCCGCCGACAACGCGACGACGACCGACCGAACGGAGACGCGGTGACCCTGCGAACCGCTCTGATGGCCCATCCCTCGGCCGAACTCTACGGCTCCGACCGGGTTTTCCTGGAGTCGGTGATCGCGCTGGCCGAGTCCGGCTGGCGCGTCGTGGTGGCGCTGCCCGGCGACGGTCCGCTCGCCGAGGCGATTCGGGAGCAGGGCGCGGAAGTCGTGTACTGCCCGACGCCCGTGCTGCGCAAATCAGCCTTGCGGCCCAGCGGATTCATCCGGCTGCTCGGGGATTTCGCGCGTTCGGTGGTACCCACCGTGCGCCTGTTGCGATCCACCCGCGCCGACGTCGTCTACGTGAACACGGTGACCGTGCCGACGTGGCTGCTGCTGGCGCGGCTGACCCGGCACGCGGTCATCGCGCACGTCCACGAAGCGGAAGAAGCCGCGGCACCCGCGGTCCGCGCCGCGCTCTGCGCGCCGCTGCTCGCGGCCACGACCGTCGTGGTCAACAGCGAGGCCACCGCGGCCGCGACCACGCGGCCCCTCCCCCGCCTGCGACGGCGGATCCGCTTGGTCTACAACGGAGTTCCGGGACCCGAGGGCGAGCAGGGTGCTCCGCGCGCCCCGCACGATCCGGTGCGACTGGTGCTCGTCGGCCGGCTGTCTCCCCGCAAGGGCACCGATGTCGCGGTCCGCGCCGTGGCTCGGCTGCGCGCGCGGGGACGGGCCGTCGCCCTCGACCTCGTCGGTTCGGTGTTCACCGGTTACGAGTGGTACCAGCGGGAGCTCCAGGACCTGGTCCGCGAACACGACCTCGGCGACGTCGTCGGCTTCCACGGCTTCCAGACCGACGTGTGGGACGCCTTGCGGGAGGCCGACATCGCGCTCGTGCCCTCGCGCTTCGAGCCGTTCGGCAACACTTCCGTGGAGGCGCAGCTCGCGGGAACGCCGGTGATCGTGACCGACGCGCAGGGTCTTCCCGAAACCGTGGCGCACGGCGAGTTCGGCGCGGTAGTGCCCGCCGGCGACCCCGACGCGCTCGCTGCCGCCATCAGCGGCGCGCTCGACGACTGGGAGAAAACCGTCCGCACCGCCGAGCAGGCGCGCGAGCACGCGCGGGAACGCTTCGCCCCGCAACGCTACCGCCGGGAGATCGCCGAGATCGCGGCGCGGCCCTGACGGCGCCGGGCGCGACCACGAGGATTCCCTACGTCAGCAAGCATTCCGCCCGGCGTATGGGCATTGCTCCATCAGAGGCAACCTGGTGCGCCCGCAGACGTCTTCTCCGTCCGGCAGGCGCCTGCTTCGTCAGTAGGCGCCCTGCTTCTTCAGCACCGCGCGCACCGTCTTCCAGAGGATGACGGCGTCGAGCGCGAGCGACCAGTTCTCCACGTAGCGCAGGTCGAGCCGGACGCTCTCGGCCCACGAGAGGTCGCTGCGCCCGCTCACCTGCCACAGCCCGGTGAGGCCGGGCTTGACGAGCAGCCGCCTGCGCACCTCGGAGTCGTAGGCGTCGGACTCCTCCGGCAGCGGCGGTCGCGGTCCGACCAGCGACATCCGGCCGGTCAGCACGTTCAACAGCTGCGGCAGCTCGTCGAGCGAGTAACGGCGCAGCACCGCACCGATCCTGGTCACCCGCGGATCGCGGCGCAGCTTGAAAAGCGGTCCGTCCGCCTCGTTGGCCGCCCGCAGCCGGGACAGCTGCGCGTCGGCGTCCACCACCATGGAGCGGAACTTCAGCATGGTGAACGTCGTGCCGTTGCGGCCGATCCGGCGCTGGCGGTAGATCACCGGCCCGCCGTCGGTCACCTTGACCGCGGCGGCGATGACCAGCAGCGCGGGCGCGAGCAGCACCAGCAGCAGGAACGCGCTCACCCAGTCGGCGAGCGACTTGATGATCCGGCGGGCACCGTTGAACACGGGAGCGCTGACCCTCAGCAGCGGCATCCCCAGCACCGACGAAACGTGCAGCCGAGGACCGGCTACCTCCATCAGCACCGGTGCGACGACCATCTCCGCCGGCGTGTCCTCCAGCTCCCACGCCAGCCGCTGCAACCGGCGCGGCGTCCAGTGCTGGTCGGCGGTGACCGCCACGACCCGGTACCCGCCGCGCCGTACGTGGCCGGCAAGCCCTTCGAGGTCGCCGACCACCGGGATGCCCTCGATCTCGCTGACCTGCCCCACCGCCGCCGGAACGCACAGCGCCTCGATGCGCCAGCCGACGTGCGGTTGCAGCCGGGTCCGCTCGACCAGGTCGCGCAGGGTCCGCGGGTCTCCCGCGGCGATCACCGGCAGCAGGCACCGGCCGGTGCCGCGCGCGCTGTGCAGGTAGCGGCGCAGGAGGTAGCGCAGGAGCACGGCGAGCACCGCCAGCAGCGGCAGCACACCGAAGACCCACAACCGCACGTCCCAGGACGGGAAGGCCAGTCCGGGCACGGCGAGCACGACTCCCGCGGCGAAGACACCGCGTCCGACCCGCCGGTACTCCTCCGGCCCCTCGCCGAGGATTCGCGGGCTCCAGGAACCGGACAGGCTGCACAGCACGACCGAACACGCCAGCACCGCGAGGATCGCGGTCCGCGTTCCCGCCGACAGCCCGAGCGCGACGGCGAGCACGGTTCCGAAGCCGCACGCGAGCAGGGTGGCCAGCACGTCGCTGACGACCACCGCGACGCGGTACCACCGCTCCCACACCGTCGAGTGGGCCGACGCGGGGGCCGGCTGCGGAGGCTGCGGTGGTGCGGCGAGCACCGGCGTTCGAACGGCCCCCCGGGCACCGATCCCGCCGGGCAGCACCAGCGGCGTCCGCATCGGCTCCTGCATCCAACCCCCACTCGGTGAAAGAGAAGTCCGATGCCGGAAGCACCCGAGCTCGGACGTGGGGGCTATCGGGGACATCGCGAATCCGTTACACGTTCTGTGGTCGGCGCTCCGGACCGCGGCCGGTATTCCGGCGGTTCGGCCGACGGCAGGTGGTCCCGCCAGCGGGACACCGGATCAACCCGGAAGACCTGCCACGCGGGGAGCCCCGGCGACGGTCACCGTTCGGTCCACAGTAGACCTGATCAGAAATCCTGGTCGGACTCGTGCTCGATGCTTTTCTGCACCTTCCTCAGGTGCAGGTGGCGGACCAGGCGGATGGACGGCCGGATCGCCAGCTCGATGCTGCCCAGCAGGAACATCCACACCCCGGCGGTCGTGGTGAGCGGACTGAAGAACAGCAGGCTCCCCACGATGAACCAGAACGCGATGAGGATGTCGTTGACGATGCTGGCCATCTCGTAGCGATGGCGCAGCAGCAACTCGCCGTGCCCGATGCGCCGCACCCACGGAGTGGAGGCTGCTGGGTCCGTCATGTCCAGAGTGTCACGCCACCGGCCCCAGCTCGCAGCACTGCACGCACGAGAAGCACTGATTGAACCGTCGGGTTCAAGTTACTGTCCTGATTAGTTGCCTAGCACGATCAGTGTCGCTACGGTGAACCAACGAGTTCAAAATCATGTCCTGATCGAGCAACCACCTCGGACGGAGAAGCGTGAAGACCATCGTGATCACCGGCGGAACGGACGGCATGGGCCGCGCGCTGGCGCAGATCTTCCTGGAGCGCGGCGACCAGGTCGTCATCGTCGGCCGCGACGAGCGCAAGGGCCGGGATTTCCTCGACGCCGCAACCGGGATCGGCGTCCGGGAGCGGGCCACCTTCATCGCCGCCGACCTCAGCCTCGTCGGCGAGAACCAGCGGCTCGTCGAGCGGATCGCGACGGACTTCCCCGCGGTCGACGCACTCGTGCTGTGCGCACGGCACTACCGGGCGACGAGACTGGAGACCGGCGAGGGGCGCGAGCACGGTTTCGCGCTGTTCTACCTGAGCCGGTTCGTGCTCAGCCACGGTCTGCTCGGGAACCTGGAGAAGGCCGAGTCGCCGGTCGTGGTCAACTTCTGCGGGCCGGGTGCCGACTTCGGCGAGATCCGCTGGGACGACCTCGAACTGGCCCGCGACTACCACGGCAACACCGCGATGGTCCAGGGCGGCAAGCTCAACGACCTGCTCGGCGTGGCCTTCGCGGCGCACCACCCCGGCGCCCGGACCCGCTACGTGCTGTACGGGCCGGGCATGGTGTCGACCAGCTTCTCCGGCGAGTACGACGCGGAGTCGGCCGCGCACGTCGCGTACGCCAAGGCCAACGGCAGGTCCGTCGCCGACGGCATCGCTCCCGCGGTCGCCCTGGTCGACTCGCCGCCCGCGGAGCCGCTGAGCGCGTTCAACGCCGACACACCGGTCAGCTTGGCGGGCCGGTCGTTCGACCGGTCCGACGCGATGCGCCTGCACGCGCTGACCTCGGAACTGCTGCGCCGGTGACACCTCGGCACCGCCTGTCCGCCCGGTGACCACGCTCCGGTGTCGCACGACGACACCGGGCCACCGCGCGCACATTTCGCCCGATACGAATTTTCTCGCCGCCCACGTCGATCACACGACATGCCCACCTGGGCGAAACGATTTGCCGTATACACCAGCGGAAAGCCGTGACCAGCCGTTTCCTCGATCGCGGCGCCCGAACAGGGCCTCGCGTCGACGGCTGGAGCCCCGGCTGCGAGTGACGAACCCGTTCTTGACTCCTCGTCTCCGGCGAGGTTAGGTCACCGACTACTTCGTTCTGAACCGAACAAGAGGTGACCGATGCGAACGACCCGTGCCGTCAGCGTCGTCGGCGGGGCTTTACTCGTGGCGGCGAGCGCCGTGGTGCCCGTCGCGCTGACCGCGGCCCCCGCGGCGGAGACGTCCGGGCTCTGCGCGAGCGACCGGGGCTGGGAACTGTCCACCGACCGAATCGATTCCGACTACACCCGGCATGCGTTCGTCGGGAACGGTTACCTGTCGCAGCGAGTGCCGCCGACCGGCAGCGGATACGCCGCGACCGGCGAGAAGACGGGTTTCCCGCTGGAGACCCCGCGCTTCGACGGCGCTTTCGTCGCCGGCCTCTACGGCGAGGGGCCGAGCTCGCAGAGCAAGCAGCCGCGGCACGCCATCGCGGCGATCCCCACGTGGTCGACGCTGAACGTCCGGGTCGGCGACCAGACGTTCGGTCCGAACACACCGCCGGAGCAGATCTCGGGCTTCCGCCAGGCGGTCAACCTCCAGTGCGGCGTGGTGCGCACCTCGCTGACCTGGACCACGCCCGACGGCCACGCCACCGACCTGACCTACGAGGTCGTCGCCGACCGCGCGCACCCCAACGTCGGCGCGGTGCGGATGCGGATGACTCCGCGCTGGGACGGTCCGGCCGAGGTCAGCGGCGCCATCGACGGTGCGGGCGCGCGCAGGCTGCACCCGACCGGCGGAAAGGCCGAGGGCGGCACGGTGCGCGTCGGGTTCGAGACCGACGGTGTCCGCGCGACCGGCACCGTCGCCTCGACACTGCGGGCCGACTCCGCCGTCGACGCCGAGCCGGTGCAGCAGCGGGTCGACGGCCTCAACGCCGAGCAGCGGCTCGGCTTCGCCGCCCAGCGCGGTGAGACCTACGAGTTCAGCAAGTTCGTCGGGGTCGACACGTCGGTGACGACGCCGGACCACGCGGCCTCGGCGGTGCGGGCGTCCCGCGAGGCCGCCGACCGGGGCTGGGACGAGCTGTTCGGGGAGCACGCCGAGCGGTGGAAGCGGTTGTGGGAGAGCGACATCCGCGTTCCCGGCAGGCCCGACCTGCAGAACTCCCTGCGTTCGAGCAAGTACGCGATCCTGTCCAGCATCCGCCAGGACCACGGCTTCAGCGTCCCGCCCGCGGGCCTGAGCAGCGACAACTACGCCGGACTGATCTTCTGGGACACCGAGCTGTGGATGTATCCCAGCCTGCTGCTCCAGCACCCGGACATCGCGCGCTCGGTCGTGGACTACCGGGAGAAGATGCTCGGGGCCGCGCGGGCCAACGCCGCCTCCATCGGCCAGAAGGGCGCGTTCTACCCGTGGACCAGTGCCGACAGCGGTGAGCTTGCCAAGGACTGCCACAGCTGGGATCCGCCGCACTGCCTGACCCAGAACCACCTGCAGAGCGATGTCGCGCTGGCCGCCTGGCAGTACTTCCTTGCCACCGGCGACCAACGCTGGCTGCGCGAGCACGGCTGGCCGGTGCTGCGCGGCGTCGCCGAGTACTGGGCCGGTCGCGTCACCGCCAACCCCGACGGCAGCTACTCGATCAACAACGTCGCGGGTCCGGACGAGTACAGCAACGGCGTCAACGACGGTGTGTTCACCAACGCCGGGGCGGCCGTGACCCTGCGCAACGCGACCGAGGCCGCGAAGCTGCTCGGCGAGCAGGCCCCGCCGGAGTGGACGGGCATCGCCGACCGGTTGCGCATCCCCTACGACCCGCAGCAGCAGGTCTTCCAGCAGTACGACGGCTACGGCGGGCAGAAGATCAAGCAGGCCGACGCCGTCCTCCTGCAGTACCCGCTGGAATGGCCGATGCCGCCGGAGGCGGCGGCCAGGACGCTGGACTACTACGCGCCGCGCACCGACCCCGACGGACCGGCGATGACCGACTCGGCGCACGCGATCGACGCCGCCGCGACGGGCGAGCCCGGGTGCACCACCAACACCTACCTGAACCGCTCGATCCGGCCCTTCGAGAAGGACCCGTTCGCGCAGTTCTCCGAGGCGCGCGGCGAGCGGGCCGGTGAGGGCGCCGGCGCGCCGACGTTCAACTTCCTGACCGGTGCCGGCGGCTACACCCAGGTGTTCACCCACGGCCTGACCGGGCTGCGGTGGCGCGGCGACAGGGCGGTGCTCGACCCGATGCTCCCGCCGCAGTTGCCCGGCGGGGTCGAGCTGACCGGGCTGCACTGGCAGGGCCGCACCTTCGACGTCCGCGTGGGCGAGCACGAGACGCAGGTGCGCCTGCGCGAGGGCGAGCCGTTCACCGTGGAGGCGCCGGACGGGCGGCACGTGGTCAGCCGGGACGCGGCGCTGACGCTCAAGACGCGCAGGCCGGACCTGGTGCCGACCGACAACCTGGCGCGCTGCAAGACCGCGAGCGCGACCAGCGAGGAGGCCGGCAAGTACGCCGAGGCCGCCGTCGACGGCAACACCGCCACCACCTGGGCGCTGAACGGCGCGCAGGGTTCGGCGACGGTGGATCTCGGTGCGCCGCGGCGGATCTCCGGCATCACGCCGCGGTGGCCGGAGACCGCACCCACCGGTTTCCGGCTGCTCACCTCCGTCGACGGCAGGGAGTTCACCGAGGCGGCAGAGCAGATCCCCGGCGGCAGGCTCGCCCGCTACGTCCGCGTCGAGCTGACCGGACCGGCCGGGCCCGAGCACACCGGGCTCAGCGAGCTGGAAGTGCGCGGCTGATGCGGTGGTCTCCGGGCGGCGGCCACCGCCGCCCGGAGACCACCCGCACCCGAGGTCCGGTCAGGCCGGGGCACCGAGCCCGTCAGGGCGCTCCCGGTGCCCGGCCCCAGGCCGCGAGGGTGAACTGCGGGATGTCGACGAAACCGGGCTCGGCCAGCAGCCGCTCGAACTCCTCGAGGTCGGACCGGTCGATCCCGCCGTCGGCGACCAGGGCGGATGCCACCTTCGCGATCAGCGGCCGCCAGCGGTCCTGCTCCAGGTTTCCCATGCAGGCGGGCTTGCCGGTGAACCCGATGGAACCCAGCCCGTTGGAGCCGAGCAGTGCGGGCAGGCCGCGCGCCCACGTCAGGTCCGCGCCGTGGCGCTCGAAGTTGCGCTTGTAGGCGGCCATGATCCGCTCGACCACCGGGAACGGCGAGGTGTCGGCGGGTAGCTGGTAGGGATCGGTGATCACCAGCCAGCCGCCGGGCCTGAGCCAGCGCACCGCCCGCGCGAGCAGTTCGTCCCGCTCCGGCAGGTGGCAGAACAGGAACCGAGCGTGCACGAGGTCGAAGCGCCCCGGTTCGAAGCCTTCCGCGGTGACGTCGGCCTCGGTGACGGTGAGGTTGGCCGCGTCCCCGGCGTCGAGGTAGCGGACGTCGTTGTCGACCGCCTCGACGTGGCCCTCGGGGCAGTGCCGCGCCAGCCAGCGCGCGATCGAGCCCGCGCCCGCTCCCAGCTCCAGGCAGCGCCAGTCCGGCGCGAGCCCGAGGCCGCGGATCACCGCGGTGCTGAATTCGTCCACACTGGACTGGATGGAGCCCAGGCGCTCCCGCTCCCCCGGCAGGTCCTTGCTCAGCGCGCTCGCGCCGTATCCGGACGTGCTCACCACGTCTCCTGCCGCGGCAGCGCCGACTCGCCGCTCCTGCGGTGGCGCTCCGCGAAGCGCCGGACCGACTCCGAGCGCTGCGCACGGGCGACCGCCTCCAGGAAGCGGATCTCCGAGGCCAGCTCGTCGCCGGACGGGTCGTGCTCGGGTTCGGGCACCGACGCAGAGGCGGCTGGCTCGTCACCGGAGGCCTTGGCCGCGATCGCGACCTCCAGCCAGCACGCGGTCACCGCGGCCTCGGTGTCGCCGACCGGTACCGGGTCGGTCCCGACGTGGGCGCGGGCGGCCTCCAGCACGTCGTCACCGACGTAGTCGCGCAGGATCAGGATCGCGTCCCTGATCTCGATCACCCGCCGGTACAGGCGCAGGTCGACCGACCACCTGGGCAGCCCGCCGACGGTGTGCTGCGGCAGCGCGATGCTGGGTGCGGCGTCGACCAGCCGCTCCCACAGCGGTTTCAGCCTGCGCAGCGAGCGCCGACCGGTCCGCACCGCGAGGGCCCGCAGGATCACCGGTAACGCCACGCCCGCGGTGATCAGCCACGTCGTCACCGCGATGTTGAGCGAGAACAGCGCACCCAGCCACGGCGGGCGGAACAGCAGGAACCCGATGATGACCGGACCCCAGAAGAACGTCGAGGACGCGAACCCGGCGGCCAGCAGCCGCAGGCCGAGGCGCAGCGGACCCGAGGAGGCGGCGCGCCGGGCGTAGCGGGCGCACAGCACCGTGCACGGGGCGACCGCCGCCACGTGCGCGGCGCTGAGGATCCACCAGAACGGGCTGTACCAGGGCACCGACACCGAGGTGACGCAGCCCGACTGCGGCGCCGAGACCGAGTCGAGCACCACCAGCGCGACGCTGACCAGCACCGCGTTGCCGTAGACCAGCCACAGCCTGCGCCTGGCCACCGCGGCGAGCACGAAGTCCAGGATGAACGCCGAGCTCAGCACGCCCCACAGGTTCATGAAGATGCCGCAGCTGTCGGCGAAGACGTAGGTCTTGCGCAACAGCGCGGTGACCGGGTCGAGGTAGACGGTGACCGACCCGGCGATGCCGATCGCGGCGATCAGCAGGCGGCGCGACTGCGGGGAGCGGATCGCCGAGGGAAGCCGGACCAGGATCGCGATCCACAGCGCGACGGCGCCGACCAGCAGCGCGTCGGCCCCGAACTGCTTGAGGGCGGCCAGCGTCATACCGTCCCGCCCGGGACGCCGAGCGCCGCTTCCAGCTCGCCCAGCACTCCCGTCGCGCTCGGTGTGCGCGCGGCCGTCCTGATCAGGCTCGCCACCAGTTCCGCCTCCTTCTCCTCCGCCGTTGAATAGCCGGTGCGGGTCAGCAGCCGCTCGACGAGCTGCGGGGAGAGGTCGGGCAGCAGTCGGCTCAGCATCTCGCCCCCGGTCATCGAACCATCACCGTGCTCGCAGACGATGTGGCCGATCTCATGCAGCAGGATGTGGTCGCGGTGCAGCCGGGTGGTGCGCGCCTCGATGAAGATCACGTCGCTGTCGGCAAGGCGCACCCACGCGCCGCAGGCGTTGACCGTGAAGCGACCGGGCAGCGTGCGCACGTGGATGGGCCGCCCCCGCTGCTCGGCCAGCGTCTCCACCAGCCCCATCGCCGAGAACGGCCGGGGCAGGGTGAGCCCGCCGACCAGTTCCTGGCACCGCCTGTAGCTGCCGTCCATCGCCATCGTCTCGCTGTCGTTCCCGATCGGGCATCTGCGGAACACATCGTGCCGCCGACACCGGGCGTTGTACATGGCTAGCCGCCTTCCGGAGCCTGCCCCGCCTCCTCGTCCAGCGGCTCCAGGCGCTCGATCTTGCGCGCCTCGGAGAGCATCGCCAGCACGGCGCTGAGGGTGTCGTCGGAGAGCCCGTCGGCCCGCAGCGCGATCGAGCGCACCTTCTGGTTGCGCAGCGCGATGGCCAGGTCGAGCTGGGCGTTGACCTTGGACTCCACCTCGTCGTCGAGGAAGTACTCACCGGGTACGCCGAAGAACTTGGCCAGTGTGCTCAGCGTGCCCTGGGTGAGGTTGCTCTTGCGTCCTGTCGCCAGCTCCCACAGGTAGGTGCTCGACATCGGCTCGCCGGTCTGCCTGCGGATCTCGGCAGCCAGCTTGGCGAAGCCCGGCCGGGACTGCCGGTCCGGGTACAGCGTGGTGATCAGGTGGTCGAGCTTCGCATCCAGTCGCGACCCGGCCGGTCTGCGCTCACCGCCGCGTTCCGGGGTCATCCTCGGTTCCTCACGCTCAACGGTCATTCCCCCGTGGCCCAGCCCCCACCCCGGCGTCCGCCCTGGCGGATACTCGGCTCGGACCACATCGTCAAGTGGCCACCATACTCCCGCCAAGTCGCCGGCCGGGAGCACTTGCGCGAATCACCCCTGCGTCCGCTAGAGTGGACAAGGTCTGAGAGGGCCTGGGGGCCTCTCAGACCCCGGAACGTTCCGGACCGCGGCCGCGCGGGGGCATCGCGCGGATTCGCACCGAACGTGGGTCTCCACGTGGGCAGCGGGTTGGGATACGATGCGTTAGGCGTCGTCCTCCCGGTGACCCCCAGGCCGGTTGAGGACGACGCCCTTTTTCTTCCGATCACCTCGCCGTGCCAGGTGCCGGCACCCATAGTCTTCCGGGCCGCCATGGCAATCAAAAAGACTCACGGGACCCGACCTCGGCGCGGGAACGATTCCCCTGCCGTCGCCCAGGAACCGCTCCTACTGCTCGTAGGCGTCGACGAGGCGCTGGATGTCGAGCTTGCCCATCCCGAGCATCGCCTTCATCACCCGCGCGGACCTGGCCGGATCCGGATCTTTCAGCATGTCCATGAGCACCGTCGGAACGATCTGCCAGGACAGCCCGTACCGGTCGTTGAGCCACCCGCACCGGCTCTCCTCACCGCCGTCGGTGAGCTTCGCCCACAGCTCGTCGACCTCCTTTTGCGACTCGCAGTCGACGAACAGCGAGATCGCCTCGGTGAACCTGAACCGCGGACCGCCGTTGAGGGCGATGAACTCCTGTCCCGCCAGCTCGAAGTTCACCGTCATGACCGAGCCCTCGGGCCCCGGCCCCGCTTCGCCGTAGCGCTGCACGTGCGCGATGCGCGAGTCCGGGAAGATCGAGGTGTAGAACTCGGCGGCCTCCTCGGCCTGCCCGTCGAACCACAGGAACGTGGTGATCTTCTGCATCGTCGGTCTCCCGCCGCCGGTGGTGGATGCCACGAGTAGAGCACCGGGCACCGACATCCGCCGCGTCTCCGCGACGCCGGCGCGGCCCCTCCCCTGTGGACCGCGCCGGACGCGCCACATGCATCCTGATGCAGCAAGGAGATGGCACTGGGGGGTTCCTCCGGGAACACCAGCCGACCCCGAGGGAGAAACACCATGAGCACCGATCCGGACCGCACTCAGAGCGAACAGACCGACCACGACGACAGCGGCGCCCCGGCGCACGCCGCACCCGAAGGCGCCGAGCGGCACCCGCTGATCGACCTCTCCCGCGACCCGCACCCGGGCGTCGCCGACCACGCCAAGCCGGACGAGGACTGACCGGCGCGGGTCCGCGGCGACCGCACGCGGGTGACCTGGAGAAGGCGGGGCGGGGACGCCGTGGCGCCCCCGCCCCTCTTCCGCGCTCGGGAAGGAAGCGTCACGCGTCGGCGAACGCCAGCCGGACGCCGAGAGCGCCGAAGGCCCCCGCGAACACGCGGCGCATCCAGGTCAGCACGCGGGGACGGGAGATGACGTGGTCGCGCAGCGCCGCGGCGAACACGCCGTAGCCGACGAACACCACGAACGTCAGCAGCATGAAAGCCGCGCTCAGCTCGACCATGCGCAGCAGGCCGCCTGCCTCGCCCGCGGGGACGAACTGCGGCAGGAAGGCGAAGAAGAAGATGGTCAGCTTGGGGTTGAGGATGTTGACCAGCACTCCCGAGAGGACCACCTTCCCGGTCGAGCGCTCGGCGGTCTCCCGCTCCACCGCGAGCGCTCCCCTGTCGCGCAGCGTGCTCCACGCCATGTAGAGCAGGTAGGCCACGCCCAGGTACTTGAGCACCTGGAACGCCGTCGCGCTGGTGTGCAGCAGCGCCGCGAGCCCGGTGACGGCGGCCAGCACGTGCGGCACGATCCCGAGCGTGCACCCTACGGCCGCGACCGCACTCGCCCGCACGCCGCGCGAGAGCCCGGCCGCCATGGTGTAGAGGACGCCGGTCCCCGGCGTCACGACGATGACCAGCGATGTCAACCAGAATTCCAAGCTCAAGGCAGCTCCCCTCCAGTGCACGGCGCCGCAGGCGCGCTCGTCGCGCCGACGCCGCGCCGGCGACATTACGGCAGAACCCGCACCGGCCCGGGGTATTGCGCGTTCTCCCGCCGAGGGGTAAGAACTCCGCAAAACATGATTTCTATTCGCATTTTCCCGTTGGCTCGCCGGACGCGGATCTCCCGCACTGGCCAGACGCCGCGGGACGGCACCGGCGGATCCACCCGGCGCCAGAGCAGGCCACTGTCCACTGAGGAGTTCGCATGGACGACCGCACCACGAGTTCCCGCCGGACCGTGCTGCGCGCGACCGCGGCGGCGGCAGGACTCGGCCTGGCGGCGTCGCGGCCGGGGCCCGCCGATGCCGCCGGAACGGCTTCCTTCCTGGCGGGGCGCGGGATTTCCGACGCCACGGGCGAGGTGGCCGAGTGCGGGATGATGGGTTACGGCCGCTTCGACCAGCAGGCCGCGGGGCTGCACACGCGGCTGCGGGTGCGCTCCTTCGTCATCGCCACACCCGACGGCGGTGACCGCGTCCTGCTGATCGTCGTCGACTCCCCGATGATCTTCGAGAGCGTGCACCAGGCCGTGCTGCGCCGCCTCGGAGAACGATTCGGCGACCGCTACACCGAGCAGAACGTGCTCATCACCGCGACCCACACGCACGCGGGCCCCGGCGGCTACTCGCACCACCTTCTCTACAACCTGACCACCACCGGCTTCCACCGCCGGACCTTCGACGCGGTCGTCGACGGCATCGTGGAGTCCGCCGAGCGAGCCCACGCCGACCTCGCGCCCGCCGAGCTGACCCTCACCCACGGCGAACTGCGCGACGCCAGCGCGAACCGCTCCCGCGCGGCGTTCGACCGCAACCCCGGCGACATCAGGGCGCACTTCCCGGACGCGATCGACCCGCAGACCTCGCTGCTGCGCATCGAGCGCTCCGGCCGCGCGGTCGGCGCGGTCAACTGGTTCGCGACCCACGGCACCAGCATGTCCGGCGACAACAGGCTGATCAGCGCCGACAACAAGGGGTACGCGGCCTACCACTGGGAGCGCGAGGTCGAGCGGGTCGACTACCGCGCCGATGCCGATCCGGGCTTCGTCAGCGCGTTCGCGCAGACCAACGCCGGGGACATGTCACCGAACCTGGACCTGCGGCCGCCGACCACGCCGGAGGACTTCGAGCGCACCCGCGTCAACGGGCACCGCCAGTACGAGGCCGCGGCCCGCCAGCTCGGCTCGCCCGGTGCCCGGCTCACCGGTGGTGTCGACTCGCGGCTGGTCTACGTCGACCTCTCCGATGTCGTGGTCTCCCCCGAGTTCACCGGCGACGGCAGGACCCACCGGACGAGCAAGCCCGCGATCGGGGCGCCGATGGCGGCGGGCAGCACCGAGGACGGTCCGGCGTTCCCGGGGTTCGCCGAGGGCGAGAACCCCCTCTGGGACGCCGTTTCCGGCTCGGTGGTCTACGGCCCGGCACCCGAGCTGCGGGACGCCCAGGCACCCAAGGCGATCGTGGTGCCGGTGGGCGCGATGAACCGCGTCTACCCGTGGGTCCAGGAGCAGGTGCCGGTGCAGCTGGTCCGCGTCGGGCGGCTGCACCTGATCGGCATCCCCGGCGAGGTGACGATCGGCGCGGGACTGCGGCTGCGCCGGACGGTCGCCGGGATCGTCGGCGCCGACCTCGCCGACGTCCTCGTCGCCGGCTACGCGAACTCCTACTTCCACTACGTGACAACGCCCGAGGAGTACGACGCGCAGCAGTACGAGGGCGGCAGCACCCTGTTCGGGCGCTGGCAGCTGCCCGCGCTGCAACAGGTCGTCGCCGAGCTGGCGACCGCCATGCGCGACGGCAGGCGGTTGCCGCTGGGTCCGGTCCCACCGGACCTGTCCGGCTCGCAGCTCTCCCTGCAACCCCCGATCGTCATGGACGTCCCGCAACCGATGCGCGCCTTCGGCGACGTGCTGACCGGGCCGCGCGACTCCTACCGCGCGGGCGAGCGGGTCTCGGTCGTCTTCGCGGGCGCCCACCCTGGCAACGACCTGCACCGGCGCGGCACCTACCTTCAGGTCCAGCGCGACGAGGGGGGCCGGTGGCGCACGGTCGCCGACGACGGTGACTGGTCCACGAGGTTGCACTGGGAGCGCGACGGGATCGCGGCGTCGAAGGTGACCATCACCTGGGACGTTCCGGGCGATGTCGGGCCCGGCGGATACCGCATCCGCTACCACGGCCACGCCCGGCACCTCACCGGCGCGATCAGCGCGTTCACCGGCACCACCCGCACCTTCACGGTGTCGCGCTGAAGACCATCCGCGAAGGGATGCCTGTGCGGGCCTGTTCCGCCGGGCCCGGCGGAACAGGCCCGGCGGAACAGGTCGTCTCAGCTTTGCCGCCCCGTCACGGCTTCGGGCACTCCTTCCACTGGAAGTGGTAGGTGGTCTCGAGGTTGCCGTCGGTGGAGTCCATCGACATGAAGCTCGTCTTCGCCGGGTCCGAGGTACCGGCGTCCACCCGGAGTTCGGTGTTGATGTTGAAGTTGCGCTGCTCACCGCACGGCTTGTAGACGATCGCGCCGACCTCGGTCGCGTCGGTGACCTGCCAGTTGTCGCTCATCGGACCGGAAAAGGGTGTCTGGAAATATTCCGTCTGCGACATTCCCTGGAAATAGTAGCTCGCCTTTGCCAGACCGGTCGCGCCCGGTTCCAGGTGGGCGAAACCGCGGTAGTCGGCGCTTGCGATTCCGTAGGTGAAACCCTGCGGGATGTTGACCACGAGGTTCAGCTGGCAGTTCTTGCGGAAATCGGTGGGCGCCGATCCGGGCCCCACCTTCACCAGGTAGTCGCTGTAGCTGACGGTGAAGGAGGTGTTGTCCGGCGACACCGCGACGGCGGCGGTTCCGGCGGGGCAGCCGGAGCCGTTCACGGTGGCCACGTCGATGGTGATCCGGCCGGCCGGCGGGGGGACGTCGTCACCGATGATGATCGTGGAGGGAAGTACGGCCATCGCCGTCAGGACGGCGGCCGGGAGCGCAGCGAACATGGCGAATGCCTTTCGTCGAAAATCGAACAGACAAGACGTCACTGCTGTGAAACTGCGATGAGAGTAGCGGCGCGGACGGTTTGCGCACGCCTCTGAACGGACCAAAGTGGGCTATTCCTCGAAAACTGTTAAACGATCACACCGAAGGGGTCGGACCATTGTTGCCCGGACGCGGAAAACGACCGCACCGCAATTGTGGGACGACCGTTCCGGTCGGATCGGAGGAGGAACCCTCCCGGAACCGGTGCACCCGAAGCGGTGAACCTGGCGCCCTCCGATGCGTCTGAGGGAGTGACGGCCGACGAACGACTGGAGGATCATGTCCGGCAACCCCGACGACACCCGGGGCGCCCGCGACCGCGCGGACGCCGACGCGCAGCCCGCGGAGGTGCCCGAACGGGACGCCCATGAGGAGACTTCGGGCGAACCCCAGCCGCAGGACGCCGAATCCCTGGCTCCAGGCCAGGAGCAGGACGAGGCCCAGCGCCCTCCGGTTCCCGGTCCGGACCCGGCCCCCACTCCGGCCCCGGCCCGGGCTCCGACTTCGACGCCGAGCTCGGTTCCCGCCCCGGCCCGGACGCCGATGCCGACTTCGGTTCCGGTTCCGCACGGTCCCACGCCGGGCGGTGGCCGGCCGCCTCCCGTGCAACCGGTTCCCCCGCTGTTCGACGGCTTCTGGCCCGCGCCCGAGACATCGCGAGCCCCGGTCGTCCTGCTTGCCGCGTCGCTCGGCGGGGTCGGCGGCGCGCTGTTCGTGCCGCTGGGTACACCGGGCATCGGGTGGCCGCTGCTCGGTCTGGCGATCACGGGCGCTCTGCTGCCAGCAGGACGCCGGGCGCAGCGCGAGGTCCGCCCGATGCAACTGCTGTGGGCGGCGATGGCGTTGATGCTGCTCGGCGTCTGCGCGTTCCGGGCAGCGGAGTGGCTCTGCGCGCTGTGCGTGCTCACCGCCTGCGTCGCCGCCGCGCCGGCGGTCGCCGACGGCCGCGACGTGCGGACGTTCGCGGTGTCGGCCATGGCGGTTCCGGTAGGCGCTCTCCGCGCGCTGCCGTGGTGCGTGCGCGGAATGCGCGGGAGGCCGCCGCACCAGCGGAGGCATGCGCATCGCTGCGTCGGTGGCGGTGGGGGTCCTGCTGCTGCTCGTGTTCGGCGCGCTGTTCGCCGACGCCGACGACGGGTTCGCCGAGCTGGTCCGGGCGCTCACACCGCGCTTGGACGGTCTGACCTTCTTCCGCTGGACCTTCGTGCTCGGCTTCTTCGCACTCGTCTGCCTCGGGGCCGCGTTCACCCTGGTCCACCCGCCGCAGGTCGCCGAGGCCACCGGGTCGGGCAGGACGCTGCGCCGCCTGGAGTGTGCGATCCCGGTCGGGCTGCTGGTGCTGCTGTTCGCGGTGTTCGTCGCGGTGCAGAGCACCCCGATGTTCGGCGGTGGTCAGCACGTCCAGCACACCGAGCGGCTGACCTACGCCGGATACGCGCGAAGCGGCTTCTGGCAGCTCATGCTCGTCACCATCCTCACGCTGCCGGTCATCGCGGCGGCCGCGCGCTGGGCGCCCAAGCGGTCCGCGCTCGACCGCAACCTGCTGCGCGGCCTGGCCGGGATGCTGGCGGTGCTGACCCTGCTGATCGTGTTCTCCGCGCTCATGCGCATGTGGGCGTACCAGGCGGCCTACGGCTACACCGTGCTGCGGCTGCTGGTGATGGCCTGCGAACTGTGGCTGGGAGTGGTGTACCTGCTGGTCATCGCGGCTGGTGTCCGGCTGCGTGCGCGCCGGCCGGCCAGCGCGGTGGTCGGCACCGGCATGCTGGCGCTGCTCGCACTGGCCGCCCTCAACCCGGAGGGCCTGATCGCCGGACGCAACATCGACCGCTTCGAGACCACCGGCAGGCTCGACGGGCACTACCTGGCGGATCTGTCCGCCGACGCGGTCCCTGCGCTGAGCCGGTTACCGGAGAGGGAACGCACGTGGATCACCGACGCGATCGGGCGATCCGCACCGGGCGGTGACTGGCGCACGTGGAACCTGTCCGACCACCTCACGACCAGCGGTCCCTGATCCCGTCGGCGGCTCGCGCGGCCTTCAGGGCTGGTGGTCGGGCAGCGGCAGCGGGCCGCCGGCGACCACCGCGCGGAAGTCGGCCTGGGGCAGCGGGCGGGAGAACAGCCAGCCCTGGTGGGCGTCCACGCCGAGCTCGTTGAGCAGGTGGTACTGGGCCGCGGTCTCCACCCCCTCTGCGACGCAGCGGCGGTCGGTGGCGTGGGCCATGTCGATGGCCGACCGCACGATCGCGCGGTCGGCCTCCTGGGTCTCCAGCCCGGAGATGAACTGGCGGTCGAGCTTGATGACCTGCGCGGGCAGGTCCTTGAGCCGCGCCAGCGACGAGTACCCGGTGCCGAAGTCGTCCACGGCGAACGACACGCCGAGCCGGATCAGCGCGTGCATGGCGTCGCGAGCCGCCGCCGACAGCTCCACCAGCGAGGTCTCGGTCACCTCGAGGACGACCCGGTGCAGGTCGATGCCGGAGTCGGCGAGTATCGCCCCGACCGCGTCCAGGAAATCGACCTCGGCGGAGAACCGGCCGCTGAGGTTCACCGAGACCCGCACCGGACGCCCCCGCGCCTGCCGCGGCCAGCCGACCGCGTCGCGCAGCGCCGCGCGCAGCACCCACAGGTCCAGTTCGTGCAGCAGGTTGCCCTGCTCGGCGATCGGCAGGATCACGTCCGGCGACAGCAGCCCCATCCGCGGGTGCGGCCACCGCACCAGCGCCTCGGCGCTGACCACAGTCCGGTCCCGGTCCACGATCGGCTGGTAGTGCAGGCGCAGCCCGTCGGTGCGCAGCGCCTCGCCGAGCTGCTCCTCCAGCCCCATCTGCTCGGCGAGGCTGGCGGTCAGCTCCGGGTCGGCCAGCACCACCCGGCCGGGCCCGTGCCGCTTGGCGCGGAACATCGCGGCGTCGGCGAAGCGCAGCAGGTCCTCGCCGCTGGTACCGGACTCGGGGAACATCGCCGCGCCGACCGAGGCCGAGACCCGCACCAGGTGCCCCCGGACCGGCACGACCATGCGCAGCATGCCCGCGACCCGGTCGGCCAGGACCCGCAGCCCGCCGACGGCGTCGACGTCGGTGGAGGCGATCAGGAACTCGTCGCCGGAGAGGCGGGCGACCGCGCACTCCTCGCCCAGCTCCCCGCGCAGGCGCTGGGCGACTGTCACGATCAGCTCGTCGCCCGCCGCGTGGCCGAGCGAGTCGTTGATCCGCTTGAAGTTGTCGATGTCGCAGAACAGCACGGCCAGCCGCCCGGCGTTGTCGAGCAGCTCGTCCACTCCCCGCCGGTTGGGCAGCCCCGTGAGCGCGTCGTGGGTCAACTGGTGCTGGAGGGCCTCGGCCTGGTGGATGCGTTCGGTGACGTCCTGGAACACCACCAGCCAGAAGTGGCTTCCGTCGTCCTGCACCGAGAGTGCGCTGTAGACGTCGCAGTGGATCGGCTCGCCGTCGGAGCGCAGGAGCACCCTCGACCGCGACACCGGAGTCTCGGGCTCCTCCTCGCTCAGGGCGTTCTCCGAGGTCAGACCCCCGCCCCCGTCGCGGGGGTGCAGCAGGTCGGCGCCGGTCATCTCGAGCACCTCCGCCCTGGGGTGGCGCACCAGGCGGCACAGCGCGTTGTTGACCTCGCGGACGCGGTCGTTGTCGTCGACGAAGCACACGCCGACGGGGGCGAGGGCGAGCAGGTCGGAGAAGCGCCGGTACGAGCGCTGCTGGCGGGCGTGCGCCTCGCTGTCGTCGCGGACGACCTTGACGAAGCCCTGCAGCACGCCCTGTTCGCTGCGCCGGGCGGCGATGATGAGGTAGGCCCAGAAGCGGGTGCCGTCCTTGCGTATCCGCCAGCCCTCGTCGATGTGCACCCCGGCTTCGGCCGCTCGTTCGAGCTCCTCCTGCGGGTAGCCGACCGCGGCCAGCTCCGGAGGGTAGAAGACCGAGAAGTGCCGCCCCAGGATCTCCTCGCTGCGGTAGCCCTTCAGCCGCTGCGCGTCGGGGTTCCAGCTGGCCACCCTGCCCTCGGCGTCCAGCGAATACACCGCGACCGTGCCGGGGCCCGCTTCGGCCGGTCGGCTCGCCTCGCGGCGCGCCCGGCGACCCCGTCCCACCGCGGCCAGGACCTCGTCGTGTCGATCGATCATGCGCTCCACCAACCCGCCGAACCGCTGGTCCGCAGCGGCGCCGGGCTCCCTCCGGCGAGGACACCCCACCTCGCATACCCCGCCGGAGCAAATCGGACACACCATCGGGTGACGGGTCGCCCGGTGCGGCCGGCCTCCGGGGTCGCCATGACGACAGGGCGGCCGGTCTCGGCAACGGGGCGGGAAGGTTCCTTACATGATCTTGTGCGGCACCCACAATATGGCCACGATCACGAACTCGACCACCCGTATCGCTGTCGCACGTCAGGGCGGTCGCGGGATATGAAAACCGCACGCGGAAAGCCCTCATCCGCCACCCGCTCGCGAGGCGGCGGTAACCGCCCCGGCCGGTGTTCGTTGGGCGGTTCGAGAACCCGTCCAGGGTGGGTGAGCTTCGGACGTGGAGAGGATCCTGATGAGCGCATCGGAAGCCGGGCTGGTCGAGCAGGTGGTCGACACCGGTCGTTATCCGCTGACCGATCCGGACAGCACCGCCTGGAAGGACGCGGTCGACCGCGCGCGCCGGGATCTGCGGGAGCTCGGATGCAGCGTGCTGTCCAACTTCGTGCGTTCCTCACTGCACGAGGAGCTGCGCGCCGAAGGCGCCGCGATCGCACCGCTGGCGCACTACGACGTCGAAGTCGTCAACGCCTACAACATCGCCGTCGACGCGGAACTGCCCGAGGACCACCCGGCGCGCACCGCCATGGAACGCGGCAACGCCTTCGTCGCGCGGGACGCCATCCCCCGGCAGGCCATCATCCACCGGCTCTACACCAGCGAGCTTTTCCAGCGCTTCATCGCCGAATGCGTGGAGGTCCCCAGGGTCCACGAGCTCGCCGACCCGCTGGCGGGGCTGTGCCTCAACGTCGTGCGTCCGGGCATGGACCACCCCTGGCACTTCGACACCAACGAGTTCGCGGTCAGCCTGCTGACCCAGCAGTCCGAGGACGGCGGGGTCTTCGAGTACTGCCCGGGCATCCGGTCGGCGCGCGACGAGAACTTCGGCGACGTGCGCGCGGTGCTGGCCGGGGACGGCGAGCACCTGGTCCGCCGCATCGCGCTGCGTCCCGGCGACCTCCAGCTGTTCCGGGGGCGGTACTCGCTGCACCGGGTGACCACGGTGCGGGGTGCGACCGCCCGGCACACGGCGATCTTCGCCTACAGCGAGCGCCCCGGGGTCATCGGCAGCGTGGCGCGGACCAAGCAGATCTTCGGCCGCGTGCTGCCCGAGCACCTGGCCGCCGAGGGCCGCGCGGTGCGCGTCGACCAGCTGCTGGACTAACGAGCAGGCCGGCACGGCGAACCCGGGTACCCGCCCGCGAAACCGAACAGGAGCACGGTCCGTGCGTCTCGACGCGACAGGGAAAGTCTCACTCGACCAGATCTACACCCGTCCCGATCCCCGCCCCTACTTCCGCACGCTGCGCGATCTCGGCTACTGCATCCCGCAACTGGCAAAACCGCACTTCGCCGAGCTGGTGCGGGAATACCGCGAGGCCACCGGGGTGCGGGTGCCGACGATCCTGGACATCGGCTGCTCCTACGGGATCAACGCCGCGCTGCTGCAATGCGATCTGACGATCGACGACCTCTACGAGCACTACTGCGACCACGGCGCGGACGAACGCGACCGCGACTGGCTGCTCTCACGCGACCGCGATCTCATGCGTTCGCGGGGCAGCAACGCGGGAATGCGGTTCGTGGGCCTGGACAGCTCCGGGCCCGCGCTCTCCTACGCGCTGTCGGCCGGCTTCCTCGGCGGCGCGGTGCACGCCGACCTGGAGACGCGGGAGCCGACTCCCGGGCAGCGCGCCGAAATCGCCGCAGCCGATCTGGTCATCTCGACCGGTTGCGTGGGATACGTCGGTGAGCGGACCCTGTCGGCGGTGGCAGGCGCGCACGGCCGGCGCAAGCCGTGGATGGCGCACTTCGTGCTGCGGATGTTCCCGTTCGACCAGATCGCCGCCCGCCTCGCCGAGGCGGGCTACGAGACCGAGGAGCTGCCCGGCTTGTACCGGCAGCGCCGGTTCGCCTCCCCGCAGGAGCAGTCGCAGGTGCTGGATACGCTGTCCCGCGCCGGGGTGGATCCGCGGGGACTGGAGGCAGACGGCTGGTTCTACGCCCGGCTCTTCGTCTCCCGGCCGCGAGTCGCCGCGGCGAGCGCGGTCGTAGAGCCGGCTTCGCCGGCCGACAACGATCCGTCCACCATCGAAGTCGAGGATGAAATTGAACAGCAGCCAAGTGTGGTCGCCCCGTACCTTCGGCAATGAGCAGGAGCTGCCACGGGTGCCGCTGCCGGGGTTGGAGGACAGCTGCCGGCGGTTCGTCGAGTGGTGCGCGCCGCTGCTGACCGAGGCCGAGCTGGCCGAGACCGAGGCCGCGGTGTCGCGGTTCCTGCGTCCGGACAGCGCCGCCCGCGTGCTGCACGCCGCGCTGGAGGACTACGACGCCCGCGAGGACGTGCACAGCTGGCTCGACACCTTCTGGCCGTACCGCTACCTGGGCCGCCGCGACCGGATCGCGCTCAACGCGAACTTCTTCTTCCTGTTCCGGGAATCGCCGCTCGGGCAGGTGGAACGCGCTGCCGCGCTCATCTCCGGTGCTCTCGGGTACAAGCGGCTGCTGGACGCCGAGGAGCTGCCGCCGGTGATGCAGCGCGGACGTCCGCTGTCGATGGAGCAGAACAAGTTCCTGTTCTCCACCACGCGCATTCCCGGGCAGGTGCAGGACACCGTCCGCGCCCCCTACGGCGACGAGTCACCCGGACCTTCGAAGGCGCGCCACATCGCCGTTTTCCACCGCGGGAACCTGTTCCGGATGGACGTGCTGGACGAACGGGGAGAGCCGTACTCGACCGACGACCTCGGCGCCGGCCTGCGCGCGGTCATGAAGGCGGGCGCGAACCGGGCGGCGACCGGGAGCTCGGTCGGGCACCTGACCACCAAGGCACGCGCGGAATGGGCCGACAGCCGGGAGGCGCTGCTGGCGCTGGATCCGGCCAACGCCGAGGCGCTCGACGCCGTGGAGACCGCGCTGTTCTGCGTGTGCCTGGAGGACTTCGCCCCGCAGGACACCCAGCAGGCCTGCGACCACCTGCTCCACGGCGACAGCGGCAACCGCTGGTTCGACAAGGCCGTGTCGCTGGTCGTCTTCGCCGACGGCACCGCGGGCATCAACGTCGAGCACTGCGGCCTGGACGGCACCACGATCCTGACCTTCGTCGACGCGCTGCTGGAGGAGTCGTCCGAGGCGCCCGCGCGCACGGCGGAGCAGGGCGTGCCTGCCGCGGAGGCGATCGAGTTCGTGCTCGACGACGCGTTGCGGGCCGACGTGCGCGCGGCCGCCGACGCGTTCGCCGACTACGCCGCAGGCACGGCCACCACGACGGTGTCCTTCGAGGACTTCGGCGCGAACCGGGCCAAGCAGCTCGGCATGTCGCCGGACGCCTTCGTGCAGATGGCCTACCAGCTCGCGCACAAGCGCAGCAAGGGGCTGACCGGGGCGACCTACGAGTCGATCGCGACCCGCCAGTACCGGCACGGACGCACCGAGGCGATGCGCGTGGTGACGCCGGAGGTGCTGCGCTTCGTGGCGGTGATGGACGACCCGCAGGCCGACGCGGCCACCCGCAGGGATGCCTTCCGCGCCGCCGCGGACAAGCACGTGGCGCGGGCCAGGGAGTGCCAGGCCGGGCAGGCTCCCGAGCAGCACCTGTGGGAGCTCCAGCTCATCCAGAAGCGCCGCGGCGGTGAGCTCGGCGCCACCGAGCAGCTCGACCTCTACGAGTCCCCGGGCTGGCTGAAGATGCGCGACGACTACCTGAGCACCAGCTCGGCGCCCTCGACCAACATCCAGTACTTCGGGTTCGGCTCGACCAGCAGCCAGTGCATCGGCGTCGCCTACGTGCTGCTGCCGGAGCGCTTCAACATCTACCTGAGCACCCCGCGGCAGGTGGCCGACGAGATGTACGGCTTCGCCGACCGGCTCCGCGAAGCGGTGGGTGAACTGCAGGACCTGCTCGGCCAGGAGTGAGACACCCGCACCGCTGAAGTGGCCCCACCTCGCCGAGGTGGGGCCACTTCGACGTCGGGGACGCGTCAGGGCGACCGAAAACCGCATCCCCGCCCCGAGTTCGCGGACACAGTGGACAGACCGCGCCGACGAACAAGGGAGCGCTTCCGGCGGTCGACCGACCGCTTCGAGGTCGCCGGAAGAGACCCCGCGCCGCGGCCGACACCGGGTCAAAGACCCAAGCATTGGTTCGAACCATTCGCTGTGCCGCGGCTCCTCCGCTTGGACTTCGTCGGGCGTTGCGCCCACCGCTACCATGAGTAGCCCGCGGGGATCCGCGGTGCCCGCGCCGAACGATCGTTGTCGCGCCGGACCGCCGCCCTCCGCACCGGCCGCCGAGCAGCCGCCAGCCGACCGCCCAGGACCGATCCACGAAGACGTGACCGACCGGGAGGTACCACCCATGCGCATCTCCGAGATCCTGAGCAAGAAGGGCTCCGACGTCGCCACCATCCGCCCGACCGCCGCGGTGAGCGAGCTGCTCAGGATGCTCGCGCACCACAACATCGGCGCGATGGCCGTGGTCGGCGAGGGCGAGGACCTGCTGGGCATCGTCTCCGAGCGCGACGTCGTGCGCCGCCTCGACGAGCGCGGCGCGGAGCTGCTGACGGCCACCGTCGCCGAGATCATGACCACCAGCGTCATCACCTGCACGCCCGCGGACGCCGTCGAGAGCCTCACCGAGATCATGACCGAACGCCGCATCCGCCACCTGCCCGTGGTCGAAGGCGGGGCGCTGGTCGGCATAGTCAGCATCGGCGACGTCGTCAAGAGCCGCATCGACGCCCTGGAGCAGAGCCAGGAGCAGCTCGAGTCCTACATCACGCAGGGCTGACGACCTCGGCCGCCTGCTGTCCTGCCGGCGGGCGGCACGTGCCGCGGTCCGCTGAAACGGTTGCGAAAACGGGAAATCACCGCTGAGGGTGGCCGCCGCCGGCGGATTGCGCCGCCGAGATCGGCATGCCTAGGCTTCCACCACCGCTCCATCACGTGCGGGGTCCGGGTCCGGGAGCAGCCGATGCCGCAAGACGCGTGTACTTCCGCCCGGCAGAACACGTCCTCGGTGGGCCTGCGCACGAGTTCGCCGGTGCTCATCGGCCGCACCGCGGAGCTGGGCACACTGGTCACCGCCGTGAACACCGCGCCGTCGGTGGTGTTCGTCGAGGGCGAGGCCGGGATCGGCAAGACCCGGCTGGTCAACGAGCTGCTGGTGGCGGTGCGCTCCGAGTCGGTGTGGGTCACCACGGGCTACTGCCAGCCGCTGCGCGACCCGTTCCCGCACGGCGTGGTGTTCGAGTGCCTCGGCGGCTGCGCCAAGCGGCTGTCGGCTTCCGGTCGGCTCAGCGCCGTCACCGGTTCGCTGCGCCCTTACCTGCCCGAGCTCGCCGACCGGCTTCCGCCGGCACCGGAACCGCTCGGCGACCAGGCGGCCGAACGGCACCGGCTGTTCCGCGCGGTGCGGGACCTGCTCGCCGCGCTCGGCCGGGTCGTGGTCGTGGTCGAGGACATCCAGTGGGCCGACGAGGGTTCGCGGCAGCTGTTGCGGTTCGTCATGACCGATCCGCCGCCCGGGCTCTCCCTCGTGGTCACCTACCGCAGGGAGGAGCTGCCCGGCCGCTCCGCCGCGCTGGGCAGGGCGTTCCGCCCGTCACCGGGGACCAGCAGCGCGCACCTGGTGCTGGGTCCGCTGGAGCCCGAGGAGGTGCGCGGCCTCGCCCAGGCCATCCTCGGCACGCCCGTGTCGCACGAGTTCGCCGTCGACCTGCACGGCGGAACGGCCGGAATTCCCTTCGTGCTGGAGGAAACGCTGCACGCGCTGCGCCAGCGGGAAGGCGGCATCCGTCCGGACGGCCGCGGCGCCAAGCGGATGCTGGCCGAGCTGGAGGTCCCGGCCCTGCTGCGGGAGGCGATGCTGGAGCGACTGGACGGCCTGCCCGCCCACGCCCGGGCGCTCGCCGAGTGCGCGGCGGTGCTCAACTGCCCGGCCGACGTCGCGCTGCTCGCGTCGATGACGATGCTGGCGCCGGCGCGAGCGGGCACCGCCGTCTCGAAGCTGCTCACCGCCGGGGTGCTGGTGGAGGACGAGGACGGCCGCTACCGCTACCGCCACCCGCTCGCACAGCGCGCGGTGTACTACGCACTGCCCGGGCCGCGCAGGCAGGAGCTGCACAACCGCGCGCTGCGCATGCTGGCCAGGCAGGACCCGAGACCGCTGCTCATGCTCGCCGAGCACGCCAAGCGGGCGGGCCAGCACGCCGCGCGGCTGCGCTACGGCGAGGAGGCCGCCGCCCTGGCCATGCAGGCGGGCGACGCCACCACCGCCGTGGAGCTGCGGCTGTCGCTGGTGGCCGAGCCCGCGGTGCCACCGGCCGACGTGAACCGGCTGGTGAGCAGGCTGTGCCAGGACGCGCTCACCGGACTGCACCAGCACGAGGTCACCGCGGAGCTGGAGCGGCTGCTCCCCGACACCCGGCTGTCCGAAGACGTGCGTGGCGAGGTGCGGCTGGGCCTCGGGCTGCTGCTGATCCGCCAGGAGGGCGCGCTGGAGCGCGGCCGGGTGGAGGTGCAGCTGGCCATCGACGACCTGGGAACCCGGCCCGACCTGGCCCTGCGCGGGATGGCGGTGCTGGCGCTGCCCTACATCGGCATCACGCCGCTGGCCGAGAACATGCGCTGGCTGCAACGGATCGAGCGCGAGCTGGGAGCGGTCCCGCGCGGCCTGTCGGGGTTCGCGGTGCTGGCCAACTCGATCGGCGGGCGCATGCACGTCGGCGACCCGCTCGCCTGGCAACAGCTCGCGCGGGTCGATCCGCTGTCCGACGACGTCGGCGAGCAGCGCCACATCGCCCGCCTCTACTGCAACCTGGCCGACTCGTGCTCGTGGACCGGGCATTACCAGCAGGCCGAGCGGTTCATCCGCAACGGCCTGAGCGTCGCCGCCCGCTGCGGCGCGCCGTACGTGGTGGGCACCGCCGAGGCGACCAGGATCCGGCTGGACTGGATGGCCGGGCGCTGGGCGGGGCTGCAGGAGCGGGCGTGGCAGCTCGCCGAGACCTACCAGCACCTGATGCCGGTGGTCAGCGAACTGCACCTGGTGCTGGGCTGGACCGATGCCGCGCACGGGAACTGGGACGGCGCGGCGGAGCACTTCGCCCGCACCGGGCTGTCGGACCCGGGCAACTCGATCGCGCCGGTGATGCTGGCGGCCTTCGGCGGTGTGGTGAGCGTCCGGCTGGCCCAGGACGACGTCGTGGAGGCGTGCCGGCAGGCCGACCGCGGGCTGGAGGTCTTCCGCCACAAGGGCGTGTGGGCGTGGGCCGGGGAGCTGGTGCCGGAAGCCGTCGAGGCGTACTGCGCGGCGGGCAGGACCGCTGACGCGGAGAAGGTGACCGAGGAACTGGCCGTGGGTCTGTCCTCTCTGGACGCTCCGCTGGCCGAGGTGGCGCTGCTGGACTGCCGAGCCCGGATCGCCGCGCACCGGGGACGGCCGTCGGCCGCGGCTCAGGAATTCCACCGCGCAGGGCGGACTTACGAGCGCCTGGGGGTGCCCTACCGCGCGCTGCGGATGGCCGAGCTGGCGGCACATCACGCGCCCGGTGGACCGGACGGCATGGGGGAGCTGGCCGACCGCTACGCCGAGCTGGGCGCGACGCGCGACGCGGCGAGGTGCCGCCACCTGTTGCGCAGCCACGGCACCACCACGCCGTCGCGGCGGGGCAGGCGCGGCTACGGCAACGAGCTTTCGCCGCGCGAGCAGGACGTCGCCCGGCTGCTGGCCGGAGGCCGCACGAACCGGGAGATCGCCGAGGCCCTCTTCCTGTCGCGGCGCACGGTGGAGCAGCACGTCGCGCGCGTGCTGCGCAAGCTCGGCGCCGCCTCGCGCACCGAGCTCCAGCGCCACTGAGAGCTTGGCTTCGATCCCCGAAAGCGACTCAGCCGCTTGGCCACCAACCGGTGAGGTTCTTGCTCACGGCCGCCGCCGGTGCCGGGTGTCCGCCCGGCACCGGCGGTACCTCAGAGCAGGTCGAGCGGCAGGTCCGCGTGACCGGCGACCTGGTCGGCGACGTCGCCCACGACCGGCAGGTCGGCCGGCGCGGGCAGGGTGCCGGCCACGTCCTCGACCGGCAGCGCGCCGGTGAGGTCGTCGGTCGGCAGGTGCTCGGCCAGGTCGGCGGCGATCTCGCCGGGCTCCAGGCCGAGACCGCTCAGGTCGCCGGGAACCGAGGCCGCCGACGGCTCGAACTCCTCGACGTCACCGACGGTGTTGCCGGCGGCCGCGACGTTGGCGACCTCGTTGCCGCTCAGGACGTCGTGCACGCTGACGAGGTTGTGCGAGTCGTTCTGCTCGATCTCGATGTCCACGTCCGGACGGGGGTCCGGCGGCGGAGTCGGTCCGGGCGGAGGCGTGGGGCTGGGAAGCAAGTTCTCTTCCTCTCGGTATCGCAGATGTGCGGGATGTGCGTCCGACCGGCGACGTCCGGCGGACCCGGCGCGCGCAGCGCGGCCCAGGGGGCGCAGCCGCTGGTGGCAGCACCGCGCGGCGGCGTGCCGGCCGTCAGCCCGTCGGCGGTCGGTCGTTTCCGAGGACGGCCGGGGTTCCGGCCGGTCACCAGCCGGGTCAGGACTGGTCACCGCGAGGGGCGGCGTGCGACCGGGGTCCGGGAGCCGCCCGCGAGCGGTCCGGACGATCCCGCTGCGCTCGGCCGGCTCCGGATCGTTCCTCGGGGGCGACGACGGGAACCGGCCAATGCCGGATGACGGCACCTTTTCCCCTCTTCACCACGGAAAGTCAGAAAAGTGTGCCGTTTCCCACCGTCGTGATCACTCTATCGGGTTGAGCACGTAACGAACATGGCCCGCTACCCCTAGTCATCCACTTTCTCTGTTAGGGGCACCCTTGCGGGGCGCCATGGGGGATGCCGACCGGCACCGTAGGAGTGCTCACCAGGTGTCCACGCAGGGCCTGCGGCCTCCGGCCGGGGCCGAGGGCCCCTCCGGCGTCAGCAGGGCGGCGATCCACCGGCGGGACTCGGCCGGGTCGATCACGTCGTCGATCTCGAACGCCGAAGCCACGTTCGTGGCCTGGCCGCGCTCGTACTCGGCGGCGACCATCTCCTCGAACCTGCGCTGCCGCTGCGCCGGGTCGGCGATGGCCTCCAGCTCCTTGCGGTAGCCCAGCCGCACCGCGCCTTCCAGTCCCATCGGCCCGAACTCCCCGGTGGGCCAGGCGATCGTGAAGCGCGGTTCCCGGAACCCGCCCGCGGCCATCGCCTGCGCGCCGAGACCGTAGCCCTTGCGCAGCACGATCACCCCGAACGGCACCGACATCGCGGCGGCGTTGACGAACATCCGGCTGACGTGCCGGACCGTCGCGGTGCGCTCGGCGTCCGGGCCGACCATGAAACCGGGCGTGTCGCACAACGAGAGCACCGGCAGGCCGAAGGCGTCGCAGAGCTGGAGGAAACGCGCGATCTTGTCCGCCGCGGGCGAGTCGATGGCACCGCCCAGGTGCGCCGGGTTGTTGGCGATCAGGCCCAGCGGCCTGCCCTCCACCCGCACCAGCGCGGTGACCGCGCCGTGCCCGAAGTCGCGCCGGAGCTCCAGCACCGAGTCCACATCGGCCAGATCCTCGATCAGCGCGCGGACGTCGTAGACGCGCAACCGGTTCTCCGGCACGGCGTGGCGAAGCCTGCGCGCATCCGGCGCTTCCCACCGCGACGCCGCGCCCTGGAAGTAGGACAGATACTTCCTGGCGAGTGCGACGGCGTCGGCGTCGTCGCGGGCCACCAGGTCGATGACGCCGTTGGCGCGCTGGACCTCGGTCGGCCCGACCTCGTCCGGCGCGAACACGCCGAGGCCGCCACCCTCGATCATCGCAGGGCCGCCCATGCCGATCGACGCATCCGGCGTGGCGATCACGACGTCGGAGCAGCCGAGCAGCGCGGCGTTGCCCGCGAAGCAGCGTCCGGAGGCGATGCCCACCAGCGGCACCACACCGCTGAGCCGCGCGTAGAGGGCGAAGGCGCGGCAGTCCAGTCCGGTGACGCCGCTGCCGTCGGTGTCGCCCGGCCGGCCGCCGCCGCCCTCGGCGAAGAGCACCACGGGCAGCCGGGCGCTCTCGGCGAGCTCGAACATGCGGTCCTTCTTGGCGTGCCCGCGCTGGCCCTGCGTCCCGGCCAGCACCAGGTAGTCGTAGGACATCGCGACCACGCGGGCGTGTTCGAAGTCGGCCCCGTTGACCGCGCCCACGCCGGCGACCAGCCCGTCCGCGGGGGTGCGCTCGACCAGGTCCCGCAACGAGCGGCGACGCCGCTGCGCGGCGATCGCGAGCCCGCCGTACTCGACGAAGGTGCCTTCGTCGCACAGGTCGGCGATGTTCTCCCGGGCGGTGCGGCGGCCCCGGTCGTGCCACCGGGCGACGGCGTCGGGCCGTGCCTCGTCGGCCAGCACCGCCCGCCGCTCCCGCAGCGCCGCGAGGTCCGGGCGCGGCGCGTCGAGGTCGACCGCCGCGGTGCCGGACTCGCCGCCGTCCTCCTCCTCGCCCGGTGAAACCAGCGCGACCGGCTGCCCAGCGGTCACCACGTCGTCGACCTTCACCAGCACCTCGGCCACCACACCCGGGGTGGCGGCGCTGACCGGGTGCTGCATCTTCATCGCCTCCAGGACGGCGATGACCTCGCCCCCGCGGACCGGCTCCCCCGGCGCCCGGCAGACCTCGACCACGGTCGCCGCCATCGGCGCGGTCACCTCGACCACGTCGTCGCGTCCGGGCAGCGCCACGGATTCGACGCCCACACCGTCCAGTTCGGACAGCACGTCGTCGACGAACGTGGTGTGCACGGCACCTGCCCGCACCTCCGGTCGCGCGAGCAGGCTGCGCAGCAGTTCGCGGTTGGTGGCCACCCCCTCGACGCGGAACTCCCCCAGCGCGCGGTGGGCCCTGCCGACGGCGTCGGCGAGCACCGGAGCGGAGTCGCGTGCGACGAGCTTGGCCAGCGTCGAGTCGTAGCGCGGGCTGACCCGGTAGCCGGGGTACCCGCACCCGTCGACCCGCAGCCCCGGCCCGCCGGGTGGTTCGTAGGCGGTGATCGTGCCGGTCGCGGGTACCGCCTGGCCTCCGACCGTCAACCGCTCGGTGTTGAGCCTCGCCTGCACGGCGAACCCGCGCGCGGCGGGCAGCTCTCCCGGCGCGAGACCGAGGTCGGCCAGGCTCGCTCCCGCCGCCACGCGGATCTGCGCGCGGACCAGGTCGATGCCGGTGACCTCCTCGGTCACCGTGTGCTCGACCTGCAACCGCGGGTTGGCCTCCATGAAGTACCAGCGGGGCTCTCCCACGTCCCCGGCCTCGACCAGGAACTCGAACGTCCCCAGCCCGCGATACCCGCATTGGCCCGCGAGGGTCGAAGCCGCCTCCGCGAGGGCCTTGCGGACCTCGTCGGGCAGGTCGGGGGCGGGCGCGATCTCCACCAGCTTCTGCCTGCGGCGCTGGAGGCTGCAGTCGCGGTCGCCGAGGACCGCCACCGCACCACCCGCGTCGGCGAGCACCTGGACCTCGATGTGCCGGGCGCGCCGCAGCAACTGCTCCACGAACACCCCGTCGTCGCCGAACGCGGCACGTGCCTCGGACCGGCAGCGAGCGACGGCCTCGGCCAGGTCCTCGTGCGGGGCGACCACGCGCATCCCGCGTCCACCGCCGCCGGCGACGGCCTTGACCACCACCGCGGAGCCGCCCGGCAGGCCCGCGCGGAACTCCTCCGCCTCGTCGGGACCGCTGATCGCCGAGGTCCCCGCCAGCACCGGCACACCGCAGCGGGCCGCCAGCTCCCTGGCGCGCGTCTTGTCGCCGAGCACGTCGAGGGTTTCCGGTTCCGGCCCGACCCAGGTCAGTCCGGCTTCGACGCACGCGCGGGCGAAACCCGCGTTCTCGGCCAGGAAACCGTAGCCGGGGTGCACGGCGTCGCAGCCGGTCGAGCGAGCCGCGTCGACCAGGGCGGCACCGTCGAGGTAGCCGGCGGGCCCGGTACCCGGGAGTGGCACCGCGCGATCGGCCATCCGCACGTGCAGGGCGTCGGCGTCGTCGGCCGCGTGCACCGCGACGGTCTCGACACCCAGTTCCCCGGCGGCGCGGATGACGCGGACCGCCACCTCCGCCCGGTTGGCCACCAGCAGTCCGGCGATCTGCATCTGCACCCTTCCCACTACGGTCGCGCGGTGAGCCGTTCGGCCTCTTCCAGCAACCGTCCTTTTTGGATCTTCCCGGTCGCGGTCATCGGCAGCGCGTCGACCAACCGCACGACCGGGACCTTGTACGGCGCCATGTTGAGCCGAGCCCACTCCCGCAGCGCGGCCTCGTCCAGCTCCGCTCCCGGGGCGGGCTGCACGAACGCCACCGGCACCTGGCCGCGCTCGGGATCGGTCTTCGGCACGACCGCCGCACCGAGCACGCCTGGATGTCTGGCGAGCAGACTCTCCACTTCGGACGGGAAGACGCTCATGCCCGACACCTTGATCATCTCCTTGTTGCGGCCGAGGTAGTGCAGGCAGCCGTCCTCGTCGACGATCCCGAGGTCGCCGGTGTGCAGCCAGCCGTCGCGCAGCGCGTGGGCGGTCGCCTCCGGCTGCTGGTAGTAGCCGGTGAGCAGCGACGGCGAGCGGACCACGATCTCCCCCGTCGCGCCCAGCGGCAGCGGCTCGGCGGTGACCTCGTCGACGACCATGAACTCCGTGCCGGGCACCGGAAGCCCGCAGAACACCGGAGCGGTGAGCAGGTCGTGGTCGCCCGCCTGGAAGCCCTCGGTGATCGAGTCCGCGGTGTGGGTCTCGGTCATCCCGTAGGAAGCCTCGCGCAGCACGCTTCCCGGCCCGGCCAGCTCCCGCCACCGCTGCCGCAACCGCGGCGTCAGCTTGCGGACGAACGACATCGCGCGCGGCCGGCGCAGCGACGACAGCTCGTGGGCACCGGAGTCGGGGTGCTCCATGAGCTCGACGTAGTTGTCCACGGTGCCGAGCATCGTGGTGACCCGGCGCGTGGTCACCGCCTCCAGCACCGCGCCCGCGTCCCAGCGGGTCAGCAGGACGACGGTGCTCCCGCAGAACAGCGGCACCAGGATTCCGAAGTCCTCCCCCGCGATCCAGAAGATCGGCACGTAGATCAGGAAGACCTCGGGCCGCCCGCCGGTGACGTCGATGCCCGCGGCCGCCGCGGCGGTGGCGGCCGTGTAGATCATGTGCCGCTGCGTGTGCTCGCAGCCCTTGGGCATGCCGGTGGTGCCGCCGGTGTAGTTCAGCGCCGCCAGCGCGTCGAGGTCGGCTCCACGTCCCGGCGCGGGCGGATGCGCGAGCGCCCGCGCCCATCCGCTCGCGATCTCCGATGGGGCGCGCACCGAACCTGGCTCCGGACGCACGGGTTCCGGCGGCAGCATGTCGGTCAGCGCGGTGACGAGCACCTCGCGCACGGCGGTGTCCGGCCGCACCTTTTCGACCAGTGGGTACAGCGCGTCCAGCGACAGCAGGACGGACACGCCCGCGTCGGCCAGCTCGTGGCGCAGCTCGTGCTCGCGGAACATCGGGTTGACCGGGACGTACACCGCCCCCGCGCGCAGGACGCCGAGCATGGCGACCACGAGTTGCGGGCAGTTGGGCAGGAACACCCCGACGCGCTCGCCCGGGGCGACGCCGACCGCGTCCAGCCATCCCGCGAACCGCGCGGCGAGCTCGTCCAGTTCGGCGTAGGTGATGCGGCGTCCGTAGAAGTCGTAGGCGACGCGGTCGGGAACCGTGCGCGCCCAGTGGCTCACGTACTCGGTGACCGGCCGCTCGCCGAGCGGGTACTCGACCTCGCGCGGGATGCCCGGCGGCCACACCTCCTGCTGACGCACGCGCAGATCCGCGAGGTAGTCCTCAACAGCGCCCATCCCACCACCCCATTGAGACCGACTAGTCGGTATGCGGAAGGTTAAGTTCGGTGGTCCGGGTGGTCAACCCTCGTCGACCGATCGGCCGCGCGCCCGGATGCGGCATACCGCTCATTCCCCAAGCCGACTCGCAGGTTCATCGCCCGCCGCCCGTCAGCCGGCCCCCGTTCGAAGCGGCCGGCCGCAGCACGCCAGCGCTGCCGCGACGTCCCGGAGCCCTGGCCTCGGGTGGTGCTCGCGGCGGTCACCGCCGCCGCGGCGTGGTGGCCTGCGCAGCGGCTGCTCGGCCGGCCCAGCCCGATCTTCGCGCCGATCGCGGCGATGGTCAGCCTCCTCGACGAGCAGGGGGCGCGCGGTCGGCCCGCGGTGCGCGTCATCGGCGGTGTGCTGGTCGGCGTCGCGGTGGGGGAACTGCTGGTCGGGCACCTGGGCAGCGGACCGCAGGAGATCGGCATGTCGGTGGCGGTCCCGGCACCGCTGGTCGCGGGCGCTGAGCACGAACCCGCTGACGGTGGTCCAGGCCGGTGTCACATCGTTGCTCACGAGCCAGAGCCGCTGCCCGCCGCACGCACCTGCTCGCCCGCACTCCGTCCCGGCAGAGCGGCCCCGGACGACGGCGTTCCCATCCGTCCATCGTCGCAACGGCCGACCTCGACGGCCGGGGTGCGGTCGCGTGTCGGGCGCACGGAACCGCAGCGCAAGATAAGCCGAAGCCAGCCGGAAGCCCGCGGCCGCGCGGGGTCCGGGACCGCGCGTGCGCACTGGTTAAGCTCGGGGCGTGGACCTCCTGCACGGCGCCCTCGGCGCGGACGAAGACCAGGCGTTGGAGATCGCGGTCGCGCACGCGCTGCTGCGCGGGGTCAGCCGCGGCGACTCCGGGGCGGTCCTGCGGGTGTACCGGCCGACGGCACCGGTCGTGGCGTTCAGCCGCCGGGACTCCCACCTGCCGGGTTTCGACGCGGCGGTCCGCGCCGCGCGCGACGCGGGGTTCCAGCCGCTCGTCCGGCCGCAGGGCGGCCGCGCGGTGGCCTACACCGAGCAGTCGGTCGTGGTCGACCACGTCAGCCCGCACCCGGACTTCCCGGCAGGGCTCAACGAGCGGTTCACCGACTACGGGCACCTGTGGGCGGACGTGCTCCGGGAGCACGGCGTGGACGCCCGGGTCGGTGCGGTACCGGGCGAGTACTGCCCCGGTGCCTACAGCGTCAACGCCCGCGGCGTGGTCAAGCTGGTCGGCACCGCGCAGCGGCTGGTGCGGCAGGCGTGGCTGTTCAGCGCGGTGGCCATCTTCGACGGCGCCGAGGTACTGCGGCCGCTCCTGACCGAGATCTACGCCCACCTCGGCCTGGACTTCGACGGCAGCTCGGTCGGCTCGGTGCGCGAGGAGGTGCCCGACCTGGACCTGGAGCGCTTCGAGTCGGCGGTCATCGCCTCCTACGGCGCCCTGACCGAGCTGACCCCCACCGCGCTCGACGACGGGGTGGTGAGCGCCGCCCACGACCTGGCCGTCGACCATCGCCTCTGAGCACCGGCTCAGGGCCGGTGCCACCAGGTTTCCCGCCGAGGTGGCGGGTGCGGCGGGTGGCGGGTCCGACAGCCGCCACCCGCCGCTGCTCACTCGCCGCCGGAGCCTTCGCCGATCTGCTCCCGGGCCCAGTCGTGGAATTCCGCGATGTGGTGTTCGCTGGGGACGAAGACTCCGCCCTTGCTGTAGCCGCGGGAGTCCATGGCCAGCTGGCAGCGTTCGCAGGCGTCGAAGTCCTGCCGGTTGACGCGGTCGAACAGCTCGACCGAGCGGGACAGGTCGCGGCCGGACTCCACGACCTCGGGCAGGTACAGCCAGTCGCACTCGATCAGCGTGCGATCCGGCGCGACCGGGAACATCCGGTGGAAGATGACGTGGTCGGGCACCAGGTTGATGAACACCTGCGGGCGCACGGTGATGGCGTAGTAGCGGCGGTCCTGGTCCTCGGTCACCCCGGGCAGCCGCTCCAGGCCCTCGCTGCCGTCGACGGTGAAGCCCTGCACGTCCTCACCGAACTCCGCACCGTGACCGACGTAGTACTGCGCGGCGAAACCGTCGGCGAACTCCGGCAGCACCTCGGTGAGCTCGGGGTGGATCGTGGCGCAGTGGTAGCACTCCATGAAGTTCTCGATGATCTGCTTCCAGTTCGCCTTCACGTCGTACTCGATGCGCTTGCCCAGCTTCAGCGCGGTGATGTCGTAGGAGTTGATCGCCCCGGCATCACCCAGCCGCGCGGTGACATCGGAGACCACCGTGTCGTCGAACGACGGCGGGTCCTCGGCCAGGCACACCCACGCATACCCCAGCCACTCCCGCACGTGCAGCCGGTTCAGCCCGAACTCGGTGCGGTCGATGTCGGGCATGTCGTTGAGGTTGGGCGCGGCGATCAGCTTGCCGTCCAGGCCGTAGGTCCAGGCGTGGTACGGGCACTGGAAGGAGCGGCGCACCTCGCCCTTCTCCTCGGTGCACAGCCGCGCGCCGCGGTGGCGGCAGATGTTGAGGAACGCATTGATCGCGCCGTCACGGCCCCGGGCGATGAGCACGCTCTCACGCCCGATCTGCACCGTGCGGAAGGCGCCGGGCTTGTCCAGGTCGTCGCAGCGCACCGCGCAGAACCACTGCTCCTCGAAGATCCGGGACTGCTCCAACGAGAAGATGGCCGGGTCGGTGTAGTAGTGGCCGGGCAACGTCGCCATCAGGCTCTGCGGCGATCCGGTCGTGGTCATGACAGCAACCTCACAGGGGTAGTTCGGGTGGGTTGTGCGGAGCGGCCCGGCGGCGACGTCGCCGGGCCGCGACGGTGGCGGTCGGTTCGGTGCGGGTCGCCGCGGAGGCGACCCGTGCCGCGGCTTCAGCGGCGGATGCGGGCCATCTCCGGGTCGAACAGCGGTTCCTCGGCGACGGTGGCGGGCAGCCGCTCGGCGAAGTACTCGACGTCGACCCGCGTGCCGGGCGCGGCGGCGTCCGCGGGCAGCCACGCGTAGGCGATCGAGCGGCCGATGGTGTAGCCGAAGGCCGCGCTGGTGACGTAGCCGACCGAGCCGTCGGCGGTGTGCACCGGCTCCTTGCCCATCACCACGTGTTCGGGCTGGTCCATCAGCAGCGGCACCAGCCGCCGCCGCGGCTGCTCCGCCGCCGCCTCGACCAGCGCGGAGCGGCCGACGAAGTCGGCCTTGTCCATCCGGACGGCGAACCCGACACCGGCTTCGAAGGGGTTGTGCTCGGTGGTCATGTCGGTTCCCCAGGAGCGGTAGCCCTTCTCCAGCCGCAGGCTGTTGAACGCGCTGCGGCCTCCCGCCGTGACACCGAGCCCCTGCCCGGCCTCCCACAGCGCGTCCCACAGCCGCAGGCCCACGTCGGAGTCGGCGTAGATCTCCCAGCCCAGCTCGCCGACGTAGGACACCCGCATCGCGGTGACCGGCACCCCGGCGATCCGGGCGTGCTTGGCCTTGAAGAAGCCGAAACCCTTGTGCGAGAAGTCGTCGCGGCTCAGCGGCTGCACCAGGTCGCGCGCAAGCGGACCCCAGACCCCGACGCAGCACGTCCCGGCGGTGATGTCGCGGACCACGACCGAGCCGTCGGCGGGGGCGTGGCGCAGGAACCAGTCCAGGTCGAGGTTGCCGTTGACGCCGATCTGGAAGCGGTCGCGCTCCAGCCGCGCCACGGTGAGGTCGCTGCGCACCCCGCCCGCCTCGTCGAGCAGCAGCGTGTAGCGGACGGTGCCCGGCCTGACCGCCATCTGGTTGGTGGTCATGTGCTGGAGGAAGTCCAGCGCGCCCCGGCCGGAGATCTCCAGCCGCTTCAGGGGGGTCATGTCGTAGAGCGCGACCTGCCCGCGCGTCGCGCGTGCCTCGGCCGCGGCGGCCGGCGACCAGTACCGCGACGCCCACGCGCCCCGTTCCGGCACCTCGAGCCCTTCGGCCGCCTCGGCGTTGGACTCGTACCAGTGCGGGCGTTCCCAGCCGTGGGCCTCCAGGAAGTAGGCGCCCAGCTCCTGCTGGCGCGGGTAGAACGGGCTCACCCGAAGCTGCCGGGGCCGTTCCGCCGGCTGCAGCGGGTGCAGCACGTCGTAGACCTCGACGAACGCCTGCGACGCGCGCTCGTGCACGTAATCGGTGTCGAGCTGGACCTGCTCGAAGCGGTGCACGTCGCACTCGTGGACGTCGGTGTCGGGCTGCCCGTCGACCAGCCACTGCGCCAGCGCCCGCGCCACACCCGCCGAGTGCGTCACCCACACCGCCTCGGCCAGCCAGAAACCGGGCAGCTCGCGGGACTCCCCCATCAGCGGCATGCCGTCGGTGGTGAACGACATGATCCCGTTGAAGCCCTCCTCGACCTTGGTGTCCTGCAACGCGGGCAGCAGGTCGAGGGCGTCCTGCCAGGACGGCTCGAAGTCCTCCGCGGTGAACTCCAGCACCGACGGCATGACCTGCGCGGCCGCGGAGCTCGGCACGTCGGCGAGGTCCACCGGCATCGGGCGGTGCGCGTAGGAGCCGATCCCGATGCGGTCGACGTGCTCGCGGAAGTACAGGTCGGCGTCCTGGTGGCGCAGGATCGGCCGGGAGAGCTCGTGGCGCTCGTCGTTGACACCGACGAGCTCGGCGAGCTGCGTGGTCTTGGCGTACTGGTGGGCCATCGGCAGCAACGGCACGTCCACACCCGCCATCCGGCCGATCCTCGGACCCCACAGCCCCGCCGCCGACACCACGACGTCGGCGGGCAGCACCCCCTGGTCGGTGACCACGCTGCTCACCCGTCCGCCGCGCTGCTCGATGCCGACGACCTCGTGGTGGGCCAGGAACACCGCTCCCCTGGCGATCGCGCGCCGGGCCTGCGCCTCGCACGCACGCAGAGCCTTGGCCAGCCCGTCGCCGGGGGTGTGGAAGCCGCCGAGGATCCGCTCGCGGTCGATCGTCGGCCACAGCTCCACGCATTCGAGCGGGTCCAGCAGCTGCGAGCCGATGCCCCACGAGGTCGCCAGGCCGTGCTTGCGCTGCAGGTCGGCCCACCGCTCGGAGGTGGTCGCCAGCTCGAGACCGCCGACGGGCAGGAAGCACGGCGCCCCGTCGAGGTCCATGCCCCGGAACTTGCGCACCGTGTAGTCGGCGAACTCGGTCAGGGCCTTGGACCCGTTGGTGCGGAACACCAGGCCGGGGGCGTGCGAGCTGGAGCCGCCGGTGGCGAACAGCGGCCCCTTCTCGACGACCGTCACGTCGGTCCAGCCGCGTTCGGTGAGCTCGTCGGCCAGCGAACATCCGACGATGCCTGCACCGATGATGACCACTCGGGGTGTGGCGGGAGATGTCACCAGCGTTGGTCCTTTCTCCAGAGGCGGGGTGAGTGCCGGGCTCAGTGCCCCCGGGCGATCCAGTCCGGCAGGTTCGGGGCTTCGGTGCCGATGGTCGTGGTCGGCCCGTGTCCGGTGTGGACGACGGTGCTCGCGTCCAGTTCCAGCAGTCGCGAGGAGATCGAGCGGATGATCGTGGTGAAGTCGGAGTACGAGCGGCCGGTGGCGCCCGGGCCGCCCTGGAACAGGGTGTCGCCGGAGAAGAGCCAGCCCTGTTCGGCCGCGTGCAGGCAGACGCTTCCCCAGGTGTGGCCCGGGGTGTGCAGGACCCGCAGGTCGGTGCCCGCCACGGTCAGCAGATCGCCGTCGCAGATCGTCCGGTCCGGCGGCCGCTCGGCGTGGACCTGCTGCCACAGCTCCAGGTCGTCGGCGTGCAGCAGCACCGGGGCGCCGACCTTGTCGGCCAGCGCGACGGCACCGTTGATGTGGTCGTTGTGGCCGTGGGTGCACACGACCGCGGTGACCTCGCGCTCGCCTACGGCGTCCAGCACCAGGTCCGGGTCGTGCGCCGGGTCGACGACCAGGACCTCGCGGTCGTCACCGACCAGCCAGACGTTGTTGTCGACCTCGAACGTGCCACCGTCGAGGGCGAATACACCCGAGGTCACGACCTTCTCCACGCGGGCGGGCATCAGAGGACCACCACCGAGCGCAGCACCTCGCCGCGGTGCATCTTCTCGAAGGACTTCTCCACCTCGTCGAGCGCGATCCGCTCGGTGACGAACGCGCCGAGGTCGATCCGGCCCTGCTGACTGAGCTCCACGAGCTCCGGGAAGTCGCGGCCGGGCAGGCAGTCGCCGTACCAGGACGACTTGACCGCTCCCCCGCGCGCGAAGACGTCGATCAGCGGCAGGTCCAGGGTCATCTCCGGGGTCGGCACGCCCACCAGCACGACGGTGCCCGCCAGGTCGCGGGCGTAGAACGCCTGCTTGAACGTCTCGGGACGCCCGACGGCGTCGATCACGACGTCGGCGCCGAAACCGCCGGTCAGCTCCCGGACCGCCTCCACCGGGTCGGCGTGGCGGGCGTTGACCAGGTGGGTCGCGCCGAAGGCCTCGGCCCAGTCCAGCTTCTTCGTGTCGAGGTCGACGGCGATGATCCGGCGCGCCCCGGCCAGTTCGGCGCCCACGATCGCCGCGCTGCCGACGCCGCCGCAGCCGATCACCGCGACCGTGTCGCCGCGGCGCACGGGAGCGGTGTTGACCGCGGCGCCGATCCCGGCCATCACGCCGCAGCCCAGCAGCCCGGCCACCGCCGGGTCGGCCCCGGCGTCGACCTTCGTGCACTGCCCCGCCGCGACCAGGGTCTTCTCGGCGAAGGCGCCGATGCCCAGCGCCGGCGAGAGCGGCGTGCCGTCGGCCAGCGTCATCGGCTGGCGGGCGTTGTGGGTGTCGAAGCAGTACTGGGCCTTGCCGCGGCGGCAGGCCCGGCACTGGCCGCACACGGCCCGCCAGTTCAGGACCACGAAGTCCCCGGGCGCGACCTCGGTGACCCCCTCGCCGACGGCCTCGACCACGCCGGCGGCCTCGTGCCCGAGCAGGTAGGGGAAGTCCTCCCCGATCCCGCCCTCGCGGTAGTGCAGATCGGTGTGGCAGACCCCGCAGGCCTGCACGGCCACCAGGGCCTCGCCCGGGCCGGGGTCGGGGACCAGGACGTCGAGCACCTCGACCGGTGCGCCCACCTCTCGCGCGACGACGCCGCGGACCTGATGCAGCAAGGGACGCTCTCCTCTCCGGGAGTGTGGAGTTCGGGGATTCGGGCCGGAAGGTGGCCCTAACCTGCAAAGTTGCGCATTAAGCACCTTGTTGCTTGATGGGAAACAACGATGAGGCCGCACCCCTGCGCTGTCAAGAGCCCCGCGCCGATCATCCGCGGGTTACCGCGACGTAACCCTCCGCAGCGCGCATCGCGTTGCCGGGAAAGGGAATCCGGGCGCGCGAAACATTGCGGGCCAACGGCGCGATCCCTCTTGACGACCACCCCGGAGTCGTGGAGCCTGTTGCGCATAACGGTTGCTGTTCTCTTATGCGCAACAAACAGGAGGGCTCATGTTCGCCGTCTGCCGTACCGAGGAGCTGCCTCCCGGCGAGTCCGCGCGGATCGTCGCCGACGTTCCCATCGCGGTGTTCAACGCCGATGGCGAGTACTACGCGGTGGATGACACGTGCACGCACCAGGACGCCTCGCTGTCCGAGGGGTTCCTGGAGGGCTGCTTCGTCGAGTGCCCGCTGCACGCGGCGTTCTTCGACCTGCGCACCGGGCAGCCGACCTGCCTGCCGGCCAAGCGCCCGGTGCGCACCCACGCGGTGACCGTCGACAACGGCGTCATCTACGTCGACGTCACGCCCCGCCGGACCGCGGGCCAGGACGCCGCGCTGGAACAGGAAAGCGTCGCATGAGGACGATCACCGTGGTGGGAGCGTCGCTGGGCGGGTACTCCGCGGCCCAGCAGCTGCGCGCGCAGGGCTTCGACGGCAGGCTCGTCGTGGTCGGCACCGAGGTCCACCTGCCCTACGACCGGCCGCCGCTGTCCAAGGACTTCCTCAAGGGCCGGATCGGCGCGGCCGACCTCGCGCTCGGCGAGCAGCAGGACTTCGACGAGCTCGAAGCCGAATGGCGGCTCGGCGAGTTCGCGGCGCGCCTGCGGCCGGCCGACGCCGGCATCGAGCTCTACAGCGGGGAGCAGATCGGCACCGACGGCGTCGTGATCGCCACCGGGGCCTCGACCCGGGTGCTTCCCGGCAGCGCGGGCGTCGGCGGCGTGCACACACTGCGCACGCTCGAGGACGCCCAGGCACTGCGCGAGGAGCTGACGACCGGACGCCCGAACGTGGTGGTCATCGGCGCCGGGTTCATCGGCGCCGAGGTCGCCTCCTCCTGCGCCGAGCTCGGGCTGGACGTGACCATCGTCGAGGCCGCCGAGCTGCCGCTGGCTCGCGTGCTCGGCACGCGCCTGGCCTCCGCGTGCGCGGCACTGCACAGCGAGCACGGCGTGGCGGTCCGCTTCGGCGCCGGGGTCGAGGAACTGCGCTCGGCCGCGGGCCACGTGGTCGGCGTGCGGCTGTCCACCGGCGAGGAGCTGCCAGCCGACGTGGTGGTCGCCGGCATCGGGGTCCAGCCCAACACCGGCTGGCTGAGCGGATCGGGCCTGAGCCTGCACGACGGCGTGCTCTGCGACTCCGGCGGCGTGACCGACCTGTCCAACGTCGTCGCCGTCGGCGACGTGGCCCGCGTCTTCCGGCCCGACCTAGGCAGGAACGTGCGCACCGAGCACTGGGCCACCGCCAACGGCCAGCCGCGGATCGCGGTGCGCAACCTGCTGGACGGCATCACCAACGAACAGCACACCGACATGCCCTACTTCTGGTCCGACCAGTACGGGGTCCGCATCCAGTTCGCGGGCTTCGTCCACCCCGAGGACGAGGTGCGCATCCTCGACGGAGACATCGAGGACCGCTGCTTCCTCGCCCAGTACGAGCGCGACGGGCGACCCGTGGGCGTCCTGGCGTTCAACCACCCCCGCGGCTTCGGCCGCGCCCGCCGCCAGCTGTCCAGGCCCACCCTGGACGTGGCGACCTCGTAGGACGCCCGCGGTCCGAGCTCCCCGCGTACCGTCGTTCTCGCGGGGCGCGCAACGACTTCCGCGGGGACCAGGGCGCCGCCACTCGCACTTCCTCCAGCCGCCGCCGGGCACGGCTCCCGGCGGCGGCGTGTGGTGCCGGCCGCTCAGCGGCGGAGCAGGACGCGGGCTCGGCCTAGAACGGGTACTGCTGGATGCTGCCCTGGATGGTGACCCACTGGGTCTCGGTGAACGCCTCGACGTTGGCCTCGGCGCCGCCGATGCGACCGCCGTTGCCCGAGTCGCGCACACCCCCGAAGGGGATGTGGGGCTGGTCGCCGACGGTCTGGTCGTTGACGTGCACCAGCCCGCTTGGGATCTGCTTGGCGACCTCCCACGCCCGCATCGCGTCGGCGCCGAGCACGCTCAGCGACAGGCCGTACTCGGAGTCGGCGGCGATCTCCACCGCCTCCTCGATCGTCCGGTAGCGCAACACCGGCGCGACCGGCCCGAAGATCTCCTCGGCGAAGGCGGGCGTGTCCCGCCGGACCTGGTCCAGGACGGTCGGCCGGTAGAACAGCTCCTCGTATGTACCACCCGCCACGAGCTGAGCACCGGCCTCGACGCTCGCGGTGACCAGGCGGTGGATGTTGTCGCGCTGCCCCTCGTCGATGATCGGGCCCAGCGCGACCTCGGCGGTGTGCGGGTCGCCGACCGGCAGGGCACGGGCCTTCTCGGCGAGGGCGGCCACGTAGTCGTCGGCGATCGACTCGTGGACCAGGTGCCGTCCGGCCGCCATGCAGATCTGGCCCTGGTGCAGGTACGCGCCCCACGCGGCGGCGGAGGCCGCGGCGGCCACGTCGGCGTCGGGCAGGACGATCAGCGCGTTGTTGCCGCCCAGTTCGAGGTGCGTCCGCTTGAGGTGGGTGGCCGCGGCCTCGGCGACCTTGCGCCCGGCTCCGGTGGAGCCGGTGAAGGCGATCACCCGGGTGTGCCTGTTCGCCACCAGCGCCGCACCGGCGTCGGCGCCGCCCGGCAGCACCTGGAACACCCCTTCCGGGACGCCCGCCGCCGCGAAGACCTCCGCCAGCGCGGCACCGCCGCACACCGCGGTGCGCGTGTCGGGCTTGAGCACCACGGAGTTGCCCAAGGCGAGCGCGGGTGCCACCGCGCGGATGGACAGGATCAGCGGGAAGTTGAACGGCGCGATCACGCCCACCACACCCGCGGCCACCCGCCTGCTGAAGCTCAGGCGCCCGTCGGCGGCGGGCAGCAGGTCACCGCTGGGGTGCGAGGGCAGTGCCGCGGCCTCGTAGCACTCGGTCGCGGCGGTGCGCAGTTCGAGGTCGGCCTTCGCGCCGATCGAGCCCGCCTCGCGCACCAGCCAGGTCCGCAGCTCCGGCGCGTGCTCCTCGAAGAGCTGACCGGCCCGCCGCAGGATCGCCGCGCGCTCCTCGAACGACGTGCTCTCCCACTCCCGCCGCGCGGCCGCGGCCCGCTCGCACGCGGTGTCGACGTCGGCGGGCGTGGCGGTGCCCACCTGGCCGAGCGACTTGCCGGTCGCGGGTTCGGTCACCTGCGACGGCGCACCGCCCGCGGTGCTCCACCGTCCGGTGAAGATCTTGTTCTCCCAGACCTGGGGGGCGACGAACGCCATGGCGGATCTCTCCTACGGCACGATTCCTACGGCACGATCAGACTTTGCGGGTTTCTTCGCTTCCGCGGCGGGATGTCACCCCGGCCACCGGCTCGGAACGCGGCGCGGTCCGGAACCTCTTGCCCGCCACGAGCGCGACCGCGACCGCCCCGATGGCTCCGGGCACCGCCACCGCGATGAAGTTCTGCTGGAACGGCAGCTCCATCGCCAGCAGCGCGCCGCCGAGGGTCGGACCGCCGATGGCGCCGATGCGCCCGACACCGGCCGCCCAGCCGACACCGGTCGAGCGGACGTGCGCCGGGTAGTACTCGACGGCGAAGGCGTGGATGATCGCCAGCACGCCGATGGTCGCGGCCCCGGCCACGAACAGCAAGAGGTTGAGCACCACGGCGTTCGGGTCGAACGCCAGCCCGACCAGCGACACCGACGCGAGCACGAAGTACAGCACCAGCGTGCCGCGGTAGGTCCAGCGGTCGGCGAGCCAGCCGCCTGCCACGGCGCCGATCATGCCGCCGAGGTTGAGCACCACCAGGTTCCACAGCGCCGAGCCCAGCGGGTAGCCGGCGGTCTGCATCAGCTTGGGCAGCCAGGTGTTGAGGCCGTAGCTGAGCAGCATGCACATCGCGAAGAAGACCCAGATCAGCACGTTGTTGAGCGCGTTGCCGCCGGTGAACAGCTGGGAGAGCCGGACCTTGCCCGCCGCCGGGCGCTCGTCGGCCACGACGCCGCCGTGGTCGCCGGTGGGGTCGACCCTGCGCAGCACCGCGAGCAGCCGCTCGCGGTCGCCGTTGACCGCCAGGTACTCCGGCGACTCGGGCAGGTGGCGCAGCAGGACGGGCACGAGCAGCAGCGGCGCGCCCGCGATGTAGAAGACACCGCGCCAGGTCCACAGCGGCTCGACGTAGATGGCGAAGACCGCCGCCGCGATCCCGCCGACGGAGTAGAAGCACGACACCAGCGTCACGAACAGCGCCTTCGACCGCTGCGGCGCCAGTTCCCCGGTCAGGGCGATGAAGTTGGGCACCAGCGCGCCCAGCGCCGCGCCGACGACCAGCCTCAGCGCGCCGAGCTGCACCGGTCCGGTGGCGAAGGCACACGCCAGCGACGCCGCGCTGGCCACGGTGACGCAGGTGATCATCAACGGCCTGCGCCCGTGGGTGTCGGCCAGCGGCGCGATGAACATGCCGCCGACGAGCATCCCGACCAGCGCGGCCGAGCCGAGGGTCCCGGCGGTGACCGGGTCCATGTTCCACTCGTCCATCAGGTGGCTGATGACGGTGCCGTAGGAGACCATGTCGTAGCCGTCGACGATCATGAGCAGCGAGCACATGACCAGGACGCCGACGTGGAAGCCGTTCAACCGGGCCTTGCCGACCACGGATGTGACGGTCTGCTGGGACACTGGGATTTCCTTCTGCTGTCGCGGCTTCGGGTTGGCGGTTTCCGGGCCCGTACGGGTCCGGGGGTCTGTTCTGATTGCCGGGTCAGGGTTCGGTGAGCTCGGTCTCGACCTCGATGAGGGCCGGCCGGCCCGCGCCGAGCGCGTCCTCGAACGCGGTCGCGAAGTCCGCGGCGGTGCGCACCGAGGTGGCCTCCACCCCGTAGCCGCCCGCGATCCGCACGAAGTCGATGCCGGGCACGTCCATGCCGGGCGTCTCGCCCGCGTCGAGGACCTTGGCGAACCAGCGCAGGGCCCCGTAGGTGCCGTTCTTCAGGATCACGATGCTCACCGGGATCCGGTACTGCGCGGCGGTCCACAGCGCGGTGATGCCGTAGTTCGCCGAGCCGTCACCGATGAGCCCGACGACCTGGCGTTCCGGGTGCGCGAGCTGGGCACCGACCGCGGCGGGCAGGCCGAAGCCGAGCCCGCCGGAGGCAGGGAAGAAGTAGCTGCCCTGGCGGGAGAGGTCCATCTGCGACCAGAAGGTGCCGGTGGTCGCGGTGGACTCCTTGACGTAGACGGCGTCCTCGGGCGCGATGTCGCGCAGGGTCGCGAACAGCTCCGCCGGGTGCACCGCGCCGCCCGAACCGCTCACGCTCGGGAAGTCCGGCAACGGCGGCAGCCGCGGGCGGTCGGTGTCGGCGGCCTCGTCGGCCAGCCTGGAGAGCGCGTCTGCGATGTCGCAGACCAGCGCCTCCCCCATCGGGGCCCGCGCGGCCTCGCCGGGGTCGCTGGTCAGGTGGACCAGGCGGGCGCCCTCGGGCAGGTACTCGCCGGGGACGTACTGGTGGTAGCGGAACACCGGCGCGCCGGCGACCAGGACGAGGTCGTGTCCGTCGAGCGCGTCGGTCACGCCCTGGACCGCCGCAGGCAGCACTCCCCGGAACGAGCGGTGGCGGGTCGGGAACGGGCACCGCGACGGCGAGGGCGCCACCCACACCGGGGCGTTGAGCTTGTCGGCGAGCCGGACCGCGTGGTCGTTGGCGTGCTGGGCGTCGACGTCGGGCCCCAGCACCAGCACCGGGTTGCGCGCCGAGTCGACCGCCTGGACCAGGTCGGCGAGTTGCTCGGAGCCGAGGGAGCCGGCCGAGGTGGTGCTGCGGCGCAGCAGGTGGCCGGCCTCCCGCGGGGCCTCGCCGTCCCAGTCGTCGTAGGGCACCGACACGTAGACCGGCCCCTTGGCAGGCAGGTTGGCGGTGTGGATGGCCTGGCTGATGGTGCGCGGCACGTCCTGCGCGCACGACGGTTCGGCGCTCCACTTGACCAGCGGCTTCGGCAGCGACGCGGCATCGACGTTGGCGAGCATGACCTCCTGGCCGATCGTCGAGCGCACCTGCTGGCCCGCGGTGATGACCAGCGGGCTGTGCGAGTACACCGAGTTGGTCAGCGCGCCCAGGGCGTTGCCGGTACCGGCGGCGGCGTGCAGGTTGACCAGCGCCGGCCCACCGCGGGCCAGGGCGTAGCCGTCGGCCATGGCACCGAACGGTCCCGCGGGTCTTCTGCGCGGTGATGGCGCCGAAAGGCTCACGGGTGCTCTCGTGTCGGGGAGCCACCCTATGCAGACAGCAAACATAACCCTAATGAATGATGTTGATGCGGGCATAGGCAGTGTCTATTCTCCAGGGATGACCGAGGTGGACCTGAACCTCATGCGGACGTTCGTGCTGCTCTACGAGACGCGCAGCGTCACGCGGACCGCCGAGGCGATGTTCGTCACCCAGCCGTCGGTCAGCCACGCGCTGCGGCGCCTGCGCAGGCAGGTCAACGACGAGCTGTTCGTCCGCTCGCCGGACGGGCTGGTGCCGACCGAGGCGGCCGACCGGATGTACCCGAGCCTGTCCCAGGCGCTGGAGGTGGTGACCGAGACCTTCTCCGGCGCGACCGACTTCGATCCGGCGAGCTCGGCGCGCACGTTCCGGGTCTGCGCGACCGACCTCGGCGAGATCAGCCTGCTGCCGTCGGTGCTGGCCCAGCTGGAACGGCAGGCCCCGCGGTGCAGCGTCGAGGTCACGCCGCTGGACTTCGCCGACGCCGCGCGCAACCTGCGGCAGGGGCGCAGCGACGCGGTGATCTGCACCCCGCGCATCGACGCGCCCGACCTGCAACGCGACGCGTTGTTCCGGGAGAACTACGTGGGGCTCTGCGCCCGCGAGCACCCCAGGATCGGCGAGCACCCGACGCTCGGCGAGTACCTGGCCGAACGCCACATCGTCGTGCACGCCGCGGCCGGGCACATCGACGCCGACCAGGAGCTGAACCGGCTCGGCCACCGCCGCGACATCGCCGTCCGGGTGCCGCACTTCGCCGTGCTGCCCGAGTTGCTGGCCCGGACCGGGTTCCTGTCGGTGGTGCCCAGCCGGGTCGCGGGGCTGTTCACCCGCTCGTCGGCGGTCCGCACCTTCGTGCTGCCGCTGGATCTCCCGGTCGTCGAGGTCTCGCTCTACACCTACCAGCGCGCACTGCCCGCGCCGGGCATCGAATGGCTGCGCGAGCTCATCGTGCGGACGTTGCGCGACCAGCCCCCGTCCAACGACTGAGGGCCTTGCTGCGGTAGGCGAAACCGCTGGGAACCTCCTCCTCAGAGCGCATCGTTGTTCTCTGAAGCGGCGCAGCCGCTTGGCCCACCCCCGCAACCGGCACCGCCGCGGGTTCTCAGGAGGTCCGCGCCGGCAGTGGCAACGGCAGGGCGGGCAGGCCGTCGATGCTGATGCCGTTGTGCTCCTTGGACTCGCAGTAGGCCGCGAACTCCTCGTCGGTCTTGCGTCCGAAGTGGTCGGCGTGCAGCGTGCGCTCTTCTCGGTAGTCCATGAACGGGACGGCGAAACCGCAGCTGTCGCTGATCCGCTCGGCGCGGACCACGACGATCGCGCGCAGGCCGGGGGCGTCGGCGTCGCCGAACCTCCTCACCAGCTCCGCCCACCTGGGGTCGTCGCGGAACACCGGTTCGCCGCGCCCGTGCACCCGCAGCACCTTCGGCGGGCCCTCGAAAGCACACCACATCAGGGCGATCCGGCCGTTCTCCCGCAGGTGCGCGAGCGTTTCGGCGTGGCTGCCGCCGAAGTCGAGGTAGGCCAGCTCGTCTTCGCCCAGCACCGCGAGCGAACCCGCGCGGCCCTTGGGCGAGATGTTCACGTGCCCGCTGCCGGAGAGCGGTGCCGAGGCGACGAAGAAGACCTTCTGCGCCTCGATGAACGAACGCAGGCGGTCGTCGATCCGGGCGTACACCTTCCCCACGGCACACCATCCTTGTCCACATTCCAAGACGATTATCTCGAATGACAAGACAAGGATAGAACTTCACGTCCGCCCTTCCAACCGGCCTTTCGCCCAACACTGCCGGAACTTCCCATCCAAGCCGCACGATTCGCCGGACAGGACAAGAAGAATCGCCTCCCGGCCGCGTGGCGACCGGGAGGCGATCGGCGCAAACGTCAGCCCTGCGCGGACACCCGCAGCAGGACGACGCCGTGCGCCGGGACCTCGGCCCGGATCTCACCGTCGGTCGTGGAGGTCTCGTGCGCCCAGAGATCGCGCACCTGGTACTCGGACGCCTTGGGCAACCCGGCCTCGCGCGCGGTGGTCCGGATGCCCGCGGGGCGCTCGCCCCGGTTGAACAGCGCGACCACCCGGGAGCCGTCGGCCATGTTCTTGACCCACACCTCGCGGTCGCCGTGGTCGCGGACCGGGACGCCCTGCGCACCCGCCGGGTCCTGGTCGACCGCGACGACCTCCCGGTTGGTCAGGATGTCCCGGATTCCGTCCGGCATCCGGGTCACGTTGTTGCCCGCGATGAGCGGTGAGGCCATCAGCGCCCACATGCTCAGGTGCGCACGTGCCTCGGTGTCGGTCAGGCCCTTGAACCCCTCGACGTCGTACACGCCGACCTCGAGCATGTCGGGGTCGTTCCAGTGACCGGGACGTGCCTGCGCGGCGAGCCCCCGGTTGACGTCGATGATGTTGACCACGCCCATCGGGTACTCGTTCTCGTTGCCCGAGTCCCACACCGGCTTGATGTCCTCGGTGGTGCGCCACATGTTCGCGACGGGCGACCAGTCGTGGGTCGCGCCGTTCTTGTCCGGGTGGTAGCTGTTGGAGTTGATGCTGTAGACGATCGGCCTGCCGGTCGCGGCCAGCGCGTCGCGCATCTTGGTGAAGGCCGCGATCTGGTCCTCGAGGGTGCCCTCCGGCGAGCACCAGTCGTACTTGAGGTAGTCCACGCCCCACTCGGCGAAGGTCCGCGCGTCCTGCTCCTCGTGCCCGAGGCTGCCGGTGGCGCCCGGGTAGGTGCCGCCGCGCTGCGCGCACGTCTTCTCGGTCGGGACCTGGTAGATGCCGAACTTCAGGCCACGCGAGTGCACGTAGTCAGCCAGCGCCCTGATGCCGCTGGGGAACCGCTCGGGGTTGGCCCGCAGGTTGCCCTGCGGATCGCGCTGCGGGTCGAACCAGCAGTCGTCGACCACGACGTACTGGTATCCGGCGTCTCGCATGCCGGAGCCGACCAGGGCGTCGGCGGTGTCGCGGATCAGCCGCTCGTCGATGTCGCATCCGAAGGAGTTCCACGAGTTCCAGCCCATGGGAGGGGTGCGGGCCACCCCGTCCTGGGCGGTGGGCGCCGGCGGGCCGGCCGCTGCCGTCGCGGGCGCCATCGCGGCACCGACGGCGACAGTGACACCCACCGCGGCTGTCGCGAGCCGAGCCCGCCGCTTCGCAGACTTCATTGTCTCTCCTCGATGTTTCGTCCCATCCGGCGAGATCCCGGCGGCACTGGGGCGACCCCGTGGCCACCGGCAGGCCATGATTACGACACACAAACACACGAGAGTCAACATCGAGTTCTCATGCTCGCGCTCTCCGCCGACTGACTGGGAGACTGAACGCGGACCTCACCCACCGAGTCCGACCTACGTCGGCGACCACCTCGCAATGGGCCCACCACCAGCAGCGACGCCAAGAAAGTGCGGACGGTTGAACCTTTTCACGCATACTGGGCGACTACGACACGATGGCGCGATCCAGCCGAGCCGACCCCGACTACGCGGCACCGACACGAACGATCACAGCAAACATCATGGTGTTCGTTTTTGTTGATTTCAGCGTGTCCATCGGGAGCGGTAGAGCGAACCGCCCCCACAACACAGAAGTGCGGGCACCGGCCGCGCGATTTCGAAACGCACGACCGGTGCCCGCACCGGAATCAGGGAGCCTGGACGCCGCCCGTCACTGCGGGGGCTGCTGTCCTTGCGGCTGCTGGGGAGCCTGGCTGAACATCTTGCACTCCTGCGCCTGCTGCGCGGCGGCGTTCAGCTGCGGGTTCTGGTTGAACTGCGCGATGGCGCCGTTCATGTTGAGCTGCTTGCCCTTGTCGAGCTCGTGCTGGACCTCGGTCATCCCGGCCTGGAACCGCTGCTTGTCGGACGGGTCGGCCTGCTGCGCCTTGTCCTGCGCCGTCCGCAGGATGTCGCGGACCTGGACGAAGCCCTGCTCGAAGCTGTCGTTGAGCTGGTCGGAGCCCTGGATCGGCCCCGGGCCCATCTCCTGCAACCCGCGCAGCGTGTCGTCGGCCGCACGCGCGGAGTGGTCGATCTGGTTGACCACCGACTGCTTGAACGCGCTGGTGTTGCTCTTGTCGGGGGCGGGCTGGTTCTTCTGCGCGGCGGTGAACCCGCCGACGACCCCGCACAGCTTGCCCACCCACGCCACGCCCTCCGGGCTCGGCGCCGCCGCCTGCGGCTTCGGCTCGGGCGGCTGCGCCCCGGGTCCGGAGCCCTGCGCACAGCCGGCGAGGACCAGCGGCACAGCGGTGAGCACCGCTGCGGACGTAGTACGGAACTTCATGCGCACTCCTGGGTAAGGCTCGGAGTTTTCACCATGTCCGGCCCTCGACTCTCCCTCACCCACCCGCCGCCGCGCGACCCCGGGGGCCTTCGACCGGAGAAACCCCTGGGTACGAGGCCGGAGACGGTGCACCGCCGCTCGATCGTGCTGCTCCCCAGTGGACGCCGGGGACGCCGCCCCACGTATCGTGTCGTCGTGACGACCGACGTGGTGGCCGAAGACGAGGCGTTCGTCAGCGAGCTGACCGGACGCGGCGCCCAGCCCAGGCAGCTCATCGTGACCGTCTACGGCCTCTACGCCCGCGAGTCGGGCGGCTGGCTCTCGGTCGCCGCCCTGGTGCGGCTGCTCGGCGACCTCGGCGTGGACGAGCCCGCCGTGCGGTCGTCGATCTCACGGCTCAAGCGCCGCGGCATCCTCGTGGCGAGCAGGCAGGGCGGCGCGGCCGGCTACGTGCTGTCCGAGCAGGCGCTGGAGATCCTGCGCGAGGGCGACGAGCGGATTTTCAGCCAGGAGCGCGCCACGGCCGCCGACGGCTGGCTGCTGGCGGTGTTCTCGGTGCCCGAGTCGCAGCGGCAGAAGCGGCACGTGCTGCGCACCCAGCTCACCAGGCTGGGCTTCGGCACGGTGGCGCCCGGCGTGTGGATCGCGCCCGCGCACCTGCACGCGGCGGCGACCAGCGCGCTGCGCCGCTTCGAGCTCGACTCCTACGCCGAGCTGTTCCGCTCCGATCACGTCGCGTTCGGCGACCTGCGGGAGAAGGTCGCGCAGTGGTGGGACCTGGAGCAGCTGCAGGAGCTCTACGGGCGTTTCGTCGGCGTGCACGAGCCGGTGCTGCGCAGGTGGCAGCGGCGCCGCAGCCGCCGGGAGCGGGAGGCCTTCCTCGACTACGTGCGGGTGCTGACCGACTGGCGGCGCCTGCCCTACCTCGACCCCGGCCTCCCCGCCGACCTGCTGCCCGCGGAGTGGAACGGGGCGGTGGCGGCGGAGCTGTTCTTCTCGCTGCGGGCGTCGTTGCAGGAGCAGGCGCACGCCTACGTCGACGAGGTCACCGGGCGGCGCTGACCGCCGCCGTGCCCTTGATCTCCACCAGGGCCTCGGCGTCCCAGAGCCGGTCCACGCCGATGCCTGCCATCGCCGGGTAGCGCGCACCGGCCAGACGCCGCCAGACCGCTCCGATCTCGCGCGCGCGGGCGCGGTAGGAGTCCATGTCGACGATGTAGACGGTGAGCTCGGTGAGGTCTTCGGGCCCACCTCCGGCCGCCCGCAGCGCGGTGAGCAGGTTGCTCAGCGCGCGCTCGAACTGCGCGACGACCCCGCCCTCGACGATGTGCCCTTCGGCGTTCATGCCCGTCTGCCCGGCGAGGAACACCAGTCGGCAGCCGGCGACCGCCGTGGCGTGCGAGAAACCCGACGGCCTGGCCAGTTCCGGTGGGTTGATGCGTTCGATGGTCACGACTGGACCGCTCCTCCGTCGACGTTGATCGCCTGCCCGGTGATCGCCGCGCTGAGCACGCAGAGCTCGACGGCGTCGGCGACCTCCTCCACCTCGATCAGCCTGCCGACGGGCTGGCGGCGTTGCAGGATCCGCCGCGCCTCCTCGGCGGTGCGTCCGGTCCGGGCGCTGATGTTGGCGACCGCCTGATCGGTCAGGGGTGTGTCCACGTAGCCCGGGCACACCGCGTTGACTGTGACCCCGGTGCCCGCGAGCTCGGCCGCCGCGGACCGGACCAGCCCGAGGACGCCGTGCTTGCTCGCTGTGTAGGCGCTGACGTAGGGGTCGCCGCGCTTGGCCGCGATGGAGGCGACCACCACGACCCGCCCCCAGCCGCGCTCGGCCATCGCGGGCGCGGCACGGCGCAGGAAGCGGAACGGAGCGGTCAGGTTGACCTCGATCGCGCGCTGCCAGTCGGCGTCGCTGGTCGCGGCCAGTGGCGCCGAGGTCGCGGTGCCCGCGTTGAGCACCAGCACGTCGACACCGCCCCATTCCTCTTCCACAGCTTCGAAAACGGCCCTGGCCGCCGTCGCATCGGTCACGTCGGCGGGCAGTCGCAGGACCGGGCCCGCGAGTCCGGCGGCCACCGCGCCGAGCTGGTCGGCGCTGCGGGCGGTGATCGCGACGCGGTGGCCGCGCGCCGAGAGCCGGGTGGCGATGGCCCGGCCGATGCCCCGGCTCGCGCCGGTGACCAGGCAGTTGCGTGTCGTCACGGCGCCGATATTACGGAAAATTGACGACCGTGCGCAATCCGCCATACGCTGAGCGCCGACCGGCCCCGGCGGGAGGAGTGCTCAGGTGCGTATCGCGGTCGTCGGCGGAGGCCCGGGCGGGCTCTACTTCTCCGCGCTGGTGAAGCAGCTCGACCCGGCTCACGAGATCACGGTGTGGGAGCGCAACGCCGCCGACGACACCTTCGGCTTCGGCGTGGTCTTCTCCGACGAGACGCTCGGCGGCATCGAGCACGCCGACCCCCCGGTCTTCCAGGCCATGCAACGGGAGTTCGCCCGCTGGGACGACATCGACGTGCACTACCGGGGCGAGACCCACACCTCCGGCGGGCACGGGTTCGCCGCGATGAGCCGCAAGCGGCTGCTGCGGATCCTGCAGCGGCGGTGCGCCGAACTGGGCGTCCGCGCGCACTTCCGCACCGAGGCTCCCGACGTCGAACGGCTCGCGGCCGAGCACGACGTCGTGGTGGCCTGCGACGGGGCCAACTCGGCGGTGCGTTCCAGGTTCGCCGACTCCTTCGCCCCGAGCGTGGAAACCCGGCGCTGCAAGTACATCTGGCTGGGAACCGACCTGGTCTTCGACGCCTTCCGCTTCGACATCGCGGAAACGCCCTACGGCACCATGCAGTTGCACGGCTATCCGTTCAGCCGCGAGGCGAGCACCTTCATCGTCGAACTGCACGAGGACGTGTGGCGCCGCGCGGGCTTCGCCGACTTCGACGCCACCACCCCGGCCGAACCCGGTTCCAGCGACGAGAAATCGATCGGGCTGATCAGGGAGTTGTTCGCCGACGTGCTCGACGGCCACTCCGTCGTGGCCAACAACTCCCGGTGGCTGAACTTCCGCACGGTGCGCTGCGAATCGTGGCGCCACCGCAACGTGGTGCTGCTCGGCGACGCCGCGCACACCGCGCACTTCTCCATCGGATCCGGCACGAAGCTGGCGATGGAGGACGCGCTCACGCTCGCCGCATGCCTGCACGAGCACACCGACCGCGACGCCGCTCTCGAGGCGTACGAGCTGGAGCGCCGCCCGGTCGTCACCTCGACCCAGCGGGCCGCGCAGGCGAGCCTGGAGTGGTTCGAGAACATCCGGCAGTACACCCACCAGGACCCGCCGCAGTTCGCGTTCAACCTGCTCACCCGGAGCCGCCGGGTCACCTACGACAACCTGCGGATGCGCGACCCGGAGTTCGTCGCCGGCCTGGACACCTGGTTCGCCCGCGACCACGCCGAGGTGCGTCCGCCGATGTTCCAGCCGGTGAAGCTGGGTCCGCTGGAGCTGCCCAACCGCGTCGTCGTCTCGCCCATGGACATGTACCGCGCCACCGACGGCGTGCCGAACGACTTCCACCTGGTGCACCTGGGCAGCAAGGCGATGGGCGGCGCGGGCCTGGTGATGACCGAGATGGTGTGCGTGTCCGAACGCGGCCGCATCACGCCGGGCTGCACCGGTCTGTACTCCCCCGCCCAGGAGGAGGGCTGGCGCCGGGTCGTGGACTTCGTGCACCGCAACAGCCAGGCCAGGATCGGCGTGCAGCTCGGGCACGCCGGGCGCAAGGGATCGACGAAGCTGATGTGGGAGGGCATCGACGAGCCGCTGCCGGAAGGCGGTTGGGAGGTCGTCGGTCCCTCGCCGGTCCCCTACTCCGAGATCAACCAGGTGCCGCGCGAGCTGACCGCGGCGGAGCTGGCAGAGATCAGGCAGCAGTTCGTCTCCTGCGCCGAGGCAGCCGCACGCGCCGGTTTCGACGTGCTCGAACTGCACTGCGCGCACGGGTACCTGCTCTCCTCGTTCATCTCACCGCTGTCCAACCAGCGCACCGACGCCTACGGCGGCTCGCTCGCCAACCGGCTGCGCTACCCGCTGGAGGTCTTCGACGCGGTGCGCGAGGTGTGGCCGGCCGACCGGCCGATGACGGTGCGGATCTCGGCCACGGACTGGTTCGAGGGCGGCGTCGACGCCGACGACGCGGTGGAGATCGCCCGCGCCTTCGCCGCACACGGCGCGGCGGGCATCGACGTCTCCACCGGTCAGGTGCTCAAGGCCGAGCGACCGGCCTTCGGCCGCAGCTACCAGACCCCCTACGCCGACCGCATCCGCAACGAGGTGGGCCGAGAGCACGGCACCGCGGTCATCGCGGTCGGGGCGATCTCCTCCCACGACGACGTCAACTCGCTGATCCTCGCCGGCCGCGCCGACCTGTGCGCGCTGGGACGCACGCACCTGCACGACCCGCACTGGACGCTGCACGCCGCCGCCGAGCAGGAGTACTCCGGACCGGGCGCGGTGTGGCCCGACCCGTTCCTGGCGGGCAGGCGCAGACCGCAGACCGGACGTACCGAGGGCCCCAAGCCTCGCCTGGAGCTGATCCGCTCCGGCGGCACCACGACCGCGCACACCAGATGAGTGCCGGACCAGCGACCGACCGCACCGTGAGACTGCTACAGCGATCCAGAAGACCCACAGGCCCGAACGGATGGGAAGCACCGATGAGCACGTTCTCGCTGGACGACGAGCGGCGCGAGTTCGCCGCGTGGGTGCGCGAGATCGGCGCGCGGCGGTTGCGTCCGCTGGCCGAGGCGGGCACGCCCGGCGCGGTCAACCGCCCGCTGATCAAGGAGATGGGACGGCTCGGACTGCTCTCCCGCCTGTTCCCCGGCTCCTGTGACGACCTCGCGTCGGGACAGGCCGCCTCCACCGATCTCTGCCTGCTGCGGGAGAACCTGGCCCGCGAGTGCACCGAGGCCGAGACCGCGCTGGCGCTGCAGGGACTGGGCAGCTACCCGGTCCTGCAGTCCGGCAGCGACGAGCAGGTGCGGCGCTGGATCCCCGCCGTCGCCGCCGGGGACGCGGTCGCGGCATTCGCGCTCACCGAGCCGGAGGCCGGCTCGGACGCGGCGGCGCTGGAGCTGGCGGCCGAACCGGACGGTGACGGCTGGCGGCTCAGCGGCGAGAAGGTCTGGATCTCCAACGCCCCGGAAGCCGACTTCTACACCGTCTTCGCCAGGACCACGGCGGCGGCAGGAGCGCGCGGCGTCAGCGCGTTCGTCGTTCCCGCCGACCGCGCCGGACTGTCCGGAGAACACCTGGAAATGCTCAGCGAGCACCCCATCGGGCGCCTGACGTTCGACGGCGTCGCGGTGCGCCGGGACGAACTGCTCGGCGAGCCCGACCGCGGTTTCCGGGTGGCGATGCGCACCTTGGACCTGTTCCGCCCGAGCGTCGGCGCGTTCGCGGTCGGGATGGCGCAGGCCGCGCTGGACGCGGCCGTCGAGCACGCCGGGTCCCGGCAGGCGTTCGGCGGGCCGCTCAGGGACCTGCAGTCGGTGTCGCACACCCTGGCCGAGATGGCGATGCGCACCGAAGCCGCGCGACTGCTCGTCCACTCCGCCGCGGCCGCCTACGACGCGGGCGAGCAGCGCCTCGCCGGTCGCGCCGCCATGGCCAAGCTGCTGGCGACCGAGACCGCGCAGTACGTCGTCGACGCCGCCGTGCAGATCCACGGCGCCCGCGCCCTGCGCAAGGGCAGCCTGCTGGAACACCTCTACCGCGAGGTGCGCGCACCCCGGATCTACGAAGGGGCGTCGGAGGTCCAGCGGACCATCATCGCCCGGGAGCTCTACCGCTGAGCGCACGCCGGGCCGGCGGCTCACCGGGGTGCCACCAGCCCCGCCCGCCGGCGGCGGAGGTCAACGGCCCTGCCAGTCTGGCTTGCGCTTGGCGTTGAACGCGGCGTGGAACTCCCGGTAGTCGTCGGTCTTCATCAGCAGGGCCTGGGTCACCGCCTCCAGCTCCAGCGCGCTCGACAGGCTCATGTCCAGTTCCCTGGTCAGCAGTTCCTTCGTCAGGGCATAGCCCTGGTGCGGCCCGGTGGCCAGGCGGGTGGCGAGCCGGTCCACCGCGGCGTCGAGCTCGTCGTCGGGAACCAGCTCGCTGACCAGCCCGTAGCGTTCGGCTTCGGCGGCCGGGACGGTGTCGCCGAGCATGAGCAGCTGGGTCGCCCGGCCGAGGCCCACCAGCCGCGGCAGCAGGTAGGCCGAGCCCATGTCCGCACCGGAGAGCCCGACCTTGGTGAACAGGAACGCGAACCTGGCCGACTCCGCCGCGATCCGGAAGTCCGCCGCCAGCGCGATCACCGAGCCCGCGCCCGCGGCCATCCCGTTGAGGGCCACGACGATCGGGATCGGGCATTCCCGCATGCCCTTGATGACCTCGCCGGTCATCCTGGTGAACTCCAGCAGCTCGTCCGGACGCATCCGCAGCGTCTCGCCGATGATCTCGTTGACGTCGCCGCCCGAGCAGAACGCCCGGCCCGCCCCCCGCAGCACCAGCACCCTGGTGTCGCCGCGGTGCGGCAGTTCGGTCAGCAGGTCGCGCAGGTCGGCGTAGGCCTCGAAGGTGAGCGCGTTGAGATTGTCGGGCCGGTCGAAGGTGACCGTGGTGACGCCGTCGGCGCGCTCCAGGCGGAAGTGCTCCCACTCGTCGGTGAACGGGACGGATCCGCGGAACGGGCTCATGCCAGGGCCTCCTGCCTGTCTGCGGTGCGGCCCGCGCCGGGCCCGGACCGCGGCAGGTTATCACTGATACATGACTGTCGTCACCAAACCGACATAGCGTGTTTATGACGCTCCATTGACTGTCGTCATGATTGATGAATACTTGTGGAGATTCCCCGCCAGCCGAGGAGGGAGCGCTGCCGATGCGGCTTTCGCCTTCCGCCCACACCGACACCTTCTGCCGGGACAGCCTCCCTCCGCTCGACCAGTGGCCCCGGTTCCGCTTCGACCTGCCCGAACTGGCCTACCCGGACCGGCTGAACTGCGCCGAGGTGCTGCTCGACCAGGCCGTCGAGAGGTGGGGCGAGGACCGCCTCTGCCTCATCACCCCGGGTGAGCGCTGGACCTACGGGCAGTTGCGGCGCCGGGCGAGCCAGATCGCGCAGGTCCTCACCGAGGATCGCGGACTGGTGCCGGGGAACCGCGTTCTGCTGCGGGGACCGAACAACCCGTGGCTGGTCGCCGCGTGGTTCGGCGTCATCAAGGCCGGGTGCGTCGCGGTGACCACCATGCCGCTGCTGCGCGGGACCGAGATCCGGACGCTGCACGAGCTGACCCGCACCTCGCTCGCACTGTGCGACCACCGGTTCGTAGACGACCTGCACGCGGGCGTGCCCGAACTACCCTTGCTGGGCTACGGTTCCGGCGACGGCGAGGACCTGATCCGGCTCTGCGACGGGAAATCCGGCGAGTTCACGGCGGCCGGGACGGCCGCCGACGACGTCGCGCTGCTGGCGCCCACGTCGGGTACGACGGGCAGGCCCAAGGCCACCATGCACTTCCACCGCGACGTGCTGGCCAACGCCGACACCTTCGCCCGGTACGTGCTCAAGCCTGCCGAGGACGAAGTGTTCACCGGCACGCCGCCGCTGGGCTTCACCTTCGGGCTGGGCGGCCTGGTCGTGTTCCCGTTCCGGTTCGGGGCCGCGTCGCTGCTGCTGGAGAAGCCCGGTCCCGACGAGCTGGTCGCCGCGATCGCCGAGCACGGCGCCACCGTGCTGTTCACCGCGCCCACGGCGTACAAGGCGATCCTGGCCACCGGGAAGGCGTCGGCGCTGCCGAGCCTGCGGCGCTGCGTGTCGGCCGGGGAGCACCTGCCCGCCGAAGTCTGGGCGGAGTTCCACCGGCAGACCGGCCTGAAGATCATCAACGGCATCGGCGGCACCGAGCTGCTGCACATCTTCATCTCCGCCGCGGACGACGACATCCGCCCCGGCTCGACGGGCAGGGTCGTACCCGGCTTCGAGGCGGTGGTGCTCGACGACGACGGCTCGCCCGTGCCCGACGGCCAACCGGGCCGGCTCGCGGTGTGCGGGCCCACGGGCTGCCGCTACCTGGCCGACCCGCGCCAGCAGGTCTACGTCCAGGACGGGTGGAACATCACCGGCGACACCTACGTCCGCGACGCCGACGGCTACTTCTGGTACCAGGCACGCAACGACGACATGATCATCTCCGCCGGGTACAACATCGCGGGCCCGGAGGTCGAGGAGGCGCTGCTCGCCCACCCCGACGTCGTTGAAGCCGCGGTCGTCGGCGCCCCCGACGAGCACCGCGGCACCATCGTGATGGCCTTCGTGGTCCTGCGCCCGGGAGTCGACGGCGACGAGCGCACCACCGAACGGCTGCAGACCTTCGTCAAGCACGCCATCGCACCGTACAAGTACCCACGCGAGATCGAGTTCGTCGCGGAGCTCCCGCGGACGGTCAACGGCAAGCTCCAGCGCTATCTGCTGAGGGAGCGCGCACGGACGCGGAGTTGAGCCGGCTCGGCTGTCGCCGGAGTGCAAGAGAGAACGCAAACTGGACGGATCTTGAGTCCGGACGCTACGGCGGCTCGTCGAGTTCCGGGATTTGTCGGCGTAGGGCCCGCGCGTCCCGTTTCGGCAGTGCGGCGAGGATGATGCGGAACCGCGCGCGCATCCTGTCAGGATCAATCGGACAGCACCCGAGCACACCGCATCCGTCCAGGTGGTCCCAACGCCGGTGGGTCGGTGCCGCGACGTGGCGTTGCCATGCGCGCACCAGCTCGACCGGTCGCGCCCATCCCGAGCCGGGTCTGTTCGAGGTGGCGCAAACGCTCCCTTCCCCTATGGGACAAGCCGTCCGGGAGGGGAAATCGCTCATGCCGGAGGCGACGGAGCCGGAGGTCCTCGCGTACGTGGGCCGGCGACCTACGCGCCATGCCCCTTTCGCGTGTTCGACGACATGCGACGATCCTCGCACATGCTGTCAACCAACAGAGTTTCCCGACCCCGGCTACCGCCGAGACCGCGCGCTCGTCCTCGCCGTGGGGGTTGCGGTCGCCGGGTCCTCCGGCCACGGGTGCTTCGGGTAGCGGCCGCGCAGTTCCGCGCGGACCTGGGGGTATCCGTTGCGCCAGAAGGATTCCAGGTCCGAGGTGACCGCTGCCGGACGCCCGGCCGGTGAGAGCAGGTGCAGCACCACCGGCACCCGCCCTTCGGCGATGCGCGGCACGTCGCGCCAGCCGAAGACCTCCTGCAGCTTCACCGGCAGCACCGGCTGCTCCGCCCCGTAGTCGACCCGGATGCGCGAGCCGGAGGGCACCTCGATCCGGTCCGGCGCGAGGTCGTCCACCCCGGCGGCCGACGACCAGGGCACCAGCCTCCGCAACGCGGTGCCCGCCGGCAGGCGCAGCAGGTCGGCGCGGCGCCGGACGCGGGACAGCTCCGGCTCCAGCCAGTGATCCGCCGAGGCGATCAGCGACTCGTCGTCGACGGCGGGCCAGGGCTCGCCGAGCGTGTTGTGCAGGAAGCCGAGCCGCTCCCGCAAACGCCGTGCGTCCTCGGGCCACTGAAGGAGTTCGAGCCCTTCCGCCCGCAGGCCGTCGAGTACCGCGCGCCGGATCTCGGCCGGTTCGGGACTGTCGATTCCGCGCTCGCGCAATGTGATCGCGCCGAGGCGTTCGGCGCGGACCGCACGCACGTCGCCGTCCACCCAGCCGATCTCATCGGCGGTGGCCAGCAGTGCGGGTGCCGCCCGGCGGCCTAGCTCCTCGTCGGCGGGGGCTGCGAGCCGGACCGTGCCGGTGGCGCTGCCCGGCGAGCGGTCGGCCACCGCGACCGCCAGCCACTCGCAGTGGCCGAGTCCCGAGCCCGCGGGAAGTTCCACCGCCGTGCCGGAAGCCATCAGGTACACCGCCGAGTCCGGTGACCGCCGTCGCGCGAGCCGTTCCGGCTGGGCCAGGGCGACCACCAGCGCCGCGTCGCCCCGGCCAGCAGCCCCACCACGGTCCACCGGCGCCGCGTCGCCCCCGTCAGCGATCCCCGCACGATCCGCCAGCGCCGCGTCGCCCCGGTGACCAGTCCCTCTGCGGTCCTGCACCGCCGCCTTGAGCCTGCCGACCTCGCGACGCCACCGTTCGGCGCCCGGGGCGCCCCGGCGCAGGCGGGACAGCGCCGAGGTCACGTCCGCCTCGGCTGTCAGCGCGTCGTTGTCCAGCAGCGCGACGACCTCGGCCGCGGTCTCCGCGCCCGCCGCCTCGCTGCCGTCGAGCAACGCCCGCGCGAGCCTGGGGTGCAGGCCCAGCTCGGCCATCCGCCGCCCGCGCTCGGTCACCGCGCCGGAGGCGTCCAGCGCGCCGAGGCCGCGCAGGACCTCGCGACCGGCCGCCAGCGCACCGCCCGGCGGCTCGTCCCACCAGCTCAGCGACGACCCGTCGGGCGTGCCCCAGCAGGCCAGTTCCAGCGCGAGCCGGGTCAGCTCGGCGGTGCGGATCTCCGGCTCGGGGTAGGCGGGCAGCGTGCTGTGCTCGTGCTCCGGCCAGCACCGGTACACCACGCCGGGCCCCTGCCTGCCCGCGCGGCCCGCGCGCTGGTCGGCGACCGCGGCCGACACCCGCACCGTTGCCAGTCCGGCGAGCCCGCGGCGAATGTCCACACGCGACTCCCGGGACAGCCCGGAGTCGACGACGGCGCGCACGCCGGGCACCGTCAGACTCGACTCGGCGACCGCGGTGGCCAGCACGACCCGGCGGCGCTGTCCCTCGCGCAGCGCCAAGTCCTGCTGCGCGTGCGGCAGCCTGCCGTGCAGCGCCAGCACGTCCACATCGGACTCGCCGGACAGGTGGCCGGCGACGCGGCGGATCTCGCCGGCTCCCGGCAGGAACGCCAGCACGTCGCCATCCTGCTCGGCCAGCGCGGTGCGCACGGCCCGCGCCACGCACGCCTCGATCCGCTCGCCCCGGCCGGGCGGCAGGTAGCACGTCGACACCGGATACGTCCGCGCACGCGCCTCGAGCACCGGAGCGCCACCGAGCAGCTCCGCCGCGCGGCCCGCGGCCACGGTGGCCGAGGTCGCCAGGACCCGCAGGTCCGGCCGCAGCCCCTCCCGCGCGTCCAGCAGCAACGCCAGCAGCAGGTCGGCGTCGAGGTGGCGCTCGTGGCACTCGTCGAGCATCACCACGTCGACCCCGGCCAGCTCGGGATCGGACTGCAGGCGCCGCACCAGCAGGCCCGAGGTCACCACCTCGACGACCGTGCCGGGGCCGCGCCGCCGCTCGCCGCGCACCGAGTAGCCCACGCGGCCCCCGACCTCCTCGCCGAGAAGGCTCGCCATGCGCCGCGCCGCCGCGCGGGTGGCCAGCCTGCGCGGCTCGGCCACCACGACCCGCAGGCCGCGCTCGGCCAGCGCCAGCGGCACCAGGGTCGTCTTGCCGGTGCCCGGCGGCGCCACCAGCACCGCAGTACCGCGCTCCATCAGGGCGCCGGTGACCTCGTCGAGGACGGCGCGCACCGGAAGATCGGGGAACTCGAACATAGCGCTGCCATCCTGCCACCCGCCTCCCCCGCGCCAGGCCTGGCGCGGTGCGCGTGAAGCGGCGCCGCACCTGTCAGCCAGGCGCGGCGCCGCTCGGGGAGGGGATACGGGGAGCGCCGGTCAACGACCGAACTCGCGCCGGTCAACGACCGAAGTCGCGGGGATCAGCGACCGAAGTCCTGCGTCCAGTACCAGCCGCTGGGCTCGACGCCGACGCCGATCGTCTTGAGGGAGCAGTTCAGGATGTTGGCCTTGTGCCCGGGCGACTTCATCCAGGCGTCCATGACCTGCTCGGCGGTCTGCTGGCCCATGGCGATGTTCTCCGCGCCCGGCGACGGGTAGCCGGCCCTGGTGATGCGCTGGGAGAACGTCGAGCCGTCCTGCGAGGTGTGGGCGAAGTAGGAGCGGTTGGCCATGTCGGCGCTGTGGGCCTGGGCGGCGTCGGCGAGGCGCGAGTCGGCCTTGACCGCCGCGCAGCCGGCACCGGCGCGGGCCTGGTTGACGAGCTCGACGACGCGCCCCTCCGCGGAGGAGTCGGCCGAGGCCGCCGGGGAGAGCGCCAGGGCGCCTCCGGCGGAGAGCAGGGCGGCCGCAGCGCTGACCGCGATTACGGAGCGTTGAAATTTGGAGCGAGTCACGGCAGGCAAGCTACCCATTCGTGTCGTGATCGAACTGTTATAGATGCGCTAAGTCACAATCTCGTTCACTTTGGGTAGCCGAACCGGCACCGCGCGCCGTCCGGCATCGCGTTCCGGCTCACGTCCCGAGCCGCGGACGCACCGAGAGGCGGGAGGTTTCCTGCGGGCCGGATCCGGCAAAACGAGGGGCGGGCGTTGTCGACGAGACGAAGGAGGTCAAAAGTGGCCGACACACCGCCGCAGCAGGTCAAGGACAAGAACTACAACCTGATCACCGTCCTGCAGGCGTCGCTGAACAACGTTTGGCTCATGGAGACCTACATCCAGGACGCCGAGAAGGACGGCGACGAGGAGCTCGCCCGCTGGTTGCGCAAGATCCAGGAGAACAACCAGAAGGCCAGCGAGCAGGGCAAGGAGATGCTGGTCAAGCGCCTCGCCGGGTGAGCGGCTCGGTACGAGCAGCACGGGCCGCGCCACCGGCACGCGCTGACCAGGGGGTCGCAGTCGGTCGGCGGGTGTTCGGCGGGCCGCTCCGGTCGACTACCGAACGGAGCGGCCCGCTCACGCAGCGCGTCACGAGGCCGGGAGACCAACAGAACGGGGCGTTCCAGAGCCGGAAACTTCGCGAGTGGGGACGTGACGGGACGCAGCGCCGACAACGACCGGTCGACCCCGGAGACACCGCCCCAGCCGCACCGGCCTTCTTCAGAGACACCGCACCGGCTTCTTCCGCGGCGCCGCCCCGGCATTCAGCGGCGCAGGACCGCCGTCCACACCCGGACGCCGAACAGCGCGTCGATCTCCTCACCGTCCAGGCACGACCGGAGACCGTCAGTGATCTCGCAACGCAGGTCGTGCGCGGTGATGGCGCCGGACCGGACAGCCGCTGCGGCGTTGCTCTGGCTGAGCAGGTAGTCGGCCAGCTCCGATCGGCTCATGCGGACCCGGAAACCGTCCTCGGCACCAAGGGAGTCGCCGAAACCCGCCTCCGCCGCCGCTGCGGTGTCCAGGCGATGACGGGCAGGCGCCGGATGCCGGGCTAGGTACGAATCCTGGAACCACCGGTTGAACGCGGGCCGGCCGGCCACGCGACCGGTGAAGAAGTCGCTGTAGACGGCCAGCGCCGCGCCGTCGTTGAGGACGCGGGCGAGTTCGGGCAGCACGCGGGCCTGGTCGAACCAGTGGAACGCCGCGCCCGCGGTCACCAGGTCCGCGCACGCGTCGCGGACCGGAATCCGCTCGGCACCCGACACGACGTACTGCACGCCGGGATACCGCTGCGCCGCGCGCAACATCGCCGGTGCGACGTCGAGCGCCACCACCCGGTCCGCCACGTCGCACAGCGCACGCGTCGAAAGCCCGGTACCGCAGCCGATGTCGACTGCGGTGCCGGCGCGCTCGATCCCCAACTGGCGCATGGCCAGCCGCAACGCCGTGCGGTGGTAGTACGGACGGCCGCGCGCGTAACGGCGCGCCGCTCCATCGCTGTCGAAGGGATTGGCCACGACCCGCTCCACCGAACCGCCGACCGGTCGTTCTTCGCGCATGGACCTGCCTCCCGCGTGGCGCCTGCTCGCAACCCGCGCCGCGGCTCGGTGCCGAGCGCATGCCGCGACCGGTCCTCAGGCCACGAAACCCTTGCGCTTGGCGGCGAGTTCGGCCAGGACCTCCGACGTCCCGCCGCCGATGCCGAGGATGCGCATGTCCCGGTACTGGCGCTCGACTTCGGACTCCCGCATGTAACCGGCGCCGCCGTGCAGTTGCACGGCCTGGTCGACGACCCACGTGCCGGCCTCGACCGCGGTGTTCTTGGCGAAGCACACCTCGGCGACCACGTCGTCCCCGGCGAGGTGGCGGCGTGCCACGTCGTGCACGTAGCTGCGCGCGACGTCCACCTTCCGCGCCATCTCCACCAACGTGTGGCGGACCAGCTGCCGGGAGATCAGCGGCCTGCCGAAGGTCTCGCGCATCCGGCACCACGACACCGTCAGGTCGAGCGCGCGCTGGGCGCCGGCGTAGGCCTGGACGGCGAGCATGATGCGCTCGGTCAGGAAGTGCTGCGCGATCTGGACGAAGCCGGAGTCCTGGGCGCCGACCAGGTTCGCCGCGGGCACCCGGCAGTCCACGAAGGACAGTTCCGCGGTGTCCGAGCACTGCCAGCCCATCTTGTCGAGCCGGCGCGAGACCTCGAAGCCCGGCGTACCGCGCTCGACGACCAGCAGCGAGATGCCGTGCGCGCCGGGAGCGCCGGTGCGGACCGCGGTGGTGACGAAATCCGCGCGGCAGCCGGAGGTGATGAAGGTCTTCGCACCGTTGACGACAAGGTGGTCCCCGTCGCGCTCGGCGGTGGTGCGCAGCCCCGCCACGTCGGAGCCGCCGCCGGGTTCGGTCACCGCCAGCGCGCCGATGGCCTCGCCCGCCAGCGTCGGGCGGACCCAGCGGCCGACCTGCGCCGCATCGCCCGCCGCGACGATGTGCGGCAGCGCGATCCCGCAGGTCAGCAACGACGCGAATAGCCCACCCGACGCACCCGCGTAGTGCATCTCCTCGCCGAGCACGATGGTGTCGACGATGTCACCGCCGCCACCGCCGGCCTCCTCCGGGAACGCCACACCGAGCAGGCCGATCTCACCGGCCTTGCGGTGCAGCCACCGGGGCAGCTCCCCGTCGCGCTCCCAGCAGTCCTGGTGCGGCAGGACCTCGGCCTCCACGAAGCGGCGCACGGTCCGGCGCAGCTCCTGCCGCTCGGGAGTGCGGAACGGGTCGGTCACAACAGCACCTCCGGGAGTCCGGGTCCGCGCGGGGCTCTCCCGCGCGCGGCGAGGACGAGTGTCATGCGCCGGGCTGGACCCCGGCGTCCGGCGAACCCGCGGCCTCACGGCCCGGCCCCGGCGGACCGGCGAAGGCCTGCGCGATGCCCAGCCAGTGCCGGGCCTGCTCCCCCACGGCCGTCAGCGCGGTGCCGGCGGGATGCCTGCGCTGGGTCACGACCAGGCAGAAGTCCAGCGCGGGGCCGCGCACCACCTGCTCGGCGTCCTCCGGTCCCCAGCACCACCGCTGGCCGTCCGGCCCGGTCAGCTCCACTCGGAACTCCTCGGTGGGCGGCCGGATTCCGTTCACCGCGTAGGCGAAGTCGCGCGTGCGCACGCCGAGCATCGCGATGTGGCGCAACCTGTCGGTGGGTTCGCGCCGCACTCCCAGCGCGTCGGCGACGTCCTGACCGTGGGCCCAGGTCTCCATCAGCCGGGCGGTCACCATCGACGGGACTCCCATCGGCGGGCCGAACCACGGCAGCCGCGTTCCGTCAGGGCAGGCTGCCAGCAAGACCGCCAGTTCGGCGTGCCCGGTGCGCCAGCGCGCGAGCAGCGCGGCGGGGTCCTCCCGCACGCCGCGCGCCGCCGCGTCGTCCACCTCGCGCATGAGCTCGGCCGCGTTCTCCAGCGCGGCCTGGAAAGCCTCCGGATCGCGCACGGCCAGCACGGCCTGCTCGTCGGTCCACGCCAGGTGCGCGATCTGGTGCGCGATCGTCCATCCCGGCGCGGGGGTCGCCCGACGCCACCCTGCGGGATCGAGCCCGGCCACCAGGGCGTCGAGCTCGGCGGTCTCGGCGCGCAGGTCGACGAGCAGCCGCTCGGTCAGGCCGGACCCGGACGAATCGCGTTCCCGCCGCTCACCGCTGTGCATGCGCTCATCGTGGCACCGGCGCAGAACCAAAAGCAAGCAATCATGATTGCTTTTTGCCGGGCACGAAGAGACCGCCGGCCAACCGGCCGGCGGCCTCCCATGGTGACCGGCGCCGAGCACGGACCTCAGTGGTGCCAGGAAGCCTTGATCACCGGGTGGCCGTCGAAGTGACCTCCCCAGCACATCAGGCGGCCGCCCTCGAACTTGATCGGAGCGCCACCGCTGAGGACGCAGTCCCACCCCCTCACCGCGAATCCGGCGTGGGCCGGCCCGGCGGCGACCGCCAGGCCCGCCGCGGCGATGGTCCCGGCGATGATGATCCTCTTCACAGTGCGCATGCGTGCTCGCCCTTCCCGTCCGAACATCACGGAACTGCTGTGCCACGAGCAGCGTTGATGATGTTGCACCCGTTCGCATGCCGGGGCGCCCTGCCGTGTGTCATCCCTACAGTGCGAGCCCTGTTTTCGTCACGCTCAGCGCAATCACGGGGAGCACCGAAAACACGAACGAGCTTGACGGCCAGCGCATGAGGTGTAGCCCCACCGCGGCGCGGCACCGGAAAGTGGCAACCGGCGATCCGGCCTCAGCACGATCGTGGAAGCGGGCCCGGACCGCGAAGAGAGGGCGGCGCCGGCGGTGGAAGCGGTTCGGGCACCGGCTGCGGCGGTTTCCTAGGATTCCGGCGGAGGACGGTGGCCGAACCGCCTCCACCACGAGCGACGAAGGAGCAAGATCGATGATCTTCATCACCGCGAAGTTCCGGGTGCTCTCCGAGCACGCCGACCGCTGGCCCGAGATCGCGGGCGACTTCACCCGCGCGACGCGCGCCGAGGCCGGCTGCCTGTGGTTCGACTGGTCCCGCAGCATCGAGAACCCCGACGAGTACGTGCTCGTCGAGGCGTTCCGCGACGACGAGGCGGGCGCCGAGCACGTGCAGTCCGACCACTTCAAGCAGGCGCAGCAGACCCTGCCGCAGTACCTGGCCGAGACCCCGCGGGTGATCAACACGACCATCCCGCAGCAGGACTGGTCGACGCTCGGCGAGATGACCGTGCCCGAGCGGGGCTGACCCGCCCCCGCGCGCTCCGCCCGTGGTGCCCGCACGGGCCCCACGGCGGTCGCCGCGCCCACCCCGCAGGAAGGTTCGGCGAGCCGCCACCCCGGCCGATCGGGCACCGCGGCCGAGCAACCTCCACATCGAACACTGTGGACAGCACCACTGTGGACTCCTCGCACCCGCCCTCATAGCGCGACTCCGTCCGCGAACTCCTGGTCCGTTCGGACTATCGCGGCTCCGCCGGAAAACCTCTCAAGCGCGCGTCCGGACAAGGGCGTGATCTGTGACTGCTGCCCTCGACAGCCCGGGCGGCCTGCTGCAAACGTCTTCGCGAGTTTCTCACCGCGACGGCGGACAGGAAGCCGGTGCGAAGCCGACACGGTCCCGCCACCGTGAATGGGGAGCCACCGCCCCGCGCCACACGTCTCCACCGTTCGAGGCACGACGCGCGTCCACGTGCGTCGCTCGCAGGAATCACGCCGTGCTGACCGCACTGGTCCTTGCGGGTCGGCAACGCGGTCGGTTCGGGCTCCGGCGAAGCCCGCGAGGCGGACTCGCTCGACGTGGGTGATCTCGCCGGCCGCACCGTCGCCGCGCTGCTCGCACACCGCGAGGCGCCGATGCGGGTCGCGGTGCTCGACGCCTACCTGGCCTGGCTGCAACCGCACTCCCAGCACCCGAGGTCCAGCCTCGTGCACGTCCCGGCCGGTACGTCGTTGGAGAAGTCGATGACCAGTGCCCGGCGGTGCTGGTCTGCGACGAGATCACCTCCGGTCAGAACGGTGCACAAGGTGGGACTGCTCGAACTGCTCGCCGACGCGGTGCGTTCCGCAGGCGTCGGGTTGGTGCTGATCAGCCACGACCTTCCCGCCGGTACGTCGTTGGCAGACGAGATTTTCGTGTTGGAAACGGGACGCTGCGTGGAAACCGCCCCGACGCACACCCTGCTGTCGGCTCCGACCACGAGCTTCGCCCACGACCTCGTCGCGAGCGCCCGCGAAGGCGCGCAGCCGCAACACCTTCCGCGCGGATCCGTTCCCTGGTGCTTCGTAAATGATCTAGGTCTGGTTCGCGGGGGTTTACGCCGGAATGACGTTGGGCAAGCGCCGGTCATCCGCGGAGGCGACGCCGACGCAGTGACCAAACCTGTCCGCGAGTCACTAGCCCCGACCGGCCAAGCGCTCGCAGCGCTGCGCCAGTGCGAGGGCGTCATAAGGGGCGTGGACCTTGACGTCGTTGTCGAAGTAGACGTAGACGTCCCGGCCCTTCGCCCGCCGCGCGGGCGGAGCGACGGTGTGGTCGGTGCGCGGGCTGCGGCCCTGGTGCCAGTCGTGCACCAGTCCTGCCCAGCGGTCGAGCGCGCTGCCGGTGTAGCCGCTGACGTAGAGCTCCTCGTCACCGTGCAGCCGGACGTAGACGAAGTCGCTGGTGACGTCCTCCAGGTGCGGCCACTTCCCAGCGGTGTCGGCGACTACGAGTCCGATGTCGTGCTCCCGCAGCAGCTCCACGACTTCGGCGCCGGCGAAGCTCGGGTGGCGCACCTCCAGGGCGTGGCGCAGCGGCTGGTCGGTCTCGGTCTCGGTCAACGCGCGGCCGCGCAGGCGGTCGTCGTGCCGGGCGGCCAGGTCCGCCGCCGCTCCGGTGCTGCGGGGCAGCAGGGCGAAGAACTCCGCCAGCCGCTCGGCGTCGAAACCCAGCGACGGCGGCAGCTGCCACAGCAGCGGCCCCAGCTTGCCGCCGAGGGCGAGCACACCGGAGGCGAAGAAGTTGGCCATCGCCGTCTCGACGCCGCGCAGCTTCTTCATGTGCGTGATGTAGCGGCTTCCCTTGACCGCGAACAGGAAGTCATCGGGCGTCTGCGCCGCCCAGCCGCGGTAGCTCTCCGGCCGCCGCAGCGAGTAGAAGGACGCGTTGATCTCGGCGGAGCCGAGCTTGCCGGACAGGTATCGGAGCTCTTCGCCGCGCCGCAGGTCGGCCGGGTAGAACGAGCCGCGCCAGGGCTCGTAGACCCACCCGGAGGTACCGATCCGCACGCGGTGCGCCTTCGATCTCGATCCCATGACCCCGCTCAGCGTACCGGCCCCGGCGCCCCGTCGTGGGGCGAAGACGCCTCGCCGCCGGGAACCCCGCAGGGCTCCCGGCGGCGAGCACGCGGTCAGACCGCGGTCTTCTGCACCGCGGACTCCGGCTCCCGCCCCGCGTGCAGGCTGCGCCGGAACGTCTCCGGCGCGGCGAACATCGACGCGGCCGCGACCAGCGCCCCGGCGGCGACCAGCGCCGCGACGCTCCACGACGCGCCGCCGGTGGACATGATCAGCGAGGTCGCCAGCAGCGGGGTGAACCCGCCGAGGAGCACGCTGCCGATCTGGTAGCCGATCGACACGCCGCTGTAGCGGACCCGGGGCTCGAACAGCTCGGTGTAGAACGCCGCGATCGGTGCGAACACCGCGCCGTGCGGGACGGCGAGCGCGACCGCCAGCGCCAGCGCGACCAGCGCCGGCGACCGGGTGTCGACCAGCAGGAAGAACGGCCAGGCGTAGGCGGCCATGAACAGCGCGCCGCCGATGAACACCGGCCTGCGGCCGACGCGGTCCGACAGCGCGCCCCACAGCGGCAGCGCCACGATGTTCAGCGCCGCCGCCAGCATCACGCCGGTGAGCCCCGCCTGGCGCGGCAGCCCGAGCTGCTGGGTGAGGTAGCTGAGGATGAAGACGGTGAACACGTAGTAGTTGCCGCCTTCGGCGAAGCGGACCCCGACCGCGATCAGGATCTGCTTCGGGTGGGTCCGCAGCACCTCGACCAGCGGCCTGCGCGCCGGGCCCTCCGCGGCGGTGGCCGCGGCGAACGACTCCGGCTCGCTGATGCGGAACCGGATGTAGAGGCCCACCACCGCCAGCACGATGCTCAGCAGGAACGGCACCCGCCAGCCCCAGGCGAGCAGCTGCGGCTCCGGCAGCGCGGAGACGCGGCTGAACACGCCGGTGCCGAGCAGCAGCCCGGCCGACACACCGGTCTGCGGCCACGCGCCGTACCTGCCGCGCTTGTCGTCGGGGGCGTGTTCCACCGCCATCAGGACCGCACCGCCCCATTCGCCGCCGACGGCGAAGCCCTGGACGAGCCGCAGCACGACCAGCAGCACGGGTGCGATGACGCCGACCTGCCCGTAGGTCGGCAGCAGGCCGATCAGCGTGGTGGCGGCGCCCATCAGCAGCAGGGTCGTCACCAGCATCGCCTTGCGGCCCAGCCGGTCGCCGTAGTGGCCGGCGACGAAACCGCCCAGCGGGCGGGCGATGAAACCGGCAGCGAACGTCCCGAACGCGGCCAGCGTGCCCGCGGTCGGACTGACGTCGCTGAAGAACAGCCGGTTGAAGATCAGCGCGGCCGCGGTGCCGTAGATGGTGAAGTCGTACCACTCGATGACGCTGCCGATGGTGCTCGAGGTCAGCGTCCTCGGCGCGGACGAGGCCCCGGTGCGCTTCGTTGCGGTGGAGGACATGCCGTGCGCTTTCTGGTCGTGGCCGGTCAGGAGCGGGTGACGGCGCCGGGTGCCCAGGGCAGCGGTGCGCCGGCGTACTTGGCGGCGCGGACGTCGCCGGAGCGGGCGTGGCCCTCGAACAGCTCGACGCGGGCGGCGCGGCCGCACACCTCGCCGAGCCGGGCGCTGGCGGCCTCGTCGGTGACCTCCTGGTAGGTGACGGTCTTGAGGTACTTGCCGACCCACAGCCCGCCGGTGTAGCGGGCGGCTCCGCGGGTGGGCAGCACGTGGTTGGTGCCGATCACCTTGTCCCCGTAGGACACGCAGGTGCCCTCGCCGAGGAACAGCGCACCGTAGTTGCGCATCTTCTCCAGCGCCTCGCGCGGGTTCGCGGTGAGGATCTGCACGTGCTCGCCGGCGTAGGTGTCGGCCAGCTCGTAGGCCTCGTCGAGGTCGGCGACGACGTGGACCTCGCCGTGGTCGCGCCAGGCGGGTCCGGCGTTGTCGCGCGTGGGCATCTCGGGCAGCAGCTTGTCGACCTCGTCGATGACCTGCCTGCCGAGGGACTCCGAGGTGGTGATCAGCACCGCAGGCGAGTCCGGGCCGTGCTCGGCCTGGCTGAGCAGGTCGACCGCCGTGACGAACGGGTCGGCGGTCTCGTCGGCGACGACGAGCACCTCGGTCGGGCCCGCGAACAGGTCGATGCCGACCTCGCCGAAGAGCTGGCGCTTGGCCTCGGCCACGAAGGCGTTGCCGGGGCCGGCCAGCATGTCCACCGGCGCCATGCTCTCGGTGCCCAGCGCCATGCTCACCACCGCCTGCACCCCGCCGAGCAGGTGGATCTCGTCGGCGCCGGCCAGGTGCATGGCGGCGACGGTGGCGTCGGGGATCTCGCCGCGGATCGGCGGCGTGCAGGCGACCACCCGCGGCACGCCCGCCGCCTTGGCCGTCAGGATCGTCATGTGCGCCGAGGCCAGCAGCGGGTAGCGGCCGCCGGGCACGTAGGCGCCGGCCGCGGCGATCGGGATGTGCTTCTGGCCCAGGTGGACCCCGGGCAGGGTCTCGACCTCGAACTCCCGCATCGAGGCGAGCTGGTGCTCGGCGAAGGTGCGCACCTGCCGCTGCACGAACTCGATGTCGTCGATGACCTGCTCGGGCACCCGGGCGACGATCTCGGCGATCTGCTCGGGCGAGAGGCGGAACGACTCCGGCTCCCAGCGGTCGAAGCGGGCCGAGTACTCGCGGACCGCCTGGTCACCGCGGGTGCGGATGTCGGCGATGATCGACTCGACCTTCTCCCGCACGTCGGGCAGCGAGGTCGCGACGGCCGCGGAGCGGGCGTCCGGGGTTTTCAGGGCGAGAGACATGGGTGGCGATCCTTCGCATGTTTACGTACACATCCTCTTGGCGAAGCACCATAGGGCGGTAGTCTTGTTTACGTAAACTCCCGACCGCCCTTTCTCGATCCAGGCATGGAGGTGCCCGGTGGTCACCAGCCGGGACGTAGCCCAACTCGCCGGCGTCTCGCAGATGACGGTGTCCCGAGTCCTGCAGGGCAGCACCAAGGTCGCCGCGGCGACCAGGGAGCGCGTGCTGGCCGCGATGAAGGAGGCCGGCTACCGGCCGCACGCCGCGGCGCGCACGATGCGGACCCGGCGCACCGGGACGGTCGGCGTCGTGGTCGCCGACATCACCAACCCCTTCTACCCCCAGCTGCTCGAGGCGGTCGGGCAGGCGCTGGGCGAGGCCGGGCAGCGCATGGTCCTGTGGAACGCCCCCGACCCCGGCGGGTCCAGCGCACTGGCCGCGCTGGACGACGGCACCGTCGACGGCCTGATCTTCACCACCGTCACCGAGGGCTCGACCGAGCTCGCCGAGGTGCTGCGGCGCGGCGACCCGGTCGTGCTGCTGCACCGCGGCCTGGACTCGCTCGAGTGCGACCAGGTCACCACCGACAACGTCGCGGGCGGCCGCGCGGTCGCCGACTACCTGGTCGCTGGCGGGCACACCCGCATCGGCTTCCTGCGCGGCCCCGAGCTGCCGAGCACGGCGCGCCACCGCGAGCAGGGCTTCCGCGACCGGCTGGCCGAACTGGGACATCCGCTGGCCGAGGCGCTGACCAGGCAGGGCGGCTTCGCCCACGACGTGGCGCGGACGGCGATGCGCGACCTGCTCTCCCAGGACGAGCCGCCCACGGCGGTGTTCTGCGCCAACGACCTCACCGCGCTGGGCGCGGTGGACGCCGCGGTCTCGCTCGGACACCGCGTCCCGCAGGACGTGTGGGTGGTCGGCTATGACGACATCGCCATGGCGGCGTGGGACTCCTACGACCTGACCACCGTCCGCCAGCCCATCGCCGACATGGCGCGCGCCGCGGTCGGGCTGCTGCTCGAACGCGTCGAGGACCGTTCGCTGCCGCCCCGCAGGCAGACCTTCCCCAGCGAGCTCACCATCCGCGGCTCGACCGCCCGCACCGCCTGGCCGGGAGCGTGATCGACTTGACTGCCCCGCAGGGGTTTCGCCGCGGCACGCCCGGGCAATCCCGTGAGCTGAAGCGGCAAGCGACCCCGCAGGTACAGGAGGCGACATGAGCACGGATCGTTCGACGCTGGAGGCGACCCTCTCGGCTGCGGACTTCCCTGCGAGCAAGGAGCAGATCGTCGGCTACGCCGCCAACAACGGCGCTGACGAGGACACGTTGCGCGCGCTGCGCGCGCTGCCGCTCGCCGACTACGAGAACGTCGAAAAAGTCATCCGCTCGACTCCCATGGACAAGGGGGTCGAGGAGGGCCAGTCCAGCTCGGACAAGGCCCAGCAGGCGCGGCAGCACACCAAGGGCGGGCTCGCCGAACACGAGACCGAGGTCCCGAGCAACCCGATCGTCGAAGAGCTGGGCGAGAACCGCGGGAGCTGACCGCGGCCCCGGTGCCGAACAGGGCAGGACCGCGACGCGCAGAAGCGCGGCTGGGGTCGCCGGGTGCTGTCCGGGCGCTTCGGTGGCGGTGGCGCCTGCAGACCGTGCCGCCACCGAAGCGTCTTGACTTGCAGGAAGCTTCCAGCTCGCCGAACGCCCCGCTTCCTGACGCATGGAATCCGCTCGCCGCACCTGCTGGCGAACGCGCCGCAACCTCTGCTTTTCCTTGCCCTCCCAGGACAAGACTTCGATGCCTGATGCGTCCACGGCCTGTGACGGCTGACGCATCGATCGCGTCGCGAAGGCGCCCTTGCCGACGCTCAGGGCACCTGGTCCCGGTGTTGCCACCCCTCGTTGCGTATCGATGCAACACGCCCCTACAATATAAGGCGTGTGCAAATAAAGGCGTGCGGTTGTAATTCGGCGGGTGCCGCCGAGGCACGCCGTCACCTTCCCCGCCTGCCCGGACCCGGGCCTACGCAGAACTTCCGAAAGGACGCACCACCGATGACCAGCGTTCCCACGGTCACGCTCAACAACGGCGTCGAGATGCCCCAGCTCGGCTACGGCGTGTTCCAGGTCCCCGAGGACGAGACCGCCGCCGCGGTCGGCGCCGCGCTCGAAGCGGGCTACCGCAGCATCGACACCGCCGCCGCGTACGGCAACGAGGCCGCCGTCGGCCGCGCGCTCGCCGGGTCCGGGCTCGCCCGCGACGAGCTGTTCGTCACCACCAAGCTGTGGAACGCCGACCAGGGCTACGACAACGCGCTGCGGGCCTTCGACACCAGCCTGGAGCTGCTCGGCCTCGACCACCTCGACCTGTACCTGATCCACTGGCCGACCCTGAGCGCGGTCTCCACCGGGAGACCTGGCGCGCCCTGGAGGAGCTGTACTCGCAGGGCCGGGTCCGCGCGATCGGCGTCTCCAACTTCCAGCCCGCGCACCTGCGCGACCTCGCCGAGCACGGCGGCGTGGTGCCCGCGGTGAACCAGGTCGAGCTGCACCCGTTCCTACAGCAGGCCGAGGTCCGCCGGTACGACGCCGAGCACGGCATCGCCACCGAGGCGTGGAGCCCGCTGGCCAAGGGCGGCGAGCTGCTGTCCGAGCCGGTCGTCGCGGACCTGGCGCGCAAGCACGGCCGCACCCCGGCGCAGGTCGTGCTGCGCTGGCACCTGCAGCTGGGCAACGTCGTCATCCCGAAGTCGGTCACGCCGTCGCGCATCCGGGAGAACCTCGACGTCTTCGGCTTCACCCTGGACGAGGCGGACCTGACGACGCTGGCGGCGCTCGACCGCGGCGAGCGCACCGGCCCCGACCCCGACACCTTCAACGTCGCCTGAGCACAACCCGGTAGCGGTGCCCGCGCGCCGCATCACGCGCGGAGCCGCCCGGTCGGCAGAACACTGGGCGGGACGGCGTTCCCTCCCGGCACGAGGAAAGGGTTTTCGCAGATGCAGTTGGACCTCACCGGCAGGACCGCGCTGGTCACCGGTTCCACGCAGGGCATCGGCGCGGCGATCGCCACCGCCCTGGCCCGTTCGGGCGCCCGCGTCGCGGTCAACGGCCGCAAGGGCGAGACCACGGAGGAGGCCGCGCGGCGGCTGCGCGACGAGGTCGCCGGTGCCGACGTGGTGCCGGTCGCCGCCGACGTCGCGAGCGAGGAAGGCGCGCGGCAGCTCGTGGAGCAGTTGCCCCACGTCGACGTCCTGGTCAACAACCTCGGCATCTTCGGCGCGCAGCCCGCGCTGGAGATCACCGACGAGGAGTGGCGGCGCTACTTCGAGGTCAACGTCCTGTCCGCGGTGCGCCTGACCCGCTCGTACCTGCCCGGCATGGTCGAGCGGGGCTGGGGCCGCGTGCAGTACATCGCCAGCGACTCGGCGGTGGTGACCCCGGCGGAGATGATCCACTACGGCATGTCCAAGACCGCCCTGCTGGCCGCCTCCCGCGGCTTCGCCAAGGAGGCGGCGGGCACCGGCGTGACCGTCAACTCGGTGATCGCCGGGCCGACCCACACCGAGGGCGTGGAGAAGTTCGTCTACGAGCTGGTCGACCAGGACCTGCCGTGGGAGCGGGCGCAGCGGGAGTTCATGCGGCTGCACCGGCCGCAGTCGCTGATCCAGCGCCTGATCGAGCCGGAGGAGATCGCCAACATGGTGGTGTACCTCAGCTCGCCGCTGTCGTCGGCCACCACCGGCGGGGCGCTGCGGGTCGACGGCGGCTACGTCGACAGCATCCTGCCCTGACCCGGCCGGGTCCGTCGCCGGCTCGACGGCGGACCCGGGTCCACAGTGGACTTTTTGCCCGGGTTCATTCGCCCGGCACCACCGAATGGTCCACGATCGCAAGGGGATGCCGGATCACCGCGGCGGTCAGCGTCCGGGCGCTCCCGGCGGCGGTCGCGGCGTCGGCTCCGGTGAGCCGGGCGGCGAGGTAGCCGGCGTTGAAGGCTTCACCGGGCCAGTGGAGTCCACCACGCGCGTCCCCTCCGGCGCTGGAGCGACCGACCTCCCTCAGCACGCACCCGTGCGCAGCTTTATTCACCGCCACCTCCGCAACCCCAATCCGCGCAACCGCCGCACCACGGCCTGGGGATCGCCGTCGCTGAAGGCACGGTGCGGGGAAGGCCAAGTGCACGGGAAAGCCGCGGTGCAGGGGAAACGCGGTGCGCTTTGCGCTTTCCGGGTGAGTCGCGGAACCTCTCCGCCCGCGGCTTGGTCCAACCTCGGCGAATCCGTTCCAGAGCCGGTCGACGCAGCGATAGGGTCTGTGATCAACGACAGGTGTACTCCGTGCGGTCGAACGACCGCGGAGCGAAGTGGGCATCGAGGCGGGCGAGGTCATGCGCGACGAACAACAGGGCGGTGCCGCGGCGGAACAGGACTTCGACGCGCACCCGGAAACGCCGGAGCAGTCCGCTGATCCGGACGCGCGACCAGAGCCGGCGGACGGAAGCGGAGCAGCGCCGACGGACGGCGACGAAGCGGCGCCGGCAGCCGCAACGGACGTCGAGGAAACCGAGCCCGCCGACGACGACCCGCTTGTCGCGCTGACCGACGCGGTTTCCGCGCTGACCGAGCAGATCCGCGAACACCACGCCAGAGCCACCGCGCGCGAGCGCGTCATCGACAACCTGCACGCCGAGGTCGAACGGCTCCGCGCCGGCGAGCAGAACCTGCTGCTGCGCCCGGTGGTCACCGACCTGCAGAACCTGCGCAAGGACCTGTTGCACCAGGCGCGGACGCTGCCCGCCGACATCGCGCGCGACCAGGTGGCCGGGTTGCTGGAATCCTTCGCGCTCAGCGTGGAGCTCGCGCTGGAGCGATGCGGCAGCGCACCGATCGTCCCCGCGGAGGGCGACGAGTTCTCCGCGCGCGAACACCGCGCGGTCAAGCTCGTGCCCGCCGAGCGAGCCGAGCAGGACGGCAGGGTCGCCGCGGTCGTCGCCGACGGCTACCGGGACACCGCCACCGAGCGCGTGACCGCACCCGCCCGGGTCCACGTCTACCGGTGGACACCTGTCGAGACCTCCAGCACGGAACAGGAACAGGAGCGCGCGGATGCCTGACGAGAGCCTCAAGGTCTTCGGCATCGACCTCGGCACGACCTACTCCGCCATCGCCTACGTCGACGAGACAGGCCGGCCGGCGGTGTGCCGCAACACCGACAGCCTGGAGACGACGCCGTCGGTGGTGTTCTTCGAGAACGAGTCCAACGTCGTGGTCGGCTCGGTCGCCAAGAACTCCGCGATCACCTACCCCGACCAGGTCGTGTCGCTGATCAAGCGGGAAATGGGGAGCGAGGCGGTCTACGACTACCACGGCACCACCTACACCCCGGAGTCGATCTCGGCGCTGATCCTCAAGCAGCTCGCCCAGGACGCCGCCACCCACACCGGCGGACCCGCCACCCGCGCGGTCATCACCGTCCCGGCCTACTTCGGCATGCTGGAGCGCACCGCCACCAAGAACGCGGGGCAGATCGCCGGGCTGGACGTGATCGGCATCGTGCCGGAGCCGGTCGCCGCTGCGCTGCACTACGAGGCGACGACCGACGCCGAGGACAGGACGATCCTGGTCTACGACCTGGGCGGCGGCACCTTCGACACCACCGCGATCCGGGTGTCCTCCGACGAGATCGAGGTGCTGTGCACCGACGGCGACGACCACCTCGGCGGCGCCGACTGGGACGCCCGGCTGCGCGACTACCTGCTGCAGCGGTTCACCGAGTCGACCGGTACCGACGCCGAGGACGACGAGGAGTTCATGCAGTCGCTGGCCACCACGGCCGAGGAGACCAAGAAGCAGCTCTCCCGCGCCGAGTCCCGGCCGGTCGCGCTGCGCGGCGCGGGCAGCAGCGCGCGCGTGGAGGTCACCCGCGAGCTGTTCGAGCACGAGACCAGGGACCTGCTGGACAAGACGATCGACATCGTCCGGCGCACGCTGGAGACCCTGCGCGACAAGCGGCCGGGCACCACCATCGACGACGTCCTGCTGGTCGGCGGCTCGACCAAGATGCCCGCGGTCGCCGAGCGCCTGCGCGCGGAGTTCGGCTGGGAGCCCAAGCTGCACGACCCGGACCTGGCGGTGGCCAAGGGTGCCGCGCTCTACGCGCTGGGTCGCGTGGTGCACAAGGAGAAGCAGGACGCCGAGGACGCCGGCGGCACCGCCGAGCAGGTGCGGGAACGGGTCGCCGAGGCCGTCGGCGGCGTGGCCGCGCAGACCGGCATCTCGGTGCGGACGCTGGAGGGCCTGGCCGCCAAGCAGACCCGCAACGTGCTGCCGAAGGCGTTCGGGGTCAAGCTCGTCGACACCAGCGAACCCGACTGGCAGAGCAAGCCCAAGCGCCACTACGTCCACCACCTCGTGCACGCCAACGACGCGCTGCCCACCGAGGTGCGCAACCTGCAGGCCGCCACCGTCGAGGAGGGCCAGCAGGGCGTCGAGATCGAGCTGTTCGAGCAGTCCGGCGTGGTCGCCGGGCCGGAGCTGGCCGAGAACAAGGCGCTCAACGAGGGCAAGGGACTCATCGACGGACTGCCGCCGATGCCGGTCGGCTCGCCCGTCGACATCCGCATGACCGTCGACGCCGAGGGGCTGCTCGAGCTCAACGCCACCGAACCGAGCACCGGCAAGTCGCTGGACATCAAGGTCCGGGTCAGCGTGCGCAGCGACGAGGAGGTCGCCGAGGCCGCGAAGGTCGTCGCCGGGATCACGGTCTCGAGCTGATGGCCCCGTTCGACCCGAAGGACTACGAGCAGGAGGTGGTGCGGCCGCTGCGGGGGCGCGGCGGCCGGCTGCCCGACGACCTCGTGTCGCGCTATGCGGTCCGGCTGGACTTCTCCGACGACGAGCTGGCGGAGCGGATCGCCCAGATCCGCTCGCACTGGAACAAGAGCGCCCAGTCCACGGCGAAGTCCACGTTCGTCCGCAGCGTCTACAAGGCTTTCCTGCGCGAGGACGAGGAGCTTCGGCGCGAGCACGGCGAGCGGATGCTGCGGATCTCCTGGTGGCGCGAGCGCGACGCGGCGCGGACCGGCAGCCGCAGGCAGCAGGTCGACGAGCTGGTCGCGATGCTGCACGCCGACTTCGGTGACCTCGGCCTGATCACCTCCGGCCAGCTGGAGGCGATGCGCGAGACCTTCAGCCTGCTGGCACCCGAGGAGGTCGACCGGGCGCTGGAGACCGCGGGCGTGCGGCTGAGCACCCCGGTGGAGCTACCCCGCGCCAGCGGACTGCGCGAGACGACGTACCGGCGGCTGAAGTCGCTGCTCGCCGACGCCGAGATGAGCAGCATCGCCGAGCTGCTGCACGGCGAGCTGACCAGCCTGCGCATCCTCACCGCCTTCGCCAGCACCCCGGCGCACCCGGCAGGGCTGACCGCCGAGGCGGTGCGCCAGGCGATCGACCGGGAGAACCGCCGCTCCGGCAACCAGGCCGTACGCGAGGCGCTGGGCATCCTCAACACCGCGGTGACCTCCGACGGGGTCGACCTGCGCCGGCTCACGCTGTTCCACCTGCTCGACGACGTGCGCAGGCACCACGACAACCGCGCTCCGGCGTCGGTGCTGCTGCGGCATCTGCGGCAGGCGAAGCTGGCGGAGTCCGAAGCGCGGCAGGCCGTGGTGAGCGTGCTCGGCGAGACCGGCGGGCGCGGGCCCGCCCCACCGCCCGGGCTGCCCGGCGTCACCGAGCTGCTGCGCGACGGCTGCCTCGTCGCCGCCGAACAGGCGCTGACCGGCATCACCGACGCCGAGGAGGCCGAGTCCGCCCGGCGGCTGGTGGAGCGCCAGGGCGAACGGGTCCGCGAGCTGCGGTCGGCCGCCCACCGGGCGCTGGTCGCGGGCGAGGAAACCGAGGCGCGGCAACGGTTGCTGCAAGCCGCGGCGCTGGCCACCGACGACGACCGCATCGCGGCCGAGCTGCGCCGCGTCCCTCCCCCTCCGGTGCTGGAGGTGTCGGCGCAGCCGGAGGGAACCGGCGTGCGGGTGTCGTGGCGGGTGCCCGCCGAGCACGAGAACGGGACGGTCTACCGGGTTGTGCGCCGCAACGACCGGGTGCCCGCCGACCCCGCCGACGGGGAGGTCGTCGCCGAGGACACCGCGACGGTCGCCCGCGACACCGGCGCTCGGGCCGGGGTGCGGGTCGGGTACGCGGTGTTCGCCGCGCAGGAGCAGGGCGCGTGGTCGCGTCCGGCGGGAGCCCGGATCGAGGTGCTGCCGCCGGTGCACGGCGTCCGGCTCCGGGCCGCTCAGGGCGCGGTCGAGGCGAGTTGGAAGGTGCATCCCGACGCGATCGCCGTCGACGTCCGCCGCAGCGACGGCTCGCGGGAGTTACCGGTCGCCACCACGGACACCACGTCGTTCCGCGACACCGGCACGACTCCCGGGGTGGACTACACCTACGTGCTGACCGCCCGCTACCGGCGGTCCGACGGCACCGAGGCGTCGTCGGAACCGGTGCGCGCCGAGAGCACCAGCCGCGTGGTGCCCGCGCTGCCGCCGGTCAGCGGCCTGGAGTTCCGCCGCTTCGACGAGGAACTGTTGCTGTCGTGGGTGTGGCCCGAGCGGGCCGGTGTGGCCGAGGTGATGTGGAACGGCACGGCGGGCTCCGGCAGGCACCGGCTGACCAGGCAGGAGTACCAGGCATCGGGCGGCTGCCGGCTGCGCACCGGGCCCGGACCGGTGCGGGTGCGCGTCAGCGCGGTCGCCGCCGCCGAGGACGGCGCCGCGTGCTCGGCGCCCACCGAGATCGACATCCAGGGCCGCCAGCCGCACGTCGGCTACACCGTGGAGCGCCGGTCGCGCCCGTTGGTCGGCGGCGGTACCGCGCGGATCACGCTGACCGCCGACCAGCCGGTGCCGGCGTGCACGGTGCTGGTGGTCGCCGCGCAGGGCCGCGTGATGCCGCTGCAACCGGCCGACGGCCAGGTCATCGGCCGGGTCGAGGGCGAGCTGCGCCCCGGACGCCCGGTCGAGACCACCGTGGAGGTCCCGAAGCTGCGCCGCCCGTACTGGCTGCGTTGCTTCACCGAGACGGCCGGTGTCCGGCTCGTCGACCCGCCCACCGCGCAACTGAAGGCCACCTGATGCCGACCACCGCCTGCCCCTACTGCTACCACCGCTTCCAGCCGGCGAACCTGCGGTTCCAGTGCACGGGGCGGGCCGCGCCCGGCCGCACGCGCTGCACGCGTTCGGTCGACGAGGAGCGGCTGCGGCTGACCGGGTACGCCGAGGCGTCCTGGCCGACGTTCCCGCCGCCGCCGTCGCGGCTGCGGCTGCCGCGGCGCAGGGCCACCTGCCCGGACTGCGGCACCGACACCGGCATCCGCGCGTGCCCGGTCTGCCGCACGCCGCTGCCCGCCAACTTCGCCGACAGCCGCAGCCCGCTGATCGGCATGGTGGGCGGCAAGAACTCCGGCAAGACCGTCTACACCACGGTGCTGGTGCACGAGCTGCGCCACCGCGTGCGCCGCCGCTTCGACGCCGACGTGTCCTTCGCGGGCGAGCAGGCCGGTGCGCGGACCGCCGCGTGGCTGGAGCACTACGAGCACGCGCTGTTCGACGACAACGAGCTGTTCGAGTCCACCGCCGGGTCGACCGACGGCAGTCGCGTGCCGCTGGTGGTGCAGTGGCGCCAGCCCCACCGCTCTTTGGGCCGCGAGGTGCACAGCACCACGACGCTGTCGTTCTACGACGCGGCGGGCGAGGACATGACCACGCAGGAGTTCGTCAACCGCCAGGCCTACCTCGGCGCGGCCGACGGGCTGATCGTGCTGCTCGACCCCTTCCAGCTCCCCGGCACTCGCGACCGCATCGCGGTGCCGGAGGCGGGCATGCGCGAGACCGAGCCGCCGCTGAGCGTGCTCGGCCGCCTCACCGAGCTGCTGCGCGCCACCGGCGGTGTCGGTGTCCGCCGGCGCATCCCGGTGCCCGTCGCGGTCGTGTTCTCCAAGATCGACGCGTTCTACGGGATGCTGGGCGAGGGCCATCCGCTGCTGCGCGCACCGTCGGCCGGGGCGCACTACGACGAGGCGGCCGGGCGCGACACCGACGAGCACCTGCGTGCCCTGCTCGCCGACCTGGGGGCCGACGACATCGACGCCCACCTGCGGGCGCACTACAAGAGCTACCGCTACTTCGCGGTGTCCTCGCTGGGCGCCGAACCCGACTACGACCACAAGCGGATCGATCCGGGCGGGGTGCGCCCGTTCCGGGTGGACGAGCCGCTGCTGTGGCTGCTCGGACTCTTCAGGATCGTCGAACGGAGCGGGTGATGGGCGGGCGCGGCTTCGAGTCGCTGTTCTACACCGACTGCCGCCAGGGCCAGGGCCTGCGGGGCGGGGCCGGGTTCCAGTTCCAGGCCGTCTCGTCCGGGGCGGGCCACGAGATGATGGGCCTGGTCCAGCGGTCCGCGCTGTACGAGGCGCCGGTGTCGTGGATGCGCGGCAAGCGCCCGGTCGAGCAGTACCCGCCTTCGCTGGCGCACGTCTTCGACGGCGTGTACGCGACCGCGCGCGGCGTCTACCTGGGTGCCGAGGCCGGCGGGGTCCGGGAGGGCAACCAGTTCACCCACGCCATCGCCACCGCCGATCCGCAGCTCTACGGGCCCGTCCGCCCCGCGCAGTTGTGGGAGGCGCCCTGGTGGTCCGAGCGCCCCGCCGACGGCACCGAGACCGAGCCGGTGCCCGCCGAGCCCGAGCCCGGCCCGTGCGGGGTGGACGTCCTGCGGGACTGGGTGCTCGGCACGACCGGCGGCGAGAGCTGGCTGCTGGCGCTGACCTCCGCGCTGGACCGCGTCCACGACGAGAACCCGCGGCGGGTGCTGTTCGTCGGCGCCGACGCGGGCGAGATCGTGCGCTGGATCGCCGCCGGTACCCTGCTGCTGCCCCAGGAAAGGGCGTTGCGGGTCGGTTTCCGGGTGTTCGCGACGAGTCCGCAGTACAGCAGGCACGAGGTGCTTGCGCTGCACCCGGACTGGGCGGGCCAGCTCGCCGACACCGAGCGGGACAGCGGTTTCGCGGTGTTCGACCTGGTGTCCGGCCGCCACTCCCGGATCGAGCCGACCGAGTGCGCCTCGCACTGGGTATCGCGCTTCCTGCGGGCCGACCCCTACGACGTGATCGACGCGGTGGAGATGGCGCACCGGTTCGCCCGCGACGGCGGCAGGCCGCGGCCGGGGACGGGCGACCGGCTGGCCGCCGGAGTGCTCACCTGCGGCGATCCGCTGGAGCACCGCTCCGAGGCCGCGGTGCTGGCCGACTGGCTGGCCTCGGCGCCACCGGAGTCCGCGCAGGACGCGCTGGAACCGGTGGCCGAGGCGGTCATGTCCGCGGGACCCGACGCCCCGGCGCTGCGCAAGCTGGCCGCGGCTGTCCACTCAGGACAGGACGAGCTGGCCGGCCAGGTCTGGTACGCGCTGCTGCGGGCCGAGCTCGACGAGGTCGTGCGCGGCGTGGCCGCCACCGGCCGCGGCACGCTGCCGCAACGCCGCTGGTCACCGCCGGAAGTGGAGCGGGCGACCTCGCTGGTGGAGTCGGTGGCGGCCGGCGTCGCCCCGGAGCGGTTCGACGCCCTGCTGCGCCTCGCCGCCGGATTCGGCATCACACCGCGCATCGACCGCTTCCGCGACGCCGCCGCCCGGTTCGTGAGCTGGTGGGCCGACAACCCGGACGCCAAGGCCTCCCCCTCGCGGTGGAGCTGCGAACCGCAGGTGCTCGACCTGCTCCGCGACGAGCTCGCGTTCCGGTTGCGCGGACCGCATGCCGACCAGACCGTCGCAGCGATCCGCCGGCACTGGTGGCCGCTGCTGCTGCCGACGGTCAGCGACCCGTTCATGCGGCTGGACGCCGTGGTGGCCGGCGCGGCGGTGGCCGAGGGCGGCCAGAGCCGCCGGGAGGCCTTCGCCGCCATGCGCGCCCCGTTGCAGGAGCCCGACCGGCCGGGCGTGGGCGACGCGGTGTGGGAGGCGCTGTTCCAGGACACCACGCCGTCGGTCGCCGAGATGCTGGAGTTCTTCTCCCAGATGCCGACCGCGACGGTGTCGGAGTCGTTGGCGCGCAAGGCGTTCCCGGTGCTGGAGAGGTCCACTGTGAACGCCGAGTACCTGGAGGTGCTGCGCAAGCTCGTCGAGCACGTCCGGTCCGAGCCCATGCGAGAGCTGTGGAAGCAGGACGGCGCGTTGCGCCGGTGGCTGACGGCTTTCCAGCGCAGCGACGGCAGCGAGTCGGCCGCGGCGCTGGCCGAGGTGTCCAAACCCGTGCTCTCGGCCCGTGCTCGCGATCTGGTGGACGCGCTGCTGGGGGTCGAGCTCAGCCGCGCGGTGAACGCGGCGGTGCGTGGCGGGGAGGCCGTGCAGACCGTGCTGGTGGACGAGCTCGCCGCGGTGTGGAACGGGAATGCGCCGCAGGAGCGCGGGGATCGGGCGGTGGCGCTGGCGTTCCTGGTGGCCTGGTCGGACAAGGCGGCGGACTCGGCGCGGGCCGGTTTCGACAAGGGGCTGGCGTCGTGGGTGGGCGAGCACCGCCAGTCCGACCAGCGCCGGATCAGGATGCTGCTGCGCGCGGTCGACTCCGACCACGCAACCGCGTGGCACGAGTGGCTGCGCGAGCTCGGCAAGAACAAGCAGCGCAAGCCCTCCGCCGCGCGCCGCCTGTTCGACCGGCTGCGGGAACGGGGTGAGTGATGCAGAACCCCGTCGTCGCGCTCCTGCTGCTGGGTGCCGGGTTGTGCGCGCTCGGCGTCGTCTTCTACGCATCGCTGATCGCGCTGTGGCTGGGGTCCATGGCCGGGGTGGTGGGCTCGTTCGTCATCGCCTGCACCACGCTCGCCGGAGGTGGTAGGTGGCGGCCCGCCCTGGTGATGCCCGAGCACGTCGAGGCGGGCACCGCGGGATTGCCCCGGTTCCGCCGCAACCGCCCGCGCGGCCGGGACCGGGCCTGGCCCGGTTACCTCGCTTCGCAGTGGCGCTACGACTTGCTGGCCGCCTGGCACCGCGGTCGCGGCATCATCGTCGCCGGATACCGGCGGATCCGCGGCTGGGGCGGGTACGGCGAGTGGGCCGCACTCCGGTTCCTGGTGCAGGCCGTGCCGTTCGCGGGGTGGTCCGGCGTGCTGGTCGGCACGTTGGCCGGCGGGCTGCTCGTCACGGTCGTCGCGGCCGCGGTTCTGGTCGTCGCCGGGATCGGCTGGGCCGCGGTGATCGCCCTGCTTCGCGGCTGCGACGGCATGGTCCGACGCATCCGCCGCGCCGACGCCGTCTGCCCGCATCCCGAGTGCTACTACAAGCAGCGCCTCCCCGACTACCGTTGCCCGAACTGCGCGACGGTGCACCGCGACATCCGGCCCGGTCTGCTCGGCGCGGTGTGGCGGCGGTGCGGCTGCGATACCCGGCTGCCGACGACGGTGCTGCGCGCCGCGCGGAAGCTGACCGCGCTGTGCGAACGCTGCGGGCAGCCGTTGCACACCGGCGCGGCCGCGCTGACCGGCATCTCGATGCCGGTGTTCGGCGCGGTCTCGGCGGGCAAGACCCGGCTCGTGCACGCCGGGATGGTGAAGCTGCGCGACGAGCTGGCGGCGGCCGGCGCGGAGCTGGAGTTCGACGACGAGCCGAGCAGGCAGGTCTTCGCCGAGGCCACCCGACTGGTCTCCGGTGGCGGTGAGACCGCCAAGACCCCGGCCGGCCGGCTGCCCGCGGCGATCACCGCGCGGGTCCGGCGTGGTCGCAGGCAGGCGCTGCTGAGCCTGTTCGACGCCGCGGGCGAGTTCTTCGTGGACCGGCAGGAGAACACCGAGCTGGAGTTCCTCGACCACGCGCGAGGTCTGGTGTTCGTCGTGGACCCGTTCTCCGCGCGGTGGGTGCGCGACCAGTTCGGTGGCGCGGGGGACGCGCGAGTCGTGGCGGCCAACCCGGCGACCAGGGACCCCGACGACGTCTACCAGGTGACGGTGCGCAGGCTCAAGGACTACCGCGTCGACCTCGGGCGCCGGGCGCTCGCGGTCGTGGTGGTCAAGGCCGACCTGCTCCAGGACCTGGACTGGGCCGGGCCGCTGCTGTCGGGCCGGGTCCGGGAATGGCTGACGACGGCCGGACTGGAGAACATGGTGCTGTCGGCGGAGCGCGACTTCGCCGAGGTGCGCTTCTTCGTCGCTTCGTCGCTCACCGGGACCAGGCCCGGCAGCGCCCTGTCCCCTGCCGAACCCTTCCTGTGGCTGATGGGCCGCGGCGGGTTCCCGGTCTCGCGCGGCGGGTCCGGCCGAACGGTGAAGGAGCCGGTGTGAACCGACAACCGCCGCCGGGCTACCGCGCCCACCGCTGGGTCCTGTTCGGGGTGCTGGCGCTGGTCGCCCTGGCACTGGTCGCCGACACGCTGCTGAACCTGTTGGCTTGGCTGCTCACGCCGGGGACCTCGTGATCAGCCCTGCGTTTTCCGGCGCGGGGGCAGCGAGACCTGCACGCGGTAGGCGCCGAGCACGTCGTTGAGGTAGTGCGCGCCTTCGAGGGTGCCGAGCTCGACCGACGCCGCGGATTCCAGGGCGTCGGGGCCGCACCGGTCGCCGAAGAGAACGAGCGCCTCTCCCCCGATGTCGCGTCTGGACCGCCAGATGAGCCCGTCGGCCCACCTCGCCTGCTCCCTGATCCAGCTCGCCCAGCGCCGCGTCTTGCCGTACTCGTCGCTCTGGATGAGCCACCCGTCCTGCGCGACCGCCGCCAGGTCCGGTCCGCTGAGCAGGCTCACCAGGGCCAGCGGGCGGGTCGTGCGCACCGAGCTGATGCGGCGCCCGTTGACCTTGCCGCGCGAGACGAGCCTGCCGCCGTTGTCGCGGTACCGCAGATCCCGCGCCAGGTACTCCATGAGCGCCGTGGGTGGCTGCAAGGCCGCGTAGTACACGGGGTACGGGTCGCGTTCGGTGCCGTCGAACCGGCCGCCACCGAAGTGGTCGTCGGAGGGGCCGGGGCGGAAGCTCGTGGCGTCGAACTCGCCGGAATGCACCCGCCACAGCTCGGCGTCGGCGGGCAGCTCGTGGCGGGCTGGGCTGTCGGCGTACTTCGGGGGAGGCGCGAGGTCGGGCACCGCTCACACCTCCGAGAAACCGGCGCGGGCGGCGTCGATCAGGACCTGGTCGGCGACCTGGCCGAGCAGCCGCGCGGGGACGCCGTCGAGCCAGGCGTTCTCACCGAGCCACCAGTCGGCGGCACCCCACGGGTCGTCGGTGGCGTCCAGGAGCCGGTTGACGGTGCGCACGACCTGCAGCGGCTGTCCCGACGGGCCGAACTGGAAGGCGGGCCAGCGGTCGCCGTCCTGGTGCTCGAGCCGGATCAGGCCCGGGTCGTCGGTGGCGACGCCGCGTGCCCGCACCTCCGCCTCGCCGACCGCTTCGGCCTCCAGCACCTGGCTCGGCACCTTCGGACCGGGACCGGAGAGCAGGCAGCCGTGCAGCGTCGCGCCGAGGTCCCCCCAGTCCGCCTCGGCCCCGGTGGAGAAGCGGGACTCCGGCGCCGACAGCTCGCGGCGGACCGGGTGCTCGGCAGGCAGCGCGTCGGTCAGCAGTACCGCGATGTCCTCGGCGATGTCGGCCGCGACGTCCGGGCTGGTCTCGGTGGAGAACTCCACGACCAGCGCGACCAGGTGGGTGTAGTCGCCGGGTGCCAGCCGGGCGCGCACCCCGTCCCAGTCGGCGGCCAGCGCCGCCAGGGCCTGCCGCAGGTTCACCCGCTCACCTCGTGCCTGGCGATGTCGGTGCGGGCGGCGTCGACCGCCCTGTGGTCCATGCCGCCGATGGCGAGTTCGAACCGCACTTCCTGCCCCGATTCCTGCTCCTGCGCGTGCACCGCGAGCGTACCGGTCCCGGACATGCGGAAGGTGATCTCGATCCGGGTTCCGGCGGGCCGGGGCGGGATGCCCTTCAGCACGCCGCGTCCGACGCGGGTGTTGTCGGCGAGGTCCTCCGACTCCTCCTGTCCCTTCTGCTCCCACACCTCGATCTCGGCCATCCGCTGGTTGTCCACGCCGGTGGCGAACGGGAACGGGCCGGTGTCGGCGGGAAGCTCGGTGTTCGCGGCGAGCAGGTGGGTCACGATCTGCCTGGCGCGCAACGGGTTGTTGTGCGCCTCCGGGTCGGTAGGGTCGATCGCCTTGACCCCGAACGCCCGGGGGACCACGGTCGTCACGCGCTTGGCCGCCGCCGCCTCGACGTCGGCCGCGCTGATGCCCAGCTGCCCGGCGACCTCCCGCGCGGCTCCGCCGGTGTCCCCGACCTGCCGCAGCAGCGCGAAAAGCGCCGCGCCCTTGGCGACCGCGAGGTCCGGCTCGCTGAGCCGCGCGTCGAGGCCGAATCGCGTGCGCAAGTTCTCGGCCACCGCGGGCATCCGGGTCATCCCGCCGGCCAGCAGCACGTCGTCGAACCGCTCGATCCCCTTGCGCCGCGCCACCTCCAGCGTGCGGCGGGTGATCTCCATGGTCCGGTCGAGCAGGTCGCCGGTGAGCCGCCGCAGGTCGGCGCGGGTCAGCTCCACCCCCGCGGCCGCCCCGGCGAAGCGCAGTTGCGCGCGCCGGGACTCGGTGCGGCTCAACGCCTTCTTCAGCTCCTCGGCGGTGCTGTGGAACTCCTGCATCGCCTCCTCGTCGGCGGCCGGGTCGAGCCGGGGGTGCCGGGCGCGGAAGACCTCCAGCAGGTGCTCGACGATCCGCCGGTCCCAGTCCGCGCCGCCGAGGGCCTGGTCCCCGTCGGTGCACACGACGCGGATGTCGTCGCGCTCGACGCGGATGGCGGTCGTGTCGAACGTGCCGCCGCCGAGGTCGTAGACCAGCAGGTGCCGCGCGCGGTCGGTGCTTTCCAGGCCCTGGTGGTGGAGTGCGGCGGCGACCGGCTCGGCGAGGACGTCGAGCACGTTGAGCCCGGCGATCTCACCGGCCCGGCGGGTGGCCTCCTTCTCGGCGACGCCGAAGTAGGCGGGCACGGTGATCACCACGTCCCGCACCTGCCTGCCGGTGCTCTCCTCGGCAGACCTGGCCAGCTCGCGCAGGATCAGCGCGGAGATCTCCTCCGGGGTGTAGGCGCGGCCGTGGTAGCCGAACTCCACCCCCTGCCTGCCCATGTCCCGCTTGACCAGTTGCGCGACCAGGTGCGGCGCCAGCAGCGCGGAGTTCTTCGCCGAGGAGCCGACCAGCACCCGGCCCGGCCCTTCGAAGTAGACCACCGACGGCGTGGTGTCCTCGCTGACGGCGTTGCGGGCGATCACCGGCCGCCCCGACTCGTCGACGTAGGCGACGCAGGAGTGGGTGGTGCCGAGGTCGATGCCGAAGGTCGTCGGCGGTGCCGCCATGGGTGCTCCCAACTTGCCGCAGGTGCCTCACCGGCCCTGGTAGGTGAACGCCGCCCAGTTGCCGGGTTCGGCGGGGTCGATCGTGGCGAGCTCCGGCGCGAGCCGGGCGCCGACCCCTTCGGGCAGCGCCCGGCGCGGGTCCAGCATCCACGCCTGCGCCGCGCGCAGGGCCGTGGCCGGATCGTCGCAACCGGAGTTCAGGTAGTGGTGGAACATGACCATGACCAGCGCCGTGGGCAGGTCGTCGACGTTCCACCGCGCGCCGACGACCCCGGCCGCTCCGGCGGTCAGGAACGCCGTCGCCAGCGTCAGCGCCTCGTCGTGCTCGCGGCCGGTCAGGTCGCTGGCGCAGGCGGCCAGCACGACCAGGCCGCCCGGCGCGTCGGCGGGACGGTCGCGCGCCTGCCGCAGGATGTCCTGCACCTGCAACGCCGAACCGGATCCCAGCCGCAGGGCGGAGTCCACCGGCACCGCCGCGAGGTCGGCGTGGCAGCCCAGGTGCAGCAGCGACGCACCGGGCGAGTTCGCGCCGGGCAGCAGTGCGCGCACGTCGTCGGGCCGCGGGGCAGGCGCCCGCCTGCCGCCCCGGCGCCTGCGGCCGAGGTAGACGCCGTGGGAGTAGTGCCTGCGGTGGATGTCCTCGATCTCCTCCGACGCCCACAGCAGACCGCTGCCCGCCACCCGCACCAGCGCCGGTTCGCCGTCCCACGCGCGCCTGCGGCGCCGGGCGGTCTCGGTGAACTGGCGGGCCGACGCGGCGTAGCGCACGACGGCGTCCTGGAAGGCGTAGCGGACGCCGCCGCCGGGCACCCGGTGCCGCGCGGCGTGCCACGGGACCGCGCCGAGCTTTCCCACCGGTACCAGCACGATCCGGCTCGGACGCCGGCGCCGCTCGGCCGCGACGGTGTCGAGCACCTGGTTGAGCACCGCCGTCCACGCCCAGTCGCAGACCTCGCCGAGGGCCTGCCGCCACCTGCTGTCCAGTTCCCCGGACACGGGGCCGCTCGCCCGCTCCCGCTGGAGCCGGTCGAACCGGTCAACCGGACTGCCGTCCGCGGCGGTCAAGAGCGGGCAGTGGAGCGGGCGGACCTCGCCGCCGTCGGTGACCAGCACGGCGATGCCGGGTTCCCGGTCCTCGCCCGGGAGCAGGTAGACCAGCGCCCTGGTGTCGGTGTCGCGCAGGGCGGCGGCGATCTCGGCGACGGCGGGCGGTGTGAGCAGCCGTGTACGCGCCCCGTGGCCCTCCAGCGCTTCGAGCACCCGGTACCGCAGATCGCTCGGCAGCGGCGCGCCGGTCAGGTCCCGCATCGGGCTGGGCGGCCCCTCCGGCAAGTCCCACGGCTGCGGACCGGACTCGGCCGCCTCGCGCTCCCAGCGCTCGGCGAGCCCGTCGTGGCCGGACTCGCGCAGCATCGCCGGGACGCCCGCGTCGACCGTGGCCGCGTGCAGCACCATGCCCCGCCCCAGCTCCAGCGCCTCCACCGCGTTCTCGCTCCGTCCGGTCTCCAGGCACCAACGGGCCACCGAAGCCGCCTCGCCGAGCGCGGCACGGGCCGCGTTCAGCGCGCGCAGAGCGCTGGACTGCAACAGCACGTCGCGTGCGCGCGTCCGCAGGGACTCCAGCCCCACTCGGACCGCACGCTGCGGGTCCTTCCTGGCCGCGTCGCCGCGCGTGCGGTAGCAGTCGGCCAGCGAGTTCAGCAGCAGCGCGCCCTCCAGCGCGCCCGGGTCGAGCATCCGCCGCGCCTGTTCGAGCCGGTCGATCGCGTTGCTGAGGTCGCGCCGGTCCCGGGTGAACTCGTAGCGGGTGCGCAGCCCCATGCCCAGGCTGCCGATCGCCGACAACCGCTCGTGGTGGTGCAGGTCGGCACGGGCCGCGACCGACCCGAGCATGCCGATCCCGCGGTCGAGCGCCTTGCGGTCCCCGACCGCGATCGCGCTCCACAGCACCGACATCGCGGCGGTGGTGGTCTCCATCGGGTGGTCGAGCGCGGCCTCCGGGATCGCGCGGAGCGCATCGGTCACGGCGTCCACCGACTCGTCGAGACCGGCCGCGCCCGTGGCGTCGGACCCGGCGTTCCGGATGATGCGGGCGAGCCCGAGCGTGGTCGTGGCGCGCTGGCGGACGAAGTGCTCGTCCGGCAGTTCGCCGACCAGATCCTCCAGCGCCCGGATCGCCTCCCGCAGGCCATCCGGGTCGGGGCTGCGCATGTGGTTCGCGAGCCGGACGTGGGCCTCGGTGAACCGGTCGAGGACGTCGTCGCCCTGCTGCCCCAGGTAGTGCACCGCGGCGTCGACGTTGTCCGCCGCACCGCTGCGGGTGTAGCGGATGAGCAGCACGGCCCCGAGCATCGTGCGCAGGCCCTCCCGCAGCGGGTGCCCGTCCGGCAACAGCCGGGCGGCCTCCCGCAGGTGCCCGACCGCGGTGTCGATCTGGTCGAGCCCGAGCGCGGAGTCCTCCTGGAAGACCGTCGCCAGGGCCAGCACCGCGTGGTTGACACCGGTGTTCTCGTCGTCGGCCCGGCCGCCGCGGATCGCTTCGGCGGCGAGCGTGCGGATGCGGCTCATCGAACCGCCTGCGCGGTTCACCGAGAGGTCGGCCATCAGCGACCCCACCAACCGCGTCAGCACCGCGGCGCGGTCGGGATCGTCGGCGGGCAGCCGCTCCAGCGCCCGCTCCAGGGCTGCGATGGCGGCCGAGCTGCTCGCACCGAGCCGCCGCAGGTCACCCGACTCCGCGAGCCCGGGCTCGGCGGGGCGCAGCAGGCCGACCAGGAACTCGCGCAGCAGGTGCCCGGCGGGCAGCCCGGCCATGGCTTCGGCGATCCCGTCGGACAGGTCTTCGCCGGAACCCGTGGCGTGAGCCCGGATTCCGCGCAGGACCGCGCGGACCGCGTCGCGTTCCCCTGCGTCGAGATCTTCTTCCGGGATCTGCGAAAGCATCTCGTCGAAGCCGGTCAGCGCGCGGTCGGCCTCCGGTGCCGTGAGGTCGATCTTGCCCGTGGCCGACGACACCAGCAGCTCGAGCGCCGATCGCATGCCGGCGAGGTCGCGATTCTCCTGGTCCGTCAACGACTCCAGGTGTCGCCGTGCGGTCGCGATCTCCTCCGGCGTCGCCTCCAGCCCCAGTCCGGCGACGCCGGTGAGCGTCGGCCGGCGACCGCGCAGCTCCACCGGCGTGCCGCGGCTCAGCAGCAGGTGCGCGACGGTCACCCGGCACGCGTCGGCGGTCGCGGTGTCGGCATCGGGCCGCTCGATCAGCTCGGAAAGCATCTCGATCGCCGTCTCGCGGTCCTGCTGCTCCCCCGCGAAGCCGGTGTAGCGCACGGCGTGCAGGATCCCGAGGGCGTAGCGGCCGACAACGCCTCCGCCGGCACCGGCCGCTGTCAGGTCGCGGATGGCCTCGTCGACGTCGGCGCGGTCGCCCTCGGCCACCCCCACGTACCGGCTGACCAGCAGACCTGTGCGGGCGCAGACCTCCGGCCGGTGCGGGTCGTCGTCGGCCAGGCAGTCCCGCACCGCGCGCATCCACCCGATGGCCGATCTCAGGTCGTCGACCGAACCGGTGCGCTCGTGGCGGAGGCCGTGGGCGAGCCCGAGCTGGTAGAGCGGCCCCGCGCGGCGGGCGTCGCAGCCGGCCACTGCGTCCAGCGCGCGGTGCGCGTGCTCGACCGCCGCGTCCACGTCGTCGACGCCGTCGGAGCGCCGCGCCCGCTCCAACAGCCGGTCGGCGAGTTCGAGCGACTCCCGGAAGGAGTCCGCGTCACCGCCCGCCATCGACCGATCCCCTCACCCCCGCGAACTACAGCGCCGGAAGATCAGCCTACCGGCGGCTCCCACCGCCGTCGGCGAAATCAACGAAGAGGACCGGCGAAGCCCCATAGACACCTTCTATGGGCCTGATTCGAAATCCGTCTGCGCGACCGAAGACGGCTTTCTGACCTGCCCATAACCGAATCCCGCTGCCCGCGCGGACCAGGTCGTCGCGGCAGCATTGCTTGCACCGCCCGGTCCAGGCACTAGCATTCGCTGCCGTACCTGAACACCGGCGACGCGGACCCGCCGGACAACGGCGATCAGACCACGCACGCAATTCATTCCGGCGCGGGAAACCAGCGAATTCCGCGCTCGGTGGCGCGCGCCCGGAGGTCGCCGCGGCGAACCGCCTCGAACACCGTCCAGGAGGTCGACATGGGCGACGCGGACATCCCCCGCGAACGTCTCCCGATTCCCGATGCCGTCGTGCCCACCGCCACGTCCCTGGACGTGCACGAGCAGGACCCGCCCTTCGAACCGGTGCAGCCGGTGCGGCCACCGCGGGGCGCCCCGAACGTCGTGGTCGTGCTCTTGGACGACATGGGCTTCGGCGCACCGAGCACCTTCGGCGGCCCGTGCCGGATGCCGACCGCGGACCGGCTCGCAGCGGGCGGCCTGCGCTACAGCCGCTTCCACGTCACCGCGATCTGCTCGCCCACCCGCCAGGCGCTGCTGACCGGGCGCAACCACCACTCGGTCGGCATGGGCGTGACCACCGAGATGGCCAGCTCCGCGCCCGGCTACAACGGGATCCGCCCGCGCAGCGCGGCCACCCTGGCCCAGGTCCTGCGCGGCAACGGCTACAACACCGCGGCGTTCGGCAAGTGGCACCAGACCCCCGCCCGCGACGTCAGCGCGGCGGGCCCGTTCGACCGCTGGCCCACCGGCGAGGGCTTCGAGAAGTTCTACGGCTTCCTGTGCGCCGAGATGAACCACTGGTACCCGGTGCTGTTCGACGGCACGACCCCGGTGGAGCCGTCGCGGCGCCCGGAGGACGGCTACCACCTGTCGGAGGACCTGGTCGACCACGCGATCGACTGGGTGCGCGACCAGCGCAGCCTCAAGCCCGACAACCCCTTCTTCGTGTACCTGCCCTTCGGCGCGACCCACGCGCCCTACCACGTCCCCCGCGAGTACCGGGAGCGCTACCGCGGGAAGTTCGACCACGGCTGGGACGCCCAGCGCGAGATCACGCTGCGCAGGCAGAAGGAGCTGGGCGTGGTGCCGCAGGACGCCGAGCTGGCGCCGTGGGCCGACGGCGTGCCGCACTGGGACGAGCTGTCGGAGACCGAGCAGCGCTCGGCCGCGGCGCTCATGGAGCTCTACGCCGGGTTCGCCGAGCACACCGACGACCAGGTCGGCCGCCTCGTCGACGCGCTCGAGGAGCTCGACGCGCTGGAGGACACCCTGTTCATCTACATCCTCGGCGACAACGGCGCGTCGGCCGAGGGCGGCTTGGGCGGCACGCTCAACGAGCACCGCTTCGCCAGCGGCATCCCCGACAGCCCCGAGTTCATCCTCGACAACCTCGACGCGCTCGGCGACGCCACGACCCACGCGCACTACCCGGTGGGCTGGGCGCTGGCGATGAACACGCCCTACCAGTGGACCAAGCAGGTCGCCTCGCACTTCGGCGGCACCCGCGACGGCATGGTGGTGCACTGGCCGCGCGGCATCGAGGAGCGCGCCGGCATCCGCCAGCAGTTCCACCACGTGATCGACATCGTGCCGACCGTGCTGGAAGCGGCGGGCATCCCGCAGCCCTCGGAGGTCGACGGCATCGCCCAGAAGCCCATCGAGGGCACCAGCATGCTCTACAGCTTCAACGCCGCCGACGCGCCGGACCGCCACCGCCTGCAGTACTTCGAGATGGTCGGCAACCGCGGCATCTACCACGACGGCTGGATGGCGGTGACCCGCCACGGCACCCCGTGGGAGATGGTGCAGGGCGAGCAACGCCGCTACTTCGACGACGACGAATGGGAGCTCTACGACACCACGGTGGACTGGACCCAGGCGCGCGACGTCTCGGCCGAGCACCCGGGCCGGCTCAACGAGCTCAAGCAACTCTTCCTCGTCGAGGCCGCCAAATACAACGTCTTCCCGCTCGACGACCGGATGACCGAGCGCGAGAACCCCCGCGAGGCCGGGCGGCTCGACCTCATGGGCGAGCGCCGCGCGGTCACCTTCCACGCCGGGGCCAAGCGACTGACCGAAGAAACCGCGCCCAACGTCAAGAACCGCTCGCACACCATCACCGCCGAGGTCGAGATCCCCGACGGTGGCGCGGAAGGGGTGCTCGTCGCCCAGGGTGGACGATTCGGCGGCTGGTCGGTCTACTTCCACGAAGGCCGGTTCTGCTACGCCTACAACTACTTCGGCCTGGAGGTGCACACCGCGCGGGCGCGCGAACCGCTCGCGCCCGGGACGCACGAGGTGCGGATGGACTTCGCTTACGACGGCGGCGGAGTCGGCAAGGGAGGCACCGCCACGCTGCACGTCGACGGCAAGCAGGTGGGAGAGGTGGTGGTGCCCAGGACCATCCCGTACTACTTCGCCTTCGACGAGACCTTCGACATCGGCTGCGACCGAGCCTCCCCGGTCACCGACGACTATCCCGTGGTGGACAACAGGTTCACCGGCACCCTGCGGTGGGTCCGCGTCGACCTCGGCGACGACCTCTGCGACGACGTGGGCACCGAACGCGAGCGCAGCCGGTTCAAGGCCGCCCATGACTGAGCAGGAGCAGAAGTCCTGTTGCGCGCCGCCGACCGGCCGGGCGGCGCGGCCGGTGGAGGTGGACGCCGTCGAGACCTGCGATCCCCCGCGCCGTGCGGGCGACCTGGTGCTGCTGGACGGTGGCGAGTTCCTGATGGGAAGCGAGGACGCGCACGCCTACCCCGAGGACGGGGAGGGGCCGGTCCGCGCGGTGCGGCTGGAGGCGTTCCGCATCAGCCGCACCGCGGTGTCCAACGTGGAGTTCGGCGAGTTCGTCGCGGCCACCGGCTACCGCACCGAGGCCGAGCGGTGGGGATGGTCGTTCGTCTTCGGCGGTCTGCTGCCCGACGACTTCCCGCCCACCCGCGGTGTGGCGGCGACGCCGTGGTGGCGTCAGGTCGAGGGCGCCGACTGGCGCCGGCCCGAGGGACCGGGGTCCGATGTGGACCAGCGCGGTGACCACCCCGTCGTGCACGTGTCCTGGTCCGACGCCCGCGCCTACTGCGCCTGGGCCGGGCTGCGGCTGCCGACCGAGGCCGAGTGGGAGTACGCCGCCCGCGGCGGCCTGGCCGGCCGGGCGTTCCCGTGGGGCGACGAGCTGGAGCCGGGCGGGCGGCACCTGATGAACGTCTGGCAGGGCGAGTTCCCGCGGCGCAACACCTTCGCCGACGGCTGGCTCGGCACCTGCCCGGTCGACGCGTTCCCGCCCAACGGCTTCGGGCTGCACAACACCACGGGCAACGTGTGGGAGTGGTGCGCCGACTGGTTCGACCCCGGCGACCGGACGCGCCGCAGCGCCCGCGGCGGCTCGTACCTGTGCCACGACTCCTACTGCCGCCGCTACCGGGTGTCGGCGCGCCAGGGGCTCACACCCGACTCCACCACCGGCAATACTGGGTTCCGTTGTGCCCTGGACGCGTGAGGCGGCCGACGCCGGGAGGGATGCGGCATGGAGCGCAGGGAACTGGAGTACTTCCTGGCCATCGCCGAGAGCGGCAGCTTCACCGCCGCGGCCCAGGCGCTGCACGTGGCCCAGCCGTCGCTGTCGCACGCCATCGGCGCGCTGGAGAACAAGCTCGGCGGCAAGGTCTTCCACCGGCTGCCGCACGGCGTCGCGCTCACCACCGCGGGCGAGGCGCTGGTGGAGCCGGCCAGGCAGGTCATGCGCGACCTCAGCACCGCCACCGACTCGGTGCGCCGGGTGCTCGGCCTGGCGGCCGGGCGGCTGGACATCGTCGCGCAGACGACGCTGGCCGTCGACCCGCTCGCCGAACTGCTCGGCGCTTTCCTGCGCAGTCACCCGAAGGTGGCGGTGCGGGTGTCGGACCCCGAGCTCGGCTCCGACGTCACCGGCTCGGTGCGCACCGGTGAGTGCGAGCTCGGCATGGCCGACTCCACCGTGGACGCCGTCGGCGACCTGGAGAACATCGTGCTGGAGGGCCGCGAGATCTTCGCCGTGCTCCCGGCGGGCTCGGCCCCGGCCGAGCGCACCCGGCTGGGCGTGGCCGAGCTGGCCGAGCTGGACTGGGTCACCACGCCGGAGGGCACCGCGACCCGCGAGGTCATCGAGCACACGGTCAGCGCGCAGGGCGCGAGTCCGCGCGTGGCGGTCGAGACGGCGCACCAGGCCATGGTCGTGCCGCTGGTGCTGGCCGGCGCGGGCGCGACGCTGCTGCCCCGCTCGCTGGCCCGCGACGCCGCCGAGCGCGGGGCGGCCGTGCTCCCGCTGCGGCCCAGGGTCATCCGGCGCGGGGTGCTCTTCTGGCGCCGCGGGCCGCTCTCGCCTGCCGCGGGCGAGTTCGTCCGCCTGGTGATGTCGCGGGCGGGTCGCGGTTCCGCCGACCGCCGCCGCGGCTGACGTCGCGGGATAGCGCGGTTCTATCGCACATATCGAAAACCGGTCTCGGCCGGCACCGCGCGAACTGTGGTCCGCGTACTCGCCGACAACTATTCTCTGCGGAAACGATCCGCCGGATTTCTCCGGGAATTTCCCGCTACACGCGGGTGGACGACGAGATTTCCTGACCACCGCACCGTTTCCGCGCCCACGTGCGCGTCGCAGAACCGGATTCGGCACACGGAGGTGCCGCCGATCCGCTATCGGCGCGGCGATTTCCGGGACCGACCCGCGCATTCGTGGTGCGCGCGGGACAACGGGAGGAAGACTGATGAAACTCGACGCAATCGAAGAGGCACCCGTGAGCGGGTTCCACCGCAAGCTGCTCGTCGCCTGTTGCGGAGGACCGCTGCTGGACGGGTACCTGCTGAGCATCATCGGCGTCGCCCTGGTCGGCATCACCGACGAGATGCGGCTGAGCACGACGTCCTCGGCCCTGGTCGGGGTGGTCGCCCTGGTCGGCATGTTCCTGGGCGGGCTGACCATCGGCCCGCTGACCGACCGCCTCGGACGCCGTTCGATGTACACCATCGACCTCGCCGTCCTGCTCGTCGCGTCGGTGCTGTGCGTGTTCGTCACCGAGGCGTGGCAGCTCGTCGTGCTGCGGTTCGTCGTCGGTTTCGCCGTCGGGGCCGACTACCCCATCGCCACCGCCCTGCTCGCGGAGTGGTTCCCCCGCGCGCAGCGGGCGCGCGCGCTGGGCGGTGTGATCATCGCCTGGTACTTCGGCGCCCTGCTGTCCTACGTGGTCGGGTTCGCCATCACCGAGGTCGCCGGCCCCGGCGGGTGGCGCTGGGTGCTGGGCAGCGCGGCGGTGGTGAGCGCGGTCGTGCTCGTCCTGCGGCACGGGACACCGGAGTCGCCGCGCTGGCTGGTCGACCAGGGACGCGCCGAGGAGGCGGCGGCGCTGGTGCACCGGGTGCTGCGGGTACCGGTCACCGCCGACGACCTCATCGCCTCGCGCGAGCGGGCCACCGTCGAACGCGGCGGGCTCCGCGAGCTGTTCCGGGGCATCTACCTGCGCCGCGCGGTGTTCGTGTCGGTCTTCTACACCTGCCAGGTCATCCCGATGTGGGCGATGTACCTGTTCGGGCCGCAGATGCTGGCCGCGTTCGGGCTGGACTCGCAGAACCTCAGCAACCTCGGCTCCGCGCTGATCAGTGCGCTGTTCCTGCTCGGCTGCGTGCCCGCGATGCGGCTGCTGGAGACGGCAGGGCGCAGGCGCACCATCATCTGGTCCTTCGCGCTGATGGCCGTCCCGCTCGCGGTGCTGGGCTGGTGGCCCACGGCCCCGGTCGTCGCCGTGATCGTCTGCTTCAGCCTCTACGCCTTCTTCGCCGGCGCCCCGGGAATCCTGGAATGGCTCTACCCCAACGAGCTGTTCCCCACCACGATCCGCGCGTCGGCGGTCGGCCTGGCCGTCGCGCTGAGCCGGATCGGTGCCGCCGTCGGCACCTACCTGGTGCCGCTGTCGCTGGAGAGCCTGGGCACCTCGACCACCATGTACATCGGCACCGCGATCACGTTGGTCGGGCTGCTCGCCTGCGTGCTGTGGGCCGAGGAGACCAAGGGGCTGTCGCTGGCCCAGGCCAGCGGCGGCGAAGTGCCGGCGCTGGCCTGGGCCAGCGGCGGCGAAGTGCCGGCGCGGCAGGGCGAGACGAGCGCGGTGTGACCGACGGTCCAGCGGACGCGGGCTCACTCCGCGGTCGTGGAAGCTGCGCGGCGCGCAGGGTCGTGCTCAACCGTTCGCGCTGCTTTGCCGTGACCGCGGCGAGCGCGGCGCGCCGCGCAGGGTCGAGAGCGGGAGCCGGTCGATGAACAGGAACAGCCTGCGCGACTGCTCGCCGTCGAGGTCGACCGGCACCGCGTCGCTCTCGAAGGCGCGGCCGGTCGGCATCCGGTTGGAGAGCGACCGCTGGGATCTGCGCCGACGGCTCCCAGCGGGACAGCGAGCGCGCGTACTCTGCGACGGCGCGGCGGTGGATCTCCGCCTTGATCGCCCTGGCCACCAGCGCGCGTGCGGCCGGAACCATCCGCCAGCTGCCGGAGCACCGCCGAACGGGACGGTCCAGCGGACGCGGTGCGCCCCCCGGGCCTGGCCCGGCGGGGAGGGTCTCCGGCAGCTCCCCCAGGCCGGTCAGGCCTGCGGCCAGTCGAGGCCGTACGCGCGCGCCGCGTTCGCACCGGCGATGCCGGTGACCAGCCGTTCCGCGTCGCGCGTGGTGAGCACGTCGTCGGCGAGCCACTCGTCGACCAGGCGCCCGCACCGTTCGCGCCACAGCGCCGCGCCGAGGTGGTGCAGTTCGGGCAGGCCGTAGCCGTCGGAGGAGAAGCACACCGCGCGCCAGGGCGCGATTTCCAGGGTCTCGGCCAGCACCGCCCCGGCTCGGGCGCCGACGTGCGGGATGGTCAGGCCGAGGTCGACGAGCACGTGGTCGAAGACGTGGGCGAGGTAGGCGGCGTTGCGATGGTGCGGCCAGCAGTGCAGCAGGACGACGGTCGCCCCGGTTCCGGACGTGGACCGTAGGAAGTCGGTCAGCGCCAGCGGATCGGCCTCGCGCAGGTGCAGGTCGGGATCGCCGAAGCCGGTGTGGAACTGCAGCGGCAGGCCCAGCTCCGCGCCGATCTCGGCACCCACGTGCGCGAGCCACGCCAGCAGGTCGCGATCGTCGAGGCGGCCGCGGCCGCTGGAGAGCCACCGCGAAGCCGCCCTGACGACGCTCGCGGCGTCCGGACGCCGTCCGGGCAGGGCCAGACCACCGCGGTAGGCGGCGATGCTCTTGAACCCGGCCGCGCTCACCGCACGTGCTCGCAGCTCACGCTCCACCGCGTCGGCCAGGTCCGCCGCCGCGACTCCGCCTGCCGCGACCCGTTCGGCCACCGCCTCCAGCCGCACCACTTCGCGTGCCTGCCCGTCGGCGAGCACCGCGAACTCGGCGGGGGACGTGAGCGGCAGGGCCGTGAGACCGGTGTCCACCAGCCACGTCCTGGTACCCGACGTGCCCAGCAGCCGCCGGGTCGCGGTGAGCCAGCCGAGTTCGGTGCGTCGCGCCAGGTAGTCGCCGGCTTCGGCGTGCGGGTCCAATCCGAGCACCGGTGCGCACAGCCGCCGCAACGACACGCCGAGCATCGAGTCGAACGGGCTGCGGTCCCGGCCGAGCCGCTCCGCTTCGGTCATCAGCAGCTCGAACTCGTGCCGGTCCAGGTCGGCGGTCCGCACCCCGTGGCAGTGCTGGTCGAGCAGCGGGACGTCGTCGTTGAGCACCGCGGCTCCTACCAGCGCCAGCGGGTCAGGGAGACGAGCTCGGCGGGCTCGGCCTCGGCGAAGCGCTCGCCCTCGCCGCGCCGGACCGTCACCACGGCGTCGTGCAGAGCTTCTCCCATCGCCTCGGCCAGCACTCGCGAGCCTTCCAACGCGTCGGCCGCGGCGAGCGGGCTGGTCGGCAGCCGCGCCGGCTGCTGCTCCTCCGGCAGCAAGACCGGATCGCCGGAGACCTCCGCGGGGAGCCGGAGCCCGGCGCGCATCCCCTGCGCGCCCGCCGCGAGTACGGCACCGACGACCAGGTACGGGTTCGCGGTGGCGTCGAAGCACTTGACCTCCGCGTTGGCCGCCCAGTCGCCGGTGCCGGTCACGCCGAGCACCAGGCGGATCGCGGCTTCCCGCGCCTCGCGTCCCCACACCTGCCACACCCCGGCCCACCGGGAGGGCTGCAGCCGCAGGTAACTGGCCGGGTTCCCGGCCCCGACGGCTTGCAGCGCGGGCAGTTCGGCCAGCACCCCGGCCAGGAACGCCTCGCCCTCGCGACGCAGCCCGTGCGGACCGTCCCCGCCGTGGAAGAGGCTGCCCTGCTCGTCGCGCAGCGACAAGTGCAGGTGCGCGCCGGAACCCGGCACGCCGGGGACCACGCACGGCGCGAAGCTCGCGCGCCAACCGTGGCGCAGCGACACCTGGCGGACGGTGTGGCGGACCAGGACGGCGTCGTCGGCGGCCGCCACCGGATCGGTCGCGGCGACGGAGAGCTCGAGCTGACCGGTGGTGTACTCGGGGTGGAACTGGTGCACGACGAGATTCTGCGCGTGCAGCGCGTCGACGAGGTCGCGGGCGTAGTCGGCGACCACCTCCAGCCGCGGCTGTCCGTACGCCGAGCCCGTCACCGCCGGGACGAAGTCCTCGACACCGCCCGCGCCCAGCGCCCACTCGTGCTCGAAGGCCGCGAGCACCCGCAGGCCGCGCGCCTGCAACGCCTCCGCCTGCGACGCGGCGAAGGCCCGCTGGCAGGCTGCGAAGCGCGGACCCTCCTGCACGAACTTGTCGGCGGGCGCCCACGCCCAGCCGGGCTGGGCGGCCAGCGGCACGAGCCGGTCGAGGTCGGGGATCAACCGCAGGTCGCCGTCCGGACCGCCGAGGTGGCGGCCCAGCACCATCACGTCGTCGAAGCAGAACGTCTCGAAGCAGGGCGAGACCCCGATGCCGTAGCGCGCGGCGAAACCGAGCCGGTCCAGGGGCACCGACTTGACCCTCACCACCCCGGCGTTGTCCACGAAGGACGTCTCGACCATCGACACGCCGCCGGCGCGCAGGCGCTCCGCGGTGGCGTCGAGATCGGCCCGCTCCTCGGCCGGGATGCGGTCGGAGGTCATCGCGGTCCCCCTGCGGCTCGCGGGCTGGCGACGTCCGGGCGCCGCCGCCCGGACCGGGCTCACCCAGCGTGCCCGCACGGACACGGCAAGTCCAGCGAGGCGGTTCGGCACAGACCCGAATCACCGGTACGGGGAGGTGGGACCGGCCTCCGGAAACACCGGTGGCTCCTCACCCCGATCGGGTGAGGAGCCACCGGGTGAAGCGAGTCGGGATCAGACGCGCACGCTGGCGGCCTGCGGACCCTTGGGCCCCTGGGTGACCTCGTAGTTCACCCGCTGGTCCTCCTCGAGGCTGCGGAAGCCTCCCGCGTCGATCGCCGAGTAGTGCACGAACACGTCCGGACCACCGTCATCCGGCGCGATGAAGCCGAAGCCCTTTTCCGCGTTGAACCACTTCACGGTTCCCTGTGCCATGTCTTCTCCTCCGGGAGCTGGGAATACGTCGGGCGCACGCGGCGCGCGGCCCGGGCCCGCTGATCTCAGACGGCGGCCAACTCCAGCTACGCCAGGGAAAGCAGCTCGCCCGCATCGGCATCTGCGAGCGTGCTTGCGAACACGAACTCAGAAATACGACCGAGCCCACTCTACACGCCGCAGGCGCCGTCGGCTCGCAGGTCTTCCGCACGGCCGCGTCGCCCCGCCTCAGCCGAGGAACTTCTCCGGCGTGATCGGCAGCTCGCGCACCCGGACGCCGGTGGCGTGGTAGGCGGCGTTGGCCACGGCGGCGGCCGCTCCCACGATGCCTATCTCGCCGATCCCCTTGGTGCCCACGGGGTTCACGTGCGGGTCGTGCTCGTCGAGCCAGTGCACGTCGATGCGGTGCACATCGGCGTTGGTGGCCACGTGGTACTCGGCGAGGTCGTGGTTGACCACGTGCCCGAACCGGGGGTCCATAACGCTCCGCTCGTGCAGCGCCATGGAGATGCCCATGGTCATGCCGCCGATGAACTGCGAGCGCGCGGTGCGGGGGTTGACGATGCGCCCAGCGGCGAACACCCCGAGCATGCGGGGCACCCGGATCTCACCGGTGTCCTCCCGGACGCGCACCTCGGCGAACTGGGCGCCGAACGCCTTCATCTCGTAGCGCTCGCGGTCGGGGTTGTCCGGCACGGTCCCCTCCGACTCGTCGCCCTCCGAGGGGTCGGTGCCGAACTTCTCCCGGAACACCGCGGCCGCGTCCACCACCGCCGAGCCCCAGCTCGACAGCCCGGAGGAACCGCCCGCGACGGTCGCGTGGGGCAGGTCCGTGTCGCCCATGCGCAGGTCGATCTCCTCCAGCCCGACGCCGAGCGCGTCGGCGGCGATCTGGCTCAGCGCCGTCCACGTGCCGGTTCCGATGTCGGCGGCACCGATGCTGACCTGGTAGCCGTCGGCGGTGCGGCGGATCGCCGCCGCCGATCCGGGGAACACGTTCGCCGGGTACACCGAGCTCGCGACACCGGTTCCGACCAGCCACCCGTCCTCCCGGCGCACCCCGGGCGCCGGATCGCGGTCCTGCCAGCCGAAGCGGCGCGCGCCCTCGCGCAGGCACGCCACCAGGTTGCGGCTGGAGTACGGCTTGCCCGACTCGGGGTCGGTCTCGGGTTCGTTTCGCAGGCGCAGTTCGATCGGGTCGAGGCCGCAGGCGACGGCGAGCTCGTCCATCGCCACCTCACCGGCGAACATGCCCGGGCACTCCCCGGGAGCGCGCATCCACGACGGCACCGGCACGTCGAGCAGCGCGAGCCGGTGCGTGGTGCGGCGGTTGCCCGCCGCGTACATGTGCCGGCTGGGTTCTGCGCTCTGCTCGGCGAAGATCTTGACCTTCGAGCTCTGCTCGATGACGTCGTGGGCGATGGCCGTCAACCTGCCGTCGCGGTCGGCGCCGAGCCGGAGCCGCTGCACGGTGGGTGTGCGGTGGCCGGTCAGGGAGAACATCTGCCGGCGGGTCAGCGCCAGCTTCACCGGCCTGCCCTCCACCAGTCCGGCGGCCATCGCGGCGAGTACGACGTGGGAGTGCGGCAGCCCCTTGGAGCCGAAGCCGCCGCCGACGTGGGTCGAGACGACCCGGACCCGCTCCCGGTCGAGGCCGAACAGCTTCGCCATCACTTGGCGCACGGTGTGCGCGCCCTGCGTGGAGTCGTAGAGCGTGAGCCCGCCGTCGGCGCGCACCGCGACCGTCGTGTGCGGCTCCATCGGGTTGTTGTGCTCCATCGGCGTGGTGTAGGTCTCGTCGACCCGCACCGGCGCCGACTCGAACGCGGTCTCCAGGTCGCCCTGCGAGGTGTCGGTGGCGAACGCGGGGTTCACCTGCTCCGGCGTGTAGAGGTCGTCGCGCTCGGCTGAGAACTCGGCGTCGTGGTCGGCCTGCTCGTAGTCCACGCGCACGAGCGCGGCGGCGTGCCGGGCGATCTCCGGGTTCTCGGCGATGACCGCACCGATGAGCTGGCCCCGGTAGTGCACCTCGCCGGACTGCAGGATCGCAAGCTCTCCGTCCTCGGTGGACGCCAGCGCCGGGGCGTTGTCGTGGGTGAGCACGGCGAGCACGCCGGGCAGCTCGCGGGCGGCGGCGGTGTCGATACCGGTGATCCGGCCGCGCGCGATGCTCGCCTGCAACGCGTGCGCGTGCGCGGGGTTCTCCACCGGGTGCTCGTAGGCGTAGGGCGCGGTGCCGGTGACCTTCGCCCAGCCCTCCAGCCTGGCCACGTCGACGCCCATGGCTCGCGGTCGCAGCAGATCGGTCACGCTTCCTCCCCGGCCAGTTCGCTGAGCGTCGAGACCAGTGCCGACCGGGCCATCGGCACCTTGAACCCGTTCCCGGGCAGGGGGCGGGCGTCGGCGAGCTCGGCGTCGGCGGCGGCGGCGGCGAAGGCCTGTGCAGTCGCGGGTTCTCCGCGCAGCGCCTCCTCGGCTCGGGTGGCGCGCCACGGCTTGTGCGCCAGCCCGCCGAAGGCGATGCGGGCCTCGCGCACCCGTCCGTCGGCGACGTCGAGCGCGGCGGCCACCGAGACGAGCGCGAACGCGTAGGACGCCCGGTCGCGCACCTTGCGGTACTTCGATCGTGTCGCCATCGGCAGCTCCGGCAGGTCGACCGAGGTGATCAGCTCGCCGTGCTCGAGGACGGTGTCGCGGTCGGGTTCGTCCCCGGGCAGCCGGTGGAAGCCGACGACCGGGATGCCGCGGTGCCCGCCCGGCCCCTGCACGCGGACCACCGCGTCCAGCGCGCACAGGGCGACCGCCATGTCGGAGGGATGCACCGCGACGCACTGGTCGGACGCCCCCAGGACGGCGTGGTAGCGGTTCCAGCCGCCGACCGCCGAGCAGCCCGACCCCGGCTCGCGCTTGTTGCACCGCGTGGTGACGTCCTGGAAGTAGACGCACCTGGTGCGCTGCAACAGGTTCCCGCCGGTGGTGGCGAGGTTGCGCAGCTGCCCCGACGCGCCGGACAGCAGGGCCTGCGAGAGCACCGGGTAGCGTTCGCGGATCAGCGGGTCGGCGGCGAGGTCGCTGTTGCGCACCCCGGCCCCGACGCGCACCCCGCCGTCCGCCAGCGGTTCGACACCGCCCAGCGGGAGGCGGGTGACGTCCACCAGCAGCTCCGGGCTGGCGATGCCGAGCTTCATGTGGTCCACCAGGTTCGTGCCGCCGCCGAGGAAGGCCGCCGCCGGGCGGCCCGCGACCGCCGCCACCGCGCTGTCGGCGTCCTCGGCGCGCTGGTAGTCGAAGGGGTTCACCGCCTGCCTCCCACTTCGCCGATCGCCGCGACGATGCCGGTGTAGGCGCCGCACCGGCAGAGGTTGCCGCTCATGCGCTCGCGGATCTCCTCGTCGTCGAGCTCCGGCTCGGCGCTGACGTCGGATGTGGCGGCGCTGGGCCAGCCCCGGCCGAACTCGTCGAGCACGCCGACCGCGGAGCAGACCTGGCCGGGCGTGCAGTAACCGCACTGGAAGGCGTCGTGGTCCACGAACGCCTGCTGCACGGGGTGCCCGCCGTCGCGCGCCAGTCCCTGCGCGGTCGTGAACCGCACGTCCTGGTTGGCCACGGCCAGCGACAGGCACGTGGTGACCCGCCTTCCGTCGGCGAGCACCGTGCACGCTCCGCACTGCCCGTGGTCGCAGCCCTTCTTGGCCGAGGTGATGCCCAGGTGGTCGCGGAAGGCGTCGAGCACCGTCGTGCGCGTGTCCGCTGTGATGCGGTGCCGTTCGCCGTCGACGTCCAGGGTGATCTCAGCTTCCATCAGCGCACCCGTTTTCTCGTGGTGGTCGTAGCGGTCAGCCGGTGCCTTCGCGGACTACCCGCGAGGCCGTGTTCCTAATCGCGGGATCCGCGGGAGCACTCCGGCCAACGGCGCACCACGGTGACTGTGCGGTTTTCGGTACTCGGCGAACCTTCGGGATGGAATTCGCCTCGACCTGTTTTCTCCGATCCACTTGACAACCCGGCTGGGCGACTGTCAGGAAATCATTCTTCGCCGACTTGGGCAGGCCGGCACCTCCCCCGACCGCAACGAAAGACCCTGGCAGAGCGGGACTTGGAACAGAATCGCCGCGCGATGTCAAATTCCGGATTTCCGATCCGCCGACGCGATCCGGCCGGAATTTCGGGTATTGTCGGCGGTCGCCAATCCCACCCGCGGCCGAACCGTGCCGTGAACAGGCTGCCCGGCGAATCACCGACCGCTGCCGATTCGTGCGGCCGCACCAGAACGGAGGGACGCCCATTTCCGCTTCGCCGACCTCGACTGCCCTGCTCCTCGACGGATCAGGACCGGACCGCCCAGCGTTGCCCGGCATGCTCCAGGCCACCTTCGTCCCCGGTTGCCCCGATTCCTCAGCCGTCGGCCTCGCGTTCTGGGGCACCGGAGATCCGGCGGCGGCCGCGGCGGCGCTCGGTCTGCGCTCCGGGCGGCCGACGACGCTGCGCACGGTCCTGCCGACCGCTGATGCGTCGCCGGTCGTCCCGGCCGACGTGCCTGCCGTGGCGATCGCCCTCGACGCGGTGCTACCCGCGTTGGCCGCCATGCCCGCCTGCTCCCTCCTGCCGCGCGGGCGGCGGCCGGGCGACTCCGTGTTCGCCTGGAGCACCGCGGCCAAGCTGGCCCTGGAACTCGTGACCGCGGGCATGGTCGTGCCCACCGCGCGGGTCGGCGAAGAGGGCGCGGTCGCGCGGTGGCGGCTGGTGAGCGCGCATGACGGCAGGCTCGCGGCGCTGGCCCGGGCCATGCCCGCGGCGGCGCACGCCCTGCGTCGCGACGACGCGCACGTGTGGACCGCGGCGGAGGCTCTCGGCGCCTTCTGCGATGCGGTGGCGGACACGTGCGCGCGGGGATCGGCGGTCGTCGACGAGCCGGTCTCGTGGGAACAGCGGTGGATCGCCGCCCTGAGCGGCACCTCACCGGCTCTCGATGCGCCGGACGAGCGGCTGCGAGACGAGCTGGACGCGTGGGCGCGGCCTCTGCTGCCGCGCACCGGCGCCGCCGGACGTCTCGGCGGCCGGCTCTGCCTGCGCCTTCGCGCACCCCGGACCGGAGAGGCACCGTGGGAGCTGGAGTTCCACCTGCGGGCCGCGGCCGGCCCCGCCACGTCGGTGCCGGCCGAACGGGCCTGGTCGGCGGGCAACGCGACCCTCGAACTCCCCGGCTGCTCGATCGGTGAACCGCAGGACTCGCTGGTGCGGGGGCTGGCGGAGGCCGCGCGGCTGTTCCCGCCGATCGACCGCGCGCTGTCCGAGCCGCGCCCGACCGGGATCCGGCTCGACGTCGAGCAGGCGGCGGCCTTCCTCGCCGACGGCGAGCCCGCGCTGACCGCGGCGGGGATCTCGGTGGAGGTCCCCGACGACCTCGGAGCCGGAGCTGTCGAGCCCCTGCGGGCTCGGCTTCGCGCGACGGCGGAGGACGCTCCCGGCAGCGCGGCCGTCGACGGCCGCGAGGCAGCGACCTTCCGCTGGGAGGCCGTCGTCGGCGACACCGTCCTGACCCGCGACGAGGTTTCGGAGCTCGTCGCGCCGGGCCGCCCGCTGGTCCGATGGCGCGGCCGGTGGGTGCGCGTCGACGCGCGGCGAGCCGCGCGGATCGCCGCGCTCATGGACACCGCGGTCACGCTGTCGAGCACCGAGGCCCTGGCCGCGGCGCTGGAGGGCAGCCGCACCACCGCGGAACTGGGCGAGGTCGACGTGCGGTCCGCGGGGCGCCTGCGAGCGCTGGTCGACCGGCTCGGCGCCGACGGCCACCGGCAGCCCCGGCTCGCCGGGATCGACGCGACGCTGCGCCGCTACCAGGAACGCGGCGCGGCCTGGCTGCAGATGATGGCCGAGCTCGGCCTGGGCGCGGTGCTGGCCGACGACATGGGCCTGGGCAAGACCCTGCAGACCATCGCGCTGCTGGCGGACCGGCCGGGACACCGCCCGCACCTCGTGGTGTGCCCGACCTCGGTGGTCGACAACTGGGAGCGCGAGATCCGGCGCTTCGCCCCGGGGCTGCGGGTAGTCCGCCACCACGGCACCGGCCGCGCCGCCACGGCGGAGGCGTTCCCACCCGGCGCGGTCGTGGTGACCACCTACACCCTGCTGCGGCTGGACTCCCCACTTCTGTCCGAAGTGGACTGGGACGTCGTGGTCCTGGACGAGGCGCAGCAGATCAAGAACCACACCGGGCAGACCGCGCAGGCCGCGGCCCGGCTGCGCGCGGCGGCGCGGGTTGCGCTGACCGGCACGCCGGTGGAGAACCGGCTGGCCGAGCTGTGGTCCATCATGCACTTCGCCAACCCCGGCCTGCTGGGCCGGTTCCCGCGGTTCAGGGACCGCTTCGCGGTGGCGATCGAGCGGTGGCGCGACCCGGATGCCACCCGGCGCCTGCGCTCGGTGGTCGCGCCGTTCCTGTTGCGGCGCCTGAAGAGCGAGGTCGCCACCGACCTGCCCGCCAAGGTGGAGTCGGTCGTCAGCTGCGCGCTCACCGACGAGCAGGCCGAGCTGTACCGGGCGACCGTGCGCGGCATGCTCGACGAGCAGGGCATGGGCGAGGGCATCGCCCGCCGTGGGCGGATCCTCAAGCTCCTCACCGCCCTCAAGCAGATCTGCAACCACCCGGCGCACTTCCTGCGCCAGCCCGGGCCGCTGCACGGCCGCTCGGGCAAGCTCGAGCGCACCGCGGAGATGCTGTCGGAGGTGGTGGCGGCCGGGGACCGGGCGCTGGTGTTCACCCAGTACCGCGTGATGGGTGAACTGCTCGCCGGCCACCTCGCCGCCGAGCTGGAGCTGCCCGCGGTGCCGTTCCTGCACGGCGGGGTCAGCGCGGCGCGGCGCAGCCGGATGGTCGAGGAGTTCCAGCACTCCGACGACGCCGCACCGGTGCTGGTGGTCAGCCTGAAGGCCGGCGGCACCGGCCTGAACCTGACCCGCGCCACGCACGTCGTGCACTACGACCGCTGGTGGAACCCGGCGGTGGAGGACCAGGCGACCGACCGCGCGCACCGCATCGGGCAGACCCGCGGCGTGCACGTCCACAAGCTGGTCACGCACGGCACGCTGGAGGAGCGGATCGCCGACCTGCTCGACTGCAAGCGCGGTCTGGCCGACGCCGTGGTCGGCAGCGGCGAGACCTGGCTGACCGAGCTGAGCGACGACGCGCTGCGCGCACTCGTGGCGCTGGGCGAGGAGGAGGCGTGATGCCGGAGTTCGGCGCGACCTGGTGGGGACGGCGCTGGCGGCGCGCGCTGGAGTCGCTGGGCGCCACCTACCCCAACCCGCGGCTCCCGCAGGGACGCTCGCTGGCCCGCAAGGGCGCCGTCGAGGACATGGCCGTCGTAGCGGGTGCGGTCACCGCGCGCGTGCGCGACGGCTCCCGCACCTACGACGTCGGCCTGCACCTGCCGGTGTTCGGCGACGACGAGTGGGCCGCCGCGGTCACCGCACTGGCGGGGCGGCTCCGGCACGCCGTCGCGCTGCTCGAAGGGCGGTTGCCCGAGGACGTCGACGACACGCTGGGCGAGGCCGGCGTGCCGCTGTTCCCGCGCCGGGACGAGCTCGGCTCGACGTGCGGATGCTCGGGCAGGGCGCACCCGTGCGCCCACGCCACCGCGGTGCACTACGTCCTGGCGACGGCGCTGGACGACGATCCCTTCCTGCTCACCCGGTTGCGCGGCCGCGACCGCGACCACCTCCTCGCCGAACTGCGCGCCGAGCGCAGCGGCGAGCCACCGGCCCCCGCCGTGAGCGACGGGCTGCCAGTCGTGGAAATGGAGGCGGGTTCGCTGTTCACCGCCGGTGCGCCGCTCGCATCGATCGCCGCGCACCCGCGCGAGCCCGGCGGGCGCATGCCGGAAGCGCTCCGGCTGCTGGGCCCGGCGCCGGGCATCGACGCCGACGACTGGCGGCACCTGGTGGCGGTCGCCCGCCGTGCGGCCGACCGGGCGTGGTCGCTGGCCGGAGACGACGGTGGCGCGGCGCACGACGGCCCGCCGCGCTGATGGGCGCACGCCGTCACCGCGCGTCCGGCGCCTCGCCCACCTGCGCCTCGCCGGCCTGCGTCTCGCTCACCGGCAGCACGGCGGCCAGGTGGAACCCGCCGGGAACCGGGTGGGCCGTCAGCGACCCGCCCAGCAGCGCGACCCGCTCGCGCAGGCCGATCAGGCCGTTGCCCGCCCGCGCCGGGGCGTCGACGCCGGGCGGACGCGGCGCGGCGGCGTTGGCGTCGCGGTTGGTCACCTCGATCCGCAGGGAGGAGTTGCCGTACTCCAGCAGCACCCGGGCGTTACCGCCGGGTGCGTGCTTGAGCACGTTGGTGATCCCCTCCTGCACCACCCGGTAGGCGTTCATCTCCACGCCCGGCCCGAGCTCCCGCACGGAGCCGCGGCGCTCCAGCCGCCAGGAGACCCCGGCGCTGCGCACCCGGTCGATCAGCAGGTCGACGCGGTCCAGGCTCGGCGCGGGCTGGCGCTCGGCCTCCTCCAGCTCACCCGGCGCCGGCCCGGCGTGCGGTGGCGCCACCGCTCCTTCGCGGAAGGCGGTGAGCACGTTGCGCATCTCGTCCAGCGCCGAACGCGAGGTCTCCTCCAGCTCCCGCAGCGTGCCGCGGGCGTGGTCGGGGTCGCGTTCCATTACGGCGCGGGCCACCCCGGCGCGCAGCGCGACCACCGAGAGGTTGTGGGAGACCACGTCGTGGAACTCGCGCGCGATGCGGGCGCGCTCGACCACCGCCGCGTCGGCGGCGATCTGGTCGCGGGCCTCGTCGAGCAGCACCACGGTGTGCTCGAGCTGGCGCTCGCGCCGCAGCGCCACCCGCATCGCCCGGCCCCAGCCGATGACCATCACCAGGTTGACGGCCCCGCCGAAGACCCGCAGGAATCCCTCGCCCAACGGCAGCTCCAGCGCGTCGACCACCGGGTAGACCATCGCGACCAGCGCGGCCAGCACCACGCCCGCGAGCGAGGTGCGCAGGCAGACCGCGTACATCTCGACGAGGATCACCAGGTTCAGCGCGCCGATCGAGGCGTGCGCCGCGGTGAGCGCCACGGTGGCGCTCAGGGTGACCAGCAACGCCGGCCACGGCATGCGCCGCCATCCGAGCAGCACGGCGGTGGCCGGGATGCTCACCAGCAGCGGCCACCACTGCGACTCGCCCGACTCGCTCGGTTCCAGAACGACGGCGAGCACGTGGGTCGCCGAGAACACCGCCACCACAGCGAGGTCGGCGGCCAGCGCCGCGCTGCCCCGCGCCACGGTCCCGAACAGGTAGCGCGTGATCCACCGCGCCGGCGCCGCACCCGGATTCGCGCGCATCGGATCCCCCTTCTCCGCTCCACCGCGAGTCTCCCAACACGGCTCGGGCTCCCTCGCGCGATCAAAGCACGCGCGCGGCGACCAGGACCAGCACTCACCCTGATCGAAGACAGATCTTGACCTTCGTGACGTCCACGTGAGAATCCGCCGGTGGAGTCGGGAAAACCGGGAACGGGACCGACGCGCCGCGCGTCCGCCCGACGGACCTTCGCCCGCCGCGACGGGAGGACCGCGGAGTCGAACGTCCTCAGTGGAGCCGCGCTAGCGGGCGTTCATCCGTCCTGCGCAGCGGGTGTGATGTGGCTGTGCACGCACAGCCAGCGGCCCTCGTGCCGGACGAAGACGTCGGTGGTCCACTCGTCGGCGTCGAAGCGCCGGCCCCGGTAGTGGGCGGTGCTTGTCACCCTCGCCGCGTACACCGCCGTGGCGCCGTGGACGCGGACGCTCGCCGCGCCGACCCTGCTCATCGCGGAGTGCCTCAGGTCGCCGGAGTCGACCAGCGCGAGGAAGTCGGCCTTCGACGACACGCCGGATTCCGACACGACCACCCAGTCCTCGGCCATGAAGGCGCCGATGCGGGCGGCGTCGTTGGACACGATCGCGACCGCCCAGTCGTCGGCGACCGCCACGACCTCGTTCGCCACCGCGTCGTCGGAGGCGTGCGGGCTCGGCGGGCTGGTCATCACGGCAGAGTAGCGGCCATCGCCGTCCTCGGCAGCGAGCAACGGCCTGGGGCGCTGGCGCCCATGCGTTCGGTTTCGCAGCCGATCTGCTCGCCGAGGGTGCCGTAGCCCTTGCGGAGCCGCTGGACGTCAACGGCTTCGTGGGTATCCGCCGCCGGGCCGGAAGAGCCCGACCGACGCGGGTGGTGCTGATGAGCGGCGCGTAATCCCCTCCGAGGGAAACGCCTCGCGCGGATCGTTCGCCAAGGCCGAAAAGACCCACGGCACCCAGGGTCGGCGGACCATTGCGTGAAGTGATGAATCGGTGGTTCACTCCTTCGCGTGCCCTATCGACGCACCCCGGCCGTGCAGGCCCGCATGGACGCCCAGCGCCAGGTCGTCCTCGATGCCGCGGTCGGCCTGCTCGCCGAGCGGGGCTACGCCGGGTGCTCGATGGCCGCGGTGGCGGCGGAGGCGGGGATCGCCACCGGCAGCGTGTACCGCCACTTCCCCAGCAAGGCCGAGCTGGCCGCCGAGCTGTTCCGCACCGTGGTCTCGCGCGAGGTCGCGGCGGTGGCCGAGGCGTCCCGGCGGCCCGGTGACCTGGTCCAGCGCATCGTCGCGGTGATCGAGACCTTCGCCGCTCGGGCGCTCAAAGCTCCCCGGCTGGCCTACGCGCTGCTGGCCGAGCCGGTGGACCCGGCCGTCGACGCCGAGCGGCTGGTGTTCCGCCGGGCGTTCCGCGACGTCTTCGCCGAGCACATCGCCGAGGGCGTCGACCGCGGCGTCCTGCCCGCGCAGGACCCCCAGGTCACGGCGGCGGCCCTGGTGGGCGCCGGGGCGGAGGCCCTGGTGGGCCCGCTGGCCGAGGGTGCCTCCGGCCCGGACACGATCCCCGCCCTGGTCACCTTCACCCTGCGAGCGCTAGGAGTCGCCGATGCCCGTCACGCATGAGGTCACCAACCAGGTCCCACCGCTGGTGGACCACGATGTCGCCGGCGATCCGGCGCTGCTGGAGGGCCTGCGCCGGGAAGGCGCGGCCTGGGCCGAGGAGGAGCTGCACGCTCTCGGCACGCTCGCCGGCAGCGCCCGGGTTCAGGAATGGGCTCGACTGGCCGAGCAGTATCCGCCGGTGCTGCGCACCCACGACCGCTACGGCCACCGCGTCGACGAGGTCGACTTCCACCCGCACTGGCACGACCTGATGGACGTCGCGGTGACCAACGGCCTGCACGCCGCACCGTGGCGGCAGGAGCGTCCCGGCGCCCACGTGGCCAGGGCCGCGAAGATGTACGTGTGGGGGCAGACCGATCCCGGGCACCTGTGCCCGATCTCGATGACCTACGCGGCCGTCCCCGCCCTGCGCGCCGCACCCGAGCTCGCCGAACTGTACGAACCGTTGCTCGCCGCTCCCGTCTACGACTTCGGCCTGCGCGAGCCGGCCGGCAAGCGCGGATTGATCGCGGGCATGTCCATGACCGAGAAGCAGGGCGGCTCCGACGTCCGCGTCAACACGACCCGCGCCGTTCCGGCCGGTGACGGCACCTACACGCTGACCGGGCACAAGTGGTTCACCTCGGCGCCGATGTCGGACGTCTTCCTGACCCTGGCCCAGGCCCCGGGCGGTCTGTCGTGCTTCCTGCTGCCCAGGGTGCTGCCCGACGGCACGCGCAACGCGATCCGGTTGCAGCGGCTGAAGGACAAGCTCGGCAACCGCTCCAACGCCTCCTCCGAGATCGAGTACGAGGATGCGCGCGGATGGCTGGTCGGCGAGGAAGGCCGCGGCGTGGCGACCATCATCCGGATGGTCAACCTGACCAGGCTCGACTGCGCCGTGGCCTCGGCCGCCGGCATGCGCCAGGGCGTGGTCCAGGCGGTGCACCACGCCACCCACCGCCGGGCGTTCGGGGACCGGCTGGTCGACCAGCCGCTGATGACCAACGTGCTGGCCGACCTGGCGGTGGAGGCCGAGGCCGCGACCGTGGCGGGGATGCGGCTGGCGGGCGCGGTCGATCGCGCCGCGGCCGGTGACGACGGCGAGGAGAGCTTCCGCCGGATCGGTCTGGCGGTCACCAAGTACTGGGTGTGCAAGCGCGCGCCCGCCCACGCGGCGGAGGCGCTGGAGTGCCTGGGTGGCAACGGCTACGTCGAGGAGTCCGGCATGCCGAGGCTGTACCGGGAGTCGCCGCTGGCCTCGATCTGGGAGGGCTCGGGCAACGTGGCCGCGCTGGACGCGCTGCGGGCCATGGCCAAGCAGCCTGAGTCGGTGCAGGCCTACTTCACCGAGGTCGAGCAGGCGGCGGGTGCCGACGGGCGGCTGGACCGCGCGATCGCGTCGGTGCGCAAGGAACTCGGTGACCTCGAGGACGCGCAGTACCGGGCCCGCCGGGTCGTGGAGCTGATGGCCGTGGTGCTGCAGGGCTCGCTGCTGCACCGGCATGGCAACCCGGCGGTCGCCGACGCCTTCTGCGCCTCCAGGCTCGACGGGGACTGGGGGGTCGCGTTCGGCACGCTGCCGCGCGGGGTCGACACCGCCGCCATCCTGCGCCGTGCTCGCCCCGCCACCGCAGGAGAAATCTGACGACCATCCACATCGGACGAAGGGACCGCCATGGCCTCCGAGGAGCCCGTGCTGGTCCACCGCGAGAGCGCGGTGACAACGATCAGCCTGAACCGTCCCGAGGTCCGCAACGCCGTCGACCGGGACGCGGCCGAGGCGCTCGCGGCCGCTTTCCGGGCCTTCGACGCCGACGAAGAGGCTTCGGTGGCCGTGCTGCACGGCGAGGGCGGGACCTTCTGCTCGGGTGCGGACCTGAAGGCGATCAGCGCCGGGCGGGGCAACCGGCTCGCCCCGGACGGTGACGGGCCGATGGGCGTGTCCCGGATGCGGCTGTCGAAACCGGTGATCGCCGCCGTCGCCGGGCACGCCGTGGCGGGCGGGCTGGAGCTGGCGCTGTGGGCGGACCTGCGGGTGGCCGACGAGACCGCGGTCTTCGGCGTGTTCTGCCGCCGCTGGGGCGTGCCGCTCGTCGACGGCGGCACCGTCCGGCTGCCCCGGCTGGTCGGGGCGGGCACCGCGATGGACCTGGTGCTCACCGGACGGCCGGTCGACGCGGCCGAGGCGCTGCGGATCGGGCTCGCGAACCGCGTGGTCGCGGCCGGGCAGGCGTTGCCGGAGGCGCAGCGCCTCGCCCGGCAGATCGCGGGATTCCCCCAGCCCTGCATGCGCAACGACCGGATGTCCCTGCTGGAGCAGGAAGGTCTCGACGAGCGGGCCGCGATGGCCGACGAGTTCGCCCGGGGCATGGCGTCGCTGTCGGGCGACGGCCTCGACGGAGCGGCCCGCTTCGCCGAGGGCGCCGGGCGTCACGGCTCCTTCGAAAGCCCGGAGTGAGCAAACGCCTGCCTCCGGGTGCACCACACGATTTGCAATGGTGGCGCCGGCAAATGTTTGACCTCCACCTGACTCGAAGAAATAGCGTCGCGCCCGGAACCCCTGCAACGGGAGGAAAGGCATGACGATCCTGGTCACCGGAGCCACCGGCAACGTCGGTCGCCACGTGGTGGACGAACTGAGCCGCGGCGGACATCAGGTGCGCGCCCTGTCCCGCAACCCGGCCGCCGCGAAGCTGCCCGGAGAGGTGGAGGTGGTGGCGGGCGACCTGTCCGAGCCCGCGACGCTCGCGCCCGCACTGGCCGGTGTTACCGCGATGCACCTGATCACCTTCGACGGCGCGGACGGCACCGCGCTGCGCAGCGGACCGGAGCTCGCACGGCTGGCCGAGCAGGCGGGAGTCCGCCGCGTGACGATGCTGTGGAGCGGCCGGCGCGGCCCCGTGGAGGAAGCCGTGGCCGCGAGCGGGCTGGGGTGGACCTCGCTGCAACCGGTCGAGTTCATGTCCAACGCGCTGGGCTGGGCGGAGTCGGTGCGTTCGCAAGGCGTGGTCCGGGAGCCGTTCGCGCAGGTGCGGAACGCGCTGGTGCACGAGGGCGATGTCGGCGCCGTGGCGGCGAGGGCGCTTACCGAGGACGGGCACGCCGGTCAGGAGTACGTGCTGACCGGTCCGGAGGCGCTGACCGTGCCGGACCGGGTCCGCGTCCTGTCCTCCGCGCTGGGCAGGCCGTTCGGCTACGAGGAGCTGAGCCGGGAGCGGGCCCGCGAGCGGTTGCTCGCGACGGGCGCCGCCGAGGAGGTGGTCGACTTCGTCATCGCCTGGCACGCCGATCCGCCGCCCGCGGCCTACACCGTCGTGCCGACGGTCGAGCGGGTCACCGGGCGTCCGGCGCGGACCTTCGCCCGGTGGGCCGAGGAGAACGCCGGTTCGTTCCGCTGAGCGCGTAGCCCTGCCGGTCGGCTCCGCGGCCGACCGGCAGGGCGGTGTCGTCAGGGCCGGGCGCAGGCTCCCGCGGCGCACTGGTCCAGCCAGGTGTGCCAGTCCTGGTCGAAGCTCGTCCCGATGGTGCGGGTCAGCAGGTCCCGCGCGGCCTGCCAGTCACCCGTGCGGTGGTGGCCGAGGACCGATGCCAGCTCCGCCGGATGCCGCTCGGCCATGTACCGGACGGCCAGGTAGCCCCAGCGGTAGACGCGCGCGGTGTCGGCGTCGTAGGTGGTGTTCCACAGCTCGCTGAGCGGGTAGGTGTGCCTGCCCGCCTCCTCGATCGCCTCCTGGTAGGGCAGATCGCGGTAGGAGTAGGAGATGTACTCGCCGATCCCCTCCAGCCACCACACGGTCGGCGTGCTCGTGGACTCGGCGAAGTCGCCGTACATGTCGAAGCGGCCGTCGAGGTAGTGGGTGTACTCGTGGTTGAGGTTCCAGATCGCGAACTGCGGGCGCTGCCATTCGGCCTCGTAGGCGATGAACCTCGGCTGGTTGCCGGGCGCGGCCGGGTCGCCTTCCAGGTACATGCCACCGTTGTTGGTGTCGATGCCGAAGACGGCGCCCGCGTAGGTCTGGTAGTCGGCGCTGGAGTCGAAGGCGACGACCTCGACCGTGGTGTTGTTGTCGTCGGCGACTGGCCTGCCGCCGTCCTGGACCTTGTCGTGGAAGAAGGCGTCCTGACCGATCAGGCTGGTGCAGGTCGCTTCCAGTTCCCCGGCGGTCATCTGCTGCGCCCGGACCGCGATGCTCGGGGAGCAGGTGTGCCGGACGGTCAGCACGGCATCGGCCAGCCGCCGTTGCAGGTCGCAGGTCCCGTACTCGGCGCAGTTCTCCCGGTCGTGGGCGTCGGTCATCTCGGCCACCCCGACCCACAGCGCCGCGGTCGGCCCGGTCATCTCACTGCGGCCCAGCAGCTCCCGGACCATCGGCCGCACGGTCGGTCGCATCGCTTCGTGCTGTAGGAAGCGCGCCAGCTCGCGGCCGGCGTTGGAGGTCAGGTACGCGCGCTCGGTGCCGAGCAGGTCGAGGTGCTCCAGCGCGAAACCGCGCAGGACCGCCAGCACGGCGGGATCGGCCTGCACCGCGTCGACGAACTCGGGGAGCTGGTGCCCGCGGAACAGCACCGTGTAGACGTTGTTGACCGCGTTGACCATCCACCAGTACTGGTCGTAGGAACTGTTGTAGTCGGAAAGCAACCGCTGGACGACGGCCAGATAGCGGGCGTTCTCCTGCGAGCTGTCGATGAGCGTCACCGACTCGGCCAGCACCTCGCCGTTGGCGTCGCTGACGGTGCCGGAGCGGGGATTGGCGAAGAACGCGTCCAAGGCGCCCTGGATCGCGCTCTTGAGCGCCGGCCCGTACTCCCCCACCACGTCGGGCCGGTTCCACTGCGCGTAGTAGCCCGCGCGCAGGTACAGCACGAGTTGCGCGGTGGCGGTGCTGTTGTCCCCGGGGTAGCCGAGGGCGTTGTCGCGGTAGGCGTTGGCGACGGTCACCATCTGCTCCTCGCGGAAGGCGCCGTGGGCATCGCTGCCCGTCAACCGGAACAGCGTGTTGATGCATTCGGTCGGGACGGCCCGGATCTGGCGCACGAGCTCGGCGCCGGTGTTGCCGGTGAAGTTCGCCGGATCGCAGGCCATCGGCTCGTCGGCTGCGTGCGTCGACGGTCGCGGCGGGCTCTGCACCGGGTCGTCGTGTTCACGTCGCAGCGCGGCGGTGTCGGCCGAACGCGGCGGTCGTTCCTCGGGCGGCAGCCAGGTCCGGTTCGGCGCCGTCCGCGCGACGGCGGGGCCGGGGTCGATCGCCGCTTGCGGTGCGGCGGTCACTGAAGCCGGCGCGGCGGTGGCCGTGACGAGCGCTGACACGGCGAGGACGAGCAGACGCGGCCAGCGACCCGCACCGGCGACAGGTGCCTGTCGTACCTGGCGCGCAAGCGTTTCAACAGCACGGTGTACCTCCCAGGATGGCGACGGCCCGGCGCGGGCCTCCAACCGGCGCTCGCACGTCCCGGGTTCGCCGCGCGATCCGCGGCCGGAGGCCGGAAAAGTGCCTGCGCCGCGGGAAGTCTGGCAGCGGAAGATCGCCCGGAGTCATAGGCGGAGCCATAGAGTTCTGCTATGGCACTCGACATCCGTGAGCTCCGCATGATCTGCGCCATCGCGGAGACCGGCAGCATCACGCGGGCGGCGGCCAGGGTCGGGCTCAGCCAGCCCGCGCTGAGCACCCACCTCAGCGGCATCGAGAAGGCCCTGGGCGACGCGCTGTTCCTCCGCAGCCGCACCGGAGTTTCGCCGACGCCCTTCGGGCGCCGCGTCATCGACCGGGCCAGGATCGTGCTCTCGGAAGTGGACTCGCTGTTCGGCGACCTGCCGGGCGCACCGCCGCCGTCGCGTCCGATGCGGCTGGGATGCGCGCACCTGGCGTGCGTGCCCAGCATCGCCGAGCGCGCCCCGGTCGCGCTGCCCGGCCACGGTGTCACGCTGCACATCGAGTCGTCGGCGGCGGTGCTGGGCGACGCCCTGGCGAGCGGGCGCTACGACGCCGCGCTGGTGGCCCACATGGAAGGCCATGACGTGCCCCTTGAACGACCGGTGACCGGGCGCGCGCTGGTCCCCCGCTACCCGATCTTCGTCGCGCTGTCGGCGAAACACCGGCTGGCACGGGAAAATCGCGTCCGGCTGGCCGACCTGCGCGACGAGTCGTGGGTCGGGCCGCCGGGCTCCGACGACGGCTCGCTGGCATCGCTGCGCGCGGCCTGCCTCGCCGCCGGGTTCGAGCCGAGGGTGCGGTTCGAGGCGCCCAGCGGCGGCGCGCGGGAACTGGTCGCGGGCGGCCACGCGATCCGGCTGGTCGACCCGTCGTGGCCGGCGCCCGAAGGTGCGGTCGTGCTCCCGCTCGACGGCGAGCCGCTGGTGGCCAGGCTCGTGGTGGCCTGGCGGCAGGACCACCTGACCCGCGAGCAGGCCGGCACCCTCTACCGCGAGCTCGCCCACGCCTACCTGGCCCACGTCGGCGACAACCCGGTGTTCCACCGCTGGTGGCGCGCACACCCGGAAACCCACCCGGCGGTCTGAACCCGGCTCAGGCCCCGGCGGGCACCCCCTGGAGGGTCCGGCGGAGGTCCGTTCCGGCGACGGCGGCGTACCGGTCGATCTCTTCGAGCTCGTCGGCGGTCAGCGGAGCCGCGTCGACCGCGGCGAGGTTGCTCTCCAGCTGCTCGACCGAGCTGGCGCCGACCAGCACCGACGTCATCCGGGGATCGCGCAGCGCCCAGGTCAGCGCGAGCGCGGCCAGCGACTGGCCGCGGCGTCCGGCGATGCCGTCGAGCGCGCGCACCCGCGCGAGCACCTCGTCGGAGAGCAGGTCCGAAGACAGCGAGGTGGCTCTCCTGGCCCGCGAGTCCGCCGGCACGCCGTCGAGGTAGCGGTCGGTCAGCAGACCCTGCGCGAGCGGTGAGAAGGCGATGCAGCCGACACCCGCGTCGCCCACGACGTCGAGCAGCTCCGGTTCGATCCAGCGGTCGAACATCGAGTACGAGGGCTGGTGGATCAGCAGCGGCACGCCTTCGGCGCGCAGCAGGGCCTCGGCTTCGCGGGTCTGCTCGGGCGAGTACGAGGAGATGCCGACGTAGAGCGCCTTGCCCTGGCGCACCGCGGATGCCAGCGCGCCCATCGTCTCCTCCACCGGGGTGTCGGGGTCGAAGCGGTGCGAGTAGAAGATGTCGACGTAGTCCACCCCCAGGCGGCGCAACGACTGGTCCAGCGATGCGGTGAGGTACTTGCGCGACCCGCCGACGCCGTAGGGCCCGGGCCACATGTCGTTGCCCGCCTTGGTCGAGATGACCAGCTCGTCGCGGTGTCCGCGCAGGTCGCCCGCGAGCATGCGGCCGAAGTTGCGCTCCGCCGAACCGTAGGGCGTGCCGTAGTTGTTGGCCAGGTCGAAGTGCGTGACGCCGAGGTCGAACGCGCGGCGCACGATCCGGCTGCCCACCTCGAACGGCCGGTCGTCGCCGAAGTTGTGCCACAGGCCCAGCGACACCGCGGGCAGTCGCAGTCCGCTGCGGCCGCAGCGCCGGTAGGGCATCCGTTCGTAGCGGTCCGGGGCGGGTTCGTCAGCGCGGGTCGCCATCAGGTTCCTCCAGTCGGGGTGCGGGGATGACGGGCCAAGCCTGCCCTGGACCGATTAAGCTGTCCAACAGAAGAAAACGATCGATTCAAGCAACGAGAGCGATTGATCCGAATGGAGCTGCGGCAACTGGAGTACTTCGTCGCGGTCGCGGAGGAGTGCCACTTCACCCGGGCCGCCAAGCGGCTGCACGTCGCCCAGTCCGGGCTGTCGGCGTCGATCCGGTCGCTGGAGCGGGAGCTGGGCGCACGGCTGTTCCACCGCACGACCCGCAACGTCACGCTCACCGCCGCCGGTCACGCCCTGCTCCACGAGGCCCGGCGGGCACTCTGCGCGGTCGACTCGGCACGCGACGCCGTCGCGGCCGTACGCGGGCTGCTGCGAGGTGAGCTGTCCATCGGCACGTTGCAGTGCCTGCACGTGGTGGACCTGCCCCCGGTGCTGGCCGGGTTCGTCACCGCGCACCCCGGCATCGAGGTCCGGCTCCGCCAGGGCGGCTCTGGAGACCTCGCGGAGCAAGTGCGTGCCGGACGCCTGGACCTCGCGTTCGCCGTCCGGCCCGCCCGCTGCCCGGACGGCGTGCTGGTGCACAGCCTCGACACCGAGCCGCTGGTCCTGGCCTGCGCCGGTGACCACCCGATGGCCGAGCGCGACCGGGTCGACCCGCGCGAGCTCGGCGAGCAGCCGTTCGTCGACTTCCACCCCGACTGGGGAACACGCGACGTGGTCGACCGCGTGCTGGCGGAAACGGGGGTCGAGCGGCGGGTCGCCCTCGAGGTCACCGACGTGCACTCGCTGCTGGAGCTGGTCGCCTGCGGGCTGGGCATCGCGCTGGTGCCGCGGTCGTTCTCGGCCAAGAACGGGCAGGTGCGCTTCGTCCCGCTCGCCTCCCCCGCGCCGACCTGGGAGACGGTGGCCATCACCAGCGACCCGACCAGCACCGCCGCGGCGGCCCTGCTGCGCGACGTCCAGGAAGCGAGCAGGCGCGCGTCAACCTGAGGCCGTGCCTTCCGGCGCGGCGACCCGTGTCGCGCCGGGCGGGGCGAGAACTCGGCGAGCCTGGCGGAAGGGCTCGTGCGGTGCGGTCCGTACCGAGCCGGCTCGGTCGGCGCCGAGCCGGCTCGGTCGGCGCCGAGCCGGCGCGCTTCGCGCCGCGGCGGGCTACCGCGGCGAGTCCGCCGCCGGACCGGGGCCGTAGTGGTCGACCTCCGGCTTGGCGACCTCCTCCTCGCTGACCCGCTCCTCGCCCCTGCGCCGGAAGAACTGGAAGCCGGGGATGCCGACTATCGCGCGCCGGACGTCGTGGGTGACCTCCAGCAGCTCGTGGATCTCGGGGCCGACGCGGTCCAGGGTGCGCAGGATCGGCAGCACGTCCCGGAGCACGTGGTCGGTCAGCACGGGCAGCTCGTCCACCAGCCGGATCGCGGCCTCGACCTCCTTGTCGGAGAGCTCGTCGACGAACCGGTCGGCCAGCGGGGCGAACCGCCGCGCCGTCGGCGCGTAGGCGGCCAGCAGCCCGTCTGCGGTGGAGGTCGCGCGCTGGGCCACGACGATCGTCTTCGCCGCCTCGTCGGTGACACCACCCGCGCGGTTGACCAGGCCCTCGGCGGAGGCGGCGATGCGCCCCGCGTCGGCCACCGCCGCGCGGGCCGCGTCGGCGACCGCGCGGGTGTCCCGCAGCAGCGCCTCGGCGTCCTCGGCGGTCCTCGTGGTGCGCTGGACGAGCTCGTCGGCGCGGTCGACGACCGCCTGCACGCGGGTCAGCAGGGCCTCCGCCCCGTCGACCAGCCCGAGCACGCGGCCCGGTAAGGCGGCGACCGCGGTGGCCGACTCGACTGCCCACCCGACCGTGGACTTCGCCAGGCCGAGAACATCACTGGGCGTGGGGATCCGGATGACCATGCCTCCCGACTTAGCACATCCGGGCGGCAGGACGCCACCGACTGGAGGACAGTTCGCGGCTACCGGCAGCGCGAAAACACCGTCGGTGCAAGGAAGAACGCGGATCGGCGCCGGTTCCGCCGGATGGCTGTGGCCGCGTACCGGCGCGACACTGGACGGGTGAACGGGCGAGTCCGGGTGCGGGTCAGGGTCCAGGGTGTGGTGCAGGGCGTGGGTTTCCGCCCTTTCGTCCATTCGCTGGCCACCCGGCTCGGTCTGGCCGGACACGTCGGCAACGACCTGCACGGCGTGTTCATCGAGGTGGAGGGCACCGAGGAAGCCGTCGAGCTGTTCGTGGCGTCCCTGCGGCCGCAGGCCCCGCCGCTGGCGGTGGTCGAGGACGTCGCGGCGGTGCCGGTGGAGCCGTTGGGCGACACCGGTTTCCACATCGTCGCCAGCTCCTCGGCAGGCCACCGCGAAGCGCTCGTGTCGGCCGACAGCGCCACCTGCGACGACTGCCTCCGCGAGCTGTCGGACCCCGGCGACCGGCGCTTCGGCTATCCCTTCGTCAACTGCACCAACTGCGGTCCGCGGTTCACCATCGTCCGCGACGTGCCCTACGACCGTCCGCTGACCACGATGGCCGGCTTCGCCATGTGCGCCGCCTGCGCCGCGGAGTACGGCGACACCGCCGACCGGCGCTTCCACGCGCAGCCGGTGTGCTGCCGGGCGTGCGGGCCGACGCTCGCCCTGCTCGACGCCTCCGGTGCTCCGCGCGGGGGCGACCCGGTCGAGGAGGCCGCGGCGGTGCTCGCGCGTGGCGAAGTGCTCGCGGTCAAGGGACTCGGCGGCTACCACCTCGCGGTGGACGCCACCGACGAGGACGCGGCGCTGGCGCTGCGCAAGCGGAAGCTGCGCGAGGACAAGCCGTTCGCGGTGATGGTGGCCACTGTGGACCACGCCCGCGAGCTGGTCACCCTCGACGACACCGAGGCCGAGCTGCTGACCTCGCGCCGTCGCCCGATCGTGCTGCTGCGGCTGCGGTCCGGCACGGGGCCGATCGCCCCCGCCGTGGCGCCGGGCAACCCGCGTCTGGGGCTCATGCTGCCGTACACGCCGCTGCACCACCTCCTGCTGCGCCGATGCGCCACACCGATCGTGCTCACCAGCGGCAACGTCTCCGACGAACCGATCGCCCACCAGGACGACGACGCGTTGCGACGGCTTTCCGGCATCGCCGACGCGTTCCTCACCCACGACCGACCCATCCACGTCCGCACCGACGACTCGGTGGTGCGCGCGTTCCGCGGCCGGCCGATGCTGGTGCGCCGGTCCCGCGGCTACGCCCCGGAACCACTCGCGGTGCCCTGGGAGTTCCCGCGTCCCGTGCTCGCCTGCGGCGCGGAGCTGAAGAACACCTTCAGCGTCGCCAAGCAGCGGCACGTCTTCGTCTCCCACCACATCGGGGACCTGGAGAACTACGAGACGCTGAAGTCGTTCACCAGTGGCGTCGAGCACTTCCGCAAGCTGTTCGACGTGCGGCCCGCGATCGTGGCGCACGACCTGCACCCCGAGTACCTGTCGACCAAGTACGCCCGCGAGCTGACCGGCGTCGAGCTGACCGGCGTCCAGCACCACCACGCGCACATCGCCTCCTGCCTGGCCGACAACACCGAGACCGGACCGGTGATCGGCGTCGCCTTCGACGGGCTGGGCTACGGCACCGACGGCACCCTGTGGGGCGGGGAGTTCCTGGTGGCCGGACTCGCCGACTTCGAACGCGCGGCGCACCTCGCGCCGGTCCCCATGCCCGGTGGCGCGGCAGCGATCCGCCAGCCCTGGCGGATGGCGGTCTCCCACCTGATCGCATGCGGGGAGCTGGCGGAGGACGAAGTGCTGCGCCGCAACCCGAGCTGGCCGGAGGTCGCCCAGCTCGTCGAGCACGGCCTCAACTCGCCGCTGACCTCGAGCGCGGGCAGGCTCTTCGACGCGGTGGCCGCGATCCTCGGCGTCCGCGACATGGTCAGCTACGAGGGCCAGGCCGCCATCGAGCTCGAACAGCTCGCCGACCGGCACGAACCCGGCGCGTACCGGACGGGAGACCCGCGGGGCGGAGCCATTCCGGCAACCGACCTGGTGCGTGCCGCCGTCCACGACGTGCGTGCCGGTGTGCGGCCACCGGTCGTGTCGGCGAGGTTCCACAACGGACTGGCGCGGCTGGTCACCGAAGCGTGCGAGCGGATCAGGCTCTCGACGGGCCTGCACGCGGTCGCCCTCTCGGGCGGGGTGTTCCAGAACATGCTGCTGCTGGAACGAACGGTGGCCCGGCTGGAGTCGCGCGGCTTCCGCACCCTGACCCACTCCCGGGTGCCCGCCAACGACGGCGGGATCAGCTTCGGTCAGGCGGTTGTCGCCGGGGCGCGGGACCGGCTGCGCTGACCGCGTCTCCCGGATCCGCCAGGCTGTCGCGCAGCCAGCCGTACCAGCGGTCCAGCCCTTGGCCCGTGGTCGCCGAGACCTCCACGATCCGCGCTCGCGGCCTGACCTGCCGCACGTTCGCGGCGAACGCCTCGACGTCGAAGTCCAGGTGCGGCAGCAGGTCGACCTTGTTCAGCACCACCAGGTCGGCGGTGCGGAACATGTGCGGGTACTTCAGCGGCTTGTCCGCGCCCTCGGTGACCGAGGCGATCACGACCCGGAACCGCTCCCCCAGGTCGAACAGCGCCGGGCACACCAGGTTTCCCACGTTCTCCACGAAGACCACCGAGCGCCGCGGCGGGTCCAGCGCCCGCAGGGCGTCGCCGAGCATGCCGGCGTCGAGGTGGCAGCCCGCTCCGGTGTTGACCTGCACGACCCGGCAGCCGGTGGCGCGGATGCGCTCGGCGTCGAAGCGGGTCTCCTGATCGCCCTCGACCACCGAGACACCGACCTCGGTGCCGAGCTCGCGCAGCGTGCGTTCGAGCAGCGTGGTCTTGCCCGAGCCCGGCGAGCTCATCAGGTTGAGAGCGAGGACCCCGTTTCCGGACAGCCATCGGCGGTTCTGCTCTGCCAGCCGGTCGTTCTTGGCCAGCACCCGCTGTTCGAGGTCGATCGTCCGCGCGTCTTCCCGGTCGCCGTGCCCGTGCCCGTTGTCGTGGCCATGACCGTGGCCGTGCCCGTCACCATGTCCATGTCCATGTCCATGTCCGTGTCCATGTCCGTGGCCGTGCCCGTCGCCGTGGTCGTCCGCGTCCGGCCCGCTGATCCGCGTGCCCGCGTCGTCCGAGCATCCGCACGTGGCGCACATCGTCTACTCCACCTCCACCGATCTGATCCGCAGTTCGCGGCCGGCCAGCACCGCCACGTCGCCCCCACCGCAGCGGCAGAGCGCGATCGGGCCGGTCACGTCGAACTCGTTCCCGCAGTCGCGGCAGGCACCCCACCCGGCCGGTTCGGCGATCTCCAGCCTGGCGCCCTCCAGCGCGGTTCCCTCCGCCACCAGGTCGAAGCAGAACCGCACGGAGTCGGCGACCACTCCGGAGAGCCTGCCGATCTCCAGGTGCACGCAGGTGACCCTGGCGTCGGCGACGGCGTCGAGCACCGCCTCCGCGATGCCCTGGGTGATCCCCAGCTCGTGCACGTCGCCGCGCTCAGCAGATCCGGGGCAGCGGGTCGCCGACGAGCAGGTCGACGATCCTGGTGCCGCCGAACGCGGTGTTGAGCAGCACCAGCCCCGGCGGGTCGTCCCCGATCCGCCCGATCAGCGCCGCGCCGCCGCCCAGCGGGTGCGACCGCAGCGCCGCCAGCGCGGTCTCGGCCTGCGCCCCGTCGACGACCACCACGATCCGGCCCTCGCAGGCGACGTAGAGCGGGTCGATGCCCAGCAGCTCGCAGGCGCCGCGAACCTCGGTGCGCACCGGGACCTCGGCCTCGTCCACCACGACCGACACGTCCGATGCCCTGGCGATCTCGTTCAGCACGGTGGCCACGCCGCCGCGGGTCGCGTCGCGCATCGCCCGGACGCCGGGAACGGCCGCCAGCAGGCCGGCGACCATGCCGTTGACGGCGGCGGTGTCGGAGGTGATGTCGGCGTCGATGTCCAGCTCGCCGCGTTCGAGCATCACCGTCACGCCGTGGTCCCCGATCGGACCCGACACCAGCACCGCGTCGCCGGGCCGGGCGGTGTCGGCCCCCAGCCGGTGGCCGGTCTCGATGAGGCCGACGCCGGCGGTGTTGACGTAGCAGCCGTCCGCCTTGCCCTTCTGCACGACCTTGGTGTCCCCGGTGACGACCTGAACGCCCGCGCGCGCAGCCGCCGCCGACATCGACTCGACGATGCGGGTCAGCTCGGCGACCGGGAAGCCCTCCTCGATGATGAAGCCCGCCGACAGGTAGAGCGGGGTCGCTCCGGAGACCGCCAGGTCGTTCACCGTGCCGTTGACGGCGAGGTCGCCGATGTCGCCGCCGGGGAAGAACAGCGGGGAGACCACGAAGGAGTCGGTCGTGAACGCCAGCCGGGATCCGTTGACCGCGAGCTCGGCGCCGTCCTCCATCCGCTCCAGCAGCGGGTTGCGGAAGCTCTCCAGGAAGATCGCCTCGACCAGCGTCTGGGTCGCCTTGCCACCCGAACCGTGGGCCAGCGTGACGCGGTCCTCCTTGACCTTCGCCTTGCGCCGTCGCGCCCGGTCGATGCGTTCGAGGACCTGCTCCTCGCGCGTGGCGTGGCCGGAGCCCGGCTGCCCTTCCCGCTCGTGGTGGACCATCGCGTCGGCGACCCACCCCGGCGTGCGCCCCGGCTCCACGCCGGCGGTGGCGTCCTGATCGCTGCTCACGTCCTGCTCGCCTCCTTGACGCGTTCGCGGCTGAAGCGGCCGAAGTTGTAGTAGGCGGCGCAGGCGCCCTCCGGCGAGACCATGCACGTCCCGATCGGCGTCTCCGGCGTGCAGGCGGTGCCGAACACCTTGCACTCCCACGGTTTGAGCACGCCCTTGAGGACCTCGCCGCACTGGCACGCCTTCGGGTCGGCGACGCGGACCCCGGGCAGCTCGAACAGCTTCTCGGCGTCGAACCGCTCGTAGCGCTCGCGCAGGCGCAGCGCCGAGTGCGAGATGAAGCCCAGCCCGCGCCACTCGAAGTACGGGCGCAGCTCCATGGTCCGCGAGATGACCGCCAGCGCGGTGGTGTTGCCGTCCCACGGCACGACGCGGGTGTACTGGTTCTCGACCTCCGAACGGCCTTCGGCGAGCTGGAGCAGCAGCATGTAGACCGACTGCAGGATGTCCAGTGGCTCGAAGCCGGAGACCACCAGCGGCTTGCCGTAGTCGCGGGCGATGAACTCGTAGGGACGGCAGCCGATCACCGTCGAGACGTGGCCGGGACCGAGGAACCCGTCCAGCCGCAGGTCCGGTGAGTCCAGGATCGCCTTGATCGCCGGGATGATGGTCACGTGGTTGCAGAAGACCGAGAAGTTCTCCAGCCCCTCCTGCTCCGCGCGCAGCAGCGTCATCGCCGTGGACGGCGCGGTGGTCTCGAACCCGATGGCCATGAACACCACGTGCTGCTCGGGGTTCTGCCGCGCGAGCTTGATCGAGTCCAGCGGCGAGTAGACCATCCTGATGTTGGTGCCCTCGGCGTTGGAGTCGAAGAAGGTGCCGTTGCCGCCGGGCACCCGCATCATGTCGCCGAACGAGGTCATCAGCACGCCGGGGCGGCCTGCGATGTGGATCGCGTCGTCGACGCGGCCCATCGGGATCACGCACACCGGGCAGCCGGGACCGTGCACCAGCGTGATGTTCTCCGGGAGGTAGTCCTCCAGGCCGTGCTTGTAGATCGTGTGGGTGTGCCCGCCGCACACCTCCATGAACTTGTACTGGCGGCCCGGTTCGCACAGGTCCCTGATCTTGGCCGACAGCGCGCGGGCCTTGGCCGCGTCGCGGTACTCGTCGACGAAACGCATGGGGCGGCTCCTAGTCGATGCGCGAGTCGTGCAGGGCTTCGAGCTCGTCGGCGTAGGCCTGGCCGACGCTCTCCAGGAACTCCAGGACCGCCCGCGCCTCGGACTCGTCTATTTTGGACAGCGCGAAGCCGACGTGGATCAGCACCCACTCGCCCGGCTCCGGCGGCTCGTCGCCCAGCAGGCCGATGTTGATGTTGCGGCGGACGCCGCTGACGTCCACCTTGGCCAGTTCGGGCCGGTCGGCGAGGACTTCGAGCACCTCACCCGGAATCGCCAGGCACATCTGCTCTCCTCAGGTCGGTCGGTCAGTCGGCGGGACCCAGCGCCGTGGCGGTGAGCTCCCACAGCGCGTGGTAGAGCGTGGTCTGGGCCTCCTGGATGCGGTGCACCGAGGCCGAGGGCACCACGAACAGGTGGTGGATGCCGGCGGACTCGGCCATCTTGCCGCCCCGGTCGCCCGCGATGCCCACGGTGAGCATCCCGCGGCGGGCGGCCTCGTCGAAGGCGCGCAGGAGGTTGGCCGAGTTGCCGCTGGTGGACAGGCCGACGGCGATGTCCTGGGGACGCCCGAACGCGCCGATCTGGCGCGCGAAGACCACGTCGAAGCCGACGTCGTTGGACAGCGCCGTGACCACGGCGATGTCGCTGGTGAGACCGAACGCGGGCAGCGCGCGCCATCCCGGCCCCGGGTGCAGGAACAGGCTCGCCAGGTCCTGGGCGTCGGTGGAGCTTCCGCCGTTGCCGAAGGCGAACAACCGCGCCCCGGCGCGGAAGCGCTCGGCCATCGCCTCGGCGCACTCGACCAGCTTCCGGCCGTCGCGCAGCCGGACCTGCTCGCGCAGCGCCATGATCTCACGGACCTTGTCCTGAGTGGACCGCCTGACCTCGTTCAGCACGCCGCCGACGTCGGTGTGGGCGGGACTGAGGAACGGGTAGAGCGCCTCGGTCCCGGAAGCCTCGCCGCGAGTGGAGTCCACGTCGCTCACCCCTTCATGATCGCGATGGCTTCGCGGGCGTGGACCAGCACGGTGTCGCCGACGCGGGCCGGGACGAGGGCCACGCTCACTTCCTCCTCGCCCGCGTCGGTGGCCACCAGCGCCAGCCCGTCGTCGAGCAGCCGCAGGACCTCGACGGCGACCGCCTCGTCCGAGCACGTCACGCAGCGCTCACCGGTGCACGCCGGTGCCTGCTCCCGCGACGGCCCGGCGCTCATGCGCCCGCCTCCGCCTCGAGCGTGCCCGGGTGGTCGAAGAACACGTGCACCAGCTCCCACAGCACGTGGTACATCGTCACGTGCACCTCCTTGACGACGCGGGGATCGGTGGCCCGCGCGACGAGCACGTGGTCGAACCCGCCCGCCGCGATCGAACCGCCGTCGCCGCCGACCAGCCCGACGGTCAGCAGCCCCCGGGCGCGCGCCGCCTCCAGCCCGCGGCGGACGTTTGCGCAACGCCCGTCGGTGGAGATGCCCAGCGCGATGTCGTCGGGGTCGGCGAGGTGGTGCACCTGGTGGGCGAAGATCTCGTCGAGGCCGCTGCCGCTGGCGACGCCGGTCACGGTGGCCACGTCGGAGGTGAGCGAGACGGCGGGCAGCGCGCGCTTGCCCACGATCACGGGGTGCACGAACTCCACCGCCACGTGCTGGGCGTCGGTGCTGGGACCGCCGTTGCCGAAGACGACGAGCTTGCCGCCGGCGTGGAACCGGCGCGCCATCGCGTGGCAGGTCCGCGCGACCGCCTCGGCGTCGTCCAGCAGTTCGGCCACGGGATCGGCGCGGCGCGCGAAGATCACGTCCAGCGCGTCGCAGGCGCCGTTGTCGGACGACCGTTGCATGCGGTCACTTCTCCCATGGGTCCGTGTTCGCGGGCGGTCTCAAGCTAAGTCCGGTGCGGCGGGCCCACAAATCGATCAGACCCGCCCGTGCGTGACGACCGTCGATGTTGGACGGTCGTTCACATCCGCTCGGACTTGATGTAGCGCCGGATCTCCGGAAGCTGCTTCAGCACCGCGAACAGCGCGGTGGCGGCGAGGAGGGCCGCGGTGATGCGCAGCGCCCGCCGCGAGATGTGGATTTCGTCGCACATGGGGAACTCACCGTCCTGTCGGTGCCTGGCGGGCCGTCGTGATGTCCCCGACCAGGGTGTCGAGGACCCGGACCGCTTCGTCGAGGTGTTCGGCCGCGCCGCCGCGCGCCGGCTCACCGGCCAGCACGAGAACCCGGCCGCAGTGCCGCTGGAGCCGCCGCGTGAGGGCGAAGACGAACGCCGCGTCGTCGGACTCCGGAGTGGTCACCGCGGCGGCCTCCCACACCGACACGGCACCGGGCCGGCGGCCCTGCCGCAGCGCGCAGACCAGCAACACGGCGTGGAAGTCCTCGTCGGCCACCGCGCGCACGAGATCCGACGTCCGGATGCCGAAGTCGTTGAGGCGCACGTCGTGGCGGTGCTCCCGGGCCCGCAGCCGCTCGACCACGGAGGCGCCGAACCCGCCACCGGGGACGAACGCGTCACCGACCGCGGCCACCAGGACCGCGCTGCCGTCCTGCTCGCCGCCGATCGGTTCCAGCTCCTCGGGCGCGAAGAAGAAGCGGTGCCCGATCTGGCTCATCGCGCCGAGGTCGCAGGCGGGGTCGCCGTCGAGGGCGACCACGACGTGGATCCGGCCGTCCTCGTACTCCTCCACCCGGTCCACCCGCGCGGTCCGGCCCGACAGCGTCAGGTCGACGATGTCGGCGCGCTGCGCGGGCCGCAGCCGGACCCGGCTGCCCCTGCGGAACTCGACGCCCCGGCCCGCGGGCTCCACCGCGCTCATGGCTGTCGTCCCGGATCCGGCTCGACGTCGTCGAGCAGTGCGTTGACCACCTCGTCCCACCCGCCTGCCGCGGACCGGCTCCTGCGGGCGTAGAGCCGCTCGAAGGTGTCCCGGGATAGGCGCAGCCACGCGTTGCCGGGCGAAGAGGCGTCGACCACCTCGTGCCACAGCTCCGCGGGCAGCAAGAACGTCGTGTCGGTCGACCACGAGATCTGCGCGGTGCGCAGCCGCCCGTCCTCGCCTTCGAAGAAAACGGTGCCGTTGAACATGAAGTCCAGCGGGACACCGCCGTCGCGCACCGCCAGGAAGTACTTTGCCACGGCCAGCTCGACGTCCCACGTGCACGCCACGGGCACCTCGGTCGCGGTGCTGTCGGTGAACGGCGCGACCACCGTCGTCGACCGGGCCCACGGCAGCGGACGCATCGTGCGGGCCCACTGGTCGGGAGTGCCGAACAGCTCGGTGAGCAGCGCCTGCTCCTCCGGCCGGTAGCGCCGTCGGGGCGCCGCGATCCGGACGGTCGTGGTGAGCGTGATGGAGCGGACCGGGCCACCGCCGGTCCTGCTCACCCCGATCCGGAACGACAGCGTCGGCACCGCCGCGAAGCGCACCGGTGCCGCGCCGGTGACCTGGAAGGCCAGCTCCGGCGCCGCCTGCCGCCCGTCCGGCTCACCGGCACCGGCGCGGGCGCCGGCCGGGACCTCCTGCTCGCCGGTGGTCACGACGGCGACAGGTTCGGCATGCCCGGCAGGATCGGCCCCTTGCGCCTCGGCCGGATCCCGGTGGAGCGCGCGGCTGTCGAGGTGCCGTCGGGCAGGTGACCGCGCTGCCGCTCGTAGTTGCCCTCGGTGTTGCCCTCCGGCACACCCCGGGTGTGGGAGGGCCCGTCGACCTTTACGTCCGGTCTGCCCACTCTGATCCTACCCATGTCATTCCTCCCCACCTGAGGTTCCGGCCCGCCGGCCGGCATCCGGGGACAGCTCGGCGAAGAACCGCCGCACGTGCTCCCAGACCTCGTCGCCGCCGTTGAAGCCCTGCCACCGGGTGCGCAGCACCGCCACCAGCCGGTAGCACTCGTCGAGCGGCAGCAGCCAGTACTCGCGCGCACCGCCGACGCGGTTGGCCAGCAGCGCCTCCACGTCCGGTTCCAGCCCGCCCAGCACCGGGTTGTCCTCGACGAGCTGCTGCCAGGTGCCGAACTCCAGCTCGGAGCGCATCGTCCCCATCGGACTCGGGTAGTAGCCGGTGACGCGGTCGGACTCGCCGCCGCGCACGAAGAAGGCCAGGTCCACCGGAATTCCCAGGGCGGCCCAGCCGAGGTCGTCGAGCCGGAAGTCCTCCAGCGGGCGCGGTCGGGTGCGGATCAGCCGGTAGTGGCCGCCGCCGGCGGCGCGGTGGTCGAACAGGACACCGCAGGGCTGGCACGCGCAGGAGATCTCACCGGTTTCGAGGTCGACGAGGTGGCGGTGGCCTCCGGGCAGCGGCTCGGAGCACAGGTCGCATCGTTCCTCGGGGGCGGCCTCCCCCGCGGTCGGCTGCCCCCGCGCCATCCGGCGCAGCGGTGAACCGGCGAACGAACGCGTCATCGCTCACGCACCACCCGGAACGCTTCCACCGGCGAACAGCGCCTCCACCGGGATCACCGCCGCCGCCTTCGGCGCCGGCTCCTCCACCACCTCGACGCGGCCGACCTCCGGGGCGGCCTGGGACAGGGCGTCCTCCACGGCCGCCCGCAGGCGACCGGACGTCGAACCGCAGCCACCCGAGCCGATCCGCACGCGCACCGCCCCTTCGGTGAAGGACAGCAGCTCCACGCCGCCGCCCGCGAAGCGCGCCACCTCGGCCAGGACCCGCCGCACCCGGGTCTCGGTGTCCACCGGGTGCAGGTCGTGCACCAGCAGCAGGTGCGAGACCAGCTCGTCCTCGCCCAGCTCGGTGAGCAGTGCGCGGTCGCCGGAGCGCTCGACGCGCTCCAGCACCCGCGCGAGGCAGTCGCCGTAGAGGGCGACCAGCGCCCGCACCGCCTCCAGCGCCTGCGCGCCCGCGGCGTCCTGGCGCGACTCCAGCGCCGACAGCAGCGCCTCGACCCGGCCGACGTGCTCCCTGGCCTGCTCATCGTCCCAAGACATGGCGTCCCCGTCCCGTCACGCCGAGCCGCCGAACATCGGCGAATGCGACTTCTGCAGCACCCGGCCACCGCCGAGGTACATGTGGACCCCGCACGGCAGGCACGGGTCGAAGCTGCGCACGGTGCGCATGATGTCGATGCCCTTGAAGTCGTCGGGCCCGTTCTCCTCGAAGATCGGCTGGCCCTGCACCGCGTCCTCGTAGGGCCCCGGCGTGCCGTAGAAGTCGCGCGGGCTGGCGTTCCACGGCGTCGGCGGGTACGGGTGGTAGTTGGCGATCTTGCCGTCGCGGATGACCAGGTGGTGCGACAGCACACCGCGCACGGCCTCGTGGAACCCGACGCCGATGGCCTCGTCCGGGACGTTGAAGTCGGCGAACACCTTGGTGTTGCCCGAGCGCACCTCGGCCAGCGCGCGGTCCAGGAAGTACTGCGCCATCCCCGCGGCGTAGGCGACGAAGTACATCCGCGCGCGGTTGCGCTCGATCGTGTTGGGGAACGCCGGCGGCGTCCACTCCAGCTGCATGTCGGGCAACGACTGGCCGCGCGGCAGGTCGATCTCCACGCTTCGCCCGGTGGAACGCACGTAGGGCGTGTTGACCAGCCCGGCCAGCGCCGTGGACCACAGCCGCGCGATCGGTCCGCCGCCGGTGTCCAGCGCGAGGTGGTCGCCGGTGCGCTTGTCGAACCAGCGCGGGCTCATCACCCAGCTGTAGTTGCCGCCGTCGAGATCGCGCTTCTGCGGCGCGGGCAGCGTGGTCTGGTTCCACGGGTGGCGCTGGTCGACCGGGTTGCCCAGCGGGTCGCGGTCGACGAACGTGTGCTCGCTCGTCCAGTCCTCGTAGTAGGAGCTGCCGAGCAGGATGCGCATCCCGAGGTTGATGTCGACCAGGTTGGTGGTGACCAGCTCGTTGTCCACCACGATGCCGGGCGTGACGAACATCGACCGGCCCCACTCGGTCATGTTGCGGTAGTCGTAGTCGACGACCTCCGGGTCCTGAAAGCAGCCCCAGCAGCCCAGCAGCGTGCGCCGCCTGCCGACCTCCTCGTAGCCGGGCAGCGCCTCGTAGAAGAAGTCGAAGACGTCGTCGTTCATCGCCACGGCGCGCTTGATGAAGTCCAGCACCCGCACCAGCCGGACCTGGTAGTCGGTGAAGACCTGCGGCGTGGCCACCGTGCCCACCCCGCCCGGGTACAGCGTGGACGGGTGCACGTGCCTGCCCTCCATGAGGCAGCACATCTCCCGGGTCACCCGGCTCATCTCCAGCGCCGCCTTGTACATCTCGCCCTCGAAGGGGTTGAAGGAGCGCATGATGTCGGCGATGGTGCGGTAGCCGTGGATGTCGCCGCGCGGCGCGGCCTTCTGCTCGGCCTGCCGGACGACGCCGGGGTTGGTCTCCGAGACCATCTTCTCGCAGAAGTCGATGAAGACCATGTTGTCCTGGAAGATGGTGTGGTCGAACATGAACTCGGCCGCCTCGCCGAGGTTGATGATCCACTCGCCCAGCGGCGGGGTCTTGACCCCGTAGGCCATGTTCTGCGCGTAGATCGAGCAGACCGCGTGGTTGTCACCGCAGATGCCGCAGATCCGGCTGGTGATGAAGTGCGCGTCGCGCGGGTCCTTGCCCTTCATGAAGACGCTGTAGCCGCGGAAGATCGAGGAGGTGCTCTTGCACTCCACGACCTCGTTGTTGGCGAAGTCGACCTTGGTGTAGATCCCCAGGTTGCCGATGATCCGGGTGATCGGGTCGAACTCGACGTCGACGATGTTGCGCTGCTGCGCACCGGCTTTGGTCCGCTGAGTGGCCATGTGTGCGTTCTCCCTCGGGGACTATCGGTTCGGCCACCGCGGCTGGTAGCCGGTGGTGAGCTCGTGGCCGTTGTGGCGCCATTTCGGTTCCCGGTCGACGTTGCGATTGGTGAAACCGCGCATCATCCGGACGAACGGGCCGTAGGCCCGCAGCAGCCCGGCCGACAGGGTGCCGCCCGGCGGTTCGTCCATGAACGGCATGAACTTGTCCGGGAAGCCCGGCATGGTGCAGGCGATGCAGATGCCGCCGACGTTGGGGCAGCCGCCGATGCCGTCCATCCAGCCGCGCTTGGTGACGTTGCAGTTCACCACCGGCCCCCAGCACCCGACCTTCACCAGGCACTTCGGCGAGTTGTAGTCCTTGGCGAAGTCGGCCTGCTCGTAGTAGGCGGCGCGGTCGCAGCCCTCGTGCACCGTCTTGCCGAACAGCCACGTCGGCCGCAGCTGCTCGTCGAGCGGGATGGTCGGAGCCAGCCCCGCGGCCTGGTGCAGCACCCACAGCAGGGTCTCCATGAAGTTGTCCGGCTGCACCGGGCATCCCGGCACGTTGACGATCGGCAGCCCGCCCGCGGTGCGGAAGTCCGGGCCGAGGTAGTCGGCCAGCCCCATGCAGCCGGTCGGGTTTCCCGCCATCGCGTGGATGCCGCCGTAGGTGGCGCAGGTGCCCGCAGCCACGACTGCCCACGCCTTCGGCGCCAGGCGGTCGATCCACTGGTTGAGGGTGATCGGCTCGCCGGTGTCCGGGTCGTTGCCCATCGAGGTCCAGTAGCCCTCGGGATTGATGTTCTCGTTGGGGATGGAGCCCTCGACGACGAAGATGAACGGCTCCAGCTCGCCGCGGGCGGCCTGGTGGAAGGCCGCCATGAAGTCCGAGCCGGTCTCGTAGGCCAGCACCTTGTTGTGCAGGTGCACCTTCGGCAGCCCCGGCACCGTGCCGAGCACCACGTCCTCGATGCTGGGCAGCGTCGCGTTGGTCACCGACACCGTGTCGCCGTCACAGCTCATCCCCTCGGATGTCCACAGGATGTGGACCTCGTCGAAGGCCGTGGGCGTCGAGCTCATCGGCCACCTCCCCCTGGTCGCCTGGCCCCGCGTCCCGTTCGGTGCGGGGACCGCCGAGCTGCGGCGGGTCCGGATTCCCAAGGTAGAGCCGGTGGCCGTGTCGCGCAGCGGGATCTTCCGTCCGTTGTGGACGACGTGATCGTCCCCTTGCGACAGTCCCGGCGGCTCAGCGGCGCGGTTCGAAACCGGGTTCCGCCCGCGGCGCGGCGGTCAGTTCGCCGACCAGCTCGCGCACGAGGCCGGCAGCCCGGTCGACGGCTCCGGCGACCGGTTCGGACAGGCCCATCCGCTCCGAGCAGTCCAGGGGCCGGCAGCCCACCACCAGCGCTCTGCCGACGCTGCCGCCGAGAGCTCTGAACAGGCCGAACACCGCGTCGGGCGTCATGCCGTGGGCGTCCATCACCGGGGCGGCCGCGCCGGGGGCCGCCGGCTCGACGGCGTCCAGGTCGACCTCGACGACCTGGACGGTGCCCGGCTCCTCCGACAGGGGCACCGCGTCCACGAGCACCACGGCGTCGTACCCGTTCATCAGCTCGTAGGCGAGGTGGACGCCGCGGACGCCGAAGTCGGCGACCCGCACGCCTGCGGGGTGTTCCTCCTCCAGCAGGCGGCCCACGACCTCCACCCCGAAGCCGTCGTCGCCCAGGAACACGTTCCCGATGCCCGCGACGAGGACCTTGCCGCTCATCGTCCCTCCCGCTGCGGGAAGCGCACCGTGCCGTGCAGGCGTTCGAGGATCTCGGGCGGCAGACCCTCGGTGCGTTCGATCAGCTCGGCCGCACGCGGGTCGGTCTCCCTGACCTCCTGCTTCTCCGCATCGGTCAGGGTCATGGTGCGCAGCGTGAGGATCTCGTCGATCTCGGTGGCGTCGAACAGGTCCCCGGGGCTCTGCGCCGACACCGCCGGGTGGTCGTAGAGGATGATCGGCGCCGACAGCACGACGTCGTTCGAGCCCGGCTCGCCCACCAGCACCGGCCAGGTGTGCTCGTTGCGACAGGACTTCGCCGCCGCGCGGGCCCGTTGCGGCGGGTCGAGCAGCGAGAGGAATCCGCCGTCCTGGACGGCCAGCATGGTGTGGGCCGACACCATGGCGCGGCGAAGCATCTCGTCGCGGCCGTCGCCCGGACGCGGCGTCCACGGAGTCCGGTTCTCCACGGTGACCGCGACCTTGCGCAGTTCCGAGGCGTCCTCGACGCCGCGCACCTCGAGGCGGACCACTCCGTTGAGCCGACACGTGCGCTCGTCTCGCCCGGCTTCGCCGTCTTCGCCGATCTCCCAGGGGAACTCGTGGGTGCCCTCGTCGCGGATGCTGGCCGCCACGGGGATCTCGCGCACCACGCCCTCATCCCACGAAGGGGTGGTCGCGTGCCTGCGCAGGTGCAGGAAGCGCACCCGGATGTCGAACACCGGTTCCGCCCCGGGCTCGACCAGGCATTCGGTCCGCGCGTGGGAGGGCTCGCCCGCGCCACCGGAGTTCGGCGCGAGCACGCCGAACTGCCAGCGCATGCGGTTCTTCAACGCCGAGGCGCGGTACGGGTAGAGCAGGTATCCCTCGAACAGGACGGCATCGGCAACGGCACGAGCGTTGTCCAGACCCATGCGTCTCCCCCGGTCGTCGGCCGCAACGGCTTCCGCAGTGTCCGTCCCGCCCCGCGCACCCGCAACCAGGGCACCACGCTCGGACCGGACTCGCCGCCGGGGACACGGCGACGAGTCCGGCGCAGACCTACCCGTGAATCTTTCGGGTTGCCCTGGCGACCCGAAGGACTCACGAAGTGGACGCCGGCCTTTCGGCCCCGGACCGCATGGGCTGAGCCGGGGATGCGGCGAGGAGCTTGCGCAGGGCGCAGAGCACGGCGGTGCGGTCCGGGTGCGTGAGTACGGCCGCGACATGGGCATCCGGCCTGATCACCCACAGCTCGCCCGGCCCGGCCGACAGTGCCTCCCCGAGCGCGCCGGCGCGGTCGATCGCGGCTAGGTCGAGACAACGCACCGGGGCCGCGATCCCGGTGGCCGCGGCACGCACCTCGGTCTGGTCGACCCCACCGCAGGCCAGCAGCAGCACACCGTCCCGCGCCAGTTCCCGGAACCGGGTCGTGCCCCTGCCGGGAACCGACACCGGCGCGTCCGGCACCAGCACGCCGGGACCGGGTCGCGGTGTCCTCCCCCGTTCCGGGCGGCACGCGGGCGGACGGGCGGCGCTCGGGGTCGTAAGCGGCGAGCGGGCGTACCAGTACGGCTCGGACAGCCGTCCGGAGTCGACCTCGGCCCACGCCGTGCGGTCGTGCGCGGCACGCTCCAGGATCGCGGTGCGCCGCTGCCGCTCCTGCTCGTCACCGGGGACCAGGAAACGCATCGTCGTGCCGGTGACCTCCAGGTTCTCCACCGCGGCCGCGTGTCGTTCGTCGTGGTAGCTGTCGAGCAGCCGTTCGCCCGCCCAGCCGTGCACGACGAAGGCGATCTTCCACGCCGCGTTCTCGGCGTCCTGCACACCGGAGTTGAGGCCCCGCGCACCGAACGGGGACACCAGGTGGGCGCAGTCGCCCGCCAGCAGGACGCGGCCGGCCCGCATCCGGTCCACCAGCCGCGAGTGGAACCGGTACACCGACTTCCACACGATCTCGTACGGGCGCTCGCCGATGATCGCGCGGATCCGCTCGTCCAGCGCTCCGCACGCCTCCTCGGCGTCGAGGTCGTAGCCCGCCGGGACCTGCCAGTCGATGCGGAAGGTGGAGTCCGGGCACGGGTGGATGAGCACCTGTCTGCCGGGGTTCCACGCCGGGTCGAAGTAGAAGCGCCGCTCCTCCGCCCAGTCCGGCAGGTCGGTGCGGATGTCGCAGATCAGGAACCGGTCGTCGAACGACCGCCCGGCGAACTCCACGCCCAGCATCCGCCGCACCGCGTCACCGCGCGCCCCGGCGCAGGCCACCGCCCAGCAGCCCTCGACGGTGGCCGTCCCCTCCGGCGTGTCGCAGCGGAGCCGGACCCCGGCTCCGTCCTGCTCGATCCCGGTGACTCGGTGGTCCCACCGGACGTCGATGAGCGGTTCGGCCGCGATGCGCTCGTCCAGGATCTCCTCGGTGCGGGCCTGGGAGAGGTTGACGAACGGCGGGAAAGCCGGACTGCCCCGTTCCTGGAAGGAGTACCCGAACAGCTCGCGGTCGCGGTAGAAGGTGCGCGCGGTGGTCCAGGTGACTCCCTCGTCCGCGATCCGGCGCCCGGCTCCCACCGCGTTCCACACGTCGAGGACGTCGCGCTGCTGGCAGATCGCCTTCGAACCGACCGGGTCGCGCCGCGGACGCTGGTCGAGCAGCACCACCGGCACCGCCCACCGGGCCAGCAGGAGCGCGGTGGTCTGCCCGACGGGACCGCCGCCCAGCACCAGCACCGGCGGGGACTGACTCGCGTTCATCGGGCTCCAATCGGCGACGGCTCAGCCCTGCAACCGGTCCCAGACCTCGCGGTCGCGCTCGGCGGTCCAGATCACCGGACGCTCCACACCGGACAGTTCGTCCCACAGGCGTGCCACGTCGAAGGGCAGGCAGTGCTCGAAGATCGGCCAGCGCCCGTAGGTGCCGACCAGAGCGGCGTGGCAGGCGTCGAAGGCGCCCTTGAGCGTGCCGTCGCGCTCCTGCTCCGCGCGGACCTCTCGGATCATCACCTCCAGGAAATGCCTGGTCTGCTCGATCGCGGCGCGCACTCGGTCACGACCGCGGGCGACCGCGCCCCGTCCGCCGACCAGCGCCTCGGCGTCCAGAGCCGCCACGGAGTCCAATGTGGAGGTCGACCAGTCGAGGTGGAAGGCGTCGCCGGTGTAGAGCGCGGCCTGCGCCTCGACCAGGTCGCCTGCGAACAGGATGCGCTGCTGCGGCAGCCAGCCGACGATGTCGCCCTCGGTGTGCCCCCGGCCGCAGTGGCGCAACTCCAACTCGCCCCGGTCGCCGCCCAGCGGAATCGTCAGCCGGTCGCTGAACGTCACGCTCGGCCAGGTGAGACCCGGGATCGACTCCGGTTCCTTGAACAGCCTCGGCATCCGCCCGAACTCCGATTCCCAGTCCTGCTTGCCGCGTTCGGCGATCAACGCTCGGGTGTCGTCGTGGGCGATGACGACCTCGGCGTCGAACGCGCTCGCGCCCAGCACCCGCACCGCGTGGTAGTGCGACAGCACCAGGTACTTGACCGGCTTGTCGGTGTGCTCGCGCAGCCTGGCCAGCCACTCCCGGGCGGCGGTGGGCGTGGCCAGGGCCTCGAAACAGACCAGGAAGTCCTCGCCCTCGACGGCACCGACGTTCGGATCGCCCTCGGCGGTCAGCGCGTACACGCCGTCGGCCAGCACCTCCAGCGTCTGCTCCTTGTCGGCCAGGTCTCCCGACGACGCGAACGGCTTCGCACCCATGACTTCTCCACTTCGATCAAAGCTTTTACTAGTCAACTGTGGTGCCGCACACTAAGTCAAGCAACGCGACGACGGAAGGCTCCGGCGTGAGTTCGCCCGGACAGAGCCAGCGGTCCCCCATAGCGACCGACTGCCGCACGGCGATACCTGATCCCCCAGCCCGCCTCGGCTCGCAAAAGACCGGCACTTCTTCCAAAACAGCTCATCGAACTGGCTGCGAGCGCCCGTTCACCCGCCCCCCGAAGTCCGCGCCAGCCCGAGCCAGCGCCTTGACCGAGTAAGTGGGCAACCCTCCTTGTGAGCTGTGCGGTGCGTCACTACTCTCTCGCATCAATCCAATGTTTGACTATCTCGTCGCCGTTCAGGCCATCTCACCGACTGCGAGGGCTCATGGCTGCTCCATCGCCGGACCGTCCCACCGGAAGCGACGAGGACGCGGTGCTCGTCATGGCCAAGCGCCGCCGGTCGCTCGCCCTCGGCAGCGCGGGCGTGCTGCTCGCCGGATTCCTCGGCTACGTCGCGCTCACCACGTCCACGACGGTGCTCTCCGGCCGGATCGCCGGTCTCGGCACCGCCTACTGGGCCGGCTTCGCGATCTTCGGCGTCATCCTCGCGGTCGCGCACGGCTACGCGCGGTGGGCGCGGCGGATGGACGCGCTGGTGCGAGCCGGGAAGCAGCGGGGTGAGCGGGGGTGATCCTCAGCGTCTCGATCGTCGCCGGCATCCTCGCGCTCACCCTGGCCATCACCTGGGTCGCGGCCAGGCGCAACACCTCGGCCTCGTCGCACTACGTCGCCGAGGGACAGGTAGGGACCGTCGGCAACGGGCTGGCCATCGCAGGCGACTACGTCTCGGCGGCCTCGTTCCTCGGCATCAGCGGCGCCATCGCGCTGACCGGATTCAACGGCTTCTACCTGGCATCGGCCGTGCCGCTGGCCTATCTGCTGGTGCTGCTGGTCATCGCCGAGCCGTTGCGCAACCTCGGCCGCTTCACCCTCGCCGACGCCGTCGCGGCGCGCTTCCGCGGACGCGGCCTGCGCGGCTGGCTGGCGGTCACCACGATCGTCATCTCCGCGATGTACATGGTGATCCAGTTCGTCGGCGCGGGGCTGCTGGTGCAGGCGCTGCTGGGAGTGGAGTTCAGCGCGGCGGTGCTCGTCCTGGGCGTGCTCATGGTCGTCTACACCACGTTCGGCGGCATGCTGGCCACGACGTGGGTGCAGGTGCTCAAGACCGGGCTGCTGCTCGGCGGCACGGCGACGGTCCTGCTGCTGGTGCTGGCCGAGTACGGGCCGGACCCGCTCGGCGTCGTGCGCGGGCTGCCCGCGGCGGCCGTGGTCGCCGAGCCGCTCGGGATCACCGGCACCGCCGACACCATCTCCCAGCAGCTGGCCCTCGCCCTCGGCGTGATGGGCCTGCCGCACGTGATGGTCCGCTTCCTCACCGTCCGCGACGCCCCCGCCGCGCGCCGCTCCGGGCTGGTCGCGCTGTGGGTGTTCAGCGCGTTCTACCTCGTCCTGCCGTTCCTCGGCTACGGCGCGCTGCGCGCGGTCGGAGCACCCGGCATCGAGGCCGCGCACGAGAAGGGCAACCTCGCCGCCGTGCAGCTCGCCGAGGTGCTCGGCGGAGAGGCGCTGCGCGCGGCCGTCGTCGGCGTCGCGCTGGCCACCATCCTGGCGGTGCTCGCCGGTGTCGCCATCGCCACCTCCGGCGCGTTCGCCCACGACCTCTACACCCACGTCGTCAAGCGCGGCGCGGTGTCACCGCGCGGGCAGCTGCGGGCGGCACGGCTGTCGCTGGTCGGCATCGCGCTGGTGGCGATGCTGCTCGCGCTGGCGGCGAAGCACTTCAACCTGGCGTTCCTGGCCAACGTGGCCTTCGCGGTCGCGGCGAGCACGAACATGCCCGTGCTGGTGCTGTCGATCTACTGGCGCGGGTTCAACCGGACCGGGGCGAGCTGGGCGCTGGCAGGCGGCCTGTTGGTCAGCCTCGGCCTCGTCGCGGTGAGCCCGAACGTCCTCGGCCCGACCGGGCTGGTCACCGGCGTGGCACCGCTGTTCCCGCTGACCATCCCCGCGCTGGTGTCGGTGCCCGCGGCGTTCGTGCTCGCCGTCGCGGGTTCCTGGTGTGGGCGCGACCGCGGCGACGAGAACACCACCGCCTTCGACGAGATCGAACGTGCCGCTCTCGTCGGAACCGAGCGATGAATCCAGGAGCGAGGAGCGCGAGCTGTTACTGTCCTTCCGGAACAAGCCGGTGCTGTTCACCCCGGACGAGGTGCGCGCCCACCAGGAGTCCGTCCGCCACCTGCCCTAGACAGAGGCAGGCGTGCTCGCCGGGTGCGAGGCGTTCGGCGTCCCGCTGAAGTAGTGTGCTCCGCAACACAAGGCAGCTCGCCGGCGCCGGCAGGCTAGGGGCCGGTGTCGGCACTGCTGTGACCTGCGAGGACGCTCCATGACAACGCCGTCGGACCAGTCCCCACCGGACCTGGGCGTGTTGCTCGCGCGAGGTGTGCGGGCGCTGCGGGAAGCGACCGAGCTGCCGGTCGCCTTCGGCGGCGCGGTCTCGGCGGACCGGCGCCGCTTCGTCATCGACCAGCTGAGCGGCACCGCCACCCGGTCGCTGCTGAACCTCACCGTCAGCTCCGGCGCCGGGCTCGGCGGCAAGGTGCTCGCGCTGGCCCGCCCCTCCGCGGTCGCCGACTACCTCACCGCCGAGGAGATCACCCACCGCTACGACGCCGCCGTGGCACCCGAGGGTCTGCGCGCGATGCTCGCCCTGCCGATCCGGGTCGGCGACGGCACGCACGCCGTCCTCTATGCGGCCGGGCGGCAGCGCACGCACTTCGGCGACGACGTGCTGCGCGCGGCGGAACGGGTCGTGCGGCGGGTCGAGCGCGACATCGCGGTGGAGCAGGAAGTGCTGCGCCGCCTGGCCCGCATGACCGCCCCCGCGACCGAACCGCGCACCGCGCTCTCCCCCGGCGAGGCCGACGAGCTCTGCACCGAGCTCCTGGCCATCGCCGCGACCATCGAGGACGAGGGCACCCGCGGCCGGCTGCTCGAGGTGTGCCGCCGCGTGAAGGCGCACGACGGGAGGTACCGGCACGGCACCCGGCCCGCGCTGTCGCCGCGGGAGACCGAGGTGCTCGCGCTGGTGGCGACCGGCTGCACCAACGACGCGGTGGCGCGGCGCCTCGGCCTGCTGCCCAACACCGTGAAGTCCTATCTGAAGAGCGCCATGAAGAAGCTGGACGCGACCAACCGCGTCCAGGCCGTCAACCGGGCCCGCCAGGCCGGACTGATCGGCTGAGCCCGCCGCTCCCCCGCGGCGCTACCCCCTTTGTGGGGTAGCGGGGCAGGTGCCCCGGAGCCATGATCAGGCCTCCGGTGGCGGTACCCGACCGGGGCAGAAAGGGGCTGGACATGTTCTTCGACCTGACGATCCGCGACTTCCTCGACCGGGCCGAGCTGGTCTACCCCGACCGGGTGGCGGTGGTCGACGAGCCCGACCAGCCCGCCCCGTCGTGGGGGTCGCTCACCTACCGGGACATGGCCCGGCTGGCCCGCGCGCAGGCGGCCGGACTGGACGCGCTGGGCGTGCCGGTCGGCGGCCGGGTGGCGATCGTGTCCCACAACGCGGCCCGGCTGCTGGTGTCGTTCTTCGGCGTGTCCGGGTGGGGACGCATCCTGGTCCCGGTCAACTTCCGGCTGGCGCCTGCCGAGGTGCGCTACATCGTCGAGCACTCCGGCGCCGACGTGCTGCTCGTCGACCCCGACCTGCGGCACCTGCTCGACACCGCGACCGCCAAGCACACCTTCGTGCTCGGCGAGGACGACGACGCCGTCTTCGGCAGCACCGCCGAACCGGCCCGCTGGGACGGCGACGAGGCGGCCACCGCGACGCTCAACTACACCTCCGGCACCACCGCCCGCCCCAAGGGCGTGCAGCTGACGCACCGCAACCTGTGGATCAACGCGACGGTCTTCGGTCTGCACACCACGCTGAACGACGACGACGTCCTGCTGCACACGCTCCCGATGTTCCACTGCAACGGCTGGGGAATGCCCTACGCGCTCACCGGGCTCGGCGGCAGGCACGTCGTGCTGCGCAAGGTCGACGGTGCGGAGATCCTGCGCCGCATCCGCGACCACGGCGTGACGATCCTGTGCGCGGCCCCTGCCGTGGTCACCGCCGCGCTGGACGCCGCCAAGGACTGGGAGGGCGAGATCCCCGGCCGCGACCGGGTTCGCATCGTCGTGGCCGGGGCGCCACCGCCCACCAGGACCATCCAGCGCGTGCGCGAGGAGCTGGGGTGGGAGTTCATCCAGATCTACGGGCTCACCGAGACCGCGCCGCTGCTGACGGTCAACCGGATGCGCTCGGAGTGGGCGGAGCTCGACGGCACCGAGCAGGCTCGCCTGCTCGGCCGTGCCGGGGCCCCGGCGATCGGGGTCCGCATCGCCGTCGACGACGGCGGCGAGGTGCTCGCGCAGTCCAACCACAACCTCGACGGCTACTGGGAGAACCCGCAGGAGACCGCGCGCGTCCAGGAGGGCGGCTGGTTCCACACCGGGGACGGCGGGACGGTGCACGACGGCTACCTGACCATCGCCGACCGCAAGAAGGACGTCATCATCACCGGCGGCGAGAACGTGTCGTCCATCGAGGTCGAGGACGCGCTCACCTCCCACCCCGCCGTGCGGGAGGTCGCGGTGATCGGCATCCCCGACGAGAAGTGGGGCGAGCTCGTCACCGCGCTCGTCGTCACCGAAGACGACACCACCACCGCCGAGGACCTCATCGGCCACTGCCGCGAGCACCTCGCGGGGTACAAGTGCCCCAAGCGCGTCGACTTCATCGACGAGCTGCCCCGCACCGCGACCGGCAAGATCCAGAAGTTCAAGCTCCGCGAACCGTTCTGGCGGGGCCAGGAGCGCCAGATCCACTGACCCCGATCCTGACCCTCGTCGGCCGGGGCTCCGGCGCGAGCCGGGACAGGGCGGATTCGTTTACGCCCACTGTGAAAGCCCGTGTGCGGCAACCGGGAACCGCTCTACCGTGCGGTGGTGGACATCGTCGAAGTGGTTCCCGGGCTGCACCGCATCCGGTTGTCCGGCACGCCCGCCTACCTGCTCAACGCCTACCTCTGGCTGGACGAACGGGAGGTGACGCTGATCGACGCCGGCGACCTCGGGCACGGGCCGCAGATCCTGTCGGCGCTGGAGCGGGTCGGGCGGTCCCCGGAGGAGCTGCGCCGGATCGTGCTCACCCACTTCCACGTCGACCACACCGGTGCGGCGGCCGAGCTCGCCGAGGCGACCGGTGCGACCGTGGTGGCGGGTGCCGCCGACGCGCCCTTCGTCCGGGGTGAGCTGCCCGGCCCACCACCGGTGCTCACCGACGCCGAGCGACCGCTTTTCGAGCAGGCGACGCCGGAGGGCAAGTCGCCGCAGGGCCCGCCGTGCCGGGTCGATCGGGAGGTGTCCGAAGGCGACTCGCTGCCGTTCGCCGGTGGCTGCACGGTGCTGGAGATCCCCGGCCACACACCGGGCAGCATCGGACTGCACCTGCCGCGTCAACGGGTGCTGCTGACCGGGGACACCGTGGCCGGCTCTGCCGGAGGCCCGCCGATCCTCGGCGGCTTCGACGTCGACCGCGAGCGGGCGTGGCGTTCGCTGCGCCGCTTGGCGGAGCTGGACGTCGACGTCGCGTGCTTCGGCCACGGAGACCCGTTCCACGGCGATGTTCGGGCAGCGCTGCGCAACGCCGAGGACCCGCTGGGGTGAGCGCCACACCGCCAGGCCGGGCCGGACGTTCGGCAGGCGAGGCGGCGGGCATCGTCATCCGACTTCGAGAAGCGTGACCATCATGGACGGTGCGCAAGTAGTCCGTTGGGCTTGACTGCCGGACCGCGGTAACCGGTCAGGCGGCCGCGGCGCGCCCGGAGACCGGGCGACGCCGGGCTCGCAGGTGGTGCACCACGACGGACAGGGTGGCCGCGAGGAAGACGACCTGCATCGCGGTGCGCGGGAGCAGTTGGTCCTCCGCGCCGGGCAGGATTCCCGCGACAGCGGCGTGGACGTTGGCCGGGAACATCACGACGAGCAGGACGCTCAGCCCGGCCGCCGCCCACGGCGCGGTGCGGTGCCACAGCAACCCGGCGGCGCCCAGCAGTTCGAGGACCCCGGTGACGGTGACGAGCAGTCCCGGCGCGGGCAGGCCGGGCGGGACCATGCTGATCAGCTGCTCGCGCATGCCGATGAAGTGCGCGCCGCCGGTCAGCACGAACATCGCGGCGAGTCCGCCGCGCACCGCGACCGGCCAGCGCCTCAGCGGGCGCACGCCGGCGGCTCCCGCCGCCAGCAGCAACAACGTGACAAGGACCAGGGCGACCAGGGGAGCCATGGGATGACCTCTGTTCCGAAGAGGCGAACTTGACCCTGTCAAGATGCACCCGGGGCCACCAACTTGTCAATGACTAGTTCCGGGTCGGCGCGTAGCATGCCCGCAGGCGATCGCCTGGCGCGGTCACACGGCACGAAGGGGGCACCGGCCATGTTCGACGACCTCGACCTCGACTCCCTGCGCCGGCGATCGGGGGTCAAGTGGTCCGCGGCCGGTCCCGGCGTGCTGCCCGCCTGGATCGCGGACATGGACTTCCCCACCGCCGAGCCCGTGCGCGAGGTGCTGCGCCGCGAGCTGGACACCGAACTCGGCTACCCCTGGTGGGACGACCGGCCCGACCTGCACCCGCTCCGGGAGGCCTTCGCCGAGCGGATGCGGCGGCGCCACGACTTCGCGGTCGACCCGGCGGTGGTGCGGGTGTTCACCGAGCTGATCCAGTCGTTGCAGGTCGTGCTGCACCTCGGGACCGCCCGGGGCGACGCCGTGGCGATGCACACGCCGACGTACCCACCGTTCCTCCAGACACTCACCGACATGGGGCGCGAACTGGTGCCGATTCCCATGGTCGACGCCGACGGCGGCTGGGGCTTCGACGCCGACCGGCTGTCCCGGGACGTCGCCGCCCGCGGCTGCCGGGCGCTGGTGCTGGTCAACCCGCAGAACCCGACGGGCCGGGTGTTCACCCGCGCCGAGCTCACCTCGATCGCCGACATCGCGGTGCGCCACGACCTGCTCGTCATCTCCGACGAGATCCACTCCGACCTCGTGCACGAACCGCACCGGCACGTCCCGATCGCCTCGCTCGGACCGGAGATCGCGTCCCGGACGGTCACGCTCACCTCCGCGAGCAAGGGGTTCAACCTGGCGGGCCTGCGCTGCTCGGTCGCCCACATCGGAGACGCGCGCATCCGCCGCGCGCTGGCCGAGCAGCCGCCGATGCTGTTCGGCGAGGTGAGCTCGCTGAGCGTGCTGGCCACCCGGACCGCGTGGCTGGAGGGCGACCCGTGGCTGGCGCAGGTGCGCTCGACGCTCGACCGCAACCGGCGGATGGTCGCCGACGCGCTGCCCGGCGGCATCGGCCACCACAGCCCCGAGGCGGGCTACCTGGCGTGGCTCGACTGCCGCGAACTCGGGCTCGGCTCGGACCCGGCGGCGTTCTTCCTCACCCACGCCGAGGTCATGCTCAGCTCCGGCCCCTCGTTCGGCCCCGGCGGTGACGGGTTCGCCCGGCTCAACTTCGCGACCTCGGGACCGATCCTCGAGGAGATGCTGCGACGCCTGCGCACCGCCGTCGAACGCCGTGCGAGCGCCTGACCCGCTGGGCGCCCGCCGAGGTGCTAAACGCATTCTGTCCACACCGGACCGCGTTGCGCGCCGCACCTCGCGGACACATCAGGGCCATCAACCATCCACTTTGGACGTAGGACAAACCCCGCCCACCGGGCGGAGAGCGCGCGGCCGCGTCACAACCTCGCCGGTGCGTCGAACACCGAACGCAGTCCGGCCAGCAGGTAGTCGGCGTCGATCGGCGCCGCCGCGGCGCGCTCGCCCAGCAGGGCTCGCACGCTGGAACTGTCGAACCGGCGGTGATGGCGCATGTAGCGCTGCACCACCGGGTACGCCTGCAGAACCGCCTCCAGCGGCGAGGTGTCCGGTGGCGCGGCGGGCACGACCCGCAGGCGCACCGGAGCCATCCGCTCCAGCACCGCGAGCAGGTCCGGCACCAGCAGGTCGCGCTGGTGGACGACGTGGTGCACCTGCACGCCCGCCGACGGCGGGTGGTCGCCGAGCCGGGCCATCACCGCGGCCGCGTGCCGGGCCTGCACGAGGTTGACCGAAGCGGTGCTGTCGGCGGGCACCCGCACCACCGGCTGGAGCTGCTCGGGCACCTCGCCCGCGAGCCCGAGCTGGGTGAGGTGCCGGTGCAGCAGCCTGGCGATCGTGGTGAGCGGGTTCAGCGGCATCTCGGCGCGGTGTGGCCGGTCGGTGATCAGCACGCTCGGCCGGTGCACGACGACCGGGCGTCCCCGGTCGGCCGCCCAGCGCTGGACCAGCGCCTCCGCCTCGTACTTCGACCGCTCGTAGTTGCACTCGAAGCCGGCATCGTCGTCGAGCACCCGCGCCGGGATCAGCCCGTAGCGGCGCGAACCGGCGACCCCGATCGTGCTGGTGTGGTGCACCAGCGGGCGCCGCTCACCCGCGGCGGCCAGGTCCAGCACGTGGCGGGTGCCCGCGACGTTGACCTCGCGCAGCCGCGAGAGGTCGCCGTCGAGGGTGGTGTCGCCCGCGCAGTGCCATATCCGGTCGATCCGGTCGGCCAGCAGCTGGAACGTCGCCGGGATCAGCCCGAGCCGGGGGCGGGTCAGCTCGACGCGCACGACCTTCAGCCGCTCCGGCAGTTCCCGCAGCACGCGCTCGGGCACGCCGACCAGGCGCAACCGCCGCTCCATGGTGTCCAGCACGGACGCGCGGTCGCGGCGCGCCAGCACGATCAGTCTGCGGTGCCGGTCCATCAGCTCGGCCACCAGGTGGATGCCGAGGAAGCCGGTGGCACCGGTGATCGCCACACCTCGCTGGTCCACGCTCACCGCGCCGTTCCGCTGTCGTGCGCGAGCCCGGCCGGCGTCATCCCCGGCAGATCCGCTGTCGCGCCGAGGAGCCCGCAGGCCGCCCCGACGATCGCGCTCGCGTCCTCCGGGTGGCCGGTCTCGGTCATGGGTGTCCTCCAGCGCGGTTCGCGTTGCCGCATGGGATCGGTCGGGGGAGATGTCGACGTCCCGGGCACGCGACGCGACGAGGCCGGAATCATCCGCGAGGCTCCCGCGGTTCTTCCGACTGCGGGCGGATGATCACACAGCGGATGGGGGCGCACAAACAGGGCTGCACCCGATCAAGTGATCATCAACCGATCTTCACCCGGCCGAGGGTGGTCGCCGGGCGCCATGACCGACGTCGTCGCGACGGGACGTGTCCGTGACACGCTCCCGGCATCGCCGCATGGCGTGCGCAGCCCGGGTTTCCAACCCAGGTCGGACCATCGACTTATGTCTACTGTGGATGGTTTCGGCCAGGACTCAGGAAGTCGATCCGTACCGCACGGGCTCCTCGGCTTCGGCCAGTTCCTGCTCGGCGGTGGCCTGCACGAGCTCGAGCAGCGCCGGGTCGAGGCCCGGGGAGAACTCCTCGGGACGCGGATCGGCGATCTCGATCGGCACCCCCTCGGGGGCCTGCGCGGTGCTGAGCGTCTTGTCACCGTCGGACGGCGATGTCGCGCGGAACAGCTTCCCGGCTTCGGAGAGGTTGTCGAGGCTGAAGGTGTACTGCCTGTTCTCCAGGCCCTGTTCCAGCAGCGCCGCGACTTCCGGGTAGCGTTCGGCGCGGGTCTTGGGGATCGGCAGGGTGCGGCCCCAGTCGACGCCGAGGCTCTCCAGCGCCTTGGCGTAGGCGTTCTCGTGGGCCTGGTCGCGCACGATCAGATAGGACACGGTGGAACGCAGCGTGCGGTTCGAGCTCATCTCGTAGATCCGGCACTTCTGCAACCGCCCGGTCGACTCGAGCATGAGGTTGTACAGCAGGTCCAGGACCAGGTTGCCGCTGTTGTAGACGTAGGAGCCGGACCAGGGGTTGCCGACCGCGTCCACCGGCATCGCGCCCTGCGCGCCTACGAGGAAGTGGTGGATGTTGCCCTGCGACAGTGCGTTGGACAAGGGGGTCCCGCCTCCGGCGGCGGGTTCGTCGAGCTCGGTCGGATTGCCCTGGTAGCGCGGCGAACCGTCGAGCAGGCGCGCGATCGTGGTGGCGATCAGCTCGACGTGGCTGATCTCCTCGGTGCCGATGCCGTGCAGCAGGTCCCGGTACGGTTTGGCCTCAGCCCCGCGGAAGTTGAAGCTCTGGAACAGGTACTGCATCATCGTCCGCATCTCGCCGAACTGGCCGCCCAGTCCCTCCTGCAGCGCGTTGGCCGCTCCCGGGTCCGGTTCGTCCGGCACGATTTCGTTGATCATGCGTTGCACGTGGTAGAACATGGCCGTCTCCCTGTGCAGGCCCCCATCACAGCAGGCCCACGCCGTCGGTTGGCGCCTGACGCCTTCCAAGCCTGCGCTTCCCGTTCCGCACCCGCATGATCGATGCGTTCCTGCTCAACGATTCACCGGAAACCGCCGCAGGCCCACGACTTTTTTCGTGCAATGCGCCGCGAGAACCTGGGTAACCGGTGTCATGGGCAAGAAGGCGAGCGACTACCGCGCCGACTACACCGACCCGCAGCTGCGGGAGCGGCTGAAGGAGCGGATCAAGGCATCGGACAAGGGCGGTGCGCCGGGGCGGTGGTCGGCGCGCAAGAGCCAGCTGCTGGCACAGGAGTACGAACGGCAGGGCGGCGGCTACCGGCACCCGCAGCGCCGCAGCCGCAGCCAGCGGGATCTGCGGCGCTGGACCGAGCAGGACTGGCGGACCGCGTCGGGCGGCACTCGCGCTCGCGGCGAGCACGGCACCGACCGCTACCTGCCGCGTGAGGCGTGGGAGGAGCTGACTCCGCAGCAGCGGCGCGAAACCCGGCAGGCCAAGCGGCGCGACGATCGCCGGGGCCGCCAGCACTCGGCCAACCCGCCGGCCGCGCGGGCGGCCCGCAAGGCCGCCGAGCTGGACGGCCTGCCCGCGGCCGAGGCCGTCAAGCAGGCGCGCAAGCTCAGTCCGCAACAGGCTCGCCGCGCGCGCGAGCACGAGAGCAGCCACAAGGGGCGGAAGACCGTGCTGCGCCAGCTCGACAAGCAGATCGACCGCTAGCCGGCGCGCCCGAGGGGGAACGCATGAACGACGAGGAAAGGCGCAGGGCCAAGGACGACTTCGGCCAGGCGGTGAACATGACCGCGAAGGAGCTGGGGGACTGGCTGGAAACCGACGAGTCGAAGTCGGTCGGCGAGGGTGCGGGCGAGTCCAAGGGCCACCGGTCGGGCCGCTGGATCGTGGACATCCTGTGCACTCCCTCCGGTGACCTCGAGCAAGGCGACTACGAACACATGCGCGAGGTGACCGGTTACGTCCGGCGCCACCTGGCGCAGCAGCCGTCCGGAGACGTCAGCCGCACAAGGTGGCGCTACTCGCTGATGAACTGGGGCCACGATCCGCTCAAGCGCTGAGCCCGGTGCCTGCTGGTGCCCCGACGACCTCAGCCGGGGGCGGCACGACGTCGGCAGGACGGCGGCTCCGGCGTCCGGCGATCAGAACCGCCTGCTGCGACGATGCGGCGGGTGAGCGCGTACCAGTCCGAGGGATGGAGCGACTTCGGGGTCGCGACGGCCGGCGCCGGCGCCGCGCTGGCGGGGCTGTTGTTCGTGTCGCTGTCGATCAACCTCCAGCGCATCCTCGCCGGGAACCGGCTCACCGCGCGGGCGGCCCACACCCTGGTCCTGCTCGGCGTTCCCATGGTCACCGCGCTGCTCCTGCTGATCCCCGAGCAGCATCCGGCTGCCCTGGGAGCGGAGCTGGCGACCGGCGTCGTCACCGGCGGGTGGCTGTTCCGGCTCAACCGCCCGTGGCTGCGCGCTCCGGAACAGTCCCTCGTGGCCTGGTTCCTCGGTCAGGCGGCACCGTCAGCGCTGCTGTCGCTTTCGCTCGCGCTGTCCGGCTTCGGCGTGCTGACCGGCACGCTCGGCGGCCTCTACTGGCTGCCGGTCGGCCTCATCGCCGGACTCGTGGCCGCGATGCTCAACGCCTGGGTGCTGCTGGTGGAGATCCTGCGCTGAGCGCGGGACCGGTCATGAGGTCGGCAGGACGGCGACCGACCAGGCCAGCACCGGCGCCACCAGCACGACCAGCCCGCCGTAGGCCAGCATCCGCCGCTGGAACCGCTGCTTGTCGTCCACCCTCGCCTGCGCCAGGACGATGATGCCGTTGGTCGAGAACGGGCTGACGTCCACGACGGTCGAGCAGAAGCCGAGGGCGACGACGAACCCGGCGGCGCCGATGCCGCCGAGTTCGAGCAGCGGCAACGCCAGCGGCAGCGCGATGCCCAGCGTGCCGATGGACGAGCCGAACGCCGAGAGCACCGCCACCGCCAGGCACAGCAGCAGCGCGGCGAGCAGGGGCGAACCGAGCGCCGCCGCGCCCTCGCCGAGCAGCGCCAGCGTGCCGTTCTCCTTCAGCACCGCCATGTAGGTGAGCATCCCGCACACCAGCAGCACCGCCGACCAGGCGACGTCCTTCATCGAGTCCTGGTGCCGGTTCGGCGAGACCAGCAGCAGGGCGCTTCCCACCACGAACGCGGTGACCCCCACGTCGGCACCCAGCAACCCCGACACCAGCAGCGCCGCCATCCCGGTCAGCGTCAGCACCCGTCGCGGAGTCACCGGAACCGCGCGCAGCACGGCGGTACCGGCCACCGGAGGCGCGAGCGTGGCCGCCCCTCCCCCGCCCGCCGGCTCGGCTTCCTCGACCGGGCCGACGCGGTCGTCCTCCCGCTTCAGCAGGTCGCGCCCGAGCACGAGGAACAGCACCACCGCGAACGCGACGTTGAGCGCGAACGGCACGGCGAACAGCAGGAGCGGCGACACGTCGAGCCCCGCGCGGGCGACCATGCCCGTGGTGAACGCCCCGTACACGGTGATGGGCGAGAACGCGGCGGACAGCGCGCCGTGGCTGAGCATCATGCCCATCAGCAGCGGATTGATGCGGTAGCGCTCGGCGACGGGCATCGCGATCGGGGCGAGCATCCCGACCGCCAGCACCGAACCGAGCGACATCAGCACCGCCGCCAGCGCGAACATCAGCCACACCACCGCCCACCGGCGCCCCCGCACCAGGCGCAGCGAGGCCGACACCACCAGGTCGATCGTGCCGTTGACCCGGGCCACCCCGAACAGCAGCGTGATACCGACGACCAGCACGAAGACGTCTCCGGGGAAGAACCCCAGCACCGCCTCGATCCCGACCCCCGACAGGCCGCCGACCAGGAACGCCGCCAGGAAGGCGACTATCCCCATGTTCACCGGCGTCGTGGTGGCCACGACGAAGACGGCGGCGAGCACGAGCAACGACAACGCATGGACCATGGCCGACCTGTTCCGGTCACGCGAACCCGGGCCGGGCGCCGGGCGACGTCACCATTGACGTAGGAATTGTTCGCGGTGGGGTCGAAAGGAGTGGTTCGAAGGGCTTGTTCGAAGAATCGGTTCGCGGGACCGGTTCGCGCGGCTAGGAGGGCGTGGGGCAGCTTCGCCCGCGCGCCAGCGCCTCGCGCACGAGCGCGACCGCCTCGGCGAGCGCGTGCTCGTCGACACCGGTGGGGATACCGCGCGCGTGCAGGTGGGCGACCAGTTCTTCGGTGGCGATGTTGCCGTGCGCCCCGGGCGCGAACGGGCAGCCCCCGTAACCGCCTGCCGCGCTGTCGAAGCGCGCGACGCCCAGCGCCAGCGCCGCGTCCACTGTGTCCAGTGCCTGGCCGTGGGCGTTGTGCAGGTGCAGGGAGAGCTCGACCTCGGGAAGCGCTTCGCGGACGACGTCCAGCGAGCGCACCACCTGCCGCGGGCTCGCGGTGCCGAGGGTGTCGGCCAACCCGATCCGGGTGATGCCCGTGCCCGCGAACCGCTGCGCGACGGCGAGCAGCCGACGGGGGTCGATGTCGCCGTCGAAAGGGCACACGAACGCGGTGGCGATCCCCGCCGCGAATCGCGTCCGCGGGTGCGCGGCGACGACCTCCGCCGCTTCCTCCAGCGCCTGCTCGACGCCGCGACCCGCGTTCGCGCGGCTGTGCCCCTGCCCCGCCGACGCGACCAGGGTGACCTCCCCCGCTCCGGCGGCGACGGCCCTGCGGACCCCTCGCGCGTTGAGCGCGAGCGCGCTGTAGCGGACGGCGTCCCGGTGCGGCAGCGCGGCGAACACCTCCTCCGCGCCCGCCATCTGCGGCACCCGCGCGGGGTTGACGAACGAGCCCGCCTCGATCTCGCGCAGCCCGGCGGCCACCAGCGCCGCCGCGATCGCGACCCGGTCGCCGACCTCGACCACGACCGGCTCGTCCTGCAGCCCGTCGCGCATCACGACCTCGGTGATGGTGACCGCCACGTCACACCACCTCCCGCGCCCGGTAGTCGCCGAGCCGCTCGGCGTCGATGCCGAGCAGACCCCCCAGCACCTCGTCGTTGTGCTCGCCCAGCTCCGGCCCGACCCAGCGCACCCGGCCCGGCGCGCCGGGCAGCCGCGGCACCACGCCCGGGAACCTGACCTCCTGCGGCTCGTCCTCCACGACGACGGGCATCGGGCGCAGCATCCCGCGCGCCCGGTAGTGCTCGTCCTCGGCGATCGCGCGGGCATCGCAGACCGGCCCCGCCGGTACTCCGGCCTCGGCCAGCACCGACACCGCCTCCGCGGCGGTGCGCTCGCTCGTCCACTTGGTGATGGCGGCGTCGAGCTCCTGCTCGCGCGCGTAGCGGGCGTCGCCGTCGGCCAGGGACGCGTCGGCGGCGAGGTCCGCCCGGCCGACCGCGGTCATCAGCCGCGCGAAGGCGCCGCTGGAGTTGCCCGCGATCATGACGGACGCGCCGTCGGAGGTCGGGTAGACACCGCTGGGCACCACGCCGGGGAGGTTGCCCGCGGTGCGCTCGCGCACCATGCCGTAGGCGTCGTACTCGGGCACCAGCGACTCCACCGCCATGAACACCGACTCGTACAGGGCGACGTCGGCGACCCTCGGCCCCGGATGCGGACGGCCTTTCTCCTTGGCCAGCAACAACACCAGGGCACCGACCGCGCCGTGCAGCCCGGCCAGCACGTCGCCGACCGGAGCCGCGGGCCGCACCGGTGGCCGGTCGGCGTGGCCGGTGATCTGGCGCAGGCCGCCGAAAGCCTCGGCCACCCCGCCGAACCCGGCGCGCTCGCGGTACGGACCGGTTTGGCCGTAGCCGGAGATGCGGACCAGCACGACGTCGGGGTTCGCCGCGGTGAGCTCGTCGGGGCCCATGCCCCAGCGCTCCAGCGTCCCGGGGCGGAAGTTCTCCACGACGACGTCGCAGCGCCGCACCAGGTCGAGCGCGATGGCCCTGCCCTCCGGCGTGCGCAGGTCCAGGGTCACCGACTTCTTGTTGCGCGCCATGGTCCGGAACATCATCGAGGTGCTCCCGCGCGGGCGCCGCCAGCCGCGCAGCTCGTCGCCCGAGCCCGGTTTCTCGATCTTGACCACCTCCGCGCCGAAGTCGGCGAACAAACGGGTGGCGAACGGTGCCGCGATGAAGTTGCCCAGTTCCAGCACGCGGATGCCGGATAGCAGTCCCGGCTCGCCTGGGCCGGCTGCGGGCCCGGCGTCCATTCCGGCGCCCACCCCGGTTCCGCATTCGGCTTCGATGTCGACCACGAACAGCCCCTTCGCGTCGTTTATCAAATAACGAGAATGCTTGCTCGTTTTACGAGAAGGAAGGTACGGTGCGACGGCCCCGAGGGCAAGGGGCGGTTTCCGAGGCGGGCGCGGCTGGCGCGTGCGGACGGGCGGGCGCGGCACGGCGCGGACGCAAGGGGCGCCCCGCACGAGGCGGGGTTCGACCAGGGCGGCGGGCGCGAGGCGGTTCGCAGCCGGGTGCATCAGCGCCGGGACCCGCGACGCGGCGAGCGCAAGCCTTCCGGACGCCTGGACTCAGCGGCGGCCGGCCTCAGGACGGGCGCGATACCTTCGGCCACTCGGGCACTGCGCGACTCCGCCCACTCGTGGTCACCGGTGGGCGCGGAACCTCCGCGCAGTCGGACTCAACACCGTGCGCGCGAGGCCGGCCGCCCCGTCAGCGGCTGAGGAGTGCTTCCTCCAGCCGTTCGGCCGCCGCGACCACGAGCGCGCCCCATTGCGCGCCGGGACCTTCCGCGCGGACGCGGGAGACGGGCGCGGCGACGCACACGGCCGCGACGATCTCCGTCGCGTAGTGCACCGGCGCCGACACCGAGCAAAGCCCCGGCGTGCGCACGGAAACGCTCTCGAACCACCGCCGCGACGACTCGCCCGGCTCCTCGGTCAGCGCCTGCGCCGCGGACCCCTTGGCCGACAGCGGCAGCGCGGTGCCGACGGGCAGCGACGCCCGCAGCTCCGAGGTCGACTCGACGCAGGCCAGGCACACCCGCGAGTCACCGCGCGGCACCCACACCTGCGCGGTCTCGCCGGTCTCGCGCCGCAGCTCCTCCAGCACCGGCGACGCCGCGGCGGCCAGCGCGGTGGAGGCGAACCTGGAGCCGACGTGGTGGCGGCCCTCGGCGTCGCGGAACAGCAGGCCGTGGACGACCATCGCGGCGGCCAGCCGGTGCACGGTGGGCACCGCCAGCCCGAGGTGGCGGGCCAGTTCGCTGGCCCCCATCGGCCGCGCCTCGACCGCGTCGAGGATGGCGACCACGCGGTCGAGCACGCCGACCCCGGTCGCCCGGCGCACGATCCCGTCTCCACCGCCCGCGTCGCCCACAACGACACACTAACCACCCCGCCGCCGCGTGCCGCCGCGGATCACCGCCTCGCCCGTCCGCTCCTCCACCCGGCCGAAAGCGCGGCGCCGTCCGGCGGGCGTCAGAATCGGGCGGTGCGCCCCGAACCGGGCCCTGGTGGACAACATCTTTTAGAGTAGGCTTACCTAACACTTGGGCCTTGTGCACTGAGACCTCGGTGCCCCCGCCTGCGGGGCAGGCGATGAGCGGAGTCAGGAGGTGGTGGGGTGCGCACCGGGGTGCCATCCGGCCGCGAAGTGCTGAAGAAAGCCATGTCCGGGCAGACCCGGTTCCTCGTCGGGTCCTCGCTGCTGGCGAGCGGCCACCAGGCGGGTGAGGCCCTGGTGCCGGTGCTCATCGGCGTGGTGATCGACCAGGCCGTCGCCGGCGGCTCGGTCGGCGACCTCGCCCTGTGGCTCGGCGCGCTGGCCGCCACGTTCGCGGCCCTGTCGAGCTGCTACCGGTTCGCCGTCCGCGCGTCCGAGCGGGCCGCCGAGCAGTCCGCGCACGACCTCCGGACCGAGCTGAGCCGCCGGGTCCTCGACCCCCGCGGCGGCGCCGAGGAGGGCCACCTGCCCGGTGCGCTGGTGAACATCGCCACCGAGGACGCGCGCCGCGTCGGCGCGATCGCCTCGGCGGTGCCGTTCGGCGTCTCGGCGCTGGCGGGCGTGGCCGTGACGGCCGTGGTGCTGCTGCGGATGTCGGTCCCGCTCGGCCTGCTGATCCTGCTCGGCGCGCCGCCGCTGCTGTGGCTGATCCACCTGGTCGGCAAACCGCTGGAGCGCCGCAGCGGGCTGGAGCAGCAGCGGGCCGCCGACGCCTCCGGCATCGCCGCCGACCTGGTGGGCGGGCTGCGGATCCTCAAGGGCATCGGCGCGGAGTCCGCGGCGATCGCCCGCTACCACCGCACCAGCCGCGACTCGCTGGACGCCAGCGTGCGCTCGGCAGGTGCCCGCGCCTGGCACAACGGCGCGATCCTGGCCATGAACGGCGTGTTCATCGCCGTCGTCGCGCTGGTCGGCGGACGGCTGGCCGCCGGCGGCGCCCTCAGCGTCGGCGAGCTGGTCTCCGCGGTGGGACTAGCGCAGTTCCTGCTCGGCCCCCTGTCGATCTTCACCATGGTCAACGCCCGCCTGGCGCAGGGCCGCGCCTCGGCGGAGCGGGTCGCCGCGGTGCTCGCCGCCCCGCACGCCGTCGCGGCGGGTGCCGAGCGGCTGCCGGAGCCGGTCCGCGGCCGGGTCCGGTTCCGCGGCGTCAGCCACGCCGCCCTCGCCGGTGCCGACTTCGACATCGCCGCCGGCGAGCTGGTCGGGGTGGTCACCACGTCCCCGTCGACCGCGACCGCGCTGCTGGAATGCCTGGCCCGGGACGTGGACCCCGCCTCCGGTTCGGTCGAGCTCGACGGTGTCGCGCTGTCCTGCCTGGATCCCGCCGAGGCCCGCCGCGCGCTGCTCGTCGCCGCGCACGACGCCGACCTGTTCGAAGGCACCGTCCTGGACAACGTGCGCTGCGAGTCCGAACGGGACAGCGCACCTGCTATCCGCGCCGCCGGGGTCGACGAGGTGGCGCGGGCGCTGCCGGACGGCCTCGACACCGCGCTGACCGAGCGCGGCCACTCGCTGTCGGGCGGCCAGCGCCAGCGGGTCGCCCTCGCCCGGGCGCTGGCCGCCGATCCGCCCGTGCTGGTGGTGCACGACCCGACGACCGCGGTCGACGCGGTGACCGAGGCGCGCATCGCCGCCGGGATCCGCGAGATCCGCCGCTCCCGCACGACCGTCCTGGTCACCACCAGCCCGGCCCTGCTGGCCGTCACCGACCGCGTGCTCGTGCTCGACGGGACGTCGGTGCGCCACGGCCACCACAGCGAACTGGTCGACGACGAGAACTACCGCACGGCGGTACTGGCATGACGGAGGCACCTGTGCAGGGCGACCTGCTCCCCACCGCCACCCCGGCCCGCACCCGCGGCGTGGTCGGCTCCCTGCTCCGCGCGCACTGGCCGCTGGCAGGGGCCGCGTTCGCGGTCCTGCTCGCGGCCACCGCGATCAGCCTGCTGACCGCGCCGCTGCTCGGCCGCGTGGTCGACGTCATCGCCTCCGGGCAGCCCGCCGACGCGCTGACCTGGCCGGTGGCGCTGCTCGGGCTGGTCGCCGTCGCCCGCGGCGCGGCCACCGGCTGCGGGCTGTCGCTGATGGGCAGACTCGGCGAGACGCTGCTCGCGACGCTGCGCGAGGTCTTCGTGCAGCGGGTGCTGCACCTGCCGCTCGATCGCATCGAACGCGCCGGTTCCGGCGACCTCACCGCGCGGGTCACCAACGACGTGTCGATGATCGCCAAGTCGGTGCGGGAACCGCTGCCGGAGCTCGCCCAGGCGGTGCTGACCATCGCGCTCACGCTCGGCGGGCTCGCGCTGCTGGACTGGCGTTTCCTCCTCGCGGCGCTGCTGGCCGCGCCGATCCAGGTTTACACGCTGCGCTGGTACGGCCGCCGCGCGCCGCCGATCTACTCCGAGCAGCGCGTCACCGTCGGAGTCCAGCAGCAGCAGCTCCTCGACACCATCGGAGGCGCCCGCACGGTCCGCGCGTTCGGGCTCTCCGACGCGCACGTCGGGAAGGTGCGGCAGCGTTCGGGGGCGGCCGTGGCGCTGTCCCTGCGCGGGGTCCGGCTGCTGAGCAGGTTCTTCTCCCGGCTCAACCTCGCCGAGTTCGTCGGCCTGGCCGCCGTGCTGGTGACCGGGTTCCTGCTGGTCGGTGACGGGCAGGTCAGTATCGGCACCGCGACCGCCGCCGCGCTGTACTTCCACAGCCTGTTCACGCCGGTCAACATCGCGCTCGCGCTGGCCGACGACGCCCAGTCGGCGGGCGCCAGCCTCGCCCGCCTGGTGGGCGTGGCCGACCTGCCCGCCGCGGCCGAGCCGCAGTCGCCGCCCGCCCTGCTGGACACCTCGGTGAAGGCCAGCGGTGTCGCCCACTCATACGTGCCGGGCCACGAGATCCTCAGCGACCTGCACCTGCACATCGACGCCGGGGAGAAGGTCGCGCTGGTCGGTGCCAGTGGAGCGGGCAAGACCACGGTGGCCAAGCTGCTGGCCGGGGTGCACCGGCCCACGACCGGGTCGATCAGCCTCGGCGGCGTCCCGCTCGACGAGCTCGGCCCGACCGCGACCCGCGCGGCGGTGGCGCTGATCAGCCAGGAGGTGCACGTCTTCGCCGGCAGGCTGGCCGACGACCTGCGGCTGGCCCGTCCCGGCGCCACCGACGACGACCTGCGCGCGGCGCTGGAGCGCGTCCGCGCCCTGGAGTGGGCCGAGGCGCTGCCCGACGGCATCGAGACCGTGGTCGGCGACGGCGGCCACCGGCTCACCGCCACCCAGGCGCAGCAGCTCGCGCTGGCCAGGCTCGTGCTGGCCGACCCGCCGGTGGCGATCCTGGACGAAGCCACGGCCGAGGCGGGGAGCAGCGGCGCGCGGGAGCTGGAGACCGCCGCCGCGCGGGCCCTGGAGGGCCGCACCGCGCTGGTGGTGGCGCACCGCCTGACGCAGGCGGCTGCCGCGGACCGGATCGTCGTGCTCGACGCGGGGCAGGTCGTCGAGACCGGCACCCACGACGAGCTGGTGGCGGCGGGCGGCCGCTACGCGGCGCTGTGGAAGGCGTGGTCCGACACCCGCCAGCCGGTCTGAGCCCAGGCGGCCGGAGGCTCCGGCAACGCCGTCGGGTGTCCGAACCGGACCGACCAGCGGTCCGGTTCGGACACTGCTCCTTGGAGGGTCGAGTGGGAACCGTCGATCGGAAAGCGCCCGTCCGTTACCCACGAAACCCGGCCACGCGTTCGACATCGGCGAAGCCTTGCAGCGGCGGTCATCAACGGCGAAACCCACGCCGCAGCCGGCACAGGCGGACCCGCCGAGTAGCCGTCATCAGCCAGTGCGAGCACGTCGCGTCAGGACACCTCGCCCACTTCCCGCTGTGAACGCCCGCATCGGGCCGGCTGAGCGGTGCCCGGCCTGCCCCTGACGCTCGGCCTCGGCCCAGCACGAAGGCCCGGCCCGCGGTGGGGAGACCACCACCGGCAGGGGCTTCGTGCCGCGCTCGTCGGAGGCGTCAGGAGGCTTCGCGCAGGCTGCGCGGGCGCAGGTCGGTCCAGTTCTGCTCGACGTAGTCCACGCACGCCTCCCGGCCTTCCGGGCCGAACACCTGCGTCCAGCCCTGGGGCACCTCGACGAAGGCCGGCCACAGCGAGTGCTGGTCCTCGTCGTTGCGCAGCACCAGGTAGCGGCCCTCGGGGTCTTCGAACGGGTTGGTCACCAGGTCCTCCTAGGCGGATCGATCTCGGAAATCGTGCGGCCGGGGCCGCGCACGGCGGCCCGCACCGCGCCGAGCACGCCGTCGGCGAGCCACCGGGCGGTCTCGGCGTCGAACAGGTCGGCGTCGTAGCCGAGCACGCAGTGCACCGGCCCGCCGCCGCGCGGTTCGTAGAAGCTCAGCGCCAGCTCGGCGGGGGTGGTCCCCGTCGGCACCGCCGAGAGCCCGCCCTCGTCGAGGGCGGTCAGGTTCGCCTGCTCGTGGTGCACGAGCAGCACCTGCGGGGCGCGTGCGGAGGGTACCTCGCGCAGCACGTCGTCGAACGGCAGTTCCTGGCGGTCCAGCGCGCTCAGCGCGGTCTCCCGGACCCTGCCGAGGAGCTCGGCGAAGGTCGGGTCACCGGTGGTGTCGGTGCGCAGGACGACGGTGTTGAAGAAGCAGCCGACCAGGTCGGTCAGCGAGTCCTCGGACCGTCCCGCGGTGAACGTGCCGATCGGCAGGTCCTCGCCCGCTCCCAGCCGCGTCAGCAGCGCGGCCAGCGCGGCGTGCAGCACCATGAACATGCTGGCGCCGCTGCGCTGGGCGAGGCGGTCGATCTCCTCGTGCTCCTCGGCGTCGATGACGAACTCGACGAAGTCGCCGCGGCCGCCGCGTGATCCGGCCCGGGGCCGGTCCACCGGCAGCGGCAGCTCGGGCATCCCGGCCAGCGCCTCCCGCCAGTAGCGGAGCTGGCGGGCGTGCCTGCTACCCGGGTCGGCGGGGTCGCCGAGGACTTCCCACGCCCAGCGCGTGTAGTCCGCGTAGCTCACCGGCAGCGGGGCCCGGTCCGGGACCGCACCCTCCCGCCGGGCCGCATAGGCGGCGGCCAGGTCGCGGAACAGCGGAACGGTCGACCACTCGTCGATGCCGAGGTAGTGCATCGTCAGCAGCAACCGCTGGCCGCCGTCCGGCGCGACGAGCAGCCGGGCGCGCAACGGCGACTGCTCGCGCAGGTCCGGCGCCTCGCGCGCCAGTTCGGCGACCCGTTCGTCCAGGTCCCCGGTGACGTCGAGGACTTCCAGCTCCGGCCCGTCCACGAGTTGCTGGTACGCCTGCCCGTCGCGTTCCACCACGACCGTGCGCAGCGGTTCGTGCCGGGCGACCACGTCGCGCAGCGCCGACGCCAGCGCGTCGGCGTCCATCCCCGAGGTGCGCAGCACCAGGGCGTGGTCGTGGCCGGGGAAGTCCCCGTACCGCGACCAGCGGTGGCGCTGCGGCGGAGCGAGCGGCAGCTCGGCCGGGCGCTCCCCCGCCCGCAGCGGCGCGCGGCCCGCCTCGGCGGAGGCGATCTTGCCGGCCAGCGCCGCCACCGTGGGCGCGTCGAAGACGTCGCGCACCGTCAGCTCCGCGGCGAACACCGAGCGGATCGCGCCCAGCAGCCGCATCGCGGCCATGGAGTGCCCGCCGAGCGCGAAGAACCCGTCGTGCACGCCGACCTCGGGCAGTCCCAGCACCTCGGCGAACAGTTCGGCGAGCGCGCGCTGCTGCGCGGTGGCCGGCCGGTCGTCGCCGGTCATCGCCGACCAGTCGGGCGCGGGCAGCGCGCGCCGGTCCACCTTCCCGTTGGGGGACAACGGGATGCGGTCCAGCTCCACCACGGCGGCGGGCACCATGTGCTCGGGCAGCAGCCCGCTCACGTGCGTGCGCAGCTCGGCGGTGTCGACCTGTCCCTCCGGCACGACGTAGCCGATCAGCCGGGAGCCCTCGTCCGCGACGACCACGGCCTGCCGGACCGCCGGGTGCGCGACCAGCGCGGCCTCGACCTCGCCCGGCTCGACCCGGAAACCGCGGATCTTGATCTGCTCGTCCACCCGGCCGAGGAAGTCCAGCGTGCCGTCGCGGCGCCACCGGACCCGGTCGCCCGTGCGGTACATGCGGGTGCCGGGTTCCCCGAACGGGCAGGCCACGAACCGCTCCGCGGTGAGCCCGTGCCGTCCCAGGTAGCCGCGGGCCAGGCCGCGTCCGGCGATGTAGAGCTCGCCGGGCACGCCCAGCGGCACCGGACGCAGGTTCGCGTCCAGCACGTGCGCCTGGGTGTTGGGGTCCGGGCGTCCGATGGGGACGGTGCCGGTTCCCGGTTCGGCCGTCCACAGCGTGGAGTTCACCGTGGCCTCGGTCAGGCCGTAGGCGACGACCAGCCGCGCGTGCCCTGCCCACCGCTCGATCAGGTGCGGCGGCACCGCCTCGGTGCCCACCAGCACCGTGATCCCCTCGGGGAGCCGGCACGGGGCGGGCAGGGCCGCCAGCAGCGCCGGTGGCAGCGCCGCGTGCGTGATGCCCTGTTCGAGCAGCAGATCCGTCAGCGGCTCACCCGCGACGCGGGCCTGCTCCGGTACGAGCACCAGCCGGCCTCCGACGCAGAGCGCCATCGCCGTCTCGAACACCGCGACGTCGAACGCCGGCGACGCGAACTGCAGCACTCGGCTCTCGGCTGTGACGCCGACCCGGTCGACCGCGGTCGCCACCAGGCTCGCGATGCCGTCGTGCGGGACGACCACCGCCTTGGGCCTGCCGGTGGAGCCGGAGGTGTAGATGACGTAGGCGGCGTCGTCGAGCCCTGGCGGCGGTGGCAGCGCCACGCCGGGCTCGTCGGCGACCTCGTCCAGCACCAGCAGCTCGACGCCGTCGGCCGCGGGCACCCGGTCGGCCTCCGCGCGGGTGGTGACCACGACGCCGGCACCGGAGTCGGTGAGCACGTAGGACAACCGCTCCCGCGGGTACGACAGGTCCAGCGGCAGGTAGGCGGCGCCGAGCTTGAGCGCTGCCAGCATCGTCGCCACGTTCTCCACCGAGCGCGGGAGCGCGACACCGACGACGTCGCCCCGCCGCACGCCCGCGGCCAGCAGCACGCCCGCCACGCCGTCGGCGCGGCGGTCCAGCTCGGAGTAGGTGAGCCGCCGGTCGCCGTCGACCAGCGCGACCGCGTCCGGTGCCGCCAGCACCTGGCGCTGGAACAGCTCGGGGAACGACAGCTCGGGCACCGGCCGGTAGGTGGTGTTGAACTCCTCCAGCACGCGGTCGTCGTCGGTGTGCACGTCCAGTTCACCGACCGGCCGGGCGGGGTCGGCGACCACGGCGTCGACGAGCACGGCCAGCCTGCGGCCGAGCGCCTCGACGGTCTCGCGGTCGAACAGGTCGCCGGCGTACTCCAGGCAGCAGGTGATCCGGTCCGCGTGCTCGGTGAAGCTGAACACGAGGTCGAACTTGGCCGCCCGGGTCTGGAACGGCTCCGGCTCGACCTCCAGCCCCGCCAGCTCGAAACCGCCCGCGGTGCGGCTGTGGTAGCTCACCATCACCTGGAACAGCGGGTTGCGGCCCGGCGAACGGACCGGGTTGAGCCGTTCCACCACCGCCTCGAACGGCACGTCGGCGTGCGAGAACGCCGCCAGGTCCAGCTCGCGGACCCGTGCCAGCAGCTCCTCGAACCCGGGGTCGCCGGAGACGTCGGTGCGCAGCACCAGCGTGTTGACGAAGAAGCCGACCAGGTCGTCGAGCGCCTCGTCGGTGCGTCCGGCGATCGGCGCGCCGAGCGGGATGTCCTCCCCCACGCCCAACCGGTTCAGCAGTGCGCCGACCGCGGCGTGCAGCACCATGAAGGTGCTCGCGCCGGAGTCCTGGCTGAGCTGCCGGATGCCGTCGCAGTCCAGCTCGACCTCCACCGTGCCGCCCGCGGAGGTGGGGCGGGCCGGGCGCGGCCGGTCGGCGGGCAGCTCAACCTCCTCCGGTGCCCCGGCCAGCGTCCGATGCCAGTAGTCGAGCTGGGACGCGGCCAGACCGTCCTCATCGGACGGATCGCCGAGCGTGCGCTGCTGCCAGAGCGCGTAGTCGGCGTACTGCACGGCGAGCGGTTCCCAACCGGGCTCGCCGCCGTCACGCCGCGCCGCGTAGGCCTGCGAGAGGTCGCGCAGGAACGGCCGGTCCGACCACTCGTCGGTGGTGATGTGGTGCAGGAGCAGCACCACCACGTGCTCGTCCTCGCCGGCCTCGACGACGGTGACCCGCAACGGGATCTCCGATGCGAGGTCGAACGGCCGCTCGATCGCCTCCTGCACGACCCCCGGCCGGTCGGCGACCACCTCGAACACCGGCCGTGCCTCCTCCACGGGCACCACCCGCTGGAACGGAACACCGTCGCGCACACCGAACACCGTGCGCAGCGCCTCGTGCCGGGCGGCCACGTCGGCGACCGCGGCGCGCAGCGCGTCCAGGTCGAGCTCGCCCCGCAACCGCACCACGATGGGGAAGTTGTAGGCCGAGGAGTCCGGCTCCATCTGCTGGATGACCCACAGCCGCCGCTGGGCGAACGACAGCGGCACCTCCTCCGGCCGCTCCTGGGCGACCAGCGCGGGCCGCACCGCCTCCCGGTCCCCGGTGCGCCGGACCAGCTCGGCCACGGTCGGGGCGTCGAAGAGGTCGCGAATCTCCAGCTCGGCGGCCAGCGCCGTGCGGGCCCGGCTGATCAGCCGGGTGGCCAGCAGCGAGTGCCCGCCCAGGTCGAAGAAGTCGTCGTCGATGCCGACCTGGTCGGCGCCCAGCACGTCGGCGAACAGCTCGCACAGGACGCGTTCGGCCTCGGTCCGCGGCGGACGGCTGTCCTGCGCGGTGGCCGGCACCGGCTCGGGCAGCGCCTTGACGTCGAGCTTGCCGTTGACCGTCAGCGGCAGGCGCTCCACGGTCATCAGCGCGGCCGGGACCATGTAGTCGGGCAGGCGCTGCTTGAGGTGCTCGCGCAGCTCGCCGTCGGCCACCGGCCCGACCACGTAGCCGACCAGCCTCGGCACCGCGGTGGAGGTGTCGGCCACGACGGCGGCCTGGGAGACGCCGGGGTGGGAGTCCAGCGCGGACTCGATCTCGCCGAGCTCCACCCGGTAGCCGCGGATCTTGACCTGGTCGTCGGTGCGCCCGAGGAAGTCCAGGTTGCCGTCGTCGCGCCGCCGCACCAGGTCGCCGGTGCGGTACATCCGGTCGCCCGGATCGCCGAACGGGTCGGCGACGAACCGCTCCGCGGTCAGCCCGAACCTGCGGTGGTAGCCGCGCGCCAGGCCGACACCGGCGATGTAGAGCTCACCCGGCACGCCCGGCGGGACCGGGCGCAGGTACGGGTCGAGCACGTAGGCGCGGGTGTTCCAGATGGCGCGGCCCACCGTCGGGCTGTCGCTGTCGAACGTGGACGCACCCAGCGTGTTGATCGTGTACTCGGTCGGCCCGTACAGGTTGTAGCCGTAGGTGCCGTCGGTGTCGCGCAGGCTCGTCCACACCGCCTCGGAGACGGCCTCGCCGCCGAGCAGCACCAGCGCGGGCCGGTACCCCTCGAGCAGTCCTTCCTCGATGAGCAGCTGGGCGTAGGTCGGGGTCACGTTGACCACGTCGATGCCGTGCTCGTCGCAGTAGGACACCAGCGCCTCGGCGTCCCGGCGCAGCTCCTCGTCGCAGACGTGCACCTCGTGGCCCTCGACCAGCCAGAGCAGCTCCTCCCACGACATGTCGAAGGCGAACGACACGGTGTGGGCGATGCGCAGCCGCCGTCCACCGGCCGAGGCGATGGCCGGGCCGAAGACCGCTTCCTGGTGGTTGAGCTGCATGTTGGTCAGCCCCCGGTACGGGGTGACCACGCCCTTGGGCTTGCCGGTGGACCCGGAGGTGTAGATGACGTAGGCCGGGTGCTCCATGCGGTCCGGCGTGCCGGGCGCGAAGCCGGGGCGCTCGGCGTCGGCGAGACCGGCGCCGGAGAGCCCGGCCAGTTCCTCGGCCACCGCCGGGTCGTCGACCAGGACCCGGTGCTCGGCCGGGGCCCCGTGCAGCGACGGGGCGACCGAGGTCGTCGACACCAGGCACACCGGCTCGGTGTCCTCGATCATCATCCGCAGCCGGTCGGCCGGGTGGTCGAGGTCCAGCGGCAGGTACGCCGCGCCGGTGCGCAGCACCGCGAACAGCGCGACGACCATCTCCGTCGAACGCGGAAGTCCCAGCGCCACAACGCGTTCCGGGCCCGCGCCGCGCGCGAGCAGCAGCCGCGCGAGGCGGTTGATGCGCGCGTCCAGCTCGGCGTAGGTGAGCCGCTGCTCGCCGAAGACCAGCGCCACCTCGTCGGGTGTGCGGGCCGCCTGGGCCGCGAGCATGTCGGCGACGGTCTCCTCAGACATCGGGTTGCGGCCGGCGTCCCAGTCCCGCTCCAGCTCGCGCCGTTCCTCCGGCAGCAGCAGGTCCAGGGTGCCCACCTCGGCCGAGAGGTCCAGCCGCTCCAGCAGGGAGGTGAACCGCTCCAGCATGGCCTGGGCGTCGCCGTGCGCGATGACGTCGGGCCGGTAGGCCAGCATCACGCCCAGCCGCGCGGCCGGGGTCACCACCAGCGTCAGCGGGTAGTGGGTGGCGTCGACGCTGCCCACCGAGCTGATGCCGAACTTCTCCCGGAGCCGCTCGAAACCGCTCTCGTCGGCGAAGTTCTGCAGCACGTAGAGCGAGTCGAACAGCCGCGCGTGGCCGGTTTCCCGTTGCAGGACACCGAGTCCCACGTAGTCGTGCGGCATCAGCTCGGCGCGCTGCGACTGGATGCGGCGCAACAGCTCCAGCAGCGACTCCGTCGGGTCGAGGGTGACGCGCACCGGGACCGTGTTGAGGAACATCCCGATGATGTTCTCCACGTCCGGGATGTCGGCGGGCCTGCCCGACACGGTGCTGCCGAACACGACATCGTTGCGGCCGACGGCGCTGGAGAACACCAATCCCCACACCGCGTTGAGCACGGTGTTGAGCGTCAGCCCGTGCTCCCGCGCGGTGCGCCGCAGGCGCTCGCACAGCTCCTCCGGCAACTGGACCCGCAGTTGTTCGGGAATGGCGGGCTCGCTGCTCGACGGCCCCAGCAATGTGGGCTCGTCCAGTCCGGACAGCGCGTGCCGCCAGGCGCGGACCGCCAGGTCGTTGTCCTGCCGCCCGAGCCAGGCGAGGTAGTCGCGGTAGGAGCCGGGCGCCGGCAGCTCGGCGTCCGGCCGGTCGTAGAGGGTGAACAGCTCCCGCAGGAACAGCCCCTCCGACCAACCGTCCCACAGCACCAGGTGGTGGGTGATGACCAGTCGGTCCCGGTCCGGTCCCATCCGGATCAGCAGCAGCCTGCACAGCGGCGGGCGGGCGAGGTCGAACCTGCTCCTGCGGTCGGCCGACATCAGTTCGCCGACGCGTCGCGCCCGCTCGTCCTCGGGCAGGTCGCCGAGGTCGACCACCTCCAGCGGCATCGCCGGTTCGGTGCCGATGAACTGCACCGGGCGGCTCAGGCCGTCGCTGGTGAAGCCCGCGCGCAGGCTCGGGTTGCGGTGCAGCAGCCGCGCGCACGCCGCCCGCAGACGCTCCAGGTCGATGCGGTGGTCGAAGTCCAGCGCGTCCTGCGCGGTGTAGACGTCGAGGGCCGACTGGTCGTAGCTGGAGTGGAAGAAAAGCCCTTCCTGCAACGGGGAAAGCGGCCAGATGTCCTCCACCGGCACCGGGCTGACCCGCTCCACGCGGTCGATCTCGGCCTGCTCCAGCGACACCGTGGCCAGGTCCGAGGGCGTGAGCCCCGCCGGTCCGCCGCGCGCGAGTGCTCGCACCGCCTCGGCCCACCCCGCGGCGAGCTCGTCGACGTCCTCGGCCGACAGCGCGTTGTCCTGCCAGGTCCAGTGCAGGCTCAGCCGCGGGCCCTCCGGCGTGTCGTCGCAGACCGCGTCGACCTGCAGCGCGTAGGGCGTGCCCAGGTCGTCGTCGGGCTCGACGGTCAGCGCGCCGGTGGGCGTCCAGTCACCGCCGGAGGCGGGCAGGCGGCCCAGGTAGTTGAACAGCACCTGCGCCGAGGCGGCCCCGGCCAGGATCGGTGCCGTCTGCGGGTTCAGGCCGCGCAGCATGCCGTGGCCGATGCCGCGGTCGGGTGCCGACCGCACCCCGTCCTTGACCGACCTGAGGACCTCCAGCGGCTCCGCGGCGCCGGACAGGCGGACGGGCTGGATGCTGGTGAACCACCCGACCGTGCGGGACAGGTCGATCCCGTCGGTGATCTCCTCGCGGCCGTGCCGTTCGACGTCCACGAGCAGGTCGGCTCCGGCGTCGCGGCCGTGGCGCTCGTGCCAGCGCGAGACCGCGATCCGCAGCGCGGCGAGCAGGACCTCCGTGACGTCGGCCCGGACCGCGGCGGGCACGTCGGTCAGCAGCGGCTCGGTCTCGGCGACCGAAAGCCGGGTCGTCGTCCGGCGCGCGGATCCCGCGGTGCCGCCGGCGTTCGCCGACGGCAGCAGTTCCGCACCGGGGCGCAGGACCTCCGTCCAGTACTCGAGCTCACCCATGCGCCGCGGGGTCTGCGCCTGCTCGGTGAGGACGCGGGCGAAGTGGCGCAACGACGTGCCGACCGGGTCGAGCACGGGTTCGCGGCCGGCGACCGCGGCTTCCCACGCGGTGCGCAGGTCTTCGGACAGGATCCGCCAGGAGACGCCGTCGACGGCGAGGTGGTGCAGCGCGAGGAAAAGGTGCCCGGGCTGCTCACCCGCGTCGAACCACACCGCGCGCAGCACGGTTCCCGCTTCGGGCTCGAGGCGGTCCACTTCGGACTCCGCCTCGGCCTGGACCGGCTCCGCGGACTCGACGCGGCGCAGCACCTCCCGCGCGGACACCGCCCCGGCAGGCCGGGTCTCCAGCGACCACAGCACTCCGGCGACGCGCGTGAGGCGCAACCGCAACGCGTCGTGGTGATCCAGGACCGCTTGCAGCGCGGCGGTCAGGTCCTGCTCGCGGGCACCCGCCGGGGTCCGCAGCAGCATCGAGAGGTTGAACCGGTCGATGCTGCCTCCGCGTTCGCGCAGCCAGTGCACGACGGGCAGCAGCGCCACGTCCCCGACGCCGTCGGAGTCGGCCATCGCGGCCTCGGCGGGAGTCTCGCCGCCGAGCGCGGCCAGCGCCGCGGGTGTGCGGTGCTCGAAAACGTCGCGCGGGCTGAGGTCGAGCCCGGCCTTGCGGGCCCGGCTGGACACCGCGATCGACAGGATGCTGTCGCCGCCGAGGGCGAAGAAGTCGTCGTCGACCCCGACCTCCTGCTTGAGGACGTCGGCGAAGATCTCGCAGAGCCGCCGCCTGCGCTGGTCACCGGGGCCGCCCGCCGCGCTCCGCCGCGTCGACGGCGCGGGCAGCGCGTCCCGGTCGAGCTTGCCGCTCGGGGTCACCGGCAGCGCGTCGAGCTCCACGAACGCGGTCGGCACCATCGCCGCGGGCAGCTCGGCCGCCAGCGTCGCCTCCAGCTCCGCGGTGTCCACCGGCGCGGACGGCACGAAGTAGCCCACCAGGCGCACCGACGGGCCGTCCTCCCTGGCGACGACGGCGGCGTGGGCGACACCGGGAAGCCGCGACATCGCCGACTCGATCTCGCCCAGCTCGATCCGGTTGCCCCGGATCTTGACCTGCCGGTCCGCGCGGCCCAGGTACTCCACGGCACCGTCGGGGCGGCGGCGCACGAGGTCGCCGGTGCGGTACATCCGCTCGCCCGGCGCGCCGAACGGGTCGGCGACGAAGCGCTGCGCCGTCAGCTCCGCGCGCCGGTGGTATCCCCTGGCGAGCTGGACACCGGCCAGGTACAGCTCTCCCGGCACGCCGTCGGGCACCGGGCGCAGGCACGGGTCCAGCACGTGCAGCCGGGTGTTCCACACCGGCCACCCGATCGGCACGACCGCGTCGGGCGCACCGTCGAAGGGCCACCACGTGACGTCGACGGCGGCCTCGGTCGGCCCGTAGAGGTTGTGCAGCCGCACGCCGGTCAGCTCGGTCCACTGCGCGGCCAGGTCGCCGCCCAGCGCCTCACCGCTGCTGAACACCCGGCGCAGCGACGACGCCCAGCCCGGGTCGGCGGTGACCTCGTCGGTGCCGAGGAACGCCGCCAGCATCGACGGCACGAAGTGCATCGTGGTGATGCCCTGCGCACGCACGAGCCCGGCGAGGTAGGCGGGGTCGCGGTGGCCGTCCGGCCGGGCCAGCACCACCGCGGCTCCGACGCCCAGCGCCCAGAAGAACTCCCACACCGAGACGTCGAAGCTCGACGGCGTCTTCTGCAGGACCCGGTCGTCCGCGCCGAGCCGGTAGCGGTCCTGCATCCACTCCAGGCGGTTGACGATCGCCCGGTGGGTCACCACCACGCCCTTGGGCCTGCCGGTCGAACCCGAGGTGTAGATGAGGTACGCGGGGTTGTCCGGCACCGGACGCGGCCCGTCCTGGGGAGCGGAGCCGGAGACGTCGGAGTCGGAGTCCTCCACGAACAGGCGCTCGGCGCCTTCCGGCAGCCCGGCCGCGTCCCGGGTGGTCACCACCAGGCGCGCCCGGGAGTCCGAGAGCATGTAGGCGATGCGGTCCTCGGGGTAGTCCAGGTCGACGGGAAGGTACGCCGCACCCGACTTCAGCACGCCGAGCAGCGCCACCACCAGCTCCGCCGAGCGGGCAACGGCCACCGCCACGACCTGCTCCGGCCCCGCTCCCCTGGCTCGCAGCCGTGCCGCGAGCCGCTCGGCGGCGGCATCCAGGTCCACATAGGACATCTCGGTCGCACCGAAGACGACCGCCGTCGCGTCGGGGGTCTTCGCGACCTGCGCCTCGAAGGCGTCCACCAGGGTTCGCCCGGACACTTCGCGGGCCGTGGCGTTGAGCTCCCGGAGCCGGTCGTGCTCGCGCTCGGACAACAGCTCGATCCTGCCGGCCGGCCGCGCCGGGTCGGCGGCCACCGCTTCAAGCACGCGTGCCATCCGCTCGGCGATCGAGCGCGCCTCCGCGTCGGCGAGCCGGTGCTTGAACTGCAGCTCCAGCTTCTCGCCCGGCATCACGACCAGCGTGAGCGGGTAGTGGCCCGCGCCGAAGAACTCCGACCCCGCGACCTCGACCGTCCCGCTCGCGTCGGTCAGGCGTTCCTCGGACGGGTAGTTCTCGAAGACCAGCAACGTGTCGAACAGCTCGCCGGCGCCCGCCAGCCGCTGGATCTCGCCGAGGCCGAGGTGCTGGTGGTCGAGCAGGTCGGACTGCTCGGACTGCAACCTGGTCAGTTCGTCGGCGATCGACGCGCCCGGCTGCCAGCGCATCCGCACCGGCACCGTGTTGGCCAGCAGGCCGACCATCGACTCGACCCCGGCGACCTCGGCGGCGCGACCGGAGACCGTCGTGCCGAACACGACGTCGCAGCGCCCGGTGAGCCTTCCGAGCAGCAGGCCCCACGCTCCCTGCACGACGGTGCTCAGCGTGACGCCCAGCTCGCGGGCGCGTGCGGCGAGCCCGGCCGTCACCTGCTCCGGGATGTCCACAGTGCACTGGCGGAGCGGACCCCGGTCCCCGGTGGCCAGCAACGTCGGTTCGTCCAGTCCGCGCAGCGCGTCGCGCCACGCGCGCCGGGCGGCCTCGTCGTCCCGCTCGGCCAGCCAGCCGAGGTAGTCGCGGTAGGCGGTGACCGGGGGCAGTTCCTCGCCAGGGGTGTGCAGGGCGAGCAGTTCCCGCACCATCACCGGCGACGACCAGCCGTCGGCGACGATGTGGTGCAGCGTCAGCACGAGCCAGTGCCTGCCGTCGCCGCGCACGAGCGCGCAGCGCATCAGCGGGGCCTCGGACAGGTCGAAGCGCCGCGACCGCTCCTCGGCCGCGACCTGCTCGACGTCACCGGAGACCTCCCGCCACGGCACCTCGACCCGGCGGTCGACGAGCTGCACGACCCGGCCGTCGGCGCGCTGCCGGAAGCCGGCGCGCAGCGGGGCGTGCCGCTCGGCCAGCCCCCGCACCGCGCGGCGCATCGACTCGCCGTCGACCTGACCGCGCAGCTCGACCACCTGCTGCACGAGGTAGTCGTCGGCCTCGGACTCGTCGAAGGAGGCGTGGAAGAACAGCCCTTCCTGCAACGGGGTCACCGGCAGGACGTCCTCGACCTCGGCGGGCAGCTCGTCGGTCTCCTCCTGCGTGAGCCGCACCAGCGGGAAGTCCGACGGCGTGCGGCCACCGCGGGCGTGCCGCACGAGGGAATCCAGCGCCTCGACCCAGCCGCGGCCCAGCTCGGCCGCATCGGACTCGGCGAGCACGCCCTCCGGCCAGGTCAGGGTCGCGCTGAGGCGCGGACCGCCGTCGTCGTCGCGCACCACGGCGTTGATCTCCAGCTCGTGGTCCACCGGCATGCGGGGGTCGCGTCCGGCGCCCAGCGGGTCCGCCTCGGGCGCGGGAGCCCAGTCGCGCCCGCCGCGCACCGAGAACCGCCCCAGGTAGTTGAACAGCACCGGCGCGCCGCCGGCCAGACCCGGTTCGGCGGCCAGGTGGCGCAGCTGCCCGTAGCCGAGTCCGCCGTCGGGCACGCGCAGTTGTTCCTTGACCCGCTTGACGGCCTGGTCGACCGATCCGGCGGCGAACTCCGCGGGATCACCGGGGTTCAGCCGGACCGGGAACAGGCTGGTGAACCAGCCGACCGTGCGCGTCAGGTCCACGTCGCCGAAGACGTGCTCCTCGCGGCCGTGGCCCTCCAGGTCGACCAGCAGATCCCCGCCGCCGCGCCACCGCCCGACGGCCACCGCGAGCGCGGTGAGCAGCACGTCGTCGACGTTGCCGTGGAAAGCGGCGGGCACCGAGCTCAGCAGCGGTTCGGTCTGCTCCGCGGGCACCTGCACGGTGAGCGAACGCAGCGTCGCCGCGGTGTCTTGCTCGTCGAGCGGGCGGCTGCCCAGTCCGCGGTCGGCGGGATGGCGCCAGCGCGCCGACTCTCCGCGGCGATCGTCGGCGTGCTCGCGCAGGAGTCGCGACCACGTGCGCAGCGACGTGCCGACCGGCGGCAGCTCGACGCGCTCGCCCGCGCTGAGCTGCTGCCAGGCCAGTTCCAGGTCGGAGGCCAGGATCCGCCACGACACGCCGTCGATGACGAGGTGGTGCGCGACCATCAGCAGCCGCTGCGCGTCGGGGAACCACACGACCCGCAGCACCCGGCCTTCTCGGGGCGCCAGCCCGGAAACCGCCCACGAGCGGTGCTCGTCGGTCACCGGTCCGTCCGCCGTCTCGACGACGTCACCGGCCCGGACCGCCGGGGCTTCGGGCACCTCCAGAGTCCAGTCCGGCCGGAGCCGCGCCCGCAGCACGTCGTGCCGGTCCACGAGCGCCTGCACCATCTCGAGCAGGCGTTCGTGGTCGAGCTCGGCGGGCGTGGTCAGCAGCGTCCACTGGTGGAAGCGCTCGATCTCACCTCCGAGCTCGCGCAGCCAGTGCACGATCGGCGTCGGTTCCACCGTGCCCACACCGGAATCCGCGCGCTGCGCGGCGATCCCTCGCTCCTGCGCGACCGCGGCCAGTGCGGCGGCGGTGCGCTGCCGGAAGACCTGCCTCGGCGTGATCGCGTAGCCGGCCCGCCGCGCCCTGCTCACCAGCTCGATCGCGACGATGCTGTCGCCGCCCAGCTCGAAGAAGCTGTCGTGCACCCCCACCGAGGGGAGGTCGAGGACTTCGGCGAACAGCTCGGCGAAGTGGTGCTCGGCGGCCGTGGTCGGCCGGTCGGCGCCGGCCAGCGCGGCCCAGTCCGGCACGGGCAGCGCGGCGGTGTCGGTCTTGCCGTTGGGGGTCAGCGGCAGCGGCTCGGCCAGGACCACCACCGGGTTGGGCACCATGTAGTCCGGCAGCAGGGTCTCGGCGAAGGCGCGCACCGCGGCGCCGTCGGCCTCGCCGTGCACGTAGGCCACCAGCCGGGTCGCGCCCCGGTGGTCCTGCCTGGCCAGCACGGCGGCCTGCACGACGTCGGGATGGCCCATCAGCGCGCTCTCGACCTCGCCCGGCTCGATCCGGTGGCCCCGGATCTTGATCTGGTCGTCGGACCTGCCCAGGAACGACAGCGTGCCGTCGGGCCGCCACCGCGCCCGGTCGCCGGTGCGGTACATGCGCTCGCCCGGCTCGCCGAACGGGTCGGCGACGAAGCGCTCCGCGCTCAGCCCGCGACGCCCCAGGTAGCCGCGGGCCAGGCCGCGTCCGGCGACGTAGATCTCGCCGGTCACGCCCACGCCCACCGGCCGCAACGCCGAGTCCAGCACGTGGATCCGGGTGTTGGGGTCGGGACGCCCGATCGGCACCGAACCGCGCCGGCCCTGCTCGGCCATCCACAGCGTGGAGTTCACCGTGGCCTCGGTCAGCCCGTAGGCCACGACGACGCGCAGCCGCTTGGCCCAGCGCTCGATCAGCTCGGCGGGCACCACCTCGGTGCCGACCAGCAGGACCGCGTCCTCGGGCAGCTCGCAGTCGGCGGGCAGCGCCGACACCAGCGACGGCGGCAGCGCGAGGTGGGTGACGCCGTGCTCCACGGCGTAGTCGGTCAGATCGCGGCCGGCGACCCGCCGCTGCTCGGGGACGACCACCAGCCGCCCGCCGGTGCACAGCGCCATGGACAGCTCCCACACCGCTACGTCGAAGCCGACCGACGCGAACTGCAGCACCCGGCTGCCCGCGTCGACGCCGAGCCGGTCCACGGCGGTGGCGACCAGGCTGCCGATGCCGTCGTGGGTGACGACCACGCCCTTGGGCCGCCCGGTCGAACCGGAGGTGAAGATGACGTAGGCGGCCTGGTCCAGCCGCACCTCGACGCCGGGGTCCTGCGCCGGCCGACCGGCCGCGTCGCCGACGAGCACCTGCGGCGGTCCGGGCGGGAGCTCACCGGCCAGCTCGGGCACCGTCACGACACGACTGGCCTCGCGCAGCATGAAGGCGATCCGGTCGGGCGGGTGGTCCAGGTCCAGCGGCAGGTAGGCGGCGCCGGTCTTGAGCACCGCCAGCAGCGCCGCGACCATCTCGACCGAACGCGGCACCGCGACCGCGACGACCTGCTCCGCGCCGACGCCCTCGGCCAGCAACAGGTGCGCGAGCCGGTTGGCCTCGGCGTTGAGCTCGCCGTAGGTCCGCTGCTGGTCCTCGCACACCACGGCCACCGCGTCGGGCGTCTCGCGAACCTGCCGCTCGAACGCCGCCGGCCAGGACAGCTCGCGCACCGCGCGGTCGTCGCGCCCGAACCGGTCGAGGACCAGCCTGCGCTCCTCCGGCGGTACGGGGTCGATGGTGTGCAGCGGCCGGTCGTCGGTGATGGCCTCCAGCACCCGCAGGAAGCGGGCCGGGTGCTCGCCGAGCTCGGCCGCGTCGAAGTCGACCCGGACCCCGCGCGGACCGTCGTGCACGGCGACCGACAGGTCGTTCACCGGGCCGAGCGAGAGGTTGTGCGCGCGGACGTCCAGGCCCGGCAGCTCCAGACCGTCCTCGAAGGACATGGAGTTGACCGTCGGCCCGACGAGCTCGGCGATCCCGCCCGGCACGCCGAGCTCCCTGGCCAGCTCCTCGCCCCGGAAGCGCTCGTGCGCGCGCACCTCGCGCACCTCGCGGTCCACCGCTGCCACCAGCTCCGCGGTCGTCATGTCCGGACGCACCCGCAGCCGCAGCGGGAGCACGTTGGACACCATGCCGGGCACGTCCCGGTGCTCGGCGGTCCGGGCGGTCACCGGCAGGCCGAGCACGACGTCGGTCTCGCCGGTGAGGCGGTGGGTGTAGGCGGCGACCGCGGCGATCGCCAACCGGGAGAGCCGGTGCCCGCTGCCGCACAGGGCCGCGACGCGGTCCTCGGGCAACTCGACCGACGTGCGCGAGGGCGTGCCCGCGGCGGTCACCAGCCGAGCCGGGTCCGGCCGGTCGGCCATGCGGGCGAGCCAGTGCTCGCGGTCCGCCGCCCAGGAGTCCGATGCCCGGTACCGGGCGTCGGACTCGACGAGAGCGGCCACCGGCCACTCCCGCGCGGCGCCCTCACCCCGGTACAGCTCGCCCACCCGGCGCGAGAGCACCGAGAAGCCGTAGGCGTCCATGACGAGGTGGTGGTACCGCTGGTACCAGAGGAAGTGCCGGTCACCCACGCGCAGCAGCGCGTGGGTGAACAGCGGCCCGCCGCCGAGGTCGGCCGGACGGGACAGGTCCGCCCGCATCCACTCCTCGGCCGTACCCAGCGGATCGGCCTCGGCGCGCAGGTCGTGCACCGGCAGCCGCCAGCCGGACGCGGGGTGCGCGATCTGCTCCGGCCCGCCGCCCGCGTCGCGGAACCGGACGTGCAGGCATTCCGCCTCGCGCACGGCCCGCCCCACGGCCTCGGTCATCCGGTCGACCTCCAGCTCGCCCCGGATCTCGTGGTACCAGGCGATGTTGTACGCCGAGGTCTCCGGATCGATCTGCTGGGAAAGCCAGATGCCGTCTTGCGCTGCGGTGAGTGCCAGCCCGGGGCGGGCCATGTCTCTTCCTCCCACTGGGTGTTGCTTCTCTCGCTCTGGGCGGAGCCGGTGTCGCCGCTACCGGGCCGGTCGCGCGAGCTGCGGGACGACCTGGTCGATGGCGTACGGGATGCTCAGGACGGTGTTGAACGAGATCGCGGCACCGACCGGCGGGTTCTGGTAGCTCAGGAACAGGTCCCGCCCGTCCTTGACCACGTTCAGCGACCGGTAGATGCCGTTGTTCCGCACGGCGTTGGCGGCGACCTCGTCGGAGGTCATCCACACCAGGCGGTCGACGTCGAGCATGCCCATCTGCTCGAAGCCGAACTCGGCCACCGCCTTGTCCCCGACCGCGGCGCTCAGCTGCGGCGGCGACTTGAAACCGAGCTCCTGCATGAACAGCGACTTGGCGTCGGTGGGCGGGAACGCGCCGAAGGCGCCCTGCCGGTAGGTGTCGACCAGCGCGAGGGTCTGCCGCGCGAACTCCGGGTGCTGCTTGCGGACCTCGGCGAAACGGCCCTCGGTCCGGGCCACCAGTTCCTCGGCCTTGGCGGGCTGGTTGAGCGCCTGGCCGATCATCCTGGTCATCTCCTGCCAGGGGGCGCCGTACTCGGGGAAGCGGGGCGACTGCGCCACGGTCGGCGCGATCGCCGCCAGCTTGTCGTACTGGTCGCGGCGCATCCCGGAGTACTCGGCGATGATCAGGTCCGGTTTGAGCGCGGCGATCTTCTCCATGTTGTACTCGTCGCGCTGGCCGACGACGTCCGGCTGCCGGCCGCCCCAGAGCTGCTGGCTCCACGGCCAGTTGCCGAAGGGGCGCTCACCGAACCAGTCGACGACACCGACCGGCTTGATGCCGAAGGCCAGCACGGTCTCGTGGTCGGTCATCCCGAGGGTCACGACCCGCTTGGGCTGCGCGGGAACCTGGGTCGAGCCGTACCTGTGTTGCACCACGGGGCCGTTGCCCGCCTGGTTCTCGCCGGAGGACGCGCCGCCCCCGCAGGCGGCGGCCACCATGGCCACGATGAGCAGCAGGGCGCCGAGCGCCGCACTTCTTGTCCGCATCGGGTTTTCTCCTGGGGAAGGGGTGTTGTACGAATCCGGCCGACTGCACTGCCGGGCTGAGTTGCCGGATCGCCGCGTTGCCGGGTTCCGGGCTCCGGTTCCGGTTTTCGGGAGGCGGGTTCCGGATTCCGAGCTGCCGCCGGCCTACTGCGCCACGCGCAGCCGCGGCATTCCGGTGCCGCGGTCGTCGACGATCGAGCGCAGGATCTCGCCACCGCGCACCGCGGTGTTGGACAGCAGCGACGAGGTGATGCCGTGGGTGTGCTCCGTCCCGCCCTGCAGGTAGATCCCGCCGCGCACGGCGGATCCGGTCATCAGCCGGTAGTCCCGGGCGACGCGGTAGCGCCCCTGGTCGTCGCGTTCGCAGTGCTCGGCCAGCTCACCGAGAAGCGCGGTGGGGTCCGACGGCCGGTAGCCGGTGGCGTAGACGACCACATCGGACTCCAGCAGCGCCTTCTCCCCCGTGGTGAGCGACTCCACCGCGACCCGCACGCCGGTGTCGGTCTCGACGACCTCCAGCACCCGGGAGGTGTTGAGCACCCGCAGGCGTTCGCGGCCGAGCACCTTCTCCTGGTAGACCCGCCGGTAGAGGTCGTTGATGAGGTCGAGGTCGACCACCGAGTAGTTGGTGTTGGCGTGATATCCCAGCAGCTTCTGCTTGACCTGTTCCGGCGCGGTGTAGAAGTCGTCCACAGCGGACGGGTCGAAGATGCGGTTGGCGAACGGGCTGTCGTCGGAAGGGCTGTAGCCGTAACGTGAGAACACCGCGGAGACCTGCGCGTCCTGGAACCGGCCGTGCAGGTGGGCGACGACCTCGGCCGCGCTCTGCCCCGCTCCCACCACCACGAACCGCTCGTCGCCCCGCTGGGGCAGCGACTCGATGCGGTGCAGCAGCTCGGAGTTGTGCCAAACGCGGTCGCCGGAGGTGATCCCCTCCGGCAGGTTCGGTTCCAGCCCCGTCGCCAGGACCACGTTGCGCGCCGGGTAGGTCATCTCCTGGCCGGACGCGGTCCTGCCCACGACGTCGAAGTGCTCCACCACTCCGTCGCGCACCACCGGTTCGACGCCGACGACCTCGACGCCGTAGTCCACCGAGTCGTCCAGGTGGGAGGCCGCCCACTCGAAGTAGTCGTGGAACTCCACCCGCAGCGGGAACAGGCTCTTGTGGTTGATGAAGTCGACCAGCCTGCCCTTGCTGTGCAGGTACGACAGGAAGCTGAACTCGCTGGCCGGGTTGCGCTGGGTCACCAGGTCCTTGAGGAACGACACCTGCATCGTGGCGTCGTCGATGAGCATCCCCCGGTGCCAGCCGAAGGCGGGCTTGCTCTCCAGGAAGCGCGCGTCCACCTGGTCCCCGGCTCCGACCTGCGCGTTGTGCTCGCGCACGGCGATCGCGAGCGCGAGGTTCGACGGCCCGAAGCCGACGCCCACGAGATCACGAACCGGATTCGAGTCGTCATACCGCGTCATACCTGTCCCATCATGCGGCGGAGCTGCGATTTCAGGTTTGGTCGTCCACGCGCGGACTCCGCGGCGGCCGGCGGTGGCGAACCCCGCGCAGGGCGCGACGCGACCTCCGCCGGTCGGCGGTGAAGGTGAGCCTACCTTTATTTAGGCATGACTAACTTAGCCCGTTTGTGTGATCCATCCCTCGATCAGCCGACGCCCGCCCGTCTACACCCGACGTCGCAACACCGCAGCGCCGGACGCAGCAACCGCCTGGCCACGCCTGACCAGGCGATCAAGCGCCGAGCGATCCTCACGCGACGCAATGTCGCGACCCGGCAGGCTGATCCCACCGTTCGCCGTCCTAACAAGACGGTGGGCGCCCGCACGGCGGCAACCGAGGACAAAAAGAACAAATCGGACGCCCTGGTCCTATGCGACCGCTACCCGGCCAGCACCGCGTTCGGCCGCCGAGACCCGGAACCGGCGGCGAGTGAAATCCGCACGTGCTCGCGGAACGCTTCCGTCGCGGCGTGCGCGGCGACGCTCGGCCACGCCAGGTGGACGGTCACGGGCGCCGCGTCGGCGATCGGCAGGTAGCGGACGCCCGGGTACGGGTGGCTGTGCCCGGTGCCCTCGGTGGTCACGCCGACCGCGTCACCGGTGGCGATAGCGGTGAGCCACTCGTCCACGCCGCCGACCTCGAAGGTTCGCGGTCGCCGCTCCTCGGGCCACAGGGCCGCGCTGGTGGTGGCGGCCGTCGCGCAGAGCGCGACCGGCCGGTCGGCGAGGTCGGCGAGCCGCACGGCGCCCGCGGAGGCGAGCGGGTCGCCCTCGGCCACGGCGGCCAGCCGGCGCTCTTCATACAGCGGGAGGGTCCGCAACGCGCTCGCGGCCGGGGACACGGCGCGCAGGAACGCCACGTCGACCTCGCCGCGGCGGAGCGCGGCCTCGGGGTCGTCGTGGCGCCGCACCCGGACCGCGGTGCCGGGGTGCCGTTCGCGCCAGCCGCGCAGCAGCGGCACCGTGTGGTGGCCGAGCGTCGCCCACGCGAACCCGACCCGCAGCTCACGGGGTCCCGAAGTGGTCTCGGCGAGCGCGTCCGCGAGCTGGTTGAGCAACCGGTGGGAGTGCTCCCATAGCCGCTGACCGGCTTCGGTCAGCACCAGGTGCCGGGTGGTGCGCTCCACCAGCCGCGTCCCGAGCCTGCCTTCGAGCTGGTCGAGGGTGCGGGACAGCGCGGGCTGGCTGACGTGCAACGCCTGCGCCGCGCCGGTGATGGTCCCCTCGTCGCCGATCGCGGCGAGCGCGCGCAGATGCCGCAGCTCGACATTCATGACCGGCAAGCATAGGTGCCGCGCGGCGAGCGCCGCACGACCGCGAGCCCGCGTCCACTGCGTGGAAGGCCGCCGGTGCCGGGTGCTCGGGTCCGCCGGCCGGTGCGCGGTCAGGCGCGGCGGTCGAGCGAACCCCATTGGTCGTGCTGCTCGGTGACCAGCCGCCGCGCCTCCCTCAGCGCCTCCTCGGCGACGAAGGCGATCGCCCGCTCCTGGGTGACCAGGGGTTCGTTGTCCGGCCCGCGGGCGACCTCGCGCCCCGCCAGCAGCCAGGCGCGGACGCCCTGACCGGGCTGCCGCTCCCGCAGGTGCTTGTAGTCGTAGAGCCTGCGCGCCACCCACAGCCGCAGCGAGCGCTCGCCCCACCACGACTCGACTTGCAGCGGGTTGGCCGACAGGCCGGGCAGCGCGACGCCGGTGAGCGCGTCGCGGCTGGTGGTGTCGGCGTCGAAGGCCGGTCCCCGCGACCACCGCAGGTACAGTCCCCGGCCGGCGTCGTGGCCGCGCACGGCCTCGGCCAGGTGGTCGAGGCAGCCCAGCACGGGGAGGTCGTCGTGGTCGTCCGTCACGGCGCTCGGGTACCCGGTTCGGAGACCGGCAGACCCGCCCGGCCCGCACCTGCGCAGCGGAAGCCGACCTTGACCACCGTCGCGCCGGGCCAGTCCCGCGCGGTCGGAAGACCAGCCGGCCGGGCGCCCAGAACCGCAGCCACGGGTTCTCGTCCGGCTGCTCGCGCTCGGCGCGGCGCCGCGGCCCGTAGCCCTTGCGCTGGCGACCACGATGTAGTGCGAGTCGTCCGGCAGGCGGTAGCGCACCCACGAGGTGAACGGTCGCGGCCCGCCGGAACCCGACAGCTCCCAGTCCTCGGGCACCTGTGGACCCGGCGCGGCTACCGGGCCTCGGTGGCCCCCAGCGCGTCGATCCAGGCCCGCAGGTCGCGGGGGCGCCCGAACCGGTGAACCGCGGGCCCGGACGGGTCGGCGGCCCACTCCCGCATCCGCCTGCGTTTGCGGGCGAACGACCGGAAGTGCCAGAGGAGGATCGAATCGCGGGAGAGGACCGTGCGCAGCGTCTCCCGGTTGCCGTTGCACACCGTCCGCTTGTCGACCACCCGGCCCGCGGTGCGGCGGAGCAGCCGCGACAACGACAGCCACCGCGGGTAGTCCAGCGCGACGACCAGCTCGGCGCGGGCGAGCGGGATCTCCAGCCACTTGCCGTAGGCGGCGTCCAGGATCCACTCGTCCTGGGCGCAGATCCGCGCGATGCGCCTGCGCTGCTCCTCGGGCGGGACCTCGACCCAGCCCGGCTCCCAGGTGAGGTCGTCCACGGGATGCCACGGCACACCGGTCGCCCGGCTGATCCGCTGGGCCGCGGTCGACTTGCCCGATCCGGTGACGCCGTAGACCAGGATCCGACGCGCGATCCGATCGGCCACGGAAATGACCGTACCGAAGCTGCGAACCGGTCCGGCACCGCCGTTCCGGGCTCAGCCGCCGAAGGCGGCGGCGTTCTCCCGGACCCACCCGGCGAAGTCGCGCGCTGGCCGCCCGGTGACCTCCCGCACCGTGGGCAGCACCGTCCCGCCCATCCCGGCCGGGTCGGTCCGCATGGCGAGGAAGAAGTCGATGTCCTCGGCCGAGTAGCCCTCTGCCCGCCACTGCGCCAGGACTTCGTCGCGGCTGAGCTCGACGTAGCGCACCGCGCGTCCCAGGACCTCGCTGATCGTTCGCACCTTCTGCGGTGGCGTCAACGCCTCCGGGCCGGTCAGCCAGTACTCCTGCCCGGCGTGGCCGTGCTCGGTGAGGGCGGTCGCCGCGACCGCGGCGATGTCGGCCTCGTGGATCATCGCGCTCCTGGACTCCGCGAACGCCTCGCGGACGACGCCCTCCTCCCGCACCGGGCCGGCCCACTCCAGGGCGTTGCACATGAACTCCACCGGCGCCAGGTACGTCCAGTCGAGGCCGCCCGCCTCGACGGCCAGCTCCAGCGGGCTCTTGGACCCATCGCCCTTGAGGACGGTCACCTCGCGCACCCCGCTCGCCACCGCGAGCTCGACGATGTCCTCGCCGTTGGCCAGCGGCGAGAAGTCCGCGCCGTCGAAGGTGATCAGGTGGGCGGCGCGGACGCCGTCGAAGGCGGGCGCCAGGCTTGCGGTGTCGGTCAGGTCGCCGGCGAACACCTCCGCGCCCGCGGGCAGGTCCGCCCGGGCGGGGTCGCGGGTCAGGGCGCGCACCTGGTGTCCCTCGGCGAGCAATTGCCGGACGAGGTGGCGGCCGACGTTTCCGGTGGCTCCGGTGACGAGGATCGTCTTGGGGCTGTTCATGCCGCCGACGCTAGGAACATCGGCGGTCAGTTCCTGTCCTCGCAGAACTGTTTTTCCGGTCGAGTCGCCGATCCGCGGCGGGCGGCACGACCGAACGGAGCAACGCCGCCGGACGTCCGGCCGCTCCGGCGCGCCGGGGGCAACCGCGCCAGGCGCGCGGACGTCAGTCGTGCAGGGCATGTCCACCTGCGATGAAGACGGCTACGTGCCCCCACTCGCGCACTCCCACCGCGTTCCGGACGCCGCGGCGTGCTCGTCGCGGCCGGGGGTGCTGCTCGCCGCGTTCCCGGTGCCCCAGGGCACCGCCGGGGCCGGGGTCAGCGCTTCCGCCCCTGGCGGCACGCCCCTGCTCGGCAGCACGACCCGCCACACCGGCACCGGGGTCGAAGCCGACATCACGCTCTGGGACGGCGATCGGGTGAACACCATCGACATCCCCGGCTCCGGGACGGCGGCCGACATGAACGCGGCCGGCGTCGTCGTGGGCACCAAGGAGGACGCCGAGAACGACATCGTGTCGTGGGTGCTCGACAGCGCCGGCTTCCACCTCGTCCCCGGCAAGGGCCAGGCGAACGCCATCAACTCCGAGGGCCGGATCGTCGGCTACCCGGATGGCCCCACCGGCAGCGGGCCGCCGGTCCAGGTTCCGGTCACCTGGCCGTCGGCCTCGGCCGAGCCGGTCGACCTGCCCCGGCCCGGCGACAGGGTGGGCGAAGCTCGCGACATCGCCGACGACGGCACGATCGTCGGCGCCGTTGGCCCCGACGCTGTCCTCTGGCGGCCTGACGGCACCGCGCACGTGCTCCCCCGGCCCGCCGACGTCCCGCCGGAGGTCGAGCTGGAGGCGGTGCGCGTCAACGGCCCGTGGGTGGTCGGCGGCGGCTACGGGCGACCGCTGCTGTCGAACCTCGACACCGGAGCGGTCGGGCCCGTCCCGGGCCTGCACACCGCGACCGACGTCAACGCGGCCGGGTGGGTCGTTGACCAGCGGGGCGCACTGGTGGCGGGCGGCTCCGTGGTCGAGCTGCCGGGCTTCGGCGACGACCACGCGCGCTACCCCCGGACCGTCAGCGCCGACGGACGCACCATCGGCGGGATGGCCCAGTTCCGCGGCAACCCGAGCCCCGCGCCGAACGCGCCGTGCGATCGGTCTGCTCCTGAACACCGCGGGCTCATGCCCATGAACGCGGGGTGACCTGACCTCCGGAAGCGGTAGCGCGACACCGTGATGCCGCGCCGCCGCCGGACCGCTCCGTAAACCACGGGCGCCGTGCGCGACAGTGGACGATCCGCCGAAGTTGGTCGCCGCCGTTGTACAAATCGACACCTTGGCCGCCCGCCGTGACGGGTCTCACGATGTCCGGCAACCGCAGTCGGACCACCACGGAAGGGGCCGCAGTGTCAGGCACGGAGGAGTCCTCGCTCAGCAGCGGGCTGCGCCAGCGGCACTTGAGCATGATCGCGATCGCCGGAGTGATCGGCGCCGGGCTGTTCGTCGGCAGCGGCGCGGCGATCAGCGAGGCGGGACCCGCCGCGCTGGTCTCCTACGCGCTGGCCGGCGTGCTGGTCGTGCTGGTGATGCGGATGCTCGGCGAGATGTCGGCGGCCAGTCCCGCCACGGGGTCGTTCTCCGCCTACGCCGAACAGGCGCTCGGACGCTGGGCCGGACTGGCCATCGGCTGGCTGTACTGGTGGTTCTGGGTCGTCGTGCTGGGCATCGAGGCCACCGCGGGCGCCGAGATCGCCAACCGGTGGGTGCCCGGTGTCCCGCAGTGGGTGTGGGCGCTGCTCATCATGGTGGTGCTGACCGCGACGAACCTGTACTCGGTGCGCTCGTTCGGCGAGTTCGAGTTCTGGTTCGCCGCCATCAAGGTGACCGCCATCGTCGGGTTCATCGCCCTCGGCGCGGCGGCCGTGCTCGGGCTGCTACCGACGGTGCCGAGCCCCGGCGTCAGCAACCTGGTCGGCCACGGCGGTTTCATGCCCTTCGGCGTGAGCCCGGTGTTCGGCGGGCTGGTCGTGATCGTGTTCTCGTTCTTCGGCGCCGAGATCGCCACGATCGCCGCGGGCGAGTCCGACAACCCCGGGCGCGCGGTCCGCGCCGCGGTGCGGTCGGTGGTGTGGCGGATCCTGGTCTTCTACATCGGCTCGATCGCCGTCATCGTCACGCTTCTGCCCTACGACAGCGCCGAGGTCGCCGAGAGCCCGTACGTGGCCGTGCTCGACCGGATCGGGCTGCCCGCGGCGGCGACGGTGATGGACGTCGTGGTGTTCACCTCCGTGCTGTCCTGCCTGAACTCCGGGCTCTACACGGCCTCCCGGATGGCCTACTCGCTGTCCCGGCGCGGCCAGGGCCCGGCCGCGGTGGCCCGGGTCAGCAGGCGCGGAACGCCCGTGCTCGCGGTGCTCGGCTCGACGGTGGTCGGGTTCGTGGCCGTCGCGTTCAACTACCTCTCCCCCGACACGGTGTTCCTGTTCCTGGTGAACTCCTCCGGGGCGACGGCGTTGCTGGTCTGGCTGGTGATCGCCTTCTCCCAGCTGCGCCTGCGCCGCCACTACCAGCGCACCGACCCCGCCCGGCTGACGCTGCGGATGTGGGGTTACCCGTACCTGACCTGGATCACCATCGCCGGGATCGCCGCCGTCCTGGCGGGCATGGCCTTCGAGGGCGAGACCCGCGTGCAGCTGCTGCTGACGCTGCTGGTCGCGGCCGCGCTCGTGGTCGTCGGCGTCGTCCACCAGCGCAGGGCCGCCGTCGCGCGACCGGAGATCGCGCCGACCCGGGGCTGACCCCGGCCGACCGCACCGCACCGCGTCCGGCTTCGCGACCGTTCGCACGCCAACCCGCGTTCGGTCTCAGTCGCGGCACTTCCGGTGCGGTGCGGTCGAATTCCCTGCCGACGAATACGGTGATCATGATCAACCGGCCGAGTGACGTCGAGGTCTTCGCAGGCTGAACGCCCTCGGTGCTCCGGTAACGTCGGGACGCGGATCAGCGCAGCTTCGACACACGTGAGGCGGTTCCGCTCCCCTGCAACGGAATGCGCTGCTCCACGGCATCGTCCACCGTCGCAACGGCGCGCGGTCGGCACCTCCGGCGCATCCGGATCCGGGGCGCGCGGCAATGGGGAAGGCATGCGATTCCACGTACCGGGGCCCTTGGAAGTCGTCAGCGACGGGCGTCCGGTCCCACTCGGGGATCGCCGGCGGCGCGCGGTGCTCGGACACCTGCTGCTGCACGCCAACCAGGTCGTCCACACCGACCGGTTGGCCCAAGCCGTTCAAGGCGACGACCTCACCGGCGACGCGCAGAAGCGCGTGCACAACACCATCTCGCAGCTGCGCGAAGTGCTCGTCCCGCAATCGGGTGCGGCCCCGGGACCGGCGCTTCGCACCCACCTGGCGGGCTACCTGCTGCGCGTCGATCCGGACGCGGTGGACCTGCTCCGCTTCCGGGACCTGGCCGAGCGCGGCCGGGCCGAACTGGCCGCCGGCGCCTGGGAGGCACCGGCCGACCGGCTGCGCGAGGCCCGGGAACTGTGGCGCGGACCGGTTCTGGCGGACCTCGCGGACGAGTTCCCGTGGCCCGAGCTGACCGGGATCCGGCACGAGCGCCTGGACGCGCTGGAGGACCACTTCGAGGCCGAGCTCGCATGCGGCAGGCCCACCCCGCTGGTCCCGGAATTGCGCGAGCTGGTGCGGGCCGAGCCGGGGCGCGAACGTCTCCAACGCCGGCTCAAGCGCGCGCTTTCCGCCTCCGGCAACGAGAGCGGCGTCCCTGCGCGGCAGGTGGCCGCCGCGACGGGGTGCACCGGTGAACCGGAGAGCCACAAGCTGCCGGTGGCCGGCCGGACGCTCTCCAAGCCGGCCACATCCCCGCCGCGGTCCACCCCGGACACCGCGGACCGCACGCCTGTCGCGCTGGTCCCCCAGCAGCGCAGGTCGGCCGACGACCAGCCCGCGGTCCCCTCCGGAGCACCGTCCGGCGTGGCCGCGGAACTGCGCAGGCTGCGCATCGCCGCCGGGTTGACCGGCGAGCGGCTGTCGGCGCGGGCCCGGATGAGCCAGTCCAAAATCTCCAAGATCGAGAACGGCAGGCAGCCGGCGAGCCCCGGCGACGTCGAGCGGCTCCTGCTCGCGCTCGACGCCTCCCCCGCCACGGTCACCGAGCTGCTCGGCCTGTGCGGTCCGGCCACCGCCGAGCCGCGCGCGACGTGCCCGCGCCAGGGCGGGCACGAACCCAGCCGGCCATCCGAGCTCATCACGCGCTCCAAGCTGATCAGGCACGCGCTCACGTCGATGCTGCCGGGTTGCCTGCAGATCCCGGAGTACCGCCGCCGCAACGCCGAGAGCCCGCTCGCGCGCGCCGGCGGGCGGAGCCGGACCGAGCCGAGCAACCGCGAACTCGACGAGCAGCGCGCGCTGTTCCACTCCGACAAGCACTTCCACTTCCTGCTGACCGAGGCCGCCGTCCGCTGCCAGGTCACCTCGCCGAGGGCGATGGCGGTGCAGGTCGACCACCTGGTCTCGGTCGGCATGATGCCCAACGCCGACATCGCGGTGCTCCCGCAGGACGTCCCGCTCACCAACCCCCTTCTCAACGTCTTCGCGGTCTACGACGAGCGCCTGGTCGTGGTCCGGACGCACGCCCGCGAAACCGCCCACCGCGACCGGGCGAGCGTCGTGTTGCACCTGGAGCTGTTCGACCACCTGCGGCAGAGGGCGTTGCGCGGCGGGGACGCGCTCGACTTCCTCCGCCGGGTGGCGGCCGACTTCCGCGGGCGGTCGAGCTGATGGCCCCTCGTCAGGTTCCCTTTCCGCCACGGCGAATCCGGCCGCGGCCAAATCAACCCGATCGCCGAACTGCGCGCGATCCGGAACGACGGCACGAGGCCGCGGCGGCGATACCGACAATTCGGCAGATCCAGTTGGAACATTCCGAGAGAACCGCTCGGGTCAGCACTGGAGAAAAAGCCCCGACTGGCGAGTGCGCGCCGCCGCACAGCCCGAAAACCACGCCGCTGGCACCGAAAGCGCTGATCAGCAGGGCCGAGAGCCCGATACCGAGCGTCCACATCGGACCCGCAGATCCACTCCGCCGAACCTCCGGCTCCCCCGCGCGGCCAAATAGCAAAGCCGACATCAACACCGGGAATGCCGACCACTATAGTCCTTATGGCCTAATGTTCTGCGCTGTTCAGCCTAGTACGAGCGCACTTCGCAAGGGAGTGATGTCAATGGCTCAACCTCGGTATCCCCAAGTCCTCACCTCGGGACTGGACTCCTCCGCGCCCGCGGACTCCGACAGGGGTTCCTCGGCGTGGCGGACCGGCAAGCACTGGCTGACGCTGTCCAGCGCCGGCATGCTCGCCATGACCAGCTTCGGGCTGCTCACGGCCCCGCCCGCGCTGGCCGACCCGGCGGGCTGCACGCGGACCCCCAACGGGCTCGGCGGGCAGGACATCCAGTGCCCGCGAGGGGTGCAGGCGGGGCAGACGTTGCAGGGGACCTCCGGCAAGGACCGGATCACCATCGTCGGCAGCGTGGTCGGCAGCGTCGACGGCGGCGGCGGTGACGACACGATCACCGTCACCGGCTCCTCCGGTGGCAACGGCGGCAACGGCGGCAACGGCAAGATCGGCCCGAACGGCGGTGACGCCGGAACGTCGGCCAGCGGCCGGCAGGGCACGGGGCAGTCCGCCAACGGTGACGAGCCCCCGACCGAGAACGGCAAGGACGCCGGGCGCGGCGGCCACGGCGGCACCGGCGGCGACGCCGTGGCGCGGACCGGTCTCATCAACGGCGGTGCCGGCAACGACACGATCAACGTCACCGGTGGCACCGGCGGCAACGGCGGCGAGGGCGGCAACGGCGGCGGTGGCGCCGCGGAGCAGATGCTGGCCTACGGCGGCGGGAACGGCGGTGCCGGCGGCAACGGCGGCACCGGCGGTGCCGGCAACCTCGGCCGCATCACCGGCGGCGAGGGCACCAACACGGTCAACGTCACCGGCGGGACCAACGGCAACGGTGGGCACGGCGGTCGCGGTGGCGGCGGCGTGGGCACCGCGAGCGGCCACGGCGGTGCGGGCGGCAACGGCGGCGGCGGCCGGGCCGCGTCCAACGGTCCCGCCGGCGTCGGCAACGCCGGCACGATCGTCAACGAGGGCAGCGACCGGATCACCATCGAGGGCGGTGCGGGTGGCCGCGGCGGTGACGGCGGTATCGACGGCATCGGCGGTATCGACGGCAGCGGCGGCATCGGCGGACCCGGTGGCGCCGGCGGCCTCGCCGGTCAGAGCGGAGCCGGTGAGGTCGTCGACCGCAACGGCACCGCCTCGGTGCGGGCGCTGCCCGGACGTGACGGCGCCAACGGCAGCTACGGCTTCCCGTCCGGCGGGGTCGGCGACAACGGCAGCCACAACGGGGTCGCGCGCACCGCTGCCGACCACAGGGCGACCGGACGCGCGTTGGGGACCGGCGCCAACGCCACCGAAGAGGTGACCCAGCGGGTGTCCGGTGACATCCTGCCCAGCATCCCGCTCAGCGGCGTCGGCGAGGACGCCACGGTCAGCGGCGAGCCGGGCACCACGTCCGTGAACACCCCGGTCACCGACCAGCCCGCCAACGGTGGCACCGCCGCCGAGGCGAAGTCCGACAGCGTCGGCAGCACCCACGAGGCGGCTTGCGCACAGCGCCCGCTGCCTCTCGGTGCGGTCATCGCATGCAAGCTGGCGGGCTGAGGTCCGCTAGCGCAGGAATGGCCCGCCGGAACCTTTCCGGCGGGCCATTTCCGTTGCGGAGCAATCCCCTTGATTGGCAGGACTTCGTCACCGGAGTCTGCGGCGCCTGAACCGCCCTTAGGGGTCCTTTCAGATTGCGTGTGTGGGGAGCTTGGCGGCGAGGATCATGCAGTGGGTGAGTTGGAGGAAGCCGTCGTGGATGTCGTCGCGGGTTTCCCAGCGGATCCGTAGGCGGCGTGGTCCGTGCAGCCAGGCGATCGCGGCTTCGACCACCCACCGCAGCTTGCCGAGGCCGGAACCGTGGTCGTCACCTCGGCGAGCGATCCGGGGTGTGATGCCCCGGGCCCGCAGCTTGTCTCGGTAGACGTCGTGGTCGTAGGCCCGGTCTGCGTAGAGGCGGCGGGGTTTGCGGCGGGGCCGACCCGGCCGTCCGCGCACCGGTGGGATCGCCTCCACCAGCGGCACCAGCTGGGTCACATCGTTGCGGTTGCTGCCGGTCAGCACCACCCGCAACGGGGTTCCACAGGCATCGGTGATGACGTGGTGCTTCGAGCCCGGCCGACCACGGTCAACCGGACTCGGACCGACTTTTGGGCAACCACGTCCCCGTTTGGCCTGGATCTGGGAGGAATCCACGACCGCTCGGGAGAAGTCCAACTGATCGGCCGCTCGCAGGCGATCCAGCAGCACCCGCTGCAACTGCTCCCATACTCCGGCCTGCTGCCACTCGGCCAACCGCCGCCAGCACGTCGACCCCGAGCCGAATCCCAACTCCTGCGGCAGAAACTCCCACTGGATGCCGGTGTAGAGCACGAACAAGATGCCCTGCAGAGTCTTGCGATCGTCGATCCGACGCCGACCCGGATACCGAAACCGACGCTCGTGCCGGGGCAGCAACGGCTCGATCAACGCCCACAACTCGTCGCTGACCTCCCACGGCCTCGGGCGAGCCATCCCACGCTCCCAACGATCGAAACGTGATCAACTCCAGCCACCACCATGCCAGACCAAGATCATTATGCAAGGACCCCTTAGGGGGATCTCATTTGGAGTTGTTATGGGTGAGCAGATCCAGTTTGGCGGCGCGGCGGTAGCAGATCACCGCGCAGGCCAGGCTGGCGAATGCCGCGTAGTGGGCGGCCTTGCGCTCGTAGCGGCGAGCCAGCCGACGGAACCGGGAAACCCACTCCAGGGTGCGTTCGATGACGTAGCGGTGGCGTCCCAGCCGGGTGGTCGACTCGATACCCCGGCGAGCGATCCGGGCGATGATTCCTCTCCGACGCAACGCGTGTCGGCAGACCGGATAGTCGTAGCCCTTGTCGGCGTGCAGCTTGCGCGGCCGACGTCGAGGCCGTCCGGCAGACCCTCTGACCGGCGCAACCGCATCGATCACCGTCTGAAGTTCCCGGTGATCGTTGCGGTTGGCCGCGGAGATGACCACGGCCAGCGGGATGCCACTGCGGTCGCTCATCGCGTGGATCTTCGAGCCGGGCTTGCCTCGATCCACCGGGCTGGGGCCGGTCAGGTCCCCCTTTTGACCGCCCGGATGTGCATGCTGTCCACCGACGCCCGGGACCAGTCGATCGCTCCAGCGGTGCCGAGCAGGTCCAGCAGTTCCTGGTGCAGCCGGGTGAACACGTCGGCTTGGGACCACTCGGTGAACCGGCGGTGTGCGGTGGCGCAGCTGACTCCGAACGAGGTGGGCAGCGCTGACCAGGCGCACCCGGTTTGCAGCACGTACAGGATCGCGGCCAGCACCGCGCGGTCGTCCAGCCGACGCCGACCTCCGCCCTGGTGGCGTTGCGGCGCTTCGGGCAACAGCGAACGCGCCAGCAGCCACAACGGCTCCGGACACCACTTCTCCACATCGCTCACAGTTGATCAACGATATCCCACGCCCAAGGGCACACCCAAATGAGATGTGGTCTTTAGGGGGATCTTGGCCTGGCACGGTTAGGGGCGTGGACTGATCACGTTTGTGGTTGGGAGCGTGAATAACTCGCCGACGGCCATGGGAGGTCAGCGACGAGCTGTGGGCGTTGATCGAGCCGCTACTGCCGGAGCATCCGAGCCGGTTCCGGCATCCGGGTCGTCGTCGGATCGATGACCGCAAGACCCTGCAGGGCATCCTGTTCGTGCTCTACACCGGGGATCCAGTGGGAGTTCCTGCCCCCAGGAGTTGGGCTACGGCTCGGGCTCGACGTGCTGGCGGCGGTTGGCCGAGTGGCAGCAGGCCGGAGTATGGGACGAGTTGCAGCGGATGCTGCTGGCCCGCCTGAGGGCGGCCGATCAGTTGGACTTCTCCCGAGCGGTGGTGGATTCCTTCCAGATCAAGGCCAAGCGAGGACGTGGTTGCCCAAAAGTCGGTCCGAGTCCGGTTGACCGCGGGCGGCCGAGCTCCAAACACCACGTCCTCACCGACGCCGGCGGTACCCCGCTGCGGGTAGCGCTAACTCTACGCCGACCGGGCCTATGACCATGACGTTTATCGAGACCAGCTCCGGGTCCGGGGCATCACGCCCCGGTTCGCTCGTCGTGGTGAATGAAAGGACCCCTAAGCCTCCGCGGCGTCCCTGGACTGCCGGCGCCGTGCGATCAACCGGCGGATCCAAAGGACGAGGCTGCGGGTCAGTCCGTACAGGATGATGGACACGCCCACCCAGGGCAGCAGCAACAGCAGGATCTGGATGACGCCGGTGGTCATCGCGGCGATCTCGCCCGCCTGCGCCGCACCGGCCACACCGCTGCCCATCCGCGCCATCGAGTCCCAGAGCGTCGGCAGGACGTACGGGGCGAGGGCCAGGAAGACGATCAACCAGTACGCAAGGCACGGGATCACCAGCACGACCCAGATCGCGATGACGCGCCGCGCCCACGGCTTGAGCTCCCGGACCCTGGGGTCCATGGGCCGCCCCGGGATCAGGCTGCGCAGCGTCGGCATCATGCGGTCGAACAGGTCGGGCACACCGACGAGGTCGCTGAGGATGTAGTAGCCGTCGAGCCGGATGGACGGCAGGAACTGCCAGATCGTCGTGACCTGCCAGGTGAGGATGGCGACCAGCAGCCAGGGCGCGCCCGTCCACGCGTAGGCGGCGATCATGGCGGTCAGAGCCAGCCCGTTGAAGTACACGCCGCCGAGGTCGGTGCGCAGCCTGGCCCCGCGACCGAGGCGGTAGACGTCGGTGACCGTGCTGTACATCGCCGGCCACACGAGGTAGATGCCGACCCCCATGGCACCGGGCCGGGCGCCGCCGTAGCGGCACGCGGCGACGTGGCCGAACTCGTGGAAGACACCGGCCACGAAGAGCAGTCCCAGCACCAGCAACGTCTGGGTGGGCTCGTCGATCAGCGCGTTGACGCTGGAGACGGCGTGGCCGAGGCCGTGCGCCGCGAACAACCAGACCTCGGCGAAGGCCAGCGCGACGAGCGCGGTGACCACAACCGGCGGCCAGTAGAGGGGCTGGAACACCGCGGCGATGGCCGAGACGACGCGCTCGGGCACCAGCGCGACCCGCAACCGCAGCGCGAGGAGCCGGTCGGGATGCCTGCGGCTGCGCACCTCGGCCCGCTCGGCCTCGCTGGTGCTGGCGACCATCCCGGCGGGTCGAAGCCTGTTGTCGATGAGGAAGGCCACCTGGTCGGCGCTGACGCCGCGCCCGAACTCGCCGCTGACCTCCTCGGCGAGCTGCGCGTGGGTGCGTCGGGCGTCGAGCCGGGACGCGACGAGGTAGAGCAGGCGGGTGAGCTGCACGACCTGCCCGTCCGCACGGCGCGCGAGGTAGGGCGGCTCCTGGTAACCCGAGTCCTGGTACTCGCCGATCAGCTCGACGGTGGGGTCCAGGTCGGGCACCGGGAGCTCGGCCACGTCCCCGCGGTCGTGCTCCCCTGTCTCAGAACCGGCGACGATGGTGCATCCCTCCCGAGAAAACTCCCGAAGATCGAAACAGGCCGCGGGCGCAGAGGATGTGCTCGGGGTTCTGCTGCCCGCGGCCGGCTCCGCCGTACCTGACTTCAGCGTGGTGGGTCAGCGGCTGCGCCGCCGAGCCACCCGCTGTCACTTACTTTGCGACCGCGGTGCCGCCCTCGCCACCGAGGCCGTCGCCGCCGATGCCGTCGCCGCCGATGCCGTCGCCGCCGTCGCCGCCGTCGCCGCCGTCGCCGCCGGAACCGCCGTTGCCGCCGTTGCCGCCGTTGCCGCCGCCCTGGCCGCCACCGGTGCCGCCACCGGTGCCGCCCGACCCGCCGGAGGCGCTGTTGGTCTCGTCGGCCGGGGTGGTCTCCGCCCAGTCCCAGCCGCGCGGGCTGAGTCCGAGCGCGAGCGTCGTAAGGACGGTGCGCGCCGGGAGGAACTCGACCCGCTCGTTCTCCAGCTCGGCGATGCTCAATTCATGAGGCAACGTAACCTCCTGCACAGAAGTTGGTTGGCAGACCGGAACAATCCACGGGCGACTGCCCGTTTCCTGCCGGCCTTCTCCTTTTCCGAAGCTCCAGACTCGCTGGTGCCGCGCAGATGCTATGGGCAGGAACAGGCCGACACGAGTACGACATACTCACTCGTTCGGGTAACGCGAGTCCACTGAAGACTGATGTTGGTCCGCGCATACGCAAGCACGCGCCCGGCCGCTCGCAACGCACTTCGTACGCCAGTTTGACACCGTGATCCGATCTGGCGTTCGCACGCGGCGGCCGGTCCCGGCTGCTCGAACGCACCAGCCGCGCAGATTGGTCCACAGTGGCCCACGGCGCGCTGTCCAGCACTTCTCCAGCCGGAAGTCCGTGCAATGCAAGAACATTCCGCGGTGGCGCGATCACAATGCTCGAGTCAACAGAGGAACAAGGCTCGAACCGACGTGGTCAGCCATGATCGGAAATGCGGACGACACAGGGACCTGACAACGCCGGACCACAGGGCGACAACCGGGGCGAACATCGACGAGCGCCGCGACTCCCGGCCGCCGTGAGCAGCGTTGATCGCCCTGCGACCGCAAGCACCTGCCCTTAGCATTTCCACCGCAACAACAGAACTCAATAAAGACCGAAATGGACTCCGAGGGAAAAACGGGTTCGCTTGTTCCCTCCGGTTTCCGCGTTTTCCGCAAGAGGAGGAAAATAGTGTCTCACGAAATCAGCCTTTTCGAGCTGGAGGACCAGCGGGTGGAATTTCTTCCGGCGCGCACCGTCCTGACGATGTTCGCGTTTGGCGGTCCGCGAGCGGACTGGGGCGGTGAGACGAACAACGCTCATGCCGGCGACGGCGGCAACGGCGGCGGCCACGGCGGCGGCCACGGCGGCGGCGAAGGTGGCCGCGGCGGTATGGGTGGCCAGTTCGGCCATGGCGGCAACGGCGGCCACGGCGGCAACTTCGGCCACGGCGGCACCGGTTGGGGCGGCAACGGCATCGGTGGCCCCGGCGGTGACGCGTTCGCCGGCAGCAAGTGGTGACCGAGCCGGCGGGTCGGCCGGATCAAGGCTGACCCGTCCGCTTCACACCGCTGGATTCCCGCCGATGGCGCGTCGTGGGCGTGCCATCGGCGGGTTCCCGTCTAGCGCCCGAAGGTTCGGCGGGCGAACTCGGGCTCACTCCGCTCGGAGTTGGCCCTGCGCGCGATCTTGTGGTTCTTCCCGAGCAGCAGCCTGAGCTGGTTGGCGCTCTCCAGCCGGAACGCGCGCCACGAGGCCGCGTGCCACGCCTGGTGGAACAGCCGTTTGGTCGCCGCGACCGCGTCCGGGGAGCGCCCGGCGATCCGGTGCGCCAGTTCGGTCGCCGCCGCGGCCGGGTCGTCGCAGACCTCGGTGACCAGTCCCAGCTCGCGGGCCCGGTTTCCGTCGAAGGTCTCGCCCGTCATGGCCAGCCGCTTGGCCACGTCCACCGGCAGCAGCTCGCGCAGCGTGGCGGTGCCGCTCATGTCGGGCACCAGGCCCCACTTGGCCTCCATCACCGAGAACTGGCAGTCGGGGGTGGTGAAGCGGAAGTCGGCGCCGAGCGCGAGCTGCAGGCCGCCGCCGAAGCAGTGCCCCCGGATGACCGCGAGCACCGGCACCGGCAGTCTGCGCCACACCCAGCACATCTCCTGGTACAGGTTGGTGGAGCGCCACGGCGGCCGCAGGAAGTTGAGCATCATCCGCCGGGGCTGCCTGCCCACGGAGGCGAAGTCCAGCCCGGCGCAGAAGGACTTGCCCGCACCGCTGAGGACGACCGCGCGGACGTCCCGGTCGGCGCGCACCTGTCCGGCGGCCTCGACCAGCGCGCGCATCATGTCGAGGTCGAGGCCGTTGAGCCGGTCCGCCCGCGTCATGGTGACGTGGGCCAGCGGCCCGTCGATCTCGACCGAGACTCGTTCCGGCATCGGCGATCCTCTGCTTCCGGCGGTGGGACCACCCGATACTACTGGTCGGTAACATCGGGCACGAGCCCTACCCCCGGCAGCGTCCGCAGCACCCTCCCACGCTGCGCGCACCGCCACGAGCACCCGTGAGTCTTCGGGGTCGTTGGGGCGGCCCGAGGGACGCACGGGTCCCTAGCCGTAGCGGCGCAGCTCGTGGAAGAAGTCGTCGACCACCTGCAGCTCGCCCGCGGCGGCGACCTCGTCGTAGACGTACTTGCCCACGCCGAGGTCGAGCACCCCGAGCCCGAAGGGCGAGAACACCAGCGGGCGGTCGGTGGGCGGCGTGATCCGCTCGGACATCACGTCCTCCAGCGTGCCGTCGAGGAACTCCCGGTCGCCGGTGAGCTGCTCGGCCAGGTGCGGCGAGGTGTCGGCCTTCAGGCAGTGCTCGACGTCGTCGACGACGTTGGCCGAGGCGAGGATGATCTCCGGGGCCAGGTCGCGCAGCGACACGTGCAGCACCAGCGGGTTGTGCCGGAACCACGACGCGTCGTGCACGTGCGGAGTTCCCGCGACGGTCGCGAACACCACCAGGTCGCTGGACCGGATGAGCTGCTCGGCGTCGTCGTGCAGGGTGACCCGGCCGGTCCCGACGGTCTGCTCCAGGTAGCCCCGGAAACCGGCCGCGCTCTCGGCCGACAGGTCGTACACGCCGATGTCGTCGAACGACCAGCCGGTGCCGACCAGGAACCGGTGGATGTAGCGGGCGATCAGGCCCACCCCGAAGAACCCGACGCGCGCCGGACGCCCACGACCCCGGCTGAGCCGGTCGGCGGCCAGCGCCGCCGAGGCCGCGGTCCTGGTGGCGCTGATGATGGAGCTCTCCATGCAGGCGAACGGGTAGCCGGTGTCGTGGTCGTTGAGGATCAGCACGGCCGAGGCGCGCGGGATGCCCGCCGCCACGTTGTCCGGAAAGCTGGAGATCCACTTCATCCCGTCCACGCGGACCCGCCCGCCGATCGACGCGGGCAGCGCGATGATCCGGGAGTTGGGGCGATCCGGGAAGCGCAGGAAGTACGACGGCGGGTTCACCGAGTCTCCCGCGGCGTGCACGCGGTAGATCTCCTCGGTCAGCTCCACGATCTCGCTCTCGCGTCCCTCCAGCGTCCTCTGCACCTGCGCACCGGAGATCACCGCGAACGGTGGCACGGTGGCCTGCTGCGACTCGGCGGTCTTCTCCTGGCCGGTGTGGATGGTGGTCATGGGGCGGTCACCTCGATCGTCGGCGAGCAGGCGGCGAGGTGCGTGGCGTCGGCCATCGCGACGAGGACCTCGCGCGGTCCCTCGTACGCCTCCCGGCTGTGGGCGTTGCGGATGTTGTCGACCAGCATCAGGTCGCCGTCCTGCCAGGGCTCCCGGGCGGTGTTGGCCTCGTAGACCTCGTTGAGCAGCGCCACGACGTCCTCGCCCACCGGTTCCCCGTTGCCGAAGAGCGTGTTGAACGGCAGCCCCTCGGGGCCGTAGACCTCGACCAGGAACTCGCGCACCTCGGGTGCGATCGTCCACTCGTTGAGGAACGCGATCTGGTTGAACCAGCAGCGCCGCCCGGTGGCCGGGTGGCGCACGACGGCGCTGCGGCGCTGCCTGGTGCGCAGCCCTCCGTCGGGCTGCCACTCGAACTCGATGGCGTTGTTGCGGCAGTACCGCTCGACCTCGGCCCGGTCGTCGGTGCCGAACGCCTCGGCGAACGACGCGCCGATCTCGTCGTTGTAGTTGCGGACCAGCAGCCAGCCCTCGCGCTCGAACCGCGCGACGAGGTCGGCGGGCAGCGCGTCGAGCACGGTCGGCGTGTCGGCGACCGCGGTCGCTCCGCCGTGCTCGGGGGCGGTCAGGCAGGCGAACTGCATCATGCCCGGGAACTCCAGGGCGTAGCTCAGCTCGTTGTGCATGCACATCTGCTGGTTCGCCGGCCACTTCGACGAGGAGTACACCCCGTCGCCGTGGTCCTGGCGGGCGGCGAAGGCCTCCCGCTCGGTCATCAGGCCGGTGGACAGCCGGTGGAAGACGGCGGCGGCCTCGGCGATCTCGCGCACCCCGAGACCGCGGACCAACAGCGAGCCGTGCTCGGCCACCGCGGCGCGCAGCGCGTCCCGGTGTTCCGATGCCCATCTCGGCGCGTCGCCGGCCGCATCCGCTCGCAGCATCGCGGGCTTGCCGGGCCGCAGGTCGACGTCGAGCGCCGACGCTGGAGTTGAGGACGACATCTCGATTCCTTTCCGTTGCCGCTCAGGGGGATGCGAACAGTTCGGCGGCGCGCAGCACGATCCGCGCCGTCTCGGCCGGGCGGGTGCGCAGGAAGTGGTGCCCGCCGTCGGCGAGCTCCTGCAGCTCGACGTGCTCGGCCAGCGGCCGCCAGCCGTGGTGCCGGTCGGCGGAGCCGCCCGTGCTGGGGTCGTCGGCGGCCAGCACCGCGGTGACCGGTACGGACAGCATGACCTCCGGTGGGTGCTCCAGCGCGTCGGCGAAGTAGCCGTGCGCCGACACGCAGTCGTGGCGGTAGGCGGCACCGACGTGCGCGGCGCGCTCGGCGTCGAGCTCGCCGAGCTCGGTGTAACCGGTGTCCGCGCGCAGGTCGGCGGCGATCTCGGCGTCGCGGCGCGCGGTCAGCTCCGCCATGGCGGCCCTGCGGTCGGCGGCCCGGCCCGGCAGTTGCGCGGCGAGGAACACCCGCTGGACGTCGGTGCCGTGCTCCCGCAGCCTGCGGGCGGTCTCCAGGGCGAACGCCGTGCCCGAGGAGTGCCCCCAGAGCATGATCCTGGTCAGGCCGCGCCGGGTGATCTCGTCGGCCACCTGGTCGACGACCCGGTCCAATGACGCGAACGGTTCCGCTTCCGCGGCCAGGTCGTGGCCGGGCAGCTCGACCGCGTGGACCTCCAGGCCGCTGCCGCGCAGCGCCCTGGCCATCGGCTGGAAGTTCACCGCGTTGCCCCCGGCGTAGGGGAAGCACACGAGCGCGCCCGAGCGCCCGCCGTCCGGTTCGGACAGCCGGTGCAGCAGGCCGCCGCGCTGCCGCGCCCTGCCGTCGACCAGCGCGGCCAGGTCGGCCAGCACCGGGTTGGCGGTGATCTCCTTGAGCGAGACGGCCCGGTCCAGCGCGATGGCCAGCTTGACCGCCGACAGCGAGGTGCCGCCGCGGTCGAAGAAGTGGTCCTGCCTGCCGACCTGGTCCTCGGGGACGCCGAGCACCCCCGCCCAGGCCGCGGCCAGCCGCTGCTCGGTCGGCGTGCTCGGCGCGCGGTAGTCCTCCTCGACGACCTCCAGCTCCTCGGCCAGCGCCTTGAGCGCCTTCTTGTCGATCTTGCCGTTTGCGGTCAGCGGCAGCCTCTCCCGCCAGTGGAACACCGGCGGGACCATGTACTCGGGCAGGGACTCGGCGAGGGTGTCGCGCAGCATCCCGGCGTCGAGCTCGCCCGGCGCGGAGTAGAACGCCGCCAGGTGCTTGCTGAGATCGGCGCGTTCGGCGACGACCACGGCGCCGTCGCGCACGCCGGGTACCCGCAGCAGGGTGTTCTCGATCTCGCCGATCTCGATCCGGAACCCGCGGATCTTGACCTGGCTGTCCCGGCGGCCGAGGAACTCCAGCTTGCCCTCCGGCAGCCAGCGCCCGTGGTCGCCGCTGCGGTAGAGCCGCTGCCCCGGCCGGTGCGGGTCGGCCAGGAACGCCAGCCTGGTCCGGTCGGGGTCGTTGACGTAGCCGCGTCCGACGCAGACGCCGGAGAAGACGATCTCGCCGGGCGCTCCCAGCGGCACCGGGTCGAGGTTCTCGTCGACGACGTAGACGTGCACGTTGGGGATGGCGGGCCCCAGCGGCACCCGTTCGCCCTCCGGCACCCGGTCCATGACCTCGTGGTTGGTGTCGTCGGAGGTCTCGGTCAGCCCGTAGGCGTTGACCAGCCGAATCCCCGGCATGGTGGCGAACCAGCGTTCGGCGAGCTCCTTCTTCAAGGCTTCGCCGGTGACCGACACGCACTGCAGGTCCGGCAGCTCGCGCGGGTGGTTCTCCAGGTAGGACAGCACGACCTCCAGGTAGGACGGCACGACCTGGAGCACCGCGACCCGGCCCTCGGCGATGCGGTCCACGAACCGCTCCACGTCGAGGATCACGTCCTGCTCGACCAGCAGCGTCCGGCCGCCCACCACCAGCGCCGAGAGCAGCTGCCACAGCGAGATGTCGAAGCACTGCGGGGCGATCTGGGCGACGGCCCCGCCCTCGCCGATCCCCAGGTCGTCGACCTTGGCCAGCAGGTGGTTGAGCATGCCCTCGTGCTCGCACATAGCGCCCTTGGGCTCGCCTGTCGAGCCGGAGGTGAAGTAGATGTAGGCGAGCTGGTCGGCGGCGATCTCGGTGCCAAGGTCGCCCTCGGCGTGGTCCTCGGCGTAGGCGTCGTCGACCAGCAGCGCCCGGACCCCGGGCAGCGACTCCAGCGCGTGGTCCAGCGTTGTGGTGCTGCCGCGTTCGGTCAGCACGATGCGGCACTCGGCGCGGGAGAGGGTGGTCGCGATGCGGTCGGCCGGGAAGTGCGGCTCGATCGGCAGGTACGCGCCACCGGCCTTGAAGACCGCGAGCACGGAGGCCAGCCAGTCGAGGTCGCGCTCGGTGGCCACCGCGACGACGCCCTCGGGCTCCAGACCGCGCACCAGCAGGGCGCGCGCCAGCCGGTTGGCGCGCGCGTTGAGCTCCCGGTAGGTCCAGCTTCGGTCGCCGTGCACGGCCGCGACCGCGCCCGGGTGCAACTGGACGCGCTGCTCGAACAGCTCGTGCATCCGCTGGTCCGGCAGCGCCCGGTGCGGCCCGGCGAGCCCCTCGACCTGGTGGTGGAGCTCCTCGGCGGAGAGCAGGCTCCGCTTGCCGGGCTCGGCGTCCGGCTCCGCGGTGAGGTGCGTGAGGGCGGTGAGGTGGTAGCCGGCGATCCTGGCGGCGCAGTCGGCGTCGAGGACGTCGGTCCGGTACCGCAGGCGCAGCGCGAGCCGGTCGCCGTGCCGCTCGATCCCCACCCGCAGCACGGTTCCGCCGGTGAGTTCGCCGTCGGCGGCCGGGTCGAACGCGGTCTCGAACGGCGCCTCGCCCAGGCCGAGCTCGCGCCGGAGCTCATCGAGCGGGAAGTCCTTGTTGGACACGATGTCGGACTCCACCTGCCGGGTCGCCCGCACGAGGTCCCGCCAGGAGCCGCCGTCGACGATCAGCCGGCAGGGCAACGGGTCCCCTTTCTCCTCGGCGACGTAGCCGGTCGTGACCTCGCGCTCACCGGAGAGCGCTGCGAGGACCTCGGCGTGCGCGGCCAGCAGCACCGCGCTGAGCGGCACGCCGAGCTCTTCGGCCAGCCGCAGCGCCGAGGCCGCGAGGCCCTCGGGTACCGGCACCCCGTGCTCGGCGGTCCCGGTGGCGGGGTGGAGGGTCCACCGCGGGATGGTGGTGGCACCGCCCGCGGCGAGCACACCGCGCCAGAACTCGCGGCCGGCCTCGGTTAGCGTTCCCATCGCGTCTTCTTCCTTCCACGCACCGATATCTCGGTGCTCGGTGGTGCTGTCATTGCGTGTGTCCCGGTGAGTCCGGGCACCCCTGGCCCCGGCGCGGTGGCCAGGGGCCCGCCCGCGCGGAGGAGGCGGTCGTCAGGCGCCGCGTTGGACCGGAACAGGCTGGTCACTTCGAACCTCCGTGGCCGGGTTGCCCGCCCAGCGCTGGTGGTGCGGGACTTCCTCGCCCTTCATCAGGAAGGAGTCGGCACCGATCACCGAACCGTCGCCCATGGTCGCGCCGTAGTGCACGAGGGTGTTGACGCCGACGGTGCAGCCGGTCCCCAGCGCGATGCGGTCCATCTTGAACGTGCCGTCCTCCTGCGAGTGGCACTGGATCTTGCTGCCCGCGTTGAGCGCGCAGTCGTCGCCGATGCTCACCAGCGTGCGCTCGGCCAGGAAGCAGCCGTCGTCGAAGACCCGCTTGCCGATCCGCACGCCCATCAGCCGCCAGATCAGCACCTTGAACGGAGTGCCGTCGAAGAACGGCAGGTGGTTGGTCTCCGGGACCTTCCAGAAGCGTTCGTGCCGCCAGAACCTGCGGTCGTAGATGGAGCAGAACATCGGCCGCAGCGGCAGGCACGCGACCAGGACGCGTTCCACGACGACGTAGTAGGCGGTGCTGAACACCAGGATCAGCGTGGTGGCCAGCGCGAGCGCACCCGAGCCGAGCCAGTGGTAGAGCTCGGCCGCCGCCGAGGCGAACAGCACGACCAGGAAGAAGTTGAACCACCGCACCAGCAGCCGAAGCGCCATCGAGACGATGTTGTGCTTGTTCTTGGCCTTGAGGCGGCGGGCGAACTCCTCGCCGGCCTCCAGGTGCTGGAAGGTGTTGTCGCGCTGGACCGTGCGCGGGATCAGCATGCTGGGCGAGCCCAGCAGGCCGGTGCCCGTGCGCACCGGGCCGTCGACCGGTACCAGAACCTTGGTCGCCAGCAGGCAGTTGTCGCCGGTCCTGCCCTGCGGCGGGTAGACGATGTGGTTGCCGAGGAAGTTGTGCGGACCGATCCTCGTGCTTGACAGGCGGAACGACGTGCTGGAGTACTCGGTGTTGACGACCGAGAGGCCGTCGGCGACCATCGTGCCCTGGCCCACCGCGCTCAGGTACGGGTTGTCGTGCTTGATGGCCGAACCGAAGTTGGACCCGGTCTGCTCGACGTGCGAGAGGTCGTAGCCGAGGGCACGCAGGTAGTGCACGATGTAGGAGCTGTCGCCGAAGAGTTCGTTGAACGGCTTGACGTTGGTCATGCGGGTGACCACCCGCTGGGCCCAGTAGTGGAACCCGTAGAGCCGGTAGGTCCGGTCCGGTCGCAGGACCAGGTTGATCAGGCGCGGCACGGTGAAGACGAACAGCAGTCCGAAGACCAGCGCACCGAAGAAGAGGATGAACGACACCGCCAGCGCGTCGGCGTAGAACGTCCAGTTCGCGAAGGCCAGCGATCCGGGCTCCAGCAGCGTCCGCAGCTGTGGGACCTCCAGCAGAAGCATGACCACGCCGCCCACGAACAGCGGCAGGAACAGCGCCAGCAGGCTCACCAGCTGCGTGACTGAGTAGACGAACCGGCGCAGCGTGCCGCAGGCGACGGGTTCGACCTCGGGCGACACCACGTCTGTCGGCCGCGCCGGAGAACCGTGCCAGCGCTCGCCCGCCGGGACGTCCTGGCCCGGGTGCAGCGAGGAGGCGCGGTCGAGGTGGGCGTGGTCGCCCATCGAGGTGTCGATGTCGAGCACCGCCTCCTCACCGACGAAGACGTCATCGCCCAGCGCGACCGGGCCGGTCTGGATCAGCCCGCCGTGCGCCCGGTAGCCGAGCAAGTAGGCGTCCTTGCGCACGACCGTGCCCGCGCCGATGGTGAGCATGTCGGTGCACACCGGGACGTGCCGGGTCAGGATCGTGACGCCCTTGCCGATGCGGGCACCCAGCGCCCGCAGGTACAGCACGTACAGCGGTGAACCGGCGAACAGTGCGACGGGGTTCGCCTTGATGAGCGTCTTGGCGATCCAGAACCGCACGTAGGCCGGGCTCCAGATGCGGAACTGCTGCCGCTTCCAGCGGCCCACGAGCAGCCACTTGGCCAGGATCGGCAGGCAGCACATGCCGAGGAAGCCTGCGGTGCCGAACAGCAGCGAGCGCAGGTAGACCTCCAGCAGCGTGGTGCCCTCGGAGATCCACTCGTAGCCGTGGGCGATGACGAACGCGGCGAGGTAGGTGTAGGCCAGGAAGGTCAGCAGCTGCACGGCGCCGCAGAACAGGTACTGCACCGTGCCGACCGGCTCGGCCACCTCGACCGGCGCGGGCACCGCGGGCTCGATGGGCTCGGGTTCCTCGTCCACCAGCGCGGCGGTCAGGCTGGCGATCGTGGAATGCCCGTAGATGTCCTTCATCGACACCGACGGCAGGTCGTCGCGCTTGCGGACCCGGGCGCAGAAGCGGGCCATCACCATCGAGTCCGCGCCCAGGTCGTCGAAGAAGTGGCTGTCGGGTGAGACGTGCTCGACGCCCACCACCTCGGCCAGCACCTCTGCGAGCCGGCCCGCGGTGCCTGCCGGGCCATCCCGGGTGGTCGAGGGTTCGGTCGTCTCGGCTGTCCGGGCGGTCTGGCTCGCTGGGCTCATCAGGCAGGTCCTCGCTGTCGCGGTGCGGTGGGGATCGCCGGCTTCCGGCGCTGTTCGTCGGGCCGCCGACCCGGCGGTCTCACCAACGCCTAGAAGCGTGCGCTCCGGGCAGCACCGCGAACCATCGGGCAGCCCCCACAGTCAACGGGTGCGCGCCCCCGATTCGGAGTAGGGACAGCACCCTCGTCCGATAGGGCTACGCGCAAATGCTTCCGTCGCCCAACCGGGTGATGGTCCACTTCGGTCTCCGGCCACTGCCGACAGTGGACGGACGGCCGGACGACGCTCGGGACCGGAGAGCGCCGCCACCGCACGTGGAGCTCGCGCGAGACGCGGGCGCACGCGGGTAGGGCTGGCCCCCGCCGCGGGGTGGGTCAGTCCCACTCGGGATGCGGGGGCCGGCTCCGGGCGCGCGGGGGAACACACCATCGATCCGGCGTGCCCGGATGCGGACTCTTTTCGTATGACGCCGCACCGCCACCGACGGAGCGGCCGGGTGCGTAGCCGAAACTGAGGGAGTCACCATGCCAGTCATCTCCGGTCCCACGGACTTCAACCAGGAGCAGCTCTACGTCGACCTGCGGGCGACCTTCGGGCACAACATCTTCCTGAAGTGCGAGGGCTTCAACTTCGCCGGCTCGATCAAGCTGAAGGCCGCGACCGAGATGGTCGAGGCCGCCGAGCGCGACGGCACCCTGAAGCCGGGGTCGGTCCTGGTCGAGTCCTCGTCCGGGAACCTGGGCGTTGCGCTGAGCATGATCGCGGCGAGCAGGGGGTACCGGTTCGTGTGCGTGACCGACCCCCGCTGCAACCTGGCGACCCGCCGGATGATGGAGGCCCTGGGCAGCCGGGTCCACATCGTCTCCGAACCGGACGCGACCGGCGGCTACCTCGCGGCGCGCATCAACTACGTCCGCGCGCTGTGCGCCTCCGACGAGAAGTACGTGTGGCTCAACCAGTACAGCAACCCGGCCAACTGGCGGTCGCACTACCGCACGACCGCGCCGGCCATCGCCCGCGAGTTCCCGCACCTGGACGTCCTGTTCGTCGGGGCGGGCACGACCGGGACGCTGATGGGCTGCGCCCGCTACTTCCGCGAGTGGCACCCGTCGGTGCGGATCGTGGCGGTCGACGCCGTCGGCTCGGTGACCTTCGGCGGCCCTCCCGGCCGCCGGATGATCCCCGGTCTGGGCACCAACGTCCGCCCGCCGATGCTCGACGAGTCCTACGTCGACGACGTGGTGCGGGTCGAGGAGCCCGACACCGTCCGCGCCTGCCACCGGCTGGCCAGGAGCGGCTTCATGTTCGGCGGCTCCACCGGCACGGTCGTCAGCGGAGCGACGCGGTGGCTGGACGAGCACGACGGCCGCGACCTGACCACGGTGGCCATCGCCCCGGACCTGGGCGAGCGCTACCTGGACACGGTGTACCAGACCAACTGGCTGCAGGACCTCTACGGCGACGACATCCTCGACGAGGACGTGGTGAGCGTCGGTTCGCACGCGGCCTGACGCCGGGCAGCCGACAACAGCACAGCAGGTAACGCACCCAGGAGACGCCGCCCCGCCGGGGCGGCGTCTCCGCGTCGTGGGTCAGTTCGGTGTGGGCAGTTGCTCGGCTCCGCGTTCCTGGAGCAGTTGCGCCATGGTCGCGGTTTCCTCGCCCTGCTGCTGGATCATGTGCTGGGCGAGCTCGCGAACCTGCGGCGTGGTGGCCCGGTCCACCGCCTCCCGCAGCATCGGCAGGCCGCTCTGGTGGTGGCGGACCATGAGTTGCAGGAAGAACGTGTCGAACTCGGGGCCAGTGGCGGCGCGCAGCTTGTCCATGTCCTCGGCGGAGGCCATTCCGGGCATCAGCCCGGGCGCTCCCGGTGTCCCGCCGTGGTGCGACGACTCCGGAGCCTGGCCGTGAGCGGCGTGCCCGCCTCCCGGAGCCATCCACGCCATGTGCCCGCCGGGCGGGGTCTCCGGCTGGTTCCACAGCTGCAGCCAGCCCCGCATCCGTCCGGCCTGCACCAGTTCGGAGGTCTCGATCTCGACCGCCAGCGCCCGGACCGCCGGGTCCGCGCTCCGCTCGCGCGCCAGGCTCGCCAGTTCGGCGGCCTGCGCGTGGTGGGCGCTCATGTCCTGGGAGAAGCCGATGTCGACCGGGCCGGGTCGCGGAGACTCGGCGCGGTCCGGCGTGGCGAGCAGGATAACCCCGGCGGCGACGAGCAGTCCCGCCGCGACGCACAGGGCGAGCACGAGGACCGACCTCAGCGCGGGAACGCGCCCCGACATGACCACACCACTTCCCCGGGCTGTTGGCACCTGTGGTGGGAGCGGGTCCGCCCGCTCCGGGGCCCGCTGACCGTGGTACCACGCGGACCGCGGGGCCGCCACGCGCGTCGAGCCGGTCAGCGCGCGTCGCCGCGCTCCTCGCCGCCGCGCAGCAGGACGGTCGCCGAGACCGCGAGGAGCACGCCCGCCGCGCCCACCGCGAGCACGCCACCGGTGTGCTGGCTGGCCACGACCTCGGGCATCCACGGCAGTTCCAGGGCGCGGTAGAACCGCTCGCCGATCGGCGTCGCGGTCCGCGTCAGCGACACCCCGAAGGCGGCCAGACCGCCACCCGCCACGAAGACCGCCGCGACCCGCGTGCCGACCGCGGCTCCGGCCGGCACCGGGTCGACACCCAGCACGGACCAGTAGAACAGCCAACCCGCGCACAGGAACCCCAACCGCACGGCGGGCTGCAACCAGTACTCGTACAGACCGGCCTCCAAGACTCCGGAGAAGTACAGGCCGAAGAAGACCAGCACCAGCACCAGCGCGGCGACCAGGGGTTGGGTGAGCAACCGGACCGTGCGCGTGCGCCAGATCGCCCGCCCCCACTCCCGTGGCCCTGGCAGGGCTCCGCCCGGGATCGTCGTCCGCTCCAGCAGGCGCACGGGGCAGCCGAGCGCGAGCAACGCCGGTGCCACGACGGCGAGCAGCAGCAGACCTCCCGCCAGCGCACTCGGCACGGACGGCAGGTAGCGGGCGAACCCCGACGACGTCGTCAGCAGCAGAACACCGCACCCGCAGGCGAAGGCAGCGGTCCTGCCCTTCGGCCACCGCCCGCCGACGGCGCGCACGCGGCGCACGCCCAGCCAGTAGGCGGCGGCCATCGCCAGGGCGAGCACCGCGCAGACCAGGTCGACACGCCAGTCGACGGCGAACCGCACCGGGGTCGGCGGTCCGCCGACGACGAACCCGAGCAACAGCTCCTCCCTCGTGGTCCCGCCACCGAGTGCGGGCGCGGCCGTGCGGCCGAGCGACACCGCGATGCCGACCGTGCACAGCATCAGCAGCACCTCGACCGCCCCGAGCCGCAACAGCGCGCCGGAGCGGCCACCCGCCACCGCGGCCACCACACTCCTGCGCTGGAGATATCCGATGAGGCCGAGCACCAGCAGGGCGGCGGTCTTGGCCAGCACCAGCAGCCCGTAGGCGGTGCTCAGCAGCTCGGTCGCCGGCAGTCTGGTCAGCGCGTTGACCGCTCCGGTCACGGCGAGCGCGACCCAGCACACCAGTGCCAGGCCGGAGAACCGGCGCGTGGCCGCCGCGAGGTGCCCGCCGCGCCGGGCCGCGTGGGTCAGCAGCGCGACGAGCCCGCCCACCCACAGCGACGCCGCGAGCAGGTGCTGGAGGAGGCTCGCGGTGGCGATGTCATGCGCGCCGCTGCTCGCCGAATGGCCCGTCACCGCGATCGGCAGCAGCCCGCCCATCGCCAGGACGAGCAGCCATGCGGTGCGCCCCCACGAGCGGGCCGTCCAGCACCCCGCCGCGAGCACCAACGCGACCGCCGCCGTGGCGGCCCACGCGCGGGACTGCTCGATCCCGCCCACGAGACCGACGAGCGAACCCGTGCGAACCAGTTCGCCCGGCGGGCGCCCCACCACGTCGGCGGCGAGCAGGGGTGCCGTCGAGGCGGCAGCGGCGAACCACACCACCGCCGCCCAACCGGCGGCCCGCACCGCGGCGCGTCCGTCCGCGCCGAGCGCGCGGCCGTACCCCCACGCGGTGGCGAACCCGGCGAACCACAGGAATCCGATGCACAGCGCCGCGGCGACGTCGGCGACGACCTTCACCACCGGCAGGCCGTAGCGGGTCAGCGCGCCGGGCTCGGGCAGTCCCAGCCCGGCCTGCTGCCCGGAGGACACCGCGACCAACCCGGCGGCCAGCAGCGCGGCCAGACCCGCGCCGATCGCCACCAGCACGGTGAGGACTAGTGCGGGGGTCCCCGGACCGGCGGTGTCCGCGCGGCCGGGCGTGCGCGGCCCGGATGCCCCGCGGTCCTCGGGTGGCGGCTTCGAAGCCTTGTTCCCGCCTGGTGGCATTGCCCCACCGCCTCCGGCTCACCACGAGTCGAGGGATCGGATTCGCGTTGTCCTGACAGGAGAATGCCGCGACCGGGACGCGGACCTACTATGCACGCAGCGGGGCGACGGCGCCCACCGGGCGGTCCCGCGGACGGGAGCCGGTATGGGCCTGCGCACTCGCCGGGAACACGGCCGAAAGGGACTTTCGGCCCTGCCGCGCACTGCGCTGCTGTGCGTGCTTTCCGCACTGGGCCTGGTGGTCCTGCTCCCGCTGCCGGCCGCCGCGCACACCGCGCTCCTGGAAAGCTCGCCCGCCGACGGCGCCACGCTCCGGCAACCTCCCGCCGAGGCGTGGCTGCGGCTGAGCGACCCGATCGACCCGAACCTGGTCACGGTGACGCTGACCGGTGCCGACGGCCGGCAGCTCCCGCTGCCGGCGCCGACCGCGCGCGACACCACGCTGACGCAACCGCTTCCGCACCTGGACAACGACCGTTATGCGCTCGCCTACCGCATCGTGTCCGCCGACGGCCACCCGGTCACCGGCGCCATCTCGTTCACCGTCGACGCTCCCCTGCCGAGCACGACGCCGACGCCGGCTCCGGCTCCGGCCGGCACGCCGCAGCCCGCGGCCGACGACGGCAGCGCGGCGCTGTGGTGGGCCGGCGGCGCCGCGGTCGCCGTCGTCCTGGTGGCCGTCGCCGCCGCGGCCGTCCGGTACCTGGGGCGCCAGCGCTGACGGCTCAGCGGAAGACGATGATCGCAACGCCGGCCAAGGCCAGGGCGACGCCCGCCCAGGCGCAGTGCCGCATCGGCACCCCGAAGAAGCGGTGGTGGTCGTGATCGCGGTTGAGCGCCTTGCCCACGACCCGCACGATGGCGCCGCCGACCAGGAACCCGATCACCAGGCCGATGTCCTCGGCGAGCAGTGAGCCGCCGAACAGCCGGCCGAGCAGCGCGCCGACCCCGATGCCCAAGGCCATGAGCGGGACCACGAGGATGCCCCAGCCATACCAGATGATCGCGGATCCACCTCCGGGGACCGGTTACCGAGCCGTCGCGCGGCGATGCGCCCGAGCGGCGTCGGTGTCGACTTGCGAGGCGTCAGTATCGCGCCTCCCGATCACCCGGGTGAGCGCTTCGGCGGAACAGACCGGAACGCGGTGAACGAGGTCCGGCACCTGTTTCCCCGAGGGAGACGGTCAGGTGCCGGCCTCCAACCTCATCGACGTCATCACCGCCCACGACGACTGTCCAACTAGGACACGAAGTTGCCGGTCCGGCCCGTGGGCCGTGCACGGCGGGCCGACGCGTGCCACACTCTCCAGACGATGGACCGGGACCGAGTACGCGCGTGGGTCACCGCCTACGAGAGGGCGTGGCGGGCCCCGGGCACCGACGGCCTCTCCGAGCTGTTCACCCCCGACGCGAGCTACCGGCAGTCGCCGTACATGGAACCGGTGCGGGGCCTGCCCGCCATCTCGCGCATGTGGGAGGCCGAACGCGAGGGCCCCGGCGAGACCTTCCGCATGACGAGCGGGCTGGTCGCCGTCGACGGCGGCACCGCGGTCGTGCGGGTCGAAATCCAGTACGGAGAACCGGTCCGGCAGGAGTACCGCGACCTGTGGATCGTCGAGTTCGCCCCGGACGGCCGCTGCCGCGCCTTCGAGGAGTGGCCCTTCCTTCCGGGCCGGCCCTACAGCGCCAGCGGGTCCTGAGCCGGCCGGCACCCCGCCCCTGACGAGCAAGGAGCCAGCCGGATGACCAGCGCCGACCTCCTCACCGATGCGTTCGCCCGGATCCGCGAGTCCGTCCGGGGCACGGTCGAGGGCCTCACCCCCGACCAGCTCGCCTTCCGGATCCGGCGGCGAACTCCATCGCGTGGCTGGTGTGGCACCTGACCCGGGTCCAGGACGACCACGTCTCCGAGGTCGCCCACGCCGAGCAGATCTGGACCGAGCAGGACTGGGTGAGCCGGTTCGGGCTGCCGTTCGAGCCGTTCGACACCGGTTACGGCCACAGCACGCAGGACGTGGCGGCGACCGAGGTCTCCTCCGGCAAGCTGCTCACCGGCTACCTGGACGCGGTGCACAACCGCACGACCCGCTACGTCGGGGGCCTCACCGACGCCGATCTCGACCGCGTGGTGGACTCGGCGTGGGACCCGCCGGTCACGCTCGGCGTCCGGCTGGTGAGCGTGATCGCCGACGACCTGGAGCACGCCGGTCAGGCCGCCTACATCCGCGGCGTCCTCGAACGCCAGAGCTGACGCGCCGGGGCCGCGGGTCAGCGCGCGGAGGCGCGCCGCTCGGGCGCGTCCTCCAGGGCTTCCCGGTCCCAGCTCCCGCGTTCGGCGGCCGCCTCGTAGGTGAACTGCAGGAACTCCAGCAGCGTGCCGTCGGGGTCGGAAGCGGTCCGCACCGCCTTGTAGGGAAGCAGGAACTCGCCGAAGTCGGCGCTGTAGGAGGCGGCCTCCGGGCGCACCGGGCTCTCGGCGTAGCCGGGAGGTTCCGGGTAGGCGTAGGAGTAGAACATGCCCTCGGCGCCGCCGCCGGGCCAGAAGCCGGCGCTGCTGAGCTCGTGCGAGTAGCCCTCGACCATGACCCAGTCCGGGCAGTGGGGCGCACCACCCGGATGCCTCGGGGCCGGGCGCCCGGAGAACCGGGTGACCGCGAGGTCCATCGCGCCCCAGAAGAAGTGCACCGGGCTGACCTTGCCGATGAACCGGGAGCGGAACTCGCCGAACACCCGCTGCGCCGCCACGAGCTGGCCCCAGAAGCGCTGGGCGTGGTCGGGATCGTAGGACGCGTGCTTGGTGTCCTCCTCGAACGGGATCGCCTCCTCCACCTCGTTCGGCGTGGTCCGGATCGACACCCCCAGCCCGAGCTCGCGCAGCGCCGCCATCGTCTCGCGGTGGAACTCGGCAACCGGCTTCGGCTCCAGCGCCACGTGGCGTTGCTCGCCGCTGGTGGAGCGGATGTGCAGCCGGTGGTCGCAGAAGTCGAACTCGACGTCGAACAGGGCGGATCCGTGCGGGACGGCCGAGGTGGTGAGCCCGCGCGGACTCACGTACAGCGGAACCTGCCACCAGTGGTTGACCATCGGCGCGCACGCCAGCCGGATCTGGCCCACGACCTGCGTCCACATGTGCAGCGTGTCGCGGGTGTCCGTCCACTCCACGACCGGGAGCGCCGGCCAGTCGCCGGAAAGCCCGGTGCGGTGGTGAACTCCGGTCATGATCCGACCTCCGATTCGCCGCGGCCGACGAGCCGCCTGGTTGCCGGAGCGCCCAGGATAGCCGCGGTCAGCGGTCCGGGCCGCCCGCGGCGGGCGGCCCGGCGGTGCGCGGGAGCCGCTGGTCGAGCAGCTTCAGGGCGACGGCCGCCAGCGCGGCCAGGCCGAGGACGAGCGCCGTGTTGCCCACGGCGGCCGGATAGCCGACGCGCCGCGGGTCGAGGAACGGGTACGGGTACCACCCGCTCAACGCCCCGTGCAGGAAAGTGCCCCCCGATCCACAGCCCCGGCCACCCGAACGCGATCACCACGGTGGACCAGTCGATCCTCGGCCGCGGGCCGAACAGCAGCCATCCGGCCAGCGCCATCCACGGCGCGACGTAGCGGAACCCCACGGTCGCCCAGTAGGCCGGGCCGGTCAGGTGCAGCAGGCGCGCCAGCACGGTCGTGAACACGACGCCGGCGATGAGGATCCCGAGCAGCCCGTCCAGCCGGAGCACCCGCCACAGCGCGCCGTCGCGTTCGGGGTCCAGCGCCAGGCTCACCGAGGTGGCCAGGACCAGGATGTTGCTCTGGATGGTGAAGAAGCAGAACAGCCTGCCGAGACGGGCAGCCGGGCCCAGGCCGGGATCGACGCGGCCCGACGCGTCCGCACCGCTGGTCAGCACTACCACGACCTGCACGACGAGTGCGAGCGCCACGACCGCGGCGAGCAGCGCGTGCCAGCACCGCGAGGCGTGCCATCCCGTGACGGCGCCGGGGAATCCGGTACCGGCACCACCCGCGCCCATGTGCGCCATTGTTCCCAGCCGGATCGGCGTGCGCAGGGCGACGACACCGGCCGCGGGCGCGGCAAGCGCGTCTTGTTGCCGAACGGTCAGCGGGCGGGTTCCGCACTGACCTCCCGCACCAGCTCGATCGCGCGCCCGAGCGTCGCGAGCCGGGCGTCGAGGTCCTCGCCCGCCGGGTAGAGCCGGACCGTGTCCACCCCGGCGTCCCGCCACACCCGCAGCCGCGTGCGGACCCCGTCCTCGGTGCCGATCAGCGTGGTGGCGAGCACCATCTCGTCGGTGACGAGCTCCGCGGCGCCGTCCCGGTCCCCGGCCTGCCACCGCTCGCGCACCTCAGCCGCGACCTGCACCCACCCCTGGCGGCTGTAAGCGTTGTTGTAGAAGTTCGTCGTGGCCGAGCCCATCCCGCCCAGGCTGAAGGCCAGCTCCTTCTTGCGCCCGGCGACCATCTCGCGCAACTGGTCCTCGTCCGCGGCGAACGCGACCTCCGCGCCCTGGCAGACGTCGAGGTCGGCGCGCGACCGCCCGGCGTCGGCGAGTCCGGAGTCGAGGTGGGCGAAGTAGGCCTCGTCCGCCCCCTCCGGGACGAAGCTGGTGCCGAGCCAGCCGTCCGCGACGCGTCCGGTCAGGCGCAGCATCGCGGGCGACAGCGTGGCCAGGTAGACCGGGATGTCGTGTTCGGCTCGCATCGACAGCCGCATCGGCCTGGACTCGCCGGGCAGCGGGATCCGGAAATGGCGTCCGGAGTACGAGATCTTCTCCCCCGCGATCGCCTGCCGCACGATCTCCACGGTCTCGCGCATGCGCACCAGCGGCCGCGCGAACGGCACGCCGTGCAGGCCCTCGACCACCTGCGGCCCGGAGGGGCCGAGCCCCAGCAGGAAGCGTCCCCCGGACAGCTGCGACAAGGCGATCGCCGCCTGCGCGATCGCCACCGGGGTCCGGGTGCCGAGCTGCATGATTCCCGAACCGAGCAGCATCCGGTCCGTGCGGGCCGCCAGATACCCCAGCGCCGACGGGCCGTCGGAACCCCACGCCTCGGCGACCCAGCAGACGTCCAGCCCCAGCTTTTCGGCCTCGACGGCGAGCTCCATCGGCTCGGACCAGGTGCGCCCGCCCGAGGCCTCGATCGTCGTGGCGGTGCGCATCAGGCGTCACTCCCCTCGGCCAGCTCCTTGACGGCGGCCAGCGTCCTGGTCATGTTCGCCTCGAACTCCCTCATCCGGACGAAGACGATCTTCTGCTCCTTCTCCGGCATCCGCTCGATCGCAAGCGACAGACCCGACCTGCCCGGCCCCATCCGCACCTCCTGCCGCAGCGACGTGCCACCGCCGTCGGGTTCGACCGTGAACCGCCAGGTGGCGCTCGGATCGGCGTCGGGCCCCTCCACCTCCCACGCGAAGACCCTGGGCGGGTCGAACTCGACCACGCGCGAGCTCGTCGACCACTCCCCCAAGGACTCGTGCCTGCTGCTGCCGACGAACCGGGCACCCAGCGCCGGGCATGTCGACGGGGCCACCCAGCGCACCGACTGGAGCTCGTCGCTCAGGTCCGGCATCCGCTCGACGTCGGACACGAACTCCCACACCCGGCTCGGTGGCGCGGCGACCCAGGTCTGCACCCGCACGACCGGTCCGTCCGCGTACCGCGCGCCTGTCCACTCCATCGACCGCCGACCTCCCATGCTCGAAATCACGGCTTTGAACAGGAGAGTTGCTTAACTAGACTCACTTGTCAAGGTGATCGGCGGCAGCAGGCGGCGACGTTGGGGCACGCGGACCGACGTGGCGGCGTTCGGGGGTGATCCCGGCACACGCCAGCGGTTCGCGGGTCGACCGGGTGCACGCTGGCGGTGACGAGCCACCGGCGGCGAGGGTGGGTTGGCGGCCCATGGGCCTACGGCCACAACGCGAACGGAAGACAGGGGGACGCCTCAACGGGCCGAGACCGGCCCGCGAGTGGAACTCAGCGGGCGAAGCGCTTGCGCACGTCGGGGCGGTCCGCGAGACGGGGCGGGTAGCCCGGCCCCATCCGCTTGCTGGTCTCCTCCGCGCGCAGCGGTTCGCCGCAGACCGCGCACACCACCTCGGCGTGGCTGTCGTGTCCGCACCTGTCGTGGTGCAGGGTCACCGGCGGCCCCTCCTCGCCCACGAGCCACCGGTCACCCCACCGCGACATCGCCGCCAGCACGCCGAAGAAATCCCGCCCCTTCTCGGTCAACAGGTACTCGTAGCGCGCCGGGGCGGTGTCGTACTGCTGCTTCTCCAGCAGCCCCTCCTCGACGAGCCGGCGCAGCCGCTCCGAGAGGGTGTTGCGCGCGATCCCCAGCTCCTGCTGGAAGTCGTCGAAGCGCCGCACGCCGTAGAACGCCTCCCGCAGCACCAGCGGCGTCCACCAGTCGCCGAGCAGGTCCATCGTCCGCGCGATCGAGCACGGCCACCGGGCGAACGACGTGCGCTTCATACCGCGAGCATACAAGTCTCGCGACGAAACCCATCAGGTCAGCAGCCCGGAAACCGGGGCCTACGCGCCGCCGCGGAGGCCCCGGAGGTAGTCGTGGCCGACCCTGGCGGTGCCCAGCGGGTCCGGGGAGTCGTCGTGCTCCACGATGTGCTCCTCCACGGCGCGGGCGTGCCGGAAGATCGTCGGGAAGTCGATGGTGCCCGTCCCCGGGTCGCACATCTGCCCCTGCGCGGTGCGGTCCTTGACGTGGAGCTGGCGGATCCGCGGGCGCAGCGCGTCGACGAGAGCCACCGGGTCCTGTCCGGCGTGCACGGCCCAGAACAGGTCGAGTTCGAAGTGGACGGTCGAGGGATCGGTGTGGCGCACCAGGATGTCGTAGGGCCGGACGCCCTCGACGGGGGCGAACTCGTGGTCGTGGTTGTGGTAGCCGAAGGCGAGCCCGGCCCGTCGGGTCCTGCGCCCCGCTTCGTTGAGCCGATCGGCGAAGCTCCGCCATTCGGCAGCGGTGGCGAAGGAGGCGTAGGGCACGACCAGGCTGCGGTTGCCCAGCGTGCGGGCGTCGGCGATGAGCGCGTCCAGGTCGCCGTCGATGCCGACGTGGCTGGAGGTGGCGCGCAGCCCGTGCTTGTCGAGCAGGGCGCGGAACTGAGCCGCCGTCCGGCCGTGGGTGCCCGCCATCTCGACGTGGCGGTAGCCGATCTCCGACAGCGCCGCGAGCGTGCCGTCGGCATCGGCGTCGAGCTGGTTGCGCAGGGTGTAGAGCTGGATGCTGATGCGCGCGCGCCGGTGCCGGCCGGCGGCGTCCGGTCCCGCCGCGCCGGCCACTCCCGCCGTGCTCGCCAGTCCCGCGGCGGTCAACGCGGCGGTGGTGCGCAACAGGTTTCGCCGGGTGAGATGCATGTCGGCTCCTTCCAGAGCGGGTTTCTCGGTGCGGTCGCCCCGTGGGTCTTCGACTGCTATGGCGAGCCGAAAAAGCTCACGGGGCAGAGTCGGCGCAAGTCCTCTTAGGGGTCCTTTCAGATTGCGTGTGTGGGGAGCTTGGCGGCGAGGATCATGCAGTGGGTGAGTTGGAGGAAGCCGTCGTGGATGTCGTCGCGGGTTTCCCAGCGGATCCGTAGGCGGCGTGGTCCGTGCAGCCAGGCGATCGCGGCTTCGACCACCCACCGCAGCTTGCCGAGGCCGGAACCGTGGTCGTCACCTCGGCGAGCGATCCGGGGTGTGATGCCCCGGGCCCGCAGCTTGTCTCGGTAGACGTCGTGGTCGTAGGCCCGGTCTGCGTAGAGGCGGCGGGGTTTGCGGCGGGGCCGACCCGGCCGTCCGCGCACCGGTGGGATCGCCTCCACCAGCGGCACCAGCTGGGTCACATCGTTGCGGTTGCTGCCGGTCAGCACCACCCGCAACGGGGTTCCACAGGCATCGGTGATGACGTGGTGCTTCGAGCCCGGCCGACCACGGTCAACCGGACTCGGACCGACTTTTGGGCAACCACGTCCCCGTTTGGCCTGGATCTGGGAGGAATCCACGACCGCTCGGGAGAAGTCCAACTGATCGGCCGCTCGCAGGCGATCCAGCAGCACCCGCTGCAACTGCTCCCATACTCCGGCCTGCTGCCACTCGGCCAACCGCCGCCAGCACGTCGACCCCGAGCCGAATCCCAACTCCTGCGGCAGAAACTCCCACTGGATGCCGGTGTAGAGCACGAACAAGATGCCCTGCAGAGTCTTGCGATCGTCGATCCGACGCCGACCCGGATACCGAAACCGACGCTCGTGCCGGGGCAGCAACGGCTCGATCAACGCCCACAACTCGTCGCTGACCTCCCACGGCCTCGGGCGAGCCATCCCACGCTCCCAACGATCGAAACGTGATCAACTCCAGCCACCACCATGCCAGACCAAGATCATTATGCAAGGACCCCTTAGGACAAACCCTGCAGGGTCAGGACGAGGTCGTGGACGCCGGTCGCGGCGAGCCGTCCGGTGCGTTCCACCTCGGCGGGTGCCGCGGGGTCCGAGCAGATCAGCACCGGGCCTTCGGCCGGCCGGTCCGGCAGGCGGCCGTGCGAGCCGCGGACGAAACGGGCGTCGGTCGGCACGACGTTCATGGCGTAGCGCAGCCCGGCCTTCTTTTTCACCAGGTTCAGCGCCGCTTTGGCCTTGGCCCAGCGGTCGTCGGGGTCGAAGAACAGCTCGGCGGGGTCGTAGCCGGGTTTGCGGTGGATCTCCACGCCCCGCGCGAAGTCGGGGGTGCGGTCCTCCCGCAGCCAGTAGTAGTAGGTGAACCAGGAGTCGGGTTCGGCGACCGCCACCAGTTCGCCCGCGCGGGGGTGGTCCAGCCCGTACTTCGCCTGGGCCGCGCGGTCCAGCACCTCGTCGACGCCCGGCGTCGCGGCGAGCAGGTCCCGGACGCGGGGCAGGTCGGCGTCGTCGCGGAGGTAGACGTGGGCCACCTGGTGGTCGGCCACGGCGAAGGCGCGCGACGTCCACGGGTCCAGGTACTCCATCCCGGCCTGGGTGTGCACCTCCAGCAGGCCTTCGCGCCGGAGCTCGCGGTTGAGGTGCACCGGCCGTTCGACCGGGGTGATGCCGTACTCGCTGAGCGCGATCACCACGGCACCGGCGGCTCGCGCCTCGTCGAGCAGCGGCCGCAGCGCCGCGTCGACGTCCGCGGCGGCGACGCGGGCCTGCGCGCTGCCGGGCCCGTGGCGCTGGAGGTCGTAATCCAGGTGCGGGACGTAGCACAGCAGCAGGTCCGGGCGGTGCCTGCGCAGCACCCGGCACGCGGCGGAGACGATCCACCTGCTGGAGGTGAGGTCCGCGGTCGGGCCCCAGTAGTGGAACAGCGGGAACGGCCCGAACGCGCCGGTCAGCTCGTCGTGCAGTTCGGGGGGCCGGGTGTAGCAGTCCGGCGACTTGCGGCCGTCGGCGTGGTAGACCGGCCGCGGCGTCACCGTCCAGTCGGTGCCCGCGCCCATCGCGTACCACCAGCAGATGTTGGCGGCGCGGTAGCCCGGGCGGCCGCGGCGCGCCGCGTCCCACAGCTTCTCGCCCTGCACGAGGCGGTTGTGCTGGCGCCACAGGTGGACCTCGCCGAGATCCCGGAAGTACCAGCCGTTGCCGACCACCCCGTGCTCGGCGGGCATCCGCCCGGTGAGGAACGTCGACTGGGCGCTGCACGTCACCGCCGGCAGCACGGTGCCCAGTTCGGCCTGCCAGCCGCTCGCGGCGAGTGCGCGCAGGTTGGGCATGTGCTCCAGCAGCTCCGGTGTCATGCCGACGACGTCGAGCAGTACGACGGGTTTCACGCGCACCCCCGCTGGTCGATCAGGTCCTGGGTGAAGGCGAGCTCCGCGGCGATGCCCTCGGCGAGGTCGGCGGGCGGCCCGGGCAGCACGGTCCAGGTGTAGGTCTCGACCTCGACGTGCGGCAGCGGCCCCTCGACCTCCGCGAGCACGGTGCGCAGGACGTCCGTGGTCGGCCGGAGTGCGCCTCGGGCCTCCCAGTGGACCGGGACGTGGAAGTGCACGCGCCACGGGCCGTCGCCGGGCAGCTCCGCCAGCGCCTCCGGCAGGTCGTCGGCGGCGGTGAGCGCTCCGTCCGCGGCGCGCTCGCGGACCTGGTGCAGGTAGCGCGGTTCGGCGTAGCGCGCGAGTTCGGCGCGGACCTGCCGGTCGCCGGGATCGTCGACGTGCAGCGCGGCCGACGCCTGGATCTTGACGATGTCGACCGACGCCGCGCGGATGGCCCGCACCGTCTCGGCCGCGTCGGCGAAGGACACCGCGAGGTGGCAGGTGTCCAGGCACAGCCCGAGGTAGTCCGGGTCGGTGCCCTTGAGCCAGCCGAGCGCGTCGGCGACGGTGTCGAGCACGCAGCCGGGTTCTGGCTCGACGGCGACCCGCACCCGCCGGCCCGACCGCTGCTCCAGCCGCCGCAGACCGGTGGCGAGCCGGTCCAGGTGGTGCCGCGCGGCGGTGTCGTCGGTGTCGCTCCACGGCTCGCGCCACCCCAGCGGGAGCGTGGAGATGCTGCCGCCCGCGCCATCGGGCAGCAGTCCGGCCAGGACCTCGGCGCAGTCCAGGGTGTAGGCGAGGCGCCCGGCCTCGGTCCAGCGCGGCCGGTAGACGCGGTGCTTGACCACCGGGTCGTGGAACCCCCGGTACGGGAAAGCGTTGAGCGTGCGGACCGCCAGCCCCCGGTCGTCGAGCTCGGCGCGCAGCCGGGCCAGCTCGGCCTGGTCGCGCGCCAGGTGGGCGGCGACCTCGGCGGCCAGCCACAGGCCGACGCCGAGGGTGCCCGCGCCAAGCCGCCGCCGGACCGGCTCTGCGTAGCGGGCGAGCTGGGCGCGGATGCCGTCCAGGTCCTCGGCCGGGTGCACGTTGGTGCAGTAGGAGATCACCGCGCTCACTCCCCCGATCCGCCGCGCAGCACGGAGTTGCCCGCGAAGGTGGTCGCCTCGGCGGTGAACCCGGGCAGCTCGTCCAGGTTGAGCCGGCCGCTCTGGCCGTAGAAGGCGACCGGGTTGTGCCACAGCACCTTTTCGACGTCGGCTTCGGTGAACCCGGCGCGCAGCATCTCCTCGCCGGTCGCCCGCGTCTTGAGCGGGTCCGAGCGGCCCCAGTCGGCCGCCGAGTTCACCAGCATCCGGTCGGTGCCGTGGCGGCGCAGCACCTCCACCATCCGCCGCTCGTCCATCTTGGTGTCGGGGTAGATCGAGAACCCCATCCAGCAACCGGAGTCGGCCACGAGGTCGACGGTCACCTCGTTGAGGTGGTCGACGAGGACCCGCTCCGGGGCGAGCCCGGACTCGCGCACGACGTCCAGGCTGCGGCGGGTTCCGGACAGCTTGTCCCGGTGCGGGGTGTGCACGAGGGCGGGCAGGCCGGCGTCGGCGGCGAGTGCGAGCTGGTGGGCGAAGACGTCGTCCTCGTCGGCCGTCATCGAGTCGTAGCCGACCTCGCCGACGGCGACCACGCCGTCCTTGGCCAGGTAGCGCGGCAGGACGCCGAGCACCTCGCGGCACCGCGGGTCGTTGGCCTCCTTGGGGTTGAGCGCGATGGTGGCGTGGTGGCGGATGCCGAAGCGCGCCGCGCGGAACCGCTCCCAGCCGATCAGCGAGTCGAAGTAGTCGGTGAAGGAGGCGGTGCCGGTGCGCGGCTGGCCCAGCCAGAAGGCCGGTTCGGTGACCGCTCGGACGCCTGCGGCGTACATGGCCTCGTAGTCGTCGGTGGTGCGGGAGGTCATGTGGATGTGCGGGTCGAATATGCGCATCAGCTCTCCAGCAGTGCTCGTGCGTCCTCGGGTACCGGCCGTCCGGCGGCCCGTCGTTCGTCGGCGAAGGCACCGACCATCCGGCGCAGCTCGGCGTCGCGGCGCCGCCGCCAGCCGGCCACCGCCGCCAGCGGCACCTCGGTGAACAGGCACTTGAGCACGCCGTGGCGCCAGGTGTGCTCGTCGAGGTGGCGGGCGGCGAACGGGCCCAGCGCGGCCGCCACCAGCCGGACGTCGTTGGTGCGCAGGGCGTCGCCGACCAGCTCCAGCCCCGTTTCGACCAGGTCGCTCCCCCCCGGGCCCGAACCGTCCAGTTCGGACAGAGATCGCAGCACCGCGCGGCGTTCGGCGTCGTCGCCGTAGCGGTACAGCGCGGACACCTCCTCGGCCAGCGCGGCGGGTTTCACCGTCCGAGCGAGCACCGCGAGCATCCGCCCCCGCGCCCGGTCGTCGGCCGTCCCGTGCACCAGGCCCAGCGGGTCGTCCGCGCGCAGCGGACCGCGGCCGACGTGGCGCCCGGCGGCGGGGAACAACGCGGCGACGCGGGCGGGGTCCTCGGCGATGGCGGCGAGCGCGTCGGCCAGCCAGCCCGCCGCACCGATCGCCGTCCTCGCCCGGCGCGCGACCTCGGGCGCCGCGTGGCTGTGCCGGGGCAGTTCGACGGCGGCCTGCCCGGTGTAGCCGGCCTCGGACAGCGCGGCGAGGGTGCCGGGCAGGTCCAGCTCGCCCTGGCCGAACTCCAGGTGCTCGTGGACTCCGGGTCGCATGTCGTCGAGCTGGACGTGCACCAGCAGCTCACCGAGGCGGCGCGCGCAGTCGGCCGCCGACTCGGTTTCCACCGCGACGCAGTGGCCGACGTCGAGGGTGACGCCCAGGTTCCGCGGGTTCCCCAGCGCGGCACGCACCGCGAGCGCGTCGTCGACCCGTTCGACGAACATGCCCGGCTCCGGTTCCAGCCCCAGGAGCACGCCGCACCGGGCGGCCTCCTCCAGCACCCGCGCCAGGCCGTCGGTCATGCGCCGCCAGGCCAGCTCCGAGTCCACATCGGACGGACGGATGCCCGACCAGAAGGAGACCACCTCGGCTCCCAGTCCGGCGGCCACCCGCACGGCGCGCTCCAGGAAGTCCACCCGGCGCTCGACGTCGTCGCTGACCAGCGTGGGGTGGTGCTTGCGGCGGGGATCGAGCAGGTAGCGCGCCCCGGTCTCGACGGCCACCGACAGTCCGAGCCGCTCCAGCCGCCCGCGCACCTCGGCGACGCGGCGCGGCAGGTCGCCCGCGAAGGGATCGAGGTGGTGGTGGTCGAGGGTCAGCGCCACCCCGTCGTAGCCCAGCTCTGCGATCACCTCCAGGGCGTCCTCGAGCCGGTGGTTGGCGAATCCGTTGGTCCCGTAGGCGATGCGCACCTGGCGGCCCTCCCCTACCTGGCGTCGGCGGGCAGTTCCCGCACCCGGATGTTGCGGAACGCGATCACCGAGTCCGCGTCGTGGTTCTGCACCCCGACCCCGCCCTCGGAGTACTGGCGGCCGCTCGTTCCGGGATCGTCGGGCCGCCCCGGGAACGGGATGCCCGGCACGTTGTCGAACTCGTTGACCACCTCGCCGTTGCGCAGCACGGTGTAGTGCTGCCCGACCACGCGGATCTCCAGGTCGTTCCAGACCCCCTTGCCGGTCGGCCTGGCCGCCGCGAGGTCCAGGTCGGCGAAGCCGTAGACCGACCCGGTCTTGCGCGGGTCGTTGCCCGGCTCCTCCGGCGAGTCGTTGATCTGGATCTCGTGGCCGCAGTTCACCGCGACCCACGCCGGTTCGCTCGTGCGGCACTCCGGGAACGTCTCCGGATCGACGCCCGGGTACCGGACGAACACCCCGCTGTTGGAGCGGCCCTCGCCCGGCCGGTCGTCGCGGAACTGCAGGCGCAGCGAGAAGTCCGCGAAGCGGCCTTCCCGGAAGTGCAGCAGTCCCAGGCCGTCACCCGCGGGTTCCGCGGTGGTGACCATCGAGCCGTCTCCGGTGAGCGCGAAGCCCCGGCCGCCGACGTGCTCCCAGGCGGCGAAGGACTCCGGCGTGCCGTCGAAGATCACCTCGTAAGGGCCGGGCCCGCCCGGGCGGCCGATGCCCGACCGCGCCGCCGCGTCGACCAGCGCCGACCGCTCCCTGCCGTCGATCACGCCGGTCCGGCGCAACCCGTCGGCCACCTCCCGGACGTGGCGGACGAAGTGCCCTTGGTCGCTCCACCGCCGTTCGTCGTCGACGAGGTCGTTGATCGTGCACCCGCCCGCCGCGGCGCGGTTGGCCACCCCGCTGTCCAGATCGAGGAAGCGGACGGTCGCCCGCGAGTCGGGCGCAGGGCACTCGGCGCTCGCGGCGGGCGCCGGCGGCGCGGTCACCAGGCTCGCAGCCAGGACAGCGCACGCCAGCGGCAGGATTCTCTTCGTGGAACGGGGAATCACGTGGCCGACACCTTCCTGCCGAAGTGGTGCACCGCGGGTACGACCGCGGCCAGTGCGGCGGCGGAGGTCAGGCGGTGCCGGGCGACCAGCGCGACCTGCAACGGCACCATCCCGTGGATGCCGGCCCGGGTCGCGGCCCGCACGAGCGGGGCCGTGGGCGTGCGGGCCGCGCGCGCCTGCGCGCGACCCACCTGAGCGGCGTAGGCGGCGGACGCGGCGAGCGCCGCGGCGCGGTGGCCCGGCGACCGGCGCGGCCCCGCGGCCGACACCGCGGCGGCCAGCGCGGTGGTCGCCGCCGCGGCCCGCGCGGTGCTCCGGCGGGCGCCGTGGACCTCGCCGCGCGACAGCGCCGTCACGGCGGAGGTGTGGGCCGCCAGCACTGCCGCCGCGGGCCAGGCTCGGCGGCAGCCGCCGGCGCCGAGCAGCACGTCGAGTCCCCGGCACAGCGCCATCCCGGCCGGCCCGGCGGGTCCGGACTTGAGCACCACGTCGTAGGCGGTGATCGCGGCGGCGAGCCCGAGGGCGGTGCGCCGCGCTCCGCGCCCGGCGACCGCCGCGACGGCGACACCGCACGCGCCCAGCCCGGCGGCCACGCCCAACGCCGCACCGGGCGTGATCCGGCCGGACGAGATCGGCCGTTCCGGGCGTTCGACGGCGTCGAGCTCCCGGTCGGCCCAGTCGTTGAGGGCCATGCCCGCGCAGTACAACGCCGCCGACGACAGCGGCAGCAGCAGCCGGCGGCCCCGCAGCGGCCGCCCGGCGGCCGCCGCCCCGACGAGCGTGTCGCCGAGCACGGTCAGCGCCGCGGGCGCGCGGGTGAGCTCGACCAGCGTGCGCAGGCGGCTCACGACTCGCGGCCTTCCAGGTCGGCCGCGGTGTCCCGGACCCACTCGCGCAACCGCCGGACCTGGTGGTCGAAGCGGTGCCCGGAGTCGCCGAGCGGATCCTTGAAGAAGCAGCCCAGCGCACCGAGCGCTCCCCGCTGACCGGCGTGGTGGGCCATCGCCACCAGCCTGGTGAGGTCGAGCACCAGCGGGGCGGCAAGAGCGGAGTCGTAGCCGGTCCACGTCAGTTGCAGGGTCACCGGTGCGCCCAGGAAGCCCCGGGCGTGCACGTTGTCCCACGCGATCTTGGTCTGGCCGAGGTCGGCCACGTGGTCGATGTGCAGCGGCGCGGAGACACCGGGCCCGAGCAGTTCGGCCAGTCCACGGGACTTGGACTCCAGCTTGCCCGCGGCGGTGACCGGGTCCGCCAGCGTCGCCCCGTCGCCGCCACCGAGCAGGTTGGTGCCCGACCACGAGAGCACCGAGAGCCCGCGTTCGGCGAACATCGGCGCCAGCACGCTGCGCAGCAGCGTCTCGCCGGTCTTGCCGTCGCATCCGGCGAAGGGCAGGCCCAGGCGTTCGGCGAGCTGCCGCAGGGAGGCCCAGCCGATGCCCGGCGACGGGGTGAACTCGACGTAGGGGCATCCCGCGCTCAGCGCCGCGCAGGTGTTCACGACGCCGGCGGGCAGGCGGGGTCGCTCGTCGTCCAGCCGCTCTTCCAGTGCCGCGAGGTCGTGCTGTTCCGGCGAGTCCGGCGCGGGCGCCTCGGTCGAGGCCACGTTGATCGCGACGACCCTGCGCAACCGGTTGCGCCGCCGGAAGCTCACGATGTCGGACGAGAGCTGCCGCACAGCCGCCGCCTGGGATCCCCCGCAGCTCATCGGGTCATATCCGGTACGCAGCTCGGATTCCACATCGGACAGTTGCGGTGCGACCGCACCGAGAACTCTGGTGGGGAGCACTCCCGCCTCCGCGAGCTGCTCGGCGCTTTTGTGCAGGGGCGCGTCGCTGATGTCGTGGCCTCCGACGACGATGTCGCCCCACGCCGGCAGGGGCGCCTCGCGCAGCCCGGGCAGTTCGGTCACGCAGCCGGTCGCATCGGCAACACCCGCCCGAAGCGCGGCCAGGCCGGCGATCGCCGTGGTGGCCACCGAGCCGCGGGCCCCGAAGAGCCAGAGGCCGGTGCGGCCCGGCGACGGAACGTGTCGGTGGGATGTGTCGGTCACCGTGGTCACCTCCTGGTGGCCGCGGTGGTGGCCCGCGGTTTCCGGGCCACCACCGCGGTTGCTCAGCGCGGCAGGTCGCCCTGCGCCCGGGCTGCCGCGTCGTCGGGCGGAACCGGCTGCGAGACACCGGCACCGTGGAACTTCACCGCGTCGAGTTCGAACAGCCCCGTTCCGCCACCACGGAACACCAGGAACAGCGGTCCCGGCGTGCCCGGGGCGGTCACCGCGACCGGCTCGATGTCGACGTAGCGGTCCCCGCCGCCGGTGGTGGGCACCTGCGCGGTGTGCAGCAGCTCGCCGTCCGGTGCGCCGGCGCGGACCTCGATGGTGCCGCCCGGCCCGGCGGCCGAGACGCGGTAGCCGATGCCGTCGATACCGGTCAGGTTGACCGGGGAGAAGGAGATCCAGTCACTGTCGTCGACGGCGCCTACCTTGCTCCCGCCTTCCGCACCGGCTTCCTCGACGACCTCGACGCCCTGGGACTCGGTGAAGAACTCGGCCTGCTTGTGCTTCGGCTGCAGGGTGACCCGGCCGCTGCCCTCCACCGGCGGCAGTCCTTCGGCGCCGTTGTCGGTGTAGCTGGCGGTGATGACGCCGAAGACGTCGGCGTCCAGCCCGTGCCCCTCGTCGGCGGGCGTCTCGATCACGCCCTCACACCCGGACTCCTCGCTGAGCGGATGCGCGTGCGAGTCGTGGCCGAGCGCGTAGCTCAGCTCCATGCGCGAGCAGTCGATCTCGCCGTCCTCGGCGTCGGTGGCCCGCACCCGGAACGGCACCTGCTCGCCGAAGGCGAACACCCCGCCGTCCGGCGGCAGCTCGATCTCGACCTGCGGCGGCGTGTTGCCCACCACGATCTGCACGCTGGCGTAGCCGGTGCGGCCGTCGGGGTCGGTGACGGCGAGCTTGGCCGTGTGCGCGCCGCGCTGGTCGTAGGTGAAGCTCACCGGCCCGGCCTCGGTGGAGTCCACCGTGCCGTCGTTGTTGAAGTCCCACGCGTAGCTGAGCTGCCCGCCCTCGGGGTCCTCTGTCCCGGCGGGGTCGAAGTTCACCGTCAGCGGCGCCTGGCCCGAAGACACCTTGTCCGCGCTGACCTGGACCTTCGGCGTCTTGGAACCGGGGTTTTGGTCGATGCGGTACAGAGCGGAGTCGGGGGCGCCGCCGAAGTAGCTGGAGCCGTAGTCCAGGACGTAGAGGGCGCCGTCGGGACCGAACTCGATGTTCATCGGCCGGACCAGTTCCATCGACTCGAAGAACGGGCGGATGCCCTGCAGCTCGCCCTCGCGCCCGAGGGTGAACTCCTTGATCCAGCCGCGGTCCCACTCGTAGTTCAGCACCTTGCCGTCGAAGTACCTGGGGAACTTGACGGGCGACTTCAGGCTCGGGTCGAAGCGGTAGACCGGCCCGCCCATGGGCGACTCCGGACCCGAACCCAGCTCGGGCACCGAGTCGTCGTCGTAGGGCAGCCACGCGGGCTGCACCGGCGGGAGGTCGACCAGGCCGGTGTTGTGCGGGCTGAGGTTCTTCGGCGCCGCGCAGTCGAACGGCTGCCCGGACTGGCCGGTGGCGAAGTCGTAGTCCACGAAGGGCTGGTTGTCACCGATGCAGTACGGCCAGCCGTAGTTGCCCGGCCCCTTGATCACGTTGTACTCGACCAGGCCGCCGGGTCCGCGGGCCGGGTCGGCCGAGCCCGCGTCGGGGCCGTACTCGCCGAGGTGGATCCAGCCGGTCTCGCGGTCCACGGTGAACCGGAACGGGTTGCGGAAGCCCATCGCGTAGATCTCGGGCCGCGTCTTGTCCGTGCCGGCGGGGAACAGGTTGCCCTGGGGGATCCGGTAGGTACCGTCGTCCTGGACGTCGATGCGCAGGATCTTGCCGCGCAGGTCGTTGGTGTTGGCCGAGGACCGCTGCGCGTCGAAGGCGGGGTTGCGGTCGGGCCGCTCGTCGATCGGCGCGTAGCCGTCGGAGGAGAACGGGTTGGTGTCGTCCCCTGTGGACAGCAGCAGGTTTCCCCGTGCGTCGAAGTCGATTTCGCCGCCCGCGTGGCAGCACGTCCCGCGCTGCGTCGGCACCCGCAGGATGGCCTGCTCGCTGGCCATGTCGAGCGTGCCGGCGTCGGTGAGCTTGAACCGCGACAGCAGGTTGTGGCCTTCGAATGGGGCGAAGTCCTGCGGCGTTCCCTCTTCCGGCGCGTCGCCGGCGGGCGTGTCCAGCGGCGGGGCGTAGTAGACGTACACCCAGCGGTTGCGGACGAAGTCCGGGTCCACGGCGATGCCCTGCAACCCGTCCTCGTCGTGGTTGTAGACCGGGATCGTGCCCGCGCGGACCGTCGTGGCGTCGGGGGTGGTCAGGAACACCGCGCCGTCGCGGGAGCTGTGCAGCACGCGGCGGTCCGGCAGCACCGCCAGCGCCATCGGCTCACCGACCTTCGACTCACCCTTGGCCAGGGTGATCTGGTCGAACGCGGTGTCCGGCGGAGCCGGCGGGGGTGGAGCGGCGACCGCGGTCGCGGCGGTCATCGCGGTGGTGGCCAGCACGGCCGCGGCCACCGTGCGCAGGCGTAATCGTCTTGGGGTTCGCACCATTGCGCTCCTTGTCACTCGGAACCGGGCGCCGGATCAGCAGGCGGACTCGCCGATGGCGGTCCGGATGCCGCCCAGCAGGTGGCGGCGGAAGTCGGGATCGGCGAAGGACTGCGCGGTGTGCCCACCGCCGGTGTAGAAGGCCCGGCCGTCGCCGACGCGGTGGCACCAGGCGATCGGGTGGTCGCCCATCGCGCCGTCGCCGGGCTGGTAGCTCGACTCGTCCAGGGAGAGCAACACGTGCGAGCTCTCCCGGGGATTGGTCCGGAAGTTGTACCACTCGTCGGTGCGTTCCCAGCGCCGCGGCAGGTGCGCGGTGGAGTCGTGGCGGGCGCCCTCCACCCGCACGGTCGCGGGCTGGATCTCGGGGTGCGACGCGAAGTACGCACCGACCAGCCGCCCGTAGAACGGCCAGTCGTACTCGGTGTCGGCGGCGGCGTGCACCCCGAGGTAGCCGCCACCACCCCTGACGTAGCGCTCGAACGCGCGCTGTTGCGCGTCGTCGAGCACGTCGCCGGTGGTTGATAGCCACACCACCGCGTCGAACCGCGCCAGGTTGCCATCGTGGAACACTTTCGAGTCCTCAGTGGACTCCACTGCGAAGCCGTGCTCGGCGCCGAGCCGCCGGACGGCGTCGACGCCGTCCGGGATCGACTCGTGCCGGTATCCGGCGGTCTTGGAGAACACCAGCACGCGCGGCTCGTCGGGCTCGGCCGCGGCGGTTCCGGTGACCACCGCCGCGGCGGTCAGCAGGGCCAGGGTCAGGCAGATCGCACGCATGCAGACGCTCCTTCCTCGGCGCCAATGCCTGGTTCATGAGCGGCGTCGGCCGCTCGCGGCGCGGGCCCCGGCTCGCACCGCTGTGCACACCACTTCCGCAGGACTCCCTAGGAGGCGAAACCGACGTCGAGGTACTGGTCGACGTTGTCCCGGGTGACGACCGCGGAGTAGGTGGTGATGGAGCGCGGGATCTCGTGCTCGGCCAGGTCGGACATGCCCCGGGACTGGCCGAGCAGGCGGGCCAGCGAGATCGCCGACGAGCACATCGACGGGCTGTAGAGCACCGTCGCCTGCACGACGCTGCCGCCCGCCTTGATCCGCTCCATCATCGGCCTCGACCCGGCCCCGCCGACGAGGAAGAACTCGTTGCGCCCGGCGGACTCCACCGCCGCGAGCACACCGATTCCCTGGTCGTCGTCGTGGTTCCACACCGCGTCCAGCCGGGACGCGGCCTGCAGCAGGTTGGTCGCCTGGCGCTCGCCGGTCTCGACGGTGAACTCCGCCGCCACCCGCCTGCTCACGCTCAGGCCGTGCTTGGCCAGTCCGGCGCGGAACCCGGCGCTGCGCTCCTGGGTCAGCGGCAGGGAGTCGGTGCCGGCGATCTCGGCGATGACCGGGTTGGTGACGCCGCGCCTGCCCAGCTCGGCGGCGATGTGGTTCGCGGCGTTGACCCCCATCCCGTAGTTGTCCCCGCCGATCCACACCCGGTAGGCCTCCGGCGAGTCGAAGACGCGGTCGATGTTGACCACCGGGATTCCCGCGTCCATCGCCTTGCGCCCCACCGCGGTCAGCGCCTTGCCGTCGGCGGGCAGGATCACCAGGACGTCGACCTTCTCGTTGATCAGCGTCTCGACCTGGGCGATCTGCTGGTTGACGTCGGCGCTGCCCTCGGTGGGCCGGAAGGTCACGTCCGGCAGCAGCTCGGCCTGCGCGCGGGCGTTGGTGGTCATCGCCGCCATCCAGCCGTGGTCGGCGGCGGGCGCGGAGAACCCGATGGTCACCGGTGGTCCCGGGGCGACGTTGTCTCCCCCGGCCGCGACCGGCGCCGGGTTCGCCTGCGTCGGCGGGGTGTTGGAGACGCAGCCGGCGAGCAGGGCGGTGGCGCCGAGGGCTCCGGTGCCGAGCAGGAACCGGCGGCGGGCGTGGTCGGGTAACGCGGACATGGCAGTCTCCGAACGCGAGTGGTGGGCGGGAGCGGGATGCGGGAGGGCGGTTCACACCGCGCGGGCTCGGCGGCGGAACCTGGCCTGGACCAGGACGGCGAGCACGATGATCGCGCCCTTGGCGATGTTCTGGATGTCGGTCTCGAAGTTGTTGAGGGTGAAGACGTTGCTCAGCGTCGTGAAGATGAGCACGCCGAGCAGGGTGCCGGTCATGCTGCCGCGACCCCCGGAGAGCAGGGTGCCGCCGATGACCACCGCCGCGATCGCGTCGAGCTCGTAGAACAGGCCGTTGGTCGAGGCCCCCGAGGTCGTGCGGGCCACGACCATGATCGCCGCGATGGCGCAGCACAGCCCGGCCAGCGCGTAGACCAGCGCGGTGTGCCTGCGCACGTTGATCCCGGCCAGCCGCGCGGCCTCCGGGTTGCCCCCGACCGCCAGCGTCCGGCGCCCGAAGGTGGTGCGGTTGAGCAGGACCCAGCCCGCGGCGAAGACGACCGCGAAGATCCAGATCAGCACCGGGACGCCGAGCAGGTCGCCGCGGAACACCGCGCCGAAGGCGGGGTCGGTGACGACCTGGGTCTGCCTGCCGCTGATCCGCTCGGCCAGACCGCGGGCCGAGGCCATCATCGCCAGCGTCGCGATGAAGGGGACCACGCTGCCGTAGGCCACCAGCAACCCGTTCACCAGGCCGCAGCCGGCGCCGACCAGCAGCGCGCACAGCACCATCACGCCGACCCCGTAGGACTGGGTGGCCCACGTCGTCATCCACACGCTGGAGAGCGCCACGATGGAGCCGACCGACAGGTCGATGCCGCCCGCGGTGATGACGAAGGTCATCCCCACGCTGACCACGCCGATCGCCGCGGCCAGCCGCAGCACCGTGGAGATGTTGCCCTCGGTCAGGAACGCGTCCGGCCGGGTCAGGTGCCCGACCACGCACAGCGCCACGAGCACCAGCACCAGCGAGGTCAACCGCACGTCGGCCCGCGCCCACCAGCGGCCGAGCCGGGAGGGCACGGTGGGCACTGCTGCCGGGACTGTCTGCTCGCTCATCTCGCCGGAGCCTCCATCACCAGGTCGAGCACATCGGATTCGGTGAGCCGGCCCGCCTCGGCGGTGTGCACCACCGCACCGTCGCGCAGCACCAGCACGCGGTCGGCCACCGCCAGGACCTCGGGCACCTCGCTGGAGACCAGCACGATCGCCAGTCCCTCGGCGGCCAGCCTGCGCATCAGGCCGTAGAGCTCGGCGCGCGCGCCGACGTCGACGCCCCGGGTGGGTTCGTCGAGCAGCAGCACCCGGCAGCCGCGCAGCACCCAGCGGCCGACGACCGCCTTCTGCTGGTTGCCGCCGGAGAGCGTGCCGATCGGCCGCAGCGGGTCGGCGGGGCGCAGCTGGAGCTGTTCGGCGATCTCCCGCGCGTCGGAAACCTCCTTGCCGCGGCGGGTGAAGCCGAACCTGCTGTAGCGGCTCAGCGCGGAGAGCGTGATGTTGGCCGCCACCGGAAGCTGCGGGAGCAGCGCCTGGCTCTTGCGCTCCTCCGGCGTCAGGCCGATCCCGGCCGCGACGGCGGCGGCGACGCTGCCGGGGCGCACCGGCCTGCCCGCCACGCGGACCCGGCCGGAGGTCGGTGTGCGGGCGCCGAAGATGGTCTCCAGCAGTTCGCTGCGGCCGCAGCCGACCAGGCCGGCCAGACCCACGATCTCCCCCGCGGCCACGGTGAAGCTCACGGGCTCGAACTCGCCGCGCCGCGCCAGCCCGTCGACTTCCAGCACCACCTTCGAGGAGGTGCTCGCCGCCGGCCGCTCCGGGAAGTCCTGCCCGGCGCGTCCGGTCATCAGGGCCACCAGCTCGGCGGTGGAGGTGACCGCGACCGGCAGCCCGGACGCCGTGGTCCGGCCGTCCTTGAGCACCGTGACCCGGTCGGCGATGCGGCGGATCTCCTCCATCCGGTGGGAGATGTAGACCACGGCCACACCCTCGGCGGTGAGCTCGGCGATGATCCGGAAGAGGTTGTCGACCTCCTCGGCCGACAGCGCGGCGGTCGGCTCGTCCATCACGATCAGCTTCGCCCGGTGCGCCAGCGCGCGGGCCATCGACACCAGCTGCCGGGCGGCGGCCGGGAGCTCCCCCACCTCGGTTTCCGGGTCGATCTCGGGATGGCCGAGCCTGGCCAGCAACGCGCGTGCCTCGCGGTTGGCCCGGCCGCGCCGGGTGAACCCCGCGGCGGCCAGCTCGTGGCCGAGGAAGACGTTGTCCGCCACGCTCAGGCCCGGGACGAGGTCGAGCTCCTGGTACATGGTCGCGATGCCGAGTCGCAGCGCGGCGACCGGCGACGGCAGCCGGACCTCCTGCCCGCACCAGCGGATCCGGCCCGCGTCGGGCGCGTGCGCGCCCGAGAGCACCTTGATCAGGGTGGACTTGCCCGCGCCGTTCTGGCCGAGCAGGCAGTGCACCTCGCCCGCGCTGATCCGCAGGTCCACACCGCCGAGCGCGCGGACGCCGGGGAAGGTCTTGACGATTCCGGTCATGTCGAGCAGGTCGTTCACAGCGGCACCTCCCTCGGGTCCGGCGTGGCGGGCGGGTCAGCCGTCGCCGAACGCGGCGTCGAAAGCGGCGGCGGGCGGTTCGATGGCGACCAGTTCGCGGACCCGCGCCAGCGCGTCCGGCGCGCCCAGCAGCCGGTCCATCCCGGCGTCCTCCCACTCCACCGAGATCGGCCCGGTGTAGCCGATGGAGTTGAGCACCCGGACGCAGGACTCGAAGTCGATGTCGCCGTGGCCGACCGAGACGAAGTCCCAACCGCGGCGCGGATCCGCCCACGGCAGGTGGGACCCGAGCCGCCCGTTGCGGCCGTCGAGGCGCAGCTTGGCGTCCTTGAAGTCGACGTGGTAGATGCGGTCGGCGAAGTCGCGCACGAAGCCGACGGGATCGAGGTCCTGCCACACGAAGTGGCTCGGGTCGAAGTTGATCCCGAACGCGGGCCGGTCGTCCACCGCGGCCATCGCCCGCCGCGTCGTCCAGTAGTCGTAGGCGATCTCGCTCGGGTGCACCTCGAGGGCGAAGCGGACCCCGCACTCGTCGAAGACGTCGAGGATCGGGTTCCACCGCTCGGCGAACTCGGCGAAACCGCGTTCGACGGTCTCGGCGGGAACCGGCGGGAACATCGCCACCGCGTACCAGATCGGCGACCCGGTGAATCCGACCACTGTGGACACCCCGAGCTCGGCCGCGACGCGCGCGGTGTCCTTGAGCTCCTCGGCCGCGCGCTGCCGCACGCCCTCGGCCTCGCCGTCACCCCACACCCGGCCGGGCAGGATCGCGCGGTGGCGTTCGTCGATGGGGTGGTCGCAGACGGCCTGCCCGGTCAGGTGGTTGGAGATGGCGTGCAGCTGCAGACCGTGGTCGTCGAGCACCTTGCGTCGCTGCGCGAGGTAGTCGGAGTCCTCGCGCGCCCTGGCGATGTCCAGGTGCCGGGCCGCGCACGCGACCTCCAGGCCGTCGTAGCCCCAGTCCGCGGCCAGCCGGCACACCTCCTCGAACGGCAGGTCTGCCCACTGCCCGGTGAAAAGCGTGACCGGACGTGCCATCAGCTCTCTCCTCCCTCGACTGCGGTCCAGCGGCTCTCCCGCGCGGCGCTGCGCTGCACGGCGTCGAGCACCCGCTGCACGCGCAGCCCGTCGGAGAAGCCCGGCCGCGGCGGCGAACCGGACGCGACCGCGACCACGAAGTCCCTGATCTCGTGGGTGAAGGTGTGGTCGTAGCCGAGCACGTGACCCGGCGGGTACCACGCCTGCAGGTACGGGTGCCCCGGCTCGGTGGCCAGCACGCGGCGGAAACCGGAGCTTTCGGCGGTGTCGGTGCCGTCGTGGAACTGCAGCTCGTTCATCGACTCGAAGTCGAACGCGATGCTGCCCTCGCTCCCGTTGACCTCGATGCGCAGACCGTTCTTGCGTCCCGCGGCGTAGCGGGTCGCCTCGAACGTCGCGACCGCACCGCCTGCGAAGCGGGCGGTGAACAGCGTCGCGTCGTCGACCGTGACCGCGCCGGTGCTCCGCGGCTCGGACTCCAGCGGGCGTTGCGGGACGAAGGTCTCCAGCACCGCCGAGACACCGGTGATCTCGTCGTCGAGCAGGAATTGCGTCAGGTCGACCAGGTGCGCGCCCAGGTCGCCCAGCGCGCCCGAACCGGCGCGTTCGGCCTGCAGCCGCCAGGTCAGCGGCGCCTCCGGGTCCACCAGCCAGTCCTGCAGGTACGCCGCGCGCACGTGCCGGACGCGGCCCAGCCTGCCGCGCTCGATGAGCTCCCGCGCCAGCGCCAGGGCGGGCACCCTCCGGTAGTTGAACGCCACCATCGAGCCGATGCCCGCGGCCGCCGCGCGCTCGGCCTCGGCCGCCATCGCGGCCGCCTCGGCGACCGAGTTGGCCAGCGGCTTCTCGCACAGCACGTGCTTTCCCGCCTTCAGCGCGGCGATCGCGATCTCGGAGTGGCTGTCACCCGGTGTGCAGATGTCGACCACGTGCACGTCGTCGCGCCGCAGCACCGACTTCCAGTCCGCGCTCGACTCGCGCCAGCCCAGCCGCGCGGCGGCGGCTTCGGCGGCGTCCTCCCGGCGGCCGCAGAGCACCGCCATGTCCGGCGCCACCGGCAGGTCGAAGACGTGCCCCACCGTCCGCCAGGCGTGCGAGTGCACCGCACCCATGAACGCGTGGCCGACGAGGGCCACACCGAGCTTTTCCATGTCGGTCCTCTTGTTCCCCAGGTGTGGATGTCAGGTCTGGTCGACGCCGAGCGCGTGGTCGCCGGCCAGCGCCGCCGCGCCGACGACCCCGGCGTTCTCGCCGAGCTCGGAGAGCACGACCGGCAGGTTGCTGGTGGCCAGCGGCGTCGAGCGCCGGTAGAGCTCGCTGCGGACCTCGGCGAGCAGCGTGTGCCCCAGGCCGGTCGCCACCCCGCCGCCGACGACGATCATGGCGGGGTTGAAGAAGTTGACCAGTCCCGCCAGCACCCGTCCCAGCCGCCTGCCGCCGTCGCGGACCAGGCCGAGCGCGTGCGGATCGCCCTGCCGCATCGCGGTTCCCACGTCGGCGGCGGTCAGCGGACCGTCGGCGAGCATGGACTCCAGGACGCCCGACTCGCCGCCGCGGGCGAGCGCGTTGACGTCCCGGGAGAGCGCGGCACCGCTGAACCACGCCTCGAGGCAGCCGGTTCGCCCGCAGCTGCACACCGGTCCGCCGTCGTTGACGGCGATGTGGCCGATGTCGCCCGCGCTGCCGTTGCTGCCCCGCAGCACGCGGTGACCGGTGATGATCCCGCAGCCGATCCCGGTGCCGATCTTGACGAACAGGAAGTCGCCGACCGAGCGGGCCAGCCCGCAGTACATCTCGCCGACGGCCATCAGGTTGACGTCGTTGTCGACCAGCACCGGGCAGTCGAGCTGCTTCAGGAAGAACTCGCGGACCGGGTAGCGGTCCCATCCCGGCATGATCGGCGGTGAGACGGTGTAGCCGTCGCGGAAGCTCACCGGTCCCGGCACACCCACCCCGACGCCGTCGATGCGGGGCAGGTGGCCCTCGGCGCGGAGCTTGCCGATCAGCTCGACGGCCCGCCGCAGCACCACGTCCGGGCCGGACCGGATGTCGATGTCCTCCGCCACGTGCGCGACGAGGTCGAGCCGTCCGTTGGTGACCCCGACGTCCAGCGACGTCGCGCCGATGTCCACGCCGACGAACCGCAGGTCGCCGGAGAGCTGCACGAGCCCCGAGCGGCGCCCGCCCCGGGACTCGGCCTTGCCGGCCCGCTCGACGAATCCGAGGTCCTCGAGCCGCTGGAGCTCCTGCCCGATCTTCGACCGGGACAGGCCCACCTGCGCGGCCATCTCTGCGGCCGACTGCGGGCCGTGCAGGCGCAGGGACGCCAGGAGTTTTGCCTGATGCGGGTTCTCCGGTTGCAACGCGAACCTCACTTCTTGCACTCCGAGTAAGAAGTTGTTCACAAAGTAGAAGCAATCTTGTTTCCGGAGTCAATAAGGAGGCAGCCAATTCGCCCAGACGTCGGCAGGCGGCGAGTCGGCCCATGTGGTCTTGACCTTGGCGAGCATTGGTCCGTAGCTGGCCCCAAGGAGCTTCGAGCAACCCCGCGCCGCACCGACCAGTTCAGCCCCGCGTTCGGGCATCCCACGAAGTCACGCGGCGACGGAGTCGATCAGTCATGCCGAGGCGCCACAGGCCCACTTCCGCGCCCCGAGCCGGAGAAGCCGCCTCCCTCGTGCCGCGGCCGCCGCGGTCAGACGTGCGCCCTGCTCGCCCGCCGGCCGCGCGTGCGCAGGCGCCTGCGTCGCAAGGTCGACCCCACGACCCCGCTCGGATCGTCCCCGATGGGCGGCCTGGCGGATCGGCGACTGGTCTTCAGCAACGAGTTTGACGACACCACAGTGGACAGTTCGAAGTGGACCATTCGGAACCAGCGCCGCGGCACGCATTCCGGGATCGACTGGTGGTACAAGCCGCAGAACGTGCGCACCGACGGAAGAGGAGCACTGGCCATCGACCTCGGCAGGCTCGGCCCCGGCCAGTACAGCGGAGGGCGCGTCGACAGCCAGGGCAAGAGCGGCTACACCCGTGGCAGCATCGAGTTCCGCGTGCACGTGCCGCCCACCGAGGGCCACCTGGCGACGGTGACGTTGCATTACGACGGGTACGGCGAGCACCACCAGTCGTCCTCGGAAACCGTGCGGGCGCCGGGACCGCACGGCACGTGGTACCACACCTTCGGGCTGGAACGGAGCGAGTCGTCGCTGAGGTTCCGCTACGACGGTCAGGTGGTCGGCGAGGTGACGGACCCGAAGCTGATCAGCCGTGTCGCGGAGTCCCGGTCACTCGCACGAGTTCCTCGAGTTCGCCGACGGCGACTCACGAACGCGCCGCTGGACCACACCTCGACCATGTACGTCGACTACGTGCGGGTGTGGCAGGGGCTGACCGGACGGCCGAGGGCCCCACGTCCGGTGGGCGGATTCAAGGGGTCGTCGCAACACAGATGGTCAACTGGCTTCGGTCAGGAGCATAGCGAGGCGCTCGGCTGGGGAGTCCCAGCCGAGCGTTTTGCGTGGTCGCCCGTTGAGCTGTTGGGCGACGTGCTCGAGGTCCTCGGGTCCGTAAGTGCCGAGGTCGGTGCCCTTGGGGAAGTACTGGCGCAGCAGTCCGTTGGTGTTTTCGTTGCTGCCGCGCTGCCAGGGACTGGCCGGGTCGCAGAAGTAGACCGGCATGTCGGTGGCCATGGTGAACTGCTTGTGGCGGGCCATCTCGGCTCCCTGGTCCCAGGTCAGCGAGCCACGAAGGTGAGTCGGCAGCGTTGTGATAGTCGCTACGAGACCGTCCCGGACCGCTTCAGCGTCATGCCCGTTCGGCAGGTGGACCAGCATGGTGTACCGCGTGGTGCGTTCCACCAGAGTGCCGATCGCGGACTGGCTGCCAGCGCCAATGATCAAGTCTCCCTCCCAGTGGCCGGGCACGGCCCGGTCCTCGACCTCGGCAGGGCGGTCGCTGATCATCACCATCGGGTCGATGAACCGCGCGGTGCGCTGGTTCGGGTTGCGGCGTGGCTTGCGGCGGGTCCGGCCGGTGCGGATCGCGGCCTGTACTTCGCGTTTGAGACCACCGCGGGCCTGGAAGTACAGCGCCTGGTAGATCGTCTCCACGCTCACTCGCATCCTCTGGTCGCCGGGATGCTCCTTGCCTAGAGCGTGGCAGATCTGCTCCGGTGACCAGCGCTTGCGCAGCCCGTCAACCACGAACTGGCGCAACGGTCCCTGCGCGATCAGCTTGCGTTGCTTCGGGCGCGGTCGACGAGCGGCCGCCGCTCGGTGAGCCGCATACGGCCGGTAGGCGCCGTGGGCGGAGTTCGCGCGGATCTCCCGCAAGATCGTGCTGGCCGACCGCCCCAATGCCTTCCCGATCGCCCGCAGTGAGTGGCCCTCGGCCCGCAGGTCCCGGATCCGCTCCCGCTCCACCAAGGTCAGCAGCCGGGGATGCAACTGCTTGTCCAGTGCGGACAGCTTGGGCGCCACGGAGTTCACGTCGACGATCGTGCTGGTGCCCGCCGCGTAGTCGACACGAACCCCGTTCGGGTAGGTCCGGGCGTTCCGGCTCTTGCGGACCCCGTAGTCCCAGTCCTTCGCCGTGCGCTCGTTGATGCCCACCCGCTCGGCCGCCCGACGTCGGGCCACACCCTCGGAACGCAACCGCTCGTACTCCTCGCGCCGTGGGTGTCGACGCGACGCCCGAATCGACCGCCGCCCAGCCTGCCGGGCCCAACCAAAGGCCGTGTTCCGGTTCAGGCCCAGCTCACGGGCCGCCACAGTGACGCTCCCAACCGCATCAAGCCGGTCCAGGAAGCGTTGCTTCAGCTCGGCACTGTCACCCTCACATGCCACGGTCCTCGCAACTCCCACAGGTCGCAGGTGTTGCGAGGACCGCTAGAACCCCCGGTGCGGACGTGGGGCCCTCCTGACGGCCCGCTGGTTGCCGCCGGCACGCGGGTGGGCGCCGAACCCCGCGTCAGGAGTCCGCCGGCGGCCCGGCGGGCGGGGCTCGCCTCAGCGCCCCGGCGTCAGCGCGCGGCGGGTGCGGCGATCGAACAGCGGGCGCGCGGACCCGGACCACGACTGCCGGAAGCCGTACCTGCGGCTCCGGGAGAACCACGTGCGGTGGCCCCACTTCGTGCTCCAGGACAGGCCGCGGCGGGACAGGTGAACCCGCATCGGACCGACCCGGATGGTCTTGCGGAACTTGGAACCCATCGTTGCTCCCTGCCTTTCGGTCGCTCCTACTGGTGACGTACCCACCGCGCGCCGGGATTAATCATGGAGCTGACCGGTTTCGACCACGGGCCGGAGATCGGCCCGCGACCTGCGACGATCATGACTCCGACTGCGACTCCGCACCGCCGCCGAAGGCCTTGCGCGCCTCCTGCCACGCACCGTGCGCGCGGCGCTGCGCGTCGGCGACCGCGTCCGCCTGCACGTCAGGCTGGTCGGCCAGGACGTTGGCCACCCCGGTGAGCGCCTCGGCACCCCGGGTGCCCGCGTTGAAGAACGCGGTGACCAGCTCCGCGGGCATCCTCGTGGTCCCCGGGCCCTGGTCCTCGGCGGCCTGCTGCTGCACCTCGGCGGCGGTCTCCCAGGCCGAGCTCAGCTGCGCGAAGGCATCCAGCAGGTTGCGCCACACCGTGATCTGCTCGGTGTTCGGCTCGGGTGTCACATCGCTCATGGCGGTCCTTCCTCAGCGCAGCTGATCGGTTGGCTCTGTCAGAGCTAGCAGATACCCCGCCGCGCCCCGCCCCGAAACGCCGCGAGGCGGCCGACCGGATCCGGTGGCAGACGGCACGGACGCACCTCGCGAGTCGGCTACGTCCCGTACAGCGCCGGCTTGTCCGCCAGCTCCACCTCGACCGGCGTTCCGTCCTCCTGCGCGCGCAGGCACGCCTCGGCCACCGCGGTCGCGGCGTAGCCGTCCCAGGCGCTGGGCCCGCACGCCTCGCCGCGCGCCGCGGCGTCGACCCACGCCTGCAGTTGCAGGCGGTACGCCTCGGCGAACCGCGTCCGGAAGTCGGCGTGCACCGCGACGCCCTCGGCACCGCCCGCGCGCACCACGGTGGTCGAAGGCAGCGCCAGCGAGACCGTGCCCAGTTCCCCGACCAGCTCGCACCGCACGTCGTAGCCGTACTGGGCGTTGACGAAGACCTCGACGTCGACGGTCACCCCGGCGGCGGTCTCCAGCACCAGCAGCCGCGGGTCGGCCAACCGCGCCGCCGCACGGCTGGACGAGCGCGTGCGGTGCACGGTGACGCGCACGATCTCCGAGGACAGCAACCAGCGCACCACGTCGAACTCGTGCACGGCCGCACTGGTGAACGGCATCTCCGGGGTGAAGAAGTGCAGTGCCCGCGCGTTGCGGTGCACGCAGTGCACCAGCACCGGATCGCCGATGCTGCCGGCGTCCAAGGCCCGTTTCATGTCCACATAGGAGGGATCGAAGCGGCGCATGTACCCGGCCTGCACCAGCCGCCGCCCCTTGGCCACCTCGTGCGCGACGATGCGCAGGCAGTCCGCGGCCGTGGCCGCCAGCGGTTTCTCGCACAGCACCGGTTTCCCGGCCTCCACGCACGCCGTGGCCAGCGCCTCGTGGGTGTGATCCGGGGACGCGACGACAACCGCGTCCACACCCGCATCGCCGATCAGGTCCACGGGATCGGCGTGGAAGACCACCTCGTCGCCCGCCTCGGCGGCGACCGCGCGTCCCCGGCCCTGGTCGGCATCGGAAACCGCGACCACCCGCGCACCGGCGACGCCACCGGTCAGCGTCCGCACGTGGTCGGCACCCATCACGCCCGTCCCGACCACACCCACCCGCACAGTCATCGGCACACCAGCTCCCCTCGGAATCGATCTACCGACATACCAGCAGCACGGGCGCACCGGCGTCCAGAAATGCGGACGTTCGGGTGAACGGCGAGCGAGAGCGAGAACCCGTTGCCCGCCGCGCCGTTCCTGCCACGCTGCTCCTCCGGAGAGGGAGGCTGGGCGGGAAACAGCATCGAGAACCGGCTCAACCCCGACGGTGGAGGAGGCGGCGGACCGTCCGGCGGCATGCAGGTCGACACCGACGCCTTGCGGCGATGTGCGCAGGCCGCCGGAGACCTCAAGCGGCGGCCGGCGCGGGACGGTGCGACGGTCAACGGCCCCACCGACGACGCCGTGGCCCCCGCCTGTGACGTCTTCTCCGACGACTACTCCGCCCGCGTCCCCGACTGGCTGTACCAGGTCGTCGACGAGGCCGACCGGGCGTTCGTCGCCGCCACCCGCGGGTGACTCAGCCGCCGGCGACCGGTTGCCGGGTCGAGACGCGGAAGTCGGCGCGGCGCAGGAGTTCTTCGGCGTCGTCGGCCGGCGGGTGGATCCACACCTCGTTGACCGTCCGCTTGCGCTGCTTGGCGGCATGGTGCGCCGAGGTGACGGTGCGCCGCCACCCCGTGGTGAAGACCGCTCCCGCCGAGCCCAGGTCGAGGCAGGTGACGTAGGGATCGGGCGCGAACGGCTCCTGCGGCAGGCCGAGGAGGTCGGCGGCCACGTTGTGCCCGGCGAAGCGGCCGAGCGGACCGGCGTGCTGGCAGCTCTGCATCACCTGGTGGCCGTCTTCGGCCTGCGCGGCGGCGGTGTCGCCCGCCGCGTACACCTCGGGAACCCCGGCGACCCGGAGGTACGGGTCGACTTCCAGCCTGCCGAGCCCGTCGCGAGGCGCGGGGACGTCGGCGGTCAGCGGGCTGGCCCGCACCCCGGCCGTCCACACCACCGTGCGAGCATCGAGCACGCTGCCGTCCGACAGCCGTACCCGGTCGCGTTCCACGCCGCGGACCGTCGCGCCGAGCCGCTGCTCGACGCCGAGCGCGGACAGCGCGTCGAGCACCACCGGCCGCGGGCCCGGGCCGAGGTCGGGGCCGACCACGTCCGCGCGTTCTACCAGCACGACGCGGACCTCGCCGGCCGCGCCGTGCGGCTCGGCGACGGCGCGCAGCCGATCGACCAGCTCGGTGGCGATCTCCAGGCCGGTGAACCCGGCACCGACCACCACCGCCGTGAACCTGCCGGGACCGTCCGGAAGGTCCGGCAGCCGGTGCAGGTGCGCGTCGAGCGCCGCGGCAGCGGGCAGCGTGTCGACGTCGTGCAGGTGCTCGGCGCCTGGCAGGTCCGGGCGGACGAGATGGCTGCCGGTGGCGAGCACCAGCCGGTCGTAGGCCAGCTCGGTGGACCGCCCGTCGCGCCGGACGGCGGTGACGCGGCGACGGCCGGTGTCGATGCCGGTCGCGGTCGCGGCCACCCGGTCCACCCCGACCGGACCGAGCACCCGGTCCAGGGAGACGCGCATCCGCTCCGGTTCGGCCTGGTACAGCCTGGGCCGGATCACCAGGTCGTCCCCGGCGCTCACCAGCGTCACGGAGAGCTCGGACTCGCCCGCGCCCACGACGCGCCGGAGCCGGACCGCCGCCGCCGCGCTCCACACACCGGCGAAACCTCCACCAACAACCAGGATATTTGACATCCAGATTCTCCTCGGTCGTCACCCCGCGGCCGGTTCCACGGGGTGTCGGGTCAGTCGCGGCCGTGCCAGCGGCGCAGCCGCTCGGCCGCCGTCGGGGCGTGCTCCTCGGCGGCAGCCCGCACGTCGGCCAGGGTCTGGGCGGCCAGTTCGCGGCGCCACGCCAGCTCGGCGCGGCGCATGGCCGTCGCGATCGCGCACGGCGACTCGAACTCGCGCCGCGGCGCGTTGGCGCCCGCCCCACGGCGCCGGATCTCGGTGCACCGGAAGGCCTCCTCCGGCCCCTCGATCGCCGCGACGACGTCCATCAGCGTGATCTTCTCCGGTGGCCGGGCCAGGCTGAAGCCGCCCCTGGCCCCCGGTGTCGAGACGAGCAGCCCGGCCCTGACCAGCGCCTGGAGCTGCTTGTTCAGGTACGCGGGCGGCAGGTCGTTGCCCGCGGCGAGCCGCGAGGTCGGCACCGGCCGACCGTCGTCGAGCCAGGCCAGCGCGAGCAGGCTGTGCAGCGCCCACTCGACGCCCTCGCTCATCCGCATGAACCTGGACATTAGATAACCAGGTTCGCTCGCGCAAGCGCGCCGGGCGCTCGTCCAGGCGGTTCTCCGCAGCGTCCGCGCGCCCGGCGGACCTACTCGGCGACCAGACCGATGTCGAGGTTGGGCACCTGGTTGATCCGCCCGTCGGTCAACGCCACGACCGCCGTCGCGATGCCGGTCGACGGGTCGGCGTCGGAATCGGTGGCGGGAGCACCGGCGTTCTTCGGGGAGAACCGAATGCCCTCCGGCGCGACGAAGCGCAACGGGTAGGTCCCGGTGCCCTGGTTCGCCAGCGCGTAGTGGCCGGTGGCGTCGGTGCCGCCGCCCCAGCGCCCGATCCAGAACCGGATGTCGCCGAGCAGCGGCTCGTCGGCCTGGCGTTGGCCGTCGGCGTTGCGGTCGTGCCAGGTCACTCCGGTGATGTCGGCGCCGAGCTTGCCGAAGTCCGCGCGGCTGGTCGCGCCGGCGACAACGTCCACGACCACCTCGGACGCAGTGGTGAGCTGGTAGCCGACAGGGTTGATGCCGACCCGGTACCGTCCGGGCGCCACGTCCTCGATCAGGTACTCGCCGCCGGGTTCGGTGCCGACGGTGGCGACCCGACCGCCGTCCATCCGGTAGAGCCCGACCGCGCTGCCACCTCCGGGCTCCACCGGCTGCCACGCGCCGTCGGCGTTGCGGTCGAAGTAGTGCAAGCCCGCGACCGCCCCGGTTCCCGCCGACGAGGGCGCCTGCGCCGGGAACACCGCTACCGAACACGCCAGCACTCCCGCCAGGAGCAACACACCGTTCCTGCCCACCATCACACAGCCTCCTGCGGCGACGAAATCAGCTTTCCGGCATCAGAACGCGGTTGCGGAGACCGCGGTTGCCAAGCCCGGCTTCAGACCACTGTGGACAAGACCGCCAGAGCCGCGGCGAGCCGGTCACCGAACGTTGCCGCACCCGCTCACTCACCCGGCCGTTGACCTCGGCGTTGATCGTAATTACAGTCCCCGAATCACCCAGCGAGAACCGCCGTCCAGCGCCGCGCGGCGAGATCCGCCGACCCCCGCGGCGGGAGCCCGCCGGATGCGCCGCACCGGCCGCGACACCCGTCGCACCGCCGCCTTGCACAGGCCGCCCGCGGCACACCACTGACCGTTCACCCGAAACCGACCGCACCACGCCGGATCCGCCCCCACCACGCACCAGCGCCGACGCCGTCGCACCGCCGCTTGCGCCCGAGCCAGAGAGGGTCAGTCAATGACGACGCACGCCCCTTCGCCCCTGCCCGCAGAGTCCGGTGAACCGGCACTGGTCGGGCGGCGCCGTTTCCTCGGCTACGTGCTGGCGGCGCCCACCCTCGTGGCGGCGGCGGAGCTGGGCCCGGGCTCCGGCACGGCCGGCGCCGCTGTCCCGTCCGCACCGTCGCCCGCCGAGATCTACGACCTCAACGACATGCTCACCGAGGCGGCACTGCCCACCGCGAACCTCATCACCGTCGAGGTGCACGAGGACGGCACGGTCTCGTTCGCGCTGCCGCGCGCCGAGGTCGGGCAGGGCATCACGACCTCCACCGCGATGCTGATCGCCGAGGAACTGGACGTGCCGCTGGAGCGAGTGCGCGTCACCCTCGCCGACGCGCGGCCGGAGCTGCTGTTCAACCAGCTCACCGGCGGCTCGAACACCACCTTCGCCACCTACACCCCGATCCGCGTCGCCGCGGCGATCGCCAAGGGCAGGTTGCTGCGGGCCGCCGCCATCGAGCTGGACGCGGCGGTCACCAGCCTCACCACGCGCGCGGGGATGATCACCTCCGCCGCCGGGCTGAGCACCACCTACGGCGCGCTGGCGCGCAAGGCCGCGAGCCTGCGCACCGAGGAGGTCGCCGTCGAGCTCAAACCCCGCTCCGAGTTCACCGTCATCGGCACCCCGCGCAACCGGGTCGACGCGCTCGCGGCGGTGACCGGGCGCAAGAAGTTCACCATGGACCTCGACGTCCCGGACGCGCTGCCGACGATGGTGTGCCGCCCACCGACGATCAACGGCACCGTGGAGTCGGTGGTCAACGCCGCGGAAGTCCGCACCATGCCCGGCATCACCGACGTGGTGGCCGTGTCCACTGGAGTCGCGGTGCGCGGCAGGACCTTCGGCCAGTGCATCGACGCGGTCCGCGCCCTGCGCGTCAAATGGGGGCCGGGCAGCGCCGAGGGCAAGTCCGACGAGTCGGTGCTCGAAGAGCTGCGCGCGGCCGAACTCCCCATGGCCGTACCAAAAACCGGTCCGCTCACCAGGACGATCGAGGAAGAGTTCACCTTCCACTTCCGCGGGAACAGCGCCCTGGAGCCCAACTGCGCCATCGCCGACGTGCGCGCCGACCGCGCAGAGGTCTGGGCAGCGCTGAAATCTCCCGTCGTGGCGCAGGAAACCATCGCCGCCAGGCTCGGGCTGCCACCGGGGGCGGTGGCGGTGCACGTGGTCGAGGGCGGCGGTTCGTTCGGCCGCAAGCTGTTCGGCGACGCCGCACTGGAGGCCGCCGAGATCTCCCAGCGGATGGGCAAGCCGGTCAGGCTGATGTGGCACCGCGCCGACGACTGCCGGCAGGGCCGCACGCACCCGATGGCGACCTCGCGGGTCCGGGTCAGCCTCACGCCCGACGCCGTGCTCGGCTACGAGCAGCGGCACACCAGCGTGTTCACCGACTTCGGCCACGGCCTCGGCGAGGTCGTCACGGCCATGGCGGCGAAGCTGCCGGTGGCCGACCTCGGCTTCAGCGAGACCATCTTCGCGCTGTCGCAGACCATGCCCTACGAGTTCGGCACCACGACGCAGCTGCTGAACGAGACCGACAAGGGCTTCAACACCGGCAGCATGCGCAACATCTACTCCCCGGACGTCACCTGCGCCCGCGAGCTGATCGTCGACCGGCTCGCCGCCGAGATGGCCTCGGACCCGTACCGGTTCCGCCGCGACTTCCTGCAGGACGACCGCTCGCGGGCGGTGCTCGACGAGGTCGCGCGGGCCGGCGGCTGGGGCAGGCCGATGCCCGCGGGCACGGCGCAGGGCATCGCCTTCCACGCCGAGTACCACGGGGTGACCGCCGCGCTCGTCGAGATCGACTGCCGCCCGGAGACCGTGAACCGCCCGATCCGCGACGGCGTCACCGGTCCGCGGGTGACCAAGGCCGTCTTCGCCGTCGACGTCGGGCTCGCGGTCAACCCGCGCGGCCTGCAGGCTCAGATGATGGGCGGGATCTCCGACGGCATCGCCCAGGTGCTGACCTCCAGCCTCCACCTGCGCGACGGGCACTTCCTGGAGGCCAGCTGGGACAACTACTTCTACACCAGGCAGTGGAACACGCCGTTCGAGCTGGAGATCATCGTCATGCCGCCGACCACGGGCGAACCCGGCGGCGCGGGCGAACTCGGCGTGGCCGCGTCGATGGCGGCGGTCGCGTGCGCCTACGGCCGCGCGACGGGCACCACGCCGACCAGCTTCCCGGTCAACCACGGCACCCTCTCCTTCGAGCCGAAGCCGGCCGTCCCGCCGATCCCTCAGTCCCCTGTGGACGGTCTGCGCCACACCTACTAGCCCGCGGCGGACCGCCGCACCGCCCCGGGTCCGTTCCAGGACTTCCCGCGCTGAACCGAGGAGCTTTCCGTGCCCGAATACACCTTCATCCTCAACGGCAGGCAGGTCACCGCCGACGTGCCGGAGGACGTGCGGCTGCTGTGGGTGCTGCGCGACGTCCTCGGCGTCACCGGGCCGAAGTACGGCTGCGGCATCAACGTGTGCAAGGCGTGCACCAGCCACCACAACGGCAAGGCGTTCAACCCCTGCTCGGTGCCGGTCAAGGACATCGCCCCCACCGACGAGATCACCACCATCGAGGGCCTGCCCGCCACCGTCGGCGAGGACCTGCACCCGATGCAGGAGGCCTGGCTGGAGCACGACGTGGCCCAGTGCGGCTACTGCCAGCCGGGCCAGATCATGGCGGCGGTGGCCAAGGTCCGGCAGGCGCGGGCCGAAGGACGGGAGATCGGCGACGCCGACCTGGACGAGATCCGCAACATCTGCCGCTGCGGCACCTACTTCCGCATCCGCGAGGCGATCAGGGCAGGCGCGGAGAAGATGTGACGGCGCCCCGCGCGGGTGCCGGCGTGCGTCAGCGGGAGTTGTCCTCCGGCGCGGGCCTGGTCGGCGGAAGCCACGCGTCTCGGCGGCCTCCCGTCAGCGCGGCCTCTCGTAGGAGTGTCCTCCCGTCAGCGCGAACTCGCGTCAACACACCCTCGCCTCAGCGCGGGGTCGCGCCGTGCAGCAGCTCGTCGAGGATGCGCTCCAGCGCCTCGCCGGTGTCCAGCCCCGGCAGCATGCCGCTGGTCGCCAGACCGGCGAAGCCGTGCAGCGCGGCGAACACCGCGAGCCCGATCCCTTCGGCGTCGCCGCCGTGCACGTCGCCGCTGCGCTGTCCGTCCACGATCACCGCGAGCATCTGCTCGCCCAAGCGGCGCCCGGCGGCGACCAGCTCCTCCGAGGCGTCCGGGGCGTGCTTGCGCACGAACATCAGCTCCAGCAGCTCCGGGTCCCGCACCGCGAAGTCGACGTAGGCGCGGGCCATCACGGTCAGCCGGGCGCGGAACCGGCCGCCGGTGCCCGCCGCGGCGTCGAGCTCGGCGGAGAGGCGCTGGAAACCGCGCAGGGCCAGCGCGTTCAGCAGCGCCTGCCGGTCGCGGAAGTGCCGGCGCGGCGCGGCGTGGCTGACCCCGACGTCCCGCGCCAGCTCCCGCAGCGACAGGGCGTCGACCCCCCGCACGCGCAGCGCCGCGGACGCGGCGTCCAGCAACGCGGCGCGCAGGTCCCCGTGGTGATAACGCTCTCCGGCCATGACCGGGAGCTTACCGGGAATGTTGACACCGGAATCATTGTTGCCGTTGCCAACTTTGTTGTCGATGACTACATTGGGTCCATGACAACCACGCGCAAGCACCACCAGCTCCCCGACCTGCCCGATCTCACCGGCCGCACGGCGGTCGTCACCGGGGCGAACAGCGGACTCGGCGTCCACACCGCCCGCGCACTCGCCGGAGCGGGCGCGCACGTCGTGCTCGCCGTGCGCGACGTCGCCAAGGGTGAGGACGCCGCCGCCACGGTGCCCGGCAGCCGCGAAGTGCGCAGGCTCGACCTGGCCGACCTGGCGTCGGTTCGCGAGTTCGTCGAGGCCTGGCACGGCGATCTGGACCTGCTGGTCAACAACGCGGGCGTGATGATCCCGCCCGAGGGGCGCACCGAGGACGGCTTCGAGACGCAGTTCGGCACCAACCACCTGGGCCACTTCGCGCTCACGAACCTGCTGCTGCCGCACGTGACCGACCGCGTGGTGACCGTCGCCTCCGGCGCGCACCGCTTCGTGCGCGGGATCGACTTCGACAACCCCAACTCCACCGGCGACTACAACGCCCAGCGCGCCTACGGGCAGTCGAAGCTGGCGAACCTGCTGTTCACGCTGGAGCTCCAGCGGCGGCTCGGCGAGCTCGGGTCGCCGGTGCGGGCGCTGGCCGCGCACCCCGGCTGGTCCGCCACCGGCCTGCAGGGCCACACCCCGAGCCGTGTGCTGCGCGCCGTTCTCGCCGTCGGAAACCGGATCTTCGCCCAGGACGCCCAGGCCGGCGCGCTGCCCACCGTCTACGCCGCCACTCAGGATCTGCCCGGTGCCAGCTACGTCGGCCCGGATGGGATGTTCGAGTTGCGCGGCAGGCCGACGTTGGTCGGCCGGACGGCGGCCGCCAGCGACCCGGTTGCGGCGAAACGGCTCTGGAGCCTGTCCGAGGAGCTCACCGGTGTCTCCTTCCCGCTCGCCAGGACGTCGTGACGCCGACCCCGCTGCCGTGGGTGCGACCCCGTCGCGGGGTCGCCTTCACAGTCCGATGGCACCGTCGATGCGTTCGCGCAGGAGGTCGGCGTGGCCGTTGTGCCGCGCGTACTCCTCGACCATGTGGATCAGCACCCAGCGCAGCGACACCGAACCGCGCCACGGGTCCCGCCCGCGACGTCGAGATCCGGGGCCTCGGCGACGAAGCGCTCCGCGAACGACACCTCCGCGCGCCAGGCGGCCCACACCTCGGCGATGACGGCGGGATCGGCCGCCGCTCCGTCGAAGTCGCCGTCGGCGCGGGTGTCCGACGAGAAGCGCGGCGGTGCGTCCTGCCCGGCGAGCACCCGCCGGAACCACCGCCGCTCCACGTCGGCCAGGTGGCGTACCAGTCCGAGCAGTGACAACGTCGAGGGCTCCACCGCCCGGCGGGCCGGCTCCCCGTCCAGGCCCGCGCACTTCAGCTCCAGGGTCGCGCGCTGCGCCGCCAGGAATCCGACGAGCACGGGACGCTCGTCACCGGTCGCCGACCCTTGGAAGCGTTGCTCGCCGCCGCCGGCGAAGATCTCGGCTCTCCTGCGTGAAGTGGTCACACGAGCATGGTCCAAGGAAACACCGACATCCAGGCGGTCAACGGCGCGATACGGCAACGGTTTGCCCGGACATCGCCGGATTCCGCCCGAAGCGGCGGCGCGGCTCGTACTGTGCGACCGTGACCTCGCCACCGCAGCAACCAGATCCCCTGGCGGCTCCGCCCGTTCCGACCGGCGAATCCGAGGCGGCCCCACCGCGACCGGTCGTGCTGGCGTTCTGGATCGCGATGGTCCTGCCGCTGCTCGTCGGCGTGCTGGACACCGCGTTCGCCTACCTCACCAACGATGCGACGACGGCGAGCGTCAACGCCGTGCTGGAGCGCTACGGCGTGCCGCCGACACCGCCGAACCCGTCGGACTGGCTGCTCCCGGCGTTGGTGTCGGCGGTGCTGGTGGCGCTGTGGATCGCGTTCGCCTTCCCGCTGCGGGCCGGTCGGCAGTGGGCGCGCGTGACGCTCGCCGTGTTCGCCGCGCTGTGGCTGTGCTCGGAACTCATGGGCAACATCCTCGCGCCGATCGTCGTCGTGGTGCTCGGGGTCGAGTGGGACCTGGGCCTGTCCACCGGGATGCTCGTCGTCCTCGTGCTCGTGCGGCTGTTGGCCACCACGGGCAGCGTCGTGTTCCTCGCCCTGGTCTTCAGCCGTCGGTCCAACGAGTTCTTCCGGGCGCCGCGGGCGCCGCACCCGGGATGAGGCAACGCCACCGCGGTCACCAGTGGTCGCGGAGGCGTTCGATCGGTCCGGGGCGCCCCAGGTAGAAGCCCTGCGCCTGGTCGCAGCCGACCTCGCCCAGCAAGTCCAGCTGCCGCGCGGTCTCCACGCCCTCGGCCACGACGTCGAGCCCGACGGCGTGCGCCATCGCCACGATGCTGTTGATCATGACCCGGAGCTCCTCCGACGAGTCCAGGTCGGTGACGAACGACCGGTCGATCTTGAGGGTGTCCAGCGGCAGCCTGCGCAGCTGCGCCAGCGACGAGTAGCCGGTGCCGAAGTCGTCGATCGCCAGCCGCACGCCCAGCTCGCGCAGCGAGCTGAGCACCCGCGCCGACGCCGCCGGATCGTGCATGATCGCGTTCTCGGTGACCTCCAGGCACAGCGCGTGCGCGGGCAGCCCGGCGTCGGTGAGCGCCTGCTTCACCAGCACCTGCAGGTAGGGGTCGTCGAGCTGGCGCGGTGAGAGGTTGGCGTTGAGCCGCAGGCCCTCGCCGCCGCGCTCGCGCTCGGCCGCGACCTGGCGGGTCGCCATGCGCAGCATGTGGGCGCCGATGGAGTTGATCAGGTCGCTCTGCTCGGCCAGCGGGATGAACTCGCCCGGCGAGACCGTCCCGTGCACCGGGTGCGTCCACCTCAGCAGTCCCTCCACGCCCACCGTGCGCTCGTCGCGCAGGTCGACGACCCGCTGGTAGGCGACCCAGAGCTGGTCCTGCTGCACCGCGTGGCGCAGGTCCTGCTCCAGCACCATGCTGCGCTGCATGCTCTCGCGGAGCTCGACGTCGAAGAACTCGTAGCGCCCGCCGCCGCGGGTCTTGGCCTGGTACATGGCGACGTCGGCGTCGCGCAGCAGCTCCGGCCCGGCCCGGGTGTCGCCCGGCCGGGAGAGCACGATGCCGATGCTGCCGTTGACGTGCAGCTGCCTGCCCTGCACGTGGATCGGCTCGGTCAGGGCTGCCAGCAGCCCGGTCGCCAGCTCGCGCAGCACGTCGTCGTCGCTCTCGTCGTGGACCAGGACCACGAACTCGTCCCCGCCGAGCCTGCCGACCAGGTCCTCCTCCCGCGAGGTGCGGAACAGCCGCTCGCCCACGATCCGCAGCACGTCGTCGCCGACGCCGTGGCCCAGCGAGTCGTTGATCAGCTTGAAGTTGTCCAGGTCGATGAACAGCACCGCGATCGCGCGGGTGCGGTCACGCGAGACCGCCAGGTGCCGCAGCGCGAGCGTACGGTTGGCCAGCCCGGTCAGCGGGTCGTGGGTGGCCTCGTACTCCAGGCGCTCCCGGGCGGCCCGGCTGTCGGTGATGTCGGTGAACGAGGTGACGACCATGTGCGGCGGCCGGTCCTGCGGGGTCAGCGAGCGGGAGGTCAGCGACAGCCACACGCTGCGCCCGTCCGGCCGCACCAGGCGGACCACCCTGGAGTTCTCCGGTTCGCCGGTCCACTGGGCCAGGCTGGAGGGTTGCTCCTCCGGTCGCATGGCGGCGCCGCTCTCGTCGAACGTGGGCCACGACGTGGGCCGGGTGCCGATGATCTGCGATGCCGGGGCGCCCAGGATGCGTTGCGACGCCGGGTTCGCCGACTCGATGACACCGGACCGGCCCACCACGACCACGCCCTCGTCGAGGGCCGCGACGACGGTGGCGAAGTCCTGCTCGGCCCGCCGCCGCGCGGTCTCGTCGGCGCACACCAGCACGAAGCCGCTGTCCATCTCCGCCGCCGAGATCCGGATGACCAGCGCGGCGCCGTCGCTGCGCCGGTGCAGGGCCTCGGTGACCCCGCCGCTGGAGACCAGCTCCTCGGGTTGCAGCGGCGCCCCGACCAGGTCGGCGACGTGGCGCGCCAGCGCCTCCTCCTCGGCTATCCCGTAGACCGCCTCGGCGGCCGGGTTCCAGCTGGTGACGATGCCGCTGCGGTCGGTGGCGATGATCGCGTTGCTGACGTGCTGGACCAGGGCCGCCTGGAAGCGCAGCGTCTCCTCCGCCGTCTTCTGGGCGCTGACGTCGCGCCCGACGACCTGCACCGCCGAGCTGCCCTCCCAGGTGGTGTGCACCGCGACCAGCTCGACCGGCACCGTGGTGCCGTCGATGCGCCGCAGCTCGGCCTCGGCCCGCGGCGTCGTGGCGCCCGGGGCCTCCAGCGACCTGATCCGCTTGCGCATCTGCGGGATGGAGTCGGGGGCCACGAAGTCGGTGACCGGGCGGCCGAGCAGCTGCGCGGGCGACTGGGCGCCCAGGATGGTGCCCATCGCCGGGTTGACGTAGCGGATGATGTTGTCCTGGTGCACGCAGATCGCGTCCGGGCTGAGCTCGGCCAGCAGCCGGTACCGGTCGGCCAGGTCGCTCAGCGCCTGCCGGTCCCGGTGGGCGCCGGTCACGTTGCGCACGAGACCGATGAGTCCGCTGGTGCGCGTGCCCTCGCCGTGCGCGCGGGCGTGGAAGTGCAGCAGCCGCTGGCCGTCCTCGGCGGTGTCCACGGGCTGCTCGAGGTCGAAGTCCTCCCACAGCGGCGTCGTCCGCGCCGACACGACCAGGGGTTCGACGAGCCCGCGCAGCCGGCGGCTCAGCTCGGCGTGCCCGGCGCGCGGCACGCCGAGCAGGGAGTCCATCCCCTCGGCCCAGGTGACCTCATCGCTGGCGAAGTCGTAGGTCCACCGGACGGCGCCGTGCATGGACAACGCGAGGTCCAAGAACTCGCGTTCCAGACCGGAACCGCTCCGGATCTCGCCGCCTGGATCAACTTCCATGATCCGTCCAATGCAGATACCCGCACCCGATCGCCGAACGGGTGCGTCGATCGCAGCGCACCTCGCCGATTCGGGTTCCCGCACCTGACCTGCCACGGGTTCCCACCGGCAACGGTAGCCAACCGTTCGGGCCGCGGCCCCGAGCCCTGAGTCCCGCGCCTCCGTGCCCTTGCGCGCACGATCCAAAAGAAAAAACACTGAATGTAGTCGCGGCCAGGCGAATTTCAGAACTGAAATACACTCGTTCGTGTTATAAAGGGAGAGCGCATTCACAACGGGTAGCTAAAAGCCCGCGGCTGTCTTCACTCTGACGAGCAAGCAGGGCCCCGTCCGCGATACGCAGCGCAGGCCCGGCGACGCAGGTCAGCGAGGCCGCCACGGCCCTCGGCCCAGGCCCAGGCGCGCCGGGCGGGACGCGGCCTCCGCCAAGCTCCCCCGGAGGAAGACGATCGTGCAGCATTGCGGAATCGGTGGCATCGGCGCGGTGACCGGCTACGGCTGGGGCCGCGAGTCCTTCTGGAACGGCCTGGTCTCGGGTGAGGTCGCCGCCTCCCCGGTCGAGAGGCACGGCCCCGGCCGGGACCGGACGGCCTGGGTCGCCAAGGTCCCGGAGGGCGGCGAGGAGGCCGACGGGCCGAGCCGCTTCGCCAAAGCCATGCGGGCCGCCGCGCGGGAGGCGATAGTCGACGCCGAGGAGCGCGGGTGGCGGCCCGGGCGCCGGGTCGGACTGCTCCACGCGGCCGTGCTCGGCGACCTGCCCTCCTGGAACGACTTCTACGGCAGGCGGGGCGGGGACGTGCCGGTGCGCGACTACCTCGCGCTCATGCCCTCCACCCCGGTGTCGATGCTGATGCAGGAGTTCGGGTTCCACGGGCCTGCGATGAACGTCTCGGCGACGTGCGCGTCCGGCAACGCGGGCCTGCTCACCGCGAAGGCGTGGCTCGACGCCGGCGTGGTCGACGACGTGGTTTTCGTGGCCACCGACGTCTCCTCCACCCCCGAGACCGTGCTGCACTTCGAACGGCTCGGGGTCGCGGTCACCGACACCGAGCCGCGCCAGGCGTGCCGGCCCTTCCAGGAAGGCAGTCGCGGCTTCGTGATGGGCGAGGCGTCGGTGGGGATGGTGCTCTCCAGCGGCGGGACCGGCCACTACGCCCGCGTCCTCGGCGGTGCGATGTCGCACGACGCGCACCACGTCACCTCGGTCGACCCCGACGCGGCCGAGCTGCGCCGGTGCTTCACCGAGGCGCTGGCCGACGCGGGCGCGGACCCCTCGCGGGTGCGCTACCTCAACGCCCACGGGCCCGGCACCCGGCAGTGCGACCGCGCCGAGAGCGGTGTCTTCGACGAGCTGTTCCCGGCCGAGGCCCGGCTGTACTCGGTCAAGCCGCTGGTCGGCCACTGCATGGGCGCGGCGTCGGCGGTGGAGGTCGCCGCGGCCGCGCTCGGCTACGACCGCGGGATCATCCCTGCCCCGCAGCCGGTTGCGGAGGGGCACCCGCGGCTGCTCGACGGGCCGACCCCCCAGGCCGACGGGCTCACCCTGAAGTCGTCGCTCGGCCTGGGCGGGCACAACTCCGCGGTCGTGCTCGCACCCGCCGATCGCTGAGCGCCCGGGCGGACCCCGCGCGGCCGCTGTGCACCTCGGCCGCGAGCCAGCCGGGTCGATCCGCGACGTGCGTCCTGAAAAGATCCGCCGGCGGCGGGCAACCTTTCTGCCGGAAGCGGCGATCCCTTGGTGACGAACCGAAAGGGGTCGCAGTGAAAGTCAGGGAACTTCTGGGGTGCGTCGCCGCCACGGCGACGGTTGTCTGCTTGACCACGGCCGTTCCGGCCGCGGCCGGAATTGGGGCGACGGCCGCGACGCCGAGCGCCACCGAACCGGCCGCTCCAGCGGAGCAGCCGACCGGCTCCGCGCCGGACACGTCGGTACCGGAGTCACCGGATTCCACGACGTCACCGGATGCGCAGACCTCGTCCCCCGCCGAATCACCGGGTGATGCCGCGGTTGTTCCCGCCGATCCCGCGGGCGAGGTCGCCGACCCGGGCGACGGTGAGATCCAGAAGCGCTACGAGTCGATGTCCGAACAGCAACGGCAGGCTGTCGGAGAACCCGCCGGTGCCGAGGTCGTCGAGGACGAGGGCCTGCGCTGGCAGGACTTCACCCACGGCCGGTTCTACTGGACGCCGGAGACCGGCGTGAAGGTCGTGCACGGCTCGATCTACGGCCGCCTCCTGGAGCTGGGTGGTCACGCCGAGCTCGGGGTCCCGATCACCGACGAGATGACCAGCAGCGGCGGGGGCCGCTACAGCGACTTCCGCACCCGCGACGGCGTGATCCACTCGGCGATCTACTGGTCGACGCGCACCGGCGCGCACCTGGTGCAGGGCCGGATCCTGGAGCACTTCCGCGAGATCGGCGAGGACGCCGGGTTCGGCTACCCCTCCACCGACACCAGGACCACTCCGGACGGATTCGGCGCCTACAACCACTTCCTCACCCCGAGCGGGCAGCGCGAGGACGCGTCGATCTACTGGGCCCAGCCGACCGGGCCCAACGCGGTGATGGGCGCCATCCGGGACAAGTGGGCCGCCACCGGGTGGGAACGCGGACCGCTGAGCTACCCGACGACCGACGAACTGTCCACTTCGGATGGGGTGGGCCGCTACAACGAGTTCAACGGCGACGGGACGTTGCCCGCGGCGATCGTGTGGAGCCCGCAGACGGCGGCGCACTCGGTGCAGGGCGTGATCGCGCAGCGCTATGCCGAGCTCGGCGGGCCCGACGAGTTCCTCGGCTACCCGACGACCGACGAGCTGCCCACACCGGACGGGCGGGGCCGCTTCAACCACTTCACCGGCACCGGCGGCGCGTCGATCTACTGGACGCCCCAGACCGGTGCGCACGCGGTGTACGGCGGCATCCGCGCCCGGTGGTCGCAACTGGGGTGGGAGCGTTCCTACCTCGGCTATCCGGTGGGCGAGGAGCACGACATCCCGCAGGGCAGGGCCGCCGAGTTCGAGGGCGGCTTCATCGAGTGGCACTCCGACCTCGGCCAGGTGATCGACTACCCGAAGCGCCGCTGACGACGAGGCAGGTGCGCACGCCACGCGGTGGGGCGTACGCACCCGCTTCTCAGCTCCCGGCGGCCGCGGCGGCTCCGGCCGGCTCCTCGGTCAGGTCCCGCTTGTAGGTCTCCGACAGCAGGTAGATCGAGACGAACGAGATCAGGCACAGCACCACGACGTAGACCGCGATCGCCATCGAGGACCCGGTCGCTCCATACAGGACGGTGCAGATCATCGGCGCGATGCCACCACCGAGGATCGATGCCAGCTGGTAGCTCAGCGAGGCACCGCTGTAGCGCAGCCTCGTGCTGAACAGCTCCGAGAAGAACGCCGACTGCGGCCCGTACACCGCGGTCCGGCAGGCCTGCACCACCATGCCGCCCAGCAGGAACAGCACGATGGAGCCGCTGTCGACGAGCATGAAGTACGGCACCGCGAACAGCGCCAGCACCGCCATGCCGCCCAGCGACATCATCCGGCGTCCGATGCGGTCGGACAGCAGCCCGAAGGCGATCATCAGCGGGATGTCGACGAAGGCCAGGAACGAGTTGGCGTTGAGCACCCAGGTGCGTTCGTAGTCGAGGTGCTTCGTCGCGTAGGCCACGATCCACGTGCTGCCGACGTAGAAGGTCGCGTTGGTGGCCAGGAACGAACCGGCGGCCAGCAGGATCGTCCGCGGGTGCCTGCGCAGGACTTCGACCACAGGCATCCTCTCGGCCCGGGTCTCCTGCGCCCGTTGCGCGGCCTCCTGGAAGACCGGGCTCTCGGCGATCTTGAGCCGGATGAGGAACCCGACACCGATCAGCAACGCGCTGCACAGGAACGGGATCCGCCAGCCCCAGGCCATGAACTGCTCCTCGGAGACCGTCGAGGAGATCAGCGAGAAGGTCAGGTTGCCCAGCAGCAGACCGGCGGGCACACCGACCTGCGGCCAGCTGCCGTAGAAGCCGCGCCGGCCCTGCGGTGCGTGCTCGACCGCCATCAGCGCCGCACCGCCCCATTCGCCGCCGACTCCGAGGCCCTGCGCGAAGCGCAGCAGCGTGAGCAGCACCGGAGCCCAGACCCCGATGTGGGAGTAGGTCGGCAGCAGGCCCATGAGCAGGGTCGCGAAGCCCATGAGCATCAGCGAGGCGATCAGCATCGGCTTGCGGCCCAGCCGGTCGCCGAAGTGCGCGAACAGCACCCCGCCGATCGGCCGGGCCAGGAACCCGACGGCGAACGTCGCGAACGCGGCGACCGTGCCGACGATCGGGTCGAAGTCGGGGAAGAACAGCTGGTTGAAGACCAGTGCCGCGGCCGTGCCGTAGATGAAGAAGTCGTACCACTCGATGGTCGTGCCGATGAGGCTGGCGAACGCCACGCGGCGGGCGCTCGTGCCTGGAGAAGTCATCTGGGCGCACCTTTCGGCGAGGAGCAGATGCGGAACTTCGTGAATCGGAAACTAACGGCGTAAGGTTTCGAGCACAGTAGCCACCGCGAGGCCGCACGACAAGACCACTCGAACCGAAAAGTCGAAGGCACTACCCCGCGCCCGGCGCCTCGCGCCCGGAGTCTCGCGCCGCAGGCCCGGGCGACGGCGCGGGCGCGGGTGACGCGCGGACGCGGGTGCGTGCGGGCGCGAGGTCACGCGCTGGTGCGGGTGCGGGCGGCGCGCGGGCGGGTGCGGACGACGCGCGGGCGGGTGCGGGTGCGGGTGCGCTCGAGGTGACGCGCGCGGGCTACCGGGGCAACGCTGCGATCCGGCTCGCGACCTCGACGAGGTCGCGGCCGACGACGTCGGCCGGGGTGAACACCTCGGCGTAGTGCCCTTCCAGCCGGCCGGCCCACCCCGCGCCGAGTCCGGCGCGCTTGGCACCGTGGCAGTCGAAGGCGTGCACGGCGACCAGGAAGACCTCGCCGGCGGAGCACCCGGTCAGCTCCAGTGCGTACTCGTACACGCGGCGCGGCGGTTTCCAGCTCCGGACGTCGGCGACGCTGATGACCTGCTCGACGTGGCGGGAAAGACCGGTGCGATCGAGGAACCCGGTCGTCGTCTCGGCGGTGCCGTTGCTCAGGCACACCACGGCGATCCCGGCTTCGGAGAGCACCCGCATGGCGGGCTCGGCGTCAGGCTGGGCCGGCAGCGCGGCGAAGCCCCGCATGACGTGCGCGACGGCGTCCTCGTCGAGCGAGCCGCCGGCCAGCGTCCGCAACGCCGACGCACCCACCTCCGGGAACGCCGCGTAGTCGCCTGCCAGCGTCAGCGCCATGCCGTCGCGCAGCGTCCGGTCGAACCAGCGCGGCACCAGCTCCGGCGCGAGCCCCACCTCGGCGAACCGGCCGCGCAGCGGCTCCAGCGACATGAGCGTCTCGACCACGTCGAACGCGACCACACGGGGACGAGTGGGCATGTTCCCCTCCGAGCAGGCAATCACCGGCCCCCGCAGGCTACCCCCATGGGCCCCGCCGGCGCTTGCTCGGCGACGCGACTGTACTCAGTGGACGGTTAGGGTCTTCGACCCGCTCACGACCGTGAGAACGAGCGCATTCCGAGCACTGGCGCACAGCAGGCGATTCCGCGCAGTCCATTCGAGTCGACCATTCAATTCACCCCGATTTGACCGGTCAAATTGAGTATTGACCGGCAATTGCGGCGAAGCTATGTTCCTGCTCGTGGCAGTTCCCGCTTACCTGCGAATCCGCACCGAACTGGAACAGCAGATCCAGTCCGGTGCGCTTCCGCCGGGTGCGCGGCTGCCGACCGAGGCCGAGTTGCAGCGGCGCTACTCCGTCGGCCGGGCCACCGCGCAGCGGGTCCTGACGGAACTGGCCCAGGCCGGGCTGGTCGAGCGCCACCGCCGCCGCGGCACGTTCGTCGCCGAGGGCGCCCGGCAGGAGAACCTGCTGCGCCTGGTCAACCCGACGTTGCGGGGCCCGGAGATCCCGGGCAGGCACGCCGTGGAGTCCGCGACCGTGGTACCCGCCCAGGACGCCGGCGTCGACCTGCCCGGCGTCCCCGACGACACACCGGTGCACCAGCTGCGGCGTCTCAAGTTCGACAGCGACGACAACCCGATCGCCGTCGAGCTCGCCGCGATCCCGTTCTCGTTGGCACCACGGCTGTCCGATGAGGACCTGGCGCACCTGACGGTGCACGACTACTTCGCCCGCGAAGGGATTCCGGCGGCGAAGTCGCGCGTGTACGTCGACCCCGTCCTGCTCGACGACGCCACCGCCGCCCGGTTGCGCACCGAGCCGGGGCAGGCTGTGATCCGGTTGCGCAGGCTGACCTGGCTGACCGGCGGCGAGCTGGCCGAGGCGATGTGGCACGTCATCCGGCCCGACCTCGTCGAGTTCTTCATCGAGCAGTCCGTGCTGTCCAAACCGCACACCTGACCGAGAAGCACCACCCGCATCCGCTTTTCCGCTGACGGTTCACAATTGTCCCACCACGTCGGCGAATCTCTCGCGACCGCGCTACCGGGCCGTGCCGACGACGCAGCAATTCCTTTTCCGCATTCCCGCATCGGGCGTGATTCCCGACGTCTCCCTTCGGCAGAACAGGAGTGAGCATGACCCATCCGCGCGTCGCGGTGGTCGGCACCGGCGTCGTCGGCGCCATGACCGCCTGGCGGCTGGCTCGGCGCGGAGCCGAGGTGGTCGCCCTGGACACCTACTCACCCGGGCATGACCGCGGTGCCTCCGCGGGTGAGTCCCGCATCTTCCGCACCATCTACAAGGAAGGCCCCGACTACGTCCCGCTGCTGCGCCGGTCCGGTGAGCTGTGGCGGGAACTGGAAAGCACGACGGCGACCAGCCTGCTCACCATGTGCGGTGGTCTCACCATCGGTTCGCCGGACCATCCCGACGTCCGCGCCGTCCGGGCGTGCGCAGAGGAACACGGCCTCGACCACGAGGTCCTCGACACCGCAGAGGCGCGCAGCCGCTTCCCGCAGCACCGGGTCGACGACGACGAGGTCATCGTGCTGGATCCGGCGGCGGGAGTGCTGCGCCCCGAACCGGCGGTGCAGGCGGCCCTGCGAGCCGCGGAGGAAGCCGGCGCATCGGTTCTTCCCTACCACCCAGTGGACGGCGTCGCCGAAACCAGCAGCGGCTGGCGGATCACCAGCGGCGGCAAGCATTTCGACGTCGACCACGTCGTGTTCGCGCCCGGCCCGTGGGCCCTGCGGCTGGAGCCGTTGCGGACGCTGCCGGTCGAGATCCGGTTGATCACCGCGTGCTGGTTCGCCGTGCACGACCCCGCCGCGCACCGGCCTGACCGGCTGCCGATCGCCGTGCGCCGCCACCGCGAGGCGGGCTTCTCCTGCTTCCCGGTGCTGGACGGCGTCGCGATCAAGATCGTCCCGCACCACCTGGGCTGGCCGGTGCTCGACGACCCCGACGGGCTGCCGCGCAGCGCGGACCCGGAGTTCGCCCGGGCGGCCTCGGCCGCCGCGGCACGCCTGCTGCCCGGCACCACTCCGCACCCGGTCCGCATCGCCACGTTCGCCGAGGGTTTCACCCCGGACGAGCACGCGCTGCTCGGCCCGCTGCCAGGTCACCGCAACGCCACGGTCATGACCGGTTTCTCCGGCCACGGGTTCAAGCTCGCCCCGGTCTTCGGCGAGATCGGCGCCGACCTCGCCCTGCGTGGCTCGACCGGCCACGACATCACCCGCCTCGCCCCCGGCAGACGGCTGCCGTGATCCCGCCCGCACACCCCTGGAGGCAACCATGCCCACTGGTTCCACCGGTCAGATAGCCGGAATCATCATCGCCAGCCTGCTGGTGATCGGCTTCGGCGTGGCGATGTCGGTCTACTTCGGACGACGGGCGAAGAGCTCCGAGGACTGGCTGTCGGCAGGCGAGTCGCTGCCGCTGGTCGTCGTGGTCATCACGCAGTTCGCCACCGCCACCGGCGGCGGCGTGCTCATCGCCCACGTCGGCATCGGATACCGGTCGGGCTGGTCGGTGTTCATCTACGAGGGCTGCGTGCTGGTCGGCTTCCTGGTGCTGATGCTGATCGCGAAGTGGCTGCGCGAGCAGCGGTTCACCACCGTTCCCGACATCGTCACCCGGCTGTTCGGCGAGCACAAGCTCGTCACCGCGATCGCCGCGCTGGCCGCGCTGGTGGTGCCCTTCGGCTGGCTGGCGACGCAGTTCGTGGCGTTCGCGCAGCTCTTCGGCCAGCTGACCGGACTGCCGGCGACTGTGCTCATCGCCGTGATCATGGTCGCCTCGCTGCTGTTCGTGCTGCCGGGCGGTCTGACCTCTGTGGCCTGGACCGACTTCGTGTTCGGGGTCTTCATGATCGCCATGTCGCTGGGCGTGGCGACCTACGCGGTCAGCCTGGCGGGAGGCTGGGGCCACATCACCGCGACGGTGCCGCAGCGCCTGTGGGGCTGGGAGGGGCTGACCGCGGTGGGCTGGGACCAGATCTGGCTGTGGGTCGCCGCGATCCTGCCGGGCACGCTGACCAACCAGCTCTACTACCAGCGCGTCTTCGCCACCAAGAAGGTCTCCGACGCCCGGCGCGGGCTCGGCCTGTCCGGGCTGACCATGCTGATCGGCGGCGTCTACGCCGGGTGCATCGGCCTCGCGGTGCACTCGATGAACCCGGGCCTGGCCAACGAGGAGGACGCCGCGGGCTGGCTGCTCACGCGGCTTCCGAGCTGGCTGCTGGTGGTCTTCGGCGCCTTCCTGGTCTCCACGATCGTCTCCACCACCGGCGCCGCGCTGCAATCCGTGGTCGCCAACCTGACCCGCGACGTCTACCAGAACATCGCGGGCAGGGCGCAGGACGAGCGCCAGGCGGTGCGGCTGTCGCGGGCGATCACGGTGGCCGTGTCGATGCTGGCGGCCGTGCTGGCGATCCTGTTCCCGAAGGCGCTGACCTGGCTGGTGGCCACCTACGCCTACTCCGCCGCCGCGCTGGCCGCGCCGATCTTCCTCGGCTACCTGCTGCACCGGCGCCGCAGGCTCACCCCGGCGGCGGCGATCACGGGCATGCTCGCCGGCCTCACGGGCTGCGCGGTCGCGCAGGTGCTGGACACGACGGTTCCCTACGCGGTGTACGGGATCGCGGCCTCGGCCGTGGTCCTGCTGGCGGTCGCGTTCGCCACGCCGGGCGGACGCACCGAGAACGTCTACGGTGAAATGGTGAGGAAAGCATGAAGACCGCCGTGATCGGACTGGGCGTGCTCGGTGCGAGCGCCGCGCGCTCGCTGGCCCTCGCGGGTGCGGAGGTGACCGTCCTCGAACGCAGCGCCCCGCTCGCCGGGACCTCCGGCACCTCGTTCGCGTGGACCAACTCGCACAACAAGAACCCCCGCTCCTACCACGACCTCAACGTGGCTGGGATGGCCGAGCACGACGCGCTGGCCGCGGCCCCCGGACCGTGCAGGCCGTGGCTGGCACGCACCGGCAACCTCGAGTGGGCGGAGGAGGACGGCGCCGAGCGGCTCGCCGCCTCCGTCGCCGAGCTGACCGACCGCGGCTACCCCGTCGAATGGATCGGCTCCCGTCGCGCCCGGGATCTCGTCCCGGACCTGCGGGTGCCCGGCACCGAAATCGCCTTCTACCCGACCGAGGGCCACGTCGTGCCGGCGCTGCTGCTGGCCAGGCTGTGGGGCGAAGCGCGCGACCGCGGCGCGCGGCTGCGCTGCCCGGCGGAGGTGACAGGTCTGTCCGAAGTGGACGGCGGCGTTCGCGTCTCGCTGTCCGGGGACGACCCGGCCGTGTTCGACGCGGTGGTGATCGCGACCGGGCGCTGGACCGAGGCGGTGACCGCCGCGGCCGGACACCGGGTGGCGATGGCCTCACCCGACGTCGCGGGCTCGGCGACGGTGGGTCTCCTCGGCTACACCAACCCGCTGCCGGCGCGGTTGCACCGGGTGCTGACCACCCCGGCGCTCAACGTCCGCCCGGACGGCGGCGGCAGGCTCGTCGTCCAGGGGCTCGACCTCGACGCCGACGCCGACCCGGCGGCACCGCCACCGGTCGACGGCGAACACGCGCGGGAGCTGTGCGCCCGGCTGACCGGCCTGCTCGACGGCACGGCCGGCGCACGCCTGGAGTCCCTGCGCGTCGGGCAGCGGGCGATGCCCGCCGACGGCCTGACGGCGGCCGGATTCCTCGGCGGCAGCGACCGGATCTACGCCATGGCCACCCACAGCGGCATCACCCTCGGCCCGCTGCTGGGCAGGCTGGCAGCCCAGGAGCTGACGACTGGGCAGCCGGCGGAGGCCCTGGCCGACTTCCGCCCCGACCGCCTCCTGGGCCGCACCGACCTCCCGCCCCTGCGGCCCGCCCGCTTCGCGGGCCAGCAGTGACCGGCTCGAACTCACCGCTACGCCATCCGCACCGGGCTGATCGAGCCGTAGCCGGTCAGCCCGGCCCGGCCGCCGCCGGTTGCCCGCCGTCGCCGCGCCCTTCGGCTTCGGCGCGGGTGCGCGCCGTGGTGCGGTCCGGGTTGAGGCGGTCGAGCTCGGCGTTGAGCGCGGCGCCGATGAGGATGGCCAGCGCGGTGACGTACAGCCACAGCAGCACCGCGATCGGCGCCGACAGCGCGCCGTGGAACGGGCTGCTCTGGATCGTCACCGCCAGGTACGCGCGCAGCCCGGCGCTTCCAGCGATCCAGACGAGCAGGGCGGCCGCGGCGCCGGGCAGGTTCTCCCGCCAGGGCGTGTGGACCGGGACCGACATGTAGTACAGCGTGCTCAGGAACGCGGCCGAGAGCACCAGGACGGTGGGCCAGTACACGCCGTGGACCAGCGCGTCCATCCCGGGCAGCAGGTGCATCAGCACGTTCGGTCCCACGACCATCAGCGGCAGCAGCGCGATACCGACCAGCAGGCCGACGGTGTAGAGCAGGACCGACATCAGGCGCTGCCGGACGAGACCGCGATAGCCGGAGAGTCCGTAGAGGACGGAGATGGTGTCGATGTAGACGTCCAGCGCACGCGAACCCGACCACACCGCCACGGCGAACCCGACCACGCTGATACCCGCCTGACCGGTGGTGAGCACCTGGTCCAGGGTCGGTTCGACGATCTCGGCGACACCCTGCGGCGAGAGCACCGCCGCCGAGGCCACCAGGATCGCGCCGTGGACGCGGGCGACGGTGTCGCGGCCGATGACATCGCCGAGGTAGCCGATCGTGCCGACGAGGCCGAGCAGCAGCGGCGGAAGGGAGAGCACGGCGAAGAAGGCGGCCTCCCCCGCCAGGCCGGTGATCCGGTGCCGCGCGCTGGTGCGCACGACGCCGATCGCCAGCCTGGCGGGCCCGGTCCGCTCGACCCGGGCGCGCCACCGCTCCAGCCGCCACATCACGGCCCTCCGCAACTGCGCGTCCCGCACCCGCCGCTCCCTTCCCGCCCGCCCGAAAGCCGAGCGCACAACCGAACGTCCACCGCGCCGTCCCGGAATCTCAGGGAGGCCGGGCGAGCTGCCGGTGCTCGCGCCGACGCCGGCAGCTCGCGGGAGTGGGATGACCGGCCGAGCGCCGTGTTACGCCGAAGTGTCCTAGATCACCGACACGGCGCGTGGAAATCGTGGGTGCGGCGGGATTCCGGCACACGACCGCGAGGGCGCGTATCAGGGTGGCCGGCACATGCGCTCAGGACTGGCGGTACTGCCGCCACGCGGTGCGCTGTGCTTCTTCCGACCTGACCCGGAGTTCGTCGGCCGACATCGGGTGCGTCTGCTCCGCCCTGCCGGCCCGGTCCGCGAGCAGGCCGTGGAGGTACCCGCACGCCTCGTCCTCGGTGGCGAACGTGGCGCTCGGGCGGTCCCGGCCGCGCTCGTGGACCCCGACCTCCCACCCTCCGCCTCCGGGACGCAGGTAGTAGTACTCCTCGGGGGAGCCCGGAAGGTCGTGGTAACCGGGGACCACGTACTCGGCGCCGTCCAGGCCGAGCCGGCGCAGCCGCGCCACGAGCTCACTGCGGTTCACCGCCAGCACCTCCCGGGCTCCGCTCCGGTCACTTCGGTTGTACCTCCCGCACGAACCGGTTGGCCAGCAGGTAGTCGACGTTGTACGGCGCCAGGTCCTCGGTCGGCTTGTACTCCGGGTTCAGCCAGTACTGCAACCCGCCGCCGGGCTGGCCGAACCAGGCCGCCGCGGGCCCGGCGTCGACGTCGAAGGGCTGGAGCACCTCGTACACGTGGTAGTTGTGCTGCGGCCCGCCGCTCGGGGTGTTGAGGTTGGTCGGCGGCAGCGAGCGCTCCCGGTAGAGGGCGCCCGCCGGGGCGAGGAAGCCGCCGGTGGAGTTGCCGAAGCGGTCGAGCAGCATGCCGGGCTCGATCGCGATCCGCCTCGGCTCACCTTCGAAACCGTTGTTGTCCGGGTAGGTCCACCGCTTGCGGCCCTGCTCGTCGACGTAGCCCCAGGTCTCGAGGAACTCCCGGCAGGCGACCTCGTCCGTGGGCCGTTCGTAGCCGGTGAACAGCCGGTCGAACGGCGGCCTCGACGACAGCTCCACCGGGCCGAAGATGCTGTCGCCGCAGACGTGCTGCTGCGGGGCCCGCAGCTCGGCCACGGCCGGCGGCCGGCCGGACGTGCCCGGCGCGGCCTGGGCCGCGAGCGCTGGACCGCTGCCGGAAAGGACGAGCGCGGCCAGCAGCCACGCCGCGAAGAACCGAACCGGTCGCAATGGGAACTCCCTTCGGGAAGGTTGCTTGCGACCTCTTCTTCGACAGCGGCGCAGGGCCGGGTTGAGCAGCGCGGATCAAGACCACCTGGAAGGGACGCGCCGGTGCGCCCGCTCAGCGCAACGGGAATGTCCACTGTGGCCGGAGTGCGGTCGGGGCGTTCAGTCCAGACCGAGCACGTGGTCGTGGGTGCCGAGGAACAGCGCGTTGAGCTCGTCGCGGAGCTGCTCGCGGGTGTCGTAGCCCACCCGCGCGTAAGGGCGGCCGTCGACGAGGTAGGTCAACCGCCACCCCTGCTCGGTGCGCTCCACGGTGAAACCGAAGCCGCTGCGGCGGGAAGCCTGGTCCGCGGGCCACTGAGCAATGTTCTCCGCCATCGCCCGTCCCTTCGTCCCCCCAGAGGTGCTGTCCCGCACCGGTCGGCGCGACTTCCACGGTCGGCGACGGCGGGCGTGATCGCCAGGGCCTTTCGGCCCTGCGGCGTTCCGCTCAGCCGTGGCCGGCGGACGCCCCCGGCGCGCGGGCCGGGTCCCGCTGGAAAATCGCGTACAGGTAGAGCAGCGACGGCACGAGCAGCACCGAACCCACGGCCAGCACCCACAGCACCGGCACCAGGACGCTGGGTGCCGCCGCGGCGTCGGCGACGGTGACACCGGGCAGCATCACCGGGTACTGGGCGACACCCCACGCCCACAGCACGGCGGTGACCGCCACCGCGGCGGTGATCCGGACCAGCAGGTAGCGGCGGGCCAGCAGCAGCGCGAGCGACAGCAGGCCCGCCACCACGCTGGTGACGACCAGGGGCAGGGCCTTGCCGGTCAGCCCGGCGAACAGGTGCGGGGCGTCGACGCGCACGACCGGGAGCGCGGCCAGCGTGAGCATGCCGAGGACCACACCGCTGACCAGGGCGCGGAGCCGGAACGCCGACGCGAGTTCCGGTTCGCGTTCCCGCCGGGCGTCGGCGGTGAGGAAGACCGCGGCGAGGTAGGCGGTGGTGACCACGGCGAGCACCCCCGCGGTGACCGACGTCGGGTTCCACCAGCTCGTCAGGACATCACCCGAGGCGAGGTCCGGCGGGACCCGGCCGGAGGCGACCGCGCCGAGCAGCGTGCCGAGGAAGAACGGCGTGACCACCGACGAGAACGCGAACGCCGCACCGAACAGGCGCCGCTGCCGGAACTCGTCGCTGACCTTGCGGAAGGCGAACGCCGCGCCCCGCGCGATGATGCCGAGAGCGGCGAGGGTGAGCGGGATGTAGAGGGTGGCCGCGAACGGCGCGAACGCGGCGGGGAAGACCGTCCAGAACAGGGTGATCACGAAGATCAGCCACACGTGGTTGGCTTCCCAGACCGGGCCGATGGAGTGCTCGATCAGCTCGCGCTGCGGCCTGCCGCGTTCGGCGCCGCCCGCCAGCAGGTCCCACAACCCGCCGCCGAAGTCGGCACCCCCGAACAGCACGTAGAGCGTGAGCCCGATCCAGAGCACCGCGAGAACCGCGTCCGCGGCCGTCACGAGCCCGCACCGCCCGCGTCGGCCCCGCCGCCGGTGCGGGGCGGTCGCGGGGCGTGCTCCTGCGGGGCGAGCCCGCGGACCGGCACCGGACCCAGCCGGGCGAGCCTGCGCAGGACGTGGACGGTGGCGGCCGTCAGCACCGCGTAGACCACGAGCACCGTGAGCAGCCCGGCCCACAGCCCCGGCTGGGGGTTGACCGCGTCGCGGGTGAGCAGCACGTCGTAGACGATCCAGGGCTGCCGCCCGACCTCGGTGACCACCCAGCCGGCCTCCATAGCCACCACCGCCGCCGGTCCGGCCGCCGCCGACGCGAGCAGGAACCAGCGCGAGCGCGGCAGGTCCCGCCTGCGCCACCAGCTCACCCCGAGCCAGATGCCCAGCAGCACCAGGGCGAAGCCGATGCCCACCATCACCTGGAAGCTGAGGTGCACCACGTTGACCGGTGGCTGGAACCGCGGTGGCGCCTGGTCGAGACCGAGGACGATCGCGTCGGGATCCCAGTGCGCGAGCAGCGAGAGCGCGTTGGGGATCTCCAGGGCGTAGCGCAGCTCGCCGCCGGTGTAGATGCCGCCGAGCGAGAGCGGTGCGCCCGGTGCGGTCCGGGCGAGGCCTTCGATCGCGGCGAGCTTGAGCGGCTGGTACTGCCCCAGGAAGTGCGCGGCCCAGTCCCCCACCGCCACCTGCACGGGCGCGAGCACGGCGGCGAAGGTGAACGGCACCAGGAAGCCCAGCCGGTGGTGGCGGTCCCGCCTGCCGCGCGCGAGCGCGACGGCGTAGACCGAGGCCATGCCGAAACCGGCGACCATGAACGCCGCCACGATCATGTGCACGGTCTGCGGCGGGGTCGCCGGGTTGAACATCGCCTCCCACGGGCGCACGCCGACCACCTCGCCGTCGACGAGGTCGAACCCGCGCGGCTGGTTCATCCAGGCGTTGGCGGTGACCACGAAGAAGGCGGAGGCGACCCCGGCCAGCACCACCGGAACGCCGGTCAGCAGGTGCACGCGCGGCGGCAGCCGGTCCCACGCGTAGAGGTAGATGCCCAGGAAGATCGCCTCGATGAAGAAGGCGAACCCCTCCAGGGTGAACGGCAGCCCGATGACGTCGCCGAACTCGCCCATCAGGCCGGGCCACAGCAGGCCCATCTCGAAGCTCAGGATCGTGCCCGAGACCGCGCCGACCGCGAACAGCACGCCCATGGCACGGGCCCACGTGCGGGCCAGGGACTCGTACGCCGGGTCGCCGGTGCGCTGCCCGCGCCACTGCGCGAACAGCGTCAGACCGGGCATGCCCACGCCGAAGCAGGCGATGACGATGTGCCAGCCGAGTGAGAAACCCATCTGCGTCCGGGCCGCGACCAGGTCGCCCGGGGTCGCAGCCTCGGTCAACGCACAAGCCAGCAGGTCCCGCACGGTCGTCCCCCTCTGACCTGCCCGTTCGCGAAACCGTCCTCACCCACTACCCGGCGGGTGCGCCCCCGAAACCGCAGCCGGCGGGTCGGTGCCCCGTCGGACCCGCTCGGCAGCCGCCGGCCGCGATGGCAGGACACGGCCCGCTACCGGCCCGTCGGGAACCTGGCCTGGTGAGCGCGGGCGAGTCCCGGGCTCCGTCTCCTCGCGGATCGCCTCCTCGCGGATCGCCTCCTCGCGGGTCCGGACGACCTCGCGGTCGCGGATCTCGCCGCGCCACCCCCCGACCTGTCGGGCCGGAGGATCGTGCGGGTCATCATGTGCCGCTTGACGTGCCTGAAGTCCGAACGCACCCGTCTGCCCTGCGCACGCCAGAGGTTGGCGGTCCGCTCGAGGAACCCGCGCGGGCGGTAGGCCAGCACGAGCTGGACGCGGGTCATCCCCGGCGCCTGCTCCTGGAAGGTCACGGTGCCGTCGACGCGGGTTCCCGCCCGTGCGATCTTCCACGTGATGTGGTCGTCGGGAACCTGCTCGACGATGGTCGCCTCCCAGCTCCGGCGCGAGAGGAAGATCTTCGCGCTCCAGGCCACCGTGGTGTCGCTGAGCTGCCGCACACCGGTGACCTTCCTGGTGAAGCCCGGGAACTCCTCGAGCGGGTCCACTGGTCGTAGGCGGTCCGCACGGGCAGGCCGACGTCGAAGTGTTCGACGATGTTGACCACCCGTGCGCCGAACAGGCTCCGGAGCTTCGCCGCGAGCCAGGTGAACGCGGCGCTCAGCGCCGCGCGGAACGGCGAGGCGCCCTCGGCCAGCTTCCTGCCCCCGGTGATGGCGGCGAGCAGCCCGGCACCACCGTTCTCGGCGGACTCGGCCAGCCGGTCCGCCATGTCCTCCGCCTTGCCGACCAGGACCCGCTCGGCCAACGCGGAAGCAGATCGCGCAGGCCCGACTTCAGCCGGTCGAGTGGAAGCCGCCGCGCAACCCCGGCCGTGCCGTCGTCGCGGCCCCGGTGAGCCATCACCACCACCTCGTTCCGTCACGAGGTGGGATGCGGCGGGAGCACCCCGTGTGTCGCCGACCGCACACCTCCGTCGGACGCGAGACGGCTGCGCCGACGGGTCAGACCCGGACACGGCCGCCAAAGGTCATAGCGCGCAGTTCCAGCCGCAGCGCTCTCCACAGCGTCCGACCGACGCCGGGCCTGCCGCGCCTGGAGATCCGGACGCCGTGGGCGAGCGGTGGTGCGGTGCGCCGGATGCCGTTCACGCATGCCCCTTCAGCCGGGTGGGGCGGGTAGCCCCCCGACGGCCACCCGCTCCCGGTCTCCCGCGGGGCCAGTAAGGCCCACGAGACAGCGCCGCACTGACCATCCCCGTTTTCCCTGGTCAGAAGCGCGCCGCTGGATACCATCGGGGTTACCGGCGGGTTGCACAAGAGGTGGAACCGAAAAAATCGGACACCTGCTCCGGCGGTCCGCGGCCGAACCGGGCGAAGACGTGATCAGCTCCGGGCCGCCGGGCTGGGATCACCCGCCGCGGTGACCACCACCGTGCGATCATGGGATCCGTGCGCACGATCGGGATGCTGGGCGGGATGAGCTGGGAGTCCAGCGCGCACTACTACCGGCTGGCCAACGAGCTGGTGGCGGAACGCCTCGGCGGACTGCACTCGGTTCGCTGCCTGCTGCTCTCGGTCGACTTCGCCGAGATCGAGGCGCTGCAGGCCGGCGGCCGGTGGGACGAGGCGGGCGCGCTGCTGGTCCGCGCGGCCAAGCAGATCGAGACGGCCGGCGCGGACCTTCTGGTGTTGTGCACCAACACGATGCACAAGGTCGCCGACCAGATCGAGGCCGCGATCGAGATCCCCCTGCTGCACCTGGCCGACACCACCGCGACCGCCGTGACGGCAGCCGGGTTGCAAGTGGTCGGGTTGCTGGGCACGGCGTTCACCATGGAGCAGGACTTCTACCGCGACCGGCTTTCCGGCCACCGGCTCACCGTGCTGGTCCCCGAACGCGAGGATCGGGCCCTGGTGCATTCGGTGATCTATGACGAGCTGTGCCGGGGCATCGTCTCCGAGACCTCCCGCGCGGCCTACCGCCGGGTGATCGACCGTCTCGTCGCCGCGGGCGCGCAAGGCGTGGTGCTGGGCTGCACCGAGATCGAGCTGCTGATCAGCCAGGAGGACAGTCCCGTCCCCGTCTTCCCGACCACGCGGCTGCACGTCGAAGCCGCCGTCGACAAGGCGTTGGCCACGCCCTGACGGCGGGCGTACGACCACGCTCCGCGGTTCCGCGCCGTGAAGGAAGAACCGGCGCCGCCGCGCGAGGTGTGCAGTTTTCTCCCTCGCGCCGCTGGGTAGGCCAACGCGCGTCGAGGATTTGCCACCCGTACCGAGGAGGTGATGGTCGTGGCCGCGGATCTGAACGGCCGCAGGATCGCGGTGCTGGCCACGGACGGCGTCGAGCAGGTCGAGTACGAACAGCCCCGGCAGGCCGTCGAACAGGCCGGTGGCCAGGTGAGCCTGGTGTCGGTGCACGACGGCGAGATCCAGGCGATGAACGGCGACATCGACAAGGGCGACCGGTTCACCGTCGACGCGAAGGTGTCCGACGTCTCACCCGACGACTTCGACGGGTTGGTCCTGCCCGGCGGCACGATCAACCCCGACCGGCTGCGGATCGACGCGGACGCCGTGGGTTTCGTGCGCTCGTTCGTCCAGCAGGGCAAGCCGGTCGGCGCGATCTGCCACGGCCCCTGGACGCTGGTCGAGGCCGATGTGGTGCGGGGGCGCAGGGTCACGTCGTTCCCGAGCATCCGCACGGACCTGCGCAACGCCGGCGCCGAGGTCGTGGACGAGCAGGTCGTCACCGACCAGGGCCTTGTCACCAGCCGCAACCCCGATGACCTGCACGCGTTCTGCTCCAAGATCGTCGAGGAGTTCGCCGAAGGCCGGCACCGCGCCGCCGCGGGGGCCTGAGACCCCGAGGTCCCCACCGCACCCGGGCCAACAGGCCGACTGACAAGGGCTCCACCGGAGTGCTCCGGCTCGCCTCCGACCGTTTCGGCGGGCCGGAGCTTCCACGTGCCCTCGGTCACCTCACCCGGGGTGCTGGTGTGGCGCGCGTATACCAGTCGGGTCGCAGTGGCGCTCGGCCGTTCGCCGATGACGAACACGCCATAACCAGGGCCGCCGCTGGAATGTGCGGCCGCACCGACCTGTTGAGGGAAGGACTGACAGCAGCGACGAGCCGAAGTTGACCGCACGGCGGTCAAGGAGTGCGAATGTTTGAAAGGTTCACCGAGCGCGCGAGGCGGGTGGTCGTCCTGGCCCAGGAAGAGGCCCGGACGCTGAACCACAACTACATCGGCACCGAGCACATCCTCCTGGGCCTGGTCCACGAGGGTGAGGGTGTCGCCGCCAAGGCGCTGGAGTCGCTGGGCGTGTCGCCGGAAGGCGTCCGCAGGCAGGTCGAGGAGATCATCGGCCGCGGCGACCAGGATTCGCCCAGCGGGAACATCCCGTTCACCCCGCGGGGCAAGAAGGTGCTGGAGCTGTCGCTGCGCGAGGCGCTGCAGCTCGGGCACAACTACATCGGGACCGAGCACATCCTGCTCGGCCTGATCCGCGAGGCCGAGGGCGTGGCCGCGCAGGTGCTGGTCAAGCTCGACGCGGACCTCGACCGCGTGCGCCGGGAGGTCAACCGGCTGATCTCGGACTCGGGCGAGGGCCCGGAGCCCGCGGAGGCGGGCGCCCGCCCCCAGGCGGCGACCGCCACGACGCTGACCAGTTCGGGACCAACCTCACCCAGAGCGCCCGCGAGTCCAAGCTCGACCCGATGATCGGCCGTGAGAAGGAGATCGAGCGGATCATGCAGGTCCTCTCGCGGCGCACCAAGAACAACCCGGTGCTCATCGGCGAGGCGGGCGTCGGCAAGACCGCCGTGGTCGAGGGCCTGGCGCAGAAGGTCGTCAAGGGCGAGGTGCCCGAGACGCTGAAGGACAAGCAGCTCTACACCCTCGACCTGGGTTCGCTGGTCGCGGGTTCGCGCTACCGCGGTGACTTCGAGGAGCGCCTGAAGAAGGTGCTCAAGGAGATCAAGACCCGCGGCGACATCATCCTGTTCATCGACGAGATCCACACCCTGGTGGGTGCGGGTGCCGCCGAGGGCGCCATCGACGCGGCGAGCATCCTCAAGCCGATGCTGGCCCGCGGCGAGCTCCAGACGATCGGTGCGACCACGCTGGAGGAGTACCGCAAGTACGTCGAGAAGGACCCGGCGCTGGAGCGCCGCTTCCAGCCGATCCAGGTCGGCGAACCGTCCGCCGAGGACACCGTCGAGATCCTGAAGGGCCTGCGCGACCGCTACGAGGCGCACCACCGCGTGACCTTCACCGACCAGGCGCTGGTCTCGGCCGCGACGCTGGCCGACCGCTACATCAACGACCGCTTCCTGCCGGACAAGGCGATCGACCTGATCGACGAGGCCGGCGCCCGGATGCGCATCCACCGCGCCACGGCCGGCGAGGAGCTGGACGTGGTGTCCGAGGTGGATGACGAGCAGATCGCCGAGGTGCTGGCGAACTGGACGGGGATTCCGGTGTTCAAGCTCACCGAGGAGGAGACCACGCGTCTGCTCCGCATGGAGGACGAGCTGCACAAGCGGATCATCGGCCAGGACGACGCGGTCAAGGCGGTCTCGCAGGCGATCCGGCGTACCCGTGCGGGGTTGAAGGACCCCAAGCGCCCGTCGGGGTCGTTCATCTTCGCCGGCCCGTCCGGTGTCGGTAAGACCGAGCTGTCCAAGGCGCTGGCGGAGTTCCTGTTCGGCGACGACGACGCGCTGGTGCAGATCGACATGGGCGAGTTCCACGACCGCTACACCGCCTCGCGGCTGTTCGGTGCCCCGCCCGGCTACGTCGGCTACGAGGAGGGCGGCCAGCTCACCGAGAAGGTGCGTCGCAAGCCGTTCTCGGTGGTGCTGTTCGACGAGATCGAGAAGGCCCACCAGGAGATCTACAACACGCTGTTGCAGGTGTTGGAGGACGGGCGTCTGACCGATGGTCAGGGACGCACGGTGGACTTCAAGAACACGGTGCTGATCTTCACCTCGAACCTGGGTACCCAGGACATCTCCAAGGCCGTGGGGCTGGGCTTCTCGGCCGGGACCGACTCCGAGTCCAACTACGAGCGGATGAAGAGCAAGGTCAACGAGGAGATGAAGAAGCACTTCCGGCCGGAGTTCCTCAACCGCATCGACGACGTGATCGTGTTCCACCAGCTCACCGAGGCCGAGATCATCCAGATGGTCGACCTGCTCGGTGCGAGGGTCGAAAAGGCCCTCAAGGGCAAGGACATGTCGCTGGAGCTGACCACGCTGGCCAAGAAGCTGCTGGCCAAGCGCGGGTTCGACCCGGTGCTGGGGGCCCGGCCGCTGCGCCGGACCATCCAGCGCGAGATCGAGGACAGGCTCTCGGAGCAGATCCTGTTCGGCGAGATCGAGCCCGGCCAGATCGTCATCGTCGACGTCGAGGGCTGGGACGGCGAGGGCTCCGACGACAAGGCCCACTTCACCTTCCGCGGTGAGACCAAGCCGTCGCTGGTGCCCGACGCCCCACCGGTCGACCTCGCCGGCTCCGACAACTGAGGCGAGCGGCACCGCACCCGAGTCCGCCGCACCGGGACCTCCCCGGTGCGGCGGACTTGTGCTCGACGGCGTCCGCAGGGCGTCGAACTCGCCGCCCGCGGCGTAGCAATCCCGTCAACACGGCCTCTGCCGGCACGCGTGTTCCCGTGCTCGCCGGCCGGCTCCCCGCGCCCGGCGAGCGGCGACGCGACCGCACCTTCGCGGTCACGAACCCGCGAGCTTGACGACGGCCTCGACGATCTCCGGACCGTCCAGCAGTGCCAGGTCGTTGTGGTCCGCGCCGGGGATCGCCACCGCGGTCGCTCCGGGCACGGACTCCGCGACGGCTCTGCTCTGCGCGGCTGGCACGACCGAGTCCGCGGTCCCGTAGACGACGATGACCGGTCTGCGGACCTTCGCCAGGTGCGTGGTCAGCGGGTAGCGGTCCCGCAGGAGCATCCGCACCGGCAGGTACGGGTAGTGGTACCGGCCGACGGCGGCGAGGTCGGTGAACGGCGAGCGCAGCACCAGGCCGCGCGGCGGGCTGTGCGCGGCGAGCTCGGTGACGACCGCCGCCCCGAGGCTCTCGCCGTAGTAGACCAGCCGGTCCGGCCCGAAACCGGCCTCCTCGACGAGGTACCGGTGCGCGGCGCGGACGTCCAGCGCGAGCCCCTGCTCGCTCGGTGTGCCGGGGTTGCCGCCGTAGCCGCGGTAGTCGAAGAGCAGCACGGCCAGTCCGCGCCGGGCGAGTGCGTCCGCCAGTGGTGCCCGCAGGGACCGCTCCCCCGCGTTGCCGTTGGCGACCAGCACGGCCGTCTCGCCGGCGCCTCCCCTGCCCGGGACGTACCAGGCACCGAGCCGCAATCCGTCGCCGGTGCTCAGCACGACCTCCCGCGCGCCCTCGATCACCGAGGCCGCCGGCGGCGGGCGCCCGACGGGGAAGTAGATCAGGCGCCGCTGGTACGCCCAGGCCAGACCCAGGACCACGGCGACCACCAACCCCACGACCAGCAGAGCCCGCAACACGACTCCAGTGTGCGACCGGCTCCCGCACACCGGCACCGGCCGATCGGTCACCGGCCGGCGGTGAGTCAGTCGCCTGCCTTAAGCGGTTATCCTGCGTTGACGTCCGCGTCCGGCGGACGGGTCCCGGGCATCGCGGTGAACGCGGAGGTGGTGTGGCGATGAGCGGCAGGACGACGCGGGCAGAGCGGGTCGGCGCGACCCGAGAGCTGATCCTGACCACGGCGGAGCGGCTGTTCGCCGAACACGGCCTCTTCGCGGTGTCCAACCGCCAGGTCAGCGAGGCCGCCGGGCAGGGCAACAACGCCGCCGTGGGCTACCACTTCGGCACGAAGGCCGACCTGGTCCGCGCGATCGTGCGCAAGCACACCGTCGCCGTCGAGGACCTGCGGCTGCGGATGGTCGAGGCCACCGGCGACTCCACCGACGTGCGGGACTGGGTGGCCTGCCTGGTCCACCCGATCGCCGAGCACCTCGACGCGCTGGGCACCCCGACGTGGTTCGCCCGGTTCGGCGCCCAGGCCATGACCGATCCCGGGTTCCGGCCGATCATGGTCGAGGAGGCGCTCAGCGCCCCGTCGCTGCACCAGGTGCTGGCCGGGCTCAACGGATGCCTGCCCGAACTGCCCGCGGACGTCCGGGAGGAGCGCTACCACATGGCGCGCCAGCTGATGGTGCACATGTTCGCCGAACGCGAGCGCGCGCTCGACGAGGGCACCGCGACGCCCCGGGGCAGCTGGCGGGAAGCAGCGACCGGGCTCGTCGACGCGATCACGGGGATGTGGCTGGCACCGGTCACGCCTGCCGCCGCACAACGCTGACCCAACCCGGGGCGGTTCACGTCCGAACGCAAGCGCTGGGTCGCCGGCGCAACGGGACAGACCGGCCGGCGAGGCCGGTGATCTTTCAGACCTCGGCCGCGATCAGCGCTTCGAGCCGTTCGCCGACGTGGTCGAGCGCTCGCGTGCTGCGCTGCGCACGGCACATGACGACAGCGCCCTCGAACGCGGAGACGACGAGGGTCGCGAGCTGCGGGGCGCGCTCCGCGTCGCATCCGTGCTGCCGCAGCGAGTCGGCCAGCAACGACTCCCAGCCGCCGAAGACCTCGGCCGCCGCCGCGCGCACCTCCGCGCCCTCGTCGTCCTGCTCCTCGACCGACACCGCCAGCACCGGGCAGCCCGCCTGGAAATCGGTGCCGGTCAGGATCTCGCGCCAGAGGTCCAGCAACGCCCGCAGACCTTCGACCGGTCCGGCGTCGAGGTTCTTGCGCAGCAACTCCGAAACGGTCTCCCCCGCGAACCGGACCGCCTCGCCCGCCAGTTGCCGCTTCCCGCCGGGGAAGTAGTGGTAGGTCGATCCCAGCGGCGCCTGCGCGTGCTTGGCCACCTCGCGGATGCTGGTGGCGTTGAGCCCGCGCCTGCGGATCATGTCGGCGGCTCCGGCGACCAGTTGCAGGCGCGGCTGCTGACTCGACGCGGACATGTGGCGACCTCCTTGCCTATAACGATCGTCATAGACTACCGTGCCGCTTGCTATAACAGTCGTTATAGCCGCCCGACCGGACCCGGGAGTCCCGCCATGCCGATGATCGAGTTGACCGTTCCCTCCGGCGCCCTCACTCCCGCCGGACGCGAAAGCGTCCAGCGGGAGCTCGCGGCCGTGCTGCTGCACTGGGAGGGCGCGCCGGACACCGAGTTCTTCCGCGCCCAGGCGTGGAGCTACCTGCACGAGCTGCCCGCGGGAGCGCAGGTCACCGCCGCCGACGACGCGCCCCGGTTCCGCGTGGACGTCACCGTGCCGCAGGGAGCCCTGTCGGAGCGCCGGAAGGCCGGACTGGTCGGCGACGTGACCGCGGCAGCGCTGCGGGCAGCCGGACTCGGCCAGGACGCCGCACCGCGGGTGTGGGTGCTCGTCCACGAGCAGGCCGAGGGCACTTGGGGCGCGGGCGGGTCGGTCATCCGCTACGCCGACCTGGTCGCCCTGGCCGGGGAGGCGAAGTCCGGTGCGTGAGCTCACCTACGTCGCCAGGCACAGCGCGGAGTGGCGGGAGGTCGCCGACCCGGTGATCGAGTCCGGCGACGACGCGGTCGTGGCACCGGTCGCGGCCACGCCATGCGACGTCGACTCCGCGATCCTGGCAGGCCACGGCCCCATCGCCCCGCCGTTCGCCATCGGGCACGAGTGCGTCGCCCGCGTCGTGGAGGTGGGCGACTCCGTCCGCGGGGTCGCACCTGGCGACCTGGTCGTGGTGCCGTGGACCATCTGCTGCGGGCAGTGCGAGCCCTGCCGCGGCGGCCTCTCGGCACATTGCGCCTCGGTGCCGCACATGGCGATGTTCGGCGCGCCGATCGGCGGGAGCTGGGGCGGGCTGTTCTCCGACCTGGTGCGGGTGCCGTGGGCGGAGGCGATGCTGGTGCCGCTGCCCACCGGCCCCGACCCGGTCGCGATGGCCTCGGCCAGCGACAACTGGTCGCTGGCGTGGCGGCTGGTCGCCCCGCACCTGCGGGCGCGCCAAGGCGCGCGGGTGCTGGTCGTCGCCCGCGGCAGCATCGGCCTCTACGTCTGCGACATCGCGCGGGCGCTGGGCGCGGGCGACGTGCTCTACGTCGATCCGGACCCCGCTCACCGGGCTCTCGCCGAGCAGTACGGGGCGCGCACCGCCGAGGAGATCGAGCCGGTCCGCCACGGTTTCGACCTGGCGGTGGAGGCCACCGGCAGGGTGGACCAGCTCGCGCTCGCCCTGAGGTCGCTGTCGCCGGAGGGGTTCTGCGAGAGCGCGGGCAACCACTTCCGCCCCGGCGAACTGCCGCTGTTCGACATGTACCTCACCGGCGTCACGATGCGCATCGCCCGCGACAACGTCCGCGTCCACATCCCCGACGCCCTCGAGCTCGCCGCTTCCGGACGCGTCGACCCCGGCCGGGTCGTGTCCGACGTGCTGGACTGGGAGCGGCTGCCGGAGGCCTTGCCGCAACGCCACCTCAAGCCGGTCTTCGTCCGCGACCTGCCGCAGGCCGACGATGCCTGAGCGCGTCCGCGAGCTCCGCTTCGAGCGCGCCGGCAAGCTGAGCTGGCACGAACGCGCGGCCCCTGCGCTGCGGGACCCCGCGGACGCGCTGGTGCGGCCCTTCGTCGTGGGCCGCTGCGACGGCGACACCGTCCCGATCCACCGCCCGGTATCGCGGGCGATGCAGGCCGGGATGGCACTCGGCCTGATCGACCCGGTGGTGGGTGCCATCTGCGGCAGCGTCCCGTTCCGCGGTCCGTTCGCGATCGGCCACGAGTGCGTCGCGGAGATCACCGCGCTCGGCTCCGAGGTGGCGAACCTGCGTGTGGGCCAACGGGTCGTGGTGCCGTGGGCGGTGTCCTGCGGGTCCTGCCCGCGATGCCGTCGCGGCCTGACGTCGAAGTGCGCGGAGACCTCCGGCTCCGGTCCGCTGGCCGCCTACGGGTTCGGCCCGGCCAGCGGACCGTGGGCAGGCATGGCCGCCGACGAGTTCCGCGTCCCGAACGCCGAGCACATGCTCGTGCCGGTACCGGCCGGAGTCCCCGCGGCGCGGGTCGCCGCGGCGAGCGACAACCTCGCCGACGCCTGGCGCTGCGTCGTTCCCGCGCTCTCCGAGCGCGAAGGCGCATCGGTGCTCGTGCTCGGCGGCGGCGCCAAGAGCATCGGGCTCTACGCCGCGGGACTCGCGGTCGCCCACGGCGCCGGAGTCGTCGACTACCTCGACGACGACCCGGAACGCAGGTTGATCGCCGAGTCCTTCGGCGCCCGGGCCCGACCGCTGCGCACCGCGGCCGGAGGCTACGACGTCGTGGTCGAGGCGACCTCGCGCGCCGGCGGCGTGCGCAGGGCCGTGCGCGCCGTGGCACCCGGCGGTGTGTGCCACGCGGTCGGCTACTACCTGTCTACCGGTACCCGGGTGCCGTTGATGCGCATGTACGCCGACGACGTGACGCTGCACCTGGGGGTTTCGCACGCCCGCGCCGTGCTGCCCGACCTGCTGGACTTCCTGCGGCGCACCGGGTTCCCGGCCGAACGGGTCACCACGCTCACCGCCGACTGGGACGACGCCCCGACCGCCTACGCGGCCAGGACGACCAAGCTGGTGTTGAGCCGGGCGCCGCTGGATTCCCGTGCGCAGGAGCCGTGATCCCGGTTCCGCGCCGGAGTCGCTAAGCCGGGTACGGGTGTTCCTCGACGAGCGGTTCGGGGGCCGACAGGCGCCACGCCTCGTAGAGCAGTTCGGTGAGCTCGTCGGCGTCGATCTTCGCCAGGTACACCACGACCCAGCCGAATCCTCCCGCGGTGAACTGGACCTCGAAGACCTCCGGCCGCTCGGAGACCAGCGCGATCTGCTCGGCGAGCGTCTGCTTGAGCCCCACCGTGCTCGTCCGCGGCCAGTAGTAGCCGAACCGCTTGCCGTGCACGCTGAACGACGTGTAGTCGCGCGCCTGTGCGCGCTCGACGTCAGCGAGCCCGTCGACCATCCGCAGGAACCTGGCGTCCGGCACACCCATGCCGCTCATTCTGGCGGACGCGGCCGACACTCCCCTGCGCGGCGGTGCTGTTCGCCTCCTGTGCCGCGAGCTCGGCGGACCTACCGTGGAGCACGGGCGAACGCCGCATCGACCCGGGTATCGAGGTGAGTGCGCGTGGCCGAAGAGCACCTGACCCACGGATGGGAGCCCGACCTCGACGCGGGCGACTCGCTGCTGCGCCGGTACGTGCTGGCCAACGCCGACCGCAACGCCTTCCTCGCCACCGCCGCGGGCGGCAGGCACGAGCGCTGGCCCGACCTGGCGGTGGCGGACCCGTGCTCACCGGTGCTGTTCGACAACGCGGCCGTGCTGCTCCAGCCACCGCCCTACACCGACCTCCGCGACGCCGTGCGCAGGGTGCTCGGCTTCTACCCGCCGGAGCGCCACTTCGTGCTGCTGGCCGCCTGGCCCACGCCCGACCTGTCGGACGCCGGGCTGCACCTGATGGGCCATCCGCCGCTGATGCTGCGGCCGGCGGGCGGCACCGCGCCCCCGCCACCACCGGGACTGCGCATCAGCCCGGTCGGTGACCGCCGGATGCTCGCGGACTTCGTCCGAACCCTGGTCGAGGGCTACCCGATGCCCGGGGCCGCGGACACCGTCCTCGCCGACGAGGCCGTGCTGCGCGGGCCGGTCCGGCTGTTCGTCGGCTACGTCGACGGCGAGCCGGTCGCCACCTCCGGTGCCCGCCTCGGGCACGGGATCGTCGACGTCGAGTGGGTGAGCACGCTGCCCTCGCACCGCAGGCGGGGCATCGGCGCCGCGCTGACCTGGGCCGCGACTCTCGTGCACGGCACCGAACCGGCGATGCTCATCTCCAGCGACGACGGTCGTGCCGTCTACGAGTCCATGGGCTATCTGAGCCTGACCCGGCTCACCATGCGGCATCGCCCGCCGGTCGACGACGCGCAACGCCCGTGAACGCCGTCGCCCTCACTCCCGGCCGGGCGGAAGCAGTTCGGGGAGGGTGAGCGCGAGCCGGAGCTCCTCGCGCTGGCGCGGATCGCTCAGCGAACGGCGGGTGACGCGCTCCACGGTCCGCAGCCGGGTGCGCAGCGTGTTGCGGTGGATCCCGAGGGACGCGGCCGCCGCTTCCATACCCGCGTTGTGTTCGACGTAGGCGCGGGCGGAGCCGACCAGGTCGGTGCCGTTGCGCTCGTCGTGGGCGCGGAGGTCGCCGAGCACCGCGTCGGCGAAGCGGGCCAGGCCGGCCGGCTCGATCGCGTCGCGCAGCAGTGCGGTGGCGCTGACGTCCTCGGCGTGCACGTACTGCCGCTCGTCGCTGACCAGGCCGGCGGCCCACTCGACCGCCGAGGGCAACTGCCGCGTTCCGGCCGCCGTGCACGCGCCCGCCCGCAGTTCGCCGCCGAGCTGGCGCGCGGCGCGCTGGAGCAGCTCCGGCCCGAGCCTGGGCGTGGAGTCCGGCAGGACCACGACCGCGCCACCGGCGTGCGCGCAGACCAGTGCGGGCTCGTCCACCACGGCGTCGCGCAGCACCTCGACCGCGCCCGGGCGGACGACGAGGACTTCGTAGGGGCCGTCCGGCAGCCCGCACAGCTGCGCGAGCCGGGCATCGCCGCCGTCGAGGAAAGCGGCGAAGACGGCGGCCCGCTGCTCGTGCAGCTCGGAGCGCCCGGCGCGCATCCCCAGCATCTCGATGCTCAGCAGCACCGCGGCGTGGTTGGTCAGCAGCCGGTGCTGGTTGCGGTCCACCGCCGAGGCCGTCGCCAGCCAGCCGATCGGGGCGCCGGAGAGACCGAGGCTCTGCACCAGGACGGTACGGTCGCCGTCGTCCCAGGCCATGGAGCTCTGCGAGCGGCGACTCCGGCGCCGCACGGCGGCAGGCACGTCGGCCTGCCAGCCCCCCGGCGACCGCTCGTCCCCGGTGCCCCGCGAGTCGGTCCTCGTGCTCCGGGGCTCACCGACGACCCTGCCGTGCGGATCGGTCAGCAGCACCGAGCCGTCGATCCCGCGCGCCAGCTCGCGCAGGATGCCGTCCGGTCCCGACCGCAGCGCCGCGCGGGCCGCCCGTTCCTGGACGTCGATCACCCGGCGCACCACCCGCAGCCGCTCCTCGGCGTGCAGTTGCGCGACGGCCTCCACGACCGCGATGAACGGCGTCGCGCCCCGCACGGCCAGCAGCGGCAGATCGTGCTCGACGGCCGCGTCCAGGACCGGCCCGGGCAGCTCCCGGCGCTCCTCGGCGAAGCCGAGCCCCACGCACCCGCGCGCGGCCAGGCGGCGGACGTAGTCGCGCTGGCCCTCGGCATCGCCGGGCAGCTCCAGCCCGGTGGTCAGCACCAGCTCACCACCCCGCAGCCAGGGCGTCGGATCGCGCAGCTCGCTGACGTGCGCCCAGCGCAGGTGCCGGTCCAGATGTCCGCCACCGGCGAGGACTTCCAGCTCGAGGGAAGGCTGCGCGAGCAGGTCCGCGATCGTCGGGGCCACGGCGGCCTCCTGTTCGAAGTGCATTCGAATACCGGTTGCGATTGTGCGCTTCGCATCGTGGCCGGCCTGTGCGGCGTCTCTAGTGTCTGCCGCACACTTGCCGAGTCTGCGGAGGACGCCATGGCCGCCAACCCACACGTCACCAGCCCGCCCGCCGCGAGCCCTCGGAAGGCGGCGGCCGCGGCGTTCGTCGGGACCACCATCGAGTGGTACGACTTCTACGTCTACGCCACCGCGGCGAGCCTGGTCTTCGGCCGCCTGTTCTTCCCCGCCGGCACCACCCCGCTGGTCGGCGTGATGGCCTCGTTCGCCACCTACGCGGTCGGCTTCTTCGCCCGGCCGCTGGGCGGGCTGGTCTTCGGCCACTTCGGCGACCGGGTCGGCCGCAAGTCGGCCCTGGTGGTGACGCTGCTGATGATGGGCGTGGCGACCTTCGCCGTGGGGCTGCTGCCGACCTACGCGGCGGCCGGCGTGCTGGCCCCGGCGCTGCTGGTGCTGCTGCGGTTCGTGCAGGGGCTCGCCGTCGGCGGTGAGTGGGGCGGCGCGGTGCTGATGGCCGTCGAGCACGCCCCCGAGAGCAGGCGGACCTTCTACGGTTCCTTCGCCCAGCTCGGCAACCCCTCGGGCGCGCTGCTGGCGACCGGGTTCTTCAGCGTGATGAGCGGCTTCGGCGACGAGGCGCTGCTGTCCTGGGGCTGGCGGGTGCCGTTCCTGGCCTCGGCGGTGCTGGTGCTGGTCGGTCTGGTGATCCGGCTGAAGGTGGCCGAGTCGCCGGTGTTCACCGAGGTGAGCCGGTCCGCGCCCGCGGAGCTGCCGGTGCGCCAGGCGCTGCGCTCGTCGTGGCGGGGCCTGCTGCTGGGCATCGGCGCGCTACCGGTCGCGGTCGGCGGCTACTACGTGGTGACGACGTTCCTGCTGGCGTATGCGACCACCGAGCTGGCCGTCGAGGAGCAGTTGCTGCTCAACGCGCTGTCGGTCGCGGCGGCCGTCGAGCTGGTGTCCACGGTCTTGGTCTCGTGGTTCGGGGACCGGGTCGGCGCGCGCCGGGTCGTCATCGCCGGACTGGCCGGGGTGGCGCTGCTGGCCGCTCCGCAGTTCCTGGTCCTCGACGGCGGCGGCACCGCGATGATCTTCCTGGTGATCGCGGTGATGCGGCTGGTGATGGCCGCGACCTACGGCCCGATGTCGGCGATCCTGGCCGAGATGTTCCCGCCCGCGGCCCGCTACACCAGCATCTCGCTGGCCTACCAGGTCGCGGGCGCGATCTTCGGCGGGCTCTCGCCGCTGGCCTGCACCGCGCTGCTGGCGGCCACCGGCAGCGTCCTGCCCGTCGTGGCCCTGCTGATCGCCATGTGCGCCCTGAGCACCGCCTGCCTGCTCAAAGCCCCGCGCCACACCGACACCCCGTGAGTCGTCCGGGCCGCTGTGGCGACCCGACAGACTCACGGGTCCTGACCTGGGAGAGGAACCTCTGGTGAACGAAGTGCTGCTGCACCACGGCAAGGTCCTGACGATGGAGCCGGGCCAGCCGACCGCCGACGCCGTTCTGGTGCGCGACAACAGGATCGCGGCCGTCGGAGCCGACGCCCACGCGCAGGCGAGCCCGCAGGCCCGGAGGATCGACGCGGGCGGGCGGACCGTGCTGCCCGGTTTCATCGACCCGCACAACCACCTGCTGTCCACCGCGGAGTCGCTGGCCTCGGTCGACGCCCGCTATCCCGTGGTGCGCGACGCGGCCGACCTGGTCGCCGCCGTCGCCGCCCAGGCTGCCGGCACCCCGGAAGGGCAGTGGATCCGCGCGTTCGGCATGGACGACGCGAAGTACACCCGCCGCCCGACCCGGCACCTGCTCGACGAGGCCACCGACCGGCATCCGGTCATCGTCTACCACGTCTCGGGCCACCAGGCCGCGGTGAACTCCGCCGCCCTGACCTGGCGCGGCATCGGCGCCGACGTCGCCGACCCGCGCGGCGGCCGGTTCCTGCGCGACGAGGCGGGCAGGCTCACCGGCATGGTCACCGACTCGGCCATGGAGCTGCTGCTGCCGGTCGCGGTGGACATCGGCTGCCACGGCCCCAACTTCCACACCGACCTGCCCGCCGAGCACCTGCTGGGCTGGCTGTCCGATGCCGCGCCGCACTACCTGGCCGCCGGGCTGACCACCATCGCCGACCCGCAGGTCTCGGCCCGCGAGCTGCGGATCTACCGCGCCGCGCGGGCAGCGGGGACGCTGCCGGTGCGCACCGTCGCGATGCCGCTGTCGCACCAGCTCGACGCGCTGTCGTCCATCGGGCTGGCCGGACCGTTCGGCGACGACTGGCTCAACCTCGGTGCGATGAAGTTCTACGCCGACGGCACCCTGCTGGGCGGCACCGCGATGTTCAGCGAGCCCTACGGCGAGCACGGCCAGTTCACCGGCAGCCTGTACTGGCAGCCCGACGAGCTCCGCTCGCTGGTCGAGCGCGCGGGCCGGGCGGGCTGGCAGGTCGCCATCCACACCCAGGGCGACCGGGCGATGGGCTTCGCCGTCGACGCGGTCGCCGCGGCGGTCCGCGCCTTCGGCGACGACGCCAGGCCGCGCATCGAGCACTGCGGCCACCCCACCGCCGAACACGTCCGCCGCTTCGCCGACCTCGGCGTCATCCCGGTCAACCAGCCGAACTTCCTGCACGACAGCGGCGGCGACTTCCGCCGCAGGCTCGGCGACCGGGCGCACCGGCTGCAGCCGATGCGCGACGAGATCGACGCCGGGCTGCGCCCGGTGCTCTCCAGCGACTCGTTCGTCTCCAGCTTCCGGCCGATGCACACCGTGGCCAACGCGGTGCGCCGCCGGACGCGGGAGGGCCAGGACATCGGCGCCGACCAGGCGGTCACGCCGGCCGAGGCGCTGCGCGCCCACACGATCGACGCCGCGTTCGCGCTGCGCATGGAGGACCGAATCGGATCACTGCGGCCGGGCAAGCTCGCCGACGTCGTGGTGCTCGACCGCGACGTCGAGGCCGCCGACGTCGAGGACCTCTCCGAGGCCGGTGCCTGGCTCACCATGCTCGACGGTGGGATCGTGCACGACCCGGGCCCGCGAGACCGCTGAACATCGTCCACAGAGGACACCCGCTGGAAGCGCCCGGTCGCGCCCCGGCGAGCTCCTCGACTTCGGTGCGCTGCTCAGGCCTGCATGCGCGCCCGTACTTCCGGGAGGAAGTCGCCGTGCTCGCGGCGGACGGCGTCCAGATCGACGTCGTGCGGCAGCGACGTGACCGGCGACCTCTCCAGCAGGTACTTGATGGACTCCGCCACGAGCGCCTGCTCGTCGGGCGCGGGCACGTCCAGTTCGTCGACCAGCGCACGCGGCACCAGCACCCGGTGCTCGGTCGTCTGGTCGCCCTCGTGGACCTCGGCCGCGTACTCCCCGGTTCCCATCGGGAGCACCTTGACGCTCTCGCCCGTCATGTGTCCTCCTCGTCGTGGCAGTCGCGCCGGTCCCTCAGCCGCCCGAGCCGACCGAGCCGACCGCGTCGTCGACCTGGCGGGCCAGCGCCAGGTCCAGTTCCGTCACCGAGTCCACCGACCGCGTCCGCAGGGAGAAGACCAGCGATTCCGGGCGCTCCTCGACCGACGCGTGGTGGGAGAGCTCGGCTTGGGCGCGCTCGACCTGGTTCAGCAGTGGCCGCCACCGGTCGCGCGGCAGGAACACCTCGCGGCTGATCCGTTCGCGCGTTCCCGACCATCCGTCCAGCTCGGCCAGCGCCCGGCGCAGCTCGTCGTCGTCGAAGGGCCGCGGGTGCGTGGCCGCGGAGCTCCGGTCAGGCGGCGGCCCTCCGCCGGGCGCGGTGAACATCTCGGCGAACTCGTCCGGTAGCCGGTGCCGCAGGGTGTCGGCCACCGCCCGGTCCTCGGCGGAGATCTCGGAGAGCACGGCTTGGACCAGGTAACGCGCGTTCTCGGGCGCGACGTCGGCCGTGCGGGCGGTCTCCGCCACCAGATCAGCCTGCTGCCCCGTGCGCTGTTCCGGGACGTCCCAGTGCACCGACTCCCGAACCGCTGCCGGCAACGCCGTGGCCAGTTGCGCCCGGTCGACCCCGTCCAGGTGGCCCGCGACCGCCTCGATCACGGCGACCGCGGCGCGGCCCGCTTCCTCGGACTCGGCCAGACCGGCCCTGCGGCGGACTCCGTCGACGAAAGTCCGGTACTGCTCCACCATCACTGCTCCTCGTCACGTAGGGGGTGTTGCCGCCGGCGGCGGCAGCTAAACGGGGGCTCGGCCAGGCGTGGTGGCCGTTTAGCACTGGAGTGCACCGGCAATCCGGTCGGCTGTAACGAGTTGTCCGCCGACGGCTCGCACACGTGGTGCCGGAGTGCCGGATGCGAACGATGGGTGGCCGAGTCATGGGCGAGCAGGAACGCGACCGCCGCGACTACGAGCGCGGTCTGCCCGGGTACCACGACCCGATGCACCGGGTGATGGGCGCGCCCGCCGCGCTGAGCGCGCTGACGTTGCGGCTGTGGCTGGCCGGGTTCGGCGCGGTGTTCTGCACGGTGGCCGCCGTGCTGCTGTGGGTGTACCTGCCGCCGCTGGGCTGGATGGCGTGGGTTCTGCTCGTGCTGGCGGTGATCGCGGTGGTCGACTTCGCCTGGGTCGCGCACCGCAAGCGGCGCGGTGAACCCGGATGAGGCCGGTGCGAACGCGGGCGGCCAGGGCTGGAACCACCGGCTGGGAACGGGTGGAAGTCACCGCGGCTGCCGGTACCCGGGTGCACGCCGCCGTCCTCGGGCCCCGCGAGGCGCCGGAGGTGGTCTGCGTGCACGGGCTCGGCTGCTCGCACCGGTACTTCCTGCCGCTGGCCCGGTGCCTGGCACCCGGGCTGCGGGTGGTCGCACCGGACCTGCCCGGCTTCGGCAGCACCCCTGGTTCGCGGGAGTCGCCGGACGTGCGCGGGCTCTCCGAGGCGCTCGCGGCGTGGCTGCGCGCCACGGCGCGGCGGGGCGTGCCGCTCGTGGCGAACTCCGCCGGTTGCCAGGTGGTGGTGGACCTGGCCGTGCACTCCCCCGAACTGCTCGGGCCCGTGGTGCTCACCGGACCGACGGTCGACCGGCACGCCCGCTCCTGGCCGCGCCAGCTCGGCCGGCTGGTCCGCAACGGTGCGCGGGAGCGATCCGCACTGGCCTTCGTGCTCCTCCTCGACTACCTGGACTGCGGTCCGCGGCGGATCATCACCACGTTCAACCACCTGCTCGACGACCCGGTCGAGCACAAGCTCCACCACGTGCCCACGCCCGCGGTCGTCGTGCGCGGCAGCCGCGACCCGATCGCACCGCGCGCGTGGGCGCGGGAGGTCGCCGCGGCGCTGCCCCGCGGGCGCCTCGCGGAGGTGCCCGACACGGGCCACACGCTGAACTACTCGGCACCGGAGCGGCTCGCCGAGATCGTCACGGCGCTGCTGCGGGAATCCTGATCACCGAGCTACGCGGGCCGTCGCGGCCAGGACCTCGACGGCGCCGCGCAAGTCGGCCTGGCGCAACGGGTTGACGCTCACCCAGCCGTCGCCCGCGCGGTGACAGTGCGGTGAGCAGCGCGAGTTCCTGGTCACGCCCCCGCCAGCTCGCCGGTGTCCACCGGGAGCTCGTCGCGGACGACCCGGCGTGCTCCGGCGGCCCGCACGGGCGGTCGGCTCGGCGAGGTGGTGGCGAGAGCGGCGTCATCGCCGCGCAGCACGGCCTGGTGCACCGCGCGCGCTTCCTCCCCCGGCTCGACGCCGAGTTCCTCCACGAGGCACCGCCGCAACTCGGCGAACACCGACAGCGCGTCCGCCCGGCGTCCGCCGGCGTGGAGAGCGCGCATCAGCAACGCCGCGAACGTCTCGTTGTGCGGGTGCGCCGCGGTCAGCGCCGACAACTCGCCGATGGCGTCGGCGGGGCGGTTCAGCCGCAACAGCCATTCCGGTTTCCGCTGCGACAGCGCGACCCGGCGCTCCGCCAGGCGCCGCCGCTCCCCCGCCGCGAACGGCCCGGGCAGCCCGGCCAGCGGCTCGCCCTCGTACAGCGCGAGCGCGCGGTCGTAGCCGTCCACCGCCGCGACGAGGTCTCCGGACAGCGCGGTCGTGTCCGCTTCGACGACGATCCGCTCCAGCAGTGCCGCATCAACCGAGACGCCACCACTGCGGAAGCGGTCCCCACCCCGTTCGCCACCGATCACGGCTGAGTCCGGCCCATCGCCCCGCAGGCACTTGCGAAGCCGGTAGAGCGACGTAACCGGGCACGACCTTGATCCCCGTACCGGGCGGCTCGCCCCCCACACGCCGTCGAGCAGCTCCCGCCGGCTGACCGTCACGTCCGGGCGCAGGACCAGCGCGGCCAGGAACGCCTGCTGGCGGACCGTGCCGAGGTCCAGCAGCTCGTCACCGCGCCACGCCCGCAGCGGACCGAGGACGGCGACCCGGAGCCGCCGCTCGGCGTCAGATCCCATCGCGGTCCGCGCCGACGGGGCTTGCGGCCGTCGTCACCCGCGAACGGACCGCACACCGGGACCGGACCGGAGACATGATCGGAGCATACGCGGCGCGATCGCTCCGCATGGCCGTTTACGCGGCGCCGGACAACGGTCCCCCTGCTCCGGAATCGCCCACCGCACAACGGACATTCCGGTATATGTGGTTCATGGACGTGATCGTGCGAACCGGGTCCGGGCGCGTGCGTGGGTTCTCCGCCGGCGATGTGAGCGTGTTCAAGGGGATTCCCTACGCCGCCCCGTTGGATGGGCCTGCACGGTTCCAGGCGCCGCTGCCCGCGCCGTCGTGGGAGGGCGTGCGGGACTCGACCGCGTTCAGCGCGTCCGTGCCGCAGGAGGCAGCGCCGATGCCGGGGCAGGTGTCGCCCTGGAAACCCGGCGACAGCACCGAATGCCTCACGGTCAACGTCTGGAGCCCTGACGTGGGTGCGCGCGGGTTGCCGGTCCTGGTGTGGATCCACGGTGGCATGTTCATGCACGGCTCCTCCGCCAGTCCCGCCTACGACGGCGCCGCGCTGGCCCGAGAGGGCGTGGTCTTCGTGTCGCTGAACTACCGCGTGGGCTACGAGGGTTTCGGCTGGGTCGCCGACGCACCGGCCAACCGCGGCTTGCTGGACCAGATCGCCGCACTGCGCTGGGTGCGCGACAACATCGCCGGTTTCGGCGGCGACCCCGGCAACGTCACCGTCGCCGGGCAGTCCGCCGGTGGCAGCTCGGTCGTCGCGCTGGTCTCCAGCCCCGCCGCGCGCGGCTTGTTGCGCAGGGGGATCGCCCAGAGCGTCGGGGGGCTGTTCGTCCCGGAAGCCGAGGCGCGGGCTGTGGCCGAGATGGTCACCGACCAGCTCGGTGTCTCCCCCACCGCAGCCGAACTGGGCTCACTTCCCTCAGAGGCGATCCATGGCGCGCAGTCCGCGCCGTCGGCCGCGATGACCGCCGATCCGTCGGCGTGGACGAACTCGCACACGCCGTATGCGCCGATGTTCGGCGACGACGTGCTGGAGCGACGTCCGTGGGAGGCGCTGCGCGCCGGTGCCGGGCGCGAGATCGACCTGATCGCCGGGTTCACCCGCGACGAGTGCCGCGTGTTCGCCGCCGGCCTCGACCTCTCCGGCAGCGATCCGGTCGCCGTGGCGCGCGGCATGCGGCTGGCGCCGGAGGCGCTGCCGCGGTACCGGGCCGCGCATCCCGGCATCTCCGACGCCGGCCTGCACGAGCTGATGCTCACCGACTCGTTGTTCCGCATGCCGACGCTGTGGTGCGCCGAAGGGCACGCCGAGGCGGGCGGGAAGACCTACCTCTACGAGTTCGCCTGGCCCGCGCCCGTGCTCGACGGCGCGTACGGCGCCTGCCACTCCATCGACGTGCCGTTCCTGTTCGGCGTCCTGGACGACGAGATCGGCCGTCCCCTCCTGGGCGACCCCGCACCGGCCGGTTTCGAGGTGCTGTCGGCACAGCTGCGCCGGGCCTGGACGTCGTTCGCGGCGAGCGGCGACCCCGGGTGGCCGGAGTTCGGCACCGACTGGCGCCTGGCGCGCTCCTGGAACGTGCCGCTCGAGGTGGTCAGCGATCCCGCCGGGGAGTCGCGCCGGATCTGGCGCGAGCACGCCTGACCCGCGGCACGGAGGCGCGGCAGCGCACGCCCGACCCCGCGGCACCGAACCGCGGAAGTGCGCGTCAGTCCCGCAGCGGGTCGAAGTCGGGGCCGAAGTCGCCGTCGTCGTAGTCGTCGAACTGCGACCGCTTCTGCTGCTGCGGCGGTGTCCCCGGCTTCGGCGGGGTCGCCGACGGACCGGACGGGCCCGCAGGCGGGGCCGGTGGCGGCGGCTTCGGCGCGTCGTCCTCGGGAGCGTCCCACTTCGACGTCGTCTCCTGCTCGGGCTCCTCCGGCTGCTCCGGGAACCGCTCGCGCAGGTTGTCCAGCATCATCGACCGGGTCTGCATGTCCTCGTCACCGAGCTGCGCGGCCATCGTCTCGCCGACCCGGCTCGCGATGTCGGCCTGCGCCCGATGCATCGTGGCCAGGATCTGCGCGGCCAGCTCGGACGGTGCCATCGAGCGGACCTTGTCGGTGAACTCCAGGTCCGTCACGCTGCCGTCGGCGCGCACGGTCACCTTGATCCGGCCGTCCGGGCTCGCGGCGGTCAGCCGCAGCCGCTCGGTCTGCTCCTGCACCGCCTGGTAGCGCTCGGCCTTCTGGGCGAATCCCTGCGCCCACTCCTGGATGCGCCGCTGCGCCTCCTCGGGGTCCGCACCGATCGCGGCGAATCCCCCTCGGCTCTCGCCGGGCATTGCTCAACCTCCTCCTACCGCGGCCGAACCGCGCTCAGACCTGATCGTGGGCCTTGAGCAGCGGATCGAACGACACGGCGTTGCCGTCGTCGGTGTCCAGGTACTGCTTCGCCGTGCTGCGGATGTTGTCCGCCGTGGCGCTGACGCCCTCGCTGGCGGCCTTCAGCGCGTCCATGCCCTTCTGCTCCATCGGGTTGACGATCGGCGGCAGGAACGAGCACAGCAGCCCGTAGGCCTCGTCGGACATGCTCACCGTCTCGGCCGCCGAGATCGCGGTCTTCAGCCGGTCGGTCAACCCGTCCAGATGGCTGCCGTGAGCGGTGAGCTCCTCGGCGGTGACCTCGAAAGTCATGGTTGATCCCTCCTGCCTCAGGCGACCGCGGACAGCACGTCGGCGAGGCGGTGCTCGATGCGCCGGTTGTCGGCCGGGGTGATGCTCAGCCAGGAGCCCTCGCTGGTCATCAGGTACCGGCCCTGGTTGGTGTCGAACCAGTTGACCAATGTCGACGCCCGCATCGACCGGTGCGAGACCCCGAACTGGCCACCGGCGCAACGGCTGTTCACCAGCTCGGTGAACGTCGCGGCGTCGTGCGCCGGAAGACCCGCCCGGGTCAGCGCGACCTCCTCGTCGAGGTCACCGCCGAAGGGGTCCTCGTCGTCCTCGGCGAGCGCGCGGGTGAGCGTGTCGCGGGGCATCGAAACCCCGCGCAACTGGCCTGGTTCGCCGGGAGGCAGCACGCCCACGATCGACATCGCAAGCGCGGTGGGCCGGATCTCGGTCAGCGACACCTCGTCCGCCGCGACCTCTGCGAGCACGCCGGTGTTCCGGTCGGCGGCCGCCAGCGCCCGGACGGGCCGGTGCAGGTGGCCGACCGCGTCGACCGACGTGTCGTGCTCGGTCAGCAGCCGCAGCAGCTGCTCCAGCCCGGGGTCCAGCCGACGCCCGTCGGCCAGACCGCGCTCGGACAGCGCCCGGTACGCCTCGTCGGCGAGCTCGGCGCGCTCCTCCATCGTCGCGCCCCGGCTGGGCACCTCGAGCGGGAACGGAGGCCGCCCCAGGCCCAGCGCGTCGTGGACGAGGTCGAACTCGGCGGCCGACAGCGCGAAATCCGGCCTTGCGGACATGCTCACCCCTGGTCCTGCTTCTTCTTGCGCCTGCCCTCACCGATCACCGGCGGCGGCAGGTCGGCGCCGGGGACCTCCACGACCGGGCCGCCCTCGACGTACTTGCTGGAGCGCTGCTGGTCGTCGTCGCCCCGGCCGCGCTGGCCCATGGCTCCGGGCGCCATCCCGCCGGCACCCATCGCACCGGCACCGGCTCCTCCGGACTGGCCGGGCCCGCCGGGACCCCTGCCGCCGGGGACGCCCTCTCCGCGGCCGATTCCCGTCACGCCGCCCGTGCCGGAGGTCCCGCCGCGCATGCCCGGACCGCCCGCGGCACCGGAACCGGCACCGCCGGCCCCGCCTGCACCGCCGCCCGCACCACCGGAACCACCCAGCCCGGTGCCTCCGGGACCGCCGGTGCTCGGGATCGGCGGGATCTGGCCGCTCCAGCCGGCGCGCGGGCCACCCGGACCGCGCTGCTCACCGCCGGGACCGCGCTTCCCGCCGCCGGGGTTGAGGGGCTGACCGCCGACGGTGGGGCCGTCGGGGCCCTGGAACGTCCTCGGCTGGTGCGTGATGTCCTGGCCCTGGCCGGGATCCGCGGTCGACGGCTTGAACGTGGTGCCCTGCGAGGTCGTGCTGCCCGGTTCGAAATCCCCGAGCCGGGGCGCTCCGCCTCCGCCGCGGTACGGACCGGACGACGGGCCGCCGACCTCCTGAGCGGGCCCACCGCCGCCGTGCGGGGACGCCTGCAGCGACGGTCCACCGCCCTGCGGACCGCCACCGCCGTGGGCGTTCGGCTGGAACTCCGACAACGTCGGGACGTTCTGCTTGGGGCTCCCGGGAGGACCACCGGGGGTGATCTCGTCGCCCGGGAGCCGGCCGCCGTGGGGCTGACCACCGCCCGGGCCACCCAGGGGCTGACCGCCGGGCGCCTGACCGCCGGGCGACTGCGGGTTCAACGGTTGTCCGCCCGGCTGCTGCCCGTCCACCGGTGCGCCCGGCCCCGCGGGGCCTCCGGCACCGCCCTGCGGCTGCGCCCCACCAGGGCCGCCCGCGCCGCCGCCCTGGGCGACCGATCGCCCGAACATGTGCGGCTGTTCGTCCTCGAGCGGGTTCGGCGGCCTGGTGAAGCGCGGCGTGTCGGAGTCCACGACGCGGGACTCCTTCTCCATCCACGTCATGACCTCGACCGCCTGCTGGTGCGCGCTGCTGGACCGCTCGTGCAGGACGCGCGCGTCGGCGGAGGCCTTGTGGAAGGCTTCCATGTTGCCCGCGACGAAGGTCGCAGCGGCGAACTTCTCGAGGTTCTCCGCGCCCTCGACGGGTTCGGGCATCTGCGCCTTGGCGGTCTCCATGATCCGGCCCTGCGCCGAGATCCACTCGCCCAGCGCACCGGCGGTCTCGCCGGCGGTCACGTTCCAGTCCGCCAGCTTCTGGATCGCCGACCGCGCGGCGGTGGCGGCTTCGCCCTGCCAGCCGGATTCGGTGGCGCGCAGCCGTTCCGCCATCTGCTGGGCGGCCTCGGCCATCTCGCTGCTCAGCCTGCTCCACTGCTGGGCGAGCTCGCCGACGCGACCGGGATCGTTGGCGACGTGCACGGCCTCGTAGAGCTCGCGGTGGCTGCGCGCGGCCCAGTTCTGCGTCTCCCGCAACGCGTTGTCCGCGGCGGGCCCAGTCGGTGCTTGCGCTTCCGAGGGCATTTTCGGTCTCTTTCCTCAACTGCGGTGGCCGCCGGTGCGAGACGGCGGAGTCCGGATCGACCGCGCGGGCCCGGTGCCGTGCTCGCGAGCACGGCACCGGCCGCGGTCACTGGATGAGCTGCCGGAAGCTGTCGGCCGCGTGGGCGTCGACTTCGTGGTAGGTGCGCATGGCATCGCCCACCGCGTCCTGCGCCTCCTGCAGGACCTCGCGGTAGCGCCTGAGCACACCGGCGAAGGACGTCTCGTCACCGTCGGCCCGGCTCGCGAACTTCTCCGCCATGGCCGTGCCCACCGGGTTCTCGCCCAGGGGTGCGTGGCGGGCGAGGTCCCCCGTCTGCCGCAACCACGCGTCGACCTTGGCGATGTGCTCGTCGAGCATCGAGCGGATCTGCTCCCCCGCCGCCGGGTCGAGGCGCAGCTGCTGCGACTCCACCGCCCGTTTCAGGGTGCCGACCTCTACCGCGGAGCGGGCCACCATCCGCGACGCCTGCTCCGCCGGAACGGTGGGCTCGCTCTCGCTCATGAATCTCCCCAGGACATGCGCATAACGCAGGTGATCATGCCGGTGCGCGCCAACGCGCCGCCAACGCGGCACCAACTCCGAATCGCGGGCCGCCTGATCAACAGCGCCTTTATCAATTAACATGAGAAATCAACATGTTCTCTGGGGACGGGCCACTGATGCGGATTCGCTTGTTGGGCCCCGCGGAGCTGCTGCGGGCGGACGGGAGCACAGCCGGGCTCGGTGCCGCCAAACGGCGCAGCGTGCTGGCCGCGCTCGCCCTCGACCTGAACCGAGTCGTGTCCATGGACCGGCTGCTGGACGTGGTCTGGGAGGGCAGTCCGCCTCCCAGCGCGAAAGCCGCGCTGCAGGGCCACATCGCCCAGCTGCGCAAGGTCCTCGGCGACGGCGTGGAGCTGGTCACCCGCTCGCCCGGCTACCAGCTGGTCGCCGACCGCTCGCAGCTCGACGTGACCCGGTTCGAGGACCTGCTCGCCGAAGCCAGGACGGCGACCGACGCCGAAGCGGTGGAGCTGCTGCGCACCGCGCTGGCGTTGCGGCGCGGCCCGGTGCTCGCCGACGTCCCGGCCGAGCGGCTGCGCCGGGTGATCTCGGCGCGGATGGAGGAGTCGGTGGTCACCGCCATCCAGGAGCTGGGCAGGCGGCTGCACCGGCTCGGCCGCACCGCCGAGGGCATCGACCTGCTCCACGAGGCGGTCGCGCTGCGCCCGCTGCGCGAGCCGCTGGTCGAGCTGCTGGTGCTCAGCCTGCACCACGCCGGCAGGCAGGCCGAGGCGCTGAACGTCTACCACGACACGCGCACCCGCCTCGCCGACGAGCTGGGGGTCGACCCCGGAATCGGGCTGCGGCAGGCGTTCCACACCGTACTCACCGCCCACGACGCGCCCGAGCCGACCGCGCCGAAGTGCGTGCCGCTGCAACTTCCCAGGGAGAACAGGGGTTTCGCCGGTCGCGAGGCCGAACTGGCCAAGCTGGGGCCGAACGGGGGCGCCGACGGCGCGATCCGCATCCTGGTCGGGCCGGCCGGGGTGGGCAAGACCGCGCTCGCGCTGCGCTGGGCGCACCAGGTGGCCGCGCGGTTCCCGGACGGGCACCTGTTCGCCGATCTGCGGGGGTTCGACGAGACCGATCCGGTCGCCCCCGACCACGTGCTCACCGGTTTCCTGCGCGCGCTGGGGGTGCCCGACGCGCGCATCCCCGCCGACGCCGACGAACGCGCCGCGCTGTACCGCTCGGCGGTGGCCGGCCGCCGGATGCTTGTGGTGCTCGACAACGCGCGCTCGGCCGCGCAGGTGCGTCCGCTGCTCCCCGGCACTTCCAGCTGCGCGGTACTGGTGTCCAGCCGGAGCCGGCTGGACGACCTGGCGGCCACCGAGGGCGCGGTCCGGGTCACCGTGCCCGCGCTGAGCCGCGACGAGGCCGTCACCGTGCTCGGGCTGGTACTCGGCGCGGACCGGGTCGCCGCCGAGCCCGCGGCGGCGGCCGAGCTGGCCGAGCTGTGCGACCGGCTGCCGCTGGCCCTGCGCATCGCCGCCGCCCGCGGGAGCAGCCATCAGCACGGCACGCTCCGGGCGATGGTCGAGGCGTTCTCCGACGAGCGCCACCGGCTCCACCGGCTCTCGCTGCCGGATTCCGGCAGCACCGTGCGGACCGCGCTGGCGTGGAGCTACCGCAGGCTCGACGCCGCCTCCGCCCGGCTGTTCCGGCGGCTCGGCGAGCATCCGGGAACCGACGTCGACCGCGGCGCCGCGGCCGCGCTGGCCGGTACGACCGTCGCGGAGGTCCAGCCCCGGCTCGAAAGCCTCATCTCGGTGCACCTGCTGCACAAAAGCGGGCCAGAGCGCTACGCGAGGCACGATCTCGTGCGGCTCTACACCGCGGCGGTCGCCGAGGAGGAGCCCGCGGCCGACCGGCACGCCGCGACCGAACGGCTGCTGGACTACTACCTGCACACTGCCGACGCCGGCCGCCGGCTGGTCACCGATGAGGCGTGGCAGCCGGCGATGCGCGTCGCACGCCCGCCGGCGGAGTCCCCGGAACTGAGCACGGTGAAGGAGGCGCTCGACTGGTTCCGCGCCGAGGAGACCAACCTGCACCGGGCGCTCGCGCTGGCCGGCGCCCGCGGCGACCACGGCCGGGCGTGGCGGCTGGCGCTGTGCCTGGAGCGGTTCCAGCACCACCTCGGCGATCTCCCCGCGCAGGCCGAGGCCGCCCGGCTCGGCCTTGCGGCCGCTCGCGAGCTCGGCGACAACCAGGCGCAGGCGGTCTTCCACGTCCGCGTCGGGGAGAACCTGGTCCGGTCCGGCCGCGCGGGCGACGCCGTGGCGCACGGCGAGCAGGCCGTCCGGCTCGGCCGGGACGAACCGCAGGACGCGTGCAACGCGATGCTCGGCCTGGGCCGCTTCCTGCACGCGGCGGGCAGGCCCGCCGAGGCGCTGGCGCGGCTGACCGGGTCGATCGAGGTCGCCGGGGCGGTCGGCAACGTCGCGGTCGAGACGTACGCACTGCTCGGCAAGGCGTGGGTGCACCAGTCCGAGGGCGAGCGCACCGACGCGATGGACGCGCTGCGGCGGTCCGTGGAACTGGTCCGCGACAACGGGTCGCGGGTGCACGGCGCCGCGGTGCTGCTGATCGCGGGCGAGCTCGTCCGGGAGTTCGGCGAACACGACAAGGCGTTGCGCATGTTCTCCCGCGGGCTCTCGGCGGCCAGAGATGCCGAGGACCTCGTCTTCCAGGCCAGGCACCACCGCGCGATCGGCAACACGCTGGCGCACCTGGGAAGCAGGGCCGCCGCGGTGCCGCACTGGACGCGGGCGGAACGGCTCCGCGCCGCGCTCGGCCTCCCGGACGGTGGCGATGTCACCCTCAACGGGTCGCACGGGCACCGCGCGCCTCATCCGCACGGCTTCCCCGAACTGGCGTGCACCTGAGCCCCGCGGTGTGCCTCCCGTGGCTCCGACTGAACGGTTCGCGGCCTGATCCGGGCGTCGACCACGCACAATCCGGCCAGCCGCCCGGAAAGTCCGCGGTGGTCCGGCGTGCTGAGCACGCCCCATCCGTGGACAGCGGCCCAGATGAGGGTGAGCGGTAGCCACAGCGCCGCGAATCCGGCGGCGTGCAGCGCCCCCTGCGCCAGCCCCAGGCCGCCGACGTCCACCAGCCACCGGCAGGCCACGGCTGCGACGGGTAGCCGCACGCCGGCCGGACGTGCCGAGCGCAGGAGCACCGCGCGCTGTCCGAGGGTGCTGCCACCACCGGCCAGCGCGAGCAGGAGCAGCAACAGCGGGCCTGTCCAGAGCGCGGTCGGCTCCAGCCACGGCAGGTGCCCCAGCACGCCGTGGTCCTGGGCGAAGCCGACGACGTGGCGGGCGGCACCGCCGGTCCACCACAGCAGCAACAGGTCGCACGACATCCCGGTCAGCCGCCGGAACCGGCTCACCGGGCGCGGGAAGTCGCGCGGCACGCGGCCGACGCGGCCCGGGACCAGGAGCACGGCGGGTGCCGCGATCCGGCCGGCCAGCGCGCCCGCGGTGTTGGCGATCAGGTCGTCGACGTCGAACATCCGGTACGGGCACGGGTAAAGGCCCCACACGCCGGTGAGCTGGGTCAGCTCGATCGCCGGCGACACGGCGAAGCCGAGCACGCCGACGCGCAGCATTCCCAACCGGAACGAGCGGCGCAGCAGCACTCCCAGCGGTACGAACAGCACGACGTTGAGCGCGAACTGCTGGACCGAGCCGTTGGTGACCAGCAGATCGGCCGCCTCCTGCCAGCTCGCGGGCCAGCGCACCCCGTCGAAACCCGCCAGGGGCCGCCACTGCGGCCGGAGTCGGCCGAAGATCTCGCAGGAGCGCTCGATCAGCGGCGGGAACGGGCTCAGCACGTAGCACGCGAGCGCGAGCACGTACAGCAGTGCGGCGAACCTCAGGAACGCCGCACCCGCACCGAGTTCGCCGTGCCTGCGGTACTCGCGCACGACGAACGGGACGAAGAACGCCACGGCCAGCACCACGGCGAACGCCATGGCGAGGACCGCTGGGGCGACCCGGCTGCCCACCTCGACCTCCTGGTGACGCCGCCGCGGCGGTCACCGCATGTGCGGTGCGCCTTCCGGCGGCACAGGCGGGATTCCTCCACGAGGAGGGCCGGGTCTCCCGTCCTGGCTTCTGCGACTTTCCTCGACCGCCCGCGCTGCCGGGCTGCCCGGCGGCGCGCGTGCGGCCGGCTACTCCAGCGAAACGATCATCAGCGCCGCACCCCAGCCGACGCGCCTCGAACGAGCGTGCCCCGGCCTCCAGGGGCACGCCCCGGCCCGGGCTCGCCGCAACTGACAAAGCTGTACGAGCAGGAGCCGTTCCGCCTCGGCGCGCCCGCCTCGCACAACGGCGTTGACCTCCAACACGCTCGAACTCGGCTGGAGAAGTGGTGCGCTTCGATCCGGCTACGTGTCGGTGCCGACTACGCATCAGCGCGAGGCACCCTCGAGACGGGCCACGCTTCCGTCCACTAAGGACAAATGGTGGTCAACCAACGGTCACTGCTGGTAGTTCTCGACTTCCGCGACCGGTGCGGGCGACGCCGCGTCGGGATCGTCACCGATCTCGCGCCGTGCCCGGCGGCGCCGCAGCAGGTCCCAGCACTGGTCCAGGCGGGCCTCGATGTCGGCGAGCCGTCGCTGCTCCTCCTCGGAGGCGATCCGGCCCTGCTGCGCCTCCGTGCGCAGCCGGTGCTCCTCGTCGACCAGGGAGCTCACCGTGCCGATGATGTTCTGGTCGTCGCTCACTTCCCACGCACCTCCGTCACGCAAGCGGGTACCGCCGAGTGCTACCCGTCCGGCGGTGCCGGGAAAACGCGCACGGCGAACACCTCGCGGGCGCCCTGCGGCGAACACCTCGCGGGCGCGGTGCCGCGGTCAGCTCGACGCGCCGGTGGTCGCGAGACCACGCGGGCCGGAGACGACGAGCTCCCGCAGGTCCTCCAGCGCCTGCGCGCGGGCGCCCGCCAGCTCCGGCTCGGCGACCTGCGCCTGCGCGACCGGCACGGCGCGCGGCGACCCGGCGAACCGCTCACCCACGACCCGGGCCACCGCGGGCTCGCCGCCCCACGGCCCGCCCAGGACGACCAGTTGCGGGTCCACCAGCGCGACGGCGGCCGACAGGACTCCGCACACGGCACGCGCGAGCGCGTCGAGCAGGCGTTCCGCCTCCACTCCGCCGGCACCGACGGCCTTGCGCAGCGCTTCGACGTCGATGGCGGTGGACGCCTCGTGGCGCAGCCCGAGGGCCGCGAACACCTCCGTGAGCACCGCGGCCCTGCCGTCGGGGCCCTCGGTGTGGAGATGGGCTATCTCGCCTGCCAGACCGCGGTGCCCGCGGCGCACCTGACCGTCGGACACCACCGCGCATCCGAGACCTTCGCCGAGGTGGAGATAGACGAACTCGTCGACGCCCGCGGCGCAGCCGTCGCCGCGTTCGGCGCGGGCCGCCCAGTTGACGTCGTTGTCGACCCGCACCTCGCCGTCGACCAGCGGGGCCAGCACCGCGCCCGGGTCGAGCTCGCCGACCACGAACGGCACATCCGGCAGCTCCACGAGCCGGCCGCTGGCGCGGTCGACGGGATCCGCGGCGCTCACCACCGCGCAGCGCAGCCCACCGGGAACCTCCCGCCGCAGCTCGGCGGCGGCCTGGGCGAGCGCTTCGGCGGCCGGCACCGGCCCCGAGGACCTGCCGAGACGGGCCGAGGACCGGGCGACGACCTGACCGAAGGCGTCCACCGCTTCGGCGCTCACACCGTGCGGGGTGATGCTCGCGACCAGGGCCGTTCCGCAGCGCTGCGAGAGCGAGTAGTAGGAGCCCGCCCGTCCGCGGCCGGTCGTCCGCTCCCCCGTGTCGGCCAGCACGCCGGCCTCGCTCAGCCTCCGCACGCTTTCGGACACCGTCGGCTTGGAGATGCCCGTGAGCGCGGCGATCTCGGTGCGGGTCAGCCGCCCGTGGGCCATGACCGCGCGCAACACGTGCTCGTCGGTGAGCGTGCGCAGCAGTTCCAGCGACGGCTTGGCGGAGGACATGGCGCCCAGTTTAGTCAGGAGTCTTGCCCAAACGGCCGCGGAGCCACTACCGTCGTCCATTAGTTAGGAGTCCTAACCAAAGGAGGCCGGCGTGACCACCGCACCCGAGCGCACCCTGCCGGAGCTGCCCCACTGGGAAACCGAGCCCGCGGACCTGTCCGCGGCGATCCGGCGGATCAAGCCCGCCCTGCGGGCGCGCATCGCGTCGTCCGGCCGCACCGTCGAAGAGGTGTTCGTCGCCGTCGAGCACCGCATCGCCGCGCGGATCGCCGAGATCAGGGCGGACCAGGCGCGCGGCGAGGGCGTGTGGCCGGTCGTCGACTACGCCGACGTCGAACGCGGCACCGTGAGCGCCGAGCAGCGCGACAAGGTCCGGCGGCGGGGCTGCCTGGTCGTGCGCGGGCACTTCGACCGCGACCAGGCGCTGGCCTGGGACGCCGAGATCGTCGACTACGTCGAGCGGAACCGGTTCTTCGAGAACTACTCCGGCCCCGGCGACGACTTCTTCGGCAGCGTCGGCTCCAAGCCCGAGATCTACCCGATCTACTGGTCCAACGCGCAGATGCAGGCACGCCAGAGCGACCGGATGGCGCGCGTGCAGGCGTTCCTGAACTCGTTCTGGAAGCACGAGTCGCAGGGCGTGCGGTGGTTCGAGCCCGACCGCGACGCGTTGTACCCCGACCGCATCCGGCGCCGCCCACCGGGATCGGACTCCGGCGGCCTGGGCACCCACTGCGACCCGGGCACCCTCGACCTGTGGATGACCCGGTCCCACCAGCAGGCGTTCCGCCACCTCTTCGACGGCACGGTGGAGCAGTACGACCCGTGGGACGCCGCCCACCGCACCGCCGCGTCGCAGTACCCCGGTTCGACGATGTGCTCGGCGTTCCGGACTTTCCAGGGCTGGACGGCGCTGTCGGACATGGCCCACGACCAGGGCGTCCTGCACACCGTTCCGATCCCCGAGGCCATGGCGTACCTGATGCTGCGGCCACTGCTGCCGGACGTGCCGGATGACGACATGTGCGGCGTCACCACCAACCAGGTCTTCCCAGCGGACCGGAAGTGGCACCCGATGCTGGTGGAGGCCCTCACCGGCATCCCCGACATCTCGGCGGGCGACTCGGTGTGGTGGCACTGCGACATGATCCACAGCGTCGCGCCGGTAACCGACCAGAAGGGCTGGGGCAACGTCATGTACATCCCCGCCGCCCCCTGGTGCCCGCGCAACGAGGCGTACTCGGAGAGCGTGCGCGAGGCGTTCCGGACCGGCTCCAGCCCCGGCGACTTCCCCGAGGAGCACTACGAGCGGGAGTGGGAGGGGCGCTTCACCCCCGATCAGCTCAACGAGACGGGCAGGCGCGGGCTCGGCCTGAGCTGACCGGCGACCCACCCGCACTGCGCAACATGCCGATGGCGGGCCAAATCATCGAGGTGCGACGGTTCCGGGAAGCGCCGGCGATGCCGCGACTTCCCGGATACCGCTTCCCCAGACCGGAATCACGCGCCGCCGGTGCTCACCAGGTGACCAGCAGCTGTCCCTGGACCGCGGCGGCGACGCGGGTCGAGTCCTCGCGGACGGCCTCCACGAGGTCGAGCGTGGGAACCTTCCTGACCAGCGCAGTCAGCACGCTCTGCAACTGCACCCGGGCCAGCGACGCGCCGAGGCAGTAGTGCGGGCCGAAGCCGAAGGCGATGTGCTTGCCCGCGTCGCGGTCCAGGCGCATCTCCTCCGCCGCGTCGAACACCGCGGGATCGCGGTTGGCCGCGGGCAGGCAGGGCAGTACGGCTTCTCCCGCGCGCACCGTGCCGCCGGCGATCTCGACGTCCTCCGTCGCGACCCGCGAGTGGCCGGACTCGATGATGGTCGGCATCACCCGCAGCATCTCCTCGACCGCGTCGGGCACACCGCCGGGGTCGGCGACCAGGCCGTCCCACCGGTCGCGTTCGGTCAGCAGGGTGACGACCATGTCGGGAGTCACGCTCATGATCGACGCGTAGCCCGCCACGAGGATGTCCACCCAGAGCTCGATCAGCTCGTCCTCGGAGAGCCGGTCGCCGTCGGTGTCGCGCGCGCTGATGAGAGCGCCGAGCACGTCGTCCCCGGGGCCTTCCGGACGGGCGCGGCGTTCGGCGATCAGGACGGCCAGATAGTCCGCCAGGCTCTTGAACGTGGCCTCGCGTTCGTCGGCCGGGACGGTGTAGTCGGACAGGACGGCGCCGGAGTGGAAGACGTGGCGGTCCTCCCGCGGCACGCCCAGCAGCTCGCAGATCACGTTGACCGGCAACGGCATCGACACGGCCGCGACCAGGTCGGCGGGCTTGTCCCCGGCCAGCATCTCGTCTACGAGCTCGTCGACGACCCCGCGGATGCGCGGGCGCATGGACTCGGCCCGGCGGTGGGTGAACGCCCCCGCCACCAGGCGCCGGAGCCGCCCGTGCTCGGGCGGGTCGGTGGTGACCAGCGTTCCGGGCCGCTCGACCTGCTGGGGCGTCGGACGGGGAACGTCGCGCTTGAGCACCTCGGAACGGGAGAACCGCGGGTCGGCCAGCACCGTCCTGACGTCGTCGTAGCGCGTGACCAGCCAGCCCTGCTCGCCGTAGGGCATGCGGATGCGGGTCAGCGGCTCCTCGTCGCGCACCCGGGCGTAGTCGGGGTCCAAGTCCAGGGCTCCCGGGTCGCCGAAGGGGTATGCGCGGGCGTGCGGGCAGGCGGCTTCCTGGCTGTCGGCGTCTCGTTGGATGGACTCGGTCATGCGGCGTCCTCTCGACGGTGGCGAACCATGCGCCGTCGTTGACGGCGAATCACACGTATAACGGGTTGATCAATAAGCGCCAGAATATGCACAACGAGCCGATTCGTGCCATTGCTTCGCAATCGGAAGTGGACGGCCGGCAGGAGTTTCGCACCCAATACCGCTGAACACCCTTTCCCGCACCCGACCGGACGACATGCTCTGCTGACCGCGGAACCACCCCGGGATAGACCAAGCAGCCGCACCGCCGAAGCACGATCGCCATGCAACGCAATCCTGCTTCCGGCCGAGTGGCACCTGCACAATTCACCGGCCCCGAACCACCGAGACCTCTCACCGTCAGCGACACCTTTCGGCGAAAGGCGAGAACACTCGGGCTTTCCTGTTATTGCGACTGCTCCGGCGGGCGCCGAACCGCCCAGGCCGGAAGTCCGCCGTTTCCCGACGCCCATGCCCCGCGGCGAACCCGTCGGGATCCGGGGACGGCACACACCGGACACACCGGCATCGCAAGATCAGTTTAGCTTAGGTTAACCTAACCGCCCGTTGGTACCACTCCACCCCGGGAGCTTGTGTTGATGTTGCGACAGGGCCGCTTCGCCGCCGCGGTGCTCGGCCTGCTGATGATGGTCACCTCCTGCGCGAGCGGCGGCGGTGACGCGCCGGCGAGCACGCCCGGGCCCTCGGTGGACACCATGTTCGGCCAGGTCACCGTTCCGTCTCGACCGCAGCGCGTGGTCGCTCTCGGCTGGTCCGACGCCGAGACCGCGCTCGCGCTCGGCGTGCAGCCGGTGGGCGCGAGCGACTGGCAGGGCTTCGGCGGCAACGGCGTGGGCCCGTGGGCCGCCGGCCTCTACACCCAGCCCCCGGCCCAGTTGGGCACCACGCAGCCCGACTACGAGGCGATCGCGGCGCTGCGGCCCGACCTGATCCTCAACACGCGTTCCTCGGGAGACCCCGCGCAGAACGAGATCCTGTCCAAGATCGCCCCGACCGTGGGGCCGCCGCCCGGCACCGTCGCCTACGGGACCGGATGGCGGGAGCAGACGCGGCTGGTCTCCCAGGCGCTCGGCAAGCCCGAGCTCGGCGAGCAGCGCGTCGCCGAGCTCGACGGCCGGCTGCGCGACGCGGCCCGGACCCACCCCGAACTGGCCGGCAAGACGGTGGCCGTGGCCGCCTACTACGGCAACAAGTGGGGCGCGTACCTGCCCGGTGATCCCCGCGTCGAGTTCATGACCGACCTGGGCATGAAGAACAAGCCCGAGATCAACGCGCTCGCCAACGGCACCTTCTACACCGACATCGCCCACGAGCGGTTGAGCACGATCAGCGCCGACCTCACCGTCGTCTTCCCCATCGGCGCCGACGCCCGGCAGCTGCGCGACGACCCGGTGCTGAACCAGATCCCCTCCGCGCGGGCCGGACACCTGCTGGTCCTCGACGACCACGAGCTGACGATGGCCTTCTCGTCCGGCTCCACGCTGGGCATCGGCTACGCCGTCGAGCACGCCGCACCGCGGTTCGCCGCCGCGCTGCGCGGTTCCTGAGCACGGGCACCGACAGCCGGTGCGGACCCGCCCAACCGGTTGTCGGGTGCGCACCGGCGAACCGGTTTTCCGGTGCGCACCCGGCGAACCGAATGTTTCACCGCAACGATCGGCGGGGTACGACGTCGGGCGGCCCTCACCACGACCACCACGAGGAGGGACGCGACATGGAGCGGCAGGACCAGCCGCTGGACCTCGGCGAGACCGAACTGCCTGCCGGCGAGGAGCAGGAGGCGCGCCGTGAGCACGACGCCGACGCGCCGCGCACGTTCGACGAGCGCAACGACATACCCGAGCGCGCCGCGCACCGCGCGCGGTTGCTGCCGGAGGAGTCGGCGGCGGGCAGCGAGGATCCGCAGGCGCAGGCGCGGGAGGTGCTACGCGATTCGGATCTGCGCACCGAGCTCCCCGAATCCGCGCCGGACACTTTCATCGAACGCCGAAGCAGCGACGAAACGGCAACCTGACCGACACCACCAGTTCAGCCAAAGACACAATTCGTTCAGATCCCAACGATGGCGGCCCACTCCGACGTGGGCCGCCATCGTGCTGATGGACGCAGCGGATCACCGTTCCGCTGAATCCCCGCTGAGCCGGAAGACGCATTTCTCGCCGTCGTGAACCCCGCTAGGATCGCCATCGTCGTCGAAGTCGATCAAGGCGATCGTTGCGACTGGCCTAGTGGGGACAGCCATAATGCGAAAAACGCCGGCACGCGCCGGGTTCACCGGGAACCGACCGAACTCGTCGTTCTCCCGACGACGAATCCACTTCCGCCCATCCCTCCTCCCATTCCCGGATTTCCCGCGGATTCCCGGTGCGTCCGGAACCGGACGCGGAAGCGCCCGCCGGCCGGGGAAGCTGTGGTTCGGCACCCGCGCGGTCGTCGGGGCCGCGCTGCTGTTCGTCGGGCTGCCTCCCGCGAGCGCCCTGGCGGAACCGCCGACCGCGATTCCCTCCAGCGTCGCCGAGCCCGACGGCAAGTGGCAGCCGGCGTTCGACTACGACGGGGACGGCTGCTACCCCACTCCCGCCATCGGCGCCGACGGGACGGTCGCCGAGGGCCTGGAGCTCTCCGGCGCCGTCAACGGCAACTGCCACGACAAGTCCGATCTGGACAACACCAACTCCTACGCCCGCTCGAAGTGCGACGACCAGAGCGGCTGGTGCGCCTACATGTACGCGCTGTACTTCGAGAAGGACCAGGCCGTGGACGGCAGCGGGCTGGGCGGTCACCGGCACGACCTGGAGCACGTCGTCGTGTGGGTGAACCAGGGCGAGGCGAAGTACGTGTCGGCGTCCGCGCACGGCGACTACGCCACGCACCCGAGCTCCGAGGTCGCCTGGGAAGGCAGCCACCCGAAGATCGTCTACCACAAGGACGGCCCCGGCACGCACGCGTTCCGCCTCGCGGGCGAGGACGAGCAGCCGGAGAACGACTACGGGACGTGGCAGTACCCCGCGCTGGTCAGCTGGAACAACTTCCCCTCCGGCGTCCGGGACGAGCTGGTGGCCGCCGACTTCGGCAGTGCCACCCTCGCGCTCAAGGACGGCACCTTCGAGGCTGATCTGGAGAAGGCCAAGCCGGAGGGCGTGCCCTTCGATACCAACCGGTGACGCGTCGCGGCGGGTCGCTTCGGCGACCCGCCGGACGCCGTGCGGGGCCGTTTCGCCCGCGGTGGTGAGCCGCAGGACGGTTCCGCGATGTGGTCGTGAGCCGCGCCGGTGGCACGTCGCGCCGACCGGGGGCAGGATGTCGACCATGCCTCTTACTGGAGAGTACGTCCCGAGCGCTTCGGGCTGGGTGCGCGATCAGGTCGAGAAGATCGAGAGCTCCGGTGGCACCGAGGGCACCACCATCATGGGTCGCCCGGTCGTCGTCGTGACCTCGGTCGGCGCCAAGTCCGGCAAGCTGCGCAAGAACCCCGTCATCCGGGTCGAGCACGACGGCGCCTACGCACTGGTCGCCTCCAACGGCGGCGCCGACGATCACCCGGTCTGGTACCACAACCTGAAGGCCAACCCGCACGTCGAGCTGCAGGACGGCACCGAGAAGCAGGACATGGTCGTCCGCGAGGTCACCGGCGACGAGAAGGCGCAGTGGTGGTCGCGGGCGACCGAAGTCTGGCCCGACTACGACGACTACCAGAACAAGACGGACCGGGTCATCCCGCTGTTCGTCGCCGAACCGGCCTGACCGGGAAAGCCCACGGCACATCCGTGCCGTGCATGCGACGGGCCGGCGCGCCGGGAACCAGTGCAGCACTCGCGTTCCCGGCGCGCCCGTCATCCAAGAGCCGAGTGACCACCGGACGACGCAGCCGCGCGCCCGTCCGCTTCTGAACGCCAGCTCGACCGCCGCGCCGCCCAAGAGGCGGTCGCGGCAGCCCTGCGAGCCGACGAGGAAGCGATCCGCGAGGGACTGACCACCTGGACCGAGCGCGCCCAGCGGGGCGGGCAGATCCGCACCGACCTGCCGGCCCGGCAGGTCGCCGAATGGATCCCGCTGCTCCTCGACGGCTTCGCCAACCGCATCACCGCACACGGGGAGTTCGACGCCGACCGCGAGACCCCGCTGCCGCGGGAGCTGACCGAACTCCTGCTCGACGGCCGCGGACGCTGACGCGGCTCCAAGGACGCTCGAACGACAGTTCGAGACATCGCGGAGTCTGGGTGGCGAACACGCGGACCGCCACCCGGATTTCATAGTCATGCAGTCCATCGCATAGTATTGAGCCATGTCCAAGGTATTGACGAGTCTGCCGGTGGGCCAGCGGGTCGGAATCGCCTTCTCCGGGGGCCTCGACACCTCCGTCGCGGTGGCCTGGATGCGCGAGAACGGCGCGGTGCCGTGCACCTACACCGCCGACATCGGGCAGTACGACGAGAGCGACATCGCCTCCATCCCCGGCCGGGCCGAGGCCTACGGCGCCGAGATCTCGCGGCTGGTGGACTGCCGCGAGGCGCTGGTCGAGGAGGGCCTGGCGGCGCTGAGCTGCGGCGCGTTCCACATCCGCTCCGGCGGCCGGACCTACTTCAACACGACCCCGCTCGGCCGGGCCGTCACCGCCACCCTGCTGGTGCGGGCGATGCTCGCCGACGACGTGCTGATCTGGGGCGACGGTTCCACGTTCAAGGGCAACGACATCGAGCGCTTCTACCGCTACGGGCTGCTGGCCAACCCGCGGCTGCGCATCTACAAGCCGTGGCTGGACACCGCCTTCGTGGGCGAGCTGGGCGGCCGCAAGGAGATGTCGGAGTGGCTGCAGGAGCGCGACCTGCCCTACCGCGACAGCGCCGAGAAGGCCTACTCCACCGACGCCAACATCTGGGGCGCCACCCACGAGGCCAAGAAGCTCGAGCACCTCGACACCGGGATCGAGATCGTGGACCCGATCATGGGCGTGCCGTTCTGGGACGACTCGGTCGAGATCGCGACCGAGGACGTCACGCTGTCGTTCGTGCAGGGCCGTCCGGTCGCGATCAACGGCAAGGAGTTCGACTCCCCCGTCGACCTCGTGCACGAGGCCAACGCCGTCGGCGGCAGGCACGGCCTGGGCATGAGCGACCAGATCGAGAACCGGATCATCGAGGCCAAGAGCCGGGGCATCTACGAGGCGCCGGGCATGGCCCTGCTGTTCATCGCCTACGAGCGGCTGGTCAACGCCATCCACAACGAGGACACCATCGCCAGCTACCACAACGAGGGACGCAGGCTGGGCAGGCTGATGTACGAGGGCCGCTGGTTCGACCCGCAGTCGCTGATGCTGCGCGAGTCGCTGCAGCGGTGGGTCGGCTCGGCGGTCACCGGTGAGGTGACGCTGCGCCTGCGCCGCGGCGAGGACTACTCGATCCTGGACACCACCGGTCCGGCGTTCTCGTACCACCCGGACAAGCTGTCGATGGAGCGCACCGAGGACGCGGCCTTCGGCCCGGTCGACCGGATCGGCCAGCTCACCATGCGCAACCTGGACATCGCCGACTCCCGGGCCAAGCTGGAGAACTACGCCCAGCTCGGCCTGGTCGGGCAGGCCCAGGCCGAGCTGGTCGGGTCGCTGCAGTCCGGCGGCGCCGAGGCGATCGCGTCGGTGGGCACGCACGAGGAGTCCGACGCAGGGGCTCTCGACCGCGCCGCGATGGAGTCCGGCACGGACTGATCGAACACGGTCCGGTGCGGCCACCGCGGGCGAAGCGGTGGCCGCACCGCCGTGACCGGGCACGGGGCGGGCGCAGCGGCTCGACTACACCTCGTCTTCCAGCAACCGGCGCAGGCGGGCTCGCACCGTCGTGCGCCGCGGGCTGTCGCGCGGCAGCAGGTCGTGCAGCTTCTCCAGCATTTCCAGATCGTCGCGCCCGGTCTCGCTCTCGGCGAACCGCCAGAGGTGCTCGGGATCGCCCGCACCGAGCAGCGCCGTCCGCAACGCGGCAAGCAGTTCCTCGCGCTCGTCGCGGATAGCCGGCGACTCCGAACGCGGCAGCAGCGGTCCGGCGTGGCAGTCCAGTGCCGTGCGCACGTCCCCGCGCCGAAGTGCCCGCCGGGCGAGATCCACATCGGTGTCCAGCTCCGCGTCGATGCGGTAGGGCCGGGTCTTCACCACGTCGTGGCCCAGGATCGCGCGGATGCGGTGGATCTCGACCCGGACCGTCGTCGGGTTCCCCTGTTCGCCGTGCAGCAGGAGCGCGAGCCGTTCGGCGGTGAGCCCGCCGGGGCGCAGGGCGAGCAGGGCCAGGATCTCGGCGTGGCGCAGGCTCAGATCGTGCGCCGAACCGTCCACTGTGGCCGTTGGGGTCGCGTCGCCGAGCAGCGTCAGCGACAACCGCGGCCGGCGCGGAACCCGCGCCCCGCCCTGCCGCACGCGCAGCAGGTAACCCTCCGGCAGCGGCTCTACTTCGGCCGCCTCGCCACCGTCGAGCACGACGTCACCGCCTGCGGCGTCGATCGCGATGCGCCGGCCCGGCACGAGCGGCGAACCCGGTGCGGTCGCGACGATCCGCCCGCTGGGACCGAGCAGCGCTCCCGCACCGCGCAGCCGGGCGAGGTGGTGGGCGTTGCGCTCCAGGAAGACGTCGTCGCGGGCGTTCATCCGCGACCGCAGCTCGCTTTCCACCAGCCGGGCGCTGGTGACGACCAGGGCGAGCAACGCCGGATGCATGGTGTGCAGCGGTCCGCTCAGGTCGATGGACCCGAGCAGCCGGCCGGTCTCCGGGTCGCGCACCGGGCACGCCGCGCACGTCCACGAGTGGTACGTGCGCACGAGGTGCTCGGCGGAGTGGATCTGCACGGGCGCGCCGGTGGCCAGCGTCGTGCCCATGGCGTTGGTGCCGATCGCGCTCTCCGCCCAGCGCGTGCCCTCGGCCAGCCGCACGCGGTCGGCGTCGCGGCAGACCCGCGGATCTCCCTGCCGCCACAGGATGTTCCCGTCGGCGTCGGTGACGATCATGATGTGGGTCGAGCCGTCCGCCGCCTCCAGCAGCGTCCGGCGCAGCAGCGGTATCCACGCCGCCAGCGGATGTGCGTCGCGGACGTCGCCGAGCTGGTCGGAGTCGAACGACACCGGCGGCTCCCAGCCGTCGGGGTCGATCCGCGCCCGCAGCGATCGTCGCCACGACTCGACGACGACGGGACGCGGCTGGTGCGGTGCCCGGTCTCCGGCGAGCACCGCGGCGTGCACCCGCTCGAGCAGGTGGGCCCGCTCGACCGGGTCTGCCGGGGCGTCGTAGCTGTCGTTCATGGGCAGCGGCACAAGACCTGTTCCAGGTTGCATCCGAGGCGGCGACGGATCCGGCGCCGGTCGGGTCATCTTGGTGGGTGACGCGGGCAACGGGCAACCCGCACTGCTCCGAGCGTGTCAACCCTCCCGCGGGCCGCCTGCGCAACCTCCCGTGGCGCACCCGCGCAACGTCGATGCAACGTCGGGTCCCCTAGCTTCCGCCGTCACCGGACCAACGAGGGTCCGGGTCACCGCGGTTCGCACGGGAGGCGACGATGGCTCTGTACGAAGCTCCGGGTACGGCGGGTTCGGTCGTGGAGTACCGCTCGCGCTACGACCACTTCATCGGTGGCGAGTACGTGGCCCCGGCCGGGGGCGAGTACTTCGAGAACCCCACCCCGGTCACCGGCAAGACGTTCACCGAGATCGCCCGCGGCACCGCAGACGACGTCGAACGCGCGCTGGACGCCGCCGAGGGCGCCGCGCCGGCGTGGGGCCGCACCCCGGCGGCCGAGCGGGCAGGAGTCCTGCTGCGGATCGCCGACCGGATGGAGCACAACCTCGAAAAGCTCGCGGTCGCCGAGAGCTGGGAGAACGGCAAGCCGGTGCGCGAGACGCTGGCCGCCGACCTGCCGCTGGCCATCGACCACTTCCGCTACTTCGCCGGGGCGCTGCGCGCCCAGGAGGGCTCGATCTCCCAGATCGACGAGGACACCGTCGCCTACCACTTCCACGAGCCGCTGGGCGTGGTCGCCCAGATCATCCCGTGGAACTTCCCGCTGCTGATGGCCACCTGGAAGCTCGCGCCCGCGCTGGCCGCGGGCAACGCCGTGGTCCTCAAGCCCGCCGAGCAGACCCCGGCCTCGATCCACGTGCTACTCGACCTGATCGCCGACCTGCTGCCCGCCGGCGTGCTCAACGTGGTCAACGGCTTCGGCGTGGAGGCCGGCAAACCGCTGGCCTCCAGCCCGCGGGTGCGCAAGGTCGCCTTCACCGGCGAGACCACCACCGGCAGGCTGATCCTGCAGTACGCCAGCCAGAACATCATCCCGGTCACCGTCGAGCTCGGCGGCAAGAGCCCGAACATCTTCTTCGACGACGTCGCCGCCCAGCAGGACGCCTTCTACGACAAGGCACTGGAAGGCTTCACCATGTTCGCCCTCAACCAGGGCGAGGTCTGCACCTGCCCGTCGCGGGCGCTGATCCAGTCCGGCATCTACGAGGGCTTCCTGTCCGACGCCGTCGCGCGCACCGAGCGGATCAAGCAGGGCAACCCGCTGGACACCGACACCCAGATCGGCGCCCAGGCCAGCAACGACCAGCTCGAGAAGATCCTGTCCTACATCGACATCGGCAGGCAGGAAGGCGCCGAAGTCCTCACCGGCGGCCACCGCGTCGAGCTGGAAGGCGACCTGGCGGGCGGCTACTACGTCGCGCCCACCATCTTCCAGGGCCACAACAAGCAGCGCATCTTCCAGGAAGAGATCTTCGGCCCCGTCGTCTCGGTCGCGAAGTTCGACGACTACGCCGACGCGATGAACACCGCCAACGACACCCTCTACGGTCTGGGCGCCGGCGTGTGGTCGCGCAACGCCGGCACCGCCTACCGGGCCGGACGCGACATCCAGGCGGGCCGGGTGTGGGTCAACAACTACCACGCCTACCCCGCCCACGCCGCCTTCGGCGGCTACAAGCAGTCCGGCATCGGCCGCGAGACCCACAAGATGATGCTCGACCACTACCAGCAGACCAAGAACATGCTGGTCAGCTACTCCGAGAACGCGATGGGGTTCTTCTGATGGACCTGCCCGGCAGGGTGTCGGTCACCGCGGAGGCGGCGGAGCAGATCCGCCGCCTGCGCGGCAGGCACGGCCCGGTGATGTTCCACCAGTCCGGCGGGTGCTGCGACGGCAGCGCACCCATGTGCTACCCGGCCGGGGAGTTCCTGACCGGGGACGCCGACGTCCACCTCGGCGACCTGGACGTGGACGGCGAATCGGTCCCGGTGTGGATGTCGCGGTCGCAGTTCGAGTACTGGAAGCACACCCACCTCACCATCGACCTCGTGGCGGGTCGGGGCAGCGGCTTCTCCCTCGAAGCCCCCGACGGCGTCCGCTTCCTCATCCGCTCCCGCCTGCTCACCGACGAGGAGTGCGAGGCGCTGGACCAGGCGACGACGAACCGCTGAGGAGCACGAGCCGGTCCGAGTGCCCGCGGGGCCGGCAGTTCCTCCAGCAGCACGTCACCGTCCGGGATGTCCGTCACCGGCCGAACGCGTTCGTGAAACCTCGGCACGACCCGAACGGATTACCGCCGCGCTGATCGGCGACGGACAGCGCGGAACGCCTCGCCTGGACGGGTTGTTCTCCGGCGCGGCGGGGCCGACGCCCGGCCCCGCCGCTGGTTGCGCGGAATACTCGCCGAGGTGACCCGAGGAAGTCCCGCGGCCGGTGGTGACGTCCCCGCACCGCACCAGCGCGTGATGCGGCGACGCCGTCCCGGCAGGTCGGCGCGTTCCACCCGGCCGGGTTCACGCGCCTCCACCGACGGCTCACCGCGTCGCCGCCGGTGGCGCGCACTGGCCCGGACGGCGACGGCGCTGGCCTCGGGCATCGTGCTCGTGCTCACCGGCTACGCGTGGGTGAGCCTCGACCGCCTGCAGGGCGGCCTGTCGACAAGCGACGTGACCGCGGCCGCCGAGGACGGGGCGCTGGACATCCTGCTGGTCGGGCTGGACGGCCGCACCGACGCCCGCGGCAATCCGCTGCCGGAGGAGCTGCTGCGCGAGCTGCGCACCGGCGAGACCGATTCCAGCCTCACCGACACGCTCGTCCTGCTGCACATCCCGGTCGACCGGTCGCGGACGGTGGCCTACTCGCTGCCGCGCGACTCCTACGTCTCGATTCCCGACGGCCACGGCAAGCACAAGATCAACTCCGCTTACGGCCGCGCCAAGGCGGCTGCGCACGCCCAGCTCCGCGCGCAGGGCGTCGCGGACCCGGCGGAGCTGGAACGCCGGTCGTCAGACGCCGGCCGCAAGTTGCTGGTGCGCACGGTGGAGAAGCTGACCGGGGTCGGCGTCGACCACTACGCCGAGGTGAACCTGCTCGGCTTCTACCAGCTCACCCGCGCGATCGGCGGCGTGGAGGTGTGCCTGAACGCGCCCGTGAACGACCCGTACTCCGGCGCGCGCTTCCCCGCCGGGCGCCAGCTCATCTCCGGCGGGGACGCGCTGGCCTTCGTCCGGCAGCGGCACGGCCTGCCCCGCGGCGACCTCGACCGCGTCCAGCGCCAGCAGGCGTTCATGGCCGGGCTGGCCCGCTCGGTGCTGTCGACCGGGACGCTGGCCAACCCCGCCAGGCTCAACGGCATGTTCGACGCCGTCGAGCAGTCCGTCGTGCTCGACCAGGGCTGGGACGTGCTCGCCTTCGCCGAGCAGATGCAGGGCCTGGCGGGCGGCGACATCACCTTCGACACCATCCCGGTCGAGGACCCCGACTACGACACGCCCGACGGCCAAGCCGTGCGGGTCGACCCGCGCCGGGTGAGCGCGGCCATCCGGCGCGCCGACGACGGGTTGCCCGCCGAACCGCCTCGCCCGCCTGAGCTGGAACGCAGCGCGGTGGAAGTCGTCAACACCACCCGCGTCAGCGGCCTGGCCTCACGCGTGCAGGAGGTGCTGGACGCCGCGGACATCCCGGTCCGCGACGTCGACGACACCGGGCGTGCGCGCACCTCGGTCGTGCTCCACGGAGCGGGCGGTGCCGATGTGGCCCGCTACGTCGCCGGACACCTGGGCGGCCTGCCCGTCCGGTCCGACTCCTCGTTGCGCGAACGGCGAATCCGCGTGCTGCTCGGCGACGACTACCGAGGACCCGGCGCCGACGGCCTCGCGCCCGCACCGCTGGTCCGCCTGGACGGCGAACGGCAACCGACCGCGACGGCGAGCGAGGAGCCGATCAACGCCGACGAGATCCCCTGCGTCAACTAGACCTGGGACAGCGGTGTCAGCCGCCTGACCTGGCCCTGAGCGGCCACGAGGACCGCTCCGCGGACCTGGGACACGCGCTGACGCAGAGGTTCCCCGGCTTTCAGTCGCGCCGGGCGCCGAAGAGCAGCCGGTAGCCGATGAGCAGGATCAGCGAGCCGAGGATCGCCAGACCCCAGGTGCGGGCGTCGAAGAACTTGCCGAGCTGGACGTGGAAGAGGGTCTTGCCGACCCAGCCGCCCACGAACGCGCCCGCGATGCCGAGCAGGATGGTGATGATGCAGCCGCCCGGGTCCTTGCCCGGCATGAGCAGCTTCGCGATGGCTCCCGCGATCAGTCCCAGCACGATCCAGCTGACGATTCCCATCGGTTCCTCCTCGTTTCGCTCGACCACGCGTCCGCGGGCCGACCGCGACCGGCCCCGGGCCCCCGGCCGGAGCATTCCAGACGGGTGAACGGCGGGTCGATCTCACCCTCGGCCGGGTGATGTCGGTCTCACGGCTCCCTCGCCGGGCCGCGCTCCGGACTCGCGCAGCGCGGCGACCTCCGCCCGCAGTTCGCGGATCTCGGCCAGCAGCGTCGCGTGCGCCGACCGGTCCTCGCCGTGGTGCTTGCGGTGCTCCTCGCCGACCTGCGCCTCCATCGCGGACACGGCCACGGCGATGAACAGGTTCAGCACGGTGAACGTCGTGACGGCGATGTAGCCGACGAAGAAGATCCACGCCAGCGGCTGCTCGGCCATCACCGCGCGGGCCACCTCCGACCACGCCTCGCCGGTCATGACCTGGAACAGGGTGAACAGCGAGCCGCCGAGGTCGCCGAAGTACTCGGGGGCGACGGCGCTGAACAGCTTGGTGGCGATCACCGCCGCGACGTAGAGGATCAGCGCGAGCAGGGCGGCGATGGAGGCCATCCCCGGCAGGGCCCTCAGCAGCGCGGAGACCACGCGCCGCATGCTCGGGATGGCCGAGATCAGCCGCAGGGCGCGCACGATCCGCAGCGCGCGCAGCACGCCGAACGCTCCGGTGGTCGGCAGCAGCGCGATGCCCACGATCGTGGCGTCGAAGCAGTTCCAGGGGTCGCGGAAGAACCGCGCGCCGCGCGCGTAGAGCCGGGCGGCCAGTTCGGCGACGAAGACGCCCAGAGCGGCGCGGTCCACGACGTGCAGCGCGTCCCCGTAGCGCTCGACCAGCGCCGGAGACGTCTCGGCCCCGAGCGCGACCGCGTTGACCAGGATGACCCCGATGACCACCTGCTGGAACGCGGACGCGTCGACGATCGTTCGCACACGCTCACGGCTGATCACTCGAAACTCCCACTGCACCGGTCCGGACTCGTAGCCGGTGATCAACTTATCGAGTGAGCGCCACCCGGTGGCTGGTGATCATGCGCACGCGGCGCCCCAGCCCGGCGCCCGTCCCATCGGCGAAACTCCAGTCGCGCGCGAGACGGGTACCGCCCGGCCAGGCCATACCTGCCGGGGAGCGCGATGGCCGCCCGCCGCCGCGGGCCGGGCGGCCGTCGCACCGGCCGCGCTACGACGACGCCGCGGCGAACAGCTTGCGCGTCTTGTCCGCCGTCCACCGGCCTGCCACGACGGCGTCCGGCCGCCCGCCGGTGGCCTCCTGCGGTGACAGCGGCTCCACCACGGCGTCGTGGTTGGGCTGGAAGAAGAAGGGGATCGAGAGGCGCGAGGAGGTGTCTCCGCATTCCCGGGTTGACCACCCGGTGCACGGTCGACACCCACCGCCCGCCGGTCCACAGGGCCGGCAAGTCGCCGATGTTCGGCGAACACCCCTTGCAGGGCCCGCGCCCCGAACAGCGCCGACTCGTGCGCCGCCGCGCCGCCGAGCGCCGACGCGGCGGCGAACCCGATCAGTCCGATCAGGAACGCGCGCCGATGACCGAGCGCGCCGCTGACCCTGCCGCCGATCAGCAGCAGCCCGCCGAATCCCAGTGCGTACGCGGTGATCGCCCATTGCCGGTGCCCGTCGGACATGCCCAGCGCCTGCTGCGCCGACGGCAGCGCGATGTTCACGATCGTCCCGTCGAGCACGACCAGGAGCTGTGCCGTGCTCACGACCGCCAGCGTCCACCAGCGCCGCCCGGAATTCCGGTCCTCCGACAGCGCAGCAGCCCGCGGCCGGTTCTCCCCAACATCCATGGATTCCAGTGTTTCGTTGAAATCGCCCCGGAAACTTCTCGCCGACACGGACCGCGGACCAGCACCGGGCGGCCCGTCACCCTCAACCCGCGCTTGAGGTGTCCTGGAAGGACACCGGGGCTTCACGGCTCGTCGCGCGGTCACGAGAGATCACCGTTCGGCGCGCGGAACCGGAAAACCGCACACCCCGCCGGCGCTCCGGCTCGTTTGGCTCGTGATGCGCGCGGGTATCCGTCGAGCACTCCCCGCGGAACCGCTGGGGGCTACGTCGATCGCGAGTCCCACGGGGAGCGCGCTGTGCTGGATCTGACCCTCGGCGTCGAGGAGGAGTTCCTGCTCCTCGATCCCGGCACGCTCGAGCCGGCGGCCGCCGCGGACAGGTTCCGGGCCGAAACCGACCGGGGCGAGGTGCACCGCGAGCTGGCACCCGCGCAGATCGAGTCCGCCACCGCGGTGTGCCGGACCCTGGAGGAACTGCACCACGACCTGAGCGGGCTGCGCCGGGCGCTGGCCGCGGACGCGGCCGAGCAGGGCTACCGGCTGGCCTCCGTCGGCGTCCCGCCGATCGGTTCGGCCGGGCCGCCGCCGGTGACCGACAGCCCCCGGTACCGGCGGATGTACGAGACCTACGGCTCGATCATCGAGGACCAGGGCGTGTGCGGCTGCCACGTGCACGTCGGCGCTCTCGACCTCGAGACCGCGCTGGTCGCCGGCAACCACCTGCGCCCGTGGCTGCCCGCGCTGCTGCTGCTCACCACGAACTCGCCGTTCTTCCGGGGCGGCGACACCGGTTACGCGAGCTGGCGGACGACGCTGTGGTCGCGGTGGCCGGCCGCGGGACCGCCGCCGGTGCTCACCTCCGCCCGGCACTACCACTACGTCGTGGACTGCCTGCTCGCGTCCGGCGCGGTGCTGGACTCGGGAATGCTCTACTGGTACGCGAGGCCCTCCCATCGCGTGCCGACGCTGGAAGTCCGGGTGGCCGACGCCGCGGCGACCGTGGACGAGGCGGTGCTGCTGGCGGGGCTCGTGCGCGGCCTGGTCGGCGTGGCTCTGTCGGACCGCCCGGGGCCCGTGCGACCGGTGGACGACGCCGTCCTGCGGGCTGCCTGCTGGTGCTCGGCGCACCACGGCCTGGAGGGCTTCTCGCTGGACGTCGGCACCGGCAGGCTCGTCCCGTCGTGGCACCTGGTCGACGACCTCGTCGAGCACGTGCGCCCGGTGCTGGAGCGGTACGGGGATCTCGACGCGGTGCGCGCGTTGCTGGCGAAGCTGCGCGAGAACGGCAGCGCGGCACGCCGCCAGCGCGAGGTGTTCCGGCGGCACCGCGACATCGGCGAAGTGGTGGAGCACGTGCTCGTGGAGACGGTCCCCGACGAGAACGCGGCATTGCCGGGACGTTCGATCAGCCCGTCCGCGTAGTGCACGACCCGCCCAGGACGTGTTTCAGATGTGGCTTGCGCAGTAGGTCGCCTGGCGGAACCTCAGCCGCCTTCTCTCTCCGGGATCTCCGACTGACGTATGTCCGCCCCCGCCACGGACGATCGTGGTCTCTGCAGCCTTCCCCGCCACGTTGACCTGCCCTTTTGGAGCCGTGGAGGCTGCGGCGGCGCTGCCGTCGCAGCTATGTCTTGACATACGGACCATAGCTGCCTAGTGTCTCCCATCACAGGTCACCGGAACGTTCCGGTAACTGATCGGAACGCACCGCCGCCCGCCGCTCATGCCACGAGCAGGCCCGGCGCGGGCGTCCGCACACTCCCCACAAGGTCTTCCCGGTGATCACGACGCGCCGGGCCACCGAGCAGAAGGACATCGCAGCAATGTCGAAGCAGCCACTGTCCGTCGCGGTCATCGGCGCGGGTATGGCCGGGCGCAGCCACGCGGCGGGCTACCGGCAGGTCAACACCGTCTTCGGTGCGGGACTGCCGCCGATCCGGCTGGCCGCGATCGCCGACGCCAACACCGAGCTGGCCGAGGACGCCGCGCGCCGCTACGGCTACGAGAAGGCGGTCTCCAGCTGGGAGGAGATCGCCGACGACCCGTCCATCGACGCGGTGAGCATCGTCGTCGGCAACGCGCTGCACCGGCCGATCGCCGAGGCGCTGATCCGCGCGGGCAAGCACGTGCTGTGCGAGAAGCCGCTGGCGGGCTCGACGGCCGACGCCGAGGCCATGGTGGCCGCCGAGCGGACGGCCGAGGTGGTGACCGCGGTCGGCTACACCTTCCGGCGGTCCCCGGCCATCGCCGCGATCCGCGACCACGTCCGCAACGGCGAGCTGGGCGACATGGCGCTGTTCAACGGTCGCTACTGGGCCGACTACGCCTGCGACCCGCAGGGCCCGCTGAGCTGGCGTTTCAAGGGCGGCCCCGGCAGCGGAGCCCTCGGGGACGTCGGCGCCCACATCATCGACGCGGGCGAGTACGTCTGCGGGCCGATCAGGTCGGTCGCGGGCGCGGCGCTGTCGACCCAGATCCCCAAGCGCCCGCTGCCGCTGGGCGCGGTCGTCGGACACGGCACCGCCCCGGTCAGCGACGAGGTGGGCGAGGTCGAGAACGAGGACACCGCCGTGTTCACCGCGCGGTTCGAGTCCGGGCTCACCGGCTCGTTCTCGGTGTCCCGCACGGCTTTCGGCATGCCCAACGGGCTGGCCTTCGACGCCTACGGGCTCTCCGGCCGCGCGTCCTTCGACTGGCACCGGCCCGCCGAGTACCTGTTCGACGACACCCAGCCCGAGGCCCGCACCCGCGGCGCCCGCCAGGTCATAGCCGGGCCACATCTGCCGTACTTCGCGGGCGGCTACCCGATGCAGGCGCCGGGCAACGGCGGCGGCAACGCCGAGATGTTCGTCTACCAGTGCCGCGCGTTCCTCGACCAGATCGCGGGCACCCCCGACCCGCAGCCGGAGTGCGCGTCCTTCGCCGACGCCCTGCACACCATGAACGTGATCCAGGCCGTCGTCGCCTCCGCCCAGGCGGGCGGCGCGTCCGTCGACGTGGCCTGAAGCCCCTTTTTCCCGCGACAGCAAAGGATTCCGCCGACGATGCCACTCAAGCTCGGCGCCTACACCGCCTGCCTGCACGACCGGCCGCTGGAGGACGCCCTCGACTTCCTCAAGGCAAACGGGCTGACCTCGGTCGAGGTCAACACCGGCGGGTTCATCCCCGCCCCGCACTGCCCGGTGGACCTCCTGCTCTCCTCGGAGCAGGCGCGGGCCGACTACCTGGAGACGTTCGCCTCGCGGGGCATGGAGCTCACCGGCCTGAACTGCAACGGCAACCCGCTCAACCCGCTGCCCGGCGTGGGCCCCAAGCACGCCTCCGACGTGCGCCGCACCATCGAGCTCGCCGGTCTGCTCGGGGTCCGCAACGTCGTGACCATGTCCGGCACTCCCGGCTCCGACCCCGACGCGAAGTACCCGTCCTGGGTCGTCAACCCGTGGGACGGCGTCTACATGGACGTCCTGGACTACCAGTGGGATGTCGCGGCGGAGTTCTGGACCGAGACCGACGCCCTGGCCCGCGCCAACGACGTGCGGGTCGCGATCGAGATGCATCCGCACAACCTCGTGTTCTCCCCCGTCACGCTGGAGAAGCTGGTGGAGCTGACCGGCGCGACCAACCTCGGCGCCGAGATGGACCCCTCGCACCTGATGTGGCAGGGCATGGACGTCGTCGCCTGCATCCGGCGCCTCGGACCGCTGGTGTTCCACGCCGCGGCCAAGGACGCGACCCTGTGCAAGGGCGTGGACGTCCGGGGCGTGCTCGACACCTCCTTCGAGCGGGTGCCCGCCGAGACGCCGGGCAAGACGCCCACCGGGATCGGCTTCTGGTGCAACTCCTGGCCCACCGACCCCGCCTGGAAGTTCGTCGCCGTCGGCATCGGGCACGACACCGCCTACTGGACCCAGTTCCTCGGCGCGCTCGCCGAGATCGACCCGGACATGGCGGTCAACATCGAGCACGAGGACGCCGCCTACTCCCAGACCGAAGGGCTGGCCCTGGCGGCCAAGAACCTGCGCGAGGCCGCCGCGGACCTCTGAGTCGCCTGCCGGCGCCAGCACACACCACTGTGGACGGTGCAACCGATGAACCTGCTGGAAATACACCACGTCTCGCTGACGGTGCGGGACCTCGACGACGCGCTCGAGTTCTACACCGGCGCGCTTCGCATGCGGCCGCGAACCGACCGGCCGGACTCCGGCGTGCGCGGGGCGTGGCTGGACCTCGGCGCACACCAAGTCCACCTGATCGAGGGCACGCCGCCACCGGCCGTCGGGCAGCACTTCGCGGTGCGGGTCGACGACCTCGACGCCGCGCGGCGGCGGCTGATCGACCGCGGGACCGACGTCAGCGAGGCGGTCGCGGTCGGGAGTGCGCGCCAGGCGTTCCTGCAGGACCCTTCGGGCAACCACATCGAGCTGCACGAGCCGGCGCCGGCACGCGGCCCCCAGCCGAACACCGCCTCCGGACAGGAGAAGATCCCGTGAAGATCGCGCTCGACCCGCACATGTTCCGGTTCACCCCGCTGCTCGAGCTGCCACGGCTGGTGGCCGAGCTCGGATTCGAGTGGATCGAGCTGTCCCCGCGCAACGACGTCCTGCCCTTCTTCAACCACCCCCGCATCGACGACGCCACCGTGCGCCGGTTCCGCGCGGAGCTCGACGCCGCAGGCGTGGGCATCGCCTCGGTGCTGCCGCTGTACCGCTGGTCCGGACCGGACGAGGACGACCGGCAGGCCGCGGTGCGCTACTGGAAGCGGGCCGTCCAGATCACCGCCGACCTCGGCGTCGACGTCATGGTCTCGGAGTTCAACGGCCGTCCGGAGGCGCCCGGGCGCAGCGAGGGCCAGTTCTGGAGGTCGATGGAGGAGCTGCTGCCGATCTTCGAGCGCGAGGGCATCACGCTCAAGCTCGAACCCCACCCGGACGACTTCATCGAGGACGGCCACGCCGCCGTCGACATGGTGCGCGGCATCAACTCCCCCAACGTGCAGTTCCTGTACTGCACACCGCACACCTTCCACATGGGCGACGACGCGCCGGGCATCATCCGGCACGCCGGCGACCTGCTCACCCACGTCCACCTGGCCGACACCTTCAACCACACCGCGTCCTCCGGGCTGCGCTACATCGTCAACCCGCCAGGCTCGCCCGCCCGCGTCCACCAGCACCTCGACATCGGGCAGGGGGAGGTCGACTGGGACGAGTTCTTCGTCAGCCTCAAGGACAACGGCTTCGACGGGATCCTCGTCTCCTGCGTCTTCGCCTGGGAGGACCGCGCCCGCGAGTCCACTGCGAACATGCGCGACAAGATCGACGAATACCTGCGGAAGTACTGGTGAGTCCACGGCGGGCGCCGCGGCGGCGCCCGCCACCGCCCTCGACGAACAACCCCACAACACCCCCAATGACGGAGGTTTGTGCTGATGAGCAGCAACCCGACCACACACCCGCACACACCGCTACCAGTCGACCACCCCGGTCCGCATTCCAGGCGCCTGGGCTTGGTTGCGTTCGTCGCCACGTTCGGCGGGTTGCTGTTCGGCTACGACACCGGCGTCATCAACGGCGCGGTGGACCCGATGAAGTCCGACCTGGGGCTCACGGCGGTCACCGAGGGCTTCGTGGTGAGCATCCTGATCTTCGGGGCCGCGCTGGGCGCCGCGGTCGGCGGGAAGCTCGCCGACCGCTACGGCCGCAAGCACAACATCCTCATGCTCGCCGTGATCTTCATCGTCGGGACGATCGGATGCGCGCTGGCGCCGGTCTGGCCCGTGCTGGCGCTGTTCCGGTTCGTCCTGGGGCTCGCCGTCGGCGGTGCGTCGGCCACCGTTCCGGTCTACCTCGCCGAAGTGGCACCGACCGAGAAGCGCGGCAGCCTGGTCACGCGCAACGAGGTCATGATCGTGACGGGGCAGTTCGCGGCCTTCGTCGTCAACGCGGTCATCATGAACGTGTGGGGCCAGCACGAGTCGGTGTGGCGCTACATGCTCGTGGTCGCGGTCCTGCCCGCGATCGCGCTGCTGATCGGGATGCTTCGAATGCCGGAGAGCCCGCGGTGGCTGTCCTCCCAGGACCGCGACGGCGAGGCGCTGGCGGTGCTCAAGCAGGTGCGTTCCCCCGAGCGCGCGGAGGCCGAGATGGCCGAGGTGCACGCGCTGGTGCGGGAGGAGCGGCAGGCGCAGACCGGCGGCTGGTCCGACCTGGCGGTGCCGTGGATCCGCAGGCTGGTCGTCATCGGCGCGGTGCTGGGCATCTTCCAGCAGCTGACCGGAATCAACTCGATCATGTACTACGGGACCCAGCTGCTGAAGGACTCCGGTTTCTCCAGCAACGGCGCGATCATCGCCAACACCGCCAACGGCCTGTTCAGCGTCCTGGGCGTCACCGTGGGCATCATGCTGATCAACAAGATCAACCGGCGCACCATGCTGATCGGCGGGTTCACGCTGATCTCCGTGTTCCACGTCCTGGTCGGGGCCTCGGCGATGTTCCTGCCCGACAGCATGCCGGCCAAGCCCTACATCATCCTGGTCTTCGTGGTGGCCTTCGTGTTCTCGATGCAGGGCACCCTCGGGCCGCTGGTGTGGCTGATGCTCTCCGAGATGTTCCCGCTCAAGATCCGCAGCTTCGCCATGGGACTGAGCGTGTTCGTGCTGTGGATGGCCAACGCGGGCGTCACCTTCGGCTTCCCGCCGGCCATGGCCGCCGTGGGCATCGCCCCGACGTTCTTCGTCTTCGCCGTCATCGGGGTGCTCGGCATCGTCTTCGTCGCCACCATGGTGCCGGAAACCCGCGGCAAGACCCTCGAGGAGTTCGAGGACGAGATCCGGCTCCAGCACTCCTGACCAACCCGCCCCACACGGAGGTCACAGATATGACGATCATGGTTGCGGTTCCCGACAGCGTGGAAGGCCGCGCGGCCCTCGACGCCGCGGTCGCCGAGGCACAACGCCTCGACACCGAACTGGTCGTGGTCAACCTCGCGCTGACCGACCTCGCGGCACCGGAGTTCCCGCCGGGTCTGAGCGTCACGGTCCTCGACCGCGAGGGGCTGCCCGACCGCGACCCGGCCGATGCGGTCCTCGACGAGATCCGGACCCGGTCCGTCGACCGGCTCGTCATCGGGATCCGACGCCGCTCACCGGTGGGCAAGGCACTGCTGGGAAGCATCAGCCAACGCCTGCTGCTCGACTCGCCGGTTCCGGTGCTCGCGATCAAGCCCTCCGAAGCCGAGTAGCCGACCGGTGGTGCCGAACCGCCCGGCGCTGCCCCCGACAGCGCCGGGCGGTTCGGCTGCCAGCGCCGTCAGGTGGTCAGGACACGACGGCGAGCACGGTGGCCAGGCAGCCGAGCGCGGCCGTCGACGTCACCGCGCGCACCACGTTCCAGCGCACCCACCGCCGCTCGAAGCGGCTGCGCACCGCCTCGGGGCGGCGCGCACAGACGGGTCACCGACGGCGTCGAGCTGGTTGTTCAGCGGCACGTTGACCACGAAGGTGATCGCCAGCATCGCGCCGTGCAGCAGCAGCGCGGCCAGGACGCTATCGGGCCTTCGCCGATGTGCAGCACCGCGGCCTGCGCGGTCAGCAGGAACGCACCGGCGAATGCGGCGGCGAACCACCCGTTGAGGATGGCCCTGTTGACGCGCTGCATGACGTCGATGAACGTCCGGGCGTCCGTGCCGCGCAGCGCGGGCATCACCGAACACGCGAATGCGTAGAACAACCCGGCGATGAGCCCGGTCGTGATCGTGGCGGCGATCAGCGCCACCGGCGCCAACCACTCCGACTCGGTGCCTCCATGACGTCGTCGCAGTGCGGCGGGGCGCTCCGCCCGCACGGCGGCGACCCGTGGTCCGCACCGCTCCTCGTGCCGGACCGCCGAGGCGCGTGCACCGGATTCCGGCCGCCGGCAGCGCGACCCGCGCGGGCGGCGCTGCCGAACCGGGCCGGGCTCAGCTCTTCTTCGGCGAGCCCACCTGGAACCGCGTGCCGAACGGGTCGGTGATGTCGACGAGCCGCCCGTAGATCATGTCCGTGGGCTCGCTCGCGCGCCCGCCTGCCTCGACGGCGAGCCGTGCGGCCGCGTCGGCGTCGTCGACCTGGAACAGGGTGTCCCAGCGGGAGGTCTCGGCGCCGGCATCACCGAGGACACCGCCGATCTCGTGACCGTCGGGCCGTTGCAGGAAAGTGAAGTCGAGGTCGGGCAGGTCGGGGTTGCGGACCACCGAGTAGCCGAACACCGTTGCGTAGAACTCGCGCGCGATGTCGGGCTCGGCGGTGACGAGGTCGTTGCGCAGCAGCGCGTTCGGCTCGTTGACGATCCGGCTGCCGATGTGCGTCCCCGCCTGCCACAGCCCGAACTGCGCACCGGACGGATCCTTGACGATCGCCATCCGCCCGTACTGCATCACGTCCATCGGGGAGGCCGGCAGCGAGCCGCCCGCGCTCTCGGCCCTGGCGGCGGTGGCGTCGCAGTCGTCGGTGGCGAAGTAGACGTTCCACCAGAAGTTTGTGGCGCCCGGGTCCGGGTTCGGCATCATCGCCGCCACCGGCAACCCTCGCAGCAGGCACATGGTGTAGCGACCCGTCTCCTCCGGCCCCACGTCGAACTCCCAGCCGAACAGCGCGCCGTAGAAGGTCATCGCGCGGTCGAGGTCCGGAATACCGAGGTCGATCCAGGTCGGTGTACCCGCGGGTTGGGCAGTGGTCAGCTCGGTCATCGCTCCCCCAGCTCTTGGTCGTCCAGGCGCGACGGTAACCGCGGGGTCCGACAGCGGCACGTCGATCGCCACCCGGCGGAGTAACGATCCGGGCCGCGAGCCGCGGCCGGACCAAACCGGTGTTCGACACCAGTCGGTCGCGGCGCCGAGGTCAACCCGTCCCCAGCGCTGCCGGGCCTTCTGCCGCGTCCTCTTGCACCAGACCCGCCAGGACCGCGCTGTCCAGGGCGAATCGGCCGGGTATGTCGAGTTTCTGGTACACGCGGCTGAGGTGGGTCTCCACCGTGCGCCGGGACACGTAGAGCTCCTCGGCGATCTGGCGGTTGCTCCGGCCTTCGGCCGCCATCACGGCCACGCGGATCTCCGCGGCGGTGAGCGCTTCGACGCCGATCTCGGTGACGCGGCGCAGCCGTGCGCCCGAGGTGACCAGCTCCCGCGTCGCCCGGCCGGCCAGCACCGCCGCGCCGCAGCGCTCCGCCAGCGCCAGCGCGGCGCGCAGCCGGGAGCGGGACTCCTTCCAGCGGCCCAGTTCCCGCAACACCACACCGAGGTCGCACAGCGCGTGGGCCCAGGCGACCCGGGCGCTCGACGCGGCGAGCACCTCCACCGCCTCGGCCAGCCTCGCCTCCCGCTCGGCCCCGGAGACCACCGCCGCCGAAGCCCGCAGCGCGCGGCCGATCTCCTCCGGCGCGCCCCACTTCCTCGCCTGCTCCAGCTCGGTTTCGGCCAGCTCCACGGCCTCGGCGTGCCCGCCGGCTCGGGCAACGGCCAGTGCGAGCTCCGACCGCCACCGCGCCGCCGTCGGGTTGTGCGGACCGGACCGCATGCGCCGGCCGCATTCCCGCAGGTCCGCCATTCCGGCCTCGCGGTCCCCGAGTTCGATGCGCAGCCTGCCGCGCTGGGCCAGCAGGCCGTGGAAGGCCATCCGATCGGGAATCCGGCCGTTCATGCCCGCGCGGTCCAGCCAGCGCTGGGCCTCGGCGCCTTCTCCGGCTTCCAGCAGCGCGCCCGTCAAGGCATCCAGCGCGACCCCGAGCTCGGGCGGGTGCCCCGCCGGGTGGCGGGCCAGCAGAGTGGTGAGCGCGGCTACGGCGTCTTGCCGGCATTCATCGAGTTCCCCGGCGCGGTAGGCGATCTCGGCGCGTACCGCCAGCGCCGACGCCTCCACGAGCACCGCGCCGCGCGCACGCGCCTCGTCCACCGTCCGCCGGCACGCCCGCAGCGCGGCGTCGTTCTCACCCGCGCGTGCCAGCAGCAACAACGGCACCGCGAGCGTCGCGACGTGGTCCTGCGGCCCGTGCTCGATCGCGCGCTCGGCGAGACGTGCCGACTCGCCGCGGTCGTGCCCGCGCCAGTACCGGTGCAGCGCCGCGTTCACCAGCGCGCCGCGCCCCGCCGACGAGCCACCCGGCCCCGGTTCACCTGCCACGGCGGAGTTGTCGCCCGATGCCGGCGCAACACTTTCAGCCCGCCCTGCGAGAGTCGTGAACAGCCGGAGTTCCTCGCGCAGCGCGGCAGCGCCGTGCACATCGGACGGTTCGGCCTCGGCGACTCCGTCCTGCAGCACGCGTGTGGCCGCGCCGACATCGCCGGACAGGTACAGCGAGTTGGCCAGCGCGCCGCGGATCTCGGCTCGCTCACGCGGTGACGCGCAGTGCCACAACGCCTCGGACAGGTATCCCGGCGCCGCGTCGGGTCGCGCACCGAGCGCCAGCTTCCCCAGCTCGCGCAGGATGTCGGCGCGGCACTGCCCGGTGCACTGCTCGAGGGCGTGCTGCAGGTACCGGTCGGCCTCCTCCCCGTCACCGCGCGCGATGGCGTTGACCGCGCACTCGCGCAGCACGCGGCACGCCCAGCAGGCCATCCCCCGCCGCTGGATCCTGAGCAGGTGGGCGGCGACGACCTCGGCGTCGGCACCTTGCGCGTACAGCAGCTCGGCTGCGCGCGTGTGGCCTTCGTCCCGCGCATCCGCGGACATCCGCGCCAGCACCGCCGCGCGCACGACCGGCGGGTCCAGTTCGTAGCCCGCGCCGCGGCGGGTCAGGAACCGCTGCCGCAGGAGCCGGTCGAGGGTGTCGGCGACCCACAGGTCGTCGAGCCGGACCAACTGGGCCACCAGGTCCACCGCGGCGTTCGGTTGCAGCAACGCCACGGCGTTGACCACGGCCACGGCCTCGGGTTCGAATCCCGGCCCGCGTACCGGAAGCACGTCAGCGATCGCAGGCACCGCCGCGCTCGTGAGGTCACCGACCGAGCCGTCCACCGGCGCGACACCGCGAATCCTCAGCTCCTCCAACAGCAATCGCAGGTACAGCGGGTTTCCTCCGGTGTGGCGCAGGCATTCCTCGGCGAAGCCGCGCCGGCACCGCTGCCCGAGCACGCGCGTGGCGGTCTCGGCCACCGCCGCCCGGGTCAGCGGGCGCAGCTCCGCACGACGCCGGAACCGCGCCACGGCATCGTTGAAAGCGCTGGGGTCGCGTCCGTAGTCGCCGTGCGCGGCGGTGGCCACGACCGCGACCGATCCGTGGTCGTGCCTGGTCAACAGGTGGCTCAGGCAGTGCAGGGCCGCGGTGTCCATGCGGTGCAGGTCGTCGGCCAGCACGACCAGCCGCCCGTCCCGCAGGGGCTTCCCGGCCGGAGGGTCGAACGCCTCGACATCCGTGCCGCGCCGCCCCCGGCGACCGGCGTCGCGCTCCTCGGTCGGCACCGGCAGCCGGACGACGTCGAGACCGAGCCCGCGCGCCCGCTCCGCGGCGGCCTCCAGCAGGGTGGTCTTGCCCGCTCCGCGCACGCCCTCCAGCAGCAGGCTCGCCCGGCCGCCCCGGCGGACCTCGTCGAGGACCGCGCTCACCGCCGCCGACGGCTCCGCACCTGGGAAGAACATCGCCATTCCCTCCTCCGACGGGGAAACGACCGTCCGCCCCGTCACACCGCCTCGGAGCGGCCCAGCCTGCCCGCCACCCGCACGAGCCTGCGCATGTGGTCGGCGGCCTCGGTGTGCGCGGCCGCCCAGCTCGCCGTGCTCGCTCCGCCTGCCAGGCTGGTGCCGTACGGGTTGCCCGCGCCGCCGAGCACCGGCTCGTCCGGCCGCCCGGAGGGCACGATGACCGCACCCGCGTGCATGAGCGAGGTGTAGAGCGCCAGGACGCCCGCCTCGGCACCGTCCTCCTCGGCCGTGGTCAGCACGAAGCCGGTCGCGGGCATCCCGGCGAGCGGGCCTTTCTTACCGCTGCCGCCCCACTCCTGCAGCATCGCGACCACCCGCACGTCGGGCAGCCCCACCCGCACCGTGGCGCCGACCGCGACGGCGTCGATGCCGGTGAGCCGGTCCGGGTCGCACGCGGCCTCGGTGCCGAGCCGGACCACCGACGCGCCGTCGGCGGCCACCGCCGCGGCCACCACGTCGGCGAGGCCGGCGAGGTCGGCGTCGACCGCGTCGGCGACCAGCGCGATCGTCGGACACCGCACCCGGCGGACGCCGTTGAGGTCGGCCGCCACCGAGATCACCGACTCCACGAACGCGTCTACGGCGCCGACCACGGCGGGCTCGGGAGCCGCTGCCTGCAGGCTCACCGAAACCCCGTACGGACTCAGCTCGTTGGACGGCGACCGGAAACCCGTGACGACCGTGGCGCCCCAGTGCAGCACGCTGCGCTGGATGGTCAGCACCGTGCTGTCCCGGCCGCCGCGCCTGCTGCGGGAGCTCGACATCGCGCCCACCACCAGCCGGCGCAGCTCGTTGTTGAGCCACAGCGGCGAGGTCGAGTCCAGGAACCGCTTGAAGGTCGCCGTCGGGCTGCCGAAGTGCGTGGGGCTGCCGAAGATCACCGCCTGCGCCCACCGCAGATCGTCGAGCTCGGCCACGGGGATGCCGGCGTCACCGACGGCATCCCCCGGCAGCGCGGGCACCTGGCGCACCCTGACCTCGGCGCCCCGCCGCTCGGCGCTGCGCGCCGCCCACTCCGCCAGCCGCCGGTGGGTGCCCGTGCGGCTGTGGTAGACGAGCAGCAGCCGGGTCATGCCGCCCCTTTCCGCTGCGGCCGCAGGACGCCCACGTAGTAGGCGAGCCCGTCGTCGCGGGGCACCTCGTGCACCGACTCCGCCACGAACCCGTGCGCCTGGCCCAGCTCGACCAGTTCGTCGCGGGTGAAGTCGCGGAACAGGCGGCGGGCCTCGTTGCGCATGAGCGCGCCGCGCTTGTCCTTCGCCGCGCCGAACACCGAGGTGACCAGGACGCCGTCGGCGTGCAGGACACCGCGCACCGCGTCGAAGAACAGCCCGACGCGGTCCGGGTGCTGGTGGTGCATGCAGCCGTTGTCGAGCACCGCGTCGAAGGTGCCCACCGCGAGCGCCCCGCGGTGGAACAGCTCCACCAGATCGCCCTGCACGAAACCGGCCGCCGGGTTCTCGGCGGTGATCCGATCCCATTCCGCCGACCGGACCAGGTCCAGCCCCGTGGGCCGCGCACCCATCTCGGCCATGCGCTCGACGTCGACTCCCACACCGCATCCGACGTCGAGCACCGTCCGGCCGGCGACCTCGCCGCCCAGGGCCTCGACGACGAACCGGAGGGTCTCGCGCATCGCCTGCTCACGACTCCAGCCGTCGGCTCCCCGGCGGTAGACGTCGGTGAAGTCGGCCAGCAGCGTCGAACCGTAGTCGTCGGCGGGCACCGGCGCCTCCGCGCCCAGGACCCGGACGTGCACGCCGGGCCCGACCGGTCTGCTCTCCGGTGGCTCCGCACCGGATGCGAGCTTCTCCCCTGTATCCACCGCTTCCTCCTCGTGTGTCGGACGTTCGCCTCCGCGGGACCCGGCTCAGCCGGCGACTTCCCGCCAGAACCCGCACTGGTGCTCCTGGTCGAGGTCGACGGTGCGGACCCCGCCGTCGCCGAACGCGAGCACGTCGGTGGCGGACCGGAACCTCGGCCACTCGGGGCCGTTGGCCGCGCGGGGAGTGCCCGTGCGCGCGAACGAGGTCCAGTACTCGATCATGAGGTCGCCGAGCGCGCGCTGGGTCGGGTCCAGCGGGGCCCCGGCTCCCGAATAGCCGAACAGGTACTGCAGTTCGGAAGCGTGCTGCGCGCCCGCGGGGAAACCGGGGATCACCTCGGGCGGCGGCGCGGTGCGGTCGGCGAACTCGAAGGCGTACACCGGGTTCTTCCCGCTCGCCTGCTGCTCGGTCCACAACGTGGGGCAGACCGAGTACGGCGGGAAGGTCGAGGTGTAGTCGGTCTGGACGGTGGCGAGCGCGATGCTGGGCGTCTCGAACCCGCTCAGCGGATAGCGTCGCAGGACGCGGTCGGCCACGGCGCCGTACTGCTCGCGCACGAGTCGCGGGTACTGCTCGGCGGTGACCGGCTCGCCCTTGCCGTCGTGGTTCATCCCGACCGCGAACCGCCCCTCGTCGAGGTTGCTGCCGACGAGCAGGTCGACCGGGGCGATGCCGCCTTCGGCGAAAACGTCCGCGGGCTGTCTGGGAACGACGCGGTCACCGACGGTGGGCGACCAGGTGAGACCCGTCTGTGCCCGGACGACGCGGTCGGCCGGGGCATTCCGCAGGCACGCCGCCGCGTCCGGGCCGTCGCAGCCGAGCGCCGCGCGCAGCGCCGCGCTCTCGGTGCCGGCCTGCTCCCGGGTGCGGAACGGGGCCGCGCAGGGACCGCTCTGGATGATCGCCCGGGAGAAGAGCTCCGGCGCCACGCCGTTGCTCAGGTGCGCGCAGATGCTCAGCCCGCCCGCCGAGCCGCCCATCGCGGTGACGTTGGAGGGGTCGCCGCCGAACGCGGCGGCGTTGCGCCGCACCCACTCCAGCGCCGCGATCTGGTCCTGGAGACCGAAGTTTGCCGTGGTGCCCAGGGCGTCGTCGGCGAGGAACCCGAGGGCGCCGAGCCGGTAGTTCACCGTGACGACCACGACATCGCCCGCGACCGCCATCCGCGCCGGGTCGTACTGGCCGCCCGCGCCGCGGAAGAACGCACCACCGTGGAACCACACCACCACCGGCAGCGCGGCCCGGCCTGCGGGCAGCGGCGTGGTGACGTTGAGTTTGAGGCAGTCCTCGTTCTGCGCGGGATCGTCCGGCTGCGGGCACGCGTCGGGAAGGGTCCGCGCGTCCAGCGGCTCGGTCCACGGTGCGGGCGGTTCCGGAGCATGCCAGCGCAGCTCGCCGACCGGCGGTGCGGCGTAGGGGATCCCCAGAAACGAACGGTGGTCCTCGGTGACGGCACCGACGATCTGTCCACTGTCGATGGTCACCGCGCTCGGGTCCGCGCCGGCGCGGGGCGACGCGGACCCGGTCACGGCCGAGGTCACCGCCACCACCGCGGCGGCCGCGGCGGCGACCGAAACCCGCCGCCACGAAACGTGCTCCAGCATCGAGGCCCCCGGCCTACTCGACTCGTTGATCGTGTTTCCCTTTCCTGATCAGCTCGATCCGCTCAGGCGGTCCGCCCCGGCGTAGATCGACTTGTACTCGAGGTAGCCGTCGACGGCTTCGGGCCCGAGCTCCCGCCCGACACCGCTCTGCTTCACACCGCCGAACGGTGCCCCGAAGTCGAGGCTGTAATAGTTGATGCCGATCGTGCCGGTGCGCACCCGCCGGCAGACGTCGAGACCGCGCTCGTCGTCGGAGGTCCACACCGACCCCGCGAGCCCGTACTCGCTGTCGTTGGCGATCTCTACGGCCTCGTCCTCGCCGTCGTAGGGGATCACCGCCAGCACGGGGCCGAAAACCTCTTCCCGCGCCAGCGGCGCGGAGTTGTCGACGTCGACGAACACCGTCGGCTCGACGAACCAGCCGCGGTCCAGGCCCGCCGGGCGACCGCCCCCGCACGCCAGGACGGCGCCGCTGTCGCGGGCAGCGCGCACGTACCCGAGCACCCGCTCCCGATGTTCCTCGGTGACCATCGGCCCGCAGGTGACCGACGGGTCGAGTGGGTTGCCCAGCACCAGGTCCTCGGCTACTCCCACGACGGCTTCGACGACCTCGTCGTAGCGCGAGCGAGGCGCGAGGACGCGGGTCTGCGCGCTGCAGGTCTGGCCGTTGTTGCGGAAGGAAGCCGTCTCCAGGCCCGCGCGCAGGACGTCGAGGTCGCAGTCGTCCAGCACGATCGCGGCGCTCTTGCCGCCCAGCTCCAGCATGAACCGCTTCACCTGGCGGCCGCATTCCGCGCCGACCGCGCGGCCGGCGGCGGTCGACCCGGTGAACGCGACCTTGTCCACGCCGGGGTGGGCCACGACGGCCGCGCCGGTCTCGCGTCCACCCGCGACGACGTTGAGCACCCCCGGCGGCAGCCCCGCCTCCTCGGCTGCGTCGGCCAGGACGTAGGCGTCGAGCGCGGTCTCCGGCGACGGCTTGAGCACGACAGTGCATCCGACCGCCAGCGCGGGGGCGATCTTGGCCATCGCCAGCGACTGCGGGTAGTTCCACGGCGTGATCGCCGCGACCACGCCGACCGGCTCGCGGCGCACGATCGTCGAGCCCAGCGGGCTCGGGCGCGGTCGCTCCAGCTCCATCCCGGCGACCAGGTCGGCGTAACGACGCAGCTGGGCCACGGGACCCGCGCCGTTGGCGACCCTGGACAGCCCGATGGGCATGCCGTTCTCCCTGCTCACCAGCGTGCTGGTCGCCTCCGCGCGCGCCGAGAGTGCGTCGGCGAACCGGTGCAGCAGCTTCGAGCGCTCCTCGGCCGAGGCGCTGCCCCACTCGCCGGCGTCGAACGCCCGGCGGGCCGCGCGCACCGCCGCGTCGACGTCCTCGGGCGTCGCCATGGCGGCCGTGCCCAGCGGCTCTCCGGTGGCGGCCTCCAGCAGCGAGTAGCGCTCGGTACCCGACGGCTGCCGCCACGCACCGTCCACGTAGAACCGGAGCCGGTCCGGACTGCTCGTCATCGCCGCACCTCCTGGCCGGATCCGCTCGCCCGCGGTTGTTTCCGGGCGCTCACGAGGACATTCGCGTAGTCCATGTCGAAAACCGCTCCGAGCCCGGCGAGAGCCTCGGCGAGCTCGGCGCCCAGCGCCGCCGCCCGCTGTCCGGGCAGGGCGCGGTGGTCGCTCCAGGTTCCGATGTGGTCGACCCACTCCCGCGGCGTGTAGCTGACCGAGGACGGGTAGGTGCTCACCGACACGTCGTGGAACTGCCCGGACTCCCGCAGTCTGCCCGCCGTCCGCGACACCCGGCCGTCGTCGTTGCCCAGCAGCAGCGTCCGCTCCGCCAGCTCCGGCGCGTGCCTGCGGTAGACCGGCGACGCCACCGCCAGGAACTGCTCGGACGGGCGCGCGAAGTTCCAGAACACCCCGAACCGGCCGCCCGCGACCAGCACCGAGGCGACCTTGCGGGTGCCTTCCTCCGGCTCCACCCAGTGCCATGCCTGGCCCGAGACCACCAGGTCGAACGTGCGGGAACCCGGTTGCCACGACTCGAAGGTCGCGTTCTCGACCCGCAGCCCGCGCCGGCGCGCCACCGCGCGCATCCGCTCGTCGGGCTCGATCCCGACCACCTCGGGCACGTGCGGCTGGAGCTGGCGCCCGACCACGCCCGTTCCGGTACCGATGTCCAGCGCGCGTTCCGGTTTGTCCGCGACCAGATCCAGGATCAGCTCGTCCGGATAGCGCGGGCGGGTGCGGTCGTACTCGTCGGAACCGTCCCCGAAGGACAGCGCCTGGGTGCGGGCGCTGTGCAGCGTCTCGGCACTTCCGTGCCCGGCGCCCCGCCTCACCGTCCGGCCTCCGCCCATTCCGACGGCGAGCCCGCGTCCGGGAAGACGGTGACCACCGTGGCGCCCTCGCCCAGTTCGGCCGCGACGTCCAGCGCGGTGCGCCAGTTCGCCGCCGCCGAACTGCCGAGCCGCATCCCGGTCTCGTCCAGGCATTGACGCATCAGGGAGATCGCCCGCGGCCGGGAGACCGTGCGGTAGCCGTCCATCCGGTCCACCGCGCCGAGCACGAACGGTTGCCGGATCCCGTTGCCGAGCCCACCCGAACCCGCGTACTTGGGACGGCCGTTGGGCGGTTCGTCCGAGCCGTAGGGCAGCTCGCTCGGCGTCACGACCACGCCGCGCACGCCGGGATGCCGCTCGCCCAGCGCGGACAGCACGCCGACCAGCGTGCCGCCGGTGCCCACCGACGCGACGAACCGGTCGGGTACCGCCTCGCCGAGCTGCTCGACGACCTCGGCGCCGGTGGAGATCCGGTGCATCCACAGGTTCGCCTGGCTGCGGTGCTGGTAGAGCAGGCGCCCGGTGCCGCTGAGCTCCCGCGCGCGTTCCATCACGCCCAGGAATCCCTCTTCCCGGTCGACGAGGTCGACGGCGGCGCCGCGCGAGCGCAGTTCGTCCACGTAGTCACCGGGGGTCGCCTCCGACAGCACCAGGGTCAGCCGCACGCCCAGCCGTCCGCACAGGACCGACAGCGGCGCGGCCAGGTTGCCACCGGAGTACTCGACCAGGTGCAGTCCGCGCGGGTCGTCGCAGTCGGCCAGGACCTCGCACAGCAGGGCGAACGCGGTTCTGTCCTTGATGGACCCGCAGGGGTTCTCCCATTCGGCCTTGGCCAGCACCCGGGCCGAACCCGCGGGCACGGGAACCTCCACGAGGCGGGTGCCTCCCAGCTTCCGGCGGAAATCGGCCATCGCGGGAAACCGGCCGGTCACCGCGTCGACGTCGAGCGAGTAATCGAGGTCTGGTTTCCAGGGTGCGTCCACGGCATCTGCGTTCATCACTTCTCCGGTGTCGCGGTTCGCGCCGAGCACGTTCGACCGGCGGCCGTTGAGAACCGTCGGCGAATACCATTTCGGCGCGCGCCATCGAATGAACGGATCACGAACAAAGGCGAACAGGAACTGCGCACGACAGCAGTCCGCGCAATTGGGAGGAAACTGCTGGAAAACCGCCGGCCAACAGGGCCGGCACCCGGCCGCAACCGACGCGCCACTCCGGCATCCGAACATCGATGCCGGTCACGACGTCGATGCCGTCACATCCGACGGGCATCGACCGATATCAGGCGCGCATTGCCACCCCAGTCATTCCGGACGCGGTCAAACCGCAGGAACCAAACTCATCAACCCCCGAATTGATTGCCTCGAACAGCGGAACTGCAACGGAGGCTACCCAGCGCCCGCACAGGCGTCAAGCAAGCAGAACGCGACAAGCGGAGAGTCCTCCGCAGCGCCGGAGATGTCGCGGAGGCAATTTCGTGCATTCGGCCGACCGACCCGGGTCCGTTCCTACCAAGAATTTATCCGGAATGCTTGCACCTTCCGGACGCAGCCCGCGCAACAGCAATTGGCAACAACCTGCCGAACGGTTCCAGACGATTCCCGCGACCCAATGCGAAAAAGGGCGCAAAAGCAGACAAAGGCCGACCCGCGGTGGCCGTTGGGCCGACCGCGGGCGGGCCTTTGCTCTTGTCGTACCGCCTGTTCTTACGCCACGGCGTTCGCCGACGCCGGTGCCGGCTCCTCCGATCCGGCGCGGAAACGCCCGGCGACGACCACGCTGCCCAGTGCGATCGCCACCGTCACCGCGAAGGTGATGAGCAGCGCCGTGGCCACCGTGCCGCCGCCCGCCGTGACGAGGCTGATCAACCCGCCGCCGAGACCGGCGATGAGCGCGGTCGCCAGCGTCTGGGCCAGTTGCAGGGACGACGAGGTCAGGCCGAGGCTCTCCGGCGGGGAAAGCCGCATCGTCTCCGAGGTGCTCGCGTTGACCGCGACACCCATCCCGAGTCCGCCGATGCCCCAGCCGACGACGGCGAAGACCGCGGGCACGGCGGGCACCAGGATCGCCACCGCGACGACGACGGCTCCGACGGCGAGGACCAGCGATCCCAGCGCGGTCGCGCGGGAGCGGTCGCGGGTCGTCCCACCGTCCACTTTGGCCTGCCAGAACGAGCCGCCGACCCAGGTGAGCGCACCGACCGCCAGCCCGATGCCGGACAGCGTCGTGCCCACGCCGCGCAGTTCGGACATGCCCAGCGGCAGGAACGCCTCGGTGCCGAAGTACGCGCCGCACAGGCCCGCGCGAACCACGATGCCGGCGGCGACCCCGCGCCGTGCGACCAACGTCCCAGGAGGGGTGACGTGGCGGAGTCCCACCCCGGCGATCAGCAGGCCGGCCACGACGCCGACGACCACCACGAGCGCCGACACCGCCTCCAGCGCCAGCAGCAGGACGGCGGTGCCCGCGGTGAGCAGCACGCTGTTGAGCACCACGTTGTTGCGCCAGCCGCGCGGAGCTTCGGAGGGCGCGCCGGACTCGACGAGCCGCCGCATCGCCGGGGTCGCCAGCAGCGCGGCGACGACCGCGATCGGCACGATGATGATGAAGACCCACGGCCAGCCGGCCGTCTCGGCCACGAGCCCGCCGATCGGCGGGCCGGCCAGCGCCGGGATGGACCACGCCGAGGACAGCAGCGCGTACATCCTCGGTTGCAGGTGGTCCGGGTAGGTGGCCCCGATGGACATGAACGCGATGGCCATGACGCCACCGACGCCGAAGCCCTGCACCGCGCGTCCGGCGAGGAACACCAGCCAGCTCGGGCTGGCCGCCGCGAGCAGGCAGCCCGCCACGAACACGGCGATCGAGGCGGCGAACGGCACCCACGGCCCGCCGCGGTCGGCGACGCGGCCGGCCACCACCGCACCGACGATGTTGGCCAGCATCAGCGCCGACAGGCCCCAGCCGAACGACCCGAGGCCGCCGAGCTCGCGAGCCACGACGGGGAGGACGGTGGCCACACCGAGCGATTCGAAGGCGACGACGCTGACCGTCGTGATCACGCCCACCGAGAGCGCGCGGTAGCGGCGGTCGAAGACGCTGCGCGTCGACTCGTCCGCGCCCGCGGACTCGCCCGGCGGGCTCGTCGCGGACGCCACATCTTCGGTACTCATCCAGTCCCCACTTTCATTCCGATCCTGAACGGAACGTTATCGCCGCGGTGCTAGGCTGTCAACGACACCCCGGCCGTGACCTGGAGATAGAGACCAACTTGGCAAGACCACGCGACGAGCGGATCGATCTCGCGACGCTGAAAGCGGTGCGCAGTCTCCTGCCGGAAGTCGGTTACCAGGGCCTCACCCTCGAAGCCGTCGCCGCGCACGCCGGGACGACCAAGCCCGCGATCCGGCGGCGCTGGCCCAGCCAGAAGCACCTGGTGGTCGACGCGATCACCGAGCACGTCGGCTCGACGCCGACGCCCGACACCGGCTGCACGCACTGCGACCTGGTCGCCGGCATCGACACCCTGCGGCGCACGATGACGGGGCCGCTGCTGACGCTCACGCTGCCGCCGCTGGTCGCCGACCTGCGCGACGACGACGTGCTGCGCAACCGGTTCTTCGACCGGTTCTTCAACCCGCGGCGCCAGACCACCGCGCGCGCGATCGAGCGCGGGATCGAGCGCGGTGACGTCCGCGAGGACGTCGACGTCGAGCTGCTGCTCGACATGCTGGCCGCGACGATGACCTACCGGTTGCTGTTCGGCCACCAGCCCATCGCGCCCGGCCTCAGCGAGGAGATCGTCGACGTCGTGATGCGCGGGGTCGCCACCCCGCAGTGGGCCAAGCAGCACTGAGCCCTACCCGGACGGGAAATGCGCGAAGCGGCGTGGCCATTCGGTCCCGAACCTGACGGATTCCGTTTTCCGGATATTCGACTTCTCCCGCGCCGCCGCCACCCGGATGGACTATTGTCCCGAATGGCGCTGCTGTTATTCTCGATCTTCGTGACAAGTCCACAACTCACCCGGACAACTGTGGAAATATCCCACGGCGCTGCACCCTGAACTGCTGGCTCCACCAGCGAGAACGGGGCTTCCCGGTGTTCGGCGGCGCACGCTGGACCAGCGATGTCGCGCTCCGCCGCGGCCCCGCGCGCGGGAAAACCGATAACCAGGCGACAAGGGCCGCGCGCAATTCGCGCGAATGCACAAAACAGCCGACTGCACCGTCATGTTGCCCCGAACACCGCCAATTCCTGATTCCCCCGGACCAGATGAACCCGGAGACCATTTTGAGCGGTCGGACGATTGCGCTTGCCGGAGTAGTGTCCTGCCTCGACCGGGTCGCCGCGGGCAGCCCGGCGGCCGTGGTGCTGGAGGGCGCCTTCGGCTCCGGCAAGACCAGGGCGCTCGATCTGGCGTCGGAGCACGCCCACCGCGCGGGCCTGACCGCGGTGCGGCTGCCCACCCCGTCGAGTTTCCGCGCCGGGGCCTGCTCGGCCGTGCGCGACCTGTGGGCGTTCGGCCCGTTCGCGGGCCGGGACGACGAGCCGTTCGCCCCGGAGGCGGTGGCGCGCGCGGTCCTCGCCGCGCGGCGCACCGTGCTCCTGGTCGACGACCTGCACCGGCTCGACGAGGAGTCGCTGCGATGGCTGGGATCGGTGCTCGACCGGCTGCCGGACAGCTCGCTCGGCGTCGTGGCGACCGCTCCGCGCGGCGAGGGCGAGCGCGCGGGCGGTCCGCCGGCCGAGGTGGTGGCCCGCTTCAGCGACCGGCGGGCGCTGTCCTACATGGACCTGGCCGAGGTCACCGAACTCGCCGAGGCCCAGCTGGGTGGCCCACCGCCCCGGGGTTTCGCCGAGGAGTGCCTGCACCAGACCGGCGGCAACCCGCTCCTGCTGAACTGGCTGTTCGGCGAGTTGCGGGCGCGGGCGGGCAACGCCTCCGGCGGACGCCTCGCCAGGATCGAGGAGATCGGGCTGCGCGAGCTCGCCGAGATTCTGGCCAACCGCTACGGCAGCCGGTGCTCGGTGGCCACCGAGGTGATCGAGGCGGTCGCCCTGCTGGCACCGGAGGCGAGCACCGAGCTCGTCGCGGGCTACTGCGGCCTCGCGCCGAGCACCCTCGCCGAGGTCACCGACCGGCTGGAGGCCACCGGGGTGCTCGAACGCTCCGGCGCGGGCCACGCGCCGGCCGCGCCGGTCATCCACCGCGCCGTGCTGGCCGGGATGTCGCCGGACCGGCTGGAAGCGGCGCACGTCCGCGCCGCCGCGCTGTTGCACGGCGAGGGCGCGCCGGCCGAGCTCGTCGCCTCGCACCTGTTGCAGGTCCGCCGCGCCGAGATGCCCGCGTGGTTCTGCGACGTCATGCACGAGCACGCCCGCGGGCTGGTCGCCCGCGGCGAGCCCGAGCAGGCGCGGCGCTACCTGCTGCGCGCCGTCGACCGCTGCACCGGGAGCCACCGGGCCGAGATCTTCCGGGAACTCGCCACGATCGCCCTGCGCAGCGATCCGCCGACGGCGCGCCGCTACCTGCACGAGGCGCTCCGCCTCCAGGCCGACCCCGGGATCCGCGTCCGGCTCCGCATCATGCTGGCCAACGCGATGGTCATGGCTGGTGAGTCCGAGTCGGCCGTCAGGACGCTGCGTGCGGGTCTGGACGAGATCGGCGGCACCGACCCGCGGGGCGCGTCCCGGCTCCGGCAGGAGCTGCGCCTGACCTGCCTGTGGGGCGACCTCGGCGAGGTGGCCGGGCCGGAGGCCAATCCGGGGCCGGAGGAGAGCGGCCACCGAAGCAAGCTCGTCGCCAACGCGTTGCGCTGCTACTGGGCCGGCGAGGACCGCGAACAGGCGGCCGCCGACGCCGAAGAGGCGCTGGAGACCGGGCCGGACGACGAGCACCCGGCCAGCCTCCTGCTGCCCGCGCTGGTGCTGGCCCGCAGCGGTGCCTTCGCCGCGGCCTCCACCCATGTGCACCGGATGCTGCTGGAGGCGACGGCGGTGGACGCCTCGGCGATCGTGGTGCACGCCGGCAGCGTGCTGGCCGAGATCCTGCTGCACGCCGGCGACCTCCCGGCGTGCGCGCAGATGGCGGACTCGGCGGTCGAGGCGACGTCGCGCCGGTCCGCGGGCGAGCACCCGATGTACCTGGGCACCGCCGTCGCCAGCGCCGTCGCCGTCGCGCTGGCCACCGGCGACCACTCCGGCGCCTGGCGCTGCCTGGACGGCACCGGCCTCTCGGCCGAGGTGCCCCGATGGAGCCCCTACAACTCCGTTCTGCTGCAGAGGGGACGGCTGCACGCGGCCCAGGGCGAGCTGGATGCGGCCCTGGCCGACCTGCGCGAGTGCGGCAGGCGGATGACGGCCGCGAACGTGCACAACCCGGCCGCCGGAGCGTGGCGCTCCGAGTCCGCGCTGGTCCACGCGCGCATGGGCCACCACGACCGCGCCATGTCGCTGGTGCGCGTCGAACTGGAACAGGCGCGCCGGTGGGGAGCTCCCGCGCCGATCGGCCAGGCGCTGCGGGTCATGGGCCTGGTCTCCCGTGACGAGGCCCGGCTGGCGCACCTGACCGAGGCCGTCGCGGTGCTCCGCGACTCCGGTGCGCGGTTGTCCTACGCGCAGGCACTGTTCGACCTGGGCGTCACCTACCGGAAGCTGCACCGGCCCAACGAGGCGCGGCCGCGGTTGCGCGCGGCGTTGGCGCACGCGAGGCACTGCGGAGCGCAGGTGCTGGTGCACCGGGCGTCCGAGCAGCTGGCCGCGTGCCGGGTGCGGCCGCAGCGCACGACCGCCCTCGGCGTCGAGGCGCTGACGCCGGCCGAGCGCCGGGTCGCCGTGCTGGCCGCCGAAGGGCGGACCAACCGCCAGATCGCCGCGGACCTCTACGTCACCCGGCGCACGGTCGAGCTGCACCTGAGCCGCGTGTACCAGAAGCTGCTGATCCCGGGGCGCCCCGCGCTGGGCAGGGCGATGTCGAGCTCCTGACGCCCGGTGCCGGTCAGCCGAGGGTGCCGGCGTCGGTGGCGGCGGCCGCGTGCCTGCCCACCACCGCCCCGCCGCGCACCCGTTCCTTGGCCGCGACGTCGCGCAGGACCAGGGCGTGCGCCCCGATGACCGCGCACTCGCCGACCTCGACCGGCCCCAGGACGCTGGCCTTGGCGCCGATGGTGACGCCGTCGCCGACCGTCGGGTGCCGCTGCTCCCCCGGCGCCCGCATCCGGTCGCGCCGCCAGCCGACCGCGCCGAGCGTGACCTGGTGGTAGAGCACCACGTCCGCGCCGATGGCGACGGTCTCGCCGATCACCACCCCTTCGCCGTGGTCGATGAACAGACGCGGTCCGATGCGTGCTCCGGGGTGGATGTCGATGCCGGTGGCGGAGCGGGCGAGCAGCGAGAGCAGGCGCGCCGGGCCGTACCAGGTGCGCCGGTAGAGGAGGTGGGCCGCGCGGTGCGCCCACAGCGCGAGCAGGTGCGGGTACATCAGGGCTTCCGCGCGGCTGGTGACCGCCGGGTCCTTGGCCAGCACGGTGTCGAGGTCCTCGCGCAGGGTCGCGCACGCGCGCCGCACGACGCGCGGCCACCGGTTCGCCTTCCTCGGTGTCATCGGTTCGTTCCCCCGCCCATGCGCTGGACTTCCTCCCGCACGACCCGCACGGCGTCGTCGACGTGGCCGGCGTGGGTGCGCACCGACAGCACGCACATCCGCAGCAGGTAGCGGCCGCCGACCGCGGTGCTGGAGAAGAACGCCTCGGCACGCGCGTTGATGCGCTCGCGCAGAACCTGGTTGCCGCGATTGCCCGCCGCCGGCACGCTGAAGACCACAGTGGACAACTCCGGGGGTGGCCCGCAGACCACGCCGGGGATCGCGCTCAGCTCGCGGTGGGCGTGCGCGGCCAGGTCCAGCTTCTCGTCGAGCGCCTCCCGGAAGGCCGAGACGCCGTGCAGCCGCAGCGGCAGCCACATGCGCAGCCCGCGGAACTCGCGGGTGCGCTCGATGCCCAGCTCGGCGTAGTCCGGCAGCTCGCCGGCCGCCAGGTCCTGGAGGTAGGGAACGTCGTCGTCGAACAAGGCGTGCGAACGGGCCAGGACGGCGGGATCGCGCACCAGCAGCATGCCGGTGCCGTAGGGCAGGAACATGCCCTTGTGCGGGTCGAGCACCAGCGAGTCGGCGCGCTCGACGCCCTCGAACCCCCGGCGTCCACGCTCGGTGAGCTGGAAGAAGCCGCCGTAGGCGGCGTCGACGTGCAGCCACAGGTCTTCCCGCGCCGCGAGGTCGGCGACCGCGGCGATCGGGTCGACGGCCCCGGTGCTCGTGGTGCCCGCCGTGGCGAGCACGCAGAAGGGGCGCAGGCCCGCCGCGCGGTCGGCGCGGATCATGCTCCGGGCCGCCTCGACGTCCATGCGCAGGTCCGGCGTCGAGGGCACGGTCCGGATCGCCGACGCGGGAAACCCCATGATGCGCATGGCTTTGGGCACGCAGTGGTTTGTCTGCGCGGTCAGGTAGACGGTGCCGCCGGCGAGGTCGTCGCCGAGGCGGTCGTGGCGGGCCGCGAGCAGTCCGGAGAGGTTGGCCATGGACCCGCCGGTGGTGATGTTGCCACCCGCCGAGGCGGGCAGCCCGAACTCGGCCGCCAGCCATTCGACGACCGAGTTCTCCACGGCCACCAGCCCCGGCGCCATCGCAGCCACGCTGGTGTAGCGGTTGAAGCCCCTGGCCAGGTACTCGGCGAGCGCGGAGGTGAACAACCCGCCGCCGGGGATGAAGCCGAAGTGCCGGGGACCGGCCGTCTCGGTCGCCCATGCCGCCGCGCGCCGGAACTCGCCGAGCACCTCGTCGAACGCCGCACCGGCGGGCTGCGGGCGCGTCACGCGCACCGCCGCGCCGTCCGGGGGGACCGTCGGGGCCTTGTCGAGCCCCGCCAGGAAGTCGGCGAGCAGCGCGGTCGCCGACTCGCCCATCTCGCGCATCGACCGGGAGTCCGGTTCCAGCGGAAAACCGACCATGTCACCACGCCCCCAACGGCGGGAACCGCCATCGACTCGTCAAAGCCTGTTCCTGATCTTTCGAAGCGGCGCAGCCGCTTGGCCCACCCCCGCGACGAGCACCGGAACCGCTACGCGGAATGAGTCCGAAGACAGGCATCCAGGTCGCGCGGCTCCGGCTGCATGACCACCCGCAGGTCCGGGCCCAGCTGCCGGACCTCCTCCACCCGCATCCGTGCCGCCTCGGCCATGCTCGCCACGCCGATGTCGGTGACCACGGGGAGTCCCGCACCGCCGAGGAACATCGGCGCCAGGTAGGCCACGACGCGGTCGACCAGGCCGCCTGCCAGGAATCCGGCTGCCAGCCGGGCGCCGCCTTCCAGCAGCACCGACCGCACTCCTCTGGCGAACAGCCGCTCCGACAGGGCCGCCAGATCAAGTCCGTCCTCAGTGGACGGAACGGCGAGAGTGCCTGCCGCGGCACCGAGCCCTCGCGGTTCCCCGGCCCGGTCCGAGACCACCACCAGCGTGGGCGCACTGCCGTCGAGCACGCGCGCGCCGGGCTTGATCCGGCCCGCGCTGTCGAGCACCACCCGCAACGGCGGTTCGCCGACGACCCCGTGCCGCAGGCCCAGGTGCGGATTGTCGGCGCGCAGCGTGCCGCCGCCGACCAGCACCGCGTCGTGAACCGCGCGCAGCGCGTGCGCGTCCCGGCGCGCCTGGGCGGCGGTGATCCACCGGGAGCTGCCGTCGGCCGCCGCCGAGCGGCCGTCGATCGTGCCGGCGAACTTCCACGTCACGAACGGTCTCTCGCGCCGGACCGAGGTGAGCCAGAACTCGTTGTGCCGCTCGGCTTCCTCCCGGTGCAGACCGCCGACGACCTCCACTCCGCCCGCGGCCAGCCGCTCGGCGCCTCCCGAGGCGTCCCGGGTCGGATCCTCGACCGCGAACACCACGCGGCTGACACCCGCGGCCGACAGCGCCTCGGTGCACGGCCCCGTCCGGCCGCGGTGCGCGCAGGGTTCCAGCGTCACCACGGCGGTACCGCCGGCGGCTCGCCCACCGGCCGCGGCCAGCGCCTCGACCTCGGCGTGCGGATGTCCCGCGCCGCGGTGGTGGCCCTCCCCCGCGAACCGGCCGTCGGCGTCGAGCACGACGCAGCCGACGTACGGGTTCGGGCTGGTACGCCTCGGCGGGTCCGCGGTGAGCCGGATCGCCCTGCGCATCGCCCAGCGTTCGGCCTCGGTCGCTTCCTCGGGCGGCCGGACTGCCCGCGCGCTCGGACTCACACCGACTCCCCCAGCCGGAACCCCATCGCGTAGATCTCCCGCGAGTACCAGCCGTGCCGGCGCCGGCACCTGGCCAGGTCACCGAAGCGGGTGAAGCTGCCGCCGCGGGCGACGCGGTAGCGGCCGCCGTCGGCCAGGTCGTCGAGCACGTGCTCGCCACCGGGGTAGGGCCGGTAGTCGTCGGCGACGAACTCCTCGACGTTGCCCGCCATGTCCAGCACCCCGAACGGGCTGGCACCCGCCGGGTAGATGCCGACCGGCGTGGTGCTCAGCGGCCCGTGCTCGACGGTGTTGGCGTGGTCGGCGCCGATCTCGTCGCCCCACGGGAAAGTCCGCCCGTCGCCGCCGCCGGCGGCGTACTCCCATTCGGCTTCGGTCAGCAGGCGGAACGGCCTGCCGGTGCGCTCGCCGAGCCAGCGCGCGTAGGCCTCGGCCTCCTCCGGCGAGACCGTCCACACCGGATGGTTGGACAGGTGGTGCGGGTACGCCCCGAACCGCCAGGCACGCGGGAGCACGGGATGCCCCGTCTCCACCAGGAAACGGCGGTACTCGTGGTTCGTCACCGGGTAGCGCATGACGCGGAAGCGCTCGATCCGCGCCTCGTGCACGGGGGTTTCCTTGGCGATCCAGGAGTGCAGGACGCCCACGTGCTCCCAGCGCCGCACCACCTCGCCGACGTCCTCGGGCGCCAGCCCGAGCCGCACGGTGGCCGCCGGGACCTCCACCATCGCGGGGTCGTCGAAGCGGATCCTCGGGTCGCCGCGCAGACCGAGCAGCGTGCCCGCCGCGTACCGGCGGTCGAAGGGCTGCCCGGCGTCCTCGGCGAGCACGGCCAGTTCGCCGGGCGCTCGGGCGAGCAGGTCGTCGTGACCGGCGAGCGGGAGCTCGGCGACCCGCTCCACCAGGTCGTCGGGCAGCCCCATCGCCTCCCGGTCGCTGAGGGTGTTGGGGTTGGCGCGCAGGACGGGTCTCGGGCTCATCGGCACCTCTCTGCGACGTGGGATGCGCACCGCCGGCGCCTCGCCCCCTGGCGCGCGGGGGCGAGGCGCGACGCGGTCGCTCAAGAGCCTGTCTTTCGAAGGCAGGCCCTCAGACCGTGATCCGGTGGACCTGGCCGTCGTAGGAGCTGGCCAGGAACAGCTTCTCGTCGGGGTGGTAGGCCAGCGAGGAGATCCCCGCCGTGGTCGGGCGCTGCACCGAGACCCACTCCGAGGCGAGCCGGTCGTAGATGGCGATCCGGCCGTTGTAGGCGCCGGTCGCCACCAGGTCGCCGTCGTCGGAGGCCGAGACGCACTTGACCGAGTGCGTGTGCGGCGTCTCGACGACCTGCGGCAGCCGCGAGGCGCTCCAGATCCGCAACCGCAGGTCGCGGCTGACGCTGGCGAACTCGCCGCCCGCCAGGCCGACGCAGCCGTTGGCGATGCGGTCGTGGGCCTGCTCGATCGTCTCGACCTTCTCCAGCGTCGAGATCCGGTACCAGGTGGCGCTGGTGTCCGCGCACACCGAGAACAGCAGGTCGCCGGAGACGGCCACGCCCTTGACGGCGTTGGCGTGCAACGGCAGCTCTCCGGCGAACTCGGCCTTGCCCGGTTCGGGGATCCGGAACAGCAGGCCCTCACCGGTGTAGGCGCCGACCACCACGTGTTGAACGCCGTCGCGGCGGAACGCGACCCCGCAGTTCAGCGGCGAGCGGTGCCGGTGGATCTCGGCGCCGGTCAGCGCGTCGAAGACGCGCCCGAGCTGGCCGCCGGAGAACACCAGGCCCTCCACCGGCGTCAGGAAGTTGCACAGGCTGCCGGTGCGGGCCTGCACGTCCTCGCCGCGCCAGACCACGCCCGCGTCGCCCACCGCGAGGGTGCTGTCCTCGTGCGGCACGACCGCGTTGATCCCGCCGGTTCCGGCGATCTCATCGGTCTCCCAGCGCTCGCGCTGGAAGTCGTAGCTGCGGTAGGTCGCGCCGAAGGTCGCGAATACGAGGCTGGAGTCGCCCGCGAACGCGCACGACCGCGGCCACACGTCGGAGGGCAGGTCGGCCCTGCCCCGCGGCCGCAGCCCGGACTCCACCGTCTCCCACAGTCGCATCGTGCGGTCGTAGCTGAGGCTGACCAGCAGACCGCGCGCGGCGTCGAGGACCAGCCGCTTGACGCCGGCGTCGTGGGCGGGCACCACGTCCCGGCCGTCGCCGTTGATGATGATCAGCTCGCCGTCGTCGTTGCCCGCGTAGATGGTGCCGCTGGTGGAGATCGCGATCGTGTCGGTCTCCACGCCGTCCATGTCCAGGTCGCCGACCAGGCCGCCGGTCTCCAGCGACCAGCGCTTGATCGTGCCGTCGTCGCTGGAGGAGATCAGCTCGTCGGTGCCCTTGGCCCACTCCACCGAGATGACGTCCTGGGTGTGCCCGGCGAAGGTGGCGACGAGGTTGCCGCGGAAGTCGTAGACGCGCACGTTGTGGTCGCGGGAGGCGGTGGCGACCAGCTCCTTCTCCGGGTGGAAAACCGACATCTCCACGTCGTCGGTCTGGGCGTTGAACACCGCCTCCAGCCGCAGCTCCGGCACGCTCCACAGCCGGGCGGTGTAGTCGCTGGACGAGGTGAGCACGTGCTTGCCGTCGGGGGAGAACACGGCCTGGTTGGCCAGGTGGTCGTGCCACGAGCGGGCCAGCGCCGTCTTCGTCCGGTAGTCCCACAAGATGACCTGGTTGTCGTAGCCCGCGGTCAGGACGTAGTCGTCCTTCCACGCGGCGATGCCGCTGATCGGGCCGCGGTGTTTGATCACAGAGCACCCTCCATGAGCTCCACCTGATGTCCGGCCGTCGTGACCTTGGCCATCAGGTACTTGCGGTTGGCGTCGTTGACGAACACGCCGGTCGGGACCGCCTCGGCGACATCGATGCCGCAGCCGGTGAGCTGCTCGACCTTGTCCGGGTTGTTGGACAGGATCCGGATCCGGTCGATGCCCAGGGCGCGCAGCATCGCCGCGGCGACCCGGTAGTCGCGCTCGTCGTCGGAGAAGTTGAGCCTGCGGTTGGCCTCGAAGGTGTCGACGCCGAGCTCGTCCTGGAGGAAGTAGGCGTCGAGCTTGTTGTAGAGCCCGATGCCGCGGCCTTCCTGGCGCAGGTACAGGATCACCCCACCCTGCCGGCTGACGGTCTCGATCGCCTCGTCGAGCTGCGGCCCGCAGTCGCAGCGGGCCGATCCGAACACGTCACCGGTCAGGCACTCCGAATGCACCCGGACCAGCGGGACCTCGGTGCCGCCGCCGAACACGAGCGCGATGTGCTCCTGCCCGTCGGAGGAGCCGGAGAAGGTCACGACCTCCGGGTTGAGCGTTGCGCCGCCGGCCTTGGACAGGAGTGGAATCGTGACCCGCCGTCGAACCACGACGGGGCTGTCCCCGCCGTCCTCGGCCGCAGCCGGTGGTCGTTGGTCGCCATCAAGAGGACTGGGCATGTGCTCCACCCCCGGTAGGAACCTCGTAGCGCTGTCATGCCGCTGCGTCCGAACAGCGACCCGTACATGACAGCCGAGGTCCGCCGGGGCGGGCATGACGGTACGTACCGATACGTTTGCCGACGGGACCGGCGAAGTGCCCGCGCCCGCGTTCCGCCTTCCGGAAACGCACTGCCCGGAACGATCAAGGCTCGCACGGTGCTCCGGGCTCCTCGCTGAGGCGGTCCGGCCGGCGTTCCCGCCGCGAGACGCGCGGAATTCCCCGCAGCCGCAGGACTTCCGGCCGACGCGGAAACGGAAAAAGCGCCTGGAAAAGCGAAAGCGGCCCGGCCGGACGCGGGTGCGCCGACCAGGGCCGCGGGAATGCGCTTGCGGCTACACGCGCCGCAGGATGGTGTCGGCCATCTCCAGGGTGTGGTCGATGCTCTTGGCCAGGAACATCAGGTCCACCAGCAGGTGCTCGACCCCGGCTTCTTCGACCGCGCGGCCGATCGCGGTGACGACCTGGTCGATGGTGGCGGTCTGGTCGGGGTAGACGCGCAGGATCAGGTCGATCGCGCCCGGGTCGCGCCCCTCCTCCTCGGCCAGCTGCCGGATCTGGCTCATCGGCGCGGTGATCGCCATCGCGGGGTCGACGTCCCCGGGAACCGGCAGGATCGGCAGCCAGCCGTCGCCGCGCTGGGCGACCCGGCGCATGGAGGCCGGGGCGAAGCCGCCGATGTAGATCGGCGGGTGCGGACGCTGGACGGGCTTGAGGTAGGCGTGGGTCGGCGGCACCTGCCAGTGCCGGCCGCCGTACTCGGCGACGTCGGCGGTCCACAGCTGCTTGAGCGCCTCCAGGCACTCGTCCATGCGGGCGCCGCGCTCCTTCATCGGGATGCCCGCGGCCTGGAACTCCTCCGGCGACCAGCCGACGCCGAACCCGGGCACCAGCCGGCCCCGGCTGACCACGTCGATGGTGGTGAGCGACCGGGCGAGCAGCGCCGGCGGGTACCACGGCGCGTTGAGGACGTTGCTGCCCAGCAGGACGTTCTCGGTCGCGGTGGCCGCGACGGTGAGCATCGCGAAGGGATCCAGGATCCGGTGGAACTCGTCCGGGATCGTGTCGGCCCCCGGCGGGTAGCCCACGGTCGGCTCGACCGGGGCGAGCAGCCGGTCACCGACCCAGAGGCTGCCCGCGCCCAGCGCCTCGGCCTCCCGCGCGAACGAGGCGATGTCGGCTGCCTGGTGCGCCAGCGTCCCCAGCTGCGGAAGGCTGAACCCGATGCGCATCTGTCCTCCTAGCTAATCGTTTATAGGAGTTGCTTCTAAAAAAGAAGTGAGCAGAGCGCAACGTAGCAGCAGGACGCGCCGGCAACAACTGCCAGGCGGGAATTCCCTGGTGTGACTCGAAAGTCGCGAGGCGGCAAGCCGGAACAGGCGACCCGAGGCGGCCAGCGGGAACGGCGGATGCATGGGGCAAGCAGGAAGCACTGGGCTCGACACGCCGAGCGGTTCGCGCCGGAACGGAGGCGACGAGCAGAACGCGCCGGACGCGAGACGGCACGCGGACGCTCCGAGCGAGACACCGCGCGAAGCGCAGGACGCGGAAGCGCGCCGATGACGGGCGTCAGGCGGGGAGGTTCTCCATCGCCCAGGTCGCGAGCTCGCGCAAGGCGGGTAGCAGCGCGAGACCCGCGGAGGTCAGCTCGTAGGTCACCGCGACCGGCGGTCCCTCGTCGACCCTGCGCTCGACGAGCCCCGCCCTGCGCAGTTCGCTCAGGCGCTCGGAGAGCATCGAGTCGCTGATCCCCGACAGCGCGCGCTTGAGCTCGGAGAAGCCCGCCGGACCCGTGAGCAGGGTGCCCAGCAGCACACCGCTCCAGCGCTTGCCGAGAAAGTCGAACGCACGGGCCAAAGCCGCGTCGCAGACGCGCTCGTCGCTTTCGGCCGCCTCCCTCATCATGTCCACACTCTACCCATCGGGTGACGCCGGAAGGCCCCGAACGAACCGGACGACCACGGGGACAACACCGCCATAACAATCGGAGAAGCCTCCACTAACCGATTGCATGCGGAGAGTTCTCCGATTAGGCTGTGCTGAGCTCCGCACGCGCGAAGCCACCCGAGCAAGCACCAGAACAGGAACGTAGCGCCATGTCCGTGAAAGTCGCCGTCATCTACTACTCCTCCACCGGCAACGTCCACGCCCTCGCCCAAGCCGTCCGCGAAGGCGCCGAGAAGGCCGACGCGGAGGTGCGCTTCCGCCGCGTCGACGAGCTCGCTCCCGACTCCGCCATCGACGCCAACCCCGCGTGGCGGGCGCACGCCGACGCCACCAAGGACGTCGAGCCGGCCACCCACGAGGACCTGAAGTGGGCCGACGCCTACGCCTTCGGCACCCCGGTCCGCTTCGGAGACGTCGCCTCCCAGCTCAAGCAGTTCATCGACTCCACCGGCGGGCTCTGGTACGCCGGTGAGCTCTCCGGCAAGCCGTTCACCGGCTTCACCAGCGCCATCAACATGCACGGCGGCAACGAGGCCACGCTGCTCTCGCTCTACCACGTCGCCTTCCACTGGGGTTCGGTCATCGTGCCGCCCGGCTACAACGACCCGGCCGTCCCGGCCGCCTACGGCAACCCCTACGGCGCCTCCTACCCGTCGGGCATGGACGGCGAGCCGCCGAACGAGCGGGTGCTGGCCGCCGCGCGCTTCCAGGGCTACAACCTGGCCACCGTCACCGCGCGGCTGCTGAACGGCGCGCGGGGCTGATCCGGACGCCGGCATGACCGCGACGACGGACCTGATCGGACACTGGCGACTGCACTCCTTCGTGGAGTTCGACGAAGAGGGCAACCCGAAGGAGAGCCCGCTCGGCGGTTCGCCGCGCGGATCGCTCTACTACGGAGCCGACGGCTACGTGTCGGTGCACATCATGCGCACCGACTCCGCGCCGCCGCCCGCCGCGAGCTACATCGGCTACACCGGCAGGTGGCGGCTGGCCGGTGACCAGGTCGTGCACGAGGTCCGGATCGCGACCGACCCGACCTGGCCCGGCTCGGAGCAGGTGCGGGACTTCTCGCTCGACGGCGACGAGCTCGTGCTCGGCCGCACCGACACGGTCGACGGCGAACCGCTGCGCGCCCGGCTGGTGTGGCACCGCGGCTGAGGCGCACGGAAAAACCGGAAGTGATCACTCGTGCAGCCATCCGGCCACGAGTGATCACTTCCGCGCGTCATACCATGACTTCCCCAGGTGGCTGCTGCTTCCGGAGGGATGCAGCAGCGACCGCCGTCCGAGGTCAAGTGAGGGGAGCACCGTGGCAGAGCGATCTCGCGGCGGCATGTTGCCGATCATCGGTCAGCGCCCGACCGAGCGGGCGGACGCGGCGCGCAACCGCCGCAAGATCCTGCTGGCCGCCTCGCGGCTCATCGCCGAGAACGGCGCCGAACACCTCTCGCTGGACGAGGTGGCCGACGCCGCCCAGGTCGGGGTGGGGACGGTGTACCGGCGCTTCCGCGACCGGGCGGGGCTCGTGCAGTCCCTGCTCGACGAGCGGGAACGCCAGTTCCAGGAGGCGTTCATGCAGGGACCGCCGCCCCTGGGTCCGGGGGCGCCGCCGCTGGAACGCGTCCGCGCCTTCCTGCACGCCCTGGTCGACCGGGTCGAGGAGCAGTCCGACCTGCTGCTCGTCGCCGAGGCCACCACGCCCGCGGTCCGCTACAACGACGGCCCCTACCCCGTGCGCCACCTGCACCTGGTGACACTGCTGGCCCAGATCAGGCCGGACGCCAACGCCCACTACCTCGCGCACGCGCTGCTCGCCCCGTTCTCGGCGAGCCTGATCATCCACCAGCGCACCAACGAGGGCCTCGGCGTCGAGCGGATCAAGTCCGGCATCGACGACCTGCTGGCCCTCGCCGGTGTGCGGGCGGAGCCGGACCCGGCTACTTGACCGCGGTGATGAGCTGGTCGGCACCGGACAGCGGCCGCACCCGGCACTGCCGGAACCCGGCGTCGGCCAGCCAGCCGAAGCACTCCGACGCGGTGTAGCTGACGCCCCCGCCCTGGTCGACCAGCATGTGCAGGCTGATCAGCAGCCCGGGAGCGCTCTCGCGCTGGTCCTGCTCCACGAGCATGTCGTAGATCAGGATCGTGCCGCCCTCGGCCAGCGCGTCGTACGCCTTGGCCAGCAGCATGCGCCGGGTCGCGAGGTCCCAGTCGATGAGCAGGTGCCCGAACACGACCGCGTCCGCGGCGGGGAACGACGCCGTGCGGAAGTCGCCCGGGGTGAAGCGCATCCGGTCGGCCAGCCCGTGCCGGGCGCTGGTCTTGTCGAAGCCCTGCTCGACCATCGGCAGGTCGAAGCCGAGGCCGGTCAGGTGCGGGTGGGCGAGCAGCAGACGGGAGAGCACCGAGCCGTCCGAGCACCCGATGTCGGCGACCGTGGCGACGTCCTGCCACGGGAAGCTCTCGGCGAGCGCGGTGCTTGCGGCGACGGACCCGCCCGACATCGCCCGCTGGAACTCCTCGGAGAGCCCCGGGTCGGAGTGGATCGCCTCGTAGGGCACCTGGCCCCCGTACGACTGGGAACGGCCCGTGCGCAGCGCGTCGCCGAGCCTGCCCCAGGACCAGTACCAGTGGCTTCCCATGTACTCCAGCATTCCGCCGACGTAGGTGGGCGCGTCGGGGTCACCGAGGTACCTCGAGGTGGCCGCCGTGTTGACGTAGCGCCCGTCGGCGTGTTCGAGCAGCCCCAGCGCCACGAGGCAGTTGAAGAAGTCCCTGGCACCGCGACCGTGCAGCCCGAGCTGATCACACAGCTCGTCGCTGGTCAGCGGGCCTTGCGCCAGCAACGGGAACACGCCGAGTTCGACCGCCGTGTGCACCGCCCGCGCGCTCATGAAACCCAGGGCGAGCTCCTGGATGTGGTTGAGTTCCGCGTTCGCCGTCATCGGCCGGCTCCTCCTGGGGATAGTTGCGTGCGAAGATCGTCGATGAGCGCGGCGGTCCCGTCGCTGTCGCGTGCCGCGCCGAAGAGGTAGAAGTCCGGGCGCACCAGCACCGCCACCGCGCCCAGCCCGGTCAGGTAGGGCACGTAGACCTCGCCGGTGTCCACCACCGTCCGCACCGCGCCGTCCTCCGCCGCGGGCGGGGCCGATCCGGCCGGCAGGACGTGGATGACGTTGGCGCGCAGGGACTTCAGGTAAGTCAACCGCGCATCGTCGACGAGCTCACCGGGCGGCACGAGCGCGATCAGCGCGAAGCCGCGCCCGACGACCTCGTCGAACAGCCCGAAAGCGTCGGCGACCGCGACGGTTCCCTGCGGGGTAAGCTCACCCGAGGGCGAGTCCTCCCCCGGACCGTGCAGCAGTCCGCTGCGCAGCGGCGTGATGTCGAGGACCAGCCCGTCGGATTCGCCCGCCTGCTCCCTGGCCGCCAGCATCTTCTCGTCCCGGGCGCGTGCGGCCTCGGGGTCCGGTTCGCAGATGACCCGGCCGAGCTCCACCGACTTGGTGATGGCGTACTGGACGTGCTCGCGGCGTTCGGCGGCGTAGGTGTCGACGATGCGCTCGCCGGCCGAGCCGGAGAGCACCAGGTCCAGCTTCCATGCGAGGTTCGCGGCGTCGCGGAACCCCGAGGACATGCCCTGCCCGGCGAACGGCGGCATCAGGTGCGCGGCGTCGCCGGCCAGCAGCATGCGGCCCGAGCGCCACCGCTCGGCGTGCCCGGCCTTGAAGGTGTAGACGGCGTGGCGGTCCAGCGTCGCGTTGTCGGGGGTGATCCCCTCGACGGCCAGCAGCTCCCACGCCTTGCGCGGGCTGTCGAGCTCCTCGAGGGTCTCGCCCGGCACCCGCATGAACTCCCACCTGCGGTGGCCGGGTCCGGCCGACACCGCCGTCCTGGGCCGCGCCGGGTCGCAGACCTGCAGGTTGTCCGGGCTGTACTCGCGCGCCGGCCGCAGCGTGACGTCGCAGATCAGCCAGTCGTGGCTGAACCCGAGCTCGGTGAACCCGGAGCCGATCCGGTCCCGGACGAAGCTGTTGGCGCCGTCGCAGCCCACGACCCAGTCCGCGACGACCTCCAGGGACTCACCGCCGCTCTCGGCGACCACCCGCACACACCGGTCCGCTTCCTCCACGCGCACCGCCTCGTAGCCCCGGAATACCTCGAGGCCCGCAAGCCGCTCGCCTCGTCCGATGAGGGCCGCTTCCAGCCCGGGCTGGTACATCGAGGTCGTGATGGGCCAGCCCTGCGGTCCGCGGTCGCCGATGCCGGTGAAGTGCAGCAGGTCCTGGCCTGCACCGTTGCGCCAGACGTAGTCGCCGGTGGGCTTGCCGAACTCGCCCAGCGACGGGTCGATCCCGGCGGAGGCCAGGATGCGCGCCGACTCGCCGTCGAAGACCACCGCGCGCGGCATGGTGTAGGGCCGCGGCCAGCGCTCCACGGCGACGACGTCCCAGCCGCGCTGGGCGAGCAGCGCCGCCATGAGCTGGCCGACCGGTCCGTAACCGATCACAGCCACGTTCGTCCGCCTGCCGCTCATCAGGCCGCTCCCCCCATGATCTCGCGCACGACCTCGTCGTGGTCGGCGCTCTTCACCAGCACCCTGATCCGCTCCTCACCGTTGTCCACTGTGGTCAGCCGCCTGCCGAGCAGAACCCACTGCCCGTTCTCCGTGGCGCGGGAGCGGATGACCACGCCGATGCCGAACTGCTCGGCGTCGTCGGCGTCGTCCCCGCCGGGGTTCCACTCGGCCAGCTCGCGCGGCCGCGGGTCGAACCGGTAGAGGCCGTGCCAGTCACCTCCGCGCGCCCTGCGCTCCAGCACCTGGTAGCCGCCCCGGGGCACGACGCGGTACTGGCAGCCGTACTGCTCCTGCACCTCCGGCGACACGCGCACCGGCTCCAGGAACCCAGGGCCGGCGAACCCGACGTCGGCCAGCCACAGCTCGCCGTCGAGCCGGACTCCGAGGAACACGTGCGCCAGGTCCGGGCCGAAGGTGCCGCCCGGGCCGCACAGACCGCCCATCAGGAACGAGACGTCGAAGCCCAGCTCGTCCAGCAGCCGGTGGAACAGCCCCGCGAGCTCTCCGCAGTGGCCTCCCCGGCGCGCCACGACGGCCTCGTCGAACGCGGCGTCGAGGTCGATGTTCCCGCCGTTCATCCCGTCGGCGACCTGCTCGGCGAGCCGGGAGTTGTCGTAGGGCAGCGACATCACGTGCTTCTTGTGCAGTTCTCGCAACGCATCCCGCCCGGGCGCCGCGGATCCGGAGCATCCGATGCCCGACAGGTAGGTTTCCACGCTGAACAATTCCGGTCATGCCTCCTGGTCCGCGGCCATCCGTTCGTGCAGGTGCTCGGCGAGCATCTGCGGGGTCGGGTACTCGAAGAGCAGCGTGGTCGGCAGCCGCAGGCCGGTGTGGCCGGACAGCCGGTTGCGCAGCTCGACGGCGTTGAGCGAGGTGAAACCGACCTCGAAGAACGCGTCGTCGGTGGCCAGGCCGCTCTCCAGGTTGCCCAGCGTCGTGGCGGCTTCTGCCCGGACCAGCTCCAGCAGCGCCGCGAAGCGCTCCGGTCCGGCCAGGGCGTGCCAGCGCTCGCGGAACGACGGTTCGTCGTCCTGCGCTCCTTCCACCACCGCGACAGCGGTCCGCTCGCGGACCTCGGGCTCACCGGTGCCGGACACCTCGGGCCAGTAGCGCCGGTGCTGGAACGCGTAGGTGGGCAGATCGACCCGGCGCGCGCCGGTTCCGGCGAAGACCTCCGGCCAGTCGACGCTCGCACCCCGCGCGTACATGGTGGACAGTGCCGTCAGCACGGTCGGCACCGCCGGGCGGTCCCGGCGCATGGTGGCCACGCACTCGGCGTCCTGGCCCAGCTCGGCCAGCGACTCGGCGGCCATCGGCGTCAGCGCGGCGTCCGGGCCCAGCTCGACGAACGTCCGCACGCCCTGGTTCCACAACGTGCGCACGGCGTCGTTGAACCGCACCGGCCTGCGCACGTGCTGCACCCAGTACTCCGGCGACGCCAGCTCCTCGGCGGACAGGACCTTGCCGCTGACGTTGGACAGCACCGCGATGCGCGGCCGGTGGTAGGTCAGGCTCGCCGCCACCGCGCCGAAATCGTCGAGCATCGCGTCCATCCGCGGGGAGTGGAAGGCGTGCGCCACGCGCAGCCGCCGGGTCTTCCACCCGCGGCTCGCGCACTCCTCGGCGACCGCCGCCACCGCGTCCTCGTCACCGGAGACGACGACCGAGGTGGGGCTGTTCACCGCGGCGACGTCCACCTGCCGCTCCCGGCCGGCCAGCAGTTCGGCGACGTCCTCCTCGCCGGCCTGGACCGCGGTCATCGCACCGCCCGCGGGCAGCGCCTGGATCAACCGGCCGCGGCCGGCGACCAGCCGGGCGGCGTCCTCCAGCGAGAGGACCCCGGACACGTGCGCCGCGACGATCTCCCCGAGCGAGTGTCCGGCGACGAAGTCCGGTCGCACGCCCCACGACTCCACGAGGCGGTACAGCGCGGTCTCGACCGCGAAGAGAGCCGGCTGGGTGTAGGCCGTCAGGTCGAGCAGGCCGGGATCCGGCTCTCCGGCGACGACCTCCCGCAACGGCCGCTCCAGGTGCGGGTCCAAGGCGGCGCAGATCTCGTCGAAAGCCTTCGCGTAGACCGGGAAGCGGGCGTGCAGCTCCTCGCCCATCCCGATCCGCTGACTTCCCTGGCCGGTGAACAGCAGCGCCAGACCGCCACCGCCGGCCACGCCCCGAACCAGGTCGCCGCCGGGCTCACCGTCGCGCAGCGCGGCCAGCCCCTCCAGCAGCTCACCGCGGTCGCTCGCCAGGACCACCGCGCGGCGTTCCAGCCCCGCCCTGGAGATCGCCTGCGAGAACGCCACGTCGGCGAGGTCCGCCTCGGGCACGTCGGCCATGTGCTGGGCGAGCTTCTCGGCCTGACCGCGCAGGCCGCCCGCCGACCTGGCCGACAAGGGCACCGGGACAGGCGTGCTCCCGTCGGTGCGCTCACCGCCTCGGACCCGCGCGTCGGCGGGAGCTTCCTCCAGGACGACGTGGGCGTTGGTGCCGCTGATGCCGAAGGAGGAGACCCCTGCGCGCCGCGGCCGGTCACCGGCCTCCCAGGGCCGGGGCTCGGTCAGCAGCGACATCGCGCCGGAGGACCAGTCGACGTGCTCTGACGGCTCGTCGACGTGCAGCGTCCTGGGCAGCAGGCCGTGGCGCATCGCCTGCACCACCTTGATCACGCCCGCCACGCCCGCTGCCGCCTGGGAGTGGCCGATGTTGGACTTGACCGATCCCAGCCACAGCGGCCGGTCGGCTTCCCGGTCCCGGCCGTAGGTGGCCAGCAGCGCGTCGGCCTCGATCGGATCGCCCAGCCGCGTACCGGTGCCGTGCGCCTCCACCACGTCGACGTCCGAAGTGGACAGACCGGCGTCGGCCAGCGCCTGCCGGATCACGTCCTGCTGCGCGGGCCCGTTGGGTGCGGTGAGACCGTTGGAGGCGCCGTCGTGGTTGACCGCCGAGCCGCGCAGCACCGCCAGCACCTCGTGGCCGTTGCGCCGCGCGTCCGACAGCCGCTCCAGCAGCAGCAGGCCCGCGCCCTCCGACCACGCCGTGCCGTCGGCGGCGGCGGCGAAGGCCTTGCACCTGCCGTCGGGCGCCAGGCCGCGGTGCCGGGAGAACTCGACGTAGTTGTCGAGGGTGGCCATCAGGGTCGCGCCGCCCGCGATCGCCAGCTCGCACTCCCCGCGCCGCAGCGAGTGCATCGCCAGGTGCAACGCCACCAGCGACGACGAGCACGCGGTGTCCACCGTGAGGGCGGGGCCACGCAGGCCGAGGGTGTAGGCGATCCTGCCGGAGGCGACGCTGCCCGCCGTGCCGGTCATGAGGTGTCCCTCGAGCTCGGCGGGCGGATGCACGAACAGCTTGGTGTAGTCGTGGTTGATCACCCCGGTGAACACCCCGACCCCGGCACCGCGCAGTGCGGTCGGGTCGATGCCCGCGCGCTCGACGGTCTCCCACGCGACCTCCAGCAGCAGCCGCTGCTGCGGGTCCATCGCCACCGCTTCCCTGGGCGAGATGCCGAAGAACTCGGCGTCGAACGCCGCGGCGTCCAGGAACGCGCCGCGCCGGGTGTAGAAGCTCCCCGGGGCGTCCGGGTCCGGGTCGAAGGCGTGGTGGTTCCACCCCCTGTCGTCCGGCAGGTCGGTCATGACGTCGACTTCGTCGCGCAGCACCCGCCAGAACTCCTCGGGCCCCTCGGCCGCGCCGGGGAACCGGCAGCCGATGGACACGATCGCGATCGGGTCCTCGGAGAGCCCGCCGCCGGTCGCCGCCGTGGCGACCGGTGCCTTCTCCGACTCGGCGTCCTCGCCGACGACCTGGACGCGGATGTGCTCGGCGAGCACCGCCGGGGTCGGGTAGTCGAAGACCACGGTGGTCGACAGGCGCAGCTTCGTGGCGTCGTTGAGCCGGTTGCGGACCTCGACCGCGGTGAGCGAGTCGAACCCGGCCTCCTTGAACGGGCGGTTCGGGTCGATCGCGTCGGAGGTGGCGTGCCCGAGCACCGCCGCGGCCTCCTTGCAGACCAGCTCCAGCAGCATCCTGGTCTGCTCGGCCGCGGGGGCGTTCGCCAGCCGCCCGGCCAGATCCGAAGCGGTCGCGGCGCGACTGGCCACGCGCCGCCCCGGGCGGACCAGGCCCCGCAGCAACGGCGGCACCGGTTCCGAAGACGCCCGAGCGCGCAGTGCCGGCAGGTCGAGGGAAACGGGCACGAGCGCGGCGTGCCCGGCGTCCAGCCCGGAGTCGAGCAGGTCCATCCCGGTCTCGGTGGGCATCGGCTGGAGCCCGTTGCGCCGGTGCCGCGCGGCGGCGGTGTCGTCGAGCGCCGCGGTCAGGGCGCTCGTCTGCGCCCACCACCCCCACGCCAGCGACACCGCGGGCAGCCCGGCCGCCCTGCGCCGCTGCGCGAGCCCGTCCATGAAGGCGTTGGCCGCGGCGTAGTTGCCCTGCCCCGGGTTGCCGAACACCCCGGACGCCGACGAGAACAGCACGAACCACGCCAGGTCCAGGTCCGCGGTGAGCTCGTGCAGATGCAGCGCGGCGTCGACCTTCGGCCGGAAGACCGTGGCGATCCGCCCCTCGTCGAGCGCGGAGATCACCCCGTCGTCGAGCGCGCCCGCCGTGTGGACCACACCGGTGAGCGGGTGCTCCGGCGGCACCGCCGCCAGCAGGCGGGCCAGCGACTCGCGGTCGGCGACGTCGCAGGACTCGATCGACACCCGCGCGCCGAGCCGGGTGAGCTCCTCGGCCAGTTCGGGGGCTCCCGGAGCGGCCATCCCCTGCCTGCCGCACAGGACGAGGTTCCGCACGCCGTGTTCGGCGACCAGGTGCCGCGCGGTTTCGGCACCCAGCGTGCCGGTGCCGCCGGTGATCAGGACGGTGCCGCCGGGCTCCGGTGCACGGGGAACGCTCAGCACGACCTTGCCGACGTGGCGGGCCTGGCTGATGTGGCGGAACGCCTCCGGGGCCCGCCGGACGTCCCAGACGCTCAGCGGCGACGGCGTGATCGCACCCGACTCGAACAGCTCCACGAGGTCGGCCAGCATCTGCCCCGTCCGCTCCGGCCCCGCCTCGTAGAGCGCGTAAGCCTGGTACCGGACGCCCGGGTGGGCTTCGGCGACCTGCCCGGCGTCGCGGGTCTCGGTCTTGCCGAGCTCCAGGAAGTGCCCGCCGCGGGGAAGCAGCGCCAGCGATGTCTCGGCGAGCTCACCGGTCAGCGAGTTCAGCACCACGTCCACCCCGCGCCCGCCGGTGCGCTCCCGGAACAGCTCGCCGAACTCCGCGGTGCGGGAGGAGGCGATGTGGTCGTCGGTCAGGCCGAGGGACCGCAGCGCGTCCCACTTGCCGGGGCCGGCGGTGCCGAACACCTCGGCACCCCAGTGGCGCGCGAGCTGGGTGGCGGCCATGCCCACGCCGCCGGCGGCCGCGTGCACCAGCACCGACTGCCCCGCGCTCAGCCCGGCGAGGTCGCGCAGGCCGTAGTAGGCGGTGAGGAACACGACGGGCACCGAAGCCGCCTGCTCGAACGACCAGCCCCGCGGGATGCGGGCCAGCAGGCGGCGGTCGGTCACCGCCTCCGTCGCGAAGGCGCCGTAGTCGCCGACCACACCCATGACCCGGTCGCCGGGCGCCAGGTCGGTCACGCCGTCGCCGACCTCCAGCACGACACCGGCGGCCTCACCGCCCAGGCCGTGGCGCACCCCGAGCATGTCCAGCGTGATCAGCACGTCCTTGAAGTTGACGCCGGCCGCGCGCACCGCGAGGCGGACCTCGCCGGGCGCCAGCGGCGCCGGGTCCTCAGGCAGTGCGACGAGCGCGAGGTCGGCCGGCGAGTCGCCGCCGTCGGTGACCTCCAGCCGCCAGGAGCGACCGGGCACCTCCAGTTCCCCGGAGTGGGTTGCCAGCCTCGGCGCGTGGAACGTCCCATCGCGCAACGCGAGCTGGGGTTCGTCTGCGGGCAACGGCGGCAGCCGGCCGTCGAGCCGGTCGGCGTCGACGATCGTGATGCGCCCGGGGTTTTCCGACTGAGCCGAGCGAACCAGGCCCCACACGGCAGCCGCGGCCAGGTCGCGGACCTCGTCGGCGTGGTGGACCGGTACCGCGCCGCGGGTCAGCACGACCAGGTGGCTGGGCTCCAGCACCGGTTCGGCGAGCCACCGCTGCACCCGCTCCAGCACCTCGGCCGCGACCGCGCGCACCCGTGCGGGATCGGTGTCGTCGGCTTCGGGCTCCACCCTGGCCAAAACCACCTCGGGGACCGGCAGCCCGGAGTCCAGGGCCCGGACGAGCGCGTCCACGCTCTCGTGCTCCGGCAGCTCCGCGGGCCCCCAACCCGTGCCCAGCACCGCCGAAGCGGTGGCCGCGTCCCCGTCGGCCTGCGGGACCGGCGTCCACGCCGTCCGGTACATCGGAGCGCGTTGCGCGCTCCTGCCGGTCGCGAGCTCGTCGTCCGGAGCCGGGCGCAGGACCAGCGACTCGATGGACGCCACCGGATGCCCCAGCGGATCGGCGAGGCCGACCGTGATCTCGTCCGGCCCCGAGGCCACCGCCCGCACCCGCAGCTGCGAGGCGCCCGAGGCGTGCAGCCGGACCCCGCGGAACGCGAACGGCAACCGCAGCTCGCCCTCCGCGTCGTGGCGCAGCTTGACCGAGTGCAGCGCGGCGTCCAGCAGTGCGGGGTGCAGACCGAACCGCTGCGCCTCGGCCACGTGGGCGTCCGCGAGCGACACTTCGGCGAAGAACTCCTCGTCCCGCGCCCACGCCGCGCGCACGCCCTGGAACGCCGGACCGTACCCGTAGCCCGCCGCCGCCTGGTTCTCGTAGAAGCCGGTCACGTCCACGGGATCGGCGTCCCGCGGCGGCCACTGCTCGGAGCTCTCCTGCGGCGCCTCGCCGGTGGCTGCGAGGAACCCGGTGGCGTGACGGCTCCACGCATCGGACGGGCCGTCGTCGGCGCGCGAGTGGATCGCCACCTGCCGGCGTCCCCCGTCATCGACCCCGGAAACGCTCACCTGCAACCGCACGCCGCCGGTGGCGGGCAGGAGCAGCGGCTGCTCGATGACCAGCTCCTCGACGACGCCGAAGCCGACCTGGTCGCCGGCGCGCACGGCCAGCTCCACCAGCGCGGCACCGGGCACGATCGGTGTGCCCGAGACCGCGTGGTCGGCCAGCCAGGGATGTGTGCGCATCGAAAGCCGTCCGGTGCACAGAACACCGCCGGACTCCGGCAGCGACACGACGGCACCGACGAGGGGGTGGTCGGCTTCCTCCAGACCCGCCGTGCTCACGTCACCGGTCCGCTCGGAGGCTTCCAGCCAGTACCGGCGGTGTTGGAAGGCCTGGGTCGGCAGCTCCACGCGACGGCCGCCAGTCCCCTCGAACACGGCGGACCAGTCGATCGGCACACCCGCCGCCCAGAGCCGGGTCAGCGAGGCCAGGAAGCGGTCGAGACCGCCGTCGTCGCGCCGCAGCGACCCGGTGACCACGGCGGTCACCGGCTGCTGCCGCTGGTCCAGGCCCTCCTGCACGCTGGTGGTCAGCACCGGGTGCGAGCTGGCCTCGACGAACGCCCGGTACCCCTGCTCGGCCAGGGTGTCGACCGCCGCCGCGAACCCCACCGTCCGACGCAGGTTGCGGTACCAGTACTCGCCGTCGAGCGCCGCGGTGTCGAGCCACCGCCCGTCGACGGTGGAGAAGAACGGCACGTCCGCGGTGCGCGGCCGCACGTCGGCCAGCACCTCCAGCAACTCCTCGCGGATGCGCTCCACGTGCGAGGTGTGGGAGGCGTAGTCGACCGGGACCCGCCTGGCGCGGACGTCCTCGGCCTCGCACTCGGCGAGCAGTTCCTCCAGCGCGCCGGGCTCGCCCGCCACCACGACCGACGTGGGCCCGTTGACCGCGGCCACCTCCAGCCCGGGACGCAGCCGGTCGGTGGCCCGGTCCAGCGGCAACGACACCGACATCATGCCGCCGCGGCCCGCGAGGCCGCGCCGGATCGCCTGGCTGCGCAGCGCGACGACCTTGGCCGCGTCCTCGATGGACAGTGCGCCGGCGACGCATGCCGCGGCGATCTCGCCCTGCGAGTGACCCACGACGGCATCCGGCGCGATCCCGTACGAGCGCCACAGCTCGGCGAGCGAGACCATCACGGCGAACGACACCGGCTGCACGACGTCCACCCGCTCCAGCGAGGGCGCCCCTTCCCGCTGCCGCAGCACGTCCCGCAGGGACCAGTCGACGTGGGGTTGCAGCGCCTGCTCGCACTCTGCGATCCGCGCCGCGAAAACCGGGGACGAGTCCAGCAGCGCGGCACCCATCCCCGCCCACTGCGCTCCCTGCCCCGGGAAGACCATGGCCAGCTTGCCCTCGACTCCCGCGGAGTCCGCCACGACCTCCTGCGGCCGCTCCCCGGCGGCGAACGCGTTCAACGCCGCGACCGCGTCGGCCGGGTCGGTGGCCACGACCGCCGCGCGGTGCTCCAGTGCCGCGCGCGTGGTGACCGAGGAGAACCCGACGTCCGCGGGCCGGTGGCCGGGACGATCCGCCAGGAACGAAGCCCACCTGCCGGCCTGCGCCCGCAGTCCCTCGGCGGTCCGCGCCGACAGCACCCACGGCACCGGGGCGGTGCTCCCGGCCTCCTCGGGGGCAGCGTCCGGCTCGTCCGCGTGCTCCAGGATCACGTGCGCGTTCGTCCCGCTCACGCCGAACGAGGACACCGCCGCACGGCGGGGGCGGTCCAGCTCCGGCCACGGCCGGGCCTCCCGCAGCAGTTCGACCGCCCCGGCCGACCAGTCGATCCGGGACGACGGCTCGTCCACGTGCAGGGTCCTGGGCAGCACACCGTGCCGCATCGCCTGCACCACCTTGATCACACCGGCGACGCCCGCGGCTGCCTGGGCGTGACCGATGTTGGACTTCAGGGAGCCCAGCCACAGCGGATGCCCGGCGGGACGGCCCTGGCCGTAGGTGGCCAGCAGCGCCTGCGCCTCGATCGGGTCGCCCAGCCTGGTGCCCGTTCCGTGCGCCTCCACCGCGTCGACCTCCGCGGCCGACAGCCCCGCGCTCGCCAGCGCGCGCCGGATCACCCGTTCCTGCGCGGGGCCGCTCGGCGCGGTCAGGCCGTTCGACGCGCCGTCCTGGTTGACCGCCGAGCCGCGCACCACCGCGAGCACCTGGTGGCCGTTGCGGCGGGCCTGCGACAGCCGCTCCAGCACCAGCACGCCCACGCCCTCGGCCCAGGCCGTGCCGTCGGCCGCCTCGGCGAAGGCCTTGCACCTGCCGTCCGGGGCCAGTGCGCGCTGCCGGGAGAACTCCACGAACGACGTGGGCTTCGCCATGACCGCGACGCCACCGGCCAGCGCCAGCTCGCACTCGCCGTCGCGCAGCGCCTGCGCGGCCACGTGCAGCGCCACCAGCGAGGACGAGCACGCGGTGTCCACCGTCACCGCGGGGCCTTGCAGGCCGAGCGTGTAGGAGACCCGGCCGGAGGCGACGCTGCCGGAGTTCCCGGTGCCCAGGTAGCCCTCCAGGCCCTCCGGCACCGGGCCGAGGTCGCTGGCGTAGTCGTGGTACATGACGCCGGAGAAGACCCCGACGTCGGCGCCCCGCAACGAGTCCGGGGCGATCGCGGCGCGTTCGAGGACCTCCCACGAGACCTCCAGCAGCAGCCGTTGCTGGGGGTCCATCGCCTCCGCCTCGCGGGGCGAGATGCCGAAGAACTCGGGGTCGAAGCCGGCCACGTCGTCGAGGAACCCGCCGTGGCGCACGTAGGACTTGCCCGCCCGGCCCGGATCGGGGTCGAACAGCTCCTCAAGGTTCCAGCCCCGGTCTCCGGGGAAGTCGCCGACCGCGTCGCCCTCCCCGGCCACGAGGTCCCAGAGCTCCTCGGGCGAGGACACCCCGCCCGGCAGGCGGCAGCCCATGGCGACGATGGCGATCGGTTCGCCGGAGTGCGAGACCACCCGCGCATCGGCGCCCGCCTTCGCGCGTTCCCCGCCGAACAGCAGCGAACGCAGGTGCCTGCCCACCCTGGCCGGCGTGGGGTGGTCGAACGCCAGCGTCAGCGGCAGGTCGAGGCCGGTGGTCGCGGTCAGCCGGTTGCGCAGCTGCACGGCGGTGGCCGAGTCGAGGCCGAGGTCGCGGAAGGCCCGGTCGGAGGGGACGGTGGCGCCGTCGGGCATGGCGTAGAGCCGGGCGACCTCGCCGCGCACGAGCTCCACCAGCGTCCGGTCCTGCTCGTCGCGCGACAACGGCGCCAGCCGCTCGCGCAGTTCGGACACCGTGCCGTCGTCGGGCGCGTCGGCCTGGACCGGCACGTCGATCAGGTCGCGCAACGCGGGCGGGAGGGACCCCGACCCGACCGCGGTCGAGTCCGGCCGCAGGGCTAGCACGGACGTGCGGTCGGCGAGGTGCGCGGCGTCGAACATCGCCGCGTGCTCCCGGCCGGTCAGCCTGCCCACGCCCGCCGGCACGGACCAGTCCTCGTGCTCGCCGGGTCCGAAGACCACCGAGAGCGCGGGCAGTCCACGTGCCGCGCGATGCCGCGCGACGGCGTCGAGGAAGACGCCTGCGGCCGCGTCGTCGGCGCTGCCGGCCCCGCCGAGCGTCCCGGCGGCCGAGGAGAGCAGCACGAACGCCTTGAGACCGGCGTCCAGGGTCAGCTCGTGGAGGTTGAGCGCACCGTCCATGGTGGACAGCGCTTCCCGTCCGGCACCCGCGGCGAACACCACCGCGGCCGGACGGTGCCCGGCCAGCAGTCCGGCCAGCGCGTCCCGGTCGGCCACGTCGCAGGCCACCAGTGCGACCGAGGCACCGGCGGCGGTCAGCTCCGCTCGCAGCTCCCGAGCCGCGAGGTCGGCGTCCCCGCCTCGGCTCACCAGGAGGAACCGGCGCACGTCGTGCACCGCGGCCAGGTGCCGCGCCACCGTCGCGGCCACCACGCCGTCGGCCCCGGCGACCAGCGCGGTGTCCCGCGAGGTGAGCTGGAACGGGCGCCGCGAACCCCCGGTCGCGGCCACCCGGTTCGCGCGGGGCCGCAGCGCCACACCGGACCGCAGCAGGAGCTCGGGTTCGGCCGAGGAGACGGCTTCGGCCAGTGCCGCCGCCGAGCCGCCGTCATCGAGGTCCACCAGGACGACCCGTCCCGGGTGGGCTGCCCTCAGGGCGCGCACCGCGCCCCACACCGGCGCCGCGACCAGGTCGGACACCTCGTCGTCCGGTCCGGCGGCCACCGCCGCCCTGGTCACCACGACAAGAGTGCCTTCTGCAAAGCGCTCGTCGCCGAGCCAGGACTCCGCCTGCTCGGTGACCACGCGCACGCGGTCGCGCGCTTCCTCCGCCGGCGACGCGGCCCCACCGGCGGTCGTGCCCGCCACCTGGAGCACGGTGACCTCCGGGGCAGCCTCCGCCGAATCTACCGACTCGACGAGCTCGTCGGCATCGGAGTACCGGTCGACCGATCTCCCCTGCGAGTCGAGCGAATCGGCCACCCCGAAGACGTCCGGGCCGACGACGGCCCAGTGCCGGGCCGCGGACCGAGACGCCGGGACGGTCGGCAGCGGGAGCCAGTCGAGCTGGAAGAGCAGTTCGTGCCGCGCGCCGCCGGCGGCCCTGAGCCGGGCGGGCCGGTCGAGCAGCACGTGGCGGGTGATCTTGCCCGAGGCCGTCCGCGGCACCCGGTCGATCTCGTAGAGCTCCTCGGGCACCTTGATGTAGGAGAGCTCCTGCCTGCACACCGCCAGCACGTGCTCGGGGTCCAGCCCCTCGGGTCCCGGGACCAGGAAGGCCACCGGGACCTCGCCCAGCACCTCGTGCGGCTTTCCGACCACGGCCGCGTCGGCAACGCCCGGTACCGACCGCAGCACGGCTTCGACGTCACCGGGGTGGATGTTCTCCCCACCGCGGATGATCAGCTCCTTGATCCGGCCGCTGATCGTGAAGTAGCCGCTCTCGTCGCGCCGCGCGAGGTCGCCGGTGCGGTACCAGCCGTCGTGGAAGACCGCGGCGGTGGCCTCGGGCTGGTCGTGGTAGCCGGCCATGACGCTCGGGCCCTGGACCCAGACCTCGCCTTCCTCGCCGGTGGCGACGTCGACCAGGGTCTCCGGATCCACCAGCCGGACACCCAGACCCGGCACCGGCAGTCCGCACGAGCCCTCGACCCGCGCTCCGGTCGGCCAGTTGATGGTGATCGACCCGCAGGTCTCGGTGCTGCCGTAGGCGTCCAGCAGCGGGGCGCCGAAGGCCTGCTCGAACGAGCGCCGCAGCGCCGCGGTGGTGATAGCGCCGCCCACCAGGCACATCCGCAGGTCCGGCAGCGAGAGCCGCTGCTCCCCCGCCGCGCGCACCAGGTGGTGGTACATCGTGGGCACCCCGGCCAGGAACGTGGTGGAGTCCTCGCGCAGCGCGTTGAGGACCTCGTCGGCCGAGAAGCCGTCGAGCACTCGCGCGGTCGCCCCCACCGCGGTCACGCCCAGCACGCACGCGATGTGGGAAAGGCTGTGGAACAGCGGCAGCGGCCACAGGACCCTGTCCTCTTCGGACAGTCCTGGGATCGGCACGTAGCAGGCCGCGACCGACCACAGGCAGTTGCGCTGCGAGGACAGCACGCCCTTGGGCCTGCCGGTGGTGCCCGACGTGTAGAGCATCCACGCCGGAGCGTCGAGGGGCAGGTCGTCCCGGGCGGGGGTGGCCGGGTCGGTGGCGGCCAGGTGGGCGTAGGACACCGTGCCGCTGGGCACGGGCCCGTCCCCGACGACCACGATCCGCCGCACCTCGCCGCCCGCGGCGCGGACCTGCTCGACGTGCGCCTCGTCGGTGATCACCACCCGCGCACCGCTGTCCTCCAGCAGGTAGGAGAGCTCTGTCTCGGTCACCCTCGGGTTGAGCGGCACCCCGATCGCGCCCGCCCGCAGGATCGCCAGGTAGCTCTCGACCACCTCCACCCGGTTCCCGAGCAGGATCGCCGCGCGGTCGCCGGGCTGCAGCCGCAGATCGGCCAGGTGTCCGGCGAGCCGCCGGGTGCGCAGCTCCAGGTCGGCGTAGCTCACGCTCAGCCGGGAGTCGCGGAAGGCGATCTTGTCCTCGAGGCGGGAGGCGTGCGACCGCAGAAGCTCGGGCAGCGGCCGAATGAGCTCCGTACGCAGCATGTGGGCACAATCCTTTGCAGCGGGGGCGGGAGATCTCGCCGGACAGTCTCGCCGAGGACGGCGCTCACCAGCCCCCAGACGACTCCCCTACACCCCCCTTGTTCCGCTGCGCGCCGGACTCCGGCGGGCCCCCGGACGCATACTCTCGGCGGCGTGCGCAACCTCGATGCCTGGCGCGGCCTTCCCGCCGCGCAGCAACCGGAATGGCACGACCCCGCCGAGCTCTCCTCGGTCCTCGACGAGCTCTCCCAGCTGCCCCCGCTGGTGTTCGCCGGCGAATGCGACCAGCTCAAGGACCGACTCGCCGCGGCCCAGCGCGGCGAGTCCTTCGTGCTGCAGGGCGGTGACTGCGCGGAGACCTTCGCCGGGGCGACCGCGTCCGCGGTGCAGAACAAGCTCAAGACGCTGCTGCAGATGGCGGTGGTGCTGACCTACGCCGCGCAGGTCCCGGTCGTCAAGATCGGCCGGATGGCCGGGCAGTTCGCCAAACCCCGCTCCAGCCCCGACGAGACCAGCGACGGGGTGACGCTGCCCGCCTACCGGGGCGACGCGGTCAACGGTTTCGAGTTCACCGCCGAGAGCCGCAGGCCCGACCCGCGACGGCTGATCCGCGCCTACCACTCCAGCGCGACCATCCTCAACCTGTGCCGGGCCTTCGCCAACGGCGGGTACGCCGACCTGCGGCAGGTCCACGCCTGGAACCAGGACTTCGTGGCCACCAGCCCGGCCGGCAAGGACTACGAGCACCTGGCCTCCGAGATCGACCGGGCGCTGGCGTTCATGCGCGCCTGCAAGGCCGAGCCCGCCGAGGTGCACACGGTCGAGTTCTGGTCCAGCCACGAGGCACTGCTGCTGGACTACGAGAGCGCGCTGACCAGGGTCGACCCGCGGACGTCGTGGCCCTACGCGGTGTCGGCGCACATGGTGTGGATCGGTGAACGCACCCGCCAGCTCGACCACGCCCACCTGGAGTGGGCGTCGCGGATCCGCAACCCCCTGGGCGTGAAGCTGGGGCCGTCGACCACGCCGGACGACGCGCTGGCCATCATCGAGCGCCTGAACCCGTCGGCCGAACCGGGCCGGCTCACCTTCGTCACCAGGATGGGCGCGGACCGCGTCCGCGACACCCTGCCGCTGCTCGTGGAGAAGGTCACCGCCAGCGGCGCACCGGTCACGTGGGTCTGCGATCCCATGCACGGCAACACGTTCCGGTCGCCGAGCGGGTACAAGACCCGTCGGGTGGACGACATCTTCGACGAGGTGACCGGGTTCTTCGAGGTGCACCGCGCGCTGCGGACCCACCCCGGCGGCATCCACATCGAGTTCACCGGCGACGAGGTGACCGAGTGCGTGGGCGGCGGCCACGGGCTGCTGGAAGCCGACCTGCACCACCGCTACGAGACCGTCTGCGACCCCAGGCTCAACCGCAGGCAGTCCCTGGACCTGGCCTTCAAGGTCGCCGAGCTCTACCGCCTCTCCACCTGAGCGCGGACGCGGGAACGCCGTGACCACGCTGTCGCGTGGTCACGGCGTTCCTGGCGCTTCTCAGAGACTGTCTTCGAGATCAGAGGCGGCTTCTCACGACTCCGACAGCCGCTCCCGGCCGTGCGGCTGCTCCCAGTCGGCGTGCACGGGCGCCACCTCGAGCCGGTCGATCCCGGCGTTGACGAACGCCGGCTTGCCGACGTCGAAGGTGTCGAAGTCGGTGCTGTCGCGGAAAGCGGGCCGCTGGTACAGGTCGCGGGCGTAGGCCCACAGGTTCGCGAAGTCCGGCAGGGACCGCTCGCTCATCCCGCTCATCGGGTTGTAGAGGCGGTCGAAGCGGGCCAGCGTCGGCCACAGCCGCACGTCGGCCTCGGTGACCGAGTCACCGACGAGGTGGCGTCGCCCGGCCAGCCGCTCGTCCAGCCGCCGCAGCGCGCCGGACATCCGCTCGCGCCACTGGTCGTACTCCTCCTGCGTCGTCGCGGCCGCGGCCTTGTACGGGGCGTTGTTGACGTTGTCGTAGACGTACTGGTTGATCTCGTCGATCTCCGCGCGGTGCTCCGGCGGGTAGAGCCGCACGCCGGGGTCTCCCCACTCGTCGAACTCGGTGCCGAGGTCGATCGTGATGTCGGGGAAGTTGTTGCTGACGATGCGGCCCGTGCGGCGGTCCCACAGCACCGGCACCGAGAGATGGCCGGGAAAACCCGGCTCGGTGGCGTCATATGCCTGTTGCAGCAACGTGAAACCGTTCACCGGGTCCGCGCCGCGCCGCTCGCGGAAAGCCCAGCCGCGTCCGTCGCGGTCGTCGTCGACGTAGGACAGCGAGACGACGTCCCGCAGTCCCTTGAGAGCACGCACGATCGCGGTGCGTTGCGCCCACGGGCACACCCACGCGACGTAGAGGTGGTAGCGGCCGGGCTCGGCCCGGTACCCGCTCGACCCGTCGGCGCTCACCCGGTCCTGGAAGGCGTACAGCGGACGTTGCCACCCGGAGGAGGTGTCCAGCCGTCCCGGCCCGTAATACCCGTAGGCCTCCAGGTCGACGGGGCTCGCGTAGGCGGGATCCGCCGTGGGTGAGGACATGCGCTCCTCCTGCGGTAGCCGGCGCGCCGGGGGCCGCGCCGATATTGTTCCTGTGCCGGGAAGTCTACTTTCGCGCGGGAAGCGGCGAGGTGCTTTCCACGTCGTGGTCACGTCTGGCGGGAGCGGGTCGTCGGCCGCGGCCACCGGTCGGGTGGCCGCGGCCGACGGCGGGGACCGCGCTACCTCGGGCCGCGCCCTTCGGTGCCGGAACCGCTGTGCTCCAGCACCGGCTCGGAGCTCCGCACCGGCGGGCACAGCGCGAGCAGCTCGTGCGGTGCCCGCAGCGCGACGTCCGGCTCGGCGGCCAGCAGCACCGCCTCGTCGATGTCGGCCCACAGCGCCGCCACCGCGGCGACGCCGGCCCCGCGAGCGCTCGCCAGGTCCGTGACCGCGTCACCGACCATCATCGCCCGCTCGGCCGGTTCGCCGAGCAGTTCCAGCGCGCGCAGCACGATGTCGGGGGCCGGCTTGGGCCTGGCCACCTCGTCAGACCCGATGACGTGGTCGAAGCGGCCGAGGATGCCCAGGCGGTCCAGCAGCGACCGCGCGCGGCTCCCGGCCTTGCCGGTGGCCACCGCCAGCCGGACCCCCCGCCGGTTCAGCTCCGCCAGCAGCTCCTCGACACCGTCGAACACGGTGACCTGGTCGGCCAGCCGGTAGCTCTCGCGGACGAAGGGCTCCTCCATCTCCAGCGGCAGCCCCATGATCCGCATGATGTCGGGGAAGTAGCGCCCGAGGTGGCGGGTGTACTCCTCGAACGGCGCGGGTTCGTCACCGACGACCTCGGCGTAGGCGATCCGGAACGCCTCGCGCATGACGCCGAAGCTGTCCACGACCACTCCGTCGAGGTCGAACACGACCGTGTCGAACTCGTCAGGCACCGCGGACCTCCAGAACACCGGCCGAGGGCCTGGCCTGCCGGGCCGAGGCGTAGATCCGCTCGATCACCTCGATCGTCGCGCGCGCCTGCGCGATCGCCGCGCCCCTGCTCGCCGGATCGGCCAGCAGAGCGGGCAGCTCGTCGAGCTGCCGGGTGTACTCGGCGCCGATCTGCTCGCCGGCGACCGGCACCGGCGCGGTGACGCCGTTGTGGGTGCGGGTCAGCACCGAGTCCGGCAACCGGTTGGTGCTGAACCCGAACGTGCAGCTCAGCGCCACGGATCCGGCGGCGCCCTCGACGGTGATCCGGGTGGTGTCGCGGGCCTCGTGCGACGCCCAGCTCGCCCGCAGCGACACCGATACACCGCTGCCGGTGACGACGAACGCCCTCACGGTGTCCTCGACGTCGCCTGCCGGCTGGTCGCCGCGCTCCTCCTCGCGCCAAGCCGCCCGCAGGGACGGGTTGTTGACGAAGTCCGCCGACACCGTGCCGGCGACCTGCTCGAAGACCGCGCGGCCCACCAGCGGCCCGGCGATGTCGAGCAGGTGCCATCCGAGGTCGACCAGCGCGCCGCCACCGGCCAGCTCGCGGTTGGTGAACCAGCCGCCCGCGCCGGGCACGCCGCGGGCGCGGACCCAGGACAGCTCCACGTGCCGGACGGGCCGCAGCTCGGCCGCGAGCTCGTGCAGCGCCCGCACGTCGGCCCGGTAGTTCGCGGCGCTGCCTGCCAGCAGCACCGCGCCGCCCTCCCGTTCGGCGATGGCCAACCGGTCGGCCTCGGCCACGTCCAGGCACACCGGCTTCTCCAGGAACACCGGGATGCCGCGCTCCAGCAGCCGGCACGCGACCGGGCTGTGCAGGTGGTTCGGCACGGTCACCACGGCGAGGTCCACATCGGACGGATCGAGGCGGTCGAGGTCGTCCAGGACGGCGAGGCCCTCGCGCTCGGCGGCCACCTCCCGCGACCGCGGGTCGGGGTCGACGACCGTGACGACCCGGTAGGAGGGGTGCGCGGTCAGCCGGGGCAGCCAGATCGACTGCCCCGCCCAGCCGAACCCGACCAGGGCGACGCGGACCGGCCTGCTCACTTCTCCCCCAGCGCGTCGGCGACGATCTCGGCGACCTCGTGCATCTGCTGCTCGGTGCCCAGCAGGGTGCGGTGGTGCAGCCAGATCCCCTCCGAGGCGATGGCCTCGGAGTTCGGGCAGCGCTCGGCGAGGGCCTCCACGCCCTCCTCCGGAGCACCGGTCTCCCAGAACCCGTCGGTCCGGTAGACCGCGCGGAAGACGACGAAGGCGGGCAGGCCCCTGGCCACCAGCTCGTCGACCAGCTCGTTGCGGCGCTGCTCACCGATGCCGGGCACGCGGAACATCGCCATGTAGTGCGGGACGCGGTCGGCGCGCTCGTCGCGTCCCTGCGGGACCACGCCGGGGATCTCGGCGAGCAGCCGCCGCAGCACCGGCGCCCGCTGCTCGCGGGTGTCGATCTGCTCGTCCAGACGGCTGAGCTGCCCGCGCAGGACGCTCGCGGAGAACTCGTTCATCCGGAAGTTCGAGCCCGAGGTCTGGTGGAAGTACTTGCGGTCGGTCGGCGGACGCCCGCAGCTGTGCCGCAGGAACGCCTCGTCGCGGGAGGCCTGGTCGGGGAAGAGCACCAGCCCGCCCTCGCCCGCGGTCATCAGCTTGCCGTTCTGGAAGCTGAAGGCGGAGATGGAGCCGGTCTCGCCCACCCTGCTGCCGCGCCACCGCGACCCGTGGGCGTGCGCGGCGTCCTGCAGCAGCGGGATCCCGCGGTCGGCGGAGAGCTTGCCGAGGGCGTCCATGTCGCTGAAGTGACCGGCCATGTGCACGGGCATGATGGCGCGGGTCCGCGGGGTGATCGCCGCTTCGGCGGCGGCGACGTCGATGCAGTAGGTCTCCAGGTCGACGTCGACCGGGACCGCCACCGCGCCGAGCCGCTGCGCGGCCTGCGACGAGGAGATGAAGGTGAACGCCGGCACGATCACCTCGTCACCCGGGCCGACGCCGAGCACCTGCAGACCGAGCTCCAGCGCGTGCGTGCCGTTGGTGACCGCGAGCGCGTGCTCGGCCCCGTGGTAGGCGGCGAACTCCCGCTCGAACGAGTCGACCTCGCTGCCGCCCATGCGCCACCACTGGCCCTGTTCCAGCGCGCGGATCAGACCGGCCCGTTCCTCGTCGCCGTACCGAGGCCATTCCGGGAATACCGGAGCAGTGCGTCGAGAAGCGTTCATATCCCGTTTCCTTTGCATGCCTGGATTGCGCGGGTCACAACGATTTCCGCGAAAGGATCGCGGGCCGAACCTAACCAGGGCGAGAATGCGGCACCACCCCCTAGCGACCCCCTACGGATCCCCTGATCCCGGTTGCTCTACCTGCGTCTTCCACGACGGGAACCGCGCTGCTACCGTCACGGTCGACAAGCGGCGGATCCACCCGGCAAGCAATTCCCGCGGACCGGAGGAGATATTCCGCCCGAATTCCCGGTGAACGGCCCGGGCGGGCCGCGCCGGCAACTCGTCTCCACCTAGGACACTGGAGTCGTCATCAACTACCTGGGAATCGACATCGGCGGCACCAAAGTGGCCTTGCGCGCCGAGGGCCGAGACCTCGCCCCGCACGAAACGTCCTTCCGCTGGCCCGTTCCGGCGCAGGTCTCCGCCGACCTCGCCGCGCTGGAGTCGAACGTCGCCGCGTTGCGCCACCGGTGGGCGGAACCGTTCGACGCCGTCGGCGTGGCGCTGCCCGCGACGCTGGACGCGGCGGGACGGGTGCTGACCTGGCCGGGACGGCCGGTGTGGCAAGGCGCGGAACTGGTTTCCCGGCTGCACGAGCTGTTCCCCGGTTCGGCCGTGCGGTGCGCCGACGACGGCGACCTCGCCGCACTGGCCGAGGCCGACCGGGCGGGCTGTCGCGACGTGGTCTACATCGGTGTCGGAACCGGCATCGGCGGCGGAATCGTGGTCGACGGCGAGTCGGTACCGGGTCCTGCCCGCGGTTCGTGCGAGATCGGCCACGTGGTCGTCGACCCCTCCGGGGACGAGTGCGACTGCGGGCGGCGCGGCTGCGTCCAGGCCGCGGCTTCCGGCCCGGCCGTCCTGCGCCGGGCGGGCGAGCTGAGGGGCTCCCCGGTCACCTTCGAGGAGTTGCGCGCGGCTTGGGCGGACGGGCAGCCGTGGGCCCGGACCGCGCTGGACGCCGGCGCCGCGGCGCTCGCCACGGCCGTGACCGGCCTGTGCGAGCTGGTCCACCCGGACCTGGTGCTCATCGGCGGCGGATTCGCCGCCGCCCTGCCGGACTTCGTGCCCGCCGTCGCCGAGCGCACGCGGCTGCTGGCGCGGCCGGGCTCGCCGGCGCCGCCCGTCGAAGCGGCCGCCCTCGGCGGGCTCTCTTCCCTGCACGGTGCCCTGTTGCTGGCCGGACGAGAGGAATCGATGTGACGACCGCGCAGTCCCGCAGGATCGACGTCGCGCTGGGCGAGCGCTCCTACCAGGTGCACGTCGGCGCGGGCGTCCGGCACGAGCTGCCCGAGGTCATCGCCGGGATCGGTGCGCGCAGGGTCGCCCTGGTCACCGCCCGGCCCCCGGAATGGACACCCGAGACCGGGGTGGAAACCCTGGTCGTCCAGGCCCGCGACGGTGAACGGGACAAGACGCTGTCCTGGGTCGAGGAGATGTGCCGCAGGTTCGCCGAGTTCGGGCTGACCCGCTCGGACGCGGTCGTCTCCTGCGGCGGTGGCACCACCACCGACGCCGTGGGACTGGCCGCGGCGCTCTACCACCGGGGCGTGCCCGTGGTGCACCTGCCCACCTCGCTGCTGGCCCAGGTCGACGCCAGCGTCGGCGGCAAGACCGCCGTGAACCTGCCGCAGGGCAAGAACCTCGTGGGCGCGTACTGGCAGCCCAGGGCCGTGCTCTGCGACGTCGAGCACCTCCAGACCCTGCCGCCGCGGGAATGGACCAACGGCTACGGCGAGATCGCCCGCTGCCACTTCATCGGCGCGGGCGATCTGCGCGGACTGCCGCTGGTCGAGCAGATCGCGTCGAGCATCGCGTTGAAGTCCTCGATCGTGGCCGCCGACGAACGCGACAGCGGCATGCGCCACGTGCTCAACTACGGCCACACCCTCGGCCACGCGCTCGAGCGGGCAACCGACTTCCACCTGCGGCACGGGGAAGGCGTGGCGATCGGCACGGTGTTCGCCGGGCGGCTGGCGGGCGCGCTGGGCAGGATCGGCGCGCATCGGGTCGACGAGCACCTGGAGGTGGTCGCCGGCTACGACCTGCCGACCCGGCTGCCGGAGCAGGTCCGCACCGGCGAGCTGATCGAGCTCATGCGGCTGGACAAGAAGCGCACCGACGGCAACGGGCTCACCTTCGTGCTTGACGGCCCGGACGGGGCCGAGCTGGTGGAGGACGTGCCGTTGCCGGTCGTCGCCGAAACCATCGACGCGATGCGGAGGATGCCCTGAGATGCCCGGCATCACCGGTACGACCCGGCTGTTCGCCGTTCTCGGCGACCCCGTGGACCAGGTGCGGGCACCCGAGCTGCTCAACCCGCTGTTCGACCGGCTGGGCCGGGACGCCGTGCTGTTCCCCGTGCACGCGACCCCGCAGCACCTGGCCGGGATCGTCCGCGGGCTGTGCCGCGTCGGCAACCTCGACGGCCTGCTCGTCACCGTGCCGCACAAGATCGAGATCTGCCGGTTCGCCGACGAGCTGAGCCACGCCGCCCGGATCTCCGGTTGCGCCAACGCACTCCGGCGCGAGCCGGGCGGCCGGTGGCTCGCCGACAACTTCGACGGCGCCGGGTTCGTCCGGGGCCTGCGCGGCAGGGGCCACGACGTGACCGGGAGGCGGGTCGCCCTGGTCGGCGCGGGCGGGGCGGGCGCGGCCATCGCGGCGGCACTGCTCGACGCCGGCGTCGGGCACCTCACGATCGGCGACCTGGACCGCGCACGGCTCGACCACGTCCACACCCGGTTGGACCGGCTCTGGCCCGGTAGGGTGACGTGCGAAACGGCGCCCCGTCTCGACGGCGTCCAGTTCGCGGTCAACGCCACCCCGCTCGGGCTGCGGCCCGAAGACCCGCTGCCCTTCGAACCGTCGGCGCTCGCACCGGACTGCGTCGTGGCCGACATCATCATGAAACCGCGCGAAACCCGGTTGTTGCGCACCGCCGCCGAGCTCGGACACCCCGTCCACCACGGGAACCACATGCTGGACGAGCAACTCGAGCTGTACCGCGGGTTCTTCCACCTCGACGACGCGCCCCTCACCCGGTAGCGGCCGCGCCGGCTGGGCGGGCGGGCTCACGCAGAGCGCGCGGTGGCCGACCAGAGCTCGACCGGCAGCTCGGCTCGGCGTTTCACCTGCAGCTTCCGGAAAACGCGGGTGAGGTGCTGTTCGACGGTGCTCGCCGTGACGTAGAGCTTCTCGGCGATCTCGCGGTTGGTGTAGCCCATGACGGCCAACGAAGCGACCCTGCGCTCCGAGTCGGTCAGCGACGAGATCCTGCCCTCGCCCGCGACCTGGTGTCCGCGCGTGGTGTCCCCGCTGACCGCCAGCAGCCGCTCCTGCAACGAAGCCGCGCCGCACAAGCCGGCCAGGTGCCACGCGCGGCGGAAGATCGGCCGGGCCCGCCGGTTGTCGTTGAGCTCGTGGTGGGCCTCGCTCAGGTCGGTCAGCACGCGCGCCTGCTCGTAGCGGTCACCGCACTTCTCCAGCAGCTCCAGCGCCTCGTTGAGCAGCTGCGGCCGCCGCCGCGGCGGGTTGGTCGCGGCCAGCAGGCGCAACGCGGCTCCCCGGCTGCGGGCCTGTTCCGGCCCCGGCTGGGCGAGCTCGTCGTAGGCCAGCCGCCGCGCCTCGTCGGTGTTGCCGAGCTGCAGCCACGCCTCGGCGGCGCCGGTGCGCCACGGCACCAGACCCGCCCGGGCCAGCCCCCAGTCGTTGGTCAGGTCGCGGCAGGCCGTGAAGTCGGCCAGCGCCGCGTACGGGTGCGCGGTGGCGAGGTGGTGGTGGCCGCGCGCGTACAGGTAGTGCAGGCCGTAGCGGCTGTGGAACATCGCGTCGTCGACCTGGTGGACCAGGTGGCGCGCCGCCTCGTCGTGCTCACCCAGCCGGGTGTGGGCCAGGACGAGCGTGCTCAACGGCAGCCCGACGGCCACGCCCCACGCCTGCGGCGTCAGGTGCCGCAGCGCCGCGCGCGCCTGCTCGACCGAAGCCTTGAACTCCCCGCCGCGCAGCAGGAGCTCGGAGCGGACCGAGGCGATGATCGCCTGCAAAGCCGGGGTCTGGTGGTCCGAGGTCGCCGCGGCCAGCTTCCGGCACCAGTCGCAGGCCAGCGAGACCCTGCCCGCGTGCACGAGCACCACCAGCGCGAGCATCGCGGCTTCCTCGCACCACATCGTGCCGCGGGTCCGGTGCACGTCGCGCAGCACCCGCTCGGCCTGCTCGACGGCCTTCGCGCTCTGGCCGCGCACCAGGACGTCGGCCAGGTTCGCGGTCGTGTGCAGCCACGGATCGCCCGACGACATCGCGAAGCCCACGGACCGCGACGAGCGGACGGGGCGCTGCGCCCCGGCGGCCAGCGGCGGATGCGCGTAGCCCAGCCAGAGTTCGATGTCGCGCGACTCGACGGCGAGGTCGTCGGGCTTCTGCCGCCGCGCCCGGCGCAGGTTGTCCAGCACCTGCCGCGCCTGGTCGACTCGTCCGTGCCAGAGCAGCCGCCGGACCAGCGCGGCCCGGTCCGAGCCGTCCAGCCTTCCCGCGTCGGCCGCCGCGGCCAGCGGGGTGAGGTGCGGCAGCACCGAGCCGGGACTCGTGCGCCACTCGGCCTCGGCCAGCCGCGCTCGGATCGCGGCCCGCTCGCTCTCCTGCCCGCACGATCCGTGCGCGAGTTCCAGGCACTGGATGGCGAAGCGCGGTTTCCCTTCCAGCAGCGCGACTTCCGCCGCTTCGCGCAGCACGTTGCGCGCCCAGCTCTCGGAGGCGTCCTCGGCCTGGACGAGGTGGCGGGCCACCGCGGACACCGGCGCTCCGCCCTCGTGCAGCAGCCGCGCGGCGCGGTGGTGCATCAGTGCCCGGTTCTCCGCGGTGGCCAGGACGGCCGCGACCGCCTGCGGGCTGCGGAACGCCCCGTCGTGCAGCACACCTCCCGCGGTCAGCGCCCGCAGCACGTGGCCGACTCGGTCCACATCGGACTCCGCCAGCGCGGCGACCGTCTCGGTCGTGGCGTCCGGGCCCAGCACCGCGACCGCGCGCGCGACGTCGGACATGAACGGCCCACCCCGTTGCAGGCAGCTCAGCAGCGCCAGGTCGTGGTGCTGCGCGGTCCGTCCCGCCAGGTGGTCGTCGATCATCGCGTGCAGCAGCAGCGGGTTTCCGCCGCTGGCCGCGGTGAAATCGGCGGTCAGCCGTTGCGCGGCGAGGTCGCCTGCCCGCTCGGCGACCACCTCGCCGACACCCGCCGCCGACAGCGGAGCGAGCTCGATCCGCCGGAAGTGCGGCTGCCGCAGCAGTTCGGAGTGCAGCGGCCAGGGCACGGCGGGCAGCCTGGTGTCGGCGGTGAGCACCACGAGCACCCTGGACGACTGCGAACGGCGCAGCAGTTGCAGCAACCAGGTCGCCGATCCCTGGTCCATGTGGTGGGCGTCGTCGACGGCCAGCAGCAACGGCGTCTCCCGCGCCCGGTCGAGCACTGCCGAGCACAGCTCGCGGAACACTCGCAGCAGCTCGGAGGCGATCTCGTCGTGTTCGACCAGCGCGATGGCCGAGTCGAGCAGACCGGCGTCCAGCAACCTGGTGTAGCGGTTGTCGATGCCGCGCACGAGCTGGCTGAGCACTCCACCGGGCAGCGTCCGCTCGGTCCGCGAGCAGTGCGCGGTCAGCGCGAGGAAGCCCGCGCGCTGCGCCCGTTCGACGACGTTGCGCAGGAACTCGCTCTTCCCGCACGCCATCGGCCCGTCCACGAGAGCAACCCGCCCCGCCGAGCCGGCGCATTCCCGTTCCAACGAGTCGAGCACACGATTCTGCTCCTCGCGCTCCGCAAGAATCACCCGTTCCCCCTGTACGAGCTCCGGTTTCTCCGGTAGCGGCCATGCCGGAGGAGATGCGCGCGATTTGCGCACGCGGCACCGCGCACGACTCATCCCCAGCACAAAACTGGACGCACCCGCTCGAGAGTTCACGCATCGCCGATTGCGCGTCAATGTGATCCTGGCAACTTTCGCCCGTTCGGCGGCACGCATTTGCACCCTTCCACCGTCACGAAAAGTTAACTACCTCGTCCGGCTCTGTTCTGCCACCTTTATCGCCTGCGGCCACAACTATTTGTCAGGTGTGCCGCCGCGGCACTCGCACAATGAATTGAGAAAAACTTCGGGTTCCGGGAAGAACAGGAGGTGCGGTATAACTGCGTCGATCCCGCCCGGAGCACACCCGGCAATCTCCATCGCACACCTGGGGGCGCACCATGCCTGAATTGCTCTTGCTCAACGGCCCGAACCTGGGGATTCTCGGACGCCGCGAGCCCGATGTCTACGGCACGCAGACGCTGGAGGAGATCGCCGGCGCGGTCGCCCGCGAAGTCGCCGAACACGGGTGGGAGGTCCGGTCGGTGCAGCGCGACTGCGAAGGCGAGCTGATCCGGGCGATCCAGGACTCATACGACACCGTGGGCGCGATCGTCAATCCGGGCGCGCTGATGATCGCAGGATGGTCTCTGCGCGACGCCCTGGCCAACTATCCGCGGCCGTGGATCGAAGTGCACCTGTCCAACGTGTGGGCACGCGAGAGCTTCCGGCACGAGTCGGTTATCGCACCACTGGCCAGCGGACTGATCGCGGGACTGGGCGGGTTCGGCTACCAACTCGCCGCGCGCGCACTGGCCGAAGTGGTGCACAACCGGAGTTGAGCGGCGCGCGCCAGCACTCCTCTCCCACCCGACCGGCCAGAACTCCCGGAGCCGAGATGACCGACACGACGAATTCCACGACCGCGCCCGCCACGGCTCCGCCGGGCAGGGCGAAGACACTCCTGGGAACCGGAGTGGGCAATGCCCTGGAGTGGTACGACTGGGGGATCTACGCGATCTTCGTCCCCTACATCGCCACCCGGTTCTTCGACAACTCCGACCAGCTCTCGGCACTGCTGTCCGCACTGGCCGTTTTCGCGGTCGGATTCCTGGCCAGGCCCTTCGGCGGCTGGCTGTTCGGCCTCATCTCCGACCGGTGGGGACGCCGCAACGCGATGACCCTGTCGGTCGCCGGCGCGGCGGGCGGCACCGTCCTGATCGGCCTCTCTCCCGCCTACGACGCGATCGGAGCGGGCGCGTCGGTGGTCCTGCTGCTCGCGCGCCTGGTGCAGGGCGTGGCACACGGCGGCGAGCTGCCGTCGGCCCAGACCTACATCTCCGAGGTCGCCCCGGACCGGCACCGCGGCCTGTGGTCCAGCCTCATCTACTTCTCCGGCACCATCGGCCTGATCACGGGCACCGCGCTCGGCGCCGTGCTGACCACCGCGCTCACCGACCAGCAGATGAGCGCCTGGGGCTGGCGGATCCCGTTCCTGCTCGGCGGCGTGGTCGGGCTCTACGCGCTGGTCATGCGGCGCCGGATGGAGGAGAGCGCGGCCTTCCGGCGGCTGACCGCGCAGACCTCCACCGCGGACCGCGAGCCGATGGGCCGCGCGATCCTGCGGTCCCGCAGGCAGGCGCTGCAGGTGATCGGCATGACCATCGGCCTCACCGTCGCCTTCTACGCCTGGGGGACCGCCGCGACGCAGTTCGCGATCAGCTCCCGCGGCGTCCCTCCCAGCGGCGCGTTGTGGGCCGGGGTGGCCGCACAGGTGGTGTTCATCGCCGCGCTACCGCTGTGGGGTGCGCTGTCGGACCGCATCGGGCGCAAGCCGGTGGCGCTGATCAGCATCGTCGGGCTGGCGGTCGCGGGCTTCCCGCTCAACGCCCTGCTCGACAACAGCCCGTGGCGGCTGTTCGTCGCGATGTCGCTGGCGATGGTGCTGATGGCGGCCAGCGCGTCCATCATGCCCGCGATGTTCGCCGAGCTCTTCCCCACCCGCATCCGCACCGTCGGCGTCGCCGTGCCCTACTCCTCGGCGGTGGCGCTGTTCGGCGGCACGGCCCCGTACCTGCAGGCGTGGCTGGAAACCTTCTCCGGGCCGTGGTTCACCGGCTACGTCTCCCTGCTGCTGGTCGTGTCGGCCGTGACCCTGGTGTCGATGCCCGAGACCAGGGGAACGCCGCTTCGCTGAGACGCCCTCCGCGCGGACGCGGATCGAGCACGGCCGGGACCAGGGGTCTCGGCCGTGCTTCTTTCCGGGCCGGACGCATCCAATCGGAGAACTCTCCACAAAGTCCTTGGAATCGGAGATACCTCCGCTTATAGTGGTGGCAGTTGCTCTTGACGCGCCTCCGACCGCGGAGCCGCGCGGATCCACCCGCATCCGGAAGGAGAGGTTCGACGATGGCCGATCTGCGTTTCGGCGTGGCGGTGGCACCGGTGGCCGCGGAACTGGACACCGTGGTCGGCCTCGCCAGATCGGCCGACGAGGCCGGGCTGGACCTGTTCGGGGTGCAGGACCACCCCTACGTCGCCGACTTCGTCGACACCATGAGCCTGATCGGCCACCTGCTGGCCGCCACCCGGCACCTGCGGGTCTTCCCGGACGTGGCGAACCTGCCGCTGCGGACCCCCGCGCTGCTGGCCAAGCAGGCCGCCTCGCTGGACCTGCTGAGCGACGGGCGCTTCGAGCTCGGACTCGGGGCGGGCGCCAGCCAGCCGGCCGTCGGCGCCATGGGCAGTCCGGTGCGCACGCCCGGTCAGGCGTTTCGCGCGCTGGAGGAGGGCATCGCCGTCATCCGCGCGATGTGGGACGCAGGCCACGCCGTCCGCGCCGACGGCGAGCACTACCGGCTCGCCGGCATCCAGGCCGGGCCGGCGCCGGCGCACCAGGTCGGCATCTGGCTCGGATCGGTCGGCCCCCGCATGCTCGAGCTGACCGGACGCCTCGCCGACGGGTGGGCCGCGCCCATCGCGCCGTACCTGCCCTACGAGCACTGGCCCGCCGCGATGGCGGCCATCGACGCCGGTGCCCGCGAAGCCGGTCGCGAGCCGTCCGAGGTCGTGCGCGTGGCCCACCTGGTCGGCACGGTCACCGAGGCGCCCACCGGCCAGGCCACCACGCACGCCGGGCTGCGCGGCTCCGCGCCGATCCAGGCCGGCGCCGGGCAGTGGGCTGACCTCATCCGCAGCCTCGCCGAGGACGTCGGCTTCGACACCTTCGTCTTCTGCCCCGCCGAAGCCACTCCCGGCCAGCTCGACCGGTGGGCGCGCGAGGTCGTGCCTGCGGTCCGCGGCAGCCGGAACTCGTGAGCAGGTAACGAAAACTCCACAGGAGGAATCCGAACCACCATGCCCGACAACGACAACTCGGAGTCCAACAGCGCCGCGCAGGCCCGGACCCGCAGGGACCCCTGGGGCGACGACCCGCTGCGGACCGCCGAGCGCCCCCACCTGCCCAAGCCGCAGGGATCCCCGCCCGCGCGCCAGATCGGCGGCAGCGGCAGCCGCCTGGTGCTCATCCACGACCACCTCCGCCAGGAGATGAGGCAGCTGCGCGAGGCGGTCGCCCGGGTCGCCGACGGCACCAGCGACGCGGCCACCGCGCGCTCGGCGATCAGCAACCTGACCATGCAGCGCAACTACCGGAACCTCGGAAGCTTCTGCGGCTCGTACTGCCGCATCCTCACGCTGCACCACACCATCGAGGACAGGGCGCTGTTCCCGGAGATCGCGATGGCCGACCAGTCCGTGGAGCCGGTCATCAAGCGGCTCGACTGGGAGCACGAGGTCATCGCCGAGGTCTGCACCGCGCTCGACACGACGCTGATGGCGCTGATCAACGGCGAAGGCTCCATCGCCGACGTGCAGGAGATCGTGGAGACGCTCGACCAGGTGCTGAGCTCGCACCTGGACTACGAGGAGGACGAGCTGGTGGGACCGATCAGCCGCCTCAACATCACGGTGTGAAGCCCCGGAGCCGCGCGACGGGGAGCCGGTCGCTCCCGCCGCGCGTCCCAGGTGCACAACGGGGAAAACCCTCCAGCCATCGAGGAAAGGAGCCGGGCGTGACCGGCGTGCGGGAGATGACCATCGGCGTGCTCGGTGGAACCGGGGCGCAGGGCAAGGGGCTGGCGATCCGATGGGCCAGGGCGGGCCTGAAGGTCGTGATCGGCTCGCGGAACTCCGAAAGGGCGCAGCAGGCGGCGGCCGAGATCGCGGAGACCGCGGGTGGTGACGTGACCGGTCAGGACAACGCCGGTGCGGCGGCGGTGTCCGACATCGTGCTGCTGGCGCTGCCCTGGGACGGCCATGCCGAGACGCTGACCGCGTTGCGCGGTGAGCTGGCGGGCAAGATCGTCGTCGACTGCGTGAACCCGCTCGGGTTCGACAAGCAGGGGCCCTACGCCCTGGAGGTGCCGGAGGGCAGCGCGGCGCAACAGGCCGAGCAGTTGCTGCCGGACTCGCGGGTCACCGCGGCGTTCCACCACGTCTCGGCGGTGACGCTGGCCGACCTCGATGTCACCGAGGTCGACCTGGACGTGCTGGTGCTCGGCGACGACCGGGAGGCCACCGACGTGGTCCGGGAGCTGGCGGGGCTGATTCCCGGAGTTCGCGGCGTCTACGGTGGACGGTTGCGCAACGCCCACCAGGTCGAGGCGTTGACGGCGAACCTGATCGCCGTCAACCGCCGCTACAAGGCCCACGCCGGTCTGCGCATCACCGACATCTGACCGCCGGCGGCGGCAGCCTCACGCGGCGAAGCGCAGCGGGCGGCGGGCCCGCGCGGTCACCGGACCGCCGGCACCCGCCGCCCGCTGCGCGTTCACGGCCTCTGCCCGATCTTCTTCGCCGTCTTGCAGTCGCCGCACGTCACGCCGCCGAAGATGAAGGGCTCCCTGAAGGTGCCCGGGCCGAACTTCTTGCCGCACAGCGAGGACGCCCGCCCGTCCCACAACGACACCCTGCCGCTGTGAATGGTCCCCTCGTGCACAAGCTCGGTGCGCATGGCTCCCCCTCGGTCGATGTCCCGTGGTCGAGGACAGACTGCCGCAGGGCACCGACAACCACCGGCATCCGCCCGCCGTTCACGGGCCGCTGTGGATCAGCGGCGCCCACAGGTCGGGCCGGTCGGGATGGGCCTCGCGGAGTCCGCGGGTGACGTGGTGCAGGGCGGTCGCGGCGTCGTCGGCGGTGCCACCGCCGGGCAGTCCGCGGTAGAGGTCGTGGGCCGCCACGGCGGCGACGCGGTCGTCGAGCGGCCACAGGCTGGCGATGACGTGGCGGAAACCGGCCAGCTGGAAGGCCGAGGCCAGGTGCAGCGACTCGTCGGCGTGCCGGGCGCCGTGGTGGGCGGTCGAACAGGCTGACAGGTAGGCGAGTTCGGCCTGCTCGAGCCGCAGCCTGCTGATCTCCGGCAGCGTCAGGGTGTCGTCGTGCAGCCGGAGCCCGCCCCGCGAGGGCTCGGCCAGGTCCGCGGTGGCGTGGCAGGCGAAATGCGCCCAGGTGGCCTCGCTCATGGCTGCCAGCACCCGGTCCTTGGTGGCGTGGTGGTCGGTCAGCGGGGCGATGCCGTCGTGCACGGCGTGCAGATGGGCCGCTTCGACGGCGGTTCCGGGCAGGTCGTGCAGGCCGGGGGTGTGCTCGAGCGCGACGGTGAGCTGGCGTCGCTTGGTCGTGGGCAGGCGGGCGCGGGTGCGCGCCAGCGTCCGCAGCGTCGGGGTGTAGCTGGAGACGACGGCGTCGAGCGCGCCCGGTCTGCCCGGATGCCCCGCGGCGTGCAACGGGAACAAACCGAGCAGGCCGGTGGGCATCCACCACACGCGCGGTCCGGAGTCCGCGGGCGGGAGCGCCGGAGGCAGGGCGTCCAGGGTCGCAGCGACGACGGTGTCCCACAGCCAGGCCAGGATCTCCGGGAGCACGCGCTTCTTCTTCAGGGGACCCGTCAGGCGGCCGGTGTCGTGCGTGGCCTCCAGGAGCGCGTCCGCCAAGGCATTGACGTCGGCGAAGGTCAGGTCGGGCAGGGGTACCAGCACCGGGTCGCCGGTGGCGGTGACGATGACGGCGTCCCCGCGCTGCCGACCCGCGTTGACCAGGAGCACCGCACCACCGGCCGTCGCCGGTCGCAGGTCCGACAGCCGGGGCGGGAGCAGGAACCGCCCGTGGCCGGGCGTGCTGCGGATGCGCGCCACCAGCGCGTCGTGCTGCTCCCACGACTTCCTGCGTTCCTCGATCCGGTCGGCGTCGTCGGCAGCGCCGTGGGGTGTGGTGAGCTGGTCGCGCAGTCGCCGGAATCGCGCTGCGAGCTCGGGATGCGACTGTTCGAGCTCGGTGAGATCGGTGCGGGCGTCCATCTGCGCCGCGAGCAGCACGCCTCTGCCCAGCTCGGCGATCCGCACCGCGCCGGTGGCATCGCCGAGAGCGCAGTGGGCGGCCACGGCCTGACCGACGAGCCCGGCGTACCGGCCGATCCGGTGTTCCTGGTCGGCCCAACCGGATTCCCGGGGCGGGACCGACGGCAGCAGGCGTACCGCCCCGTCCAGCAGGTCGACGGCGAGTTCGTGCTCGCCCATCCCGGTCGCCAGAGAACCCACCACGTAGCGGGCCTCGACCTGGTCGCTCGGTGATGCCGTGCCGGCGTTGACGGCGCGATCGGCGAGCGCATGCAACGCCTCGGGACCGATGGGCTCCCCGTCGAGGGTGAACCGGGAGCGGTAGGCACGGCCCAGGTTGGACACCCGCGCCGCCGCGCCGGGATCGTCGCCGGAGGTTGCCGCCAACGCACGCCCGCCGAGCTCGATCGCGCGCTCCAGGTCGTCCCGCGCGCCGGTCAGCCCGAACCGCAGTCCGTACCCGAGGCCGAGGTTGGCCAGGCACGTGGCCGAACCCGCGTGGTCCTCGGGGGTCAGTCGCACCGCTCTTTCACCGACCTCGATGGCGCGTTCGAGGTCGGCCGGTGATCCCGTTCGCCCGAACCGCAACTGGTAGGCGGGGCCGAGGTTGGCCAGCGGCACGGCGAGCCGCGGGTTGTCCTCGGGCATCGCCGCCGCCCGCTCACCGGTCTCGATCGCCCGCTCCAGGTCGGAAAGCTCTCCCCGGCGCTCGAACAGTTCGCGGTAGGCGACGCTGAGCTGGCCCAGCGTGATGAGCACCCCGATGTGGTCCTGCGGGGAGCCCGCGACCGCCCTCTCGCCGAGCTCGATCGCCCGCTCCAGATCGGCAAGCACCCCGGTGCGCTGGTACCGGGTTCGGTGGGCGACGGCGAGGTGCGACAGCGCCTCCACGCGCAGGGGGTGGCCCTCGGCCTTGGCCGCCGCCGCGCTCTCGGCCAGCTCGATCGCCCGGTCCAGGTCGGCCGGGTCCCCGAGCCGTCCGTGGCGCCGCTGGTAGGCGATGCTGAGGTTCCCCTGCCGACCTGCCTTCCGGGGGTCGCTGTCGGAGGTGATCCCCACCGCTCGCTCGCCGTAGGCGATGGCGTCGCTCAGATCGCCGAGCGCGCCGGTGCTCTCGAAACGCTTCCTGTAGGCCAGCCCCAGGTGGTCCAGGGCGATGGCGTGGTCGCGGTTGTCTTCGGGCGTCAGTCCCAGAGCCCGCTCGGCGTACTCGATCGACCGCTCCAGATCGGTGATCTCGCCGGTGTGCTCGAACCGCTCGCGGTGAGCGATGTCGAGCAGCGCCAGTGATCGGGCACGGGCGTGGTCGTCGGCCGGTTCGGCGCTCAGCGCTCGCTCACCCAGCTCGATGACGCGGTCGATGTCGGCCCGCGACCCGGTTCGTTCGAACCTGCGCAGGTAGGAGCCGCCGGTGTTGTACAACGAGGCGGCGAGCTCGTCGTGCGGGGTGAGCGCCAATGCCTCCTCGCCGAGCTCGATCGCCCGCTCGACGTCGGCGAGGGCCTCGGCGCTCTCGTAGCGGTCGCGGTAGGCGCCGCCGAGGTTGCGGAGGAAGGCGTAGCGGTCCGGGTCGTCGTCGGCGGTGAGCGCGAGGGACTGCTCGCCGAGCTCGATCGCCCGGTCCAGGTCCGCAGGCTCGTCGGTGCTGTCATGGCGGTCCCGGTAGGCGGTGCCGAGGTTGGACAGCTGCCGCGCCTTTTCCGGGTGGTCGTCGGCGGTGGCCGCCACCGCCTGCTCGCCGAACTCGATGGCCAGCGCCAGGTCCTCCGGGGCGCGGTCGCGCCGGTAGCGCTGGTGGCAGGCGAGCCCGAGGTGGTCCAGGCGCCGGTCCCCCTGGGGATGTCCCGGCGGGGTGGCCGTCACGGCCGCGGAGAGCAGCAGGATTGCGACGTCGAGCAGCGGCGGGTCGGTCGCGCTGCGCGCGGCGCGCAGCAGGTCGAGCGCGAGACCGGCCTGGGCGTCGGGATCCGCGGCCGGACCGAGGATCTTGTGCAGGGGCCGCGGAATCGGGGCCGGGGTGCCCGCGAGCCCGGCGAGGAAGTCCACGCAACGGGCGAGTTCGGAGATCCGCGCGCCGTCCGCCAGCGCCTCGAAGCGCGAGAAGCGCAGCCATCCCAAGACGTGGCAGGCCTGGGCGAGCCGCCCGAGCGCCTCGGGACTGAGCTGCCCGGTATCGGGCTGCCCGGTATCGGGGAGCTCGCCGGCGGGAAGCTCCGCGCCATCCGGCTGCGCGGCCTCCCACAGCTGGTCGGCCTCCCGCAACGCCCGCTCGTCGAGGACCGCCCTGCGGATCCGCCAGCGCTGGAACCTGGTCACCCGCGCGGAAACCCGGCGCACCAGGTCCTCGAACGCGTCTTCCGGAGCCGGCGTCGCCGGTCGCCGCCTGAAAACCCTGAACACGTTCGGCCACCCCCGGTGCGCGCCTGGGTTCGCTACGCTGCGGACGCAGCCGATCATTCCACGCGATGTCGCGCGGTGCGGCCGAAAACCGACCGAGGGGTGCGGAGAAGTGGATCCTGCCGAGCGCGACGCGCTGACGACCTTCTGCGACGAACTCCCCGGCCTGCGGGAGGAATGCGCGCACCACCCCGCCGACCGGCTCCGCCTGGTCGACAGGATCGCGGCCGAGGCCAGGGCGCGGCGCCCCATCCTCGGCCTGCTGGCGGAGCTGCTGGGCACCAGCCCGGCCGAGGCCGCCCGGGCGCTGGGCTCGGCCCTGCCGGGTACGGGTCCGGGGCAGGCCGACGAGGAACTGTTCGGCTGCCCCGACCGCGCCTGCGACCGCGTCCGCCAGACACCGCCGGCCGGGCCGATCCCCCGCTGCCCGGTCACCGGTCGGCCGATGAGCCGGCGCTGAGGCATGGGCAAGTTCTTCGAACAGCTCGCGACCAAGCTGGCCGACCGGTGGGCGACCCTGCTGCTGCTTCCCAGCGCGCTCCTGGCCGCCGCGACCGCGATCGGCGTGCAGCTCGGGCATCGGCAGGCGCTGGACCCGCAGGCATTGCGGCGAGCGGTCGCGACCATCTGGGGCGCGGTCGCAGTCCAGCCGCCGGCCACCCAGGCCGTGCTGGCCCTGGCGTTCCTGCTGGCCGCGGCCGGGGCTGGTCTCGCGGTGCAGGCGCTGGCCGGCGTGACCCGGCTGGTCTGGCTCGGCCGGTGGCCCGCACCGCTGCGGCCGGTCGCCCGCTGGCGCGCCGGCCGCCGGCGGGCTCGCTGGCACCGCCACGTGCGTCAGCGGCGGGAAATGGAACGCGCACATCCACGCGAGTACCGCACCGCCGACGAGCAGCTCTCGGTCGACCGGGCCGCCGACCGCGTCAACCGCCTCGCCCTGGCCGAGCCGGGCAGGCCGACGTGGATGGGCGACCGCATGCACGCGCTCGAGCGGGTCGCCCAGGACCGCTACGGGCTGGACCTGGCCTTCGCCTGGCCGCGGCTGTGGCTGGTGCTGCCCGACAACACCCGCGCCGAGATCGCCGCCGCGCACGCCGCGTTCGCGGCCGCGGTCGCGACCGGCACGTGGGCCTGGCCCTACCTGGTTCTCGGCGCGCTGTGGTGGCCGGCGCTGCTGCTCGCGGCGGGCATCGGCGTCACCGGGTGGGTGCAGGCGCGCAGCGCGACCACCGACCTCACCGCCCTTTCCGAGGCCGCGCTCGACCTGCACGGCCGGACCCTCGCGATCGAACTCGGCGCCGCGGGCCCGGACACCAGCGGACCGCTCACGGTCGACGAGGGCGCGCGGATCACCGCACTGGTCCGCAAAGGCCGGTGACCGCCACGAGCGCGCCGACAGCCATCCGACCGGCGGCAACTGTCCGCACCGGTCCGGTCACCACCCGTGTCCTACCGGAGTGCGGACCCCGCCGCGCGCGCAACCTACAGTCGGCTGCAGGCATGGGTCGCCGCCGCGCGGCCCGTGCCGAACGCACGGTAGCCCCTAGCCGGGAACGGGAATGACGGCGATGCGCAAGGTGAAGGACCTGACCGGGCCGGGCCGCACGGACCACTTCGGCATCGGCGGCACCGACCTCGGGGTCATGGCGGTCGCGCCGGACGGCAGGCTGGTGTCGGTGTTCGGCGACACCTTCGAGCGGGCCGGCGTGGGCGGGCGCGGCTGGCGGTCGCCGGTCGTGCTGTTCGGGGATCCGGCGACCGCCCGCACGGGTGTGGAGTGGACCGGTTCGACCGGCGCCGGTGCCTACGCCGCGCAGGCGCTGCCCTACCACCACGACTCGGTGATCAACGGCCTGCACGTCAGCACCGTGATCCCCACCGACCTCATCACGATCGGTGGCGCGATGTACCTGCACGTGATGGTGTGCCAGGGAATCGGCAACGTGCACTGGACCGAGGTGCACCGCTCGACCGACAACGGCGAGACCTGGCAGCACACCGGCGCGACGTGGCCCGGCGACCACCACGGCGGGCTGTTCCAGATGCTCACCTGGGCGCCGGGCGACGACGGCTACGTCTACGCCTTCTCCACCGGCTTCCAGCGCGACAAGGGTCTGATCCTGCAGCGGGTCCCGGCCGACCGGGTGGCCGATCCGGGCGCGTGGGAAGGCTGGGGCTTCCGTGACGGCGCGTGGGCGTGGGGCAACCCGCCCACGATCGCCCTCACCGGCGCGTACGGTGAGCTCTGCCTGCGCCCCGTCGGCGGCCGGTGGCTGCTGTCGTTCTTCGACGCGGGCAACTACCGCATCGACGTGATGAACATGGCACTGCCCACGTCGAACCTGTACGAAGCACCACGCACCACGGTGTTGCACGGCACGGCGTGGGGCCGCGAGGACCACGCGTGCGGGCACGTCGCCCAGCTCTACGGCGGCTACATCGTGCCCGGCTCCACCCTCGACGACCTGCACCTGGTGGTCAGCCAGTGGAACACCGAGCGGAACTGGCCGTACCGGGCGATGCAGTTCGCCGGGAGCGCCCCCGCCGCAGGCTGACCGCTCGGTCGGCGCCTACTGCCCGGATGCCTCCGGGTGCAGGGCGCGGCGCAGGATCGCGAGGGTTTCGGCCGCCTGGCGGCGCGACACCTGCGCACCCGCGATGATCGCGGACCGGTGGAACGTGCCGGGGAACAGGTGCAGCTCGACGGACACACCGGCTCGCAGCAGCGCGGACGCGTAGGCGATCCCCTCGTCGCGCAACGGATCGTTCTCGTACACCGACACGTAGGCCGGGGGCAGTCCGGAGAGGTCGTCGGCGCGCGCGGGCGCCGCGTACGCGGGTACCCGCCCGTCGCAGCCGCTGAGGTAGTGCCGCCAGCTCAGCTCCGCGTCGGCGCGGTTCCACAGCGGGGTGTCGTCGAACGTGCGTGCCGACGGCGTTTCCAGCCGGTCGTCGACTTCGGGGGCGTCGAGCAGCTGGAACCGGATCGGCGGACCGCCCCGGTCGCGCACCAGCAGGGTGAGCGCGGCGGCGAGCCCGCCGCCCGCGCTCATCCCGTACACGCCGATCCGCGCGGTGTCGACGCCTTCGGCGTCGGCGACCCAGCGCAGCGCCGCCTCGCTGTCGCGCAGCGCGGCCGGGTACGGGTGTTCGGGGGCCAGCCGGTAGCCGACCGCGACGACGAAAGCGGGCAGCCCGGTGCACAGCGCCACCGACTGCGGGGTGGTCGACTCCAGGCTCCCCATGACGAATCCGCCGCCGTGCAGCAGGAGCAGCGCGGGCAGCGGCCCGGCGACGTCGAGCGGCCGGCACACCCGGATCGGCACCAGGGTGCCGTCAGCGGCGCGGACCGACTTGTCGACGATGCCGAGCCCCTCGGTCGCGGGCACCTCCGCGCGGGCGGCGAGCTGCGCCATCCGCTCACGTGCCGCGGCGAGATCGTGGATGTGCAGATCCGGTAGCGCCGGCAGCGCCGCCGCCAGCTCGGGGTCGAGATGCATGCGTGGCCCCCCGTCCGCCGAATCCGGGCCCTGCTCCACCGACTCCGCGCCCGGTCCACCGACTTCGTGCCACCGTCCCACCGCGGGCCTCGGCACGCCACCGAGGACAGGCGCTCGGGCTCGCCCGGCTCCCTGGCGGGGAACGGATGTATGCCCCCTACTCCCCGGTGATGTTGTTCTCCGCGATGATCTTCGCCGAGGACACCCGGACCACCGCGCTGCCCTCGCCCGCGTTCAGCCTGCCGTACTCGTCGGCCTTCTCCGCACCGACGTACCTCGCGGCGTTGCGGGTCGAGCAGCGCAGCACCTCGTCCGGGTCCTCCGCCGTCGTGGCCCGCCGCTCGACCCACGAACGCGAACGGCGGCGCCTCGCTCGACCCCCTCGGCGCGTACAGCGGTGTGCCCGAACTGTCCGTCGGCGCCGTCACACCGGCAACACGAGACGGCGAGGAGCGCGGGCCGCCGGTTCGGCTGTGACCCGTGGCACGCCGGAAGGCGGTCGCGGCCTCCGCGAACAGGCGTGTGAGGTAGGTCAACGCCGCGCGAGGAACACCGCACCGAGGTCGGCTCGTTGTCCCCTCGAACGATTGAGCCCCCGGCGAAGCGCGACGCGCCGCCCGCGACCCCGGCTGGAGTTCCGGCCGCGGGCGGGCCGACCGGGAGCGGCACCACCCGCGGTGCCCAGCGCTCAGGTGAACGTGATCGGTACTGGACCCACGTCCGGCGTGTGTCCCGCGAGAGGAGGCGGCAAGAGGATGGAGCGCGACACGACGAACTGGCGGGACCAGGCCGCCTGCCTGGACGAGGACCCCGAGCTGTTCTTCCCGGTGTCCGAGGTGGGCCCCGGCGCCCGGCAGGCCGCGGCGGCCAAGGCCGTGTGCGCCCGCTGCCCGGTGCGGTCGGAGTGCCTGGACCACGCCCTGGAGAACGGCCTGGACCACGGCGTCTTCGGTGGGATGACCGACCGCGAGCGCCGCGCGCTGTCCCGCAGGTCCTCGAACCAGGCCGCCTGACGGGACTTCCCGCACCGAGCGGCCCCGGCGGCCGGCGACCGTCCACTGCGATCAGCCAACCGGCCAGACGACCGGTCGCCCACCACTCGCGATCAACCAACCGGCCAGACGACCGGACGTCCACCACTCGCGATCAACCAACCGGCCAGACGACCGGTCGCCCACCACTCGCGATCAGCGTCCGGTCCACTGTGGAGGACGCTTCTCGGCGAAGGCGCGCGGTCCCTCCCGGGCGTCCTCCGACGCGAGCATCGCGCGGTAGTTCGGGAGCCCGCCGCCGCGGAGCAGCCGGTACCCGGACTCGACGTCGAGCGCCGCGGTCTCGCGCAGGATCTCCTTGACCGCCGCGACGGCCAGCGGCGCACCGGCGCGGATGCGGTGCGCCAGCGCGGTGGCCTCGGCGGGCAGGTCCGAGGCGGGCACGACGCTGGTGACCAGACCCCACCGGTGCGCCTCCGCGGCGGTCATCCGCCTGCCGGTCAGCAGCATCTCGGCCGCCACCGCGCGCGGCAGGCGCTCGGGCAGCCGCAGCACGCCGCCCGAGTCGGCGACCATCCCGAGGGTGACCTCGGTGAGCGCGAACTCCGCGTGCTCGGCGGCGACCACCAGGTCGGCCGCCAGCGCGAGCTCGAACCCGCCGCCCAGCGCGAGCCCGTTGACGGCCGCGATCACCGGCTTGTCCAGGTCGAAGAACTCGGTCAGGCCGGCGAAGCCGCCCCGGCCGTGGTCGGCGTCGATCTCCTCCCCCGCCTTCAGGTCCCAGCCCGCCGAGAAGAAGCGCTCCCCCGCGCCGGTCACCACCGCCACGCGCAACGAGTCGTCGTCGCGCAACCGGACGAACGCCTCGTGCAGAGCGCGGCTGGTGGCCACGTCGATGGCGTTGGCCTTCGGGCGGTCCAGCGTCACCGTCAGCACGCCGCCGTCGGCATCGGTGCGCACCGCGTCGGTCATGGGTTGCCTCCTCGTCGCCGGATGAGCACGTCCACCGCCGCGGTGCCCTCCGGCAGGGCCAGCAGCGGGTTCACGTCGAGTTCGACCAGGTCGTCGGTGCCGTGCGCGTAGTCGGCGATCGCGCCGACCGCGTCGACCACCGCGTCCACATCGGCGCCCGGACCGCGAAAACCCGCCAGCAGCGGCCAGATCCGCAGGCCGCGCAGCGCGTCGCGGACGTCGGCCGGGGAGGCCGGCAGCAGCAGCGTGACCGCGTCGGCGACCAGCTCGACCAGAACTCCGCCTGCGCCGACGGTCAACGCCGTCCCGAAGAGCGGATCGCGCCGCACGCCGACGATCAGCTCCGCGACGGCACCGCCGACCATGCGCTCCACCAGGAAGCGCTCCGCGACCCCGGACATGCCGTCGACCGCCTCCCGCACCTGGCGCTCGTCGGTCAGCCCGACCCGGACACCACCGACGTCGCTCTTGTGCGCGACCCCCAACGCTTTGACCACCACTGGGAATCCCAGCCTGGCTGCGGCGTCCGCGGCATCGCGGGCACCGGTCACGACGCCCGCGGGCACCGGGAGCCCGTGCTCGGCCAGCGCCCTCTTGCCCGCCCACTCGTCGAGCAGGTGCACCACGCCGTCAGAGCCGGCCGGTTCCACCGTCCGCACCCGAAAAGCCGTCCGCACGGGAAGAATCCGATCCACCGCGTCCTGGGCCGCGCCGATCCGCGCCGCGGCGCCGATCGCGTCCAGGCAGTCGGCCACGCCCTGCATCGCAGCGATGCCCTCGCCGAGGAGCCGGTCCCCCACCGCCTCGGGCATCCCCTCGGGCAGCCAGCTCACGACGCAGGCGGACGCCCCGGTGCGGCGATGCGCCTCGACGTAGGCCTCCGCGGCGACCGACCACGACTCGCCCGAGCAGCGGTCCTCGCGCGGGAAGTCGAGCAGCAGCAGGTGGGTGTCGAAGCCCGCGCCGAGGAACGCCGTGAAGCACTCGGTCAGCTCGTCCCGCCGACCCCAGACGTAGGTGTGGTAGTCGAGCGGGTTGGCCACCGCGACCCGCTCGCCCAGGACCCGCCGCAGCCCCCGGCGTACAACCTCCGGGAACTCCGGCAGCGGCAGTCCGCGCTCGTCGGCCAGGTCGGCGACGAGCGCGGCCTCTCCCCCGGAGCAGCTCGCGGAGGCGAAGCGGGTTCCCGCCAGGGCACCGTGGACGTGGAGGAACTTCAGCGTCTCCACGAACGCGCCGATCTCGTGCACCCTGGCCATGCCGCAACGCCGGAACAGCGCGTCGCAGAGCACGTCCGGACCCGCGAGCGAGCTCGTGTGGCTGAGGTTGGCCCGCGCGCCCAGCTCGGAGCTGCCGGACTTGAGCACCACCACCGGAACCCGCCTGCGCAGCGCTTCCAGCGCCACGTCGGCCAGGCCCGCGGCGTCGTCGATGCCTTCCAGGTGCAGGCCGATCGCGGTGATCCGCGGGTCCTCCAGCATCGCCGCGACGAGGTCGGCCACCCCGGTCACGGCCGCGTTGCCGAGGGTGACCAGCTGGGCCAGCGGCAGCGAACGGCGCTGCATGGTGAGGTTCTGGCCGATGTTGCCGCTCTGGGTGATCACCGCGACGCCGCTGTCCACCCGGCGACCGCCGTGCTGATCCGGCCACATCGCAACGCCGTCGAGGTAGTTGAGCGTGCCGATGCAGTTGGGCCCGATCAGCGGCATCGTCCCCGCGGCCGCCACGAGCCACTGCTGCAACGCCACTCCGCCGTGCTCGGCGAACCCCGACGCGTGGCAGACCGCGCCACCGCAACCGAGGGCGGCCAGCTCGGCCACCACCTCGACCGTCGCTCGTCCGGGCACCGCGACGAACGCGGCGTCGGGCACGCCGGGCAGCGACGCGACGTCCGGGTGGCACTCGAGTCCCGCGACCTCGGTCCGCCGGGGGTTCACCGGCCAGATCTCGCCGCCGAACCCGATCCGGCGGCACTGCCGCACCGCCTCGGCCGCGGCATCGCCGCCGACGACGGCGATGCGCTCGGGTGCGAGCAGCCTGCGCAGGTCCCCATGCGTGGCCACGCTCAGGCTCCCAGCGGGCGCAGCATCGACCGGGAGATGATGTGGCGCTGGATCTCGCTGGTGCCGTCCCAGATCCGCTCGACCCGGGCGTCCCGCCAGAACCGCTCGACCGGCAGCTCGGCCATCAGGCCCATGCCGCCGAAGATCTGCACCGCGCGGTCGGTGATGCGCCCGAGCGCCTCGGAGGCGAACAGCTTGGCCATCGCGGCGTCCTGGTCGGTCATCGCGTCCTGGTCGAGCTTCCAGGCCGCGCGCAGGGTGAGCAGCTCCGCGGCGTCGAGCTCGGTGGCCATGTCGGCGAGCTGGAACCCGACTCCCTGGAAGCGGCCGATCGGCTGGCCGAACTGCTCGCGTTGCGCCGCCCACTCGGTCGCCAGCTCCAGGACCCGCCTGCCCCGGCCGACGCTGGTGGCCGCGACGCTCAGCCTGCTGGCGCCCAGCCACTGCCCCATCAGCTCGAACCCGCGCCCCTCTTCGCCCAGCCGCTGGCCCGCGGGGATCCGGCAGTCCTCGAAGGACAGCTCGCACTGGTGGTAGCCGCGGTGGGACACGCAGGACGAGCCGCGCCGGACGGTGAGCCCGGGGGTGTCCAGGTCGACCAGGAAAGCGGTGATCAGGTTCTTCTCGCCGCGCGGAGTCCGTTCGGTTCCGGTGGCGGCGAACAGGATGACGAAGTCCGCCGCGTCGGCGTGGCTGATGAAGTGCTTGGTGCCGTTGAGCACGTAGTCGTCACCGTCGCGGACCGCGCGCGTGGTCATGGAGCGCACGTCCGATCCCGCGCCGGGCTCGGTCATGGCGAGGCAGTCGTGGCGTTCACCCCGGATGGCGGGCAGCAGGTAGCGCTCGCGCTGCTCGCCCTCGCACGCCTGCAGGATGTTGCTCGGCCGGGCGACCAGCATCTGCAACGCATAACCGGCGCGACCCAGTTCTCGCTCCACCAACGCCATGCCGACGGCGTCGAGCCCGCCGCCTCCGAGCTCCTCCGGCATGTTCGCCGCGTACAGGCCGGCCGCCAGCGCACGGTCGCGGATCCGCTCGGCGAGCCCGGGCGGCACCTCGTCGAGTCGCTCCACCTCGTCTTCGTGCGGGTCGAGCTCGGTGGCCACGAACCTGCGGACGGTGTCGACGATCAGGCGGTGCTCGTCGGTGAGTTCGAAATCCACGATCACTCCTCTCGCTTGATCCCCATCGGGCGGCCCACGACGTCGGGCACGGGGAGAACGGCGTGCGCGCGGTGCACGGCGGCCAGACGTTCCCGCAGGTCCTCGGGCATCTCGCAGGCACGGCCCCGGTGCGTGTCGACGTGCACGAGCATCTGCTCGGCGGTCGCCAGCAGGACGCCGGTGCCCTCGTGGTGCATCTCGTGGAAGACGTGCACCCGCTTCGCGTCGTGGTCGAGCACCCGCAGGGTCAGCGCCAGCGGCTCGCCTTCGGTGACCTCGCGGCGGTTGTGCAGGTGGGTCTGCACCGTGTACAGCGACCGGCCCGCGGCCCGGTACCGCTCGTCGATCCCGACGTAGCGGAAGAACGCGTCGGCGTTGTCGCCGAAGACCAGCAGGTAGCAGGACTCGCTCAGGTGCCCGTTGTAGTCGACCCACCGCGGGCTCACCGGTGTGCGGTGCAGCCGCAGCGGCGCGGGGATCTCGGCGTCGGGGTTCCACGGGCGGTGCCCGCTGCCTTCGTACGGAGTGACCACTCGGTCCATACGTGTCTCACAATGTGCGTTGGTTGTTCGCATTGAGCGACGGTGACCGTAGGCTCGGCGCTCGCGTCGCGTCAAGGAGGCTCAGCCGAGCGGACTAGGCTGGCTCCCATGCGCACCAACGCGGCCGAAACCCGGAACGACCAGGACCCGTCCCGCTCGCCGACCGGCCGCGTGCAGTCGCTGGACCGGGCCGCGGCGCTGCTCAACGCCATCTCGGCGGGCGCGCCGGAGGGCCGCTCGGCGGCGGAGCTGGCGGTGGAGTGCGGGCTCAACCGGGCCACCGCGTGGCGGCTGCTGGCGACCCTCGAACACCACTCGATGGTCGAGCGCGACCCGGCGACCAACCGCTACTCGATCGGCTTCGCGATCGCCAGGATGGCCACCTCAGCGGGCGTCGAGGGCCTGGTGCGGCGCTCCCACGGCATCCTGGAGCGGTTGTGCGGGCAGACCGGCGAGACCGCGAACCTCGCGGTGCCGCAACGACTCGGACTGACCTATGTGGACGAGGTGATCCCGCCCGTCGTGCTCAGCGCCCGGTGGCTGGGCAGGCAGGTCCCGATCCACGCGACCTCGGCGGGCAAGGCCCTGCTGGCCTGGCTGCCGGAGGAGGAGGTCGAGGCGATGCTGGCCCAGCCGCTGCCGGAGTACACCGGGACCACCCGCACCGACCGGGCCGCGCTGCGGGCCGAGCTCGCCGAGGTCCGCGCGAACGGCTACGCCATCAGCGTCGGCGAGCTCGAACCGCACCTCTACGGCGTCGCCGCGCCGGTGCTCGACGACCACCGGCGCCCGTTCGCCATCGTCAGCATCTGGGGCCCGCAGGACCGCGTGCCGCGGCCCCGGTTCCCCGAGCTCGGCGAGCTCGCGCAGCGAGCGGCGTCCGAGATCGCCGCGGCCATGTCGACCGCCTGAGCCGAGTCCCGCCGTCCGCGCCGTTCACCCCGCGCCACGCACGGCGTAGCGCCGGAACCTCGATCGCATGCGCGGTCGAGCGGCACTGGAGGACCGGACAGCAGCCGCCTTCGCAGCCCAGCCCCTGGCGACCAAGCGGCGTCGTTGCCACACTCGCTGCTCTGCCGTTGAGCGCACGGCATCTGCCGGTTCGGACGGAGGTGGGCTCGTGGTGTTCGAAGGCATCGAGGAGTTCGACCTGCCCACCTCCTCGGGCGGGTCGGTGCACGGACGCCGTGGTGGCCGCGGCCCGCCGGTCCTGCTGCTGCACGGCATCCCCGAGACGCACCTGATGTGGCACCGGGTCGCCCCGGCACTCGCCGAGCGCTTCACCGTGGTGGCCACCGACCTTCGCGGGTACGGCGACAGCGGCACCCCCGCCGACGCCCCCGACCACGCCCCGCACAGCATGCGGGCCATCGCCGCCGAGCAGGCCGAGGTGATGGCCGCCCTCGGCCACGACGAGTTCGCCGTAGCCGGCCACGACCGCGGCGGACGGTGCGGCTACCGGATGGCCCTGGACTCCCCGGACGTGGTCACCGCCCTCGCGGTCCTGGACATCGTGCCCACCGGCGAGGCGTTCGACCGCGCCGGCATGGACTTCGCCCTCGGGTACTGGGTCTGGTCGTTCCTGGCCGCACCGGCTCCGGTCCCCGAGCGGCTGATCGCGGCCGACCCCGCGGTGCTGGTGGAGCACATGCTGGACTCGTGGTCCGACGTCGCCGGCGCGTTGCCGGCGGCGGTGCGCGCCGAGTACGTCGAGAAGTTCCGGGACCCGGCCACGGTGCACGCGGTGTGCGAGGAGTACCGCGCCGCCGCCTCCCTGGACCACCAGCACGACCTGGCCGATCGGGGACGCAAGCGCATCCGCTGCCCGGTCCTCGCGCTGTGGAGCGCGACCGGGGCCGTCGCCCGCTGGTACGAGCCGCTGCGGATCTGGCGGCAGTGGGCCGAGGAGGTCAGCGGGACGGCGGTGCGCGCCGGGCACTTCCTGCCCGAGGAGGCCCCGGAAGAAACCACGCGCCTCCTCCTGGACTTCCTCGCTCCCCCGCACCGCCGGCGATGACCCCCGGCGCCGAGTGCGCACCCGGTCCGCCGCCGCGTTCTGGCGGGACCTCCGGGCAGCTACTACTGTTACACAGTGTGATCAAACCGCGACCGAGGCTCGGCGGTTCGCGGTGGTCGTCTGGCACTGGAGCAGTGCGGTTCGACCACGAGGGGTAGTTATGACAGAGCGGGAGCACCGGGTTAGGCGTATCCGGCGGGCACTGCCCAGCAGCGACCACCCCGGCATGCTCAGCCACACCGGCATGCTCAGCCACGCCGACAAGCTGGCCTGGCTGGTCGAGGCCGAGCGCATGGCACGGATGGGCAGCTTCGCGTTCGACGTGGCCCGCGGCGTCGGATACGGCAGCCCGCTACTCATGGAGTGGTTCGCACAAGGGCAGGACGAGATCGTCGTCGACGACCTGCACCAGCTGCTCAACGCGCTGCACCCGGACGACCGGGCCGCCGCGGAGAAGTGCTACACCGAGGTCGTGGCCGACCCGGGCGGCCTGACGCGGAGCGTGCAGATCCGCGACCAGAGCGGCGAGCACATCTACCTCTGCAACGTGCGCGCCGAGCACGGCCCCGACGGCCGGCTCGCCCGCCTGCTGGGCACGGTCCAGGACGTCACCGAGCAGCGGACGCTGGAGTGGAAGCTGCGCGACGAGCAGCAGCGGGTGGTCGACGCCCAGCAGCTCGCCCGGCTGGGAACCTGGGAGTGGGACCCGGGCTCGGGGCGGACCAGGTTCTCGGACCTGCTCTACGAGCTCACCGGCAGGAACCGCGCGGAGACCACGACCTACCACGGGTACCTGGAACGGGTTCCGGCCGACGAACGGCGGCGGGTGCACCGGATCTGGCAGGGGCTGCGCAGGGACCGGCAGCCGGTCGAGTTCGAGCACCGCTACGTCCGCCTGGACGGGTCGGTCCGCGTGTGGCGGATGCACGGCGCCGAAAGGCACGACATCGCCGGCAGGCCGCGCCTGCTCGGGACCGTGCAGGACGTCACCGAGGAGCACGCCGCGCAGTCGCGGCTGCGGCGGTTCATCGACCTGTGCGAGCTCGCCCCGGTCGGCGTCGGCCTGTTCGACCAGGAGGAGCGGCTCGTGCACGCCAACCCCGCGCTGTGCCGGCTCCTCGGCCACTCCCCCGAGCAGCTGCGCGGCATGACCACCGAGGCCATCAGCGAGCCCGGCGAGCAGAACCGCTGGTCCCTCCCCGACGCCGCACGGGGGTCCGGCACCGCCCCGGCGCCGCGGCGGTGGCTGCGCCGCCGCGACGGCGACTCGGTGTACTGCGAACTGCACAGCACCGAGTCGGTGCAGGACGACGGGACCCGGTTCTGGCTGGTGGTCTTCCAGGACGTCACCGAGCCGTTCCGGACCGCGGAGATCCTGCGGCACCAGGCGACCCACGACGAGCTGACCGGCCTGCCCAACCACACCGCGGTGAAGGCCGCGCTGGGCGACCTGCTCGCCTCGGCCGGCGCGGACCGGGTGGCGGTGTTCCTCTGCGACATCGACAACTTCAAGCGGATCAACAACTCCCTGGGCCACGACGCCGGCGACGAGCTGCTGGTCGCGCTCGCGCGCAGGCTCGAGAGCCGGTTGCCGCGGGAGTGCACGCCCGCCCGCCTCTCCGGTGACGACTTCCTGGTCGTCTGCTCCGACATCGACGCCGCCGGCGGCGTGGAGAGCCTGGCCAGGACCATGTCCGGGCTGCTGAGCACCGCGGTTCCGGTGCACGGGCAGCTGATCAAGGTGTCGGTGTCGATCGGTGCCGCGATGCGCCACGACCCGCTCACCACCGGCGGCGACCTCCTGCGCTTCGCCGACGCCGCGCTGAGCGAGGCCAAGCGGCAGGGCTCCGGCAGGCTCTCGCTGGCCGGGCCCGCGCTGCGGGACGCCGCGAACCAGCAGGTGCACCTGGAAGGAGAGCTGCGCAAGGCCCTGCAGGACGGCGAGCTGGAGATGCACTACCAGCCCGTGGTCTCCGACGACGGCACGATCGTCACGGTCGAGTCGCTGCTGCGGTGGCCCCACCCCGAGCGCGGGATGCTCCGCCCCGGCGCGTTCATGCCGATCGCCGAGCAGGGCGGCATGCTGCGCGACCTCGACCTCTGGGTGCTGCGGACCTGCCTGCGCGAAGCCGCGGACTGGCCCCTCGCGCGCGGCGCCCCGGTGCGGATCGCGGTGAACCTCTCGGCGCTGGTTCCCGGCGACCCCGGCTTCGTCGACACCGTCCGGGAGGCGATCACCGACAGCGGCATCGCCCCGAGCCGGGTGATCCTCGAACTGGTCGAGACCGCGCTGGTGGACCTGCCGGATCGCTCCCGGCAGGCCATGGACGAGCTCACCCGCTACGGGGTCCGGTTCTCCGTGGACGACTTCGGCACCGGCTACTCGTCGCTGGCCCGCCTCAAGGACCTCCCGGCCCACACGATCAAGCTCGACCGCCGGTTCGTCTCCGGAGTCGTCACCGACCCGGCCGACCTGGCGGTCGCCAAGGCGGTAGCCGACATCGCCCACGCCATGCGCCGCCGGTGCGTCGCCGAAGGCGTGGAAACCGCGACCCAGTTCCACGTGCTGCGCGGCATCGGGGTGAACGGCTACCAGGGCTGGCTGTTCTCCTATCCCCTCCCGGCACGCGAACTGCTCCCGCTGCTGCGCAAAGGCCACCTGCCCGTGCCGACCGCGTGATCGGCCGCGCCCGCCGAGATCGGCGAAACCCGACCTGCGCAGGGCCGGGAGCTGGCAGACTGGAAGCCTTCTTTGGCTGATCAGCTTCGTCATCCGGAGGGGTTCGTGGTCGGTGGCGGCAAGGTGCGGCGGCGGTGGCCGTGGGCGGTGTTCGGCGCGGTGTGCGCACTGGCCGTCGCGTGCCTCGCGGTGTGGCTCGGCGGTGAGATCGTGGCCTATTCCCGCAGGCCGTTGTCCGATCAGGACAGTCTGGCCAGCGTGACCAGCATGTTCATCGGCGGGGCGGCGCTCGTGGTGTCGGTGGCCTCGCTGGTGGTGGCGGCGCTGCAACTGCGCCAGGGCGCCAGGCGGATCCGCTCGCGCGAGTCCGGCGAGCCGACGCCTGGGAGCACCGTGCAGATCGGCACGGCCTCCGACGGCGGCCGGCTGTTCCAGGTCGCCCACGGCGACGTCCACTTCCACGACGCGCCACCGGAATCCGGTCAGAGCGGGGAAAGCACCCGATGACCACCGCGGGCGACGGGCCCGGGGCCTCGCACGTGCACCAGGAAGTGCGCGTCGAGAGCGGCTTCGGCTACGGGGTGATCGGGGCCGACCTGCACGTGTTCGCCGACCGGGGCCCGGTCTACGTTCTGGAGGAGTACCGGCAGGCGCAGCCGCCCGACCCGGAGTGGCTGGCCGAGCTGCCGAGCCGGATGCTCAACGCCCGCTACGCCGTCGTCGACTTCACCGGCCGCCAGGACCAGCTCGCCCTCCTGCGCCAGTGGCGCGACACCGGTCCGAGGCTGGCCGCGCGCTGGCTGCACGCGCCCGGCGGACAGGGCAAGACCCGATTGGCCGCGCAGTTCGCCCAGGACTCGCTCGCCGCGGGCTGGAAGGTCGTCACCGCGACGCACGGACCGGGCAGCGTCCTGCCCCCGCCCGGCAGCCAGGACCTGCGCCTGACCGGCGAACGCGGTCTGCTGCTGATCATCGACTACGCCGACCGGTGGCCGCTGAGCCATCTGACCTGGCTGCTCAGCAACGCCATCCTGCACCAGAGCGCGGTCCCGGCGCGGGTGCTGATGCTCGCCCGCGGCGCCGACACCTGGCCCGCGGTGCGCGCGGCGCTGGCCAACCACCAGGCCGGCACCTCCTCCCAGCACCTGCCCTCTCTGCCCGACGACACCGGCCAGCGCACCGAGATGTTCAACGCGGCCCGCGACAGCTTCGCCACCCGCTACTCCCTCGGATCCGCCGCCGATGTCCAGCCGCCGGCCCGGCTCGACGACCCCGACTTCGGGCTGACCCTCGCGCTGCACATCGCCGCGCTGGTCGCCGTCGACGCCCACGCCACCGGACGCCGCCCACCCGGCGACATGGCGAACCTGACCATCTACCTGCTCGACCGCGAACACCTGCACTGGGCGCGCCTGCACACCAGCGGCGAGCACGACACCGGCGACACCTACGCGACTCCGCCGACGTTGATGAACCGGACCGTGTTCACCGCGGCGCTGACCGGTCCGCTGGCCCGTTCCCCCGCCACCGCGGTCCTCGGGGCACTGCGCTTACCGCTGGAACCCGAGCGGGTCCTCACCGACCACAGCCTGTGCTACCCGCCCGCGGATCCCGCCGGAACCTCGGTGCTGGAACCGCTCTACCCCGACCGGCTCGCCGAGGACTTCATCGCCCTGACCCTGCCAGGTCACACCTCCGACTACCCCGCCCAATCCTGGGCCGCACCAACGACTTCGACCCTGCTGGCCCCAGACGGCGGCGATGCCACCGGGAACGGCGAGCGGACGGCGCCTTCCTGGACGCCCCGCACCGTCACCTTCCTCGCCGCCGCCGCGGAACGCTGGCCCCACGTCGGCGCGGACCACCTCTACCCGCTGCTGCACGCCCGCCCCGAACTCGCCGTCGCCGCCGGCGGCGCCGCACTCACCTCCCTGGCCGGGCTCCAGGACATCGACCCAGAACTGCTGGAATCCATCGCGTCGCACTTCCCGGAAGACCGCCACGTCGACCTCGACGCCGGCATCGCCGCCGTCACCGTCCGCCTCGCACCGCATCGCCTGGTGCACAAGCCCGGCTGGTCAACGCAGGTGGCGATCCACCACGACGTCGGTCTCCGGCTGCACTACGCCGGCCGGGAGCCGCAGGCGCTCCAAGCAGCCGAGCAGGCCGTGGCGGCAGCGCGGCGGCTGGTGGAGGAAGCGGCCGACACCCGTGCGCGCACGATGGAACGTCTGAGGCGCGCCGCGAGCGATCCCGCCTTCGCCAGAGCGGCAGCGGCGTCCGGCCCGGCGGCCGAGGAGAAGCCGGCTCAGCTGGGGGCCGAGGAGAAGGCGGCCCAGTTGGGGGCCGCCGCGGAACGCATGCTCGCAGGGGCGTTGCGGAGTCTCGGGCGACGCCTGTCGGCGGTGGGCCGCAAGGACGAAGCGCTCGCGGCGAGCCAGGAAGCCGTCACCATCATGCGCCGTCTCGTCCAGGACTTCCCCACCGTCTACGACGACGAGTTCGGTGCCGCGCTGTACTCCCTGGGTGGTGACCTGGCGAGCATGGGTCGCCCCGGCGATGCCTCCGCGGCGGCGCAGGAGGCCATCCAGACGTACCGGCGGCTGGCCGCCGACGACCCGGCCACCTACGAACCCGACCTCGCGATCTTCCTGGTGGGCTGCGGAACCGGCCTGTTCGACCAGGGACGGCTGCCCGAGGCGCTGGCCATGACCGAGGAGGGCGTGGCCATCATGCGGCGGCACGCCCAGGCCGATCCCGCCACCCGCGAGCCCAGCTTCGCCGAGCTGCTGTCCACGCTCAGCCTCCGGCTGTCCAACTCCAACCGGCCCGCCGAGGCGACGGCCACCGCGCAGGAAGCGGTCGCGGTGTACCGGCGGCTGGCCGAGATCAACCCGGCCGCCCACGAGCCGGAGCTCGCCGAGGCGCTGCGATGCCTGGGGCTGTGCCTGCTGAAGGCGGGCCGGTCCGAGTCGCTGGACGCGTCCGGGGAAGCGGTCGGCATCCAGCGGCGGCTGGCCCGGGACATCCCCGCCGCATACGAGCCGCGCCTCGCCGAAGCGCTGCTCATCCACAGCTGGTGCCTTTACGCGACCGGGCGGCACGCCGAGGCCCTGGCAGCCACGCGCGAACAGGTCGAGGTGTACCGGCGCCTGAGCCGGGGCAACCCGGGCACCTACGAGCACCGCTTCGCGGTGGCCCAGCTGTCCTTCGCGGGACTGTGCGCCGGGACGAAGAGCGAGATGGACGACGGGCTGCGCGCGATCAACGAAGTGATCGCCACCTACCGCCGCGAAGGGCACGCGCTGGCCATGTTCGCGTTCGGTCTGCGGTCCGCCGGTGACGAGTTCGTCAAAGTGCTGGACGAACTCGGCCGCGAGCACGACGCGGCCGAACTCCGACAAGCGCTCAGCAGCGTCCCCGAAGTCACACCGCCGGCGACCTGACCCGGGGTCGGCATCCGGCCGTACAGGACGTGCGGAATATCCTTGGGGTCAACAAGATTCGCGCCTGGTGGCGTGACCGTCGAGACCCGCCACCGTACGTGCCCGGAATGGACGCCGCAGGCGTGGTCGACCAGCTCGGTCCCGAAGCCGACGGCCGGCTGAGCACCGGCGAGCGAGTCGTCGCACTGGTAGTGCCGACGGGGGCCAGGCGCCTACGCCGAGCACGTCGTGGTGCCCGCCGCGTCGGTCGTGCTCGCTCCGGCCGGGGCCGACTTCCAGCCGCGGCAACCTGGTTGATGAACGCCATGGTCGCTCGCCTCGCCCTCGACGCGCTCGCGCTGCGGTCCGGTGACACGGTGGCCGTGACGGGCGCGGCTGGTGCCTTCGGCGGATACGTCATCCAGTTCGCCAAGGCCGTCGGGCTGCGCGTGATCGCCGACGCCCAACCCGCCGATGCCGAGCTGGTGCGCGAGCTCGGCGCCGGCCACGTCGTCGAACGCGGTGACGAAGTGGCCGCGCGCATCCGCGAGCTGGCACCGGAGCGCGTGCCCGGCCTGGCCGACGGTGCGGTCCTGTGACGAGCGCGCCGTCCTCGCCATCGCCGACGGCGGCCGGCTCGCGACGGTCCGCGGCTGGCGGGGTCCCGCCGAACGCGGCATCCAGGTGCACCCGGTGATGGTGCGCAACGCCGCCACCGACACCGCGGGGCTCGACCGGCTCCGCGCGCCAGGCCGAGGACGGCGTGCTCAGCCTCCGGGTCGCGGGGGCATACCGGCTGACCAGGCGTCCGAAGCGCACCGGCTGCTAGAGGCCGGAAGGGTGCGGGGCCGACTGGTGCTCGACTTCAGCTGGAAAACGCCGTCGAGCGAGCCTGCCGCCGCCGCATGGTGACAGGGAACCGCGGCGCGCTACCAGGTGACCGGCAGTTCGTAGACGCCGTAGACGAACCCGTCGTGCTTGAACGGGATGTCCTCGATGCCGGCCGCCAGCGCGAGCCTTGGGGCCCTGCGGTAGAGGGTGCGGTAGACGATCTCCAGCTCCAGCCGCGCGAGGGGCTGTCCGAGGCACTGGTGCACGCCGAAGCCGAACGCGACGTGGTGGCGCGCCTCGCGGGTGATGTCGAGCCGGTCGGGGTCGGGGAAGGCGTCGGGGTCGCGGTTGGCGATCTCGTTGGGCAGCACCAGCCCCTCACCTGCGCGCACCCGCTGCCCGGCGACCTCGACGTCCTCCAGGGCGACGCGGCGGCGCCCGCCGTGGGTGATGTTGAGGTAGCGCAGCATCTCCTCGACGGCCCGGCGAGCCACATCCGGATCGTCGGACTCCCGCAGCAGGGCGAGCTGGTCGGGGTGGCGCAGCAGCAGGAGCGTGCTCAGCGCGATCATGTTGGCGGTGGTCTCGTGCCCGGCGATCAGCAGCAGCACCGCCATCTCGGTGGCCTGCCGCAGCGTCAGGTCACCCGCTTCGATCCTGCCGCAGAGCCGGGAGCGCAGGTCGTCGCCACGCGTGTCCATTTTGGACGACAAGAGGTCGCTCAGGTACTCGGCCAGCCGGCCGGAGGCCTGTGACCGCTGTTCCGGAGTGGAGTCGCGGTTGATCATGGTCTTGCTGTTGGACTGGAAGAAGGCGTGGTCGGCGTAGGGCACGTCGAGCAGCCCGCAGATCACCAGGGACGGCACCGGCAGCGCGAATTCCTCGACCAGGTCCGCGGGCCTGGGCCCCGCCAGCAGCTCGTCCACCGCCTCGTCGACGATCCGCTGCACCCAGGGCCGCATCCGCTCGACGTTCTTCACCGCGAAGGCGGAACCGACCATCCGCCGCAGCCGGGCGTGCTCGGGGTCGTCCATGCCGATGAAGCTCAGGGTGCCGCCGCCCGGCGCCTGGCGCGGGTATGTGGGGTGGTTCATGTCCGCGCTGACGTGGCTGTCCCGGAGTACGGCCCGCTGGTCGGCGTAGCGGGTGACCAGCCACGGCGTGCTGCCGTCCCACAACCGCACGCGCGCCATCGGCGTCTCCCGCTGGAGGTCGCGCAGCGCGGGCGGCGGGTCGAAGGGGCAACCCCGCGCCCGCGGCATCGGGTAGTCGGGCGTGCTCTCGTCCAACGTGCTCGTCATGGGTTTCCCTAAGACCACATCTCATTTGGGGTTGTTATGGATCAACAGGTCCAGCTTGACAGCTCGGCGGTAGCAGATCGCCGCGCACGCCAGTTGGACGAATGCCGCGTAGTGAGCTGCTTTGCGCTCGTAGCGGCGCGCCAGCCGACGGAATCGGGAAACCCACTCCAGGGTGCGTTCGATGACGTAGCGGTGGCGTCCCAGTCGCTTGGCCGACTCGATGCCCCGGCGGGCGATCCGGGCGATGATGCCCCGTCGACGCAACGCGTTCCGGCAAACCGGGAAGTCATAGCCCTTGTCGCCGTGCAGTTTGTGCGGCCGACGCCGGGGCCGCCCCGTAGGCACCTTGACCGGCGCGACGGAATCGACTACGGCCTCCAACTCCCGGTGGTCGTTGCGGTTGGCCGCCGAGACGACCACGGCCAGTGGAATGCCGCCGCGTTCGCTCATCGCGTGGATCTTGGAGCCAGGCTTGCCTCGATCTACCGGGCTGGGGCCGGTCAGGTCCCCCCTTTGACCGCGCGGACGTGCATGCTGTCGACCGACGCGCGCGACCAGTCGATCGCCCCGGCGGTGCCCAACAGGTCCAGCAGCGCCTGGTGCAGCTGGCTGAACACCTCCGCTTGGACCCATTCGGTGAACCGGCGGTGGGCGGTGGGAGCGCTGACCGCGAACGAGGTGGGCAGCGCCGACCAGGCACACCCGGTCTGCAGCACGTACAGGATCGCAGCCAGCACCGCGCGGTCGTCCAGCCGACGCCGACCCCCGCCTTGGTGGCGTTGCGGCGCATCAGGCAACAACGGACGCGCCAGCAGCCACAACGGCTCCGGGCACCACCTCTCCACATCACTCACAATTGATCAACATATCGCCTGCCTGGAAACACACCCAAATGAGATGCGGTCTAAGGTTGATGTCGTTCAGGGTTGGATGCCCTGGATGCCCAGGGCGATGGAGTGTGGCTGATGGTTTTTGCCGTGCGGTGGCTCGGAAGGAATGGCCGTCCTGTCGTTCTGGACGCCCTGGCCACTGATTCAGATCTGCATCAAGGCGGGCGGCCCCTCGCGGACGTTTTACGACAAAAAACGCGGCGAGCGGCTGATCCACACCCAGGCCCTGCTGGCCCTGGCCCGCCGCCTGGTCGACGTGCTCTGGGCACTGCTGCGAGACGGCCGAAGCTTCACACCGACCGCGCCACCACCGGCCACCCAAGCCGCTTGACACGATCATTCAGATTCCTTCCTGGGGCGGGGAATGCGGTTCAGGAGTCCACCGCCGCGGCGCGCGGTTCCACGAGGTGGCGCCGGCGGAGCAGGCGCGCCTGCTTGGGCATGTTCCAGCCGAGCACGCCCACGGCCCGGCCGTCCCGCTGGTAGACGGCGGCGAAGCGCCGCGAGGCGGTGTCGCCCTCCACCACGTCCACCTGCGCGTCGGCGGGGAGCAGGCCGTGGACCTGGATCCTGGCGGCGAACTGGTCGGTCCAGAAGTGGGGAACGGGCGCATAGGGGAGGTCGGCGCCGAGGATGTTGGCCGCGACGGCCGCGGCCTGTTCGCTGGCGTTGGTGCGGTTCTCCAGCCGGACCAGGCCGCCGAGGCCGTGGTGCTGCCAGCGCGCCACATCGCCGACCGCGTAGATCCCGTCGGCGGCGCTGCACCGGGAGTCGCACACCACGCCGTTTTCCAACACCAGCCCGCTGTCCTCCAGCCAACCGGTGTTGGACACGGCGCCGAGCGCGACGACGACCACGTCCGCATCCAGCACCTCACCGGTGGTCAGCCGCACACCGGTCACCCGGCTGTCGGCGGCGGCGAGGCCCTCCACCGCGACGCCCGGGCGCACGTCCACGCCGTGCTCCCGGTGCAGTTCGGCGAGCGCCCCGGACGCCAGCGGCCCGAGCTGGGCCTCCATAGGTGCGGACTGCGGCCCGGCCAGCACGACCTCCACGCCGAGACCGCGCGCGGTGGCGGCGACTTCCGCACCGAGCACGCCGTCGCCCGCCACCACCAGACGACGGGCGCCGAGCAGGCGGACCCGCAACGCCAGCGCGTCGTCCAACGAGCGCAGCACGTGCACCCCTCGCTGCCCGGCCTGGCCGGGCAGCACGCGCGGTCGCACACCGGTCGTCACGACGACGGCGTCGGCGGTCAGGTCGCGCCCGGAGGTGCTGCGCACGGTGCGCGCCGCCACGTCCAGCGACACGGCCGCGTCACCGAGCAGCAGGCGGGCGTCGAGCCGCTCCAGCGCATCGTCGGAACGCAGATGCGCGCGCTCGGGCTCCCACTTGCCCCGCCAGGATCTGCTTGGACAGCGGAGGACGGTCGTAGGGCACGTGCGGCTCGTCACCGAGCACGGTCAGCGATCCGCTGAATCCCTTGCGGCGCAACGCCTCCGCGGTGGCCAGACCCGCCGCGGAGGCACCGACGACGAGCACGCTCGCGGGTGTGCTCACGCCTGCTCGCTCAGCGCGATCGCCGCGGCCGGGCACACGTCGGCCGCCTCGCGGACCGCGGCGTGCAGGTTCTCGGCGGGCTCGGCGTCGAGCAGGACCACGACGCCGTCCTCGTCGCGCTGGTCGAAGACCTCGGGCGCGGCCAGGACGCAGGAGCCGGCGCCGCAGCACTTCTCTTCGTCGACGGTGATCTTCACGTTCAAGCACTCCTTTTCGCGTTGTTGCCGGACAGGCTCAGGCGGAGGAGAACGGCGCGATCGGGGCCGTCACCAACGCCCGGCCGACCAACTCCGGACACCTGAGTCAATCGACTGACTTAAATTGTAGCGAGCGTTCAGCGGCGGGTGACCGGCGCCGCCCACAGGCCGGTGATGGCGTCGACGAGCCCCGCCGCGGCCTCGTCCCAGGTGGCCCGCGGAGTGGCCGTCCCCTCGGCGAGCGCGCGTTCCCGCTCGGCGCACATGTGCACCAAAATCAGAATGGATCGGACATATCCGAAGCCAACCCACCGACGTCGAGGGCTAATCCGGCTCGCGCGGCCGACCGCGCATGCCGGTGCTTTCGGCGCTGGTGCCTGCCTTTACCATTCCGCGGGTGACCGCCTACGACGATCTTGACCCGTTCGAGCACCTGGACACCTCGATCCTGCCGCTCCGGCAGCAGCGGATCCTGGTCACGATCCGGGACTGGGTGACCAGATACGGGTACCCGCCGAGCACGCGGCAGATCGGCGACGCCGTCGGCCTGCGGTCGTCGTCCTCGGTCTCGAAGCACCTGCGAAGCCTCGAAGAGCAGGGGTTCCTCCGGCGCAGCGACACGATGTCCCGCCCGATCGACGTGCGTGCGTTCCTGCGGGACCCCTCGACTCGGGAGCCAGCCGAGGACTCGGTGCCCGTGCCCGTGGTCGGCGACATCGCCGCTGGTGTCCCCATCGCGGCCGAGGAGCACGTCGACGACGTCCTGAAGCTGCCCCGCGGGCTCACCGGCCGCGGCAACGTCTTCGGCCTGCGGGTGCGCGGCGACTCGATGATCGACGCCGCCATCTGCGACGGCGACATCGTCGTGGTGCGCCAGCAGCCCGAGGCGCACTCCGGGCAGATCGTGGCCGCGCTGATCGACGACGAGGCCACCGTCAAGGTCTACCGCCGCCGCAACGGCCACGTCTTCCTCGAGCCGCGCAACCCCGACTACGACGTCATCGACGGTGACGAGGCCGTGATCCTGGGAACCGTCGTTTCAGTGCTGCGCAGCGTCTGAACGGCGCCATCGCCCCGCCGGTGCCACCACCCGCCGCCCGCTTCCGGGAAAACGCTTGCCGCTTCGACACTTTCGGGTTGGGGGCGTTGTGTGCCGACCTGCGGATGTCGATGGACATCGAGGTGTTGCGGACAGTCTTGATGGACCCGGAGAGGCGGCGCGGTGGCAACGGGAGCTCAGCACAGGTCGTGGCATTCCCTTCCCGACGGCCGAGTGGTCTCCTGCACATCACCGTCGGAAGTGCCGGCCGCCTGGGAGGATCTGAACCAGGACGGCACGTACGCGGAGGCGGTCCGGGGACTCCGGCCCGGTTCCCACATCGCGGATGTCGGTTCGCACCACGGACTTTCCGCGATCTTCTTTGCCGATCACCTTCCGGACGCCAGAATCCTCGCCTTCGAACCGGTCCCTCCCGCGTTCGAATGCCTCCGGGAGAACCTGCTCCGCTACGTGCCGAACGGGCAGCCCTTCCACTGCGCGCTCGGGGAGGAGCCCGGGAACCGGGAACTGACGCACTCGGTGGCCGAGGCACCCGCCGCACACAGGGGCGGCAACGTCCGGCAGGCGCACGAACTCCGCAGGCGCGACGCGGTCGAAAGGACCTGCTCGGTCCGGGTGACCACGCTGACCAGGGTGGCCGAACGCCAGCAGGTCGAGTCCATCGACCTGCTCCGGATCGGTGCGCGGCACGCCGATCCGGAGGTGCTCCGCGGGGTCGATGACGACCTGTGGCCCCGGATCCGCCGAATCGTCGTGGAACCCCACGACGAAGACGGGCTTGCCAGAACAAAAATGCTTCTGCGCGCACGGGAGTACGAAGTCGCGCAGGGGTCCGGTCGCCGGATGCTGCTCGCGAGGCGCTGCGCGTGACGACTCGCCTAGCCGCCGACGGACGGCAGGTAGCGCGGCGGGCGCCACGCGCCGAGCTCGCGCTCGGCCGCCGCGGCCAGTGCCAGCAGAGCCTGATCCTGCCGGTCACCGGCCATCAGCAGGAGCCCGACCGGCAGCTCACCGACGAACCCGGCCGGCACCGACACCGACGGGTAGCCCGCCACCGCCGCCGGGGTCGACGACGGGATGACGTCGTTGTCCCCGCGCACACAGTCGGTGGTCCACGCGGGCGGGTTCGCCGGCGAGGCGATGGCGTCCAGCCGGTGCGCGGTCATCGTCTCGTCGATCGACCGCGCGGACAGCTCGTCCAGCTCGGCGCGCATGGCCAGGTAACCGGGATCGGTGGTCGCGGGTGCGACCAGGACCCGCTCGAACAGCTCCTGACCGGCGAAGCAGGTCTGCTCCTGGGGGTGCGTGCGGTTGAACTCGACCAGCTCGGCCAGGTCGCGCGGCCCGTCTCGGGTGGCCAGGTAGGCGTCGATGTCGCGGTGGAACTCGCTGAGCAGTGCCGGGAACTCCAGCTCCGCGAGCCGGTCCTGGTAGGGCAGCGCCACCTCCACCACCTCGGCTCCCGCCGCGCGGAACCGCTCGGCCGCGCGGGTCATCACTGCGTCGACGTCCGGCCCGAGCGACGGCAGCCGCCACAGCCCGATCCGCTTGCCGCGCAGGGGAACCGGACGCGGCGGGTCGCCCGCGCGGTCGCCCCGCAGCACCGACAGGGTCAGGGCGGCGTCGACCACGTTGCGCGCCATGGGACCGGCGGTGTCCTGTTCGGACGAGATCGGCACCACGCCGTCGCCGCTGACCAGGCCGAGGCTCGGCTTGTGACCGACCACCCCGTTCATCCCGGCCGGGCACACGATCGACCCGTCGGTCTCGGTGCCGATCGCCACCTGCGCGAGCGATGCCGCGACCGCTGCGGCCGAGCCGGAGGACGAACCGCAGGGATTGCGGTCCAGGACGTAGGGGTTGCGGGTCTGGCCTCCCACCGCCGACCACTCCGAGGTCGGCTTCTCGGCGCGGAAGTTGGCCCACTCCGAGAGGTTCGTCTTGCCCAGGACCACCGCGCCCGCTTCCCGCAGGCGGGTCACCAGGGCGGCGTCGTCGCGGGGCGGTCTGCCCGCGAGCGCGAGCGATCCGGCGGTGGTCGGCAGGTCGCGGGTGTCGACGTTGTCCTTGAGCAGCACCGGAATTCCGTCGAGCGGGCCGCGGACGGCTCCGGTGCGGTGGCGCAGGTCGCTGGCCGCCGCCTGGCGCAGCGCCGCCGGGTCGGTGCGCAGCACCGCACCGATCACGGGGTCCACGGCGCGGATGCGCCGCAGGTATGCCGCCGTCAGGGACACCGAGGTCAGCGACCCGCGCGCCATGCGCTCCTGGAGCTGCGGGATGGTCACCACGTCGAGATCGGCGTGGACGCCACCTGCGAGCCCGTCACCTGCGGGGCCGTCAGCAGAGACCCGGCGAGGACGGCTGCGGTCAGCGCGGCGGCGCCTCTGATGCGCATGGGATCATGCAAACACCGCCGACGAGGACCCCGCAAGATCCGCTCGGCGCAACCGGCGCCCCCGGGCCCGCCGCCACGCGCGGGGCGATAATGGTGCGGTGCTCCTGCTCATCGTCGAGGACGACGACCACGTGGCGTCCGCGCTGGCCGCGGTGCTCGGGCGGCACGGCTTCGACACCGAACGCGCCCGCACCGGAGCGCAGGCGCTGGAGGCGCTGTCCCACGACCCCGACCTCGTGCTGCTGGACCTGGGACTGCCCGACACCGACGGTTTCGACCTGTGCAGGCGGATGCGGCAGCGCTACGACCGCCCGATCCTGGTCGTCACGGCCCGCACCGACACGCGCGCCCGCATCCACGGCCTCAACCTCGGCGCCGACGACTACGTGGTCAAGCCCTACGACGTCGGCGAGCTCATCGCCCGCATCCACGCCGTCGCCCGGCGCAGCGCACCGCGCGGCGAGACGGCCACCCCGACCCGCCACGCCGGCCCGATCAGCGTCGACGTGGACAGCCGCGAAGCCACCGTCGACGGCAGGCCGGTGCAGCTCACCCGCAAGGAGTTCGACCTGCTGGCGATGCTGGCCCGCCAGCCCGGCGTGGTGTTCAGCCGCGGCCAGATCCTCAGCGAGGTGTGGAGCACGCACTGGCAGGGCAGTCAACGCACCCTGGAGGTGCACGTGGCATCGCTGCGCACCAAGCTCGGCCTCCCGGACGCGGTGCAGACCGTGCGCGGCGTCGGTTACCGGTTGAGGCCCTGACCGTGCGCGCCCGGATCACGGCGCTGCTGCTGACCCTGGTGGCGTGCCTGCTGCTCGCGCTGAGCGTGCCGCTCGCGCTTTCGACGGCGGCCCGCGAGACCGAGGGCGTCTTCCTCGACCGGCTCAACGACACCGAGCGGTTCGCCGGTCTGGCCGAGCAGGCCACGACCGACGTCGACCTGCCGTGGCTGGCCGGTGAGCTCGCCCGCTACCAGCAGGTGTACGGGATCACCGCGGCCGTGCTGGACCGCGACGGCGCGGTGCGCACCGGTTCCTCGCCGCCCGGCCCGTCGATCGCGGCCGACCCCGCGGTGCGCGCGGCGCTCGCGGGCAGGCGCAGCGAGGCGCCCCGGTGGGTAGCGCCGTGGCAGCCGGAACCGCTGGTGGTGGCGGTGCCGGTGCTGCGGGCCGGGGACGTCGTCGGGGCCGCCGTCACGATCTCGCCGACCACCGAGCTGCGGCAGCGGGTGGCGTGGTGGTGGGCGCTGGTGGCCGGCGGCGCGCTGGTCGCGGTGGTGGTGTGCACGCTGCTCACCAGCCGCTTGGCCCGGTGGGTGCTGAGGCCGGTGCACGACCTCGACGCCGTCGCGCACGACATCGCCCAGGGGCGGTTCGACGCCCGCGTCGGCGATGCCGGCGGACCGCCGGAGCTGCGGCGCCTCACCACGTCGTTCAACGACATGGCCGACGCCGTGCAGACGTCGTGGCAGCGCCAGCGGTCGTTCGTCTCCGACGCCTCCCACCAGCTGCGCAACCCGCTGAGCGCGCTCCTGCTGCGCCAGCAGGCCCTGGAGATGGATCTGCCCCCGGAGCTGCGGGAGGACTGGGCGAGCGCGCAGGAAGAGGGCCGCCGCCTCCACCGCGTGCTGGACGAGCTGCTGGCGCTGGCCACCGCGGAGCAGTCGGTCTCACCGCCCGCGGAGATCTCGCTGGGCGACCTGGTCGACGAGCGGATCGCGAGCTGGCAGCCGGCCGCCGGACAGCGCGGCATCGGCCTCGAACGCACCGGGGCCGACGACGTCCGCGGCTTCGCCGACCCCACCGCGCTCGGCAGCGCGCTGGACGCGGTCCTGGACAACGCGATCAAGTTCAGCCCGGAGGGCGGGCGGGTCGTCGTCGACGTCGGGACCAGCGATGAGGATGCCGTGATCACCGTCCTGGACGAGGGCCCCGGGCTGGCGGCCGACGAGCTCGACCGGATCGGCAACCGGTTCTGGCGCAGTCCGCGGCACCAGAACGTGGAGGGCTCCGGGCTCGGCGTCAGCATCGCCAAAGCCCTGCTGGCTTCCTTCGGCGGAGCTCTGGAGGCGCGCAACCGCGAACGCCGCGGCCTCGCCGTGGCGGTGCGCGTGCCCGTGCCGCCGGATCAGCGCTTGACCTCGCGGTAGTAGCGCAGCGCGCCCTCGTGCAGCGGCAGCGGGCTGGTGGCGATCGCGGCGCGCGGGTCGAGCTGGGCCGCGGTGGGGACCGCGCGCTCCAGCCGCTGCCGGTCGTCGAAGATCAGCTCCAGGACCTCGTGGACCAGGACCGGGTCGGTCGCCGCGCTGGTCACCAACAGGTCGGGCACGGCGATGGTGTCCACGAGCACCGCGTTGGAGTACACGCCGCGCGGGATGCTCGCGGCGCGGTAGTAGGGGCCGTAGCGCACGCGCATCGGACCCAGCAGCTCGCCGAGCGGCACCAGCCTCAGCGGGCGCCGCCCGGCCAGCCGCACGATGCTTCCGGTCGGCAGGCCGCCCTGCCAGAACAGGGCGTCCAGCCTCCCCTGGTCCAGCGCGGTGAGCGCCTCGCTGAACCCGAGCCGCTCCTCGGTGACGCGTCCGCGCAAGCCGCTCACCTCCAGCACCCGCCCGGCGACCAGGGCGCTGCCCGACCCGGCCGGTCCGACCGACACCCGACGGCCGGCCAGGTCGGCGATCCGGCGCACCGGCGACTCGCCGGTGACGACCAGGTGCACGTAGTCGTCGAACAGCCGCCCCACAGCCCGCGGTGGTTCGGGCAGCGCGAAGGGCTCCTGGCCGTGCTGGGCGGCGGCCGCCGCGTCGAGCGCGGCCAGGCCGAAGGTGCCCGGGGTGCCCGCCGCCCGGCGCAGGTTGTCGACGGTGCCGCTGGTCGTCACCGTCGACACCCGCGCCTCGGGCAGCCCGGCCGCCAGGACCGCCGCCAGCTCCCGGCCGTAGGCGAAGAAGAACCCCTGGGTCTCGCCGGTGGCCACGACCACGGGCGTGCCCGCGGCGGGCCGGGAGCCGTCCAGCAGCGAGCAGCCGGCTGTTGCCAGCACCAGCGACAACAGCCCGCGCCTGGTCAGCTCGCCGGGATGCACCGGACCATCATGCGCGTTCGGGCAGCCGCTCGTCCGACCGGCCCGCGGTCTCCGCGAAGCCGGCGCCTTCACCGTCCTCGCCCGCGCTCTCGCCGGAGCCGGCCGCGATCTCGTCGGAGCTACTGGTGCCCTTGTCGGACCCGCCCGCGCTCTTGTCGAGCACGGCGGCGGCCAGCGAGTTGCCGAACACGTTCACCGCCGTGCGGGCCATGTCGGCGAGGAAGTCCACGCCCATCAGCAGCGCGATGCCCTCGACCGGGAGACCGAGCGTCTTGCCCGCGGCCATCAGCACCACGATCGAGGCCGACGCGACACCGGCCATGCCCTTGGACAGCACGACGAGCACCAGGACCATGGTCAGCAGCGTGCCCGCGCTGAGGTCCATGCCGTAGGCGTTGGCCAGGAAGACCAGTGCGACGGCCTGGTACAGCGTGGAACCGTCGGTGTTGAACGAGTAGCCCAGCGGGACGACGAACGACGCCGTGCTGCGGCGGATGCCGTGCTTCTCCAGCCTGGCCAGCAGCGGCGCGAGCACCGCCTCCGAGGAGCGGGTGACGAAGGCGATCCCGGCGAGGCCGCCGACCGCCCGCAGCAGCGCGACGTAGCGGACCCGGAAGATCGCCGCGGTGATCGGGAAGACCACCAGCAGGATGACCGCGAGTCCGAAGTAGACGACGCCGACGAAGCTCACCAGGCCCTTGAGCCCGGACAGCCCGTAGTGCGCGACGTCGTAGGCCAGGAAGCCCAGGATGCCCAGCGGTGCCAGCCGGATCACGAAGCCGACGACCTTGAACATGACCTCGCTGACGGTGTCGAGCACCGACCGCACCGGTGCGGCCTTGTTCCCGACCGCGGCCAGGCCGACGCCGAAGAACACCGCGAACAACAGCACCGCGAGCAGGTTGCCCTCGGCGAAGGCCTTGAACACGTTGTCCGGCACCGCGTGCAGGAGCAGCTGCGCGAAGTCGACCTCGGCGGGCTTGCCGTCACCGGGGAGCTGCCCGACGTCGCCGCCGGAGGTCGGCATGCCGGTGCCGATGTCGAACGCCTTCGCCAGGCCGACCGCCACCAGCAGGATCACCGTCGTGATGACCTCGAAGTACAGGATGGTCCGCCAGGCCAGCCTGCCCAGGTTCTTCACCGACTCCATCTGCGTGATGCCCAGCACGATGAGCGGGAACACCAGCGGCAGCACGATCATCTCGACGAGCCGGATGAACAGGTCACCGAGGATCTTCATGTTCTCCCCGACATCCGGGGCGAAGACTCCGATCGCGGTGCCGACGACCATCGCCAGCAGGGCCTGCACACCCATCGGCAACCGCCACCAGCGACGCTTCCTCGGCTCTCCAGCAGGCCGGTCAGCCCCCTGCGGGGCGGTCTCTGGACTGGTCGTAGCGCTCACAGCACCTCCTCCGGATTTCCGCCGGGTTCACACGGCGGTCACGTTGGGGCGAGACCGTAAGCGCCGCCTGTGCGGCCGGTCACCGGAGTTGAGGAAAAGTTGAGCTTTCCGCGGGGTTGGGCAAGATTTGAGGTTTCCCCTCAGCGCGCCGCTGAACAGCGAAAACAGTGACGGCGCAGACCTCGGCTCCGAGACGGCCCCGTTGACCGGCCGATCGGAGCGGGGCAGCATCCCCGCACATCGCGGCAGCGGCTCGGCCGACGCGGTGGGTGTCCACCCCGGACGGACGCGCCGCCTGCACCTCCCACCCGCACCGAGCATCGGAGGCGTCATGACATCGCGCACGGAGCACGACCTGATCGGCGACCGCGAGGTCCCCGCCGACGCCTACTACGGCGTGCACACCGCGCGGGCCGTGGACAACTTCCGCATCACCGGCACGCCGATCGCCACCTACCCCGACCTGATCAACGCCCTGGCCTCGGTCAAGGAGGCCGCCGCCCGCGCCAACCACGACCTCGGACTGCTCGACCAGCGGCGGGCGGAGGCGATCACCGCGGCCTGCGCCGAGATCCGCGCCGGGAAGTTGCACGAGCAGTTCGTGGTCGACGTGATCCAGGGCGGCGCAGGCACCTCGACCAACATGAACGCCAACGAGGTCATCGCCAACCGCGCGCTGGAACACCTCGGCCACACCCGCGGCGACTACCACCACCTGCACCCGCTCGAACACGTCAACCTGGCCCAGAGCACCAACGACGTCTACCCCACCGCCATCAAACTCGCCCTCACCACCGGCCTGCACCGCCTCCACACGGCCATGGGCGCACTCGCCGAAGCCTTCCACGACAAGTCCGTGGAGTTCGCCGACGTCCTCAAGATGGGACGCACCCAGCTACAAGACGCCGTCCCCATGACCCTGGGCCAGGAACTCAAAACCTACGCCATCATGCTCGAGGAAGACCGCCAACGCCTCACCGAAGCCACCGACCTCCTGCTGGAGATCAACCTCGGCGGCACCGCCATCGGCACCGGCATCAACACCCACCCCGACTACGCCGCGAGCGCCTGCACCCACCTCGCCCGCATCACCGCCATCCCCGTCCGCACCGCCGACAACCTCGTCGAAGCCACCCAGGACGCCGGCGCCCTCGTGCAGCTGTCCGGCGTGCTCAAACGCGTCGCGGTCAAACTCTCCAAAACCTGCAACGACCTGCGCCTGACCTCCTCCGGCCCCCGCGCCGGACTCAACGAGATCAACCTGCCCGCCGTGCAGGCCGGATCCAGCATCATGCCCGGCAAGGTCAACCCCGTCATCCCCGAAGTCGTCAACCAAGTCGCCTTCGAAGTCATCGGCAACGACGTCACCGTCACCCTCGCCGCCGAAGCCGGCCAACTCCAGCTCAACGCCTTCGAACCCGTCATCGTCCACAGCGCGCTCAAATCGCTGACCCACCTCACCGCCGCCTGCGACACCCTCACCACCCGCTGCGTCACCGGCATCACCGCCAACCGCACGCAACTCGAGCACACCGTCCGCAACTCCATCGGACTGATCACCGCCCTGAGCCCCTACATCGGCTACACCAACGCCACCACCATCGCCCAGCAAGCCCTCACCACCGACCGCAGCATCACCGACCTCGTCCTCGACACCGGCCTCATCACCCCCGACCAACTCGCCACCCTCCTCCAACCCGAACAGCTCACCCAGCCGCGGCCCCTCGGGAACGCGCCCGCGAACTAGTGTCGTGAGTCGTTAATTCGTTGGCAGTAGGCTGCGAGGGTTTGGAAGATTTCGTCGGCGGTCTTGGTCCAGACGAAGGGTGTGGGGTCGGCGTTCCAGGATTCGATCCAGGCGCGGACGTCTGCTTCGAGTTCGGTGACGCTGCGGTGGGCGGATCGGCGGAGTTTGCGGTTGGTCAGCTCGGCGAACCACCGTTCGACGAGGTTGAGCCAGGAGGCGCTCGTGGGGGTGAAGTGCACGTGGAAGCGCGGGTGGCGCAACAACCATTTCTTGATCACGGGTGTCTTGTGCGTCGCGTAGTTATCACAGATCAGGTGCAAGTCCAGTTCGGCGGGAGTGTTCTTGTCGATGGTCTTCAGGAATTTCAGGAACTCCTGATGGCGGTGCCGCCGGTAGTGCTGGCTGATGATGGATCCGGTGGCCACGTCCAGGGCGGCGAACAGGCTGGTGGTGCCGTGCCGGACATAGTCGTGGGTCATGCGCGCCGGGGTGGTGGGCATGACCGGCAGGATCGGCGCGGTGCGATCCAGAGCCTGTATCTGGGATTTCTCATCGACGCAGAGGACCAGGGCGTTTTCCGGTGGGTCCAGGTAGAGGCCGACAGAGGCCGACGACGTCTCGGACCTTTTCCACGAACAGCGGATCGGTGCTGAGCTTCCAGGTCTGCACCAGGTGCGGCTTGAGCTCAAAAGCCCGCCAGATCCGGGAAATCGCCGTCTGCGACATCCCGACCGCGTTCGCCATCGAACGAGTCGACCAATGCGAGTCCTCGTTCGGCGGCGCCTCCTCCAGTGTCTTGGCGATCACGGTTTCGACCTGTTGGTCAGTGATCGTGCGCGGGGCACCCGGCCGGGGCTCGTCCGACAATCCCTCCAGGCGATCAGCGACAAAGCGGCGGCGCCACTTCGTCACCGTCGGAGGGGAAATCTGCAACTGCCGCGAGACGTCCATGTTGGACACTCCCTCGGCGCAGGCGAGCACGATCCGTGCCCGCAACGCCAACGCCTGCGCGGTTTTCGGGCGACGCGCCCACCTCTGAAGCGTCTCCCGTTCAGCGTCCGTCAACGCCAAATCGGGCAAACGCGGACCTCTACGACCCATCACCAAAACATACAACAAACTTTCAACTCAGGACACTAGGACCACGCGGTCACGGAGGCCACGCGCCGTCGCGGGGTCGCAGGTCTCCACCATCGCCCGCAGGGCCTCGATCGTGACCGGCGGTGCCTACGGCCCCCAGACGTCGGTGCCCGCCGTAGAACGTCGGAAGCCCGCACCACGGGGAACCGGCTACGGGCAGCACATCCGGGAGCTGCCCGTAGCCACCTACCCGGCGGTTCCCGCCTGCTCGGGCGCGACAGTCGACCTTCTGTCCGGCCTCGACCCCGTCACGGCCGTGCTCTGGACAGCACGTCGAGCAGACGGTCGTGCTTGCTGGGGAATTCGTAGAGCGCCGTCAGCAGCATGTTGGCCCATCCGTGCGCGATCCAGCCCTGGTGATCGGCGAGCTCCTCGACGACGGCGTCGAAGGTGAACGGGATGTCGCGGACCGCGTCCGTCTCCCAGTTGTCGATCGAACGTCCGGCCGCACGGGCCGCCTTGACGCGCGCGGCGTCCCACTTGGTGCCGGCCAGGTCGACGTGTCCGAGGAACGCCCACTGGTACCGGTTCGCGTCCAAAATCAGGGAATGGAACACCCCGGCCGCGGGTGGGATGTCGATGCCCAGTTCCTCCTCGATGCCTCGGCGCAGCGTGGCGTAGGGGTCGGGACGGCCGGCGGTCAGGTCGTCTGCTCGCATCCCCTCGTTGACGGAGATGTGGGTCAACGGGCGGTTGCTGGAGATCCTTGCGTTTCGCTTCGTCAGCAGCAGCCGCCCGTCCGCGGTGACCACCGTGGCGTTGATGCCGAAGGAGTGCGAAAGACCCGGCAGCACCTCGCGGAGCAAGCCGGCCGAGAGCGTCTCCACGTCGAGGTCGCGGACGTGCTGTGCCCAGGCGTTGGTCAGCACCGAGAAGGTCGCGTAATCGGTCTGGTGGAAGTGGATGCGCAACTGGGGCTCGTCGTAGCGCGGATCGCGGGAGACGCGGACCGCGGCGACCCCGAGCTTCTCCTCGTTCCACGCACTCGGATCGTCCTCGATCCGTCGGCGTTGTTGCTCGATCCGTTCGGGCAGTTCGGCAACGGCGACCGGACGCAACTCCTCCGGCAGTCGCTCGATCCGCTCACCGAGCGGCTCGGCGACCACCAGCTTGGTGTCGAGGTGGTCCCGGCCGAATCCGCGCGGGCTGAACTGGTGGACGAAGACCCGCTCGCGAGCATGGCCGAGGGTGAGGAACTCGCCGCTCACCGCCAGCTTCCGCATCGCCTTGCGCCCCTTGCGACGCGCTCGGAGCTTGCGCATGCGGGCCATCACATGGCGATCCCATGGGCGGCCCAGCACGCGTTCGGCGAAAGCGCCCATCCCGGCACCGACCACCAACAACACGACGTCCTTGAGCGAGAACGCGTCCACCGGGTCAAGATAGCCGCACTCCGCCCGAGGCCGGGCCGGTTTCACCGTGGCACACGCATGTGCTGCCGTATCCGTGCTGGTTGCCTACGGTTGGGACGTGACAGGCCAGTCGTCGTACACCGTCCCGGTCGAACCCGCGTTCCTGGACACCGAGTCGCAGCAAGCCGTGTGGTTCCTGGGCGCCCTCGTCCGCATCCGGGCCGGGGTGGAGCGCACCGCCGGGAACTTCGCCCTGCTGGAACACCAGGGGGCGCCGCGGGGCTACGGCAGCCCGCTGCACCGCCACCACGCCGAGGAGGAGACGTTCTTCGTCCTCGACGGCGAGCTGCGGGTCGTGGTCGACGGTGTCACTCGCGGCGCGGGCCCCGGCGCGGTGGCCCTGCTGCCGCGCGGGTTGCCCCACGCGTACGTGGTGACCAGCCCGCAGGCGCGTTTCCTGACCATGACGACCCCAGGTGGTTTCGACCGTTTCGTGCTGGAAGCGGGCACGCCTGCCACCAGCTTCGAGGCTCCCCCGGCCGACGACGTGCCACCGACCCTGGACGAACTGACCCGACTGGCCAACGCCTACAACATCGAAATACTCGGGCCGCCGCCCGCACCGTGACCTCCTCGCGGAAGAGGTCAGTGCAAGGCGTAACCGACCAGCATGGCCATCCCCAGGCCCAGGGAGAGGAACGACAGGACCGCGCCGACCACGGCCAGCAACTTGCCACGGCGGTGTCCGACGCAGCCGACGATCCCGAGGGCGAGTCCGGCCAGCGCGAACGGGAAGGCGAGGTAGTGCCGCACCCCTCAGGTCGATCGGGAGCAACGGCACCACGCACCCGAGAAGACCGAGGACCACCGCGGCCACCGCCGGCCCTAACCCCTTGGGAGGCTGCACCGGAGCTGGGCCGCCGTGCCACCCAGGGCCGTTCGGGTGGGCCCAGGGCTGCTGCTGACAGGGGTGCGGCGGCATCGGGCCCTGCGGCGGTGCCGGTGCGGAGTACGCGACGTTCGGCCCCTGGGCCGACGCATCGGGCTGCGGGGCCGGCGCGTTCGGCTCGGGCGGCGGGCCGTAGGTCATGGGGCGCTCCTCGAGGACAGAACCGCGTAGGACGCGGGGTACGTCGGCTGCTTGATGCCTACGCGAGGAGGACCCGAGCGGCAAGCCCCTTCTACGAACTCGTCCACCCGGTGCCGCCCACCGAGGCCGCCGGCGGCCTCGGTGCGCCTGGCGGCGCGCGGAAACGGCGGAATAGGCTCGGCTTCGACGTCCATGCCAGCGGTCGTTGCCGAGACCGGACGACGAGCGGACGGGAAGTGACAGTGCGGCAGCGAGGCCACCCCACCGGCCCCACCGGGCCCGTGACGACACGAGCCCTGACCTTGCTGGACTGCTTCGCGCCAACCAGACCGGCGCTGACGTTGAGCCAGCTCGCGCTGCGCGCCGGGATGCCGCTGTCGACCGCGCACCGGCTGGTCGGCGAGCTCGTCGGCTGGGGTGCCCTCGAGCGCGACGCCGACGGGGCCTACTGCATCGGGCTGCGGCTCTGGGAGCTCGGAGCGTTGGCTCCTCGCGGCGCGGGCCTGCGCGAACGGGCGCTGCCGTTCCTGGAGGACCTGTCCCAGATCACCCGCGAGAACGTGCAACTCGCCGTTCGCGAGGGCACCGAGGTCGTCTACGTCGAACGCATCGCCGGGTCGGGCGCGGTGCCGGTGCTCACCAGGGTCGGCGGCCGGTTCGCCCTCACCGCCACCGGCGTCGGGCTGGTGCTGCTCGCCCACGCCCCGGCCGAACTCCAGGACGAGGTCCTGGCCGCACACATCGACCGCTACACCGAACTGACCGTCACCGACCCCGCCCGGTTGCGGCGGTTGCTCGCCGACGTGCGGTCCAACGGCTTCTCCATCAGCGACCGGCAGGTCACGATGGACGCGATCTCGGTCGCCGCACCGATCATGGACACCCAGGGCCAGGCCGTCGCCGCGGTTTCCCTCGTCGTGCACCACGGCACCTCGCCCCACGCACTGGCTCCGCTGGTCCGCACCAGCGCCCGTGCGATCAGCCGCGCCTTGACCACGCCCTACTGACGACGCCCCGTCCTACTCACCACGCCACGCCCTGTTGACCAGTTCCGCCGACTCCTTCCATTTTCCGGAAGTGCTGTTCAGTCCGGGTTCGTGCACGCGCATGCTCTCCGCACCGCGCTGAGCCGAGCCGGCCGTCCCCCACCGGCCACCGGACGCGCGGTCACCGGAAGCAGTCGACAACGGAGTGCTGCTGTGCGTTTGCCGAACCGTCCGCGTCCCGAGGACCGGCTCCGATGAGCCCGCCGCTGAGGGATCTCATCGACGACCGGCCCATGTCCGGGTTCCAGTGGACCGTGGTCGCCGTGTGCGTGCTGCTGAACATGCTGGACGGCTTCGACGTGCTCGTCATGGCCTTCACCGGCAAGTCCGTCTCCGCCGACTGGGGACTCACCGGTGCCGAACTGGGCCTTCTGCTGTCCGCCGGCCTCGTCGGCATGGCCGCCGGGTCGATGTTCCTCGCCCCCTGGGCCGACCGCTTGGGCCGCCGCCCGGTCGTGCTCGGCTGCCTCGCCCTGGCGAGCGCGGCGATGCTGCTCTCGGCGGCCAGCCAGTCCGCCGCGCAGCTGGGCGTGCTGCGGGCCCTCACCGGCCTGGGCATCGGCGGCATCCTGGCCACGAGCAACGTCATCGCCGCCGAGTACGCGTCCCGGCGCTGGCGCGGCCTTGCCGTCAGCCTCAACTCCACCGGCTACGCCCTGGGCGCGACGATCGGCGGCCTGCTCGCCGCGCTGCTGATCGGCCAGTACGGCTGGCGGTCGGTTTTCCTTGCAGGCGGCCTGGCCACCGCGGCATCGATCCCGCTGGTGTGGTGGCGGCTGCCCGAGTCGCTGGACTTCCTGCTGGTCCGCCGACCACCGCGGGCCGTCGAACGGATCAACGCGGTGCTGGCCCGCATGGGCAAGCCCCGGCTGGGCGAACTCCCGGAGCCCGAACCTGCCCCGAAGGGCGTCGGATACCGCGAGCTGCTCACCCCGCGCCTGCGCCGGACCACGCTGGTGCTCTGGGCCGCGTTCTTCTGCGTCATGGCGGGGTTCTACTTCGTGACCAGTTGGACGCCCACGCTGCTGGTGGAGGCGGGACTCTCCCCCAGCGCGGGCATCACCGGAGGCACTCTGCTCAACGTCGGCGGCATCTTCGGCGCGGCGCTGCTCGGGCTCCTGGCCGTGCGGTTCGAGCTGCGGGCCGTGCTCGCCGCCTACCTCGTGGTGACCGGCGTCCTGCTCGCGGTGTTCATCGCCTCGACCACGTCGCCGGCCGTCGCGTTCGTCGTGGCCGCGCTGATCGGGGTGTTCGCCAACGGCTGCGTGGCCGGTCTCTACACGCTGACCCCGATCGTCTACGCCCCGGCGGTGCGCACCACGGGCGTCGGGACGGGACTCGCCATCGGCCGCGCCGGTGCGATCCTCGCGCCGGCGCTCGCCGGAGCGCTGCTCGACGGCGGCTGGACTCCGCAGCACCTGTACGTCCTGTTCTGCGCGGTCTTCGTCGTGACCGCCGCCCTCCTGGTCCTGCTCCGCGTTCGCACCCCCGCCGACACGGGCGCGACCACGACACAGCCGTCCACCCGAGTCGAGGGAGCCTCCTCATGAGCGCCATTCCCCGCAACCAGTGGTACGTCGCCGCCTACGGCACCGAGATCGGTCGCGACCTGTTCGCTCGCACCATCTGCGGTGAGCCGATCCTGTTCTGGCGCACCGAGTCCGGAACGGTGACCGCGAACTCCGACCGCTGCGTCCACCGCCGCTTCCCGCTGTCGCAGGCCCCCAGCCGGCTCGTCGGCGACCAGGTGGTCTGCGGCTACCACGGCTTCACCTACGGACCCGACGGCAAGTGCGTCGCCGTGCCGGGCCAGGCGCGCGTGCCGCGCACCGCGCGGCTCACCCCGTACCCGGTGGTCGAGCAGGACTCGTTCGTCTGGGTGTGGATCGGAGACCCGGCGCTGGCCGACCCGGCACGCATCCCCCGCGCGCCCTACCTGGACTCAGCCGACTACACGACGGTGTGCGGCCTGGAACCGCTGCGCGCACGGTTCTCGCTGCTCGTGGACAACCTGCTCGACCTGTCCCACGAGACCTACCTGCACGGCGGCTACATCGGCACCCCCGAGGTCGCCGACACCCCCATCAGCACCGAGGTCGACGACGACGCCGGCATCGTCTACGTGTCCAGGCACATGGACGACGCCGAATGCCCGCCCTTCTACGCCAAGTCCACCGGACTGGCGGGTCGGATCTCGCGCTGGCAGGACATCGAGTACACCCCGCCGTGCCTCTACAAGCTGCACAGCCGGATCGCGCCGGTCGGCTCGGTCCCGAACCCGGACGGCACCGACCCGGACGCCTTCCACGTCGAGGTCGTCTACGCGATCACCCCCGAGACCGAGCACTCCACGCACGACTTCTGGGCCGTGGCCCGCGACTTCGCCCTCGACGACCACGAGGTCTCGGAGTTCCTCGCCGAGAACAACCGCACCGTCGTGCTGCAGGACGTCGAGGCGCTCAACGTCCTCGAGCAGGTCGTCCAGACCGAGCCCCCGGGCTACCAGGAGCTGTCGATCAACATCGACACCGGCGGGCTCGCCGCCCGCCGGATGCTCGCCCGCATGGCCGGCCAGACCCCGCGCAACGCCCCCGCGGAGCGGACGCGATGACCGCGCGCAGCGACATCCCGGGCGCAGCGCCGGTCCTCGGCGGCGACCGCGTCTACCGCATCCACTGGGTGCTCGGCACCGACCGGCTCCGCGCGGTCTGCCACTGCGGTGCCGAGCGCATCTTCGAGGATCCGGTCGAACTGTGGGAATGGCTCCTCGCCCATCCCGACGGCCACCGGGCGGACGAAGACGCCCCGACCGGACCAGCCCAGGTCCCGCCACGCGAGCCGGCGCACGCGTCGGTCTGAGCCCAGGAGAGGAACGATGATGCCGAGCGAACCCGACCACCCGCTCGCTCTGGTCGTGGAGAAGAAGGAGTCGCTCGCCGACTGCGTCGTGCAGCTGACGCTGCGCGGCGCCGACGGCGCCGAGCTGCCCGACTGGACGCCCGGTGCCCACGTCGACCTCGTGCTCGGCGACGACCTCACCCGTCAGTACTCGTTGTGCGGCGACCCGGCCGAACGATCGGTGTGGCAGGTCGCCGTCCTGCGGGAAGAGGCAGGCCGCGGCGGATCCGCGCACGTGCACGACACCCTCACCGAGGGCGACACCGTGCACGCGCGGGGTCCCCGCAACAACTTCCAGCTCGTCGACGCGAGCCGGTACCTGTTCATCGCAGGCGGGATCGGCATCACCCCGATCGTGCCGATGATCGCCCGGGCCGACGCGGCCGGTGCGGACTGGCGACTGGTCTACGGCGGCCGCACCCGCCGTTCGATGGCGTTCCTGGACCGCCTCGAACAGCGGTACCGGGACCGGGTCGGCATCCGGCCGCAGGACGAAACCGGGCTGCTCGACCTGCCGACGCTGCTCGCCGAACCCGACGACGAGACCGCCGTCTACTGCTGCGGGCCGGAGCCGCTGCTCGACGCGGTGGCGGAGCAGTGCGCACGATGGCCGCAAGGCTGTCTGCACGTCGAGCGGTTCACGCCCAAGACCGGCGCCACAGAGGGCCCGCGGCAGTCGTTCGAGATCGAGCTCGCCCGGACCGGGACGACACTCACCGTGCCGGAAGACCGGTCCGTTCTGGAGGTCGTCGAGGAGTCCGGTGTCCCGGTGCTGTCGTCGTGCCAGGAAGGCACCTGCGGAACCTGCGAGACCACCGTGCTCGCGGGTGTGCCCGACCACCGCGACTCCGTGCTGACGGCCGAGGAACAGGCTGCCAACGACACGATGATGATCTGCGTGTCCCGGTCCTGTTCCGCCCGGCTGGTGCTCGACCTGTGACGGCGAGCAGCGCTCGCAGTGCTGCTCGCCGCACCAGTCGCACACCCGTGCTCCGGACCTGACCGATGAGCGACAATGCCGCCGTGGTTTCTGATGAACTGCTCGCCGCCGCCCATGCGCTGGAACGACTGGCCGCGGCCTCGACCGGCGGCGAGTGGCGGCTCACCGGGCTGCTGGCAACGCGCCCGGAGGTCATCGCCCACCACGACGACGGCACGACCGAACACATCGCCGAAGGCCGCACGCGCAGCGCCCGCTGGATCGCGGCGCTGTCGCCAGAGCTCGCGGCTCCGCTCGCCGAGTGGCTGCGCTCCGCGGCGCGGCAGGAGGAGGTCGACCCGGCCGCCGTCGAGGTCGCGCGAGTCCTGCGGCGGCGCATACCGAGCTGACCCGCCGGACGCCTGCCGTCACGGAGCGGCTCGACCCGCACGAAGATCGCATCGCTGAGCAGGACGAAGCGAGGGCCGCGATGCGATCACTGCGATGTTTAGACCAAAGGCAATCGGGCAATTCCGGAACCAGCAGTTCGCTTCACGAACTCGGGGGCATAAAGCACACGGGCCCGGCCGTGCCCCTCAGTCCGGACCGGCCCTCGGCCGACCGCAGCACCGACCCGGGAACGGACCCGATCGAACGCGTGCGCGACGGCCTGTCCGGACGCAGCCGCTGAAGAGGCCGGAGGTAGCAGATGAGCGAGTCGTCCCTGCGCGAGGCGACGCCGACGAACGTCGGAAAGCAGCGGATTCTTTTCCTGGGCAGCTCGAAGCGACTGCTTCACACGCGGGAGTGGGCTGCGGCGCAGGGATTCCAAGTGGTCGGCGAGCCCGTTGCCGGAGTGGACTGCGTGATCGCCGACGAGGACGTCTTGGACGGCATCTGCACGCCGGCGCAAAGCGTTCAGCTCGCCGAGGCGCGCAGCCGCGGCCTTGACTGCCTCTCGCCGGAGGAGGGACGACGACGGCTCGCGGAAACCGGGCACGAGGGGGAATACGTCGGCGACTTCCTACCGGCCCCTGGCGGTGGGCAGGCGCAAGCGTGGATCTTCTGATGTTTCGGGGCCACATACAGAAAACCGCTCGACCACAATTCGCTGCGGGCGATGATCCGCTACGGACCAAGCGCCTGCCCTCGGACACTATGCGTCCTTTGTGGATAGACGACTGGCGGAATCACCTCTCGTTGCGGGTTCCTCCGCTTCACGTCGGGTGAGCACCAAGGGGGCGTCCTCGGTGATGGCGACCGTGTGCTCGGCGTGGGCCGTGCGCGAGCCGTCGGCCGACCGGATGGTCCAGCCGTCGGCGTCGTAGACGATCTGGTCGGTCGTGCGGGCGAACCAGGGTTCGAGCGCGAGGGTCAGGCCGGGGCGGAGCTTCAGGCCTCGGCCCGACCGGCCCTTGTTGGGAACGTGGAGATCCTCGTGCATGGTGCGGCCGATGCCGTGACCACCGAACTCGGTGTTGACCGGATAGCCGCAGTCGCGGGCCACCGCCCAGATCGCCGCCGAGATGTCACCCAGGCGGTTGCCCGGACGTGCCACCTCGATCGCCGCCTCCAACGCTTCCTCGGTGGCGCGGATGATCCGCAGGTCCTCCTCGGCAGCGGCGCCGACAACGACCGTGCGCGCCGAGTCGGCCACCCAGCCGTCGATGCCGACTGCGATGTCCGCGCTGAGCACGTCCCCGTCGCGCAGCGTGTAGTCGCGGGGCAGGCCGTGCAGGACCGCGTCGTTGACCGACAGGCAGATGACGTTGCGGAACGGGCCCTTGCCGAACGACGGAGCGTAGTCCCAGTAGCACGACTCCGCCCCGCGCCGTTTGATCATGCCGCGCACGTGGTGCTCCAGGTCCAGGAGGTTGACCCCCACGTCAGCGAGCCGGCCGACCTCGGAGAGCACCTCGGCGACGAAACGCCCGGCCACGTGCATGCGCTCGATCTCCGCAGGCGTCTTCAGTTCGATCACGACTACCTCGCACCACCGGGTGTTGGTATTACTATACCGGCACTCTAACACCGACCGGTATAGTAATACCAGTCATGCCTGGGGGCACGGTCCGCCAACGCGACCTATCGACCCGCGGCCGGCGAGATCCCGCACGGGTGCGCGCGGCCCGCACCGAGGTCTTACCGGTCACCGCTTGCACCGGCAGGGAAAGACCCGCGGCGAAACGGCTGGTGCCGCGGTACACGCGTGGGACCAGACGAAACGCCACAACCCACGCACCACTTCTCTCCCCGGCGCCACCCGTCGCCACACGTGACCAAGCCGGCGACCTCGGGGAGGGAGAGCGTTCATGGCGTCCGAGGCGCCGTTACGCGGCCTGCGCATCTGGGCACTCCAGTACCACACGCCGACGCGGAGGTGAACCATGCCAGAGCCTGGCAGCCACAAGTACGACGTCAAGCGCACCAGGCGCCGCGGCGAATACGAAGACGCAGGCGTGCCCGACCAGCGAGCCGACGAAGCCGCCAGCGAAGACCTCCAACGCACGCACCCGCCCCAGCGCCCCGATGACGACCGCCCGGCAGGCCCGCTCGGGGAACGCCCGCGCGGCCCCGCCGGCGGGCAGGGACGCGAGCGCGACACCGAAGGCGGCGGCATCCGGCTGAGCAGCAGCGCCTTCAGCGACCACGCGATGCTTCCGCACCGGTGCAGCCGGGACGGCGGCAACATCGCTCCTGCCCTCGAGTGGTCCCAGGTCCCCGACGGCACCGCGGAGCTGGCCGTGCTCTGCGAGGACCCCGACGCACCGAACGGCACTTTCGTGCACTGGGTCGTCTCCAACATCCCGCCCACGGTGACCCGCATCGGTGGCGGCGACGTCCCGGACGAAGCGGTCGAATCCCGCAACGACTTCGGCGACCGTGGCTGGGGTGGGCCTCACCCGCCCGCCGGGGACGAAGCACACCGCTACTTCTTCCGGGTCTTCGCCTCCGAGCAGCCCCTCGGGCTTGGTGCCGATGCCACTGCTGACGACCTGCGCGACGCCCTCGCCGGCCACGAACTCGCACGCGGCAACATCGTCGGCCTGTTCCAGCGCTGACACTTCGTCGGCTGAAGGCGAGTCGGTACGACGGACGCCGACCGAGGGAGGGTGCCGCGGGCATGCGTGAACGTGCGGATGCCGAAGAACCGGTCACGATGGTCTCCAGCTGGCGGGCACGGCACGGCCGGGAAGAAGAGTTCGGCCACGTGGCGCAGGACGTGGCCGCAGCGGCCGCTCGGTTCCCCGGCAACCTCGGGGCGACCGTGATCCATCACGAGCAGAGCCGCGACTTCCACACGGTCGTGCAGTTCTCCGATCGCTCGCATCTGGAGCGATGGCTCGACTCCGGCGAACGAGCGCGCTGGCTGGCCGAGGTGGGACCGCTCGCCGAGGCCTGGACCTCCCAGCAGCAGAGGACGGGCCTGGAAACCTGGTTCCAGGTGCCGACGCGGGCGACGGCGACCATGAAACCGCCACCGCTGGAAGATGTGGCTCGTCTCGCTCGTCGCCGTGTACCCGCTGGTTCTGGTGTTCCAGGCTTTCGTCGTGCCGATGGTGTCGTCGTGGCCGCTCGCCGCCAAGGCCGCACTGTTCCCGCTGGTGCTGCTGACGTTGATGACGTACGTGATCATGCCCGTAGTCACCCGCGTGCTTCGCCGCTGGCTGTAGGCGTGCTTCGACGCTGTCCGCCCCGGCCTTCCCGACGAGTGACTGTGAGTGAGGACACCGTTGCGCTGGGTGGACGCTCGTGCACGCGCTGCGGTTATCGTGGGTCGTACCTGGTTGAGCGCACAGGCATTGCCCCCCCCCATGGGGCGAGTCCCCCGCGGTTGCTCCGGCTCCCGCGCCACCCGGTGGGGATTGCACTGGAACAAGAAGGGCCGGACCCCGCGTGGTCCGCCTTCGTTGAGCGACTCGAAACGAGTGATCCATGACGACTGTGCCTTCACGTGCCTCTGCGAACGAGAACCTGGTCGCGTCCCCGCGCTCTTCCGGCGAGCAGCAACCCGGGAGCAGTGCCGTACCGGCACCGCGACCGCCGCAGTCGGAACCGGGGCGGCCGGTTCGGCTGCGCTGCCGGCGGATTGCCGAGGGTGCGTTGGTGCTGTGCGCCGATGGAGCGCTCGACGGTGTCGGCGAGGCGGACTTCGCCGAGCTGATGCGCCAGCTCCTGCACGAATCCGAGCGGTTGGTGGTGCTGGACCTCTCGGCGGTGTCGTTCATGACCACCGCCGGTGCGGTGGCGCTGCTGGAAGCCGACTGCCGTGCCCGGATCCAGGGCGTGGCGCTGATGGTCGTCTCCAGTCCCGCGGTGGATCGCCTCCTCGGGCTGATCGACGTCGCCGACCGGTTCACCTACGCCCCGTCGGTGGCCACCTGCCTGGCGCGGCTGGGGACGGCTGGGGGCTTGGTGCCGCAACCCCGGACACATCCTGTTTCCGACGATCTCGAGGAGGGCTGAGCTGTGAATCGCTCCGTCCAGACCGCCGGCATGACATGCCACCTGCTGCGGGTGGCATGGGACCACGCCCGCACGGTTGCCCTGACTCGCGCCCGATTCCTGCCCGGCGGGCGCTGACCGCCCCGAAACTCAGGCGAACTCCGGATGCGTGACGGCGCATCGAGGATGCAGTGGCGCGCCTCGTCTCCTCGCGCGGCGTTGCTGGAATCGGTGAACTCTCCGCGACGATTCTCCCAACGCCGCTTCTCGTTTCCGCTACGTCGCGCCATCGCACAGCGAACCGACGCGGCGCCGTGTGGATGTCGTTCGCCTGACCACACGCGCTGACCTGGCCTTATGCAGCCGGATCAGCTGTGCGGACCGGTGCTTGCAGGGCCGCACTCCACGCCGGAAGCGCCTCGCGCACTGATTAGGATGCGAGTCGAGATCACGACGGCGCTCACGGCAGCGGACCGCCGTCGCCGCCGGCCTGAGTTTGGCGTGTTGCGTGAGTATCGACGAGAAAACCACGACCAGGGTCCCCGCGGTCGAGCGAGCCGGCGATGCGCTCACCCGGCTTCTGGACCGGCTCCCCCGCCCGCTTCGACGGCTTCTTCCCCGCGAACTCGTCGGCTTCGCGATCCTGGGGTGGTTCACCTTCCTCGTCGATCTCGCGATCCTGGCGTCGTTGCGGGCCTGGACCGCCCTGCCACTGCCCGTCGCGGTGACCATCGCCTACCTGCTCGCCTTCGGGCTGAACTTCATCCTCAACCGAACGCTCAACTTCCGGTCACACGCTCCGATCGCAGGCCAGGCCGTCCGCTGGGCGGTGGTGATCGTCGCCGACTACGGGCTCACCCTCGGCGTCACCACGGGACTCACGGCGCTGGGCGTGGACTTCCGCCTGGCCAGACTCCTCGCGGGGGCCTGCGTCGCGGTGTTCACCTACACCGCGTCCCGCTGGTGGGTCTTCCGCGAGAAGTCCCCCGCCCAGAGCTGACGCGCTGCCGGCTGGAGGCGCGGACCGGCCGAACGACTGGCGCGGTCTACACCGCTCCAGTGCGAAGACGACGTCCGGAGGTGATCGGACGCAGACCCAGGGCACCAAGGCGCAAGGACGCAAGCTGCTCGATGATCTCCCGGTCGTTGTCGCGCCAGGCCGCGGCGGGATCGGCGCTGACCTCCATCAGGCGGGAGGGCGGCAACTCGGTCAAGGCACGGAGCGCGAGCAGGTCCGGGGCGGCGGTACGCATGTTCACGGCCACGGTCGCCGCCCGCGCGTAACGCACTCGAGGCAGCAACCAGAACGGCAACGCGACGAGCAAGACCACCGCGACCACCCCTGCCGCCGCGGCGCCGGCGGCCCACGCCACCGCTTCGACCTGGTTGTGCCCGGCTTCCGCCACGACCTTGCCGGCGTCCGTGCCGAGGTCGAGCGCTCCAGCCAGCTCAGCACCGACGAAGGGCACCTGGTCGGCACTGGCCGATGCTCGCCCGAACGTGCGCTCCAGGTTCGCCCCGGCGTCGATCAGCTTCCGGCCCGGTGCGCCCAGCTCCAGAACCGAGTCGCGCAGGGCGAAAGCCCACCAGATGCCGCCCGCGATCCAAGCGATGGCGAGCAGGTCGAACACCACCTGGCGCGCCGCCTGCAGATGACGTTCCGCGTAGATCCGCACCGTGCATCCTCCCGGTCGAGCGTGTCCTCCCACAGCCAATCACCGAGTGCGCTCCGGACAACAGGGTCGACTACCCCGGCGGTGCCGCCCTGATGCGGGAAGCGGTGTCGGGCCGCGCGGCGGGCCACACCGCCGCGACCCAGACCGTGGCTCATCCCAGCTGGCGGACGTGCAGCAGAAGCGGTCGCCCCATGGCCGCGACTACGACGATGCTTGCAGTGGATTCACATGCTCATGGAGGACTCGCAGTGCTGTACGAAATCGCCCATCTCGCACTGAAGCTCTACACGGTGCCCAAAGCGCTTTCCGCCCTCGAGGACTACACCACGGGCGCGGCCGCCCGCGGCAGACTGCTCGGCTGCTGGGAAACGGAGCACGGCGTCATCGTCGGCCGGGTGCTCCTGCTCCGGGAGTTCGAGGACGCCGAAACGCTCGCGCAGGAACGGCAGCGGGTCCTCACCAGTTCCGATCCGTTCGGGGTCGGCGAGTACCTGGAGTCGTTCACCGTCGAGACCTACGCCCCGTTCCCCTTCGTCCCTCCCGTGCAGGTCGGACGCTACGGCGACGTCTACGAGTTCCGGACGTATGAGCTCAAAGTCGGCGGACTGCTACCCACCATGGCCGGATGGGAGGCCGCACTCCCCGAACGCACCGAGATGTTCCCGCTCACCACGGCGATGTACGGGCTGGACGGCGTCCCCCGCATCACGCACATCTGGCCGTTCCCCGGCCTCGACGAACGCCTGGCCATCCGCCGCGCGTCCTACGAACGCGGAATCTGGCCACCCGAGAACGGCCCGGAGAACATCGCGCACGCGACCTCCACCATCGCCATTCCCACCGCGTTCTCCCCGTTGCACTGAGCGGAGCCAGACGGGCGTCGGTGGCCTGCAAGTAAGTGACTTGAACAACCGCCCCGGCGGTTCTTCGTGCGATCGAACAACCGTGCCAAGCCGCGAGGACAGTAGCGTACGTCACAGCAGCCGACCCGGCGGCGATCCTGCCGGGTTCTGGCAGCGCCCAGAACCCAGGGCCTCGATGATGAGGGAGGAAGAGGACCATGTCGCTCGCCGGGACGTTGAACCGGTCCGCAGCGGAAGACCAGGAACCCACCGAAGACGCGCTCCTGCCGTCGGATGCGGCCAACGAGGACGAGCCCCATATCGTCCGGGGCTACAACTGAGGCCTGGATGCGCGCGGCCCTGGTGTTGGTTCACCACTCGGCGGTGACGCGGTCGAGCCACTCCAGCACCAGCGCCCCGAACAGTTCCGGCTGCTCGATCGGCAGGTTGTGCCCGGCCACGTCGAGTACCGCGAAACTCGCTCGCGGGTAGTGCGGCAACAGGGCGAACTGGTCCGAGTAGCCCGTGACGTCGTCCTGCCTACCGGTCGCGATCAGGGTCGTCGCCCGAACCGCGCACCGCGCTCGGGAGCCTCGGACAGCTGGTAGCGCTGCTGGATTCGCTCAACGCCACGGTGTCGGCGAGATCGAGTCCGACCATGATCTCGTCGCGGAACCGCCGCAGGTTTCCGGAGTCTGCACGACCGACATCGCCTCGAACTGCGCCGCGAGCCGCCCGTCCGAGTTCTGGGGCGGGACGCAGCACCTGACGCTCGGGAACGGTGCGCCCGGCGCTGAGCACCTCGGTGCCCACCGGGCAGATCAACGCCAGCCCGCGTCGGGGCGGGACCCGGCAACCGCGCGGGCCAGGTAACCACCACAGGAGTTGCCGACCAGCAGGAACGTGCGTCGCCGGTTGGAGCATCCCCACCGCGTGACCGGCGGTCGCCGCCTACCTGCGCCTCATTGAGCAGCCGCTGGCGAGTCCAGGTGCATTCGAGATGAGAGACACTTGATCATTTAGTTACACGTGTGCATGATTTCAGCGTGGACCTGGACGTGGCCGAACCGGTACGGGATCGCCGGGTGCGCCGCTCTCGCGCCGCGCTGATGCGGGCAGCGGTCGAGCTGGTCACCGAGCGCGGCACGGCCGCCGTCACGCTCTCCGACATCGCCGAGGCCGCGGACGTGAGCCGCAGGGTGGTGTACCAGCACTTCGGCGACCGCGACGCGCTCCTGCTGGAGGCAGGCCTCGATCTCGTCAGACGGGAGCTGCTGCCACGCCTCGCGGACGACCCGCCGGTCGTGGACGGACGTGAACAGGCGCTCGCGGTGGCCCGGCACTTCGCCGGCCACCGGGCGTTCTACCGCGCCCTGCTGACCGGATCCTGCGCGTTCCCACTGGACCGCGGGCTGATCAGTGTGCTCCTGCCGATCAACCGGCAGGCCATCCAGCGGCTGCACGGCGACCGGCTCACCCAAGAGGCGATCGACGATCTCGCCGCCTTCCTGACCGGCGGCGCCGGTTCCTTCGTCACGAGCTGGGTGGTCGACGGCGCCGACCCGCTTGATCCCGAGGCGTTCACCGACCGGCTGATGAACGTGATGTCCATCCTGACGACGAGCCAGTCGACCGGGGAGGAACCGCGGTGAACCTGATCAGCCGCCTCATCCAGAACCGCCTGAAGCTGTCCCCACCGCTGACGCGGGACGTGGTGGTCCAGCGGGATCTCCGCGTACCGATGCCCGACGGGGTCGAACTGCTGGCCGACCGGTGGGCACCACGAGCCGGCGGCGAGGGCCTGCCGACCGCACTGATCCGCACCCCCTACGGTCGGCGCGGCCCGTTCGGCACGGTCCTGGCCCGACCGCTGGCCGCGCGCGGCTACCAGGTGCTGATCCAGAGCGTGCGCGGCGGGTTCGGCTCCGGCGGCACCTTCGACCCGATGCGGCAGGAACGCGCGGACGGTCTGGCGACCCTCGACTGGCTGGTGGGACAACCCTGGTCCGGCGACGCGATCGTGCTCTACGGCATGAGCTACCTGGGACACGTGCAGTGGGCGGTCGCCGACCAGTTGCCACCCCAGGTCAAGGCGATCATCCCGGTGGTGACCGAGTCGGCGCTGACGCTGGAGTTCCTGCGCTCCGACGGCATGTCGCTGGAAACGCCGTTCGGATGGGGCGTGCTCGTCGGCACCCAGCAACGTCGCCTGGCGATGCTGCGCCAGCCGATCCAGGCGAAGAAGACGGCACGGGCGCTGTGGACGCTCCCGCTCAACCGGGCCGACATCGCCGCGTTCGGCCGGCGATCCGAGTACGTCCAGGACATCCTCGCCCACGACGCCGACGACCCGCGCTGGGCCGAGCTGGACCACACCGGCCGCGTGGCCGACGTGACCGTGCCGGTCAGTTCGATCGGCGGCTGGTACGACATCTTCCTGCCTGGGCAGCTCCGCGATTTCCGGATCCTGCAGGACGAAGGGCGCCCGGCGCGGCTGACCGTCGGCCCCTGGACCCACGCGGAGTTCACCAGCACACCGGTCGACGAGGCGCTGGAGTTCGGACTCGCGCACGCGCGCGGCGAGCAACCGCCGCGACGCGCGCCGGTCCGGCTCTACGTCATGGGCGAGGAAGCCTGGCGCGACTTCGAGTCCTGGCCGCCCGCCGGCCACCCGGCGCAGCGCTTCCACCTGCAGCCCGGCGGCGTCCTGGCGACAGAGCCGCCGGACGAGTCCGAACCGGACCAGTACCGCTACGACCCGGCCGACCCGACTCCCGCAGTCGGCGGCGTGCGTCTGGTCAAGGACAGCGGCCGCGTCGACAACACCGCGCTGCAGACCCGACCGGACGTGCTCACCTACACCACGCCGACCCTCGCGGAGGACGTCGAGGTCATCGGCGAGGTCAGCGCCGAGATCTGGTTCCGGTCCAGTCTGCCCCACGCCGACGTATTCGTCCGGCTCTGCGACGTCGACCCCGCCGGTCGCTCCTGGAACGTCTGCGACGGCCTCGTCAGCCTGACCGGCGCCGACGAACCACGGTGCGCCACCGTCCGGCTCTGGCCGACCGCGCACCGCTTCAAGCGCGGGCACCGCATCCTCGTCCAGGTCTCCAGCGGCGCCTTCCCCCGCTACGCGCGCAACCCCGGCACCGGAGAAGCACGCGCCACCGCCACCACCCTCCTCGCCGCCGACCAGACCGTGTACCACGACCCGGCACGCCCGTCCGCGATCATCCTCCCGGTCCGTCCCTGACGAGTGTCCACTGGAGAGCTGAGGCGCCGGAGCCTGCGGACCCCGGCGCCTCAGTCGTCGATACGAGAGATCAGGTGTCGGCGATCTTCCTGTCGGCGATACGGCGGCTGCGCACGATGCCGCGTTCGTTCATGATCCTCCCTCCGCAGGGTCGTCGACACCGCGACCGCGCCGCAGCAGAAGCAGTCCCGCAGAGGCACCGACCGCCGCCAGGACTCCTGCCGTCAGCAGCCCGCTGTCGACTCCGATGCCCGCAGTGCCACCGCCGCCGGTATCGACCCCGCCCGCGGGAACGACCGGCACCTGCACACCCCCGGACCCGGATCCATCGGGCCCACCAGAGCCGGGCTCGCCTGGATCATCGGTCGGCGGTGGTGGTTCGCACGTGCCATCGGGCTGCCGCACCTGACCATCCGGGCACAGCACCGTGCCTGTCGGCGGTGTCCAGCATTCGTCGCCCACCGGAATCTGTCCGTCCGGGCACCGCGGTGGCGGCGGTGTGAGCGGTGCGGAATCGTCGTCCTGGAGCTTCGGTGCGGGTGCCGAGCTACCTGGCTCCTGTTCGCCCTGACCTGGCGCGTCGTAGTCGGACTCGGCACGATGTACGGGCACAACGCCTGCATACGAGGTGAACGGTTTCTCGGCCAGGGCGGTGGCGGGCGCCAGCGAACAACAAGCCGCCCAGGCGAAAAGCAACGCCATAGTTCTCATAGCCGTCTTCATGGCTGACTCATTCACGAGTGCACTTTCGGCGGCTACCGGCGATAGCGGCCCCCGAAATCCCGGGAAGTGCTGTCGAGCCACCGCACCGCCGGATTTTCCCTGCTGATGGCCCAATGCGTTTTCCGCGAGTACCCGGAGTCATCGCGGTGGCCGCAAGGGGCCCCGCAGTGCCGGGCAATTCTCGCTCGGATGGAATCCGATCAGGTCAACGTTCTCTCTCCCCTCACCCGTGGCAACGCGCGACTCCTCCGTTGGTCCGAGGCGGTCGTGCTGCCGCGCTGCCGTCGCCACACTGTGCGACCGCCCCTGCCGGCGGGCCATGGGGACAGCCCCACAAAGTCCGAGGGCAGGCACCAGACTTCGCGGTGGTGCCTGCCCTCACCGCACGGTGGCTACGCCATCCGGGTCGTTGCGGTGTAGGCCGAACAGTTCCGGCAGACGGGCAAGTCCGGACCGCGCTTGAACAAGCGCGCACGGCCGGCGACTCCCGTCTGCTTCGCGACGCAAGTTAGACCGTTGGGGCGCTGGAAGTCCCGGTTCGAATGGTCAGACTGAACCGTCGAGCAATCGCACGGATCAAGGAGGACGGAATGAAGAGCTACCTCCGGCACATCACCGCCCGGCTGGTCGGCAAGACCCGGATGGGCGGCTTCTACACCTACTGGATCAGCACGAACTGAGGCGGTCGCGGGGGCGGTGGTCGTCCGACCGCCGCCCGCGCGCGGAGGGCAGGGCATGCTCGGCACACGCACGGTGCGGCCACCCGGGCCGAAAGGCCGCTGGCTGGTCGGCAACACGCTGGACTACGACCGCGACCGAATGGCGTTCCTGGTCCGCTGCCGGCAGGAGTACGGCGACGTCTTCTCCTTCGACGAGCGCACGATCGTGGTGCTCGACCCCGGCCTGGTGCACGACCTGCTCACCCGCACCAACGACGACTTCCACAGCGAGAGCGTCCCGCTGGCGACCCGCATCGACCCCGAGCGCGCCGCGGCGGACGCCCAGGCGTGGATGACGGCCCGGCGCAAGGGCTGGCACGGGCTCAACCGGGCTGTCGCCCAGGCCCACGCGGGCCGTCTGCGGCTGCTGTTCGAGCAGACCCTCGCCGAAACACGCGGGGAAACGGTGGATGTCCTGCCCGTCATGGAGCGGTTCGCGGGCCTCGCGACCGCCGACTTCTGCCTCGGCGCCGACGCCGACGGCATGGCCGAGATCCTCACCGAGAACGTGCGGGCGATCGAGCCGCTGGGCGGCAGCTCCCAGCTGTTCCCGGCCTGGTGGCCGTCCCGCCACATCCGCCGCTTCCTGCGGGCGCGCGAGGGCACGCTAAACGCGGTGACGGAACGGATCCACCGGCGCCGCGACAAGCCGCCCGCCGACCACCCGCAGGACCTGCTGGACGTGCTGCTCGCGGCGGGCGAGCCGGAGCTGACCGAACAGCAGGTGCAGCTCCTGCTCCGCGGCATCATGCTGGCCGCGTTCGGAGTGCCGGCCACCGCGCTGACCTGGCTGGTGTGGACGCTGGCGTCCCGGCCCGACCTGCACCGCCGCGTCGCCGAGGAAGCGGCGGCCTGGCCAGGCGAGGAAGCACCGCCGCTGTCGGCGCTGCCGCAGACCGAGGCGGTGGTCAAGGAAGTCCTGCGCCTGTGGCCGCCGACCTGGCTGATCGGCCGCACGGCCCGCCGCGGGACCACCCTCGGCGAGTGGCAGCTGCGCCCGGACGACCACGTGATGTTCAGCCCCTACCTGATGCACCGCGACCCCCGCTGGTGGACCGACCCGGACGAGCTGACCCCGGACCGCTGGCTGGACCCGGCGAGAACCCCGAAGCGCCACACCTACATCCCGTTCGGGGCGGGCCCCCGCGTCTGCGTTGGCACCCAACTGGGCATGATCCAGCTGTGCCTGGCCGCCCACTGGCTCACCCGGAACCACGAAATCCGCCCCACGACGGAAACCTGCGCACCGAAGTTCCACGACCTCCTGCTCCCGCAAGGGTTCCGCGCCCGCTTCACGCCCCGGACCCCCTGACCTCCTGGGCATGGCGGACACCCCGGCAGTGCGGGAACGCCACGCTGTGCCTCCGCGGTTGACGCGGCGGACTTGTCTCGGTTCTTCCTCCCCGAGCGGACGACCACAGCCATATGTGGTCCGCGTCACGACGGGCTTGAGTGTGCCGCTGCGGCACGGCTTTTCCTCGTCTCACGCCCGCACACCATTTGGAAGGACGGCACGACCATGACGGAGCAGAGCCGGGTCGACCTGGACGACGAGACCCCGACCGCGACCCTCCCGACCACCGACCCCCCAGCCGCCGAGAAGACGCCCACCCTGCTGGACCAGATGGGCGGCCCGATGGGGTTCGTCCACTCGACGGTCCCGGTCGTCGTCTTCGTGGTGGCCAACGCGTTCTTTCCGCTGCCCATGACGATAGGCGTCTCCATCTGCGTCGGGCTGGCGCTGACCGGGTTCCGGCTGCTGCACGGGGAACGCTTCAGCTCGGCGATCGGGGGCATGCTCGGTCTCGCGGTCGCTGTGGGCATCGTCGCCTGGACCGGGTCGGCGAAGGACTTCTTCGTGATCGGGATCTGGGCCTCCCTGGTGGGTTTCGCCTTCGCGCTCGGCTCCGTGCTGGTCCGTCGCCCGCTGACCGGCGTCGTGTGGAACCTGATGCACGGCGGCAGGCACGACTGGCGCTCCGACCGCGTCGCGCTGGCCGCACACGACGTCGCGACGCTGTTCGCGGCGGCCGTCTTCGGCGCCCGGTTCGTGGTCAAGCAGTGGCTCTACCTCGCCGACTCCACCACCTGGCTGGCCGTCGCCAAGGTCGCGATGGGCACCCCGCTGACCGTGCTGGCCGCGCTGGTCGTGGTCTGGGCGTTCCGCCGGACCACCAAGCGGCTCGTCCCCCACCGGACGTAGCCGCAGCCCCAGCGGACGAGACCGCAGCAGACGAGCTCACTGTGCTGTTACGCCGTTTGCGCCGACTTCCTGAGCACTTCGGTCAGGGCCGCGATGCTGTGGTCGCCGTGGCCCGCCGCAGCCGCCCGCTCCAGCAGGTCGTGCAGCGGGGCCAGCCAGGCCGTGTCGACGTTCGTCTCCTCGGTCAGGTCCCTGTCGTGGGCCGCGCCCGCGAGGAACAGGTTCACCGAGGAGGCGGCATCGGTGTAGTCACCGCCGTCGATTTCCTCGGCGTAGACGGGCAGCAGGGACTTGATCATGTCGAGCCACTTTCCCGCGAACCGCACCATGCTGCTCACGTCCAGCCCGCGCGCCTGCACGGCCACGGCATCCTGGAAGAAGCCGACCAGCGCGGGCAGCAGCATGGCGCCCACCGCCATCTCGTACAGGGCGGCGAGGTCGGACTGGTCCCCGAGGTGGACGGTATCGCCGCCCAGCACCTTCAGCGTCGTCTCGTACTCGTCGAAGACCGTCTTGTCACCGCTGTAGTACAGCAGCGTGTCCGGCGCTCCCACGGCCGCCGGCACGTTCTTGACCGCTCCGGCCAGGAATCGCGCGCCGCAGCCGGTCGCCCAGACGGCCATGGCACGGGCATCGGCGGGCGAGCCGCTGTTCAACGTCACGAGCGCACGCCCGGACAGTGCGGACGCGGCCGGCTCCAGGGTGGTGCGGGTGTCCTCGAAGGTGGTCAGACATGTGATGACGAGCGGACTCGCCTCGACCGCGGCCGCCACCTCCCCGGCCTGAACGGCCCCTTCGGCCACCAGAGTCGCGGCCTTGGACGGCGTGCGGTTCCACACCGTCGTCGGGTGCCCGGGCCAGCGCCCGGCCCATCGAACCCAGGCCGATGACGGTCACAGGTGTGCGGTCGTCCCCGGTCATGCGTCACTCCAGTCAGCAGTCGGATCGTCGGGCAGCCACGGAAATCACGGACAGAATCTTCCGGCGCGGTGCCCTTTTTCATCCTGGAAGACCGCGCACATTCGATCAAGTACCTACAATTCTGTTCGGTTCCCACATTCTTGTCAGTAGGAGCGCGCTGATGTCCAAGCGGACCTATACGTGCGGACTCGACGCCGCCATCGCCGTCATGGGCGGCAAGTGGAAGGGCTTGGTCCTGTTCTCGCTCGGCGAAGGACCGCTGCGCTTCGGGGAGTTGAGGCGCGTGGTGCCCGGCATCAGCGAAAGGATGCTGATCCTGCAGCTCCGGGAGATGGAGGCCGGCGGCCTGGTGCACCGCGAGGTCCACCACCAGGTTCCGCCCAAGGTGGAGTACTCGCTGACCGAGTTCGGCCACTCCCTCAACACCGCGCTCGCGCCCCTCGGAGAATGGGGCGAGGAACACATGGAGCGAATCGAGGCACTTCCCTGACCTCGGCTGAACGGGACTCGGCATCAGCCCCCGACGAGGGTCGATGTCGGACATCCGACGTTCCGGTTACTGTGGTCGCACGGCATCGGATCTACGTCAAGGAGTGCGTGCATGGGACTTTTCGACGGAATGATGGGCAACGCCTCGCGCGTCGAACCCCAGGTGGCGGCGCAGGAGTTCGGGCGCCTGCTGGCGCCGAGGGAGGAGGTCCATGCCGCCTACCAGTTGATCCGGGACTCGTTCCTCTTCACCGACCGGCGCCTGATCCTCGTCGACAAGCAGGGCATGACCGGCCGCAAGGTCGAGTACCACTCGATCCCGTACCGCAGCATCACCCACTTCTCCGTCGAGACCGCCGGCACCTTCGACCTCGACGCCGAGCTGAAGATCTGGCTTTCCGGCACACCCGAACCGATCACGAAGCAGTTCGGCAAGGGAGTCGACGTCTACGAGGTCCAGGCCCTCATGAGCGCTTACGTAGCGCGCTGACCAAGGCGCAGAGCACGCCATCCGCCGATCTGCTCGCATCACCGTCGGCTACTCCAGTCGGATGGCTCTGCCCGCGAACTCAGCCGTTCGGCCACGACGGGACCGCAGTTGACCTGGCGTTGACCAGCTAGATCACTTCGGTGCCCGGGGAACTCGCGTGGTCTTCCGACGGCACTGGTGAGCGGCGGAGGCGGGAAGTGGCGGTTTCTGGTTCCGGGGCCGGGGTTCTGGACGCGGCAGTGCTGCGGGTGTTCGATCCGGCGGGCCGGGCCGCGGGGCTGGGTTTCCTGGTCGCCGAGCGGTATGCGCTGACCTGTGCGCATGTGGTGGCCGGTGATGGTCGTGCGGCTCCGCTCGGGACCACGGAAACCTGGTGACCTACTCGGGAACGCAAGTGCAGCAGTGGGATCCGCGCACCGGCAGTCAGCTCGCACGCTTCGACGCCGCCACCCTGCTGCCTCCCGCGAGCGATGGGACACCACCCGAGCAGCGAATGGGCATCCGCGTCTACCCGGCCGAGAACCAGCTCGCGGTGACCATCTTCGGCGACCCGACCATCCGCATCGTCGATCTGACCACCGGACGCGTCACCGGAACCGTGACCGCCGCCGATCACCTCGGCGTCCAGTTCGACCGCGATGGCCGCGCTTTCGCCCTGCTCCGCCAAGGGAGCGTCGTCGAACTGTGGCGACGCGACCCGCCCCGCAGGGACATCGGCCCGCTCTACAGCCTCACCGACATCGGCGGAACCCCGTGGTACGCGGGGTTCATGCCGGACGGCCGCTACCTGATCGCGGCCAACAACGCCGTGCGCATCTACGAGATCGGCACTCCGCCGCCCGTCGACTCCTACGAGTTCGGCCGCCCCGACGGCAGCAGGCAAACCACCCCGTACTCGTTCATCAGCGCCTCCAGGGACGGCAGCACCGTCCTCTACGCCGACGAGGACGGCGTCGGCGGGCCGCTGGCACTGGACCCCGCCGTGTGGCAGCGCGGCCTCTGCGAAGCCATCGGTCACCGCGGCTTCACCGACGCCGAACGCGCGCCCCTGCCCGTTCCCGCCCCGACCCGTCCGGTCTGCCCAGCGAGCTGACCTCCCTCAACAGCCACCGGGGTTCGGGGTCGGTCAGGTACCAGCGGATTCCGCTCGGTCCACCGCGCTCAGGGCGGTGTAGCCGAGTTGCAGGCTCTGGCGGAACAGCGGGTGCTGGACCGCGGGGACCGCACCCAGCATCTCGGCCTCGATCGCCTCGACCAGCGGATCGCACCGCCGCAGCAGCGACCGCCCGGACTCGGTGAGGGTGATCAGCAGGACGCGCCGGTTGTCCGGGTCGCGCCGGCGTTCGATGTGCCCGTGCTTCTCCAGCCAGCGCACCATCTCGTTCATCGTCTGGGGAGTCACGAACGAGCGCCGGGCGAGCTGGGCCGAGGAGAGCCCGTCCCGGCGGCGCAGCGCGGTGAGCGCGGTGAACTGCAGCGTCGTCAGGCCGTGCGGGCGCAACGCCTCGTCCATCCGCGCCCGGATCACCTGCTCCAGGCGCTTGACCAGGTAGAGGGTGAGCGGCTCCGTCAGGCCATCGCGCGACACCGCCCGATCATCCCGCACCGGCTCCGCCGCGAACCCGGGTGTCACGCCAACCTCTCGCGCACGGCCTGCTTGCGGATCTTCCCGGCCCCGGTGCGCGGCAGGTCGTCCCAGAAGTCGACCTGCTTGGGCACCTTGTAGGCGGCGAGGTGGCGGCGCAGGTGGTCGCGGAGCTCATCGGCCGTGGCGCCGGCCCCCGGGCGCAGGACCACCGCCGCGCGCGGGACCTCCCCCCATTTCGGGTCGGGTACTCCGACGACCGCGCACAGCTCCACGGCGGGGTGCTCGTACAGAGCGGACTCCACCTCGGCGGGGTAGACGTTCTCCCCACCCGAGATGATCAGGTCCTTGATCCGGTCGACGATGGTGATGTATCCGTCCTCGTCCACGGTGGCGACGTCCCCGGAGTGCATCCACCCGCCCGAGAGGGCCTCGTCGGTGGCGTCGGGCTGGTTCCAGTAGCCGAGCATGACGTTCGGTCCCCGCACCACGATCTCGCCGCGTTCCCCCGCGGCCACGGGGTTCCCGGACGGATCGACCACCGACACGTCGGTGAAGAAGGACGGGACACCCGCGGTACCCGCCTTCGTCCGGACCGCGTCCGGGTCGAGGATGAGCACCCCCGGCGATGTCTCGGTCATCCCGTACCCCTGGACGAACACCAGGCCGCGGTCCAGGTAGCGGCGGATCGTCGCGTCCGGGACCGGGGACCCGCCGCAGAGCAGCGTGCGCACGCTGGAGAGGTCCGCGCTCTCCCAGCTCGGCTGCGCGGCGATCGCGTCGTACATCGTCGGCACCCCGAACAGCAGGGTGACGCGATGCCGGGCGATCAGCTCGAGCGCCACGGCGGGCTCGAAGGATTCCATGAGCACGACGGTGCCGCCCTTGAGCAGCGTCGGCAGGCAGGTCATGCCGAGGGCGGCGGTGTGAAACAGCGGGGCCGCCACGAGTGCGACCTCGGAGCCGGAGAGGTCCGACTCCACCAGGACGTTGACGCAGTTCCACGTCAGGTTGCCGTGGCTGAGCACCGCGCCCTTCGGCCGCCCGGTGCTCCCCGAGGTGTACATGATCAGGCAGGGGTCGTCGAGGCCGACGGGCTCGGCGACCGGCTCGCCCGTCCCGCCCGCCACGTCCTCGTAGCTGTCCTCGTCGACCACGAGGCGCTCGCGGAGCACCGGCGACGCCGCGGCGTCGACCAGGTGCCCCGCCGCGGCGGTGTGGACGAGGACCGACACCCCCGCATCGGCCAGGACGTAGGCCAGCTCGGCCGCCGCCAGCCGGGTGTTGACCGGCACGAACACCGCCCCGAGCGAGGCCGAGGCGAACAGCGTCTCCAGGTAGGCAGGGTGGTTGGGGCCCAGGTAGCCGACCCGGTCGCCGCGCCGCACCCCGAGCCCGCGCAGCCCCCGCGCGAGCGCGGCGGTGCGGCGGGCCAGGTCGGCGTAGGTGTCCCGGCGTTCGCCCTGCACCAGCGCCACCCGGCCCGGGGTCATCCGCGCCCGCCGCGCCGGCCAGGAGCCCAGTCCCTCGTCACGCATCGTCGCGCCTCCCGCGCAGGTCAGTCGGTCGAGTAGGCCGAGAGCCCCGGCCGGTAGGACTTGTCGTCCAGGAACTGCGCCATGCCCTTCTCCCGGCCGCGCTCGGCGTCGAGGAACTGCGACTGCTCCAGCTTGGCGTAGAGGTAGTCCTCGGCCTGTTCCCAGGGCATCTCCCGGGCGATCTTGTAGCCGACCTTCGCCGCGCGGAGCACGACCGGGTTCGTCGAGGCGAGTTTGAGCGCGAGCTCGCGGGTGCGCTCGCGCAGCCGCTCGGCCGGCACCGCCTCGTTGACCAGCCGCATCCCCTCGGCCCGGCGCCCGTCGAAGGTCTCGCCGGTCATGATGAAGTACAGCGCGTCGCGCTGGCTGACAGCCGCGGCGAGCGCGCGGCTGACGACACCGCCCGGCGGGATGCCCCAGTTGATCTCGGACAGCCCGTAGCGCGCTTCCTCGTCGGAGATGGCCAGGTCGCAGGCCACGAGCGGGGTGAAGGCACCGCCGAAGCACCAGCCGTTGACCATCGCGATCGTGGGCTTGGACCAGTGGGCCAGCCGCTTCCACTGCCACTCCGCGCTGGCCCGGCGGACGCGGATCTGGACCGACGGGTCGGCGGTCTGGTCGACCTCGCGGAAGTACTCCTTGAGGTCCATGCCGGCGGAGAACGACTCGCCGGCGCCGGTCAGCACCATGACCCGGCAGCGGGGGTCGGCCTCGAGGGCGTCGAGGGTGCGCACCATCTCGTCGTTCATGGCCGGGTTCATGGCGTTGCGCTTCTCGGGCCGGTTCAGCGTGACCCAGGCGATGCCGTCGTCGAAGTCGACGAGCACCGTGTCGCCCCACGGGGTCGTGGTGGTCCCGGGGTCGGTGGTCGGTGTGGACATGCACGGTCCTTTCTCGTCCGGAAGTCGTGGCGACCGGACTCGGCACGCGGTGACAATCATCAGGAACCCTGATGAACTCGCCGCGAGCATGAAGGAGGAGCCCGCAGAGGATCAAGGAGAAGCAGCTCCTGTCACCCGAATAGCCTCAGGAAAGCTGATGACGATCCGCGTCGGGCACTATCGTCGCGAGCGTCGGAAACGGACAAAGCACCGGAGGTTGGGGGAGTCCGATGGCGTGGAGCACGCGTCAGCTGGCCGAACTCGCAGGCACAACGCTGAAAACCGTCCGCCACTACCACGAGATCGGACTGCTGGAAGAACCGCGAAGAGCGGCGAACGGGTACAAGCAGTACCGGATCAGGCATCTGATCCGGCTGCTGCGGATCCGCCGGCTCGTCGACCTGGGGGTGCCGCTGTCCGACATCGCCGCGATGGAGGAGTCGGACGAGAACGCCGAGCAGGTGCTCCGCACTCTCGATGCCGAACTGGCGGCGAGCATCGAACGTCAGCAGCGGATGCGCGAGGAACTGGCCCTGATCATCCGGTGCCGGGCCCTGGCCGAACTGCCGCCGGGTTTCGACTGGATCGATGCCGAGACACCCGATGCCGACCGGTCGCTCCTGCTGCTCTACTCCCGGGTCTTCGGGCCCTCGACGATGGCCGCTCTGCAGGAGCTGAACTCGGCGCCCCGCACACCGGTCGCAGCGGAGTTCGACGCCCTGCCCGCGGATGCGAGCGAGGCAGCCCGGCAACAGCTGGCCGAACGCTACATCCCCGAGATCCTCCAGCAGTATCGCGACCACCCGTCGCTGGAAGATCCGTCGGCAGGAGCACCGCAGGGACAGGCGCTCACCATGTCGGTCGTCGGCCAGGCACTCGCCGAGTTGTACAACCCCGCCCAGCTCGATGTCCTGCGGCGCGTCAACGCCCTGCTCGAGGAGAACCGCAGGGCGGCGCCGCGTGATCCGGCGTAGTCACGGATAGGTGGAGTCGCTCCGCGAGCCCATCGCATGATCCACGGACCAGTCATGCCCGTGGTTCCGTCCTCAATGCTGGATCAGGCCGCCGACCGGAACGGGAGCGACATGGCCGGTTGGCGGAACGGTCCGTGCCAGGGCGAGACCGACGTCGACCAGTGATGTCCGGCGAAGGTGCGCGACGTCGGGGATCGGCGTCCACACCGACTCGGCGGTCTCACCGTTCGGCTCGGGCCGTAGCTCGCCGCCGGTGATCCGGACCCGGTAGAAGACACCGACGTTCTGGTGCGGAAGCGGGCTGGGCACGCGGCGTTCGGCCACGGGGATCACCCTCGAATCCACGCCCAGCAGGCGCTCGACCACCGCTTCGCAGCCGGTCTCCTCGGCAACCTCCCGGATCACCGCGTCGAACGGATCCTCCCCGTGCTCGACCCCGCCGCCCGGAAGGGTCCAGTTGCTCTCGCCGGTCGGTGATGCGCAGTGGGCGACCAGGACCCGCCCGTCATCGATGCACACAGCGTATGCAGCCAACCGCAAACTCATTCCCGCACCGTATCCGGACATCCGTGATCCATAGTCGCGGCCGGCTCCGCAGCGACCCGACGAGACCCCTCGCCGGACCGCCGCACGCCGACCACTACGCCGGGGCCGCGGTGTCGCGGCGGCCGCCGAGATGCTCGGCGAGGTGCCGCTCGATCGCGCGGTGCAGCCGAACCTGGTTCTCGGGGTTCTCGAAACCGTGGCCTTCGTCGTCGGCGACGAGGTACTCGACGGGCACACCCCGTGCGCGCAGGGGTTCGACGATGTTGTCGGACTCCTCCTGGACCACGCGGACGTCGTTGGCGCCCTGGGCGACCAACAGCGGGGTGCGGATCCGGTCGACCATGGTGATGGGCGAGCGGGCCAGCATGTCGGCCTCCTGGGCGGGGTCCTCGGGGTCGCCGACGTAGCGGTACCAGCTGTTGGCCATGGACGGCCTGGTGAACGGCGGCAGGGTGCGCATGAAGTTCGCCAGGTCCGAGATGCCCACGTAGTCCACCGCGGCCGCGAAGCGGTCCGGGGTGACCGTCACGCCGACGAGCGCCGCGTAGCCGCCGTAGGAGCCGCCGGCGATGCCGATGCGGGCGGGGTCGGCGTAGCCCTGCGCCACCGCCCAGTCGGCGGCGTCGATGAGGTCGTCGTGCATCTTCCCGGCGAACTCGCCGATCGCACTCGTGATGTGCCGCTTCCCGTAGCCCGATGAGCCGCGGAAGTTCACCTGCAGCACCGCGTAGCCGCGGTTGGCAAGGAACTGCACCGTCGGGTTGTAGGTCCACGAGTCGTGCATCCACGGCCCGCCGTGCACCAGCAGCACCAATGGCAAGTTCTCCGGTTCGACTCCGACCGGCAGCGTCAGGAACGCGTGCAGCGGCAGCCCGTCGCGGGCGGGGAAGCGGACCGCCGTCATGGGGGCCAGGTCGGCCGGGTCCAGGTGCGGGTGCGGGCGCGACAGCAGCCGGCTCTCACCGGTGCCGTGGTCGTAGAACCAGGTCGTCTTCGGCTCGCGGTCGTGGATGAAGGACGCGACCCAGCGACGCTCCGACTCGTCGGAGGACACCGTGTGCAGCACACCGTCGGAAAGCTTCTCCAGTTCGGCGTGGACCTCGGCGAAGTGCGGGTCCAGCACCTCGATCCGGGGCCGGTCGCCGACGAAGCGGGCCGCGATGACCTCCCCGGTTCGCCGGCTGATGAACAGGGTGGGAGGAAGCCGTGGGTCCGCCAGGCCCATGGTGCACAGGCTGCTCCCCTCCACAGCCGCGACCACGGTCTCCTCGCCGGTCTCCCGGTCGATGCGGACGAGCCGCAGATCGTCGGAGTCCTGGTAGGCGCCGACCAGCAGGCCCTTCCCATCGGGCGTCACCATCTGCAGAGGCACCCCCAACGGGTACTCCGGGCCGCCCATCCGGTGCAGGAAGCGCTTCTCCCCCGTCCCCGGGTCGACCGCGTGGAACTCGTAGCCGCCGTCGTCGGCCGGCACCGAGTAGAACGCCGCCTCGCCGTCCCGGCCGACCAGCATGTTGTCGCCCGGCTCGGGCTGCTCCAGGTGCGGTGTCGTCTCGCCGGAGGCGACGTCGATCCGGAACAGGTCGATGAACATCGGCCTGCGGTTCATCCAGACCAACACGCTTGCGGGGACCGACTTCATCGGCTCGGCGGCGAACACGCGCGATCCCGCCGGCATCGGAGTCAGGTCGACGGCCGGCTCGTCGGGCGCGTCGAGGTCGACCCGGTGCAGGTGCCAGTCCTCGTTGCCGTCAGTGTCCTGCAGGTACAGCAGCCAGCGCGGGTCGTCGGTCCAGTAGTAGGTCCTGATGCCGCGCCGCGCGTCGTGCGTGACGCACACCGCGTTCTCGTGCTCCTCGTCGATCCCCCGGACCCACACGTTCGTGCGACCGCACTTCGGCGCCAGGTAGGCGATCCTCGTCCCGTCCGGCGAGATCGACGCACCGGAGAACACCGGGTCGGCGAAGAACTCCTCCACATCGACCGGCTTCGGAAGGGTTCCTCGGCTCGGTACCTCGGTCATCCAGTGCTCCGATCAGGGGTGGCAGTGTCGTGTGTGGACGGTGCGCTCAGCGTCGAGCACTTGGAAGGCTGCTCCGCCCTACAGACGGAGCAGCCGCGCGAATCCGCGTTCAGGGTGTGTGCTGTAGCCGGTCGAGGAGTTCGGCTCGCCGCTGCTGGTCATCGCGGTCGAGTGCCAGACCGGAGTTCGGCGAGGCCCCGCAGAAGGTGTCCCGATCCGGCAGCTCGCCGTCGACCAGGTAGTCCGTCGTGACGTTCAGCGCACAGGGATTGTCGCCGTAGACGTAGACGCCGTGACCGCTCCCGTCGACGCTCACCAACCGGGACCGCTGCCCGAACTTCTCCCGGAGCATCTCTCCGCCGCGGTGCGGCGTGACCGGATCGCGCAGGTTCTGCAGGATCAGGACGTTGCTCGGACCGTCGTCGCCGATCCGCACCGGCGGCTCGGCAGGCTCGTGCCGCCAGTAGGCGCAGGGCAGGATGTTGGCACTGGCCGCGCCGTACAGCGGGTACTTCCCCCGGTCTTCGGCGACGGCGCGCCGGTAGGTCTCGACATCTTCGGACCAGCCGACGTCGTTGCAGGTCACCGCGAGGAACACCGACCAAGCGTTGTCGGCCTCCGCCGGTTCCGCCGCCGGCGCCGGCGTGCCGGGGCCGGACCGCGCGCCGACAGGCCCGTTCTCGGCCAGTTGCCGCCGGACCGCCTCCTCGTCGGAGTCGCGCACCGACTGCCAGAGCTGCGCCAGCTGCGCGTAGCTCGCCTCGCGGTAGAGCCCCACGAACGTGGCCAACCGGAAGACGGGACCGTCGACTCCGGCCACCGGAGTCGCATCAAGTCGCTCGGCGAGCGCGAAGTAGGTGCTCCGCACCTCCTCCGGCGAGCGCCCCAAACCGTAGGCGTCGTGTCGCGCCGCGGCCCATTTCGCGAAGTCCGGGAACGTCTGCTCGGCCCCCGGACCGAACCTGCGCATTCCGTCGCGATCGAGGAAGGTGTCGCCGATGTTGCTGTCGAGCACGATCCGGTCGGAGCGCTCCGGGAACATCGAGGCGTACGCGGCGCCCAACGCCGTCCCGTAGGACAGCCCGAAGTAGTTGACCTTCTCCTCGCCGAGCGCGGCCCGGATCCGGTCCATGTCGCGAGCCATGTTCGCCGTCGACAGGTGGCGCATCCGCCCGTCGCGGTCATTTGCCGCGCACTGGTCGGCGACCGCCTTGGCCCTCCTGGCCTGCTCGGCGACCGCGGCGTCGTCAGCCGCGTACGGCGGGATGTTGCCGTAATAATCCTGGTCGGCGGTGAAGCCGCAGCTCACGGGCGACGAGTGCCCGATGCCGCGGGTGTCCGTGCCGATCAGGTCGTAGCTGTCCAGGACGCTGGCGGGCGCGCCCAGAGCAACCAGATCCGCCGGCTGCGACAACCCGGACCCGCCCGGACCACCCGGATTGAGCAGCAACACGCCGCGCCGCTTGCTCGGATTCTCGCTGGCCCGTCGCGACACCATGATCTCGATCTGAGTGCCTTCAGGTTTGCCGTAATCCAGGGGTACCGGCACGGTGGCGCACTGCAACTCGGGCGCGTCGGCCGCGACATCCGCGGGGCACGCGCCCCACTGCACTTGCACCGGTGGCTCGTTGCTCCGGTCTGCGGCCACGGCCGGCGCCCCCGCCAACGAACCGGCCAGGCCGATGACGACCAACAGGGCGGGACTTCGGCCCGCGCTACGACTTCGATCCACTTCCAGCCTCCCGGCTACTGGTCCCCCATCGCTCCTGCTGGCCACCACTCCACCCCGTGCCCTTGGGGCATGGTCAAGAGCGCGGCGCGGTCACCTGGTGAGGCGCGGTGGACGCGAGCCGGTGTGCAGGCGGCGCATCCCCCGTACAGCCGCGTTCGCACAGGTCGTCGAGAAACAGGCCGCCAGGCTTCTCCCCCGCCGGAGTGGTCGGCGAACAGGTAGTCGAGTACGCCGGCATCGGCTGGTATTCGCACTGGTAGCTGACACGGGAACGAAGCAGCGCGGTCAGCGATGGGAGGGCGTGCGCCGAGATCTTGATGAACGGACGTTAACTCGCCGACCGCGTTGGGTAACCGTGCGGAGACGACACGCCCGCGAGTCGTGTGGGGGGCAACGCCAGCGGGACCGAGGTGCGTGTACCGAACGACGCGCTCACCTCGGAGGTCACCGTGTCCATCACCGAACACCTGGTTCCCGCGCACCCGAAGCTGCTCAGCGTCGACGAGGCGGCCTCGCTCGGTCAGGACACGGTCGCCGAGATCTACCGGCAGCACATCAGCCCGGGCCAGTGGACGGCGTTCGCACTGCTGGGATTCGACCGGATCACCATCGACCACGCCGAGGACGTGTACTACGTGGACCGTTCCGGCCGTCGCATCCTCGACTTCTTCGGCGGGTTCGGCGCGATGGCACTCGGGCACAACCATCCGCGCGTGTTGGCGGTCCGCAGGCGCTTCCAGGAGCAGCAGCGCCACGAGCTCGCGCTGACCCTGCCGTCGCAGTACGTCGCCGCTCTGTCTCGGAACCTGGCCACGCTGGCGCCGGAGGGCCTGGACCGCGTGATGCTCTACTGCAGCGGTTCGGAGGCGGTGGAGGCCGCCCTCAAGCTCGCCGAACGCGCACAGGGCCCGCGCCGCGCCAAGGTCGCATACGCGCGCAACTCCTTCCACGGCAAGACGATCGGCGCGTTGTCGGTCACCGACTCGGAGTTCTACCGGGGACGTTTCGAAGTCCTGCCTCGCCGCCAGGCCGTGCCCTTCGGCGACGCCGCGGCGCTGGAGGAACTGCTGCGCCGCGAGCGCGGCATCGGCGTGCTGATCCTGGAAACCGTGCAGGGCGGTGCCGGAGTGGTGCTGCCGCCGCCTGGCTACCTGGAGCAGGTCCGGCGGTTGTGCGATCGCTACGGGGTGCTGTGGATCGCCGACGAAGTGCAGTGCGGTGTCGGCAGAACAGGCCGGTTCTTCGCCTTCGAGCACGCCGGGGTCACCCCCGACATCGTCACGCTGGCCAAGGCCCTCGGAGGCGGCAAGACGGCCATCTCGGCGGTGCTCGCAGGCCACGAGATCCACGACCGCGCGTACGGCGGTGCCCGCAACGCGCGGCCGAGCACACACCGCGATGACCGTGGCACCGCGGCGCTTCGCGAGCTGGACGGCGGCGAGTCCGACTCCGCCCGAGGCACCTGTGACGAGCACCCGCTCCGCCCCGACCCCGGCGCGGTGCAACATGTTCTCCGCAGTCGAGTAGGCGCACGGTACAGCCGCGAGCTCCTCGTCGCTCCAGTCACAACGAACGGCATGCGCCTCCTGCGAGGGCGCGACCGCGAACTGCGCGAACCCGCCGTCGCATTCGCTGCCGAAGGTCCAGCACTCGAACGGCCGGTAGCCGACCGGCGTGCGCAACATGTTCCGCACGAGGACGCGTTCGCCGACGCGATCGCGCGAGACCCCCTCGCCCACATCGACGATGCGACCGCAGACGTCGGCACCCTGGACGCGCGGGAACTCGAGAGCGGCACCCGACCAAGTGGCATCGACGTCGTCGACGGTGTCGAACCCGCCCGCGCCGCCTTGACCGGTCTCAGCGGTGACGGCCCTCGAATACCACCCGATCCGGGTGTTCACGTCGGTGTTGTTGATCCCGGCGGCGGCGACCTGGACCAGCACCTCCCCGCGCTTCGGGTGAGGAACCCGCACGTCGGTCCGGTACTCGAGTTTGTCCAGTCCGCCATGCCCGGTGAGCAGGACGGCGGCCATCGTCGTTGGCAACAAGAATTCGGCTCCCTCCGCCGTTTCAGCGCAGCCGTTGATCAGACGAGCGCACTCGCCGCGTGCTGCGAGGCATCGTCGGGCAGGCCGCGCAGCGCGGAGGCGGGATGGTCGGGCCGGGTCAGGTTCCGGCCCGCGCCGAACAGCTTCTCCCGCAGGGTGACGGCGCTGCGGTCGTAGTCCTCGTTGACGAGCTCCTGGCGGCGGAGCTCGGGCAGCGCGAGGTCGATGAACTCGACCCAGCTCGCCGGCTTGCTGGTGTAGCTGAGGTTGAAGCCGTCGATGTCGGCGACCTCCTGCCAGCGGCGCAGCTCGGCCGCCACGGTCTGCGGCGACCCGACGGCGACCGCACCGGTGCCGCCGATGCCCAGGAACTCGGCGATCTGGCGCGGAGTCCACGTCCGGCTCGGGTCGGCCTTGGAGAACATCTCGATGAGGGACCGCGAGGCGTCGGTCTCGACGTAGCGCAAGGGCATGTCCGGGTCGTAGCTGGAAAGATCGATGCCGGTCCATCCGGCGAACCGAGCCAGCGCTCCCTCGTAGCTGACCGACCGCAGGTAGGACTCGTACTTCTCCTGCGCCTGCGCATCGGTCGGGGCGACGACGACGGTGATCAACGCGGTGATCAGCACGCTGCGCGGGTCACGACCCGCGTCCGCGGCAGCCTTGCGGACCTTGTCCACGCTGCGCCGGGTCAGCTCGGGGGTCATGGTGTTGATGAACACCGCTTCGGCATGCGTTCCCGCGAAGGCCACCCCTCGCGACGACGCACCCGCCTGGAACAGCACCGGGGTGCGCTGCGGCGAGGGCTCGCACAGGTGGAAACCCGGGACCTGGAAGTACTCCCCCTCGTGGTTGATCGGGCGGATGCGACCGGGCTCGGCATAGGTCGCCGACTCGCGGTCGCGGACGACCGCGTCGTCCTGCCAGGAGTACTCCCACAGCCCGTAGCAGACCTGCATGTACTCCTCGGCCATGTCGTAGCGCCGGTCGTGGGGGATCTGCTTGCCCAGACCGAGGTTTCGCGCGGCCGACTCCGAGTAGGACGTCACGATGTTCCACCCGACCCGTCCACCGGTCAGGTGGTCGAGGGTGCTGAACTTCCGCGCCAGCGAGTACGGCTGCTCGTAGGTCAGCGAGCTGGTGACCCCGAAGCCCAGGTGCTCGGTGACCGCGGCCATCCCCGACACCAGCAGCGCCGGGTCGTTGATCGGGAACTGCGCGGCGTCGCGGATCGCGGCATCCGGCGAGCCCGCGTAGACGTCGTGGTAGCCGACGGTGTCGGCGAGGAAGATCCCGTCGAAGCACGCCTGCTCCAGCAGCTTCGCCGTATCGGTCCAGTAGCCCAGTTCCGCGTAGCGGTGCCCCTGGTCGTCCCCGTTGCGCCAGGAACCGGCGGTCAGGTGCGCCGGAGCCTGAACATCGAACGCGAACAGCTTGAACGGACGGTCGCTCATCGCGCCTCCCTGGTGAGGACCCGGCCTTCAGAACGGATCGAGGCCCAATGGTCTTAATGAACGTATTGTTCAATTAGTGAACACAGGCGATTGTGTCTCCGGCTACCCGGCACGTCAAGGGGGCGACCGCGGAGCCGCCTCAGCCGGACTATGCAGTCTCGCGCCTCCGGACCATGTCAGGACATTTCTCCGCACTCGGCATCGACCGAGGTGTTGACAGGCCGATACCCCAGTCGCAGTATTTCGGACTACATCTCCACTAAGTGAACGCAATCACAAGCGGCCCTGACGCCTCGTCCGCCCAGGAGCACGCGGACCGGCCCCGGTGCGGCCCGCCTTCCCGCCGACGACGGTCACGAGGCCGCGCCTCGAACCCGGCACGGTCGGCACGACCGCGCACACCGCGGATCCACCGCTGTCATCACGATCCATCAGCCATGAACGGCCGAGGTGGTGGCGAGCAACGACGACCGGAGAAGGAAGCGTGTCCGAGATACGCGTTGAGAATTTGCACAAGATCTTCGGGCCGAATCCCGAAGACGCCACCCGACGACTGCGAAATGGTTCCACCACGACCGAGGACCTGCGGTCGGAAGGCGTGACCGCCGCGGTGATCGATGCGAGCTTCCAGGTGCGGCAGGGCGAGACCTTCGTGGTCATGGGCCTGTCCGGCTCCGGCAAGTCCACATTGATCCGGATGCTCAACGGACTGCTCAGCCCGACCTCGGGTCACGTCCACGTGGACGGCCGTGACATCACCGCGATGTCCCGCAAGGAACTCCGGTTGGTCCCCGGCAGGCGCGGTTTCGCCAAGGACTTCCCCGACCTCACCGCCACGATCAAGAAGCTCAAGCTGAACGACGCCCAGATGTCCTCCCTGATGGACTCGGTCGCGCGGGCTCCCCACGGACAGGAGGACCAGGCCGCCCGCCAGTGGGCCGACCAGAACCCCCAGGCGGTCGCCGCCTTCACCACGCCCTAGCCGCTGCGGGACGCGAGGGGGCCAGGACGCCTGGCCCCCTCGCACCTTCGCGTGATCACGCTGCCGTCGCCTCGATCGCGGTGCTCGGCCCGCGGTCCCCGGGAAGGCGGGTCAGGCGAGCTGCTGGAGCAGATGTCCCATGCGATCGCGCTTTGCAGCCAGGTAGTGGGTGTTGTGCTCGTTCGGCTCGGCTTCCAGCGGGAGGCGCTCGCTGATGGTGATCCCGCACTCGGTGAGCGCTCGGCACTTGTCGGGATTGTTGGTCATCAGGCGCACCGAGGTGATGCCGAGCCCGGCGAGGATGCGGGCCGCGGGGATGTAGTCGCGGCTGTCGACCGGCAGCCCGAGAGCCCGGTTCGCCTCGATGGTGTCCATGCCCTGGTACTGCTGGAGCTGGTAGGCGCGGAGCTTGTGCCCGAGACCGATTCCCCGTCCTTCGTGGCCCCGCATGTACACGATGACTCCCCGGCCGACGGCGGCGATGGTTTCCATGGCCATGCGCAGCTGCGCACCGCAGTCGCAGCGCAGCGACCCGATGAGGTCGCCGGTTAGGCACTCGCTGTGCAGCCGGACGAGAACGTCGTCGGCGCCTTCGACCTCGCCCATCGCCAGCGCGAGGTGTTCGACGCCGTCGGGCTCGGACTGGTAGGTGATCGCCCGGAAGGCTCCGAGGTCGGTGGGGATCGTGGCCTGGCCGGTTCGCCGGACATCGCCGCCGTGGTCGCGCATCCACTCGACGAGCGCGGCGATCGAGATCATCGGGATGTCGTGCCGCGCGGCGAAGCCGTCCAGCTCGGGCCGGCGCATCATGTGCCGCCGGTCGGGGGTCACGATCTCGCACAGCAGTGCGGCACCGCTCAACCCGGCCATGCGGCACAGGTCCACGCCCGCCTCGGTGTGCCCGGTGCGACGCAGGACCCCGCCGGGCTTGGCGCGCAAGGGCATGACGTGGCCGGGCCGGGCCAGGTCGGCGGGCCTGAGCCGCGGGTCGGCGAGCGCGCGGATGGTCTTCGCGCGGTCCCCCGCGCTGATGCCCGTGGTCGTGCCGTGCCGGTAGTCGACGCTGACCAGGAAGGCGGTGCCCTGGCTCTCGGTGTTGGCCGCGACCATCAGGTCCAGTTCGAGGTCGTCGGCGCGGTCCTCGTCGATGGCCACGCACAGGAAGCCCGAGGTGTGTTCGAGGAAGAACGCGACGTCGCCGGTGGTCGCATGCTCGGCGGCCATGATCAGGTCGCCTTCGTTCTCCCGGTCCTCGTCGTCGACGACGAGGACCTTCCCGCCCGCCGAGAGCGCGGCGATGGCTTCAGCAATGCTCGACGAGGGCATCGGTCTTCTCCTGCACGGGTCTATCGCGCGCGGCTGAGCGCTCAGCACGTCGCTGCGCGAGACCGGCCCCTGCACTCGATGTCTCGACTCACGCGACGAACGCATCCAACCACGGCGTTCAGAATACGAACGTTACGTTCACCGAGGATGACATCCGGGCAGACCTCCGTCAAGAAGTGTCCGCAGCACTCGCAAAACTACGCCCGAGCCGGCGCTTGACGAGTACGGCGATCGGGGTCACAATACCGGCATCACGTTCGCATATTGAACGTCTCGTTCGAAAAGCTTACCCATATGCCGCTACCTGGCGACCGGGCCCGCGGTGAGCAACCGATCCGAACCGCGATACCCGCACGCGAAACCGCGATACCCGCACGCGAAGCCGACTACGAGGGGAGCACCGCACCGTGATCGAGGAAACCGACGTCGTCGTGGTCGGCGGCGGGATCGCCGGCCTGATCACGGCCCGCGAGCTCAGCCGGCACGACCTGCGCGTCACCGTGCTCGAGGCCAGGGACCGGCTCGGCGGCCGGGTGTGGACCGACCACCGGCTCGGCCGCGACCTGGAGATCGGCGGCACCTGGCTGCACTGGGTGCAGCCGCACGTCTGGGCGGAGCTCACCCGCTACGGCCTGGAGGTCACCCGCGGACCGCGCCCCGAGGAGGCCTACTGGCTGGCGGGCGACGAGGTCCGCAAGGGCACGCTCGACGGCTTCATGGAGCTGATCGACCCGGGCATGCGCCGGCTCCTGGACGAGACGATGCGCTGGATCCCCCGGCCCGACGCCCCCGCCTCCGGTCCTGGCCTCGCGTCCGTCGACGGCTTCAGCGTCCGCGACAAGCTCGACGAGCTGGACCTGCCGGTGGAGGAGTACCGCGCCAACGAGGCCGCCTGGGTGGGCCACTTCAACGCCCCGCTCGAGGACGGGGCGTTCGCGAGCGCACTGCGCTGGACCTCCGCCACCGCCGGTTCCTGGCACCTCATGCACGAGGCCTCGGCGGTGTTCCGCCTCGCCTCCGGCACCAGGTCGCTGGTCGAGGCGATCGTCGCCGACACCAGGGCCGACATCCGCACCTCCACCGAGGTGCGCCGGGTCGAGCACGATGCCGACGGGGCCGTGGTGACCACCGAGGCGGGCGACCGGATCAAGGCGCGCCGGGTCGTGCTGACCCTGCCGCAGAACATCATCGCCGAGCTGGACGTCTCCCCCTCGCTCTGCGAGGAGAAGCGCGCCGCGAGCAAGGAGAAGACGGCGTCGAAGGGCGTGAAGGTCTGGATCCGGGTCCGTGGCCCGATCAAGCCGTTCTTCGCCTACTCGTCGGCCGACCACCCGCTGTCGGTCGCGCGCACCGAGTTCGTCGGCGACGACGACGCCGTGCTGGTCTCCTTCGGAGCCGACTCCCGCCGGATCTCGCCGCACGACATCGACGCCGTCCGCGACGCGCTGCGGGTCTGGCGCGACGACCTCGAGGTCCTGGAGGTCACAGGGCACGACTGGATGACCGACCCGCACTCGCAGGAAACCTGGCTGATGCAACGGCCGAACCAGCTCACCCGGTACTTCGAAGCCCAGCAGCGGCCGGAAGGCGTCCTGCACTTCGCGGGCAGCGACTACGCCAACGTGTGGGCCGGCTTCATCGACGGGGCCGTCGAAAGCGGCCTGCGCGTCGCCCGCGAGATCAGCACCGGCATCGACCCCGCGCACTGACCCACCGACGACCGACCAGGAGGGAACCGACCATGACCATGTCGTCGCAAACGATCGAGCCGCGTCACTTCCGGGACGTGATGGGACACCTGCCGACCGGCGTCGTCGTGGTGGCCGGCCGCGAGGTGGGCACCGGCAAGCCGGCCGGACTCATCGTCGGGACGTTCCAGTCGCTGTCGCTGGACCCGGCGCTGGTCACCTTCAGCGTCGCGAGGACGTCGAGCAGCTGGCCGAAGATCCGACCGGCGGAGTACTTCAGCGCCAGCGTCCTCGCCGACGGGCAGAACGACGTCTGCCGTGCGCTGTCGAGCAAGACCGACGACAAGTTCGCCGCGGTGGACTGGCACGAGTCCGCCGACGGCACCCCCAAGATCTCCGGCGCGCACGCCTGGATCGACTGCAGGACCGTCCAGGAGCTGGAGGGCGGCGACCACGTCATCGTGATCGCCGAAGTCCTCCGCCTGGACTCCGGCGGAGGCCAGCCCCTGGTCTTCCACCGCGGCAAGCTCGGCGGGTACCGCACCCTCCAGCTGTGATCACCTCCACGCCCCGCAAGACGACGAAGTGAGAGCACACAGCCATGACCAACACGTTCGAGCAAGCTGAGCCCGAGGAGTCCCAGGACGAGGTCGAGCGGTGTCTGACAGCGGCGGCCACGGCGGCCGCGGTCTGGGGGCAGTGGTCCCCGCGCAGGCGGGCGGACGCGCTGTCCGCGGTGGCCGACTCGCTCGATGCCGAGGGTGCGTCCCTGATCGCCGAGGCCATGCGGGAGACCGGGCTCGCCGAAGGCAGGCTCACCGGTGAGCTCAAGCGCACGACGGTGCAGTTGCGCATGTTCGCCGATGTCCTGCGCGACGGCTCCTACCTGCGGGTCGTCCTCGACCGGCAGGACACCGACTTCGTCCTCGGTCCCCGGCCCGACCTCCGCCGCGGGCTGATGCCGATCGGCCCGGTGCTCGTGTACGCGGCGAGCAACTTCCCGTTCGCGTTCTCCGTCGCCGGCGGCGACACCGCCTCCGCACTCGCCGCGGGGTGCCCGGTGGTGCTCAAGGCACACCCCGGCCACCCGAACACCTCGCGGAAGACGGCCGACGTCGTGCGTTCGGCTCTGGCCGCCTCCGGCGCGCCGGAGGGGACCTTCGCGATGATCGCCGGCAGGCAGGCCGGCGTGCGGGCACTGCAGGACCCCCGGGTAGCGGCCGGGGCGTTCACCGGGTCGGTGTCCGGCGGGCGGGCGTTGTTCGACATCGCCGCGTCCCGGCCCGACCCGATCCCCTTCTACGGTGAGCTGGGCAGCATCAACCCCGCGGTCGTCACGGCCGGGGCCGAGCGCGAACGCGCCGACCAGGTCGCCGCGGGCTTCGTCGGATCCTTCACCCTCGGAGCCGGGCAGTTCTGCACCAAGCCGGGAATCCTCCTGCTACCGCGCGGAACGGGCCTGCCGCCGCAGATCGCGAAGCTGACCGGGGAGGTGCCGCCGGCCAGGCTGCTCACCTCCGGGATCGCCGAGCGCTACCGGGAGCGGACCGAGGAACTCGCGGCAGTGCCCGGAGTCGACGTCCTCGCGCGCGGAGCCGAGCACGAGGTCCCGTCCGGGGTCCCCGCGTTCACCCCGACCCTCCTCCACGCGGGATCGGTGGAGAACCTGCGCGAACACCCCGTTCTCCTGGAGGAGAACTTCGGTCCCTCCGCAGTGGTCGCCGAGTACGGCTCCGACGACGAACTGCACGCGGTGCTGGCCGCCGTGCAGGGCAGCCTGACGGTCACCATCCACACCGCCGGCGAACCCGACGACGCCGAGCGGCATCAGATCACCGGCCTGGTGGCGCTGGCGGCGCAGCGCTCCGGGCGGATCGTGTTCAACGACTGGCCGACCGGGGTGGCGGTGACCGCCGCCCAGCAGCACGGCGGCCCGTATCCGTCCACCACCGCGGTTGCGCACACCTCCGTGGGCACCGCGGCGATCGACCGCTTCCTGCGCCCGGTGGCCTACCAGAACGCACCGGACTTCGCCCTGCCCCCCGCGCTGCGCGAATCCAACCCGCTGGAGGTGCCCAGAACTGTGGGCGAAGCGGGCGACTCACGTCGCTGGCGCACACCTCAGGGGTGAGCACGTTCCAGCAGGAGGGTCGCCGATGGCACTGCACGCATCGGCGACCCTCCCCCACCAGCGCGCCCGGCGCGGAGCATCGAGCCCGCCGGTGACCGGGTGCGACACCCGGTGTCGACGAGCTGATCAGCCGGGTCGAGGAGACCGGCATCGACCACTGCCGATCTCATCGAACTCGTCGCTCCCGAGTCGCAGCGCCGTGAAGCGATGTGGAACCCACGCGGTCATCCTCGGAAGAACACCTCGGCGCGTCACCGAGCTGACATTGAGCGACACGCGCGGCACCCTCCACTTCAACGGCCGCCACCTGATGGACGGGAACACCAGGAACATGCTGGGCGATCCCGTTGGCCGCCACCGCGTGGCTGTGCAACCGGCTGGCCGCCGATGGAGTCGAGTTCGAGCCGGGGCAGCTCATCGTCGGGCACTTTCGCAGGCTGGGGGTCGGTGGAGTTCGAGGTCTCCGCTCACTGAGGACATGGGCGAGGGCGTCCACGGACCCGTCGGCGAACACGCCGACCAGGTCCGCACTACGCACCGGGTCACCGGCCTGGTGGCGCTGGCGGCAGCGCTCCGGGCGAATCGTGTTCAACGACTGTCCAACCGGGGTGGCGGTAACCGCCGCCCAGCAGCACGGCGGCATGTATCCGTCCGTCATGCGCGAGCTCGTCGACACCGCATCGCCCCGCTGCTCCGTCGCCGATCCGAGGGCGGGTGAGTCGCACCGCGGGAGGTCGGCTACAGCGTGCCGCCGCCAGGGCCTGCCTACCCGAGGAGGTCATCGCCGACCTGCTCGATCAGGTGCGCGAGGAAGGCCTTCACCGCCGCGGGCAACGCGCGCCGCGCCATGGACTGGATCTGCATGCTCCGGCGGCTCAGCTCCGGGTTGCTGATGGGCACGATCGCCAGGCGGTCGGCATCGAGCCGCCGCCGCACCGTCAGCGGGCCGACCAGGCTGACCCCGCCCCGCAGCTGCGCGAAGCTCTGCAGCGCACCCGAGTAGTTGCTCACGAGCGCGGGCTCGAAGCTCAGCCCTTCCAGCGCGACGCAGACGTCGAAGAGCTGCCGGATCGTGGTGCCCTCCTCCATCAGCGCGAGCGGGTACTCCAGCAGGTCCGCGAGCTCGACGTCCTCCCGGTGCGCCAGCGGATGATCGTCGGGCATCAGCGCGTAGACCGGCTGCTGCTGCGAATACTCGACCTTGATTCCTTCTTCCGGCCCGAGGCTGTAAGTGACGCTGAGGTCCGCCGTGCCGTCTTTCACCTGCTGCGTCGCCGCCGCCGGGCCGGTGACGTCCAGCCGGAACCGCACCCCCGGATGCTTTTCCCGGAAAGTGGTTATCGCGGCCGGCAGGAAATCGCGCGCGAAACCCTCGGAGCTCGCGAGCTTGACGGTACTGCGGTGCAGGGCCTCGACGCCGTGCACGTCGGCGAGCACCTGCTCGGCCTCCAGCGCGCTGCGCCGGGCGTAGGCGGCGAGGATCTCGCCCGCCTCCGACAGCACCATCCCTCGCGGCTGGCGCTCGAACAGCGGCGCCCCCACCTCCTGCTCCAGCTTCGTGATCTGCCTGCTGATCGCCGACGTGGCCACGTGCAGGCGCTCCGAGGCCTCGCTGATCGATCCGGTGCGCGCGACCTCGAGGAAGTAGCGCAGCGACGTGGGCACGAGGTGCATCCCGGGAATGTACTGCCGCGCGACGCCCGGACGCCGGGCGTGGTCGTGGGAAGCGGATGGCCGCGGTGGGAAGCGGGTGGCCGCGGTCGTTGCCGCCAGGGCAATACACCCTTCGAAAACGTGTAGTTGTGCCGTCCATCACCGCTCCATAAACTCGACGCACCGGTCGGCCGAATTGCAATTCGCACGTTCTCGACGTTAAGAGGAAAAATGACACGTGCTGCCGCGATCGAGCGTGCCGCCGAATACTTCGATTCCGGGCAATTCCGCACCGAACTCGGCCGCCGGGTCGCATTCGCGACCGAAAGCCAGGACCCGGCGAGGGCGCGGACGCTGCATTCCTACCTCACCGGGGAACTGGCCCCGGCGCTCACCGGCCGGCTGGACTGCGCGGCGCGCGTCGTCGACAACCCCGCCGGCGACTACCCGCTGCTCGTGGCGACCCGGCACGAGGCCGACGAGCTGCCCACGGTGCTGGTCTACGGCCACGGCGACGTCGTCCTCGGCGAGCCGGAGCGCTGGCGGCACGGCCTCGACCCGTGGCAGGTCGTGGTCGAGGGCGACCGCTGGTACGGCCGCGGCACCGCCGACAACAAGGGCCAGCACACGATCAACTTCGCGGCGCTCGAGCAGGTGCTCCGCGTGCGCGGCCGTCTCGGATTCAACCTCAAGGTGCTGGTCGAGACCGGGGAGGAGTCCGGCTCACCGGGCCTTCGCACGGTCTGCGCCCAGTTGCCCGACGAGCTCGCCGCCGACGTGCTGATCGCCTCCGACGGGCCGCGCGTGAACGCGCAGAGGCCGACGCTGTTCCTCGGTTCGCGCGGCTCCACCCCGTTCACGCTGCGGGTCGGCCTGCGCGAGGGCTCCCACCACTCCGGCAACTGGGGCGGTCTGCTGCGCAACCCGGCGACCGTGCTGGCCGGTGCGCTCGCCACCCTCGTCGACGCGCGGGGCCGGATACTCGTCCCCGGTCTGCGGCCGCAGGAGATCCCCGCCAACGTCCGGGACGCCCTGCGCGACATCGCGGTCGGCGGCGGACCGGACGATCCGCCCATCGACGACGACTGGGGCGAACCCGGCCTCACGCCGGCCGAGCGACTCGTCGGCTGGAACACCATCGAAGTGCTCTCGCTCGCCGCGGGCAACCCGGACAACCCGGTCAACGCCATTCCCGGCAGCGCACACGCGCACTGCCAACTCCGGTCCGTGGTCGGCACCGATTTGGACAAGCTCGCCGTCATCCTCCGCGAGCACCTGGACGAGCACGGATTTCCCATGGTCGAGGTCGAGGTCGGCCCGACCATGCCACCGACCCGGACGGACCCGGACGACCCCTGGGTGCGCTGGGCTCTCGGCTCGATCAGCCGCACCACCGGCGCGAACCCCGCGCTGCTGCCCAACCTCGGCGGCAGCATCCCCAACGACGCCTTCGCCGACGAGCTCGGGCTGTGCACGCTCTGGATCCCGCACTCCTACCCCGCCTGCGCCCAGCACGCCCCGGACGAGCACTTGCTGGCCCCCGTGGCGCGGGAGGGCCTGCGCATCATGGCCGGCCTGTTCTGGGACCTCGGTGAGGACGCTCCCGTGAGGAGACACCCATGACCGCGCGGACAGCCGCCCCCGAAGCACCGGTGAAGGTGCGCCGCGTCATCGTCGCGGCGTCGATCGGCAACGCACTGGAATGGTTCGACATCCTCGTCTACGGCTTCTTCGCCGCGACGATCTCGAAGCTGTTCTTCCCCTCCGACGACGAGACCGTGTCGCTGCTGCTGACGCTCGGCACGTTCGCGGTGTCCTATGTGGTCCGGCCGATCGGGGCGCTCGTGCTCGGCGCGTATGCCGACCGGGCCGGGCGCAAGCGCGCGCTGATGCTGTCGATCCGGCTCATGATGGCCGCGACCCTGCTCATCGCCATCATGCCGCCGTACGCGCAGATCGGGCTCCTCGCGCCGATCGCGATCCTGCTCGCCCGGCTCGTCCAGGGCTTCTCCGCGGGCGGGGAGTTCGGCAGCGCCACCGCGTTCCTCGTCGAGCACGCGCCCGAGAAGCGCGGCTTCATGGCCAGCTGGCAGTTCGCCAGCCAGGGACTCGCGACGCTGCTCGCCTCGGCGTTCGGCACGGTGCTGACCGCCACGCTGTCCGACGCGCAGCTGGAGTCGTGGGGTTGGCGCATCCCGTTCCTGTTCGGTCTGCTGATCGGCCCGGTCGGCTACTACATCCGGCGCTACGTCGACGAGGCCGGTGAGTTCGTCAAGACCGCTGACCTGGAGCGCGCGCCGGTGCAGGAGACGTTCCGCTCCCAGAAGGGCCGCATGTTCGTGGCGATGGGCGCGCTCGCCGTGTCCACCGCGATCAGCTACCTCATCACCTACATGCCCACTTTCGCGGTGAAGGAGCTGGGCCTGCCCGCGTCGACCGGATTCGCGTCCACTTTGGTCACCGGGATCGTGCTGACCGGCCTGACTCCCGTGGTGGGACATCTGTCGGACCGCTTCGGCCGCACCCGGATCATGCTGATCTTCGCGGCGCTGATCCTCGCGCTGGTGTACCCGAGCTTCGCGTTCCTGATCGCCGCTCCGGGCTTCACGGTGATCCTCGTCGTGATGTTCCTGGTCGGTGTGCTGAAGGCCGGCTACTTCGCTCCGCTGCCCGCGATGATGGCCGAGCTGTTCCCGGTCACGAGCCGCGCCACCGGGATGGCGGTGAGCTACAACATCGGCGTGATGACCTTCGGCGGGACGACGCCGCTGGTGATCGTCTGGCTCGTCGACGCGACGGGCAGCAAGCTCTCGCTGACCTTCTACCTGATGCTCCTGGCCGTGCTGAGCCTGGTCTGCGTCGTGTTCGCGCGCCGCAGGCTCGACATTCCCTGATCGGAGGATTTCCTTGTCACTCGACGACTTCGACCGCTATCCGCTGCTGTTCGGCCCGTCGCCGGTGCACCGGCTGGAACGGCTGACCGCTCACCTGGGCGGCGCCGAGATCTGGGCCAAGCGCGAGGACTGCAACTCCGGCATCGCCTACGGCGGCAACAAGACCCGCAAGCTCGAGTACCTCGTGGCCGATGCCCTGTCGCAGGGCTGCGACACGCTCGTGTCGATCGGCGGCGTGCAGTCCAACCACACGCGCCAGGTCGCGGCGGTCGCGGCCCGGGCGGGGCTCAAGTGCGTGCTGGTGCAGGAGAGCTGGGTCGACTGGCCGGACGCGGTTTACGACAAGGTCGGCAACATCCTGGTGTCCCGGCTCGCCGGAGCGGACGTTCGACTGGTGAAGGCCGGCTTCGGCATCGGCTTCAAGGAGAGCTGGGAACAGGCGATCGCGGAGATCGAGGCGGCGGGCGGCAAGCCCTACCCGATCCCCGCCGGCGCCTCGGACCACCGCCTCGGCGGGCTGGGCTTCGCGAACTGGGCGTTCGAGGTGGCCGAGCAGGAACGGCAGCTCGGGGTCTTCTTCGACACCGTCGTGGTGTGCTCGGTCACCGGCAGCACCCAGGCCGGCATGATCGCCGGGTTCGCCGCGCTGGGCGGACGGCCGCGGCGGATCCTCGGCATCGACGCCTCGGCCAGGCCCAAGGAGACCTGGAACCAGATCGCGCGGATCGCCCGCAACACCACATCGCTCCTCGAACTCGGCCGCGAGCCGGCCGACGACGAGATCCTGCTCGACGAGCGGTACCACGCGGGCACCTACGGCATCCCGGACGAGTCCACTCTGGACGCGATGCGGCTGGCCGCGCGAACCGAGGGCATGGTCACCGACCCGGTGTACGAGGGCAAGTCCATGGCGGGCCTCATCGACCTGGTCACCCGAGGCGAGATCGCCGAGGACACCACGGTGCTTTACGCCCACCTCGGCGGGCAGCCGGCGCTGAACGGCTACAGCGCCCTGTTCGCGTAGGCGCAAGGGGCCGGCGACGAGCTGGCACTGGCACTGCGCCCGCTGAACGGCACACGACGGCGCCCGACTCGCTGAGCGAGGTCGGGCGCCGTCGTGCGGACAACCGCTACCGCGTGCCCGCGGAGCTGATCTCGTTCAGGTTGCGGCCGACCGTTTCCGGGGCCAGGACCTGGGAGACCGCGCCTCCGACGACGCAGACTCCGGCGGCGATGAGCATCGTGGTCCCGGCGCCGAGCTCCTGCATGGACCAGGGGAACAGGAACGTTCCCAGGCCGGCGCCGACGCGGCTGACCGCCGTCGCGAACCCGGTTCCGATCCCCCGGACCTCGGTGGGCAGCACTTCACCGGGGTAGACGCCCGTGAGAGCCGTGCACATGGCGTTGGCGAAGGCGAAGATCAGGAAGCAGGCCAGGACCACCAGCGGCGGCGCCGACGCCCAGAGCCCGATGATCACCAGCACCACCGCGCAGACCCACTGCTGGGGAATGGTGAGCTTGCGGCGCCCGATGCGGTCGATGAGCAGGCACGAGACGACGACGCCGACGAGGGCGACCCCGTTGACCCCGATGGCACCGGCCAGACCGTCCTCCCCGAGCCCGTACTGCGACAGCACGCTGGCCGAGAACGTCGCGATGGCGAAGTAGGGCGTCACGGTGCAGAACCAGAACACCGAGATGAACGCGGTGGCACGCCAGTGCTGCGGCGAGAAGAGCATGCCGAACGTGCCCTGGCGCTCCTGCTCGCCGGTGATGTCGTCGCGATCCGCGACGTCTTCGATGTAGGTGTCGGCGATCTGCCGGGCCTCCTCGACGCGGCCCTTGTTCATCAGCCAGCGCGGTGACTCCGGCACGCCCAGCCGGCCGAGGAACAACAGCACGGCCGGCAGGGTGCTCGTCCCGAGGACGACCCGCCAGTCGGCATCGACCGCCATCAGCACGTAGCCGACGACGAACGCCGCCACGAACCCGATGTACCAGGCCACCTCGGCGAACGACATGCACCTGCCGCGCAGGCGTGCCGGCGCGAACTCCGCCATGAGTGGCCAGCCGATGGAGTACTCGGCGCCGATCGCGACCCCCATCAGCAGCCGCACGAGGAACAGCTGCCAGCTCGAGTCGACGAAGAACTGCATGACCGACCCGACCACGAATATGGCGAGGTCGGCCGTGAACATCGGTTTGCGGCCGAGTTTGTCCGCGAGCCAGCCGCCGAGCGGTCCACCCGCGAAGATGCCGATCAGCGCGGCGGCGCCGATCAGTCCCTCCCCGTACACGGACATGTTCAGGTCGGCGGTGATCGCGGCGATCACGGGACCGACGATGCCGAGGACGTAGCCGTCGATGAACATGCCGCCGGAGGCGACGATGGTCAGCCTGACCAGGAACCGCTTCCTGTCGACCGATCTGGGCGTGGTGTCCTCAACTGCGGTGTTGGTCACCAGCTTGTTCCCTCCCTGGCGAAGCGCCCGCGGTATGGGTGCGCACGCTGACGGCGCCCCATGCCCCGACCGCGGGCGACGTGTTTTGAGACGTGCTGCCAGACGGCGCCGATCGAGTTCGTACCGGGTACCCGAACTCGATCTATTCGTTCATCATGTGAACGCAATGACCACGTGTCAGAGGCCATGTGGACCCGTCAAGACTTCGCCCCAGACAACGGAGATTGACATCGAGGATTGCTCGCCTCACACTGGGACGACAGCGAACATATCGTTCAGTATGCAAACACCCTATGTCTCGCGTTCAGCCTCACCAGCACGAACGCCGACGGACATGCAGCCACATGGAGGGATCGCAAGTCCCCTGGCCAGACTCACCGCAGCCTCGGGGCGCCGGCGCCGATGGACGGGCCCACACCCCGATGAGGACAGCGCCTGGAAACCGCCAACTGGATACGGTCCGATCTGCCCACAACGCCCGCTGCGTCCACTAAGTGAACGCAGGCTGTTAGCCTGGACGCGGGGCGCCGGTCCAAGGTGCCCGGATGCGTTCCGAGGCGGCAGGAGGCAGAGAGGAATGGGCGACGAGGCCGAGCACGCTGCGATGGCCAACAAGTCGGTGTCGAAGGCCGTCCGCCTGCTCCGCGAGCTGGCCGCCCAGCCGCGCACCGGAGCCACCGTCACCACACTCGCGAAAGCAACCGGCCTGAGCAGGCCGACCGCCTTCCGGCTGCTCTACAGCCTCGAGCAGGCCGGACTCGTCGACCGCATCGACACCAACTACGTCCTCGGCTGGGAGCTCGCCCGGCTCGGCCGCCGCGCCGACCCGTACACGGGCCTCGTGGCCCACGCCCAGCCGGTGCTGCAGGAACTGGCCGACGAGTTCAACGAGTCGGTCACGCTGTCCGTCCCGAACTCCCACGACGGGCTCGACCTGGTCGCGGAGGCCGCGGGGTCGCACGTGGTCGGCATCGTGTCCAGGAACATGGTCGGCGAGCAGTACCCCATGCACGCCAGCTCCACGGGCAAGGTGCTGCTGGCCGAGCAGCCGCCCGACAAGCTGCGCGCGATGCTTCCCGAGAAGCTCGAGGCGTTCACCCCGTACACCATCACCGACCGCACGGCCCTCATCAAGGAGCTGGAGCAGGTCCGGGAGCAGGGCTTCGCCATCATCGACAACGAGCTCGAGAACGAGCTCCTCTCGCTGTCGCGCCCGATCCGCGACAGCGCGGGCACCCTCGTGGCCATCCTGACCCTCAACAGTCCGCGCAGCCGGTTCGGCCGGGCCCGCATCCCCGAGGCCCTCCAGCAGATGCAACGCACCGCCGACCGGCTGACCGCGTTGTTCTGGCGCGACGCGACCTCCGGCTGACCGCCACACCGGCACCAACGACATCACCGGTCACTCCCGCGGGACCGAACGGTGCCGCGTTCCCGCAACCGGCCCCCTCGGAGATCCTGCCTCAGACCGGCAAGTCGAAAAACCCGCAGCGTCACACCCGAGCCCGTGTTAGCCTCCCGGCATGCTCATCGAGGTGGACAGAGCCTAGCCGCAGACACTCATCCACCGAACGAACCTTCGCTCCCCTGGCCCAAACCTGTTGCAGGGACCAGCCGAAGGACGCGATGACTTCCTGGAGCATTCAGTGACAAGTCGGATGCCACGGCCACCGTTCGATCCCGAGCTCGCCGCTCTGCTACCGGCGCTCGACGGCCGGGTCCCGGTCCGCATGACGGCGGAACAGCTGGAGCAGTACCGTTCCATGCCGTTTCCCGGGATCGAGGAACAGATCGGTGACCGGCCCGTCGAGTGCGTCCACCACACCATCACCGGCTACGGCGGAGCGGAGATCGCGGTATCGGTCATCTCACGCGAGGGCCACCGAACCCGAGGCCCGGGGATCTACCACATCCATGGCGGTGGCATGGTCATGGGCGACCGGTTCTCCTCGGTGTATCCGCTGGTCGACTGGGCGATGAAGTACGACGCCGTCGCGGTCACGGTCGAGTTCCGGCTCGCGCCCGAGCACCCCCACCCCGTCCCCGTCGAGGACTGCTACGCGGGGCTGGAATGGATGGCCGCGCACGCCGACGACCTGCTGTTCGACCGCGACCGCCTGATCATCTTCGGCGGCAGCGGGGAGGCGGCCTCGCTGCCGGAACCACACTGCTGGCCCGCGACCGCAACGGGCCGAGGCTGCACGGCCAACTGCTCCAGTGCCCCATGATCGATGACCGCAACGAGACCGCGTCGTCGCATCAGTACGACGGAATCGGCGTCTGGGACCGGACGAGCAACCTCACCGCGTGGACGGCGGTCCTGGGCGACCGGAGGGGAACGGCCGACGTCTCCCCCTATGCCGCGGCGGCTCGGGCGACCGACCTCAGCGGGCTACCACCGACGTTCGTCGATGCCGGCGCAGCAGAGGTGTTCCGGGACGAGGCCGTGGCCTTCGCGAGCGCGATCTGGGCGGCCGGCGGCGATGCGGAGCTGCATGTCTGGGGCGGCGCGTTCCACGGATTCTACGACATCGCACCGGAATCCGCGGTTGCGCGGGCCTGCGTCGCCGCCCGCGAATCCTGGCTCGAGCGCTTGCTGAGCCGCTAGTCGTCGTGCCCATCTGGCTCATGCCGAACTCGCGTTCACGCAGGCACCGAAGCACCATGTGATCACAGCTGCACGTCGCTGGAGCGTTCCGAGGGCAAAAGGCCTGCGGCTTCGCCCCGAGCTGCCGTCCGCCCAGGCGCCGGCGGGAATGCAACACACCTGGGCACGATGGAGGCGATCCTCGGCGGAGCCGACTTCGATGCTGACGAGGCCGAACGGTACGGCTGGATCAACCGGACGCTGCCCGACGCCGAACTGGACGAGTTCGTGGCCCGACTCGCCCGACGCATCGCGTCGTTCCCCGCCGTCGACGCGGCCTACTGGTGGCACAACGTCCGGGACAGCGTGCGCTTCCGCGGCGCCGTGGACCGGCTCGTCGACGACGGCTACCGCGTGTTCGTCGAGATCGGCCCGCACCCGGTGCTTGCCCACTCGCTTCGCGAATGCCTGGAAAGCAGGGGGACTTGAGGGCCGTACCCTGCCGTCGATCCGCCGCCAGGAGGACGAACGCGAGCGCCTCACGACGTCTTTGGCCGCGCTGCACAACATGGGCTTGGACCTCAAGGGGGGCGGCGACGGGCCCCTCGCCCGTCGATCGGGCTCGACCCGGCACGAAACACCATGTGATCATCGATGCCGGCGGTGTGCCGTTGGCGGTGTCGGTCACCGGTGGCAACCGCCATGACAGCACCCGACTGATCCCGCTGGTCGAGGCTCTGCCCACGATCCGGGGCAAACGCGGCCGGCCGTGGCAGCGGCCGCGCTGGCTTTACGGCGATCGCGGCTACGATTACGACCATCACCGGAAAGCCCTGCGTGACCGGGGAATCGTTCCACGCATTGCCCGCGAGAACACCGTTGCGCACCGTGCGCGACACCGTCCTTGCCCGTCAGGTACAGCGGCACACGCGCCGGGTGCGTTTGAGATCCTCCAAGGAGGTCAGCAGTTCGTCCTTGATGGGGTCCATCCGGGCGCTGTGGTATGGAACAGCGACCGAGAGGAACTCGGCGAAGACCTGCTCCGCGTGCAATTCGTCGGCGAGACGGGCGAGCGCGTCCTCGTTTCCGGCGAGCGTGATCGCGGTCACGACGGAATCAGTCACGGCGTCCACCGGCTACCGGTCGACTGGGACGACCACCGCTGAGACCGCATCGGACGGAAAGCCGTGATGACGCCTCTGCCCGACGGGCCGGCCCTGGTCAGAGCCGGGTGTATTCCTCGATGTCCTGCTGGAACTCCTTGATGGCGTCGGCGGTGAGGGTCGGGCGGGCGTCGGCGACCGCCCGCAGGTAGTCCTGCGTCGTGGCCAGAGCGCTGTCGTCGTGCAGCACGTCGCGCTCGAAGGCGGTCTGGGCGCCCTGGCGCGCGGCGAACTCGATGTCGGCCGGCGTGAACAGGTCGGTGCGCTCCACCAGCAGATCCAGGTCCACGTTGTCCCGCGCCGGCCCCAGGTAGCGCGACCAGATCGCGCGGCGGGCGGGCGGATCCGGCGGCCCCACCGGGATGATGTAGTCGAAGCGACCGGGTCGCAGGAACGCCGAGTCCAGCGAGCTGACCGAGTTGGTGGCGCAGACCAGCAGCCGGTGGTCGTGCTCGCGGAAGCCCGGGATGAGCTTGAGCAGCTCGTTGGTGACCCCGTGCGCGGGGCCGGCCGCGGGCGTGGAGCGCATGCCCGCGATCTCCTCGACCTCGTCGATGAACAACACCAGGTCGTCGAGGTCCTCGAGCTCGGCGAACACCGCGCGCAACGAGGCCGCCAGCCCGTCCGGGGACGACCCGGCCAGCCGGGACGGGAACAGCTCGACGAACGGCCAGTTCAGCCGGGAGGCGATCGCCTTGGCGAAGCTGGTCTTGCCGGTTCCCGGCGGCCCGAACAGCACGATCGCCTTCGGCGGCAGCACGCCATGCCGCTCGGCCTGCTCGGCGTGGGAGATCGGCAGCACCACGCGGCGCTCGATGACATCCTTCTCCCGCGTCATCCCGGCCAGTGCATCCCACCGGCCGGGCGGCAGCAACTGCCCGCCGAGCTCCTCCAGCACGCCGAAGTCGGCGGGATCGAGGTCTTCGACCTTCTCGAAGTAGGTCAGGTCGGTGCGCGGCCGGTAGCCGGAGTTGACCATCGCCTTGAACCCGGCCGCGCCCTCGGGCACCAGGCTCGTGATGCGGTGCACGCCCTGGCCGCGCAACTTCTTCTCCAGCTCGCCCAGCAGCGCGCTGCCGATGCCGCGGTTGCGCCACCGCGCGTCGAGGGCGAACATCGCCAGCCAGGCGCGCTCGCCCTCCACCTTGGCGGCCGCCATGCCGACCACGTCCTGCTGCACGACCGCCACCATCGCCGGGTGGCCGGCCCGAGCGATCGAGATCACCTCGGCGGCCGAGAAGACCGGCTCTCCACCCTCCCGGCTCTGGTCCCAGATGTGGATCGCCTGGTCGAGGTCGTCATCGTGAAAATCGCGCACCCGCCACGACGGCATGGCCACCTCCCGCTAGTCCGCGCCCACACTGCGGACAACCGCCGTGAGCTGGGGCATTGCGCGGAAGCTATCCGCAGCGCTCAGGCCCGGCAATGAGCTGGCGCACACCCCTGCGCATGGATCGGTAACTGAATCGATACCTGCCCCGCCGACCTGGTTACCAGCGCGTTCACGCCAGCCGCACGTGGCGGCCGCGACCGGCCGCTGCCAGGCACGCCAAGCGAGCAGGCCGAACGCCAGCACCATCAGCAGGTCGGCGATGCAGGCGACCCAGTCGATCCGGAGAACCCGGGCCAGCGGAAACGCGATCGCGGCGAGACAGAGCAAAACCACGACCCACCGGCCATCGACAACGCGAGGAGCGTTCCGCTGGTGATCCCGTAATGGCCATCAACCCGGAACAACGGCGGCACCGCGAAGATCAGCGGCCCCAGCAGAAGCGCCACCACTGCTGGCAGGCGTCTGTTCCGCGACCGCGCAACAGGGTCCGCACCACCCTGCCGCCACGGCGCCGCCGGACTACGGACCGGCCGCGCATGCGGGCCCAGCGGAACGCGGCGGAGATCCGGCGCCGTGGGTTTCCGGGGCGCTCGACGAGCGTGCCCCGCCGCTCGGTCGGATGCGGCACGGTCATGCCGTCAAGTCCGGTCCTTCACGGCTGGCGAGCTTGGCGGCCACCTCGCGCAGTTTCATGTTGGCCGCCTGCGAGGCCGCGATGAGCCGGTCGAAGGCCTGCTCGGCGGTGATGCCGTAGCGCTCCATGAGGATGCCCTTGGCCTGGCCGATCACATCGCGCGTCAGCAGCGCCTGGCTGAGCTGGTCCTCGCGGCGCTTGCCGGAGACCACCACCGCGGCGTGTGCGGCGAACAGCTCACCGACGATCCGCGCGTTCTCACCGAACCGGCCGGGGCTGCACGAGTAGAGGTTGAGCGCCCCCAAGGTCTCCCGTGCCACGAACAGCCGGAACGAGAGCATGCTGCGCACCCCTCGCTCGACCGCATGCGCGGCGAACTCGGGCCACCGCTGATCAACGGTCAGGTCCTCGACGACCACCGTGTCCTGCGAGCGGATCGCCTGCAGGCACGGTCCCTCGCCGAGCTTGGTCTGCAACTGGTCGCAATAGGCCACCAGCTCATGCGTCGGGGCCTGCGCAGTCACCCGGCGGCGCTCCACCCAGCTGATCCCCGCGCAATCGGCCCCGGGCACCGTGGCCACCGCGGCCTGCGTGATCGCCCGGAGAGTGGCCTCCACGTCGGGCGTGCCGCCGAGCCGGCGCGCCGCCGAAGCCAAGTCGTAGTAGTCGGTCTTGTCTGCCATCCGCGTCTTCCGTGATCACCGCCGCAGCGTGACAACAGCGCCCGGGAACGGACACACTTCACCCTGCGACGGAGCGGCTTGGGCTCAACCGGCTACCAACGCGGAACGATAGCACCGCGCAGAAGCTCGCTCGCTGCCAGTCCCGCCAAGTTGATCAACGGACGCCCGACGAGCGGTGTCCACACAGGAACCCTTCGCAACCTGATCGACAGCGCGGCTGTTCACCGGCTGTTGCGCGGCTCGCCAGCTTTGTCGGCTGCCTCACACAACCAGGGAGGCGGAGAGGGCGTCAGCGCCGAAGCCCCCAGGTCCGCCAGAGATGGTGTAGGGCCGCGGGCCGCCGAACGGTGCTGGTCGGCGGATGGTCACCTGGAACCGCGGGCAGGGAATCGAGCGATGCGGCGGACGGCGGCCCGATCGACCCGCGTCCGGGCTCCGCGAGTGGTACGCGCCCAAGGCGGGCACTCGTGCGGGACGCACTCGCCCACTGGCCTCCGACCGAGGCCGACCTCCACGAGGTCCACGGCATCGAGGTCGAGCAGACCCGAGCCGAGTGGTAGCGGTTCCCGCGCCTCACGGCGCGGCAACCCTCTGGACCAGTCAGACGATCCGGCCGATGACCATCCCGTTGGCGAGAACGCAGACGTTGTCCACGAACGTATCCGGTGCGACTGTGCCGCCGAAATCCTTGCACGTCTGCTCATCGATCAACGCGGCTTGCGCCACCGCCGCAGAGCTGAGGGCAGCCGCAGCAGCCAACACCAGCACGGTCACCGCACGACGCATGGTCAACCTCCGTTCTTCGATCCCTGGAACAGGGCTCTTGCACACCCGACGTGATCAACACGATCACGTCGGCACCCACGTCGCACCGCGGCTCACCACACCGGTGGTCAGCCACCCACCCCGCATGGTTTGGGCGGCCGTTCGGATACCGCCGCATCGACCGACCGCTCGCGCCGCTCCCGCTCCCTGGCCGGCAGACCACCGATCCCGTCGGCTAGCCGCAGCAGCGAGTGGTTGTCCGGCAGAAGCAGGAAGCCGGGATCGACGCGTCGGCACGAGCGAGAGCGACATCCAGCTGCGGCTTGATCATTCGTGCCTCGGTCGTGCGCTGCAACCGCGTGTAGCACTCGTGCAGACCGACCAATGCCCACACGTTGTTCGGGTGCCGGTTCGCCCGGATGATCGTGTCGTCGAGTCCCAGGTCGGCTTCGTAGGCCGCGGCGGCCTCCTCGACCTGACCCTGCTCCAGCAGCAGCGCGCCCAGCGCGTGCCTGCTGGGCATCATCCAGCCCCACGGCTCGTCGTAGGGCAAGTTGTCCTCGTTCTCGACCGCCTTGCGCAGATGCGCGAAGGCGAGCGCGTGGTTCCCCTTGTGGTACTCGACCTCTCCGGTGAGCATCTCCCTGGCGACGCCGAGGATGTCGTGGCACTCGACGACGTGCAGGCGCCGGGTCTCCGGCACCTTCGCGGCCGCCTCCTCGAACCGGCGCTGCGCCATGGCCGCCTCGTCGTGCTGCTTGAGGTTGGCGTGCGCGACGGCCTTGCCGTAGTGGTTCATCGCCGTGGTCATGCTGTACAGCTCCGGCTCGTCCGGCAGCGGATCGGCGATGAGCTCCCGCCACCGGCCGAAGCGCACGAGCGCATGCGTCTTGACCGACATGTAGGCCTCGAGCCAGTCGGCCATCGGCGGGTTCTGCATCCGGACCAGCTCGTCCGGGATGGTCTCCAACATCGTGCGCGCGGCCTCCATCGCCGGCTCGAACCGGCCGAGCAGCATCGCCCCGTGCATCTTGAAGTGGTAGTTGTGCACCCGGTACAGCGAGTAGAAGTTCAGCGCTCCCGCGTACTCCCAGTACTTCATGTCCCTCTCGATGCCGATGTGGTTCCAGTCCACGACGTCCTGGTAGTTGCCGCACAGCACGTCGATGTGGGTCGGCATGTGCGCCAGGTGCCCGGAGTCCGGTACCAGCCGGCGCAGTTCGTCGGCGACGCGCAGCGCTGCCTCCGGAGTGCCCGACATCTCCATGAGGTGGATGTATAGGTGCCAGATCCCCGGATGCGGCCGGTCGCCACGACCGCGGACGACCGCGATGCCGTGTTCGAGGAGCGCCTTGCACTCCAGGGTGTCCGCGCCGGGCGTGGGGTCGCCGGAGCGCAGGTCCCACATGTTCCACGGCGTGCGGTTCAGCATCGCCTCGGCCGCGAGCATGACCACGTCGGGATCGTCGGGGAACCGCCGGACGACCTCCCGCATGGCATCGGTGTAGGCGTCGCTCCACACCGACAGATCCGGTGCGGGAGTATCGGCCTGATAGCGCGCGCCCAAGGCCGCGATCAGCGCCTGCTCGGCTTCGGAGGCACCGGCCATCGCGCTGCGCGCCTTCGCGACGGCTTCTCGCGACCGCCGCAGCGTCTCGGTGATCTCCCGCTCGTCGAACAGCTCCCACGGCTTGTTGTAGTTCGGACCGATGACGTAGGCGATGCCCCAATGCGCCATCGCGCAGTCCGGATCGTGTTCGAGCGCCTTGCGGAAACAGGCCTCGGCCTCTTCGTGGACGTAACCGAACGTCCAGTTCAGGCCCCGGTCGAACCACTTCTGCGCCGCCGGCGAAGAAGTCGTGACCGGGCGGCGGTACGAACCCATATCGAAAGCGTAGTCACCCATCGATTCTCCAGCTCCCCAGGCGAAATCCTGCCCCGAGGCTACGGAGACGCTGTGTCGGGAACAACGACGTTCCACCCATCGGCGTGCGTTCGGCGAAGGTCGAGCGGTCGACGCCCTTCGTGCTCGCGCACTCCGTCCGTTCCGGCACGATCCGGCCATCCGAGGCGCTAGCTTGAAGCGAGACGCACCGAGCTGCCCGCTTTGCTGGGGTGGCGGGCCGGCCGCTCGGGCGAGCGACCACGAGGGGACGATGACGCATGTACGCGGTGCTCGGAGCGACCGGACTCAACGGTGGGCAGGCAGCGGCGGCGCTGCGCCGACGACGGCTCGCGGTGCGCGCCGTGGTCCGCGACGAGAGCCGCGGCGGGGCGCTGCGTGAGATGGGCTGCGAGCTCGCCGTCGCCGACATCGCCGATCTCGACAGCCTCGCCGCCGCCTGCACCGGCGTGAACGGCGTGTTCGTCATGCTGCCGACGCACTACGACGCAACCGATGTCCTCGCGACCTACGACCGCCAGATCGAAAAGATCACCGCGGCCCTCGAGATCGCGAAACCGCCGCACGTGGTCGCGCTCTCGGCCGAAGGCTCCGAGATCCCGCAGGGCACCGGCCTGATCCTGACCACGCGAGCACTGGAGGCAGCACTTCGCGACACCGGACTGCCGACCACGGTCCTGCGCTGCCCGCAGTTCATGGAGAACTGGCGGTACGCCATCGAGCCGGCTCGCCGCGACGGCGTGTTCCCCAGCTTCCTGACCCCGCTGGAGCGGAAGATCCGCATGGTCTCCGCGATCGACGTCGGCGAAGCGATCGCGGACGCGCTCGAGGACCCCGCGGAATCGACGCGGATCCGGTTCATCACCGGCCCGCACGACTACTCACCCGCGGACACGGCGCACGTGCTGTCCGACCTCCTCGCCCGCGACGTGCACGCGGTCGAAGTGGCGCGCAGCGAGTGGATGGGACTGTTCACCGGCATCTCGGGATGCAGCCCGGACGCGGCACACCTGCTGACCGACATGTACGACGCGTTCAACGCGGGCAAGCTCGGCGTGGAACCCGGTGCCGGAAAGGAACTCACCGGATCCACCACGCTGGAACATGCGCTCGCCGAATGCCTCGCCACAACCACGGGTTGAGCGCCTACGCCGAGCGGGGCGGAGCCGGCTGCGGATCCATGCAGGCGAGCGCTCTCCCCTGCTGTCAGCCGCCGGCCATGTCGGCAACGGCAGACGGGTGCCGAGCGAGCAGTTCGTCGAGGCGTGAACCGACCTCCGCGCAGTTGCGGCGCACGACGGACAGGAACGCCGCCAGCACCGGCGACCGATCGGTCACGCGGAAGGACATGTGCAGATCCGGCAGCCGGAACCGGGGTTCGACGTCGCAGAACCGGATGTCGTCGCGGGCTATCAGCCGCATGCGGTGCGGGCCGAGCCCGACCCCGACGCAGCACGCGGCGAGCCCGGCGATCGTGTGGATGTCGCGCGCCATCGTGGCGCCGTCGAGGACGGCCGGGTCCGGCCCGAACACCGGTCTCAGGTAGGAGCTCGCCGCGTCCGGGCTGACCACGAGCGGCTCCCGGCCCAACTGCTCGACATCGATGGACGGGCGCCCGGCGAAGGGATGCGCCGCGGACACCACGGCCACCAGATGATCCGCGCCGATCGGCACGGTGACCAGGTCCTCCGCTCCGGTGCCGCGAGGGCTGCCCCGACCGACGGCAACGTCGAGCTCGCCGGCCAGAAGGGCCGCCGTCCCCGTGGGGGTGTCGAGCTCCTGGAGCGAGAGCCGGACCTGCGGGTGGGTGCGGCGGAACCGGCCGAGCACTCCCGGCAGCGGGTCGAGCAGCGCGGACCCGATGAACCCGATCCGCAGCCGCCCGGTCTCCCCGCGCGCCGCCCTCCCCGCGTCGACCTGCGCGAGTCTCATCTCGGCGAGTGCACTGCGCGCCCGGGTGAGGAAGGCTTCTCCGGCGGCGGTCGGCAGCACCCCGCGGGAGGTGCGGTCGAACAGCCGCTCGCCGACCTCTCGTTCCAAAGCGGCGATCTGCGTCGACAACGGAGGCTGGGCGATCCCCAGCGACGCCGCCGCGCGGCCGAAATGCTGGTGCTCGGCGAGCGCGAGCGCGTAGCGGAGGTGACGGGCTTCCACACCCCCACTATATGTCTGAGATATCGCAGAGGCGGTCGTGAGATATATCGATGGATAAGATGGCGACAAGGGTGTGATCTGGTGCGGTACGTGATCACCACTCCAGAAGGGCCCCGACGTGACCCGTCCGTCCTCGTCCGAGACCGTCTTCCTGTTCGTCCACGGTGCCTGGCATTCCTCGCTGCACTGGGCGGAAACGCTGCGCGCCCTGGCACTCCAGGACCTCGCAGGCATCGCGATCGACCTGCCCGGCAGCGGGCTCGGCGCGCCGGTCCCCACCGGCTACTTCCAGCCCGGGCAGCCGGGACTCGCCACTGAGAAGTCGGCGCTGGCCGAGGTCACGCCGGCTCAGATCACCGACGTCGTGCTGGACGCGCTGGCCGCGGTCCGCACCCGGTTCCGCAACGTGGTGCTGGTCGCCCACAGCGCGGGCGGCGCCCCGGCCTCCGCCGCTGCCGAGCGGGCCCCCGAACTCGTCGACCACCTCGTGTACCTGTCCTCGTTCGTTCCCGCGGGCCGCCCCCGGTTCTCCGACTACATCGAGGCGGAACAGAACGCGGGCGCGGTCCGGATCCCGCCGCTCGGAGACCCGGCCGAGCTGGGTGCCTTCCGGATCAACCCGCTGTCGCCCGACCCCGCCGACATCGACGTCATCCGCCGAGCCTTCCTGAACGATCTCCCCGCGACCGCTCCGGATACCTGGCGGCAGTTCCTGCACCCGGACCAGCCGTTCACGAGCGTCACCACACCGGTACCGGTCACGCCCGAACGCTGGGGACGGATCGCCCGCACGTTCATCCGGCTGACCGACGACCTGGCGCTGCCGCTCGTCACCCAGGACTTGATGATCGACGAGGCCAACCAGGTGGTGCCGGACCTGCCGCTGCAGGTGCGCACCCTTCCTGGCGGCCACTCACCGTTCGTGACCCGGCCCGCGGAGCTCGCGGCGGTGCTCGCGAGCGTCGCCTTGCAGAGGACCGCCCGGTGACGCTCCTGCGTGCACCGGCGCCGGCGCGACGACTCCTCCTACCGATCATCCTGTCCGGCACCTTCGTCCAGCTGTTCAGCGTCACGGTCATGCAGGTGGCCGTGGTCGACGTGCAGCGGGATCTCGGCGCCGGCGAAGGCGAGAGCCAGCTCGTTCTCACCGGCTACACGCTCACCTACGCCTGCTCGCTGATCATCTCGGCACGGCTGGGCGACCGGTACGGCTACCGGAGGATGTTCGTCGCCGGGATGGCGCTGTTCACCGTCGCCTCGGTCGGGTCGGCCGCGGCACCGGAAGCCTGGCTACTGGTTGCGGGCCGCCTCGCGCAGGGCGTCGGCAGCGGGCTCGTGGCACCCCAGATCCTGTCGATCATCCAGTCGGCGCTGCCCGCGAGCCGCCGGCCCGCCGCGCTGAGCGCCTACGGGGCGACCATGGCGGGGGCGTCGCTGGCGGGTCCGGTGCTCGGTGGTGTGCTGATCCAGCTCAACCCGCTGGGCTTGGGCTGGCGGGCCGCGATGCTGGTGGCAGTACCTGTCGGAGTCGCCGCCCTCCTGCTGTCACCGTCGCTGCCCTCCAGCCGGAAAGGGCATGGGGCGAAGCGCGTCGATCCGGTCGGCGCGGTCCTGAGCCTTCTGGGACTGGCCCTGCTGGTGCTGCCCCTGTCGGTAGGGCGCGACGCCGGGTGGCCGATGTGGACCTGGGTGAGTTTGGCGTCGGCATTGGTCTTGATGACCGGGTTCGCGTTGTCCCAGCGCAGGGTGGCGGACCCGCTCGTGCACCCCACCACGCTGGCCGAGCCCGCGACGAGATGGGGCTTGGGGATCGTCTTCGTCTTCAACGCGGGGGTGCCGTCCTTCACGCTGCTGCTGTCGATGCACCTGCAGGGAGCGCAGGGCTGGAGTGAACTCGGGACAGGGCTGACCATCACCCCGTACGCCGTCGGGGCTCTGGTCGGCAGCGGGTTCGCGAACAACCTGGGGAAGCGCTTCGGACCCGGGATCCTCGCCGCGTCCGCCGTCACGATGGCGTTGGTGTCCCTCGTCGTCGCGGCGATCACGGGTGAGGACAACCTGCTGTGGGTGCTCTGGCTCGCTCTGTTCCTGGGCGGAACCGGGTTCGGGGTGTTCACCGCCTCGGCGTTCACCCACGTCATCGCCAGAGTTCGCGCCGAGGCCGCCACATCCGTCTCGGGCCTGCTCCCGACCGCGCAGCAGCTCGGCGGGACGCTGGGCGTCACGCTCGCCGGTATCGCCTACTCGGTGCCCGCCGCCAGCACCGACGACGCGCTGTGGCACGCCATGACCTACGAGGCCGCGACGTTCGCCCTGGCCGCGGTCCTCACTGTCGGCCTGACCGGCGGGATGGCCGGTCGCGCAACTCGAGCGGCACCACCACGACCCTGCCCGAAGACCTGCTAGACGGGAAGGTGCAGTGCCGACAGATGGGTGCTGTCGCGGAGGACGGTGAGCGACGGCGGCCGGCCGTGCGGGATCTGGGCGCAGTGGTCGGCGTCGATACCTGCGATGGAGAGCCGGACCCTGCTGCCTGTTGCGAACCGCCAAGCGGTTGGCAGCAGGGGAATGCGGACATGCTCGGGTTCACCCGGGACGAGCGGTTCGGCGTCGTCGCGGCGGAAGGTGTGGTAGGGCCACGTCGTGCGGTAGTGGGCCGGGGCTGGGGGCTTTCGCGTCGGTGGAGGAGGCGGAGCAGTCCTTCGGTGACGTACCGGTGGGGGCCGTCGGCTTCGATTTCGGTCAGGTATACGAACAGCGCGGCGTCGGGTTCGGTCGCGCTGATCCAGAGATCGGCGATGGCGTGTCCGGCGAGCGCGACCGGTGTCGGCAGAGGTTCGGATGTGTAGCTGAGCATCTCGTCGGTCCGCCCCTGCCAGGTGGTGTAGTAGCTCCTGGCGTCGATGGCGGCGATGCGTTCGTAGCGGGTGTCGTTTCCCGTTCCGATGCTGAAATCGACCTGGTAGGTGTCTTCTGCGGACCCGCTCGGCCGCGGCTCGTCCTGGGAAAGGAGGTTTCCTCCGGCCAGGTGGAGCGTTGAAGACCGCACGAGCGGGACAAGTCGTTGCGTCGGTCCGCGCCCCAAACCGGCGTCCACTGCGGACTTCCGTCTGAGTTCGAGCAGGAGCCGGTCGGACTACAGGGCGATCCCAGCCCGCACACCATCGGAGATGGCGTTCCTGAGCAAGCGAGGCGCCTTGGCATCGCCGACCACGTGGACGGGCAGCTCAGGAGCCGTCGCGCTCAGGTGGCGGTGGAGCTCGCCGAGCGGACGCCGGTACCCGACGAACACCACGAGTTGGTATGCCTCGGGCTCGATCGGTTCCTCCGTCCAGGCATCACGCAGCAGCAGCCGGCCGTCGCCCGCCCCTGCGAGCTGCTGGTCAGGCAAGATTCGCACGGTCGAAGCACGCAGCAGTTGTTCCAGCTCGGGACGGTTGGGCGGTTCGAGGTGCGACAGCGGGGACTCGTGCGGCGTGGCGAGCGTGACGGTCAGTCCCCGGTCGGCGAGCAAAAGGGCCGCGTCGGCACCTCGTCGATGTCCTTCGGCGTCGTAGACCAGTGCACGCGCACCGGCCCGCAGCTCCGCGGTGCCGTCGAACAGCTCGAACTCGGTCACCGACGGACAGTCCAGGCCGGCGGCCTCCGGGGGCACGAACGCGGTCGAGCCGGTCGCGATGACCAGGGCTTCCGCGCCGTCGGCGACGAACCGGTCGACGTCGGCCGGGGACAGCTCGGACTCCAGGCGGGTCTCGACTCCGAGCCGGTTCATCTCGCCTTCCAGCCAGTCGACGTGGCGGGCCAGGTGCGGGCGGTTGCCGACCGTGGAGGCCAACCGCACCTGACCGCCAAGCCGACCGGTCCGCTCGTGGATGGTGACCGCGTGGCCTCGCGTGGCGGCGATCCGGGCGGCTTCCAAACCGGCAGGGCCCGCCCCCACCACGACGATCCGTCGAGGGGCGGTCGCGGCGGCGAAGGCGTCCAGGCCCTCCTCCCCCACGCTCGGGTTGACCGTGCACGCCAGCGCGTGACCGACCACAACACGGCGGCAGCCCTCGTTGATCGCGATGCAGGGCCGGACCCGGTCGGCGGCACCGGCGGCCAGCCGTGCAGGCAGGTCGGGGTCCGCGATGAGCGCGCGGGTCATCCCGACCAGATCCGCGTCACCGGAGGAAATGGTCCGCTCGCCGAGGTCGGCGTCGAGAACCCGCCCGGCGACCAGAACCGGCTGGCCGACCCGCTGTCGGAAAGCGCGGCCGAGGTGGTTGTAGCAGGCAGGGGACATGGCTTCGGTGGGCACGGTCGCGGCGTGGCCGCGGGCGGTCATGCCGCTGCCGCCCGAGACGCTGAACAGGTCGATCCGGGGATGGCCGCTCATCACCCCGGCGATGTCGAGCAGGTCCGCGGGACTGAGCCCGGTAGCCGTGGAAAGCGCGTCCCCGGACATCCGGAAGGAGACGACGAAGTCGTCGGGCACGGCGGAGGCCACCGCATCCAGCACCTCGCGGCCGAAGCGCAGCCGGTTGTCCGGCGATCCGCCGTAGCGGTCGGTGCGCCGGTTCAGCACCGGACTCCAGAACATCTCGATGAGGTGGCTTCCGAAGGCCGTGACCTCGATGCCGTCGAACCCGCAGCGGTGCAGCCGCCGCGCGGCCGCGGCGTAGGCCCGCAGGACGTCCTGGATCTGGAACTCCCCGAGTTCGTCCGGTGCGCCATACCCACCGCCGGCCGCACCATGCGACGGGGCCACCAGCCACGGGTCACGCCCCATCGGGCTTTCCCGGATCGAGCGGTGCGAAGCCTGGCAGAGCAGAACCGCGCCGTGGCCGGTGACCCGGTCGGCCAGATCCGCCAGCAGCGGCTCGTTCTCGGGGTTCCAGAGCGCGATCATGCCGGGGTTCGCGGCGTCCGGGTGCACCGACGCGGAGCCGCCTGCGACGATCAGGCCCGCACCGCCGGCAGCGCGCCGCTCGTAGTGACCGATGAGCCGCTCCGTGATCCGGCCGTCCCGCGCGAGCTTGTCGCCATGTGCGGTCAGCGCGATCCGGTTCTTGAGGGTGCGGCCCGCCAGCGTGAACGGACTCAGCAGTGATTCGTGCGAGGTGGACATCATCGCCCTCCCGTACGGCTACGGCCTCGGCAAGAAGAGGCGGTTGGTTGCCAGGAACGCTAGGGGCGAGCCACTATCGAAGTCACGTCGAAGTATTCGGCTTCAAACATCGAAAGCGTTCATGTGCTGGTTCCCGAGGAGATCGAGACGTTCCTCGCGATCGCCCGCTTCGGCAGCCTCGGCGCGGCCGCCGAAGCGCTGCACGCCTCCCAGTCGACGGTGAGCTACCGGCTGCAGGCGCTGGAGCGCCGCATGGGGCAGCGACTGGTCGAACGCGCCCGCGGCGACAAGCGCACGACCCTGTCCACTGCCGGGGCGAACTTCCTCGCCGTCGCCGAGCGCTGGGAGGACCTGGCCGAGGAGACGCGGCGGATCCGCAACCGGCACCACGTCCCGGTGCGCATCGGGGCGGCCGACGCGATCGCGATCCACGTGCTTCCACCGGTGCTGCGCGAGCTGACGGAGGACCCCACCGCTCCTCGGATCACCGTGGAGACCGCCACCGGGCCCGGCGTGTGCGACCGGGTCGCGCTGAGCCATCTCGACGTCGGTTTCGTCTTCTTCGAACGCGTGCACGCCGACCTGCGCGTGGAGCCGGTCGCGACCAGCGAGATGCGGCTGTTCCTCGCGCGGGGCTCCGAGGCCGGTGCCGTAGACGGCCACCCCGTCTCGTTGCGGGAACTGCGACTCGACCGGGAGGTGCGGCTGCCCTGGGGTCCTGACCTGCTGGCATGGCGGCAACGTTTCCCCTGGTCCGAGCCGCTGGCCGAGGTCGCCAAGGCGTTCGCGCTCTGGCCCTTCCTGCAGGCACCCGACGTGTGGGCGGTCGCTCCGGCCTTCATGGCCGCGGACTTGGTGCAACGCACCGGCTGCACGGTCCACCCGGTGGTCGAAGAGCCACCCGCTCGCACCATCTACCGGATCACCCACCGCAAGCCCAGAGCGACCATCGCGCACGCCGTCCGGACCGTGGAACGCACCTGGGCACGGGTCGCGTCGCAGGTCGGCAGGCCCGGAACCGGCCTGCACATGCTCGACAGCCCAGAAGCCTGAAAACTCTGCGACAACTGCGGTTCGCGCCGAGTCAACTCGCCCTGGTACCCGTGGGCACACACCGCAGGCTGCGTTCCGGCGACGAGCGAAGAGGGTTCCCATGGGTTCTGACCACAGCAGCGACTACATCATCGTCGGGGCGGGTTCGGCCGGCAGCGCGCTGGCACGCCGGCTCGTCGACGCGGGCCGCTCCGTACACGTTCTGGAAGCCGGTCCGGTCGACAGCGCGGAGGCGATCCACAGCCCGCAGGGCTGGCCCACCCTGCTGGCCGGACCCCAGGACTGGACGGTGATGACCGTCCCGCAGAAGTTCGCCGACGACCGCTCGTTGTTCTGGCCCCGTGGCAAGGTCCTCGGCGGCTGCAGTTCCCTCAACGGCATGATCTACATGCGCGGGCACAGCAGCGACTACGACGGTTGGGTCGCGCAAGGCTGCACCGGCTGGGGCTGGGACGACGTCCGGCCGCTGTTCCTGCGATCGGAGGACCACCTGGCCGGTGCCGACGCCCATCACGCGACCGGCGGGCCGCTGCCGGTCAGCCCGATCACCGACCCGCACCCCACCTCGCAGGCGTTCGTCGACGCCGCCCTCGCCGCGGGCCACAAGCGCAACGAGGACTTCAACGGCGAGGACATGCGCGGTGCCGGCTTCAACGAGATGACCGTCCGCGACGGCCGCCGGATGAGCGCCTGGCAGAGCTTCGCCGCACCGATCCTCGGCCACCCGGCGCTGACCGTCACCACCGACGCCCTGATCGACCGGGTCGTCGTCGAGAACGGCCGCGCGGTCGGCGTCGAGTACGTCCTGGGCGGCGAGCGGCACGTCGCGCGCGCCGGCGCGGAGGTCGTCCTGTCCGCGGGCACCATCGACTCGCCCGCGATCCTGCTCCGCAGCGGCATCGGCCCGGCGGCCCACTTGCGCGACCTCGGCATCGACGTCGTCGAGAACCTCGCCGGTGTCGGCGAGAACCTGCACGACCACCCGCTGATCAGTGTCGTCTACGAGTCCACCAAGCCGCTCCCGGACGGGCAGGCGAACCTGCTGGAGGCCCAGTTCTACGCCGACAGCACCGGCTGGACCGGGGCCGCGCCGGACCTGCAGCCGCTGTTCCTGCACCTGGTGTACCCGGCCGAAGGCTACGAGATGCCCGAGCACGGCTACACCATCGCCGCGGGGCTCGTCGCGCCCAAGTCCCGGGGGACGCTGCGCCTGGCCTCGGCCGATCCCGCCACGCCGGCGCTGGTCGACCCGCGGATCCTCGCCGACCCGTACGACCTCGAGGCGCTGTGCGACGCGATCGAGATGAGCCGCGAGGTCGGCGCGCAGCAGGCCTTCGACCAGTGGCGCAAGCGCGAGGTCGCCCCGGGGCCGGAGGCGACCACGCGGGACGACATCCGCGAGTTCGCCCGCCGCTCGGTCGGGACCTACCACCACCAGGCCGGTACCTGCCGGATGGGCGTGGACGAACTCGCCGTCGTCGACCCGGACCTGCGGGTCCGCGGGATCGAAGGGCTGCGGGTCGCGGACGCTTCGATCATGCCGGTCGTGCCGTCCTGCAACACCAACGCTCCATCGATCATGATCGGCGAGAAGGCCGCGGACCTGATCACCGCCTAGAACCCGCAGACGGCTCGTGGCGGAGGGAACCGAGCCCCGGCACGGCTCCCTCCGCCACGCACCGGGAAACCCTGCCAACCCCAGGCTCGCCGCGAAGCGATCATCCGGAGTACATCTCCCGCTCGTGGCCCATCACCGCGATGCGCCGGCCACGCATGTCCCCGACCTGGGCCACGGCCGCCGCCCACTCCGGACTGGCCAACGCCTTGCGCAGGTCGTCCTCGCTGTCGAAGCTGAGCACGGACACCCCGTCCCACCCCTGCGACCGCGATTCCAGCGCTGAGTCGATCTCGGTGTGCCGCCACGCCCGCAGGCCGGGCAGACGGCAGGTCAGCTCGGCGTGTTCACCTCGCCACCAGTCGATGAACTGCTCGTGCGTCCAGTCCGGCGGGCGTGAAGCGAGCAGGACGAGGTTGTACATGGCGTCTCCGTGTTCCGTCGATGAGCAAAGCAGTGCTCACTGGAGTTCGAGTAGGTCGGCGAGGCGGCCCAGGTGATCGTCGGCGGTGCCGAGCATGACCTCCGATGAACGCGCCCGCCTGAGGTACAGGTGCGCGGGGTGCTCCCATGTGAACCCGATCCCGCCGTGCAGCTGGACGTATTCGGCCGCGGCGCGCCGGAACGCCTGGGAGCACACCGCCTTGGCCGTGCTGGCCGCGACCGGCAGATCCGATGACGCGCTTGTGACGCACGCGGTGGCGTAGGCGGCGGCCGACCGGGCGGCCTCCACCTCGACCAGCAGATCGGCCAGCCGGTGCTTCACTGCCTGGAACGAACCGATCGCACGCCCGAACTGCTTGCGCTGCAGGGCGTACGACACGGTGGCGTCGAGCGCGTGCCCGCAGCCACCTTCCTGTTCGACCGCCAACGCCACTCGCCCGATGTCGAGCACCCTTCGCATGACGTCGAGCGCTCGATCACCCGCCTCCCCGACCGGCGTCGCCGCCGCCCCGGTGAACTCCAGCCGCGCTTGGCGACGAGTCGGGTCGAGCACCTGTCGTGGCGTCCGGGTGCACCCGCCCGTGCCGGCCTCCCACAGCAGCAGCCGGGGACCCTCCGGCGAGCGGGCGTGCACCAGGACCAGGTCCGCCCCGTGCCCGTCCAGCACGAAATCCGCGCCGCCGCGAAGTATCCAACCCGCCCGTGCCGGCTCCGCGACGACCTCGGTCTCGTCGCCGAAACCGGCCACCGTCGCGGTGGTCTCGCCCTCGGCGATCCCCGGCAGGTAGCGCGCACGGGCGTCGTCGTCGCCGCTCAACAGCAGCGCCTGCACGGCGAGCGCGAGCGTGGGCAGCAGAGGAGCGCAGCACAGGGCGCGCCCGGCTTCGCCCAGCACCACCGCGAGCTCGGTGAACGAGTACCCGGCACCGCCGTACTCCTCCGGGACCACCAGGCACTGCACGCCGATCTCGGCGGCCAGCCGCCGCCACTGCACCTCGTCGTGTCCCCGCGCGGACTCGACGTGCTTGCGGATGTCCTCGGGGGACGAGGTCTCGGCGAAGAAGTCCCGCAGCAGGTGCCGCAACTGCGACCGTTCGGGGGTCTCCAGAAGCAGAGCAGGGTCGATGTTCAGGTCCCGCATCGAACCTCCCGGCGGCGGGTCCGACACCCACCTCAAGTGAACTGAATTGACTTCAGGATAGGTCGCGTGGCACCGCTCGGCAAGGCCGCGCGCGCTGGTTGACGCATCCGCCGGAGACTCCTATCTTCCAACTGAAGTCGGTTCACCACTGCGGCGTGACCCTCCTACCGGAGCAGTTTCCCCCGGCGTCGGCGGCAAAGCGTCCGGCGTTGCTGCCGCGCACGCCCGCTCCGTCCCGCGCTTCGCCACCGAGGCTCCGGGCTTTCGACGCGCGCATCCGTCCGACGAGACGTCACGACCACCGAATGTGGGAGGAAGTAGCGATGGCCGACTCCGCGCAGGCGATCTCCGGGCGGAACCCAGCAGTAGGCGCGCCATTGGCTGCGGCGAGCCCGTTCGAGATCGCGAACCTGCGTCTCGCGAACCGGCTGGTCGCCGCAGCCCACGCCACCGCGGCGGTCGTCGACGGCGCCCCGACCACCGCGGACGCCGCGTACTGGCGACGCCTCGCACGTGGAGGCGTGAGCATGGTCATCACCGGCGGAACCGTCGTCGCACGCGAATCCACGATCCGCCAGCGGTACCTGACCGAAGCGTGGCGCCCGGAGATCCGCGATGCCCTTCGAAGACGCGCCCAAGCCATCACCTCGTCCGGCGCGGTCGCCATCGCACAACTGGTGCACCTGGGCCGGGAAACGCTCGGAGCGGCAAGCCACTACGCACCCGTGTCCGCCGGCGCGGTCCGCTCGCCACGTGAACCCACCGCCCCGTTCCCGATGACCACCGCCGAGATCCGGCGCGTGGTGGACCAGTTCCGCATGTCGGCGGCCAATGCGGTGAGCGCCGGATTCCACGGAGTGGAGCTCTCCGCCGGGCACGGCTACCTGTTGGCCCAGTTCCTGTCCCGGGCGACCAACACGCGCACCGACGAGTACGGCGGCAGCCCCGATCGGCGCATCGCCCTGCTGTCCCAGGTGATCGACGCGGTGCGAGCCGAGATCGGCGCGGCGCCGATCGGCGTCCGGGTCTCGGTCGAGGGTGGCGCGGAGTCCGGTCTGGACCTCGACGATCTGCTCGACCTGTTGCCGCGCCTGCACAACGCTTCCCGCTTCGACTACCTCAACGTCACCACCGGCGTCCGCAACAGCTACGTCCAAGGCATGGCCACCACCAGTCCCCCACTGCTGGCGAGCGTCGACCGGCTCCGGGCGGCGCTCGACGTGCCGCTGCTGGTCAGCCAGTCGTTCCGGACGACGGCCGACATCGAGGCCGCGTTGCGATCGGGTGCGGACCTGGTAGGCGTGGCGCGAGCGCTGATCGCCGACCCGGACTTCCCGAAGAAAGTACTGGCGGGAGCCGAGAGGTCCGTTCGTCCCTGCACGGCGTGCAACGAGGACTGCCGCACGTTCGAACCGACCGCTCTGTGCACTGTGAACCCCGAGTTGGCACCACCGGGCCTCACGGTCCGCCCCGCCAGTCCGCTCCTGCTCTCGCGGGCGCGGGTCTCCGGGGGTGCCGGTGTCGCCGTGGTGGGTGCCGGCCCGGCGGGGATGGAGTGCGCGCTGAACCTCGGCCGCAACGGCGTGCCGGTGACGGTCTTCGAGCACGCCGACGAGGTCGGCGGGCAGCTCCGGTCTGCGGGTTCGGCGCCCTGGAGATCCGAATGGCGGCGTTTCGTCGACTACCAGTGCGCGCAGGTCCACGACACCGGCGCTCGGCTCGTGCTCGGGCACGCCCCGGCCGGGAGCGACCTGGCCGAGCACAGCCATGTCGTGCTCGCCACCGGCGCCGAAGAGACCGGCGCGCGCATCGCCGGCGAGGTCGCCCCGATCCCCAGCACGGATTTCCTCGCCCGGGCAGGGAAACTCACCCGACGCGGAGGCACCGTCGCGGTGCTGGACGACGGTTTCGGTTGGTGGAGCGGGATCGGCGCCGTTGAGGCCGCGCTCGCAGCCGGCGCGCGTGAGGTCCTGATGATCACACCCGGTGCCGGGTTCGCATCCGGTCTGTCGCTGGAGAACCGGACGCAACTGCTGCAACGGCTCGCCGGAGCCGCGTTGCGAATCATCCCCCTGACCACGGTCACCGGGGGCACCGGACATCGACTCACCCTCACAAGTCTCCTGGACGGCCGCAAGTCGTACGTCGAGGCCGACGTACTGGTGGTAGTAGGTGAACGCCGACCGCGGAAGTACCACCACGCCGCCGCAGCACAGCAGACCGTGCGCGCCATCGGCGACTGCGTCGTCCCCCGCCGCCTCTCGCACGCTGTCGCGGAGGGCCGGGCAGCCGCCGAGGCGATCCTCGCCGAACTCGGCCTCACGGCGCCGGTGCCCAGCTGACCGCCTGTGCGCCCGCGCCCGCGATGGACAGCGCCACGCGAGCGGCGATCTCGGCTTTCCGCAGCACGAACGAACAACCAGGGAAGAGGCTGCCATGCAGGATCGACTGTCCCAGCGGGTCGCACTCGTGACCGGAGCGAGCGGAGGCATCGGTGCGGCCATCTCGCACCGGCTGGCCGCCGAGGGCGCGACCGTCGTGGTCACCGACGTGGACCAGGACGCATGCGACCGGCTCACCGCGGATCTGGCCGACGCCGGGGCACGGGCGGTGGGCATGCGGCTCGACGTCACCGACGAGTCCGCCTGGCAGCAGGTCGTCACCAGTGTGCTCGAGGATCTCGGCGCCCTGGCCGTGCTGGTCAACAACGCCGGCATCGGCGAGGCGACCACGGTCGAGAGCGAAACCGCGGAGACCTGGGACCAGGTGACCGCGGTGACGCAAAGGGGCGTGTGGCTCGGCATGAAGCACGCCGGCCCGGTGATCGAACGCTGCGGAGGAGGGTCGATCGTGAACATCGCGTCGATCTTCGGCACCGTCGGCGGGTTCGGGACGCACTTCTCCTACCACGCGGCCAAGGGAGCGGTCCGCCTGATGACCAAGAACGCCGCGCTGCACTGGGGATCCCGCGGCGTGCGGGTCAACTCGGTGCACCCGGGCTTCATCGAGACCGACCGGTCGCGCGGACTGTGGCACGGCACCCGGCGGCACACCGCCATGGTGGAGGGCACTCCGATGGGCCGCCTCGGGCAGACCCACGAGGTCGCTGCCGCGGTGGCGTTCCTGGCTTCCGACGACGCCGGCTTCGTCACCGGCTCCGAGCTCTACGTGGACGGCGGTTGGACAGCGCGTTGACGTCCTCCCCGGCCTGACGGGCGGGGATTCCTACTGCGCCTACGCGGCGCTTCGGTGGGTTCCTGCTTCCACGGCCACCGCCCCGGTGTGGGGTCTTACGTCGCCTCCACAGGCGTTTAGCCTCTCCGCCCGTCCGGCGGCGAGGATGTTTGCGTGCTGCGTTGCGGTCGCGGTCGTGGACCGCGCCGCACGGGCACTCCCAGGTGCGTACCGACAGCGGTTTAGACCACATCTCATTTGGGTGTGCCCTTGGGAGGGGGATATCGTTGATCAACTGTGAGCGATGTGGAGAAGTGGTGTCCGGAGCCGTTGTGGCTGCTGGCGCGTTCGCTGTTGCCCGAAGCGCCGCAACGCCACCAGGGCGGAGGTCGGCGTCGGCTGGACGACCGCGCGGTGCTGGCCGCGATCCTGTACGTGCTGCAAACCGGGTGCGCCTGGTCAGCGCTGCCCACCTCGTTCGGAGTCAGCTGCGCCACCGCACACCGCCGGTTCACCGAGTGGTCCCAAGCCGACGTGTTCACCCGGCTGCACCAGGAACTGCTGGACCTGCTCGGCACCGCTGGAGCGATCGACTGGTCCCGGGCGTCGGTGGACAGCATGCACATCCGGGCGGGCAAAAGGGGGACCTGACCGGCCCCAGCCCGGTGGATCGAGGCAAGCCCGGCTCGAAGATCCACGCGATGAGCGACCGCAGTGGCATCCCGCTGGCCGTGGTCATCTCCGCGGCCAACCGCAACGATCACCGGGAACTTCAGACGGTGATCGATGCGGTTGCGCCGGTCAGAGGGTCTGCCGGACGGCCTCGACGTCGGCCGCGCAAGCTGCACGCCGACAAGGGCTACGACTATCCGGTCTGCCGACACGCGTTGCGTCGGAGAGGAATCATCGCCCGGATCGCTCGCCGGGGTATCGAGTCGACCACCCGGCTGGGACGCCACCGCTACGTCATCGAACGCACCCTGGAGTGGGTTTCCCGGTTCCGTCGGCTGGCTCGCCGCTACGAGCGCAAGGCCGCCCACTACGCGGCATTCGCCAGCCTGGCCTGCGCGGTGATCTGCTACCGCCGCGCCGCCAAACTGGATCTGCTCACCCATAACAACCCCAAATGAGATCCCGTCTTAGAGCCTGTTCCTGAACTTGATCTTGGGTGGTGGGTGGGTGCGGGCATGAGAAGGGACTCCTGGTAGATCGGTTGATGCCTAGTCATCCGCTCTACCGAGGAGTCCCGAGGTGTCATCGTGCCCGAATACGTCGCTGGTTCACGCGCGGGGTGGGCAATGCTGCCTGCTGGCCACCTCGCATCGCCGGTCACACAGGTCACGTCGCTATCCGTCGGATATGAGCGAGGCGCAGTGGGCGATCATCGAACCGCTGCTACCGACGCCAGGGTGGCTGGCCGGTCGAGGCGGGCGTCGAACCAAACACTGCCGCCGCGAGATCGTTGACGCGATCCTGTACGTGGTCGACAACGGCATCAAGTGGCGGGCTCTACCAGCGGATTTCCCGCCGTGGTCCACTGTGTACAACCACTTCGCTGCGTGGGAGTCAGTCGGAGCCACTCAAGCGCTGCTCGACGCTCTGCGTGATCGTGCGCGACTGTCCCAGGGGCGTCGTGCTGGACCCAGCGCCGGCAGTATCGACTCCGCCTCGGTCAAAGCCGCCGAGACCGTTAGCGCAGAGAGTCGGGGCTTCGACGCGGGCAAGAAGATCAACGGCCGTAAACGCCACATCGCTGTGGATACGCTCGGTCTCCTGATCTGCGTGCTCGTGACCGGTGCCGAGGCCCAAGACCGCGTCGCCGCTCGCAACCTCCTGGCTCGCCTGCGCTATCTGTGCCCGAGTATCCGCTTGGTCTGGGCCGATTCCGGCTACACAGGCACGCTCATCGACTGGACCAAGTCGTTGTTCGGGATCAGCATCGAAATCGTCTCGAAACTCGCAGGTCAGGTGGGGTTCGTTGTCCTGCCACGTCGATGGGTCGTGGAACGCACTCTGGCCTGGATCAACCAGCATCGCCGCTGCGTGCGCGACTACGAACGCCGCCCCGAACATCACGAAGCCATGGTCCGCTGGGCCATGATCCACACCATCAGCAAACGCCTCACCTGAGTTCAGGAACAGGCTCTTAGGGCCGTCGATGCGTCCGCAGTCCGAGCACGTCTGGCTGGTCGGCAGCCACCGGTCGGTGATCAGCAGGTCGCGGCCGTACCGCGCGGACTTCTCTTCGAGCAACCTGCGAAACGCACCCCACGAGGCGTCGTGCACCGACTTCGCCAGGCGGGTGCGGGCCAGGCCGGACACGGCCAGGTCTTCCAGCACGATCGTTTGGTTCTCGCGAACGATGCTGGTCGTGGCCTTGTACAGCCAGTCCTGCCGGGTGTCGGTGACCTTGGCGTGCTGCCGCGCCAGGCGCCGCCTGGCCTTGGCGCGATTGTTGCTGCCCTTTAGCTTGCGGGACACCGCGCGCTGCAGCCGCTTCAAACGGCGTTCGGCGCGACGCAGGAAGCGCGGGTTGTCGATAATGCGCCCGTTCTGGTCGACGGCGAACGCCGACAGTCCGAGGTCGAGACCGATCTCGATGTCGGAACCGTCGGTGTCGACGGCGGGCGGGAGGGTTTCGTCGCCGACCTCGACGACGAACGACGCGAAGTACCGGTCGTCGGCGGTCTTGACGACGGTGACCGAGCTGGGCGCACTCGGCAGGTCCCGTGACCAGGCGACCTTCACGCACCCGATTTTGGCCAGCGCCAACCGGCCGTTGCCTCGCAGGGTGAACGCGCCTCGGGTGAACCGAATGGCTTGCCGGTCGTCCTTGCGGGACTTGAACCGAGGCGCACCGATCTTCCGGCCCGCACGCTTGCCCTTCAGCGAGTCAAAGAAGTTCTTGTACGCCGCATCGCAGTCGCGGATGGTCTGTTGAAGCATCTGCGCCGGAGCTTCAGCGAGCCACGCACGTTCGGCGGTCTTCTTGGCGTCGGTGATCAGCCGCTTCTGCAACACGGTGCCGGTCGGGTACTTCTCCCCCGCCTTGTGCGCGTCCTGACGGGCACGCACGGCGTCGTTGTAGACCACGCGAGCACATCCGAACGCCCGAGCGAGTGCCTGACGCTGCCCCGGCGTGGGGTACAGGCGGTAGCGGTACCTCAGTTGCATGGCTGATCACCTCCTTCCGTTTGATCACCATACACTTGGTTTAATGGAGATCGATACGAGCTTCGGCACTGGTCGACACGTTATCCACCTCATGCACACGCACTTGGTTTTCATCACGAAGTATCGAAATCCGGTCTTCACGAGAGACCACCTGGACCGCATGGAAGAGATCATGCGAGCGGTGTGCGAGGACTTCGAGTGCGAACTCGCCGAGTTCAACGGCGAAACCAACCACGCACACCTGCTGGTGAACTTCCCGCCAAAGGTTGCGGTGTCGAAGCTGGTGAACAGCCTCAAGGGCGTGTCGTCGCGGCTGTTGCGCAAGGAGTTCGAGGACCTGCGGTTCGCCTACTGGAAAGGCGTTCGGTTGTGGTCGGGCTCATACTTCGCCGGATCAGTCGGCGGCGCCCCGATCAGCGTGGTTCGGCAGTACATCGAACAGCAGGCACGTCCCAGCGTGTAAGAACCGGCCTGACGACCGGTGGCCAAGCTTCACCTCCGCGAAGGACGGAGCACTGCCCGTCCTTACCGGTAGAAGCGCACGCACCTCGTTCCGGGTGGAGCCGGAACGAGGTGCTGACCGAGCTGGTCGAGATGAGCGGCGATTCCGCTCCCGGACGCCTGCACGAACGTCATCCCGTGCGTGGCCGTGAGGCGGCCTCGCAGCGGTACGTCGGCGTGTACTGGTTCACCCCGCCCACGTCCTCGACGGCGAGCTGCCCGCGCTGGACCAGCACGTCGAGGTGGGCGGCGGTCTCGTTGACCGCGAGCATCTGGTCGAAGGTGCCGAGGTCGGCGAACGGCACTTGGCGCCTGGTCCACCGCAGCCCGCGCGCGACGCCGTACGCGTCGCGCGTGCTCCCGCCGAGCACCTCCGCGGTGCGGGCGAACCGCGTGTCGTGGTGCGCCAGCAGCTCGGCGACTCGGGCGTGCACGCTGCCGCCCGCAGGTCCGTGCGCGGGAAGCAGCTCGGCGTCGGCGAGCGTGGTGAGCAGGCGCAGCGAATCCAGGTAGTCCGCGAGCGGCGTACCGGGCTCGGCGAGTTCGAAGCCGATCGACGGGGTGATGTGCGGCAGCACGTGGTCGCCGGAGAACAGCAGACCCCGCTGCTGGTCGAGGTAGACGACATGGCCCTTGGTGTGGCCGGGCGTCGGGATCACGCGGAGAGCACGCCCCGCCGGCCGGATCGTGCCCGCCCCCAGCCACAGGTCCGGCGGCTCCCAGATGCTCGCGTCGAAGGGATCGAACTCCATGTCGCGCAACACGCGTTCGGCCAGATCCTCGGCTCCAGAACGCCGCAACGTGTCGAGGGAGCTGACCGGCACGTCCGTGCGCAACGCGTCGAGCATCTCCAGGCCGGGCCGCTCACCCGCGCCCAGGTACACCCTCGCCCCGACCGTCCTGCGCAGCTCGACGGCCTGGGTGTAGTGGTCGCGGTGGACGTGGGTGACCAGGACGTGGCCGATCTCGCCGAGGTCGCGCCCGAGCGCCGCCAGTCCGTCCTCGAGCACCCGCCGCGACTCCGGAAGCGCCCAGCCACCGTCGACCAGGACGAGGCCGTCCTCCTCTTCCAGCACGTAGACGTTGACCGCACGCAGGCCGTCGTTGGGCAGCGGCAGCGGAATCCGGTGCACCCCCGGCCGGAGCGTCTCGACGCCGCTGCGGGCCCACCACCCTCGGTCCAGTGTCGTCACGCTCGTCCCTCCGCCGGTGTCGCATCGTCCTTCGGTAGCCGGGAGTGCAGTTCGTGCGCGAGATCGCGTGCGCAGCGCCGGTCCAGCTTGCCCACGGTCGTCTGCGGCAGGCTGTCGACCGCGAACACGAACTCGGGCCACTTCGTCTTGGACAGGCCGAGCTCCTGCAGGTGGCGGGTCGCCTCCTCGAGCTCGAAGTGCCCGCCGTCGGTGGTGACGACCAGTGCGGCGACCCGCTCACCGAGGATCGCGTCGGGTACCGCGACGACGCAGACCGCGGCCACGCGAAGGTGGGTGGCCAGTGCCCGCTCGATCTCGGTGATGTCGATGTTGCGCCCACCGCGGATGATCACGTCCTTCTCCCGGCCCATCACGCTGATGGCGCCGTCGTCGTCGACCCGCACCAGGTCTCCGGTCGGGAAGAACCCGTCGGCGGTGAGAGCCGGCGGGTCGAGCTTTCCCCCGCGCGCATACCCGAGGAACAGCGAAGGCCCGCGAACCTGCGCCCGCCCGGCCACCCCGGGCGGAACCGGCTCGCCCGCTTCGTCCACGGCTCGCACCTCGGTGCCGGGGAAGGGGATGCCGTCCCTGCCCAGCCTGGTCCCCTCCGGGTCTTCCGGCCGCGGAGACGTGTGCCCGAGGCATTCGGACATGCCGAAGACCCGCAGGATGCGCGTGCCCAGCGACCGCTCCGCGCGAGCGAGCACCGCGGCCTCCATCGGACCTCCGCCCACCGTGATCGACCGCATCCCGGCCAGCGCGCGCGAGCCCGCGGCGGCGGCTCCGAGCTGCAGTGCCATGGTCGGCACGCACATGGTCCACCGCACGTGCGTCTCGGCCATGCGGGCCAGCACCGCGGCGGGCTCCCACTTCCCGCAGAGCACCAGCCGGCCTCCGAGCATCAGGCTGAGGTAGACGCCGAAGCAGTAGGCGGCGGCCGAGGACAGCGGCACGATCGCCCCCACCGCGTCACCTGGCCGCAGGCCGTTGATGTCGATGCTGTGGCCGCACGCGTACCGCAGCGCCTCCTCCGACTGCACCACGCCCTTGGCGCGCCCGGTCGAGCCCGAGGTCAGACCGATCAACGCGCCGCCGGACCACCGGGAGACGTCCGGAGTCGCGCCGGAGGTCCGGCACTCCCAGCCGTCCAGCACCGCGTGCGCCTCCCCCGCCGGGAAAGACGCGGGAACGTCCCACTCCCGCATCGCCGAGGGCTCGGCGACCACGGCATCGGGCTGGAGGTCCTCGACCACGGCGGCGAACTCGCCGCGCGTCGTGTGGCGGTTGACCACCGCGAGGACTCCCCCGCCCGTCCCCACGGCGAGCGTCGCGGCGACCGTGCGCCACGTGTTGTCCGCCTGGACGACGACGGTGCCGGCACCGCGCTCACCGCCCAGGCCGCCGGCGAGCTCGTCGGCCCGCGCGAGCAACTGCCGTGCGGTGTGCTCACCCGAGTCGTCGATCACGGCGACGAAGTCGGATTCCCCGGCCCGCTGCCGGAACTCGCGCACTACTGTCGCATGCCGCAACCCTCACGTCCTTCTGCGCACCACCGCGCAGCAACACGAGTTCCATGACGCCTCCTTGCGTCGGTCGTGCCTGTTGGAGCCGAGCCCATGCCCGGGCCGGCGGCAAGGCCGGGAACGCGGACCTAGTGTGCGCTCCGCGCCGCGTGCTGCCCCGTCCCGAACCGCACGCCTGGTGACCGGCCGACCAGGAAGCGCTCCAGGCGTCCGGAGGAGCCGACCCTGCCCGCGGCGACGAAGCTCGCCACCGGGACACCGCCGCGCCGGACCTCCCCGAGGAACAGTTCGTCGCTTCCCGTGGAACTGGCCGCCACCAGGTGGTGGGTGAGCACTCCCCGCTCCCGCTGCTCCAGGTAGTGCTCGAGAGCCGGGCGGCCTCCGGAGAAGTCCGTGGCTCCGTCGCCGCCGGTGGAGAACAGGATGGAGAACTCGAAGTCGTCGCTGATCAGGTCGAGGATCCTGGCGGGGTCGTCGCTGTCCATGATCTCGAACCAGGCGGTCAGGAACGGTGCTGGTGTCTCGGACATGCCGGCCTTCCTCTCATCGCTCGACGCTGCGGCTCCCGCAGCGGTCAGTCCGCGCCCGGGCGGTGGAAGCGGGGTGGGCGCTTGGTGAGGAACGCGTCGACTCCCTCGACGCCCTCCGGCGACACCGCCGCCGTGGACAGCGCCCGCGCCTCCCGGTCCATGTGGGCGCCGAGAGCGCTCGAGAGGCCCTGGACGACCAGCCGCTTCGTCACGCCGAACGCGTTCGTGGCGCCCTTGGCGAGCTGACCGGCGAGCTGCCGCGCCTCGCCGTCCAGCGTCGCACCGTCGACGACGCGGGTCACCAGTCCCATCGCCGCCGCCTCGCCGGCCGAGATCCGCGGGTTGGTCAGCAACAGCTCCATGGCCCGTTTCGGCCCGACCAGGCGCGGCAGCCACCAGGTCGCTCCCGCGTCCGGCGAGTAGCCGATGCCGGTGTAGGCGAGCAGGAACGTCGCGTCCTCGGCGGCGAGCGCGAGGTCCGCGGCGGCGGCCAGGCCCACTCCGGCACCGGCGACCGCGCCCTGCACCGCGGCGATGACGGGCGCGTCCATCGACCCGAACACCAGCAGTGCTTCGTGCAGGGTGTCGGTCACGGCCATCAGGTGGTCGTGGCGCTCCTGCCCAACCATCGCGGCGAACTCCCGCAGGTCACCACCGACGCAGAAGGACCGGCCCTCTCCCCGCAGCAGCACCGCGCGGACGTCTCGCTCGCAACAGGCCGTCGCCGCGCTCAGTAGAGCCCGTGCCATCGCGAGGTCGATCGCGTTGCCCGCCTCGCCACGGCACATCACCACGTGCGCGACGGAGTCGCGGACCTCGACCTGGACCCGGCTCATCGGGCCGTCCACCCGCCGTCGACGGCCAGCACCTGGCCGGTGCAGTACGAGGATGCCTCCGAGGCGAGGAACAGCAGCGCTCCGTCGAGCTCAGCACCGTCGCCGCCCCGGCCGAGCATGGTGTTGCGCGCGACCCACCGGTTCGAACGCTCGTCGGCGAACAGCGCCTCGGTCATCTCCGAGCGGAACCATCCCGGTGCCAGGGCGTTGACCCGCACCCCCGCACCGCCCCACTGGCCGGCGAGCTCCCGCGTCAGGCCGATCAGCCCGGCCTTGGACGCCGCGTAGCTCGCTCCGCCCAGCGGTGCCGTGGAGACGAGGCCGAGTACGGAGGAGACGTTCACGATGCTCTTCCCGCTCGCCGGTGACTCGGACTCGGCCATCAGACGCGCCAGGTGGAAGGGCGCGACGAGGTTGACCGCCAGCACGTCGGCGAAGTCCTGCGCGGACTCGTCGGCCGCTCGGGTGGAGCCAGACGTGCCCGCGTTGTTCACCAGCACGTCCAACCGGCCCGTCGCCTCCCGCACCTGCTCGACCAGGCGTGCCCGGTCGTCCTCGCGGCTCACGTCGCAGGCGACCGGCCGGATCCGGGCGTCCTCGGCGGCGAGCGCGCTCAGCCGGTCGACGCGCCGCGCGGCGGCGAACACGGTGGCGCCCGCGGCGGCGAGCACGGCGGCGAAGCGGGCGCCCAGTCCCGAGGACGCGCCGGTCACCACCGCCGTCCTGCCGTGCAGCGCGAACAGCTCGCCGCTGGGGCGGATCGGTGCCTGCCCGTCGCCCGTCATCCCTCGACCCCGATCGGCAGGGCCAGCGCGCCGCCGTCCAGGACCAGGGTCTGCCCGGTCATCCAGGAGGAGGCGTCGGAGGCCAGGAACAGCGCCGCGTTGGCCACGTCCTCGGGCGTTCCCAGCCGGCGCAGCGGCAGCTTCTCGGTGAGGATCGGCTCGCGCACCTCCCACACCGCACGGGCCAGCTCGGTCTTGACCAGGCCGGGGGCGATGGCGTTGACGCGGGCCGCTGGACCGAGCTCGTAGGCGAGCTGGCGGGTGAGGTGCAGCATCGCGGCCTTGGTGGCGTTGTAGTAGCCGATGTGCGGGTCGACGATCAGCCCGCCGACCGAGGCGATGTTGACGACGGCCCCGCCGTGCTCGGCCATCCACGCGTGCCACGCGCAGCGCGTCCAGGCGATCATCCCGTACTGGTTGACCCGGACGGTCTTCTCCGCCCGGGACGGGTCCAGACCGATCAGCTCGCCGTGGTAGGGGTTGGTGGCCGCGTTGTTGACCAGGACGTCGAGCCGGCCGAAACGCTCCATGGCCTCGTCGACGCACCGCTGCGCCTGCTCCGGCTCGCCCGCGTTGGCCACGACCGTGTGCACCTCACCAGCCGCCGCGACGCCCAGCAGCTCGCTGCGCGCTTCGGCAAGACCGTCGGCCTTGCGCGCCGCGAGCACCACGTGCGCACCAGCGGCCCGGTAGGCCTGCCCGATCGCCAGTCCGATGCCGCGCGAACCGCCGGTGATCACCGCGACCTGGCCGTCCAGAACACCTCGGGTCATGCCGCGTCCGCCTTCCGGTACTTGTCGAGCTCGTGCCTGGCCACCGTGCGCAGGTGCACCTCGTCGGGGCCGTCGGCGATGCGCAGCGCGCGGCTGATCGCGAACAGCCGGGCCAGCACGGTGTCGTCGCTGACCCCGGCCGCGCCGTGGGACTGCACCGCGCGGTCCACGACGTTGTGGGCGACCTCCAGCGCGGCGACCTTGATCGCGGCGACCTCCGTCCTGGCCGCCGCGTTGCCCGCGGTGTCCATCAGCCACGCCGACTTGAGCACCAGCAGCCGCAGCTGCTCGATCTCGATCCGGCTGCGCGCGATCCATTCGCGCACGACACCCTGGTCGGCGAGCGGTCTGCCGAACGCCACGCGGTCCAGCACGCGCCGGCACATCAGCTCCAGTGCCCGCTCGGCGAAACCGACCGCACGCATCGCGTAGTGCATCCGCCCGGGCCCGAGCCGCCCCTGCGCGAGCGCGAAGCCCTCCCCCTCCCCGCCGAGGATGTTCGTCACGGGCACGCGGACGTCCTCGAAGAGCACCTCGCCGTGTCCGAGCCGGTCCGTGTAGCCGAACATCGGGAGATCCCGCAGCACCGTGACCCCCGGCGTCTCCCGCGGGATGAGCAGCATGCTCTGCTGCCGGTAGGCCGGAGCCTCGGGGTCGGTCACGCCCATCAGGATGATCAGCTTGCAGTCCGGGTCGAGGATGCCCGAGGTGTACCACTTGCGGCCGTTGACGACGTAGTCGTCGCCGTCCCTGGTGATGCGGGTGCGGATGTTGCGCGCGTCCGAGCTCGCCACGTCCGGTTCGGTCATCGCGAAGCAGGAGCGGATCTCGGCATCCAGCAGCGGACGCAGCCAGCGGTCCTGCTGTTCGGGTGTGCCGTACAGCGACAGCAGCTCCATGTTGCCGGTGTCGGGCGCAGAGCAGTTGAACACCTCCGGCCCGATGATGGACCTGCCGGCGAGCTCGGCCAGCGGCGCGTAGTCCAGATTGGTGAGACCGGCTCCCCAGTCCCCGTGCGTGAGGAACAGGTTCCACAGCCCTTCCGCACGGGCCTTCTCCTTCAGCTCCCGCATCACCGGAGGAAGCGCGTGCGGATCGGCGCCTTCGGCGAGCTGGCTGTCGTGCACCGCCTCGCTGGGGTAGACGTGCTCCTGCATGAACGACCGCATGCGCTCGATCAGGTCCTGCGCACGCGGGGAGAACTCGAAGTCCACCGTCGCCTCGTTTCGGTCGGGCTTGCTTGGCTGGCTGGCTGCGCTGTCGCGGATCGGCTCACCCGAGGACGTCCCGGGCCGTGCGGATCAGCGCCGAGATGGTGGGCGGGAGGCGTTCCTGGTCCGGGTCGTGGCGCCTGCCTTCCCGGTGGCGACGCAGGTTGTGGCCCATGATCGCGGCCATCTTCATGCGGCACAGTGCCCGGAACCAGTCCATCGCCGGGAGCGCCGATGCTCCGTCGAGGTAGGCCGCGAGCAGCTCCGCCTCGGAGGGCAACCCTTCGGTTTCCCGCCCTACGGCGGGGAAATTGCGGTGATCGGCGAACAGCAGGAACCAGCCGAGGTCGGTGCGCGGATCGCCGAGGCTCCAGATCTCCCAGTCCAGCACGGCGACGGCTCGCTCACCGCGGCACAGGACGTTGCCGAGCCGGAAGTCGCCGTGCACCAGCACCGGCGGCAGGTCCTCCGGTACGTCATCCCCGAGACGCCGCAGGAGTTCTTCGGCCCCCGGCCGCAGCTCGGGCGGCACCGCGTGCATGGTGCGGCTCCACCGCTCCAGCTCACCGGCCGCGCTCAGCGGTTCCGGCACATCCGCGGCAAGGCTGCTCAGATCGACGCCGTGCAGCCTGCGCAGCACCCCCGCCACTTCGAACATGCGCGCACGCGCCACGTCCGCCGGCACGTCCTGGTCGTCGAGGACCGGTTCGATCGCCTCCCCCTCGACGAACTCCATGGCGAACCACGCCGGAGCCTCCTCGTCGACGGCCACGACCGCGGGTACGGGGACGGCGGAGCCGTCCAACGCACGCAACACGCGGGCCTGGCGGAGCATGTCGTTGCGGCCGACCGGCCGCTCGCGCGGCGGGACCGCCTTGACGACGTAGCGGTTGTCCCCGGCCGTGACCCGGTAGGTCAGCCCCGAGTGACCCCCGGGTAGCGGCTCAAGGTCCCCGACCGGCCGTCCGAAGACCTCCCGGACCCGGGAGATCAGTCCCTCTTCCTGGGTGCCGACCGTCATCGCGCCTCCTTGGGAAGTCCGAGCACGCGCTCGGCGAGGATGTTGCGCTGGATCTCGTCGGTACCGCCCGCGATGCTGTACCCGGGTGCACCGAGCAGGTGCTCGGTCCAGGCGTAGGTGCCCCACTCCCCCGTGTCGGCGGCCAGGCTCGGCCCGAGGAGTTGCTGCACGAGGTCGCTGGTCCGGCGCATCGTCTCGGTCGCGTAGAGCTTGCCCACCGACGCCTCCGCCCCCGGCTCGCGCCCGGCGACCAGGGCCGCGGTCACCCGCAACCCGATGATCCGCTGGACCATCGTCCGCACGAACAGATCGGCGGCCCGGTGCCGCTCGACTCCGGTGAGCGGACGCGGCAGGTGGCGTGCCAGCTCGATGGCGCGGTCGGCGTTGCCGAGACCGAGCGAGCCCGAGTCCAGCCGCTCGGCGGCCAGCACGGTCAGCGTGACCCGCCACCCCTGGCCCACTTCGCCGAGGCGGTCGGTGTCGGGCACCACCACGTCGTCGAGGTAGACCTCGTTGAAGCTGCTGCCGCCGGTCATCTGCCGGATCGGCCGCACCGTCACCCCGGGTGCGTCCATGCGCACCAGGAACACCGTGATCCCGGCGTGCTTGGACGCCTCGGGATCGGTGCGGCACACCGCGACCCCCCAGGTGGCGACGCCGGCGCCGGAGGTCCACACCTTGTGCCCGTTGAGCACCCACCGGTCGCCGTCGCGGACCGCGCGGGTGCGCACCGCGGCGAGGTCCGACCCCGCCTCGGTCTCGGAGAACAGCTGGCAGGCCAGCTCGTCGGTGCGCAGCATCGGGCGGACCCAGCGCCGCTGCTGCTCCGGCGTGCCCCAGATGCCGATGGCGGGTGCGACGAGCTGCCGGGTGACCGGGAAGATCTCGGTGCGGCGCGGCACCTCGAACCCGGACTCCTCGGCGAGGTAGAGCTGCTCGTAGGAACCCGGCAGGCCGCGCCCACCGAACTCCTCCGACCAGCTCAACGCTCCCCAACCGTCGTCGAACCTCGTCCGCTCCCAGGAACGGATGCGCTCGGTGTGCTCCCGCTCCTGCTCGGCGCTCCAGTTCTCGAACACCGCGACGGAATCGTCGCCGGTGCCCCACTCGCCCTCCGGCGGTCGCGGCCGGGCCACGCCGGCCAACCACTCGCGAACCTCGGCGCGGAACTCGTCCGGATCCGGGATGCCGCTCATGCCCTCCACACCCTCCATGTGCCGCTCCGTCACCGGGCCAGAACCGTGCAGGCGCTCACGCCAGGCGCCCCGTAGACGTGGGTGAACCCGACGCTCGGCCGCCCGGGCACCTGCCGGTCGCCGGCTCGTCCGCGCAGTTGCTGCACGACCTCGTGGACCTGGCGCAGACCGGAGGCGCCGATCGGCTCCCCGTTGGCGATGCACCCGCCGTCGGTGTTGACCGGCAGCGCACCACCGATCTCGGTGGCACCCGAACGGATCCACCGCTCCTGCTCGCCGTCCTCGCAGAACCCGCACTCGGCCATGTGCATCACCTCGGCCCCGCTCTCGGTGTCCTGCAACTGGCAGACGTCGACCTCGTCCGGACCGATCCCGGCCAGCTCGAACGCCGCGGTCGCCGCGTCCCGGCTGACGCTGGTGAGCGCACCGGCCGGGATCCACGGGCTGAACACCTCGAACGAGCCGAACCGCCTGGACCGCACCACCGCGGATCGCAGCGAGACCGGTTCGCCGCCGACGCTTCCGGCCAGCCGCGGCGAACACAGCACGAGCGCGGCAGCACCCTCGCCCGGCGAGCAGAACATGAAGCGGGTCAGCGGATCGTTGACCATCCCCGAGTCCAGGATCTCGTCCGCGCTGAGCTTCGCCCGCCGCCAGGCGTTGGGGTTGAGGCTGCCGTTGCGGTAGGCCTTCTCGGCCACCAGCGCCAGGGTTCTCGGCGTGATCCCGTGGTCGTGCATGTAGCGCTGGATCTTCATGCCGAAGAACTGGGTCGTGACCATCAGGCCGTCGCGACCGTAGGCCTCGTCGAGGCCCCAGTCCTGCGGCCTCGGATCGAAGGCTCCCCGCGGATGCTTGTCGAAGCCCACGACCACCGCCACGTCGGTCATCCCGGAGCGGATGGCGTTGACCGCCGACACCAGCGCGCTTCCCCCGGTGGCGCAGCCGTTCTTGACGTTGACGAACGGCACGCCGGTCAGCCCCAGCTCGGCCACCAGGGTGTCGGCCAGCCCGGCGGCGTCACTGCCACCGAACGCCGCGCCCACCCTCGACCAAGGGATGCCGGCGTCGCCCAGAGCGGTGCGCACCGCGTCCACGGCGTGCCGGCGGCCGGTGGCCTCCGACCGGCCGAACCGGGAGATGCCGGCGCCGACGATCAGCACCTCATCCATGATTCCTCCCACTCGCGGTGCCCGCGGGCTGGTCGTCCGCGCCGGCTCGCGGGACACCGCCGGCCACCCGCACCCGCACCGGCATCCCGATCCGGAGCGAGGCGGGATCCGGCACGTCGAGCACCGCCATGACCCGCACGCCCTCCGGCAGTTCCACGTAGCCGACGGCGAACGGCTCGAAACCGCCCTCAGGCGCGACGAACGGCGGCGACTTCGGGGCGAACCGCTGGACCGTCCAGGTCCACAACGTGCCCGAAGTGGACAGTGCGATCCCCGACATGGCCTCTCCGCAGCGCGGGCAGGCTTCGTCCGCCGGGTACACCGCTACCGAACACGCGGCGCAGGCGGCGCCGCGCAGCTCCTGGGATGGCCGCACCGACATCGGCTCAGCGACCCGTCCACTTGGGCTCGCGCTTCTCCAGGAACGCCGACACGCCCTCGGCGGCGTCCTGGGAGTTGAGCGTGACACCGACCGCGAGGTGCTCCATGACCATCAGCGAGTGGACGTCGGCGTCCAGGCTGCGGTCGATGGTCATCTTGGTGATCCGCATCTGGAAGGGGCTCTTGTCGGTGAGGTGGCCGATGAACTCCTCGACCGCGGCGTCCAGTTCCTCGGCGGGCGCCGAGGAGTTGATCAGCCCGAAGTCGGCGGCCTCGACCCCGGAGAGCAGCTTGCCGGTGAGCATCAGCTCCTTGGTCTTGCGGATGCCGATCATCCGGGGCACCCGGTAGATCGGACCGGCACCGCCGAACAGCGCCCGGCGGATGTGGAAGTCACCGATCTTGGCGTCCTCGGCCGCGATCGCGAAGTCGCAGGAGATCATCAGCTCGAAGCCGCCCGCGGTGACGTGGCCCTCCAGCACCGCCACCGACGGGGTGTTCATCGAGTACAGCCGGTCGCAGATCTTGGCGGAGATGACCGCGACCTCCATCGCCGTGCTGCTGCCGATGTAGTCCTCCTGCAGCGCGTCGAGGTCGAAGCCCGAGCAGAACGTGCCGCCGCGGCCGCGCAGCACCAGCACGCGCAGCTCGGGGTCGGCGTCGACCTCGGTGATGATCTCGTCGAGCCGTTCGAGGATCGGCACGGTGACGCAGTTCTTCTTCCACGGCCGGTTGAGCCAGACCCGGGCGACGTGGCCGTCGCGCTCGAACTGGATCTCCTCGTTGTCCGCCACGGTCTCCTCCAAGAGTTGAACTGAATTCAGTACGAGTTTGCGTGCCGCACCGGCCCCTGTCAAGGAGCCGGTGCGCCCGTCGCTAGCGGTGGTTCCGGATGCCGAGCAGGGTGGCGATCCCGATCACGCACACGGTCATCACGAAGAACGAGGGGGAAAGCACGTCGCCGGTCCGGTCGATGAGGTAGGCCGCGGCGTACGGCGCCGTGCCCCCGGCGACGATGTTGCCGAGGTTGTAGCCGACGGCCATGCCGGTGTAGCGAACCCGGCGCTCGAACAGGTGCGGGAACAGACTCCCCGCGGGCGCCTGGATCAACGCGCCCCACGCCATGTACAACAGGTACGCGGCCCCGGCGAGAGCAAGGCTGTCCTGCCCCATGAGCATCAGCGCGGGGTAGGTGGTCAGCAGCAGGCCCAGGAACCCGACGAGCAGCACGTTGCGGGAACCCAGGCGTCCGGCCAGCCAGCCGGCGGGCAGCATGAGCACCGCGCCGGTCAGCACCACCAGCGCCGAGAGCCAGTGCACCTGCGTCGCGTCGTAGCCGAGGTTCGCCGACAGGTAGATGTTCATGTAGGTCAGGCCGAAGAAGAGGCACCCGGTCTGCGCCACTGTCACGCCCAGGGTGCGCGCCATGGCCGCGCGGTGGGTGGCGAAGGCCTCTCTCATCGGCGCGGTGGGAAGATCCGCACGGCGGGAGGCGGCCGCGAACTCGGGGGTGTCCTCGATCCGCAGCCGGGCCCACAGGCTCAGGAAGGTGAGCGGGATGGCGAGCAGGAACGGCAGCCGCCATCCCCAGTCCGACATCTGCGACTCGGTGGTCAGCGCCGACACCGCGCCGGCCGCGACGGCGGCGACCGCGAACCCGAGGTTCGACCCGATGTAGTTGAAGGATCCCAGGAACGCGCGGCGCTTGGCCGGCACCGACTCGTAGACGTAGGTGATGGAACCGACGGCCTCACCTCCGGCCGAGAACCCCTGGGCCAGCCGGGCGAGGAAGAGCAGCACCGCGGCCGCGATCCCGATCTGGTCGTAGGTCGGCAGCAGCCCGGTCGCGCTGGCGGCGACTCCCATGCACACCACCGACGAGATGAGCGCCGTGCGCCTGCCCATGCGGTCGCCGAGCAGGCCGAAGAAGATCCCACCGACGGGCCGCGCCAGGAACGCGGTCGCGAACACCGCGAGCGCGGCGAGCAGCGATGTGGTCGAGTTGCCCGCCGGGAAGAACTGCGGTGCGATCACCACCGCGAGGTAGCCGTAGAGGCTGAAATCGTAGTACTCGATGAGGTTTCCGAGTGCGCCGGCCGTAGCCGCGCGGCGCACGGCCCGCGGCTTGAACACGACTGGATCCGCCTCGGAAGACCCGGATTGCTGAGCAGAGCGCATAGCCTGACTCCCTTGGCCGGCTTGGTCTGGCGTCCAGATGGGCGGCAAAGCTACAGAACTGAACTCAGTTGGTCAACGTGTACTCGAACTGAGTTCAGCTTGCTAGATTGACCGGGTGCCTCCACCCATGACAGCGGTGCGCCTGCCGGACTGGGGACGTTCGCCGGTCGTCACCGAGCTCGCGCGGCCGCTCCCCCGCGACGGCCAGGTCCTCGTGCGCGTCGAAGCCGTCGGCCTGTGCCGCTCGGACCTGCACGTCATCGACGCGGACCGCGGGACCATGCCGTTCCGCCCGCCGTTCACGCTCGGACACGAGGTCGCCGGGCGGATCACCGCGCACGGGCCCGCAGCGGCGGTGACCGTCGGCCGACGAGTCGTCATCCATGGCCCCTGGGGATGCGGGAGTTGCCTGCGGTGCACGCAAGGACGCGACAACTACTGCGACCGCAGAGCCGAGCTGTCCTGGGCCGGGATGGGACTGGGCCTTGATGGCGGGATGGCCGAGTACGTCCTCGTCCCGTCCGCCAGGCACCTGGTCCCGATCGGGGACCTGGACGCCGGCGAGGCCGCTCCGCTGACCGACGCGGGCCTGACCTCCTACCACGCGGTGGCGGGCATCCGCCCCCGGCTCGGTGCGGACTCGACCGTCGCGGTCATCGGGGTCGGCGGTCTCGGACACCTGGCGGTCCAGATGCTCCGCGCACTGACTCCCTGCCGGGTGATCGCCGTGGACGTGCGCGAGGAAGCCCTCGCCCTCGCCGAGCGCTCGGGAGCGCACCTCAGCACCAAGGCGACGACCGACACGAGCCGCGTCCTGCGGGCCACGACCAGCGGCACCGGCGTCGACGCCGTCCTCGACTTCGTCGGCAGCCGCTCGACGCTCGACCTGGGTACCCGCGGGCTGCGCGCAGACGGGGACCTGGTGCTGGTCGGCAGCGGCGGTGGAGAACTCACCGTGCGCAAGCCCGGTTCGCTGCCGCCGGGAAGCCGGATCTCGCTGCCGTTCTGGGGCAGCCGGGACGAACTCGCCGACGTCGTCGCCCTCAGCCGTTCTGGGGCGCTCAAGGTGGAAGCCGAGCGGTTCCCCCTCACGGCGGTCCATGAGGCGATGTCCGCGCTGCGCGACGGGAGACTCTCCGGGCGCGCTGTGCTCGTCCCCGGCTGAGCAGGTCGGTTCCGAGCCGCTACACCGCCTCGAAAAGCCGGAACTCCGGGTCGAAGTGCACGAGGTAGCGCTGCATGAGACCGGACTGGGAAAGCCTGGCCGAGGCCAGGAACGCACCGGTCTCCACTCCGTCGTCGGTGACCACCCCGTAGACGGCTTCGAAGTCGTCGTGCGAGCTCGCCTCGACGATGTGGTGCCGCCTGATGACGGCGGGACGACGGGACACATACCCCCACAGCTCGGCCTTGGACGTCCCGCGAACCGGGCCGGACGGCAACGCCAGCAGGAAGCTGACGTCGTCCTCGACGAGGTCCATGGCCGTGCGCGGGTCGTCGCCGTCGAGCCGAGCCATGTACTCGGGAATCAGCATGAGTGTGCTCCCTCCGACCGGGAAGTGCCGGCGTGCGGTGATTGTCGTTCAGCGGCGAAGGCGGGGCGCGGTCAAAGGCGCTCCACCAGCGTCGCGTTCGCCATGCCACCGCCTTCGCACATCGTCTGCAGGCCGTAGCGCCCGCCGGTGCGGCCCAGGTGGTGGAGCATCGTGGTCATGAGCCTGGCCCCGGTCGCGCCGAGCGGGTGCCCCAACGCGATGGCACCGCCGAGGACGTTCGTCTTCGGCCAAGGCGCCCCGGTTTCCTTCAGCCAGGCGAGCACGACGGAGGCGAACGCCTCGTTCACCTCGAACAGGTCGACGTCGTCGATCTCCACACCTGCCTTGGCCAGGACCGCTTCCGTCGCGGGGATCGGTCCCGTGAGCATGAACACCGGATCGGAACCGACCACCGCCATCGCCTGGATCCGTGCCAGCGGCGTCAGTCCATGCGTCCGGACCGCCTGCTCCGAGGCGAGCAGCAGCGCGCAAGCGCCGTCGGAGATCTGGCTCGACACGGCGGCCGTGATCCGGCCGCCCTCCCGGAGCGGCTTGAGACCGGCCATCTTCTCCAGGGAGCTGTCCGGCCGCGGCCCCTCGTCAGCCGCGAGCCCGTCCACAGGCACGATCTCAGCCGTGAACGCACCGTCGTCGATCGCCGCGAGGGCGCGCTGGTGGCTGTCCAGCGCCAGCTCCTCCATGTCCTCGCGCGAGACGCTCCACTTCTCGGCGATGAGCTCCGCACCGCGGAACTGGGAGATCTCCTGGTCGCCGTAGCGGTTGCGCCAGCCTTCGCCGTCGTACGGGAAACCCATGCCCTCCCGCTGCCCGACGACTGCGGGACTCGCGATCGGCACGCGGCTCATCACCTCGAGACCACCGGCGATGACGAGGTCCTGGGTGCCGGACAGCACCGCCTGCGCCGCGAAGTGGATCGCCTGCTGAGCGGAGCCGCACTGGCGGTCGACGGTGGTCGCCGGGACGGATTCGGGCAGCCCGGCGCTCAGCCAGGCGTTGCGGGCGACGTTGGCGCTCTGCGCACCCATCTGGCCGACGCAGCCGAAGATCACGTCGTCGACCGCGGCCGGGTCGATCCCGGTCCGCTCCACCAGCGCGGCCAGGATCCGGCCGCCGAGGTCGTTCGGGTGAAGGGCGCTGAGCCCACCACCGCGACGACCGACCGGTGAGCGAAGCGCCTCGACGATGTAGGCCTCAGGCATGGAAGTCTCCGAATCTCGCAAGGGGTGAACCTGGAACTGTGCTCGTGTCAGGCGGTGAACCGGCCGCCGTTGGCCAGCAGAACTCCACCGACGACGTTGACCGCTTCATCGCCGGCCAGGAAGAGCGCGAGCGCGGCCATCTCGTCCGCCGTGGCGTAGCGCGAGACCGACGACCCGGGCGCGGCCTGCTTGAGGATTTCCGGCGTGCGCCGGGCCATCGCCGTGTCCGTCGGCCCGGGGGCGAGCACGTTGACCCGCACATCGTGCGCGATGACCTCTTTGGCGACCGACTGCGCCAGGGCGTGCACGCCTGCTTTCGCAGCCGCGTAGTGCGGGTGGGATACCGGGGCGTCGAAAGACGACGAAGAACCGACGAGTACGACGCTGCCCGACTTCTGCGCGCACATGTGCCGTACGGCTGCGCGCAGCACGTGGAACGCGCCGGTGAGGTTGACCGCGATCATCCGCTGCCAGGTCTCGTCCGACAACCGGCCGATGAGCTCGAAGGTGTGGCCACCCTCGACGGCCTCGGCCAGCCGCTGCTTGGCGACGGGGTCGTCGATGCCGGCGGCGTGGACCACCACGTCGAGCCTGCCGCGCTCCGCGACGAGCGCGTTCACGGCGTCGTCGACGCGCGTGGAGTCGGCCACGTCGAGCCCGAGGCACCGCGCCTGCTCGACGCCCTCGGCGGCTGCGGCCGCGGCCTGGGCATCGACGTCGGCGAACACGACGTGGGCCGCCCCGCGCCGGGCGAGCTGCCGGGCCGCGGCGCGGCCGATCCCGCTCCCCGCACCGGTCACCAGAGCCACTTTTCCCGCGAATGCGTCGAGGTTGTCGTTCACGGTGCTCCTCCCATGGTGCAGGGGTGCCTTGGCACGAAAATCCCGGCTACGACGCGGCCGGATCCCGCTCGGCCGCAGCTCGCTCAGCCGCGGCCAGCCCCTGGACGATCGCGGGCGCGATCCCGCCCGCATAGGCCTGGTAGTAGAGGCCGCCCGCGTCGGCGCCCGCGGCGAACAGCCCTGCGATCGGCCGACCAGCGCTGTCCAGTACTCGTGAGTGCTCGTCGATCAGGACCCCGTAGAAGGGGAACGTGATCGCCGGACGGACCTCGACCACGTAGTACGGACCTTCGGTCAGCGGCGTGTTGTCGTACGCCCGTCCGGGCATGGGCTCCTCGCCGCGCGTCGCGGCGTCGTTGCAGGCCTGGATCTGCCGTGCGATCTCCGCTCCGTCGTAGCCCCATTCCGGCGGCAGGAGCGCGAGCTCGTCAACCGAGTCGGCCAGCCCGGCGCGGTCCGTCCGCTTCTGGGCGAGGGCGAACTTGTCCGTGCTCGGCGCGCCTTCCACGTACTGGGCGGTGATCCACTCCCGGTGGACCCGCGCATCCGCGACCAGCAGCCCGCGGGCCTCCGGCTGCCGCAGGAGCGCCATCGTCGTCAGGTGGTCGCCGAGCGTCTCGTCCGCGAAGCGCCGGCCTGCGAGGTTGAACAGGAGGGCGTGCTCGCTGTAGTAGAGCGACAGACTGACGAAGTCGGCAGGATCGGCGAGGCTGACCCCGGCCGGCACCAGGTGGCCGTAGAAGCCGGCGCCGTCGTGACCGGTGGCCGCTCCGGCCTGGCGCGCGAGCCGCAGACCGTCTCCGCGGCTGGTGGGATTGGATCGGAGCGCGACGGTGCTCGCAGCCGGGTGCACGTGCCGGTCGACGAGTTCGGTGTTCGCCTGGAAACCACCGGTGGCCAAGATCGTCGCGCCGGCTCGCACCGAGCGCCGCTGGCCGCCAGGTAGAGCGAGGTCCGCACCGGCCACACCTCCGTGCTCGTGGTGGAGCGAGGTGGTCGTGGTGCGGGTGAGCAGTTCTCCCTCGGCCCGGACGACGCGACGGCACTCGTCGATGTAGCGCGGCGGGTCGAACTGGTGACCGCGCCCGAAGCCGAGCACGGGAACCGCACCTCCGCACTCCACACCCAGCGACCGGATCCACTCCACGGCTCTGTCGAAGCCGTCGACGAGCGCGTTGCGCAGGGCCTCGTCACCGTGCGGGTTCACCCGGGCCATGGTCTGCCGGTCCGGAGCCGTCCACACGTAACCGGCGTAGCGCGCGGAGCCTCCGACGGACTCGGCCGCCTCGACCAGCAGCACCTTCGCCCCGCTCCGGATACCGCGGACCGCGGCGGTCAGGCCGGCCATGCCGCCACCGATCACCAGCACATCGACGTCGTCGGGATCGTCGGACACCGCCGCCTCCTGCCTTCGACACCCACCGCGGGCTCGAGAAAGCTAACAGAAGTGAATTCAGTTGTATAGCGTCGGGCGTCGCGCCTTGACAGCACCGAGGGCACCTGGTTCGCTCCGTCCGAACCGAACTCGGCTCAGCAGCTCGAGTGCCGAGGTGCCGACAGCTCGCGAACCCTCTGTCCGGACAAGGAAAGTCATGCCGGAGTCGATGACTGCCTACCGCGCTCTCGGACCGGGGCGCGCTCCCGAACTGGTGTCGATCCCCAGGCCCGCACCCGGCCCCGGGCAGGTGTTGCTGCGCGTCGGCGGTGCCGGCGTCTGCGGGACGGACCTGGAAGTCGTGCGCACGGGGGTGGGCGGCCTGCCCTTCACCAAGCCGTTCACCCTGGGCCACGAGAACGCGGGCTGGGTCGAAGACCTGGGCGCCGGCGTCGAGGACCTGCAACCCGGCCAGGCCGTCGTCGTGTCGGCCATCCAGTTCTGCGGCGCATGCGACCACTGCGCGGCCGGGCACGAGAACCACTGCCGGAGCCTCAGCTGCCGCGGCCTGGCCGAAGACGGCGGGTTCGCCCCGTACATGGTCGCCGACCGCCGTCAACTGGTGGAGCTCGCGACGTTGCAGCCCAAGCACGCCGCTCCCCTCGCGGACGCGGGACTCTCCGCGTACCACGCGGTGTCCAACGCCGTTGGCCACGCGGACCGCGCCGAGACCATCGCGTTGATCGGCGTCGGCGGACTCGGCGGCTTCGCCGTCCAGTACGCGAAGGCCCTGACGCAGGCCCAGGTGATCGCCGTGGACCGCAGCGAGCAGCGCCTGCGCATCGCGCGTGATCTCGGAGCCGACCACGCGCTCGATGCCGACGAGCACTGGGGGAAGCGGGTCACCGAGCTGACGCGTGGGCGTGGGGTCGATGCCGTCGTGGACTTCGTCGGGTCCGACGAGACGCTGCGCACCGCGGTCGGTAACACACGGGGGCGGGGCGCGGTCGTCGTGTGCGGCCGAGGCGGGGGCGTGCTGCCGTTCAGCCGTGCACTGGTCGAACCCGGGGTCGTGGTAATGAGTTCGCGCGGGGGCACCATGCGCGATCTGGAGCACGTCGTGCGGATGGCGGAATCAGGCGTGGCCCGCGTGGAGATCGAGGAGTTCGCGCTCAACGACATCCCGAAGGCGATCGGCCTCCTGCGGGAAGGCGGGCTCACCGGGCGCGCCGTGGTGACGTCCCCGGCCTAGCATCCGGTCCCGGCTCCTGGCGTGGATGCCGACGGGTCGCGCTCAGCTCTTCCTGGTGTTCCTGGGAGCCCGCACCCGGACCATGCGCAAGCAGGAGTCGGTGATCACCTCGGTGATCTCGTCCAGGCTCGTCGATCCGTCCGAGCGGTACCACCTCCACACGCTCACCACAAGACCGAGCACGAGCCGGGCGGTGACGACCGGGTCGCGGTCGAGGAAGACGCCCTTGTCGATCCCGCGCCGGATCAGCTCCGCCCATTCCGCCTCGATGTCGCGCACGAGCTCGCGGCAGGCCTGCCGCTCGGCCTCCTCTCGCTTGGACTGGCGCGGCGTGGACAGCAGGTCCATGTGGTTGTGCAGGATCCGCCGCTGCAACGCCTCGCGCTCGGTGGCCTCGTAGGCCGAGGCGATCGCGGCCTTCAGCGCCCGGGTGGGGTCCGCGACACCGGACGTGGCCTCGCGGAACCCCGCAAGGCTGCTGTCGAGCTGCATGCGCATGATGGTGAGCAGGCAGTGCGACTTCGACTCGAAGTAGTGGTACAGCGCGGTCTGCCCGATACCGACCTGGTCGGCGACCGTCGCCCACTTCGTGTGCTCGAAACCCACCGCACCGAAGTGGTCGATCGCCGCGTCGAGGATGACCTTGCGCTTGGACCGCGCACTCTCCCGGCTCGCCACTTCCCCTGCCTTCGTCGACATCCTGCGCCCTCACCCGTCCGAGCTCCGCCACGTCACGACCGCAGGGTCCAATGCTAGTCGACCTGACCTGAACTCGGCTCGGCCGGGATGGCCGGCGCCGCGTGCGCCCCCGAAGCGCCCGCGTCTCTCGCTTGGAACTCGTGTGCGAACCCGTGGGGTTCTCCGCCTGTCGTCGGTTGGGACTCCGACCCCTGACCACGCAGGCCACGACAGCGGACACTCGACACGCCTGTCCCGGTGGCTGGAGGGCCCGAAGCATCCGTTTGCCTCGGCCCGCGAGTGGAGCATCGGCTGATGCTTCCTACCGGGCAGGCCCAGCTTGGAGAATACGGCCTGCCGCGCGCGGTTGCGTGAGCACGTCCTGGCCGAACTCGGCCGGCCAGCACCAGAGTCGCCGTCTCCGTCACCTGGCACGCAGCTGTCTGTACGGCCCAGCATGACCACAGGCGTCGGAGCACCGAGACGAATCTCGACGCTCCGACGCCTGTCCGGGTCAGCTCGACTGCGCAGCCGTCCGCCGGCCACCGGACGAACCCGACCTGCCCTCGGCGGCGCTCTGCTGGGCCAACGCGGTGCCCACTCCGATCGCCGCCGCCACCGGCCACGCGAGCACGTCGAACGCCGCCAGCGCGCCCAGACCGCCGTAGAAGATCATCGACTTGCCGGACGGCAGATAGCTCCGCACGGTGTTCGCCGCACTGGCAAGATCTTCGCGCGTGGGGATGTAGTGGTCGGGCTGGTGGAGCTCGGCGGTCACGCCCGGCAGGTTCACCGTCGTCACCTCACGCCCTCCCGATCTCCGTTGCTTGGTAGCCATGACCCCTCCTCAGCGCACCGGTCAACACGCCAGCATCGAGATTGGGGTACCACCGAGCAGGCAACTCGAACCGTTCCACGGCGCGGGTCGCCGTAGTGACGCCGAACCGGCATCGATGTGCCAGTCGTCGGCTGTTGGGCATTGGTGTCACCAAAGCGATCTTGGGCGGTCTGATGGGCCGGGGAAGGTCGTGAAGCCGACCGGGACCGAGACCGCCGGAGGAGCCGGGCCTGCCGCATGGGCCGCGGCCTGGGCCCGTCCGAACTCCCAGTACCACCGGGCGGCCGAGGCGCCGGTGCCCGTCAGCCAGTACAGCGTGATGTTGTCGACGAGGTTGTCCCGGAGGAGGTTGCCCACCGGCCCCCCGTCGACGAACACGCGAGAGATCTTGTAGTAGCTGTCCGTGTCGTGATCGAGCAACCAGGACGCCAGCCCGACCGGTGAATCCAGCAGCGAGTAGCGATCGTCTTCGGCCGGGTGGACTGCTCCAGGACGTGTTGACCGCGTAGTGCGCCGCGCGTTCCGGCTCGGTCAGGGCCGGCAGTTGGTCCTCGAGACCGAGCGCCGCGGCGAGCAGGTTCAGGTGGACGCCGAGCAGTCCCTCGGGTGCTCGGCGGCCCATCGCGTGCACCCACGTCGCCCCTGGGCGACGTGGCGCGGGTAGTCGAGGCGGTCCGCCCACGCGCGTGCGATGCGACCGGACTCCCAGCCGAGCTCGGCCGGCTCGCCCGAGAAGCCGTAGCCGGGCAACGACGGCAGCACCAGGTGGAACGCGTCTCGGGGTGCCACCGCGCGAGGTCGGGTCGGTCAGGGGACCGACGGTGTCGAGGAGCTCGATGACCAAACCGGGCCAGCCGTGCGTCATGATCAGCGGCAACGCGGTCTCGTGCCGCGGCCTGACGTGGATGAATTGGACGTCCACCCCGTCGATCTCGGTGGTGAACTGCGGCAGCGCGTTGGGTTTCGCCTCGCACCGGCGCCAGTCGTACTCGGTGCCCCAGTAGCGGGCGAGTTCGCGCATCGTCGCCAACCACACGCCCTGCGACCGATCCTCCACCTGCTGGGCCAGCGAGGAGCGGCGATGCGGCGGCGCAGGCAGATCTTCCTCCGAGACCTTGACCTCGACGGGGCGGAACTCGGATCAGGTCGGGACGGATTCCGTGTTCGCAGTGCCAGACATGACAACGCCTCTCCTCGGGCTTTCGGCCGCCCTCGCTGTCCGAGTCCACTTAGGAAGGTTCGGCTAACCAGAACTCGCGAGCGGGATCTGAAGACTCATCGTGCCTTTCAGGTCCAGCCATGCCGTGTCCGGTCCCCGGACAACACGCATCACCACCGCGTCGCAGCCTGGACATCGGGCGACCAGGCCGGGTGCGTGCTGGTAGACGCGGAGCGCTGCGACCGGGCCGGCTCGCCCGCAGCCGATGCAACGCTCGACGGCGGCTGTGACATCGACCGCGAAGACCTCCGCCAGAGGGCCGGCCAAGGCGTTGCCGTCCACGTACTGCTCGGTGTTCAGCCGTGTCATGTCATCCTCCGCTCGGGCCGAACCTCTCGGTCTTGATCCGCTTCGGCGCGTGGCCCAGCGCCACCAGAATGTTGGCGGCCGTTTCGACGAAACCTGTGGGCCCGCAGACGAAACAGCTCGGTTCGAACTCCGGTGGCCAGCCACCACGGTTGATGTCCGCGATGCCGATCCTGCCGGGTTTCCCGGACCAGCCCTGCGGCGCCGAACGCGTGTACACGTAGGTCACGTCCAGGCCGTCGTCCCCACGCGTCGGCTGAGCCAGCTCCCGGGCGTAATACACATCCGCGGGCGAGCGGACCGAGTAGAGCAAGCGAAACGGTGTACGACTGCGGGCAGCGCGACGCGCCCGCACCATCGCCATCAACGGCACGATGCCCGATCCTCCCCCGATCAGCAGCACCGGCTCGGTCGCTGCCGGGCGCCACACGAACCAGCCACCGAGAGGGCCGCGCACCTCCACCGGGTCTCCTACCGAGTACACCTCGGTCAGGTACGGAGACACTTCGCCATCGGGGACCCGTTGCACCGTCAGCTCCAGCCGGTCACCGTCCGCGGGGGCGGCCAGCGAATAGCTGCGCTGCGTGCTGTAACCATCAGCGGCGGTCAGCCGGACGTCGACGTGCTGCCCGGCCGAATGTCCCGGCCAGCCCGCTACGTCCAGTACCAGGGTGCGTGCCGTGGGCGTCTCGTCGCGGTAGTCGACCAGACGCGCGACCCGCCAGCTCAGCCGGCCGGTCAGTCGCCCTGATACCGCTGCTCGCGCCACGGGTCACCGTAATCGTGGTAGCCGATCCTCTCCCAGAACCCGGGCTCGTCCTCCAGCAGCAACCGCATGCCATGCACCCACTTCGCCGACTTCCAGAAGTACAGATGCGGCACGAGCAACCTGGCCGGACCTCCATGCTCGGGTGCGAGATCGGCACCGTCGTACTCGTAAACGATCCACGCCTGGCCATCGAGCAGATCCTCCAGCGGCAGGTTCGTCGTGTACCCGCCGTAGGAGTCCACCAGCGCGAAATCCGCCGCCGTGTCCACCTCGGCCAGCAGCGTGTCCAGCGACACGCCGCTCCAGCTCGTGCCCAGCTTCGACCACTTGGTGACGCAGTGGATGTCCACTTCCGGCATCTCCACGGGCAGTTCCCGGAACTGCGGCCACGACCAGCGATGGACCTGCCCGGTCTCCGTCGTGATCACGAACTCCCACTCATCGAGCGGAACCCGCGGCGTCGGGCCCGCGGACAACACGGGGAAATCCTCGATTTGGTACTGGCCCGGCGGCAACTGCGGCCCGCTCGAACGCGGGCGTCCCTGAAAACCAGGCGACACGATACCCATCGCCGTCCCTCCCCGCTCAGCACGTCGAGCAGCCCTCACCAACGTGCTGGCCGGGGTCGAAGCACGTAAGAGCCGAAAGACCCGAACACCCAAGAGGGTCCGTCGTAAAAATTCTTCGATCTTGTTGCAACGGACGAGTTTGGGACACGTGCGAAATCCGCTCGCATCGCGCTACCGCTCGCCCGCAGAGCCCCTTCCGGTGTCGTCGCCGGCGCGGGTGGCCTCGCCCGTGCACCAGGTGGCGAAGCTGTACCGGGCCAGCTCGTCGAGGCCGCGGAGCCGGCCGCCGCGGAGCAGCCCGGCGAGCTCGTGGTTGTGCGGGCGAAACATCTTGGTGCGACCGCCGTGCGAGACGTCCGGGTAGCCGCCGCCGGAGAGCACGAGGACCGCCCCTGCGGGCGCATCTCCCACCACTCGGTAGAACCAGCCGGCGAATCCCGCGGTTTCGGCATCGGTGAAGTCGTCGCGGTAAGGCACGAACGCGATGGTCGCGGCGGGGCCGAACATCGGGCGCTGCGCAGTGGGGCTGACCAAGCTCAGCACGTGCGCGCGGGCTGGTGGGCACGTCCCATGGCATCCACGATGGCAGCGCAACCGAGTCCGGTGACCGTCGTTGCCAGTTCCGTGTTCTGTCCGGTCATCGTGGACTCTCCTTCGGACGTACCGCTAGCGGTAGTCCGGGTTGTCGAACCCGAAGTGACAGCCCGCAGCCCACTCGGAACGCTGGTTGCCGTAGGCGGGCACGCCTCCGGCCTGCCGGAGCAGGGCGGCGATGTGCATGAGGTTGTAGGTCATGAAGGTGGTGTTGCGGTTGGTGAAGTCGTTGTCCGGGCCACCAGAGCCTTCGTCGAGGTAGCTCGGTCCGGGACCGGCCTCGCCGATCCACCCCGCGTCGGCCTGGGGCGGAACCGTGTAGCCGAGGTGTTGCAGGCTGTAGAGCACGTTCATCGCACAGTGCTTGACGCCGTCCTCGTTGCCGGTGAACAGACATCCGGCTGTGCGCCCGTAGTAGGCGTACTGGCCGGCATCGTTGAGCAGGTGCGAGCAGCCGTAGAGCCGTTCGACAACGCGTTTGAGCACGGAGCTGTTGTCTCCCAACCAGATCGGCCCTGCCAGGATGAGGATGTCGGCGCCCAGGACGCGCGGGAACAGCTGTGGCCACTCGTCACTGGCCCAACCGTGTTCGGTCATGTCCGGCCGAACACCGGTGGCGATGTCGTGGTCGACCGCCCGGAACTGGTCCACCGCCACACCTCGCTCGCGCATGATCGCGGCACTGCGGTCGACCAGGCCCTGCGTGTGAGTGAGTTCCGGCGAGCGCTTCAGCGTGCAGTTGATGAACAGGGCACGCAGCCCGTCAAAGCGAGGTGGCACTTGGGTAGCGGTCATCACGGTCCACCTTCGGCCGATCGTCATGAGAAGCCCGGCGACTCACAACCAGTAGGCCGCCCACGCCGCTACGATAGGCAGCCTGGCCTACCCCCGCACTCCCGGCTCTCAGCTGGTACCGCAACGGCAGTTGCAGGGGTGCCCGCGTCGCCGCCGTCATCGCGACCAGCACCAGACATGTTCGTTTTGGCTTGCCGGAGGCGTTCCTCGACTCGCCGACGTGAGCGGCGGTCCAGGCCATGTCCAGCAGCCATCCTGCACCTACAGCATCCGCGAGATCGCCGGCCATCGCGGTGCCCTTTGCAGAGTCGGGGCGATCAGGCCTTCACCGTCGACATGGGCCGGCTACGTCTGTCGGCCTCGCGTTAAGGAAGCGCCTGTCCGGGTACTCGAACGACGTGGCGGGTGCGGTCCGGAACATCTTTGTGCTCGGTCTGGACGAGCGCAACTGTCGACTGCTGCACCACCTGCCCCACCAGAACGAGTACAGCTTCCACCCCTTGCTGAGCAAGTCGGAGCTCATGGAAGGCGAGGTGGGACTCTCCGACTACCTGGAAAGGGCTCAAAGGGAGCTCGACAAGTTCGACGGGTCGGTCGACGCGATCGTCGGCTACTGGGACTTCCCGGTCAGCTCGATGGTGCCCATCCTCGCCCAGCGCAACGGGCTGCACGGGCCCAGCCTGGAGTCGGTGGTCAAGTGCGAGCACAAGTACTGGAGCCGCCTGGAACAGCAGAAGGTCACCGACGCCCTTCCGGCGTTCGCGTTGGTCGATCTGAACGACGCCAAGATGCCCGGCCTGCGGCTCCCGTTCTGGCTCAAGCCTGTCAAGTCCTACTCCTCCGTGCTCGCATTCCGAGTCGGCAACCAGGAGGACTTCGATCACGCCGTGGCCGAGATCCGCGAGTGCATCGGCGCGGTGGGCACGGCCTTCGACTACGTGCTGTCGATGCTCGACCTCCCACCCGAGATCCACGAGGGCCACGGGCAGATGTGCCTCGCGGAGGAGGAGGTCGGCGGGCAGCAGATCACCGCCGAGGGCTACTGCTTCGGCGGGGAACCAACCGTCTACGGCGTGGTCGACTCCATGACCTACCCCGGTACCTCGAGCTTTCTCCGCTACCAGTACCCCTCCGGCCTGCCGCAGGAGGTGTGCGACCGCGTCGAGGAAATCTGCAAGCAGGTGGTGCGCCAAGTCGGCCTCGACCGCACCACCTTCAACATCGAGTTCTTCTGGGACAGCGACAAGGGCGACCTCAGCATCCTGGAGATGAACCCGCGCCTGTCCCAGTCCCACGCGCCCCTGTTCGAGTTCGTCGACGGCGTGGCCAACCTCCATGCGATGGTGCGACTGGCGCTGGGAAAAGACCCCGAAATGCCTTTCCGACGCGGCAGATACGAGGTCGCGGCGAAATGGTACATGCGTACTTTCAAACACGCGTTCGTCCGCAGCGGTCCCTCCAGGGACGACATCGAACAGGTGCGTCGGGCAGTGCCCGACATCATCGTCGACATCGTCGCCACCGAAGGCGCGAACTTGTCCGACGTACCGTTCCAGGACGCCTACAGCTACGAGCTCGCCGCGCTCTACATCGGCGCCCGCAACGAAACGGAACTGCTCGAGCGCTTCCACCGCAGCACCGAACTCCTGCACTTCGATCTCGACGAGATCGGACGACGGGCAGGCGGGGCGGCCAGCCTGGGCGCGTGACGGCTAGCCCACTCGAGCGTGCGCGGTAGCGGTCACCGGCAGTGCGCGCTGTGCAGTGGGCTTGCCGCAGCGCAGACACGGTCCGGTGTGGTCGGCGACGTGGGTGGTGACCAGGCGTGACCGGGCGACGGTGTCAATCATGAGCCGCGCCCTCCCGCTGGTTCAGGAGCGTCGGCCAGTGCCGTCTCCACATCGGGATGCCCGGCCAGATGGGCCAGCCCGGCCACCCGCAGGGCGCGCAGGACCTCGGGGTGGTCGGCGACCAGGTGCAGGCGCTGGCCGTGAACGGCGGCGTGCACGTGGGCCTGGCCGAGCACGTCCAGACCGGGGACCCCGAGGAAGGTGAGGTCCTGCAGATCCACCACGATCGCGCGTACGGGGGTCGACAGCCGGGACCGCAGGACCTCGGCGAAGCGCACGACGTTCGTGGCGTCGAGCTGGCCGCGGGCGGTGAGCACGACCGCGTGCGGTCTGTAGTAGTCCACGTGGATGCTCAAGGGAGTGGGCTGCGCGGCCGCACCCGGGAAACCGGTGTTTCCGGTTTGCTCGGACGAGGTGCTCATGATCTGGTCCTCCTCGCTCTCCTGGCCGAGGAGGAACAGCCGGAACTGCGAACTCGTCCGGAGGCGTGGTCACGCGCCGCCCGGGTGGGAGCAGAACTAGCCGCGCGGCACCACGATCGGCGTGATGATCCGGGGCTGCTTGCTCAACCACCCACCACTCTACCTCCGTGCTCAACAGCCCACCCTCGATGTCGCGCGCACATCCCGTTCCGGCCCGGCTCCGGGTCGACGTTGGAACGGTCGGCGATCAGACGGAGCACGTAATCGCGTGGAGTCTGCCGCCCGGCCAAGAACGACGTGACGGGCGGGCGCGGCAGGCGTTGACTAGGGGTGTGAACGATGGCGCTGAGCACGGTGGCCGCTCAGGGTTCGAAGCGCGGTTCGCAGCCGCGCAACGCGACCACGATGGTGCCGCAGACGCTCGAATGCCAGTTCGCGCACGACACGTGAGCACTGCCGCGGCGACTCTCCTCCAGCCGCGGACTCAACCCGCGGCCGGTGCTCAGCGCGTGCCGACTCTCAGCTCGCTGGTCGACGATTCGGCGCGGTTCTGGTCGGCCGGCTCCGAGGCAGGTGCGGCTCGGCAGGAAGACCCGCCAAAGCGGTTCGTGCGCTATCCGGACCGCGCCGACCCGAGCGGAGGAGCCCCCATGGCTCGCCGTAATGGAGCGGGCGCTTCCGACCCGGTGGAAGCGTTTCCCACCAAGCACATCCCGCCACCGCAGGTGCGGGACCTCCCCGAGCCGCCCGCCCGGCAGTGGCGCTACATCGGACCGGGCATCGTCGCCGCCGGGGTCGGCCTGGCCACCGGCGAGTTCATCCTGTTCCCCTAAATCACCTCCCAGGTCGGCCTGACCTTCGTGTGGGCGGCGCTGCTGGGCCTGGTGACGCAGTACTTCCTGAACATGGAGATCGAGCGCTACACCCTGGCCACCGGTGAAACCGCGATCACCGCTTCAGCCGCCTGTGGCGGCACTGGGGCCTGGTGTTCGCGATCATGGCCTATCTCGCCAACCTGTGGCCGGCATGGGCGACGAGCTCGGCAACGCTGCTGACCTACGCGACCGGCGGCAGCAAGGACGTCGTCGCCGTGGCCATCCTGATCGCGATCGCGCTCATCCTCACCCTGGCGCCCACGGTCTACACCGCGCTGGAGCGCGCCCAGATGCTCAAGGTGGCGGCGATCCTGCTGCTCATCGTGGTCGGCTCGCTGTTCGTCATCGGGGCCACGACCTGGAGGGACGTGCCCACGATCGTGACCCAGCCGCGCTTCCCGGCCGCCGAGCTCGGGTTCGCCGTGTTGCTCGGCGCGCTGGCGTTCGCCGGCGCCGGCGGCGGGCAGAACCTGGTGCAGAGCAACTGGATCCGGGACAAGGGCATGGGGCGGCACATGCCGAAGATCGTCTCGCCGCTGGTCTGGTCGATCCTGCTGTTCGGGGTTCTCTCGGTGCTGACCGTGCAAGAAGAGCTCGGCGAGCTGTTCGGCTGAGCAGGCGTGCGACGCCAAGCTCAGTCGTGCGGGATGGTCACGAACTCGACGGTGAAGTCGGCCGAACCGAAGGTGCAGACGAGGAAACCCGCATCCCTGCGACCGTCGTCTTCCTCCACCAGATCGCCTCCCATGACCAGCGACTTGAGCCCGGACAACGTCCAACCCGGAATGTCGTGCCTCCAGGAAGAGCGGCCCCAGAAGGCGTGCCATGTCTGGATGCGAGCGGAGGTCACCGGGGCACCGTGCCAGTCGGCGAGGCACTCGACAAGCTCCGCCCGGGACTGGAGAAGGCCGCAAGCCAACCCTGACCTGACAACGCAGGAAGCCTGCAAGAACGCATCGCCCTTGCAGGCTTCCTGACGTTGAACGGGCGACCAGCCGGACCCGGATGTCCCGCCGCTGCTCGTACAGCCACCGTGATCACGTCCCGTGGCTGCTGTTCAAGGCCAGGCCCGTTCCCCAGCAGTCCGGGCACATCCGGCGGACGCTGTCGAACTCCGGTGAGCCCGCCCCGTCCGGGTATCGGGCCTGGACCGCTTGAACCTCGCGCTGTCCGGCGCAGTGCTCGCACGTCGGGCGGGGCCACACCGCGCGCGGCAGGGCTTCGGCCCGGCGGATCACCTCCATCCGCAGCTCGTAGAACTTCTCCGAGTGCACGTCCGGTTCAGCGTGACGCCGGCCGCTGGGTGCGGTCTCGGCCAGGTAGGCCTCGAACGCCTCCAGCGCCTGCTCGAGTTCATCGCCGAACGAACCAGCTTGACGAACCTGCTCCACATCAGCCTCCGATGCCTTCGGCGGTGGTGATGACTTCCTGTGGCACGGGGGTGTCGGTGGCCAGTGCGCCGAACAGCTTCTCGGCGCCCTCGTCGTCCCATTCCACGACCGAGGCGCCGCCGTCGGTCTCACCGAAGCCGCCGAACGGCACGGTGGTCGTCACGCCCTGCCCGGAGGCGATGCCCTGCATCGCCAGGCCCAGCGAGCCCAGGTGCCAGACGTGGTCGCCGGAGTCGACCAGGAACGACTGGGAGGTGTCCAGGATCAGCGGGAACAGCCGGAACGGGTTGGCCAGCACCTCGGGGCCGGAGACCTTCTCGGTCAGCGCGGCCAAAAACTCCCGCTGCCGCTGGACCCGGTCCAGATCACCCCGCGCGGTCGCCCGGGTGCGCACGTAACCCAGCGCCTGCGGCCCCTGCAACGTCTGGCAGCCCGGCTGCAGATCCAGGTTGGCCTTCGGGTCCTGCATCGGTTCCTTGACGCACAGGTCCACCCCGCCGATCGCGTCGGTGATGTCGGCGAAGCCGCCCAGCCCGACCTCGGCGTAGTGGTCGATGCGCACCCCGGTGTTGTTCTCCACGGTGCGGGCCAGCAACTGCGAACCGCCGTAGGCGAACGCGGCGTTGAGCTTGTCCTTGCCCTGACCGGGGATCTTGACCAGCGAGTCCCGCGGCAGGCTCACCATCGTCGGAGTACCACCGCTTTCCGGGATGTGCACCAGCATCACCGTGTCGGTGCGCCGGCCCGCCGTGTCCCCGGTGCCCAGCTCGTCCTTGCGCTCCTGGTCCAGGTCCTCCCGGCTGTCCGAACCCACCAGCAGCCAGTTCGTCCCCGGCCCGTCCTGCGGCCGCTCACCATCGACCGGCAGCGCCTGCTCCCGCTTGAGCGAGTAGTCCACGTAGAGCACGAACCCGACCAGCGCCAGCACCAGCACCACCAGCACCGCGACGACCTTGCGCCCCCACCGCCTCCGCCGGACCCGAGGCTCCGGCGTCCGTCCGCGCGCCCGGTAGCCCGGTTGTGTGTAGGTCATATCGCCCGTTCCCTTTTCTCCCGGACGCGCTTGACGCGCCGTTGAATTCGGTTCGCCATGACCCCCGACCATGTGACGCGCAAGCATCGCAAAGACCAACGCGTCCCAATAGGAGCAAACGCACAGCGCGGGCAACGATCAGAAAACGCCCGTGTCACGCCGAAGCAACCTCTTCCGCGAGCACCCCTGTTAGTTGCAATTACCAACCCGGCATCAATGCAGACCACGAAGCTTTCCCGAAGCGAATTCACGTCCGATGTGTTTGTGCTCTCAAAACAGTCACCGCCACCGGCCTTGCGATGTGGATCTGCGGGTGTTCACAATCGCGGCCCATGAGTTACCACCCACCGCAAGGCCACAATCCCTACCCACCGCAGGGTCCTGGGCACTCTCCGGGACATGGCCCGCCGCAGGGTGATTACTACGAGCCGGCCAACCGGAGGCGGGACGAGACGGGCGACACGGTCGCGAACATCATTCGTATCGTGACCGGCGTTGTTGTCACCGTCTTCGTGCTGCACATCCTGTTCGTGGTCTTCGATGCCAACCAGGGCAACGAATTCGTCTCGTTCGTCTACGGCCTGGCCCAGGTCCTGGTCCTCGGCCTCGGCGACGTTTTCACCCCCGACGACGCACTCCTCGGCGTCATCCTCAACTACGGACTCGCCGCCCTCGTCTATCTCGTCATCGGCCGTTTGATCGTCAAGGCGATCCGGCGCTGACAACACCATTTCCGAGGCGCACGGAACTCGCCCTTGCAAGTTATGTGCAATAGCGGAAACGTGCGCAGAACATGCCAGCGCGACTGTTTGCGAACGCAGTGCGCGTCCGTACTGTTCGCTGCCGCTGGCGCCTGTCGCGCGGATGGTGGTCACCCCACCGCGCCGGCAGGCGCCAGTTCAGCCGACGACACGACTCCCCCGCTTCCGGGACCACCGCAACGTGCCCCTACGCCCCAGCGCGAGCTTGCCCCAAGAACTGGCAAGCCGGGTAGGGCTCGCAGCCTTCCCAGCGCCACACTTTGAAGCTGTCCGGAAAGCCCATGCCGGGTGCCGGCATCGCGACCGAACCCGCAGTCGTCTTTCCCTGGTGGCAACTCGTGACCCTGGTGCTCCTGCCCTGAACGAACCTGCGGACGGGACCAAGCGAGCCGTGCAGTCAGCAGGCGGCACCCTGCAGCCCGCCATCGAAGTCGAGAACGTCGAAACCGCCCTTGAAATCGCCGCGCTCGGCGTCGCCGACGCCATCACCGCCCGCAGCATCCTGCGGCGGCAGCAAGGCAAGCTGCCCGCACCCCTCTACAGCGCCCCTCTCGAACCCAGCCTCTACGACTCCTTCGCCATCGTGCATCGACGCAACGCGGTTCTCTCTCGCCCCGTACAGACCGTGATCGAATTCGCTGTCGCTCGAATGCAGGCACTGGCCGAGGAATGAGCCAGGCGCGAGGCGCCTGTGTCCGTAGCCGCCATCGGCCGCCGACCTGACCTCCAAGCACACGGACACCACAGCCGGGCCACCGGCCCCGGATGACCTCCTCGAACACGCCCTCACCGCTCCGAGCGGACGAAACGTCGGGCATCCGCGCCGCGGGTCTGCCGGTGCGATCAACGGAACGTGAGAGGTTCGCTACGCTCTAGCACCGGGGCAACGCAGGGAATTGATCGTGGTTCTGGGGTGGTGCTGGTTTGACGGGAAAGCGCCGGGCACTGCTCATCGCCACCGACAGCTATTCCGACGCCACCTTCCAACAGCTGCGGACGCCGCGCGCTGACGCCGATGCGCTGGCCGCGGTGCTCGCCGCCCCGCTCATCGGCGGATACCAGGTCGACGCGCTGCACAACCCGCCCGCGCACGAAGCGAACCTGGCGATCGAAGACCTCTTCGCGGCGGCGTGGCTGGACGACCTGGTCCTGCTCTACATCTCCGGGCACGGCATCAAGGACGACTACGGCCGGCTGCACCTGGCGATGACCAACTCCCGCCACGACCGGCTCAACGCGACCGCGGTCAGCGCCCAGTTCGTGCGCAACCAGATGGACAACACCAGGTCCCGCCGCGTGGTGGTCCTCCTGGACTGCTGCTTCGCCGGCGCGTTCCCGCCCGGATCCACCCACCGCACCGGGGAGAACGCCGGCGTCCTGTCGCAACTGGGCGGACGCGGCAGCGCGGTCATGACGTCCTCGTCAGCGCTGGAGTACTCCTTCGAAGCAGGCGAATCGGCCAGCTCGACGCTCGTCGGAGCAGCCAGCCCGTCGGTCTTCACCGGAGCTCTGGTCGAGGGCCTGCGCTCCGGTGGCGCCGACCGCAACGGCGACGGCCTGATCGACGTGGACGAGCTCTACGACTTCATCTACGAACAGGTCGAAGCCGCGGGCAAACCCCAGACGCCGGGCCTGGACAGCAGGTTCCAGGGCCGCCTGATCGTGGCCACCAGCCCGGCCGCCACCGACCTCCCGCCCGAGGTCGCCCAAGCCATGCGCAGTCCCCTTACGTCGGTGCGCCTGGCGATCGTCGGCGAGCTGTCCACGCTGCTGCACTCGGACAGTGCCAGCGCGGCACGAGCCGCCCGCACCGCACTGGCCAAGCTCACCGAGGACAACGCCAGCTCCGTCGTCGCCGCCGCGCAAGCAACTTTGGCACGAGCCGAGACCGCAGCGAGTCCGTCCCCGCCGGTGGACGCTCCCCAGTCACCCGACGGAGGAACACCGGACTCGGCGGTTGCCAGCCTGCCCGACCACGACCGCCGCGCGGGCGACGGCGACCAACAACAGGCGTGGTCGCCCAGGTTCCGGCGGACGGCCCTCATCAGCACAGCGATCGGCCTGGCCGCCGCGACGGTGGTCACGGCGGTGGCGCTGCTCCCCGGACCCGGAGGCTCCAACGGCGACGCCGCGCAGCAGCAGACGCAGATTCCCCCTGGCTTCGTGGCTCCGCCAACGCGGCCGACTCCGCTACCAGACCCGGTTACGTGCCAGTACCAGCCGGACGGAAAGCAACCGATCAGATCCGTGACGCCACCGGCCAGCGGCGAGGTTCCCGCGAAGGGCATAGTGCGGGCCGGTATCAACACCAACATCGGCACCATCCCGGCGATTCTGGACCGATCGCTGGCCCCGTGCACGGTCAACAGCTTCGTCCACCTGGCCGAACAGGGCTTCTACGACAACGCCCGCTGCGTCAGTGGCAACGTCCCCTTCCTCACGTGCGGCCCGCGGGGAGCCAGGGACGAAAGCCCTGGCTACACCTCGGCTGACGAGAGCCTTCCCGGGCTGCGGGCCCTCCGCGGATACCTGGTCATGCATTCCGCCTACTACCCGGACTTCTCCGTGCAATTCGAGGACAACGAGAACGATGACACGGTGTTCGGCACTATTTCCGACGAGGGCCTCAACGTCATCGACACCAAGCGCCGCCAGAGCGACGACCCCTACAACCGCCACCTGAGCGACATCATCGTCACCAGCGTCGACATCCAGCAATGACCGGCCGGAGTCCACCGGCGGCGACGTCGTGGCAGGAGCGCACCGGTTCCCTCGTCGCCTTCCCAGAACTCGAGGTGGAAGGCGATCATCCGGGCTTCGCGCATGGTGTCGGCACCAAACCGAAAACGCTGCCGTGCAACGGTGCCAGGCTCCGGGTGAGTCACCTGCTCAGCGCGGCCTGAAGGGTTCGACACCGACGACATGACGCACGCGCAGGGGCTCGATCACCACCGTCACCCGCCGCTCCCCCGGCAGCAACCACTCGAACGGCGTGCCCAGGTACTTCTGCGCGAGCCGGTCCATGTCACGCTCCGCCTCCGGCCCCTCGACGAAGCGCGCGACGCGGCCGTTGATCTGAACGCGATCGAACGGATCAGCGTGGTGCGAAAGGCAAACGCGCGGATCATGACGCAGGTTGCGCTCCTTGACCCTGCCAACGGAGGTGTTGAACCACGGGCTGTCGCCGTCCAGACCGACCCACATCGGACTCACATGCGGCGACCCGTCCGGGCACGTGGTCGCCACGAACCACACAGCTGCTGACGCCAGCCGCTCCCTGACGTCCTCGGTCAGCTCATGCATCCACAGCACCCCTCATCGCTCGGCAACGTGGCCATCACCGAAGGACCGACACGGGCGCGCGCCGCTGCGGTCGATCCGCCTCAGACGTCACCATCCCGGACAGGTCTCGACTATCTGGCAGCTCAGACCCTACCGATCTTGCTTGGCCCACAGCACCTTCACGCTCGGATCACCCAACGCACCACCGTCGCCGCACATGGCCACAGCGAAGGCGCCGATCTGCCCCTTCGCGCGCCGCCCCTGAAGGAAGAAGCCCAGGCCATGGACCTGGGCTGTGCGCATCTCGTCGCCTTGATCGACAGATGCACCGGGGCTCGAAAACGATCGTCGTTCCGAGCCCCGGGCCGTTTCCGAGCCTGGGCGTGCGCGCAAGAAGGATGGTCACGGCATCTGGGTGCGCGAAGAGGCGCATGGGGTTCATATGGAGAACCGCGCTTGCAGATATGACCCCGGTGGCCGGTCGGCACACCCCAGGCGGCCCGCTAGCTGCACACGAGGTTGCTGACGACCGCAATCCCCTCCTCGACCGGCGGGATGGCGGTCTCGCACACGATGTCCGGGACTTCTTGCGCGTGCGCGGCGCCCGCGCCGGCCACCAGCGCGGCGGCGGTCAGAACGGCGGCGATCAGGGCACGCAGCATGGAAAGCCTCCTGGGCTCGGGTGACGGGTGCCGCACAACATCATCACCGCCCCCGCCGCCAGGCGCCGCGCGTGCCACCCGGATGTGCAATCGTCAGTCAGGCAACCCCATCAGAGCACCAGCGCGAGGCCTGACGCAGGCATTGCCGACCTCGGCGGCGCGCTGGACGCACTCGATGCGGCCACGGCGCGCCTACTCGGGTTTCGCGCTCTTGGGTGGGACGTGGGACAGCGGCAGGGCCCGGGGCCGCTCGATCTTGGTCCTCGTGAGCCGGGACCGAAGGACTGCTGGTCGCCGATGCAGTCGGCGTTCTCCCAGCGGGTGACCCGAAAATCCTCCGAGAAGTTGTTCAGCTCCCGGTGGGGCTGACCTTGCCGTCGCCCTGTCCTGCGGCTGGCGGATGCTGAAGGTGCGGTGGTAGTTGACCGACAGGTCCACGCCCTCCGTAGATTCGGCATAGACCTCATCCAGGTCTGGCGCCATCCGGGAAAGGGTGCAGCTTCCGTCGAAGCTGTAGATCCGACCCGGCACGTAATCGTAGTAGTCGCCGGCTTTCACCTTCATTCGCTTCCCTTCAATCTCCAGGAATTCCTGCGCGAGTTCGTACGACCCGGCGTACTCCCACGTGAGCGTGATGACAGGGTCCGGCAGCGGAGCCTCGATGCCCGCTGGTTCTGTTCGCTTCTTCGAGACGGTCTTGCCGGACATGCAGATCCGCCTTGGGCGGAGCGAGAGCTGACGCAATAAACCGCAGCATGTAAACTGCGTCGCAATTCTCGCACAGTACCTGGTCTCAGAAACCACGTTCAATGACACGAATGGGTAATCGAATACAGCAAGACACGGAAGAACTCCACTTGAAGGTGTTGTTGCCACCTGGCGATCAGCGATACTCATGCGAAGCTCAGGCATGTTCGCGAAACGAAAGGAAGACAGCATGAGTGCATCCCGTCGCATCGTCGCCTGGGCGGGCGTGTCCCTCGACGGTCACACCAGCGGTCCAGGCGGCCCGGCGCACGACACCTGGCTGCACGAAGCCGCGACGCATCCGCAGACCTCCGAGTACTTCGAAGGGATATGGCGCGGCGCCGACACGATCGTGCTCGGACGCACCAGCTACGAGGGCTTCTACTCCGTGTGGCCTGGCATCACCCGCGACGAGAACACCGAGCCCCGGACCCGTGAGCTGGGCCGGTGGCTCGACGCCACCGAGAAGGTGGTGGTCTCGCGCAGCCTGACCGAGGCGCCGTGGGAGAACTCGCGCATCGCTCGCGACCTCGCCGCCGAGGTCGAAGCGCTGCGCAAGGGGCCGGGCCGTGACGTGTTGGTGGCCAACAGTGCCAGCGTCATCGGCGAGCTGCTGCGTCTGGACCTCCTCGATGACCTGCGCCTGTTCATGGTCCCGGTGCTGCTCGGTGGCGGGCTGCGCTTGTTCCCCGACGGTGTGGACGCCCGCTTCGCCACGGTTGGCGTCACCGCACTGGCGAACGGCGTCGTCGGCCTGCACCTCACCCGTCCCTGACCAACGACGGACCCACCCCAGCGGATCGCGATCGCCCGCGCTCTGGCCCCGTCGCCGCGGTTTCCGCTCTCCGGCGAGTCCGGCTGCTCCCCGAGGGGTTCACGGTCGGCGCACGCTCGCGGGCGTGACCTCCGGGTGGAGTTGCCGGAACGCGGGGTGGCGCAGTCGCCCGTCGTCGGTCCACTGCCGGTACTCGACCTCGGCGACGATCAGCGGCTCGACCCACTGGGCGTACCGAGCCAACTCCCGCGGCACCGGATCAGCGAACGGGCTGGTCGGTCGCGCCAGCTCGGCCAGGCCCTCGGCGAACACCGCCCGGTCCCGATCACTGAACCCCGTTCCCACATGCCCGGCGTAGTGCAGGCGACCATCGACGCCGTACACGCCGAGCAGCAGAGCGCCGAGGACGTGGCGGTGGGCGCCGGACCCGGTCACCCACCCGCCAACGACGGCGTTGGTCGTGTGCCGGATCGCCGTCTTGATCCACTCCCGCGACCGTTGACCAGGTCGATAGCGGGACTGCACGCGCTTGGCAACGATCCCTTCGAGGTCGTGCTCGCGGGCGACCGCGAGAAGCTGCTCGGCGGTGACATCGAGGTAGTGCTCGGGCATCCGCACCGTCCCGACGCCGCCGAGCCCCAACGCCGCCAGACGCTCCCGGCGCTCGACGTACGGAACAGTCAGCAACTCGACCTCGTCGACCATCAGCAAGTCGAACACCAGCAGCACCGCCGGCACCTGCCGCACCAACAGCGGGCTAGGCTGCGTGCGGCTTATCCGGGTCTGCAGCCGTCCGAAGTCCGGCCGGCCCCGGACGTCGCAGGCCACCACCTCACCGTCGAGGACCACCCGGCGCCCACCGACGGTCTCGGCCAGCACCCCCAACTCCGGAAACGCGCTCGTGGTGTCGTTGCCGGCCCGACTGATCACCCGCACGCCCTCGCCGCTCGCGAGTATGAATGCCCGCATGCCATCCCACTTGAACTCGAACGCCCACCCCTGCCCCTGGGGTGGCACGTCCGCGGTGGGAAGCATCGGCCCTCGCTCAAGCCAGGACGGGCCCGCCCACGTCAACGCCACACGAGAAGCGTGCGCCGACCGTCCCGCATTCGCAGGAAACAGCAGCCGCGCCGGGGCGACGTTCCGGGCCCGCACAGCCAGACCGCAGCGAAACCGGACAAGTGTGTGGGGCCGTGCATTTCGGGTAGCCAGTGGGTGGCAACGCACTCTGATTGCTGCTGGAGGTAGCCGTGACAACGCACACCAAGTCGGTCGACGTGGCCGTGCCAGTGCACACCGCCTACAACCAATGGACGCAATTCACCGAGTTCCCCGAGTTCATGGAAGGCGTCGAGCGCGTCGACCAAGTCGACGACACGCACACCCACTGGGTCACCTCGATCGGCGGCGTACGCCGTGAGTTCGACGCCGAGATCACCGAGCAGCACCCCGACGAGCGCGTCGCCTGGAAGGTGACGTCCGGGCCGAAGCAGGCCGGCGTCGTCACCGTGCACCGGATCGACGACACCAACACCCGGATTCACCTGCAGATGGACTTCGAGCCGGAGGGCATCGTGGAGAAAGCAGGCGAAGTCACGGGCGCGATCGACTCACGCATCCAGGCCGACCTCAACCGGTTCAAGAACTTCATCGAGCGCCGGGGCACCGCCACCGGTCAATGGCGCGGCGACATCTCGCCACCGCCGCAGAACGAACCAAATCCCGGCCAAGCAGGCCCTGGCCCCTCAACGGGGTGAGCGCCCAAAACGCGGTCGGCCCGAAGCATCCATCCGACCGATTCCGTAGACCCACGACGCCTCACCGCCGAGGGCCACCAGGTCGGCCGCCGCAACTCCCGCGTAGGCCGCCCGACAACTGCGGCGCCAGCGGCGACACGATTCCTGCGAGCCTGGCCATGCTGATCGTGCTGAACTGCGGCGATGGCACTCTGGGCGTGCGGCCCACCGTGGCTCGCATCGGCTCGACGAGGTCCACAACAATGGCTCAGCCCGCCCGTCGGCGAGTGCGAACCGGGGTCACCCGGGCGATCGTGGTGTGCACCGGCATCACTCGTCTCGCGAACCCGACCGCGCCGGTGCGGCCAAACGAAGCCCAGATGGCGGACCCGGGGCAACAGGAGTGTTCGCCGCAGATCACCGTACACGCCCGCACCGATGCTTCACCGGACCACATCGCCGCCGTCATCATCCGGCAGCTGCGGGTTCGGTCCGACTGTAAGCGCAAGCGGCGTGGGACTCTCGGATGTGTGCAAGCCGAGAGTCCCACATGGTCGGCACCTATCCTTCCAGCTCGTCGGAGCTGAAAGCCCATACGCCGCCTGACCTCACGATGAGATCATCATGTCCGGGCTGCCGTGTGTTGACCGCCTCGTCGATGTGGACGAGAAAGAGCTGGAGCGCACCCACTAGTGGCGCTTCTCCCGGAAACACGCGCTCACCATCATTGGCCATAGCACGCAGGTGTTCCCCCAAGGAGGCCTGAGTGACGTGGAGACGCACCAACGCCTCGGTTGACGCTCCATCGACGGTAGGGGAAAACTCGATCACCGGTTCCGACGACGTGTCCGCGGTGTGCGCTCCTCCCCCGAGTCGTCGTAGTAGTTCTACGTACAGTTCGTCATCGTGCATGCCTACTCCTTCGACGCGCCCTGAGCAGGGCACGGGGGGCGACGTCGAATCACACGCCGGTCCCGGACGACTTCGTCCACAGCCCGCTCGGCGGTGAACGCGAACCCGCCATCACCTACCGCGCTGCCTACATCCTCCACGGCCGCATCGCCGGGACGCGCGTAGGCGCCGACTGATCGGCCGAATTGCGTTGTCATCTCTGGACTTGCGCCAGATGTTCAGCAGGGCATGCCGATCGGATGAGGCCCGCTCTGCGATCCGCGGCTACCAAGGCAGCTGGGCGGATGGGCCCCGGTCCGCGCGCCGCCTGCCTGCTCAGGCAACGGTGGGCGAGCTGCGGAATCGATCGGTGGCCCGGACGATCTCTTCGCCCAACGCCCCGTTGGCGTGGTGCCCCGCTTCCACCAGCACCAGCTCGCTGCCCGGCCATGCTGCGGCAAGCTGCCACGGAGTGCCGATCAGATTGCCCAGGTCGAGGGTGCCCTGAGCGAGCAGCCCGGGAATTCCGGTCAACCGCCCGGCCTCCGCCAGCACCACTCCTTCCTCCAGCCAGGAGCCGTGCCGCCAGAAGTGCGTGACGGTCCGGGCGAAGCCGAGGGCGAAGGCCGGGTCCTGAAAGCGTGGGCTCGGGGGTGAGGTCGGCACGATGGCGTCCTCCCACGCGCACCAATCGCGAGCCGCCTTGGTATGTACGGCCGGATCTGGATCCATCAGCAGCCGGTGGTAGGCATCGGCCAAGTCCCCGTCCCGGTCGGCCTCGGGTACTCCGGCCCGGAACCGCGCCCATGCCTCCGGGAAGACCTCGCCCAGCCCACGGGTGAGCAGGTCGGTTTCCGCCCGCCGGCCGGTGGCCAGTCCGCACAGCACCATCTCCGTGACCCGGTGCGGATGCCGCTCGGCGTAGAGCAGGCTCAACACCGAGCCCCATGAGCCGCCGAACACCATCCAACGGTCGATGCACAGGTACTCGCGCAGCAACTCCATGTCGGCGAGCAGGTGCTCGGTGGTGTTGGCGGTGAAGTCGGCGCCGGGCTCACTCGCACGCGGCGTGCTGCGGCCGGACATGCGCTGGTCGAACAGCACGATTCGATAGGTCGACGGGTCGAAGAACCGGCGCGCACCGGCTGAGCAGCCCGAGCCCGGTCCACCGTGCACCACCACCGCCGGCTCGCCCCGCGGGTTGCCGCAGACCTCCCAGTACACCCGGTGCCCATCTCCCACGTCGAGCTTCCCGGAGTCGTACGGCTCGATTTCCGGATACACCTGCGACCCCCAACCGTCACTGCAAAAGCGCGATCACGACGTCGAGCGGGGCTTGGGCCTCGCCTTGAACTCAACGAACCTGCCGACCCCGGATCAGGTCGTCAGTCCAGGCAGAACTCGTTGCCCTCGATGTCCTGCATCACGATGCACGACTCGTTCTCGCCATCGGCGAGCAGTACTCGCACGCGTGCCGCGCCGAGCGCGACCAGTCGTGCGCACTCGGCCTCGAGGGTGGCGAGGCGCTCTTCACCCACGAGCCCGGTGCCGGCCCGCACGCAGAGGTGCATTCGATTCTTGACGACCTTGCCTTCGGGAACGCGCTGGAAGTACAGCCGCGGGCCCACACCTGTGGGATCAGAGCAGGCGAACGCGGAACCCCGATCCTCGGGCGGCCGCGAGCGGTCGAAGTCGTCCCACGTGGCAAACCCCTCCGGTGGCGCCGGCACGACGTACCCCAACACCTCGCACCAGAAACGAGCGACGCGCTCGGGTTCTGCGCAGTCGAAGGTGACCTGGAACTGCTTGACCGACGTCATCGGTCCACCATAGCGGCGCGTGCTGTTCACCGGCATTTGAATTGTCGTCAGGATCAAGCAGCGAGATCGCGCCGCGCGTAGCCGATGACACCGATGCTCGCCAGACCGCAGGCCGTGGCGGACAGCCCGGCCACACCCGCCCAGTTCGCCGAGGTGGCCGGGACCGACGCGATGTGCGCGAACGGCGAGAGCTGGCCGACCCATCGCGGCGCGCCGGTGCTCTGCGCGAGCACCTGCAGGAGGAAGCCACCGGCAGCGGGCAGCGATCCGATGGCGAGCACCGCCCGCGGGGTCCAGCCCAGCGCGAGGACCGCGGCTCCCAGGCACAGCAGCGCGATCGGCGCGATGTTCAGCACGCCGGTCAGCGAAGCCCCGAGTCCGAGTTCCGCGTCGACCGCGGTCGCGCCCGCCCAGGTCGCGACACCGGCCCCGGTCAGAAGCACGAACACGCCGCCGACGGCCGCCGCGATCTCCACGCCGACGAGGTGGCTGCGCGACACCGGCTGAGCCAGCAGGAGCACCGAATGCCGATCGACCTCGTCGGCGCGCACGGCGGCGATCCGCGCGGCCGCGTACACCCCGACCGGGATCGCGAGCAGGCCGTACATCGCCGCCGCGTAGCCGCTCGCCTTCCCGAGCCCGCCGAACCCGGCCGCGGCGGCCAACTCGGCGAAGCGCGGATTGTCGGTGACGAACTCCGTGAGCGAGTGCGTGAGCAACCCGATGAGCAAGTAGTACGAGGCGATCCCCAGCACCCAGCCGACGACCGGGCCGATGCTCCTGCGGATCGCGAACGCCCCGACCGAGCCGAGCAGCCGAGTCCGCGCCCGGCGAGTGGCGGCGACGGTCACCAGCCCGGCGCCCACGTCGCGCCGGATCGCCGCGACAACAGCACCGGCGAGCAGAACCGGTGGCACGACGGCGAGCACCAGCAACGGGACCGGCCGGTTCGCCGCGTAGGGCTGCACTTCGGCGACGAGACCGAACGGCGTGACCCAATGCAGCCACGCCAGGGCCTGCACGCCATCGGCGACCATCCTCATGAGCAGCATCGCGCCGAGGACCGCCACCGACAGCCCGGTCGCCGCCCCGCGCGTGGGCAGGACCTGCGCGGCCAGCGCTCCCAGCGCGGCGAATCCCAGCCCAACGGCGACGATGTCCGCGGCATGCAGAACAGCCCCGGTCGCCGACGTCCCGGCCGCGACGAGGGCCGCGGCCACCGCGATGCCGACCAGCACGACGCCGGCCGCGAGAACCAGAAGGGCCCTGCTCACCAAAGCCGTCTTGCGGATGGGCGCCGCGAGCAGCAGGTTCCAGTGGCCCGATTCCTCCTCACCTCGCGTCAGGCGCGTGGCGCTGAGCACCGCCCAGACCGCGACCAGGACGGCGACCGGGGTGCCCGTGCGCCAGACGGTGAATCCGCCCGGGTCGTCCAACGCGACCGGTGGTCCGAACAGGGTGCGGATCGCCGGGTTCGCGGCCAGCGCCTGCAGCGCCGGAGCGTTGAGCACACCGGCGAACGTGGTCTGGTACTGCCAGGCCACCAAGGCCGACATCCCCGCCGCGGCGGCGAGCACCACGCCGGTGCTGAGGCGGATCTGGCGGACGGCGAGACCGGTCAGCGCTCGGCCGGGCCTGCGCGGGGCCGAGCCGGGTTCACCGCGCAGCGTCTCAGCTCTCATCGGACCGCATCCCCGTAGTAGTCGAGGAAGATCTCCTCCAGGCTCGGCTCGCGCATCTGGAAGGCCGTCACGTCCGAGGCCGCCAACACGCGCAACGCCGGGCCGGGCGGTCCGGTGAGGGAGAACCGCATGCCCGTGCCGTCGAGGAGCTCGACGTCGTGGATTCCGGGCAGCCCGCTCACGTCCGGTGCGACCCCGTCGAAGGAGACCTCGACGTCGGTGCGGCGGAGCCGGCGCAGCTCCGGAATGCTCGCCACCTCGGCGAGGTGTCCGGCGCGCAGGATCGCGACCCGGTCGCACACCGCCTCGACCTCGGCCAGCTGGTGCGAGCTCAGGAAGACGGTCTGCCCCCGGTCCCTGGCCTCAGCGACGCAACGGCGGAACTCCCGCTCCATCAGCGGATCCAGCCCGCTGGTCGGCTCGTCGAGGACCAGCAGCGGTGCCCGGGTCGAGAAAGCTGCGACCAAGGCGACCTTCTGCCGGTTTCCGGTCGAGTACGCCTTGCCCCGCTTGCCGAGTTCGAGCTCGAACCTGTCGACGAGCTCGTCCCGGTAGGTGGTGTCGCTGCCGGGCCCGACCCTGGCCAGCAGCTCCAGGATCTCGGCGCCGGTCAGCGCCGGCCACAGCGCCACGTCCGCGGGGACGTAGGCCAGGTGGCGGTGCGCTCGCCGAACATCCCGCGCGTCGTCGGAGAACACCCGCGCGGTTCCCGAGGACGGCCGGATGAACCCCAGCAGCATGCGGATCTTCGTCGACTTGCCGGCGCCGTTGGGTCCGAGGAAGCCGAACACCTCGCCTGGGCGGACCTCGAGCGAGAGATCCTTCACAGCGGTGGTGCGGCCGAACCGCTTGGTCAGCCCACGGGTCTGGATCGCCGGTGCGTTCTCCGCTCGGGAACCTCGCGCAGTCGGGGTGGACACGGAACCTCACTCCGGGCAGGGGTCAGATACCGCCGACCAGACTTCCCGGCACACCTCGACGTCAAGCTACTCTTCGCTCGCCCTCGCCGAAACCCCCGGCGACACCGCCAACTATCCCGAAGCCCGTCACTTTCGCTCCGCGCCACGGATTCGGGTGGTCTCAGCGCTTCACCGCGAACACGGACCTCTCGACCTCCGAGGCGGCCAGCGCGCGGCCGGCGGGCGCGATGTAGCGGGCGGCGAACTCGGCCGGTCCCACCTGCTCGACCTGCTCCCAGCCGTACTCGTCGAGGAAGGCCGGGACCTCGTGCGGATGCATCCCGTAGGTCCACATCCCACGTCTGAGCACGTATTCCCGATATGCCGCTTCCGCGCCGTACATGGCGGTCCCGTCGAGGAAGTCCTTGCGGATGTAGGTGAACACGATCCGGCTGCCGGACGGAGCCGCACCCAAGAACCGGAACGTCGCGTCGACGGCGTCCTCGGTCAGGTACTGGGTGACCGCCTCGCAGACGAAGAAGGTCCGGTGCTGCCCGACTCCGTAGCCGTGTTCGGTCAGCACCTCGGGCAGGGCTTGGGTTTCGAAGTCGACCGGGACGAGCCTGACCGGCTCTGGCACCCGCCCGAACAGAGCGCGCAACCGCGCTCGCTTGCGCTCGACGTTCTCCGGCTGGTCGACTTCGAACACAGGGGTACCCGCGAGCGACGGCAGCCGGTATCCGCAGGTATCGAAGCCCGCCCCGAGGATCACGACGGCATCCAGACCCTCCTCAGCGGATTCGGTGAGCTTGTCCTCGACGTAGCGCTTCCGGCAGAGCATGCTCGCCCACAGGCCGGGCATGTGCTTGTCGGTGGCGGACATCATCCAGCGCCGGGCCGGTCTCCAGCGGGTCAGTGCCACGACCGGTCTCACGCCGGCGGGCAGCATCCGGCGGGCGAGCTCGTCGCGGACCAGCGGGTGCTGCTCGCTCTGGTCGATCGCCACGATCGTCATCGGTCCCACGGCGGTCTGCGCTGCGGCGCTGCTCATGATCGGTCTCCTCTCCCGCCGGGCGGTGTGCCGCGGTGCGCGGCAGCACCAGCACCGACGGGTGCTCGGGATCGCGAAGGCAGCCCGACTGCCACGCCGCACGGACACCAACGCCCACCCGTCACAGCTCCGCGAAGAACTCCAGTATCAACTCGTTGACCTGGGCGGGCCGTTCCAGGTAGCCGTAGTGCCCGCAGTCCTCCACCTCCACGTAGCGGGCGCTGCCGACCGCGTCGGCGACTTCGCGCGAGAGCCGGGGCGGGATCATCTGGTCGTCGGCGAAGCCGATCACCAACGTCGGCACGGTGATCGCCCGGTAGGCCTCCAGCCGGTCGGGAAACTCCGCGAGCGCCAGCTGCGCACGGGTCCCGGCGTCCGCACCGGCCCCCGAGAGCTCGAACACGTCGAGCCAGTCCTTGATCGCGTTCTCGTCCGCACGGGTACTGGGTGAGAGGTTGTGCAGCGCGGTCACCGCAGCGCGGTAGCGAGGCGGCAACGTGGTTCCGAGGTCGTGCAGGGCGCGTTCTCCGGCACTCAGCGCGCGCTGCACCGGGTCGAGGCGCGCGTGTGCGGCCATCAGCACGGCCTGGGAAACCAGATCCGGACGCGCCAGGAGCAGTTCCTGCACGACACGCGCGCCCAACGAGGTTCCGATGACGCTAGCCGGGCCGCCACCGAGGTGATCGATCAGTGCCACGGCATCCCCGACCAGGTGGTCGATCGTGAGCTCGCCGGACCCCAGCTCCGACCGGGCGATCCCGCGGTTGTCGATCGTGACGGCCCGGTAGCCCGCCTCGACCAGGCTCGGCACCTGGTGCAGGTTCCACACGCGACCCGGACTTCCGGTGCCCATCACCAGCAGCACGAGATCTCCATCACCGTGGAGGTCGTAGCCGATCCGGACACCGTTGAGCTCAGCGACCGGCACCCGCACCCTCCCCGGACATCGACGGTGCGGGGCCGCGCCCGGTGAGCGCGTCAAGCTTCGCGGTCGGCAACTTCGCTCCTCACTTGGAGTTCGACGGCTCGGACATGGCCACGGCGATCTTGCGCGGGCCGGTGAAGGGCTCGCGGCCGTGCGCCACGGCCATGTTGTCCACGATCAGCAGGTCGTCCCGCTCGTAGTCGAACCGCGTGGCCGCCTGCCGGTAGCACTGGCGCAGGTGGTCGACCACGTCGTCGGGGATCGGCGCACCGTCTCCGTAGTAGGTGTTGTTCGGCAACCCGTCCTGGCCGTAGATCTCCACCAGGCCCTCGCGGACCGCCGGATCGAGGCTGCTCTCGTGGAACAGCACGATGTGGTTGAACCACACCGGTTCACCGGTCACGGCGTGCGGGTGGACGACGTCCCGGACGGCACGGGTGCGCAGGCCGTTGTCCTCCATCCACTGCGGCTCGACACCGCCGTCGCGGCACAACCGCTCGACCTCGGAGCGGTCTTCGGTGTTGAACGCGGTCCACCAGCGGATGCCCACGTCCTCCCCGTAGTTGCGCACCACCATCCAACGCCGGCGCTCGAACTCCTCCCGCACCGCGGGATCGACGAGCTCGTAGACCTTCCTCGTCGACGACAACGGCGTCGCCCCCTGGGTGTGCGGCGGCTCGACGCAGTGGAAGAAGAGCACGAGCGGCCACACCGCCTGGTAGGACATCTCGTTGTGCAGCGGGATTTCGGCGTGCTGCGGGTACTCGGTCGAGGTGTAGACGTTGCCCTTGATCCTGCTGCGCGGCGTCGACTGTTCGGTGTAGGTCAACGGCTCCCCCGACAGCGCGCGGACGCAGCCCTCGAAGCCTTCGGCACCGCCGACGTCGAACCCGCGCATCAGCACCGCGCCGTGCGCGGTCAGCTGATCATGGATCGTCGCGCTGTCGCGTCCGATGTGCTCGGTGGCAGAGCCCTGTCCTTCGATGACGAAAGGCAGGGTCGACGGTGCCGACGTCGCGGAAGTGGTCATGTTTCGCTCCAATCCATGGCTAGTTAGGTGAGGCTATGCTATGTTGCCGCGCGGTTTCCGTCCACCCCGAACGGAGACCGAGTATCCACTGTGGATCGACACGGCCGAGGTGCCGCGGCCGTTCCACCATTTCCCCGGGAGGCGTTGTGACGAACGAAGCGGACAGGCTGGGACCGACATGGAGTCGCCGGCGGTTCCTCGGCCTGGGAGCCGCGGTCGCGGGCTCGGCCGCGGTGTTGTCGGCGTGCGGTGGGGGTGAGGCGGGCGCCCCGGCCCCACCTGGCTCCTCCCCCACCGCTCCCGCCGGCTCGTTCCCCGTGACCATCACCGACAAGTTCGGCCCGGTCACCATCAAGCAACCGCCGGTGAGGGTGGCCTCGGTCGGGCGGACCGACCACGACGTGCTGCTCGCGCTCGGGATCGTGCCGGCGTGCGTCTACCGGTTCGTGCCCGCCATGACCCGCGGTGTCGGGGTGTGGGCCGAGCCGAAGCTCGGAGCGGCCAACCCCGAGATCATCACCAACCCCATCAGCTTCGAGAAGGTCGCCGCACTGCGACCGGATCTCATCCTCGACGTGCAGGCCACCGGTGACGAAGCCGAGTACCGGACGCTGAGCAACCTCGCACCCACCATCGGTCTGCCTCCGAACACGTCGCCGAACTCGGTCGCGTGGCAGGACTCCACCCGGATCATCTCCACCGCCGTCGGGCGCAAGGCCGACGGGGAGAAGCTGGTCAGCGACACCGAGGCCGTGCTCGCCAAGATCAAGGCCGACAACCCGTCGTTCCACGGCAAGACCGTGTCCGTGCTGATCGGCAGCGGCCGCCAGCTCGGCGTGTACACCACCGCCGACACCCGGACGAAGTTGCTCACCTCCCTCGGGCTGGTGCCGTCCCCCTACGTCGCGGGGCTGGGCGAGTCGAAGTTCTTCGTCGAGCTGTCCCCCGAACTGATCAACGACGTCGACGCCGACATCGTGCTGGTCCTCACCCGCGAGGGCCTGTCCAAGGCCGACACGTTCGCCCAGTACCCGGCGCTGGCCGCGTCGAGGGCCGCCCAGCAGAACCGCGTCACGGTCGTGGAGGACTTCAACGTGTCCCTCGCGCTGGCCGCCGGTTCGGTGCTGAGCATTCCCTACGCGGTCAACGGACTCGTCCCGATGCTGAAGTCCAAGTTCGGCTGACGGAGCTTCGTCGCCGAAGGGCCCGGCCGCGTGACGCGCACGCCGCCGGGCCCTTCCGCGTTTCACCGCCCCCGCAGGTGTTCGGCCACGACGGGACCGATCTGCGCCAACGAGTTCGGCGCCATGAGGTCGTCGTGGTCGAAGTCCACCTCGTGCTCGTGCACCGTCCCCGTGAGGTAGGGGCGCCACTCGTCGATCGCCTTGCTGTCGCCTCCGCGCGCGGAGAAGAACAGCACCTCGCCGCCGAAGACACCGGGCTCGGCGCTCCGGTCGATGCGGGTGATCGCGAGCAGGCTGTTCACCAGCTCGTGGATGTCCTCCTCGTCGAGTCCGCCGAAGACGCCACCGAACTCGGCGGCGTAGCGCCGAACCGTGGCCGGGGTGACCTCGGTCGGCTCCAGCCCGCTGACGTCGTAGCCGGCGCGTTCGAGCCACCGGTGGTACAACGTCGAGCGGTCCGGCGGCGCGTCGTCGTCCGCCACCGCCCCGCCCACTTCCGCATGGGCGTCGAGCAGAACCAGCAGCGGGACCTCGTGGCCCCAGCTCTCCAGCACGCAACCGGCCAGCTGGGCGATTCGTCCGCCCAGCGACCAGCCGAGGAGGTAGTACGGGCCCTCGGGCTGCTGCTCGACGATCCGCTCGGCGTAGGTGTGCGCCAGGTAGGTGATGTCCGGTGCTTGCCGGTGGTCCGGGTCGATGCCGGTGGCCTGCAACCCGTAGACGGGCCGCTCCCTGCCGAGGTGGGGCAGCAGGCCCGAGTACATCCAGGCCAACCCGAGCTTGGGGTGCACGCAGAACAGCCCCGGGTTCCTGCCCGTTCTGCGCAGCGGCAGCAGCGGGGCGAACGCGCCGCCCGACCGCGACCCCGCGGGCAGGGCGGCCACGTCACCGACGTCGATGATGCGGGCCAGGTCGGCCACGGTGGGCGCGTCGAAAACCGTCCGCAGCGCGACCTCCACCCCCAGCTCGGCCTGCACCCGCGCAACCAGCCGGGTGGCCAGCAGCGAGTACCCGCCGAGCTCGAAGAACGAGTCGTCGGCTCCGACGCGGTCGACACCGAGGATCTCCCCGAACAGGGCGGAAAGCGCCTTTTCCGTCGGCGTCGCCGGGTCCCGGTAGGCCACCGCGGAGCCCAGCTCGGGCATCGGCAGCGAGCGGCGGTCCACCTTCCCCGACGGCATCAGCGGGAACCGGGGCAGGCACACGACCGCGGCGGGAACCATGTGCTCGGGCAGACGTCCCCGGAGCCAGCCCCGAAGTCCGTCACCGGTGACGGACTCGTCGGTGGTGGTGCAGTAGGCGACGAGCAGCCCGACGTCGCTGCGCGAGCGAGCCGTCACCACCACGGCCTGCCGGACCGCCGGGTGCTCGGAGAGCACCGACTCGACCTCCTGCAGTTCGACCCGCATCCCGCGGATCTTCACCTGGTGGTCGGCACGTCCGCGGAACTCAAGCGTTCCTCCGGCCGTCCAGCAGGCGAGGTCGCCGGTGCGGTACATGCGTTCGCCGGCCGGACCGAACGGATCGGCGACGAACCGGGACGCCGTCAGCGCCGGCGCGTTGACGTATCCGCGGCCGAGTTGGAGTCCCGCGACGTACAGCTCGCCCTGCACACCCACCGGTACGGGCTGCAGGTGCTCGTCGAGCACGTACATCCGCGTGTTGGGGTTCGGTCGTCCGATGCTCACCGACGCGCGCTCGGTGCCGGGCCGGTAGAACTCGTGGCTGACGCCGATCGTCGCCTCGGCCGGGCCGTAGCCGTGGTACATGACCGAGTCCGCGAGCTGCCGTCGGAACCTGGCGAACAGTTCCGGCGTGAGCGCTTCACCTCCGCACCACACGTGCTTCAGCGATCCCGCGACGTCCTCGATGCCGGGAAGACCCAGCATCACGTCGAGCACCGACGAGACGAGGTAGGCGAAGGTGACCCGGTGCTCGCGGATGATCTCGAGCAGTTGCTCGGCGTCGCGTTCGACCCCGGGTTCGGCGATCACGACCCGCGCCCCGGTGACCAGCGGCAGGAAGATCTCGTTGACCGAGATGTCGAAGCCCAGGGGCGCCTTGAACAGCGCGGCGTCGCCGGGGCCGAACCCGAGCAGCCGGGCCTGCCACAGCAGCCGGAAGCAGATCGGACGGTGCCTGATCATCGCCCCCTTCTGCCTACCGGTGGTTCCCGAGGTGTAGATGACGTAGGCCAGGTTGTCCCCGGTCAACGGCGGCCGGACCTCGTGCTCTGCCGGTGGTTCGGCCGCTGCCTCGTCCCCGTCGACGGCGAGCACGTCGACCCCGTCCAGCTCGGGCAGGTCGGCACGTCCGGCCTGCGTCGTCAGCACGAGCCGAGTGCCCGAGGTCCGGCACAGCTCGGCGACCCGCGCGGCCGGCAGGGACGGCTCCACCGGCGCGAACGCCGCCCCGCAGCGCAGGACCGCCAGCAGCGCGACGACGAGTTCGGGCGAGCGGTCCAGGTGCAGGCCCACGATCTGCTCCGGCCCCATGCCGCGCGCGGCCAACCGCGCGGCCAAGGCTGCCGCACGGGTGTCCAGCTCGGCGTAGGTCAGCCGGGTTCCGGCGCCGACCACGGCGACCTCGTCGGGCGTGCGGCGAACCTGCTCGGCGAACAGCTCCGGCAGCGTGGTCTCCGGAACAGGCGCATCGGTGTCGTTGAACTCCTGGAGCAGCTGGTGGCGCTCGGCGCCGCTCAACACGTCCACGGCTCCGATGCGCGTATCGGGAGCTGTGGCCATGACCTCGAGCACCCGCCGCAGCCGGGTCAGCATCGACTCGACCGTGTCCTCGTCGAACAGGTCGGTGCTGTAGGCGATCTCGACGTCCAGGCCGGAGCGGTCGGGTGCGGCGCGGAACCGGAACGACAGGTCGAACTTGGCGATCCCCAGGTCCGGTACGAGCAGACGCGCGTCGAGCTCGTCCAGGGCTCCCCGCTCCGGAGCGGTCTCGTGGACCACCATCACCTGGAACAACGGGTGCCGCGAAGGGGTGCGTTCGGGGTTCAGCACCTCCACCAGCCGCTCGAACGGCACGTCCTGGTGTTCGAGCCCGGCGAGCACGACGTCCCTGGTTCGACCGGCGACCTCGCGCAGCGTCGGATTGCCCGACACGTCGTTGCGCACCACGAGGGTGTTGACGAAGAAGCCGACGAGGCCGGACAACGACTCGTCGGTGCGCCCGGCGATCGGCGCCCCGAGCGGGACGTCGCTTCCGGCGCCGAGCTTGGCCAGGGTCACCGCGACCGCGGCCTGGGCGACCATGAACTCGCTCGCGCCGAGCTCCGCGCTCAGCGCACGCAGTCCGGCGGCCGTCGTCGCGTCGAGCGAACCGCGCACGAGGTCACCGCGATACGACGGCTGCCGTGGGCGCGGGCGGTCCGCGGGCAGGGCGAGTTCTTCGCCGAGCCCTTCGAGCGCCTCCTGCCAGTACCGGATCTGGGTGGCGCCCAGGCTGTCCGGATCGTCATCGGAACCGAGGAGGTCGCGCTGCCAGAGCGCGTAGTCGGCGTACTGCACCGACAGCGGGGACCATTCCGGTTCGCGGTTCGTCCGGCGTGCGCGGTAGGCGACCGACAGGTCGTCGAGCAGGACGTCGGTCGACCAGCCGTCACCCGCGATGTGGTGCAGGACGACGGTGAGGACGTGCTGGTCGTCGGCCAGCCGCCACAGCCGGCACCGGATCGGCAGGTCGCGGTCGAGCTCGAACGGGTACCGGGCCTCCTCGGCCAGCACGGCGGTGAGCTGCTCCTCGGAACCCACTTCGCCCATTGGAACTTCCGGTCGGCACTCGGCCGGGTCCAGGATGCACTGGTACGGGCCCTCGTCGTCGGACGCGATGACGGTGCGCAGGCTCTCGTGCCGTTCGACCACGTCGCCGAGTGCCTTGCGCAGCGCGGGCACGTCCAGCTCACCTGAGATCCGCAGTGCGAACGGAATGTTGTAGTTGGGCGTCGGGCCGTCGAAGCAGTACAGGAACCACAGCCGCTGCTGGGCGAACGACAGCGGCAGCCGGGTGGGCCGCCGGTCCGCGGACTGCGGCGACGGGCGGAGATCGGTGTCGGTCCCCTCCACAACGCGGGCGAGCCCCGCGACGGTCGGATGGTCGAAAACCGCGCGGACACCGATCTCCTGGCCGAGGCGCGAGCGGATCCGCGACACCAGCCTCGTGGCGAGCAGGGAGTGGCCGCCGAGCGAGAAGAACGACTCGTCGACGCCGACCGGCGTCCCCTCGTCCCGTCCGAGCACGTCGGCGAAGAGTTCGGCGAGGACGCGCTCGGTGTCGGTGGCCGGTTCCCGGGACGGCGCGGTGCTGCCGAACTCGGGTGCGGGCAGCGCACGCCGGTCCAGCTTCCCGTTTCCCGTCAGCGGAAGCGACTCCAGCTCCACGAACGCCGCGGGCACCATGTGCTCGGGCAACCGCGCCGCCAGGTAGCCGCGCAGGGCCGCCGGGTCCACCGACTCGCCGACGACGTAGACGACCAGGTACGCCCCGCCCTGCGCACCGTGGCGCGCGACGACGGCGCAGCGGCTCACGTCCGGATGCGTGGCCAGGACGGAGGAGATCTCCGCGGGCTCGATGCGGAATCCCCGGATCTTCACCTGGTCGTCGGCCCTGCCGACGTACTCCAGCCGCCCGTCCCCGGCCCGGCGGGCGAGGTCGCCGGTCCGGTAGAGCCGCTCCCCCGGCGCACCGAACGGATCGGCCACGAAACGGGTGGCGGTCAGCCCAGGCCTGCCCAGGTAGCCGCGGGCGAGTTGGGCACCGCCGACGTAGAGCTCGCCCACGACACCGTCGGGCACCGGGCGAAGCGCCTCGTCGAGCAGGTACGTGCTGAGGCCGGGCAGTCCACGACCGATGGCGCTGGCCGGCGAGGTCGCATGCGAGCCGTCCAGCGCGAGGTAGCTGACGTGCACCGTCGTCTCGGTGATCCCGTACATGTTGACCAGCAGCGGCGTGCTGTCGCCGTGCCGCTCGTACCAGCTCGCCAGGCGCGTCGGTTCCAGTGCCTCGCCGCCGAAGACCACCACGCGCAGTGCGAGCGCGGTGCCGGGAGCATCGGCATCTGCGCGCGAGAGCTCCTCGAACGCCGACGGCGTCTGGTTCAGCACGGTCACCCGGTGCTCTGCGAGCAGACGCAGGAAGTCCGCGGGTGAGCGCGTGACCTCGCGCGGTACGACGACGAGTCGCCCACCGTGCAGCAACGGCCCCCACAGCTCCCAGACCGAGAAGTCGAACGCGTAGGAGTGGAAGAGGGTCCACACGTCCTCAGGACCGAACTGGAACAGGGACTCCGTGGCCGCGAACAGTCCGACGACGTTGCGGTGCGACACCACGACGCCCTTGGGCGTTCCGGTGGAGCCGGAGGTGTAGATGACGTAGGCGGGCTGATCCACGTCCGGCGGTGCGACCTGCGGTGCGCCGGCCGGTGAGTCGTCCGCCGACGATGGCGCCGTCACGTGGAACAGCGGCACCCGCACGTCCGGCAGCTCGGCGAGGTCGCCGCCGGCGACCAGCGCGGCCGGAGCGGCGTCGCCGAGGACGAACCGGATCCGGTCCGCCGGGTGGTCGGGGTCGATCGGAACGTAGGCTGCGCCGCTCTTGAGCACGCCCAGCACCGCCACGACGAGGTCCGCCGACCGCGGCACCAACAGCGCCACCCGGTCTTCGGGGCCGATCCCCGCACGGGTCAGGCGCTGCGCGAGCGAGTTCGCCCGGGCGTCCAGCTCCGCGTAGGTGAGCTCGTCCTGCCCGGACACCACGGCCACCGCATCCGGCGTGCGCCGCACCTGGTCGGCGAAGAGCTCGGGCAGCGTGCGCGCCGGAACGTCGACCGGTTCCGCACGTCCGGCGCTCAGCAACTCGGCTCGCCTGTCACCGGCGAGCACATCGACCGCGCCCGCGGGTGCGTCCGGATCCGCGGCGATCCCCTCGAGCACCACGACGAGTCGGTCGAGCAGGGTCCGCGCCTCGCCGGCGTCGTAGGCGTCGGGCCGGTACTTGAGCGTCAGCTCCAGGCTGTCGCCCGTCGGCATCGCCATCAGCGTCAACGGGTAGTGCGTCGCGATCGGCCGCTCGACGGAGGTGCAACGCAACCCGGCGGCCCGCTGCGCCTCGTTGATCGACTCCGTGCCGAACGGGAACGACTCGAACACCACGAGCGAGTCGAACAACTCCCCACGTCCGGCACCGAGCGCGCTCTGGATGGCCGCGAGGCCCACGTGGTGGTGGTCCATCAGGGAGACCTGCTCGGCCTGCACCCGGGACAGCAGTCCGCTCACCGGTTCACCGGGCCTCACCCGGACCCGGACCGGCACGGTGTTGATGAACAGGCCGACCATCGACTCGACGCCCGGCAGGTCCGGCGGCCGTCCCGACACGGTGGTGCCGAACACGACGTCGCCGCCGCCGGTGAGCTGCCCCACCAGCAGCCCCCACCCGACCTGCAGAACGGTGTTGAGCGTGACGCCCAGGCGCTGGGCGAGCCCGCGGAGCTCCGAGACGAGGCCGTCGGGCAGTGCTTCGACGACCTCTTCCGGAAGCGCGGGCGAACCCCCGTGCGCCGACGGCGCCAGCAGCGTCGGCTCCTCGACACCTTCCAGCGCCGAGGTCCACGCCCGCAGGGAGGCCGTGTCGTCCTGCTGCTGCAGCCACGCGAGGTAGTCCCGGTACGGGCGGCTCGCCGGCAGTTCGGGTGCTGTCGACCGGCCACCGGCCGCGTAGAGGGCGAACAGGTCGCGCATCAACAGCGGAGTGGACCAGCCGTCGCTGATGATGTGGTGGTTGGTGAGCACCAGGCGGTGATGTTCAGGCCCCAGCGCGATCGCGGTGAACCGGATCAGCGGGGCCGTGTCCAAGGTGAACCGGTCAAGCCGGTCCCGCTGGACCAGCCGGTCCGCCTCCGCCCGCGCGTCGGCCCGCCCGGACAGGTCGACGCTCGTCCAGGGCACCTCCACCTCGCGCAGCACCACCTGCACGGGATCACCGAAGTCGCGGACGATCGCGGTCCGCAGCACGGGGTGTCGCGCGGTGAGCTCGGTGACCGCGGCCCTCATCCGGTCCAGGTCGAGCGGGCCCTCCACGTCGAGGACCAGCTGCGCGACGTAGACGTCCACGGCGTCCGGGTCGTGTTCGTCGAAGGTGGCGTGGAACAGCAGCCCCTGCTGCAGCGGGGACAGCGGTAGTACGTCCTCGATCGCCGACCGCGTTGTGCTCATGGCTTCTTCCACTTCGCTTCGAGGGCGTCGAGCTGGGCCTGGTCCAGCGACACCAGGGACAGGTCCGAAGGTGTGCGCCCGCCGGCGCCGGGGCCGGCCGCGTGCCGGACCAGCGCGTCGAGCGCTTCGGACCAGCGGCGCGCGAGATCGCGGACCTCGGCGTCGGCGAGCAGGTTCCCGGCGTACATCCAGTGCGCGGTGAGCCGCGGGCCACCGGGGCCGACCTCGGTGACCGCGTTGACCACCAGCGGCACCGCCACGGGCATGTCCGGGTCGTACGCGGCGCTCACCCCGCCCGGGGCGATCGACCAGTCACCGGAGCCGGTGTCCATCCGGCCCAGGTAGTTGAACCCGAACTCCGGCTCCGGCATCGCGGCCAGCTCGCCGGAGGAAGCCGGGTCGAGGTAGCGCAGCATCCCGTAGCCGATCCCGTGGTCGGGCACCGACCGCAGGGTCTCCTTGACCCGCTTGACCGCCGTGCCCGCGGCGGGTCCCCCGGCCAACGCCTCGTCCGGGTCGATGTCGGCGAGGCCGAGCCGCACCGGGTACTGGCTGGTGAACCAGCCGACCGTCCGGGAGAGGTCGGCACCGGGTACCGCGCTCTCCTCGCGGCCGTGGCCCTCCACCAGGACCAGCGGCGACCGGGCGTCCTCGCCGCGGTCGCGACGCCATGCCGCCACGGCGAGCCCGAACCCGGCGAGCAGCACGTCGTCGACAGCGCCGAAGAACGCCTGCGGCACGGTCGTCAACACCGCATCGGTCGTGGCGTCGTCCAGCTCGACGGTCACCGTCCGCACGGTCGCCCACGTGTCGCGTGCGGGATCGACACCCCGCTCACCGGGTGCGGAATCCTCGGCGAGCACGCTTCGCCAGTGGGAGAGCTCGTGCGCTCGCGCCGGAGCCTGCCGGACCAGCCCGCGGGACCAGCTGCGCAGCGAAGTGCCCACCGCGGGCAGCGCGGGGTCGGTGCCCGCGTCGACCGCACGCCACGCGGTGGCCAGGTCTTCGGTCAGGATCCGCAGCGACACCCCGTCGACGACCGAGTGGTGCACGACGAGCAGCAACCGGCCTGGACGCTGCTCTCCCGCGTCGAACCACACGACCTGCACCATCACACCGGACCGGGGGTCCAGTCGGGCGGCGGCGGACTCGATCTCGTGCTCGACCTCCTCCGGCGTGGCTCCCCGCGGCGCCGCGACGACGCGCACGACCGAGTCCGCCTGGACCGCTCCGCGAGGGCGGACCTCCAGGCCGGGGGTGCCGGCCGACGAACGTGCCCGAAGTGCGTCGTGCGTGTCGAGAACCGCCTGCACCGCGCGGACGAGCGACCCGCGTTCCAGGGCCGGGACGTCCAGCAGCACCGACATCCGGTGGCGGTCTCCGAGCGGCCCCCGCTCGGCGAACGACCGCACGATCGGCGTCGGCTCCACCGGTCCGACCGGGTCGTCGTCCGGAGCGGCCTCGGTCTGCGCGGCGTCCGCCTCGGGCAGTGCCGCGGCCAGCGCCTCGGCGGTCCGGTGTTCGAACACGTCGCGCGGCCTGATCCGCAGCCCGGCCTTCCGGGCCCGGGCGACGAGCTGGATCGTGACGATGCTGTCCCCGCCGAGCGCGTGGAACGAGTCCGTGACGCCGACGTCGTCGCGGTGCAGCACCTCGGAGAACAGCCGCACCAGGGTTCGTTCGACCTCGTTGGAAGGTTCCCGGGAGGTCGGTGCGTCGGGGGTGAACTCCGGCGCGGGCAGCGCGCGCCGATCGGCCTTGCCCGACGGCGAGAGCGGCAGTTCGCCGAGCACGACCACGACCCCGGGCACCATGTGCTCGGGCAGCTGCGCCGCGACCTGCTCGCGCAGCGCCGCACCGTCCACAACGGACTGGCCGGAGTCGTTCAGAACGACGTAGGCCGCCAGGTACGTACCGCTCGGCCCGTCCGACCGGCCCACGACAACGGCCTGCGCGACCGCCGGGTGCCGAAGCAGCACCGCTTCGACCTCACCGGGTTCCACGCGATGCCCCCGGATCTTCACCTGCTCGTCGACCCGGCCGACGAACTCCAGCGCGCCGTCGGCACGCCTGCGCACCCGGTCACCGGTGCGGTAGAGCCGTTCTCCCGTTCCCGCGAAGGGATCGGCGACGAACCGCGAGGCCGTCAGGCCCGGACGCCCGAGGTACCCGCGTGCGAGCTGGCTCCCCCCGATGTAGAGCTCGCCGGGAACACCCGCGGGAACGGGTCGCAACGCCTGGTCGAGGACGTGGCAACGCGTGTTCGCGACCGGCCGCCCGATCGGCACGGGACCGGCTGGAGCACCGTCCGCGAAGGGGATGTCGTGGAGCGTGCAGCCCACCGTGGTTTCCGTCGGCCCGTACTCGTTGATCACGTCGAGGCCCTCGCCCTCCGGCGGTTGACGGTCCACGAGGGACTCGCCGTGCAGGGACTCGCCTGCGATCACCAGCGTCCGGGGCCCCTCGGCTGCGAACCGCACCGAGGGGAGCAGCGGGAGGTGGCTCGGGGTGATCTTGAGGAAGGTGGCCGGTCCGGTGGCGTTGGCGATCGCGTCCGGGCTGTCCTCGCAGAGCTCCAGGACCCCACCGCACAACAGCGGCCCGTACATCGGCGTCACCGAGAAGTCGAACGACATCGACGAGTGCAGCAGCGTGCGCCCACCCAGCCCGGCGAACCGGCGGACCGCCCAGTCCAGGTGGTTGCTCAGCGCTCGGTGCGCGACGACGACACCCTTGGGCGTGCCCGTCGACCCCGAGGTGTAGATGACGTAGGCGGGGTGGCCAGGCAGCAACGGCGCGTTGCGGTCGCTGTCGGCGAGGTCGGTGCCGGGCAGCGCGGCCACCTGCTCCGCGACCTCGGGATCGTCGAGCAGCAGTCGCCGCACTCCCCCGTCAGGCAGCTCCGCGGCCACCGTGCACGTCGCGAGCAGCAGCGCCGGGCTGGAGTCGGCCAGCATCAGCCGGACCCGCTCAGCCGGATAGGAGGGGTCGACGGGCACGTACGCCGCCCCGGCCTTGAGGACCGCCAGGGCGGCCACCATCATCGCCGGCGACCGAGGGACCGCCAGCGCGACCACGTGCTCCGGTCCGATGCCCCGGCCGACCAGTTCCCGGGCGAGCCGGTTCGCCCGCGCGTTCAGCTCGGCGTAGGTCAGCTCGGTGCCGGCCTCCTCGCCGGGTGCGGTCACCGCGAGGGCGTCCGGGGTGAGCGCCACCTGGGCCTTGAACCGCTCCGGCAGCAACCGCTCGTCGGTTCGCGTCGCGGTGTCGTTGCACTCGTGGAGCAGCCGTTCCCGTTCCCCGGGCGCAAGCAGCTCCAGCTCGCCGACCGGCGTGGCCGGGTCGGCCAGAGCCGCGTCGAGAAGCCGGTCCAGGTGCTCCAGCAACCCGCGGACCTGGTCGTCGGCGTCGTGACGGGCCGGGTAGTTGGCCTCGACCGCCAGCTCGTCCCCGTCGGTCTCGACGGCCAGCGTCAGGTCGAACCGCGCGTCGGTGCCCGGCACGTGCCGGCGACCGACCTGCAACCCGGCGGCGCGGAAGGGCTCCAGCACCGGCGAGCGCAGCGACAACACCACGTTGAACAGCCCCGCGTCGCCCCGGAACCGCTGCGCGTCGGCGGCCTTCGCGATGTCGTCGAGCTCGACGTGCTGGTGGGCGTAGGCGTCCACGCAGGTGGCGCGGGACCGCGCGAGCAGGGTGCGGAAGTCGTCGGACGGGTCGACCTCGGCCCGCAGGGGGATGGTGTTGCCCAGGTAGCCCACGACGTCCTCCGCGCCGGGGAAGTCGCGGTTGACCACCGGTGCGCCCACCAGGAACTCCCGGGCACCCGTGTACCGGTGCAGCAGCGCCGACACCGCGGCGAACAGCACCATGAACGTCGAAGCGCCCTCACGCCGGGCGATCTCGCGGACACGCCGCCCGGTACCTTCCCGCATCGGGTGCGACCGCTCCTGGCCCGCGCCGCCGGCACCGCCCGAGATCCCGGGCAGGTCCAGCAGCTCGGGAAGCGGCGTCAGCTCGTCGCGCCAGTGGGCCAGCGCCGAGTCGTCGACGCCGGCGGCGCCGTGCGAGCCGAGCGCGACGTCGGCGTACTGGCGGGGCGACCGCCGCGCCACCACGCGCTCACCGCTCAACAGGCGCCGGTAGTCGTCCATCAGCTGGCCGAAGAACACCGCGGAGGTGCCGTCGTCCCACACGATGTGGTGTGCGACGACGACCAGCGTGCTGCTGGCCTCACCGGTGCGGATGAGGCGGACGCGCAGCGGCGGGTCCGTCGCGAGGTCGAACGGCTGCCCAGCGACGGCGCGGGCCAGTTCGCCGACCCGCGCCGCGCGGGCTGCCTCGTCGAGATCACGCACGTCGCAGACGTCGTAGGGGGCCGTGAACTGGTCCTGGACGACCTGCACCACACGGCTCTGGCCGTCACCGGTGCCGTCATCGGTCAACCGGTAGACGGTGCGCAGGATGTCGTGCCGTGCCACCACGAGCTCCAGCGCCTGTCCGAGGAGGTCCGCGTCGAGCTCTCCGGACACGTCGAGGGCGATGGTGACGTTGTAGCCGACCGTGAGCGGATCGAGCTGCTGGATCGACCACATCCGCTGCTGGCCCGGCGACAGCGGCCGCTCCCCTGCCGGCGCGGCGGTTTCCGGTTCGGGGTCGGAGGTGTGGAGCAGGTTCTCGTCCGCCATGCGGCGGCGCAGGAGCTCGCGGCGCCGAGCGGTGAGGTCCCGGGTTCCGTCGGTGCTCATGAGACATCGCCTTCCTTCTCCTGGGAACCTGCGGTCAGGCCGGCGACCAGCTCCCGCTTGTTGATCTTGCCGACGCCGGTCAGGGGCAGCGCGTCGCGCACGACGAGCCGGTCCGGGTACATGAACCGGGCGAGCCCGCGGTCGATGAGGAACGCCCGCAGCTCCTTGAGCTTCGGGGCGCGCCCGGCGTCGGGTGCGAGGACGACCACCGCGCACACGCGCTCCCCGACCGAGTCGTCGGGAAGGCCCAGAACGGCCACCTGAGCGATCGCCGGATGCGCGAGCAGGTGCTCTTCGAGGGTGGCGGCGGACACGTTCTCACCACCGCGGTTGATGACGTCCTTGCGCCGCCCCTCGACGACCAGATGTCCGCTCGGCAGCTGACGCACGAGATCGCCGCTCCGGTAGAAGCCGTCGGGGGTGAACGACGTCGCGTTGTACTCCGGCACGCGGTAGTAGCCGCGCAGCGTGTACGGGCCGCGCGTCCACAGCTCCCCCACCTCACCGGGAGCGACCGGATCACCGTTCTCGTCGACCACGCGCACCTCGTCGTCGGGTGACAGCGGTCTGCCCTGGGTACCGAAGACGAGCTCGTCCGGATCATCGAGGCGGGTGTAGTTGAGCAGTCCCTCAGCCATCCCGAAGACCTGTTGCAACCGGCAGCCCAGAGCGGGCGTGACCTGCCGCGCCAACCCGTCGTCGAGCTTGGCCCCGCCCACCTGGAGCAGCCGCAGGCTCGACCGGTCGTGGGTGTCCCACGCCGCCACGTCCACCCACATCCGGACCATGGGCGGCACCAGCGCGGTGACGGTCACCCGATGCCTTTCCACGAGCCGCAACCCGACGTCGGGACTCGGCGAGGGGGACAGCACAACGGTCCCGCCTGCACCCAGCACCCCGAGGAGCCCAGGGCACGCGAGGGGGAAGTTGTGCGCGACGGGCAGGCTCGCGAGGTAGACGTCGTCGGAGGTCAGCGCGCACACCTCGGCGCTGGCTCGCGCGTTGTAGGCGTAGTCCCGGTGAGTGCGCGGGATGAGCTTGGGCTTTCCCGTCGTCCCGCCCGAAATGAGCAGAACGGCGACGTCACCCGGATCGGCTTCGGGAAGCGGTTCGGCCGAGCCTGCCGGCAGCGCGTCGAGCGCGGTGAAGGGGCCGGGATCGCCGGAGACCAACACGTGCCGCAGCGAGGGCGCCTTGGCGGCCACGTCAGCGGCCAGTCCGCGGAAGTCGAACCCTTCGTGCTCGTCGGGAACCACGTAGGCCACGGCCTCGCTGAGGGTGACGAAGTGTTCGATCTCGGACTGCCGGTGCGCGGGCAGCGCCAGCACCGGCACGGCGCCGCACCGCAGCAGAGCGAAGAACACGACGACGAAGTCGAGCGTGTTCGGCAGGTGGACCACGACTCGGTCGCGAGCGGCGATGCCCAGCGCACGCAGCCCCGCGGCGGTCGCATCCACCCGGCCATCGAGTTCGGCGTAGGAAAGTCGTCGTGCCGAGCCGACGTTCTCGGCCACGACGGCCGGCGCGTCACCCGAGCGCGCCGCCCAGGTCCGGAGCAGGCCGCCCAGCGTCTCGTCGCGCCAGTGACCCGCGTTCCGGTAGTGGTCGGCGAGCTCACCGGGCCAGGGTGTGAACCCGTCGAGTGCGGGCATCGCGTTCATGACTTTCCCTCCTCGGTGCCGAGCTGGGCGACGACCTCTTCTTCGGAGAGCGCGGCGATCTCGCAGAAGAGAGCAGCGGCGCGTTCGAGCCGCTCCGGGACCTGCTCCGCTGCGCCCATGCGATCCGCCAGACCGGCGATCGTGGGCTGGGAAAGCAGCATCCGCACCGACACCGCCGCGGTGTCGAGAGCGTCGCGGACCCCCGTGACGAGCTTGGTGGCCAGCAGCGAATCGCCGCCCGCGGCGAAGAAGTCGTCATCGACGCTCACGGACTCGAGGTCGTCGATTCCGAGGACCTCGGCCCACACGATCGCCAGAGCGCGTTCCAGGTCGGTCCGCGGTGCGATGCGGTCGGTCGCGTTTCGGACGGACCGCTCGACCGTGCTCCGGACGGCCCGCCGGTCGACCTTGCCGTTGCCCGTCAACGGGATCTGCTCAACAGCGACGAGCCGATCGGGAACCATGTGCGGGGGCAGCAGGTCGCGCACGCGCTCGCGGACGGAGTCCACGTCCGTTCCGTCGGTCACCACCGCTGCCCCCAGTACCGGGGAGGACTCGCCGTGCGCCACGGCCACAGCGGCTCGGACCCGGGAGTCGTCGAGGAGGGCGGCCTCGACCTCGCCGAGCTCGACCCGGAACCCGCGGATCTTCACCTGGTCGTCGTGGCGACCGAGGAACTCGACGATCCCGCCGGGCCGGTAACGGGCCAGGTCTCCGGTGCGGTACCAGCGGCGCCCACCCGACTCCACGAACCGGTCCGCGGTGCGATCCGGATCCGCGCGGTAGCCCCGCGCCACGCCGTCGCCACCGATCCACAGCTCCCCCGCGACCCAGTCCGGGCAGTCCCGGCCCAGCGCGTCGACGACTCGCAATGCGACGTTGCGCAGCGGCGTGCCGTACGGCACCGACTGGCAGTCGGCGGGCAGCGACCCGCCTGCCGGGACCTCGTGGATGGTCGAGTGGATCGCGGTCTCGGTGGTCCCGCCGAGGGCGATGAACCGGCAGCCGGGCGCGGCGGCGGACAACCTGCCGGGAAGATCCACGCCGACCCGGTCGCCACCGAGCAGGACCACCCGCAGCGAGGCGAGGTCCTGGCTCTCCCCGACAGCGCGCAGCAGCACGTCCAGCAGCGGGGGGACGCAGTTGAGAACGCTGACCTGGTGCCCGCGGACGAGCTCCGCCCAGCGGTGGGCATCGCGGCGCTCCTCCTCGGCGACCACGACCACCGCGCCACCGGCGGACAGCGGAGCGAACACGTCGAACACCGAGAGGTCGAAGTCCAGCGCCGACACCGCGAGCGTCCGGTCCCCAGGTCCGAGTCCGAAGCGCCGGCGCAGGTCCTCGATCGTGTTCATGGCGGCGCGGTGCGGTACTTCCACGCCCTTGGGCTCACCCGTCGAGCCCGAGGTGAACAGCACGTAGGCGAGTTGCTCTTCATCCTGAGTGACGGGAGCGGCCAGCGGGGGATGCGCGAACGCGTCCTCCAACGCCAGGGCACCGTCGGCATCCCGGTCCGCGGTGATCTGCACCTGGAACCCGGCCACCTGGGCGATCCGCGCTGCCCGCGTCGCTGGTTGGTCGATCCCGACCGGGACGTACACCCCGCCCGCGGCGAGGACCCCCAGCACGGCGACCACCTGGTCGGCCCCCTTGGGCAGCGAGACCCCGACCGGGTCGCCCGGCGCGACTCCCCGGTCGAGCAGAGCGGCGCCCACGCGCAGCGCCTGGTCGGCGAGCTCGCCGTAGGACAGGCCGCGGTCCTCTCCCCAGAGCACCGCCGGCGCTTCCGGCTCGGCGGCGGCATGGGCGAAGAAGTCCTCGTGCAGCAGCCGCCCCGACCGGGGACCCGCGGTCTCGTTGACACGGTCGCGGACGGCGGCCTGCGCGGACGGGATCATCCCGTCGACCTGCGTGCGCCACGCGTCGGGCTCTCCGGCGAGCCGTTCGACCAACGAGGAGAAGGCCGCGAACATCGCCGGCACCACGCCTTCGGCGAACTCCCGCTCCCGCACGTCCCAGTTCACCAGCAGCCCGTCGGCGACCTCGGTGATCTGCGCGTCGAGCAGCACCTGCGGCCCCTGCGAGACGATCCACACCGCCTCGCCGAACAGCTCCCGCACGCCACCGGGGAAGAGCTCGCCGAGGTTCAGGGCGCTGGTGAAGACCACCGGCGCCAGCACCTGGCGTCCGGCGCTGCGCGTCAGGTCCCGCAACACCTCCACTCCGGAGTGCTCGGCGTGCGCGGCGTCGGCGTGCAGGCGCTCCTGGGTGGCGCGGACGCGGTCGGCGAAGGCGAGCGGCTCGGTGAGGTCGACGGCCAGCAGCACCGAGCTCGTGAAGTCGCCGACCAGGAGGTCGACGTCGGAGTGCACCGGAGACCGGTCGAACATCGGCACGTTGACCAGGAAACGCGGCTCGGAGCTCCAGGCACCGAGAACTTCGGCGAAGGCCGTGGCGACCGCGGCGGCCAGGGTCACGCCGTGCCGGCGAGCCGCGCGTTCCAGCAGGTCGCGCTCCTCGGGCGGCAGGAACACGTGCTCCCGGACGACCCGGGGCCTGCCCGGTGCCGGGAACTGAGGGGCCATCGGCAGCTCCGGTGCGCCCGGAAGGCCGGGAAGCCTCGCCGCCCAGTGCTCCGCCGCACGCGTCGCCGCGTCATCGCGGCTTTCCGAACGCGCGGCCAGGTATTCGCGGTAGCTGTACCGGATCGGCGGGAGGGCCGCATCCGGCTCGGCGTACAGGCGCGCCAGGTCCGCCAGGAGGATCCGGTAGCTGACCGCGTCGGCGGCGACCATGTCGACGTCCAGGTGGAACCGCGTCCGCCCGCCGGGGAGCAGGCTCAGGACGGTCGACAGCACCTCACCGGCCTCGATGTCGAGCACCTGGTGGGACATCGCGTCGCGGGTGCGCTCCAGGCTCTGCTCGACCTCCGCGTCAGGTGCGTCGCGGAGGTCCCGCACCACCAGACCACGCCAGCCCGGCTCCGCGCAGACCCGCTGGCGCCCGTCGTCACCGACGCGGACCCGCAGCATGTCGTGCCGCTGCACCAGATGCGACAGCGCGGAGCGCAGCCGGTCCGGGTCGACGCCGGTTCCGTCGAACTCGGTGTAGAGATGGGCGGCCACTCCGCCCAGCTGCTGGTCAGCGGTGCGTCCCACCCAGTAGGCGTGCTGCATCAACGCGAGGTCGAACTCCGCGTCGGATGCGCTGCCCGGGTCCTGCACCGCACCGTCGTGCTCGGGTTGAGCGGGCGTCTCGTGCCGGTCGGCCAGCAACCGCGCCCAGTCCCGCACGGTGGGCCGGTGCGCCAGCTCGGCGAAGTCGGCCTGGACACCGGCTTGCCGCCAGCGGCTCACCAGCTTCATGAGGTCGATCGAATCGAGGCCGAGCTCGAAGAGGTTCGCGCTGGCGCGGACGTCCTCCGGTTCCTCCTCGACGAGCTCGGCCAACACCGAGCACAGCCCGTCCTCGCTCAGGTCGGGCGTCTTCACTTCTTCCACAGCGTCACCTTCCAGGTGAATACCGGTGCGGACTCGGCAACATCGGGCCGGTGTCCTTGCATCCCGCCACCTTCGAACGAGCGGTAGGGCACGGTCACGCCAGAACCGCGGTCGGGGAACGGGAAAGCGGTCTGGCCGGACAGCGATCCGTCTACATCGGACGCTCGGTGCGCGTCGCTCACCACGCGTTCACGCATGGACGCGGTTCGCATCACCGTGCTCGGCACGGTCGACCAGACTCGCCGGCCTCATGTCGGTCCACGCGGACTCGATGTGGTCCAGGCAGGCCTGCCTACCGGCCGGTCCGTGAGCCACCGTCCAACCCTCGGGGACCGTGACGAACGCGGGCCACAGCGAGTACTGCCCTTCCGCGTTCACCAGGGCGTGGAACTCGCCGTTCTCGTCGTCGAACGGGTTGTTGGACATGGAAGTTCTCCTCACATGACAACAGGAGGACCGCTGACCGCAGCCCTCGATCGCTGGGCCGGCCCGCGGCGATGCGGCTCCGGCCGAAGCTTCTGCGCATCAGCCGATGCGGCCGCGCGGACCTCGGTCACCTCGGACGGGCGCCGATGCGGCGCCCTGAAGACAGACTCTTCCCCCACTGCGATGTGGGAACTCGGTAGACCGCGCGGCGCCGCAGGCGGCTCACGGGTGGCTGGAGAGGTAGCCGCCCATGCTGGTGAAGTAGTCCGCCGCGGCGAGCTCGGTGCCGTCGTCGGTGCGGACGCGCTCGATCACCAGGCCTCGGTTGCGGCCGCGTCGGGCATCAGCACCCGCGACGATCACCACGCCATCGCCTTCCGGGATGAAGATCCGCCCCGGCGTCCCCCCGTAGGTTTTCTCCGACACCGAGGCGGCCAGGACGCGGATGCGCTCGCCGCGGTGGAAGGTGAACGCGTTGGGATAGGGATCGGACTGCGCGCGAACGAGGTTGGCGACGTCCTGCGCGGGCCACGTCCAGTCGATCCGGCTGTCCTCGACGGACCGCTTGTGGAAGAAGCTGGCCTTCGACCTGTCCTGCTCGGTGAACTCGGCACTCCCCGACGCGATGAGGTCGAGCGATTCCAGAGCGATCGGACCGTACAACCCGATCGTCTTGTTGAACAGGTCGGTGGCGGTGTCGGTCGCCCCCACCGGCACGGCCCGCTGCAACACGATGTCGCCCGCGTCGATGCCCTCGTCCATGATGTGCGCGGTGACCCCGACCTGCTTCTCCCCGTTGATCAGCGCCCAGATCAGCGGAGCGAAACCCGCGTAGGCGGGCAGCAACGAGTCGTGCACGTTGAGGGTGCCGTTGCTCGGCAGGTTGAAGACCTCCGGCGGGAGCCAGGTCCGCCAGTTGGTCGCCACGATGATGTCCGGCTCGACTTCCTTGAGCTGCTTGGGCAACTCGTCATCCGGGCGGTTGCGGACCAGGACGGGCACACCGTTGTTCTCCGCCAGGTCGGCGACGGAGTCGTCCCAGATCTTCTCGTAGGCGTGGTCGCTCTTGGGGTGCGTCACCACCTGGACCACCTCGTGCTGCGAACCCAACAGGGCTTCCAGGGTTCGGTAGCCCGGGGTTTGGTAGCCGAACATCACGACCCGCATGGGGCGTCCTCCTCGCGCTGGCGATGACAGTCGGGGGCAGACAGTAAAGGCAGGCTTGCCTAACTTGCAAGATCTCGCCAGGGCCTATCGTGCGACTCCCGTTACACCGGATGGATCAACGCCGGGGCGGCAAGGCAGGCTAGGCCCCACAGGGCACGGTCGGTCACCGCAGGACTACAGCCGAATTCGAGGCGCCCGCGAATCCGGCTGTGACGCGCGAATCCGGCTGGCGAACGCACGATTCGTCACACCGTGCGAGCTGCGGCATCCCGACGTGGTCGGGTGGTTCAGTCCTGTCCAGCGGTCGCGCCTGCCTGTTCACCGTCGACGCTCGCCCGGACACCGATGTCCGCCTTGCGCAACCCCGGCATCCCCAACGCGATCGCCACAACGCCGACCACGCAGACCAGGCCGCCCACCAGGGGCGCTGCGGGCGCCGACACCAACCGCGCGAACAGACCCGTCGTCAGGTTCCCGACGCTGGGCGCCGTGGTGCCCTGCGCCAGCCAGAGACCGCTGACCCTCCCCTGCAGGTGATCCGGGGTGTAGTTGTGCAGCAGGGCCCTGCGCACGACCTCCGAGATCGTGTCGGCAAAGCCCGCCACAGCCAGAGCGGCGAGCGCGAGCCACAACGACGGGGCGAGGCCGACGCAGGCGATCGCCGCTCCCCACAGCACGACGGCGCCGATCAGCACCGCTCCGGCACGCGGGGTCCGACCCACCCATCCGCTGGACAGAGCACCGGCGAAGGCACCCACGGCGGGAGCGGTGTACAGCAACCCCACAGTGGACGGTCCGCCACCGAAGTGGGTGGCCCCCAGCTCGGGGAACAGGGCGTAGGGCATCGCGAAGACCATCGCCCAGGCGTCGACGAGCAGCAATCCCATAACGATCCGGTTGCTTCCCACGAACCGGACGCCCTCGGCGATCGAGCGCAGCGGGTGGCGGTCACCGGCCTCGCCGACCGGAGGAAGAGCAGGCAGGAAGCTCAGCAGCAGCACGCTGACCAGGAAACAGCCGGCGTCCACGGCGAAACACACCGCAAGACCCGGTCCCGCGGCGATCACGCCCGCCAACGCCGGTCCTGCCATCGCACCGAACTGCGTGGCCAGGGCGGTCAACGCTCCGGCGGCAGCAAGGTGCCGAGGCCCCACAAGCGCGGGAGCAACCGCCAGGAGCGCGGGACTGCCCAACCCGTTGATCGCCCCCGCGAACACCGCTGCCACGTAGACGAACCAGAGCTGGGGATGCGGAACGGCGGCGTTGACCGCGAGCCCCGCGAACACCACCACCACCGCGGCCCGGGTACCGAGGACGACCTTGCGGCGATCCACCCGGTCCGCGAGCACCCCGCCCGCGAGCAGCCCGGCCAGCAGCGACACCCCGAAGACGAAGCCGACCAGGCCGACCTGCAACGACGACCCGCTGAGCTGGTAGACCTGCAGGTTGACGGCGACCATCGTCAGGTGCGTACCCAGCATGGAAATCGCTTGCGCACCAACGACGAGCCGGAACCCACGACTGGCCCGCAACGGCGCGACGTCGATGACCACTTCTCCCAACCGCACGGTGCACTCCCTGGCAAGTGGCGGATCGACCGGTGTTCAGCGTCGGGTAGGCTAACCTAAGCATCGAGCGGCATCGACGCCCGCACGAGACGGCCTCGCGTCGGAACACAGGCCTGGGCTCGCGCGAACGACGCGAAGCCCCACCGACGTGGGCCGCGCCACCCACCGCAAGACGCCGGCCGCTTGACGACACGCGAAACGGTGACTTAGGTTAGCTTTACCAAAGTACGGGTGTTCGTCGCGTACGCACGCGACTCCAACCGATAGCCGTTGGTACACCTTGTTCTTTCGACCGAACCGGTCACGTTCTGGCCCTACGAAGCGAGGTCGTTCATGGGCGCACCGACGGTGTCCCGCCGAAACTACGACGAGACCACCCTCCCGCTGTCGACCGATCCACTGCTCGCCGCCGCCAGGCTGGCGGAGTCGGGTCTGTCGGACACGTTCGTGCTCTACGAACGAGAAGGCCAGTGGTGCCTGGGAATCGGCGTGCTCTGCGAGATCACTGTGGACACTTCCACTGTGGTGATGAACACGGCCGACGGCGAGCGGCGCTGCGAATCCTGGATCGGCAGCCCGCTCGACGTGGTCGGCGAACTCCTCCAGGACGTTCCCGCCGCGCAATGGCGCGCCTATGGGTGGGCCGGCTTCGAACTGGCCTACGCACACGCGGGGCTGCTCGAAGACGGCGAGGACCACACGCTGCTGCACCTCGTCGTCCCGCACACCGAGGTCGTCCTGGAAACAGGGCGGGCGACCGTCAGGAGCACCGAACAGGCCTTCCTGGACAAGGCCGTCGAGCTGCTCGGCTCCCCGCCCGAAGAACCCGGATACCAGCCCATGCCGATCGAGGTCGGCGACAGCGGCTTCGAGGAGTACGGCCAGGCGGTCGCCTCCGCCGTCGACGACATCCGCGACGGCCTGCTGCAGAAGGTGATCCTGTCCCGGGTGGTTCCGGTGGACCAGCCCGTCGACCTGGTGGGCACCTACGTGGTCGGCCGGCGCCGCAACACCCCCGCCCGTTCGTTCCTCCTCAACGCGGGTGGGCTCCGAGCAGCGGGGTTCAGCCCGGAGATCGTGATGACCCACGAGGCAGGCGGCCGGGTCACCACGCAGCCGCTCGCCGGGACACGCGCCCTGACCGGCAGGGCCGGAGAGGACGAGCGAGTGCGTGCCGACCTGCTGAACAACTCGAAGGAGATCTTCGAGCACGCCATCTCGGTCAAGGTCGCATACGACGAGCTCGTCGAGCTGTGCGACGAGGACAACGTCACGGTCGATTCGTTCATGACGGTGTCGGAACGCGGAAGCGTCCAGCACCTGGCGTCCTCCGTGTCGGGTCAGCTGCTCGAGCACCAGGGACCGTGGCAGGCACTCGCGGCCCTCTTCCCCGCCGTCACCGCGTCCGGCGTGCCGAAGAAGGCCGCGTACGAATGCATCCGCCGCTACGAGCCGGAGGAACGCGGCTTGTACAGCGGCGCTGTCCTCACCGTGGACCACGCCGGAACGATGGACGCCGCGCTCGTGCTCCGCACCGTCTTCCAGCAGGACGGGCGCACCTGGCTGCGCGCCGGAGCGGGAATCGTCGGGCAGTCCGAGCCGGAGCGGGAGTTCGAGGAAACCTGCGAGAAGCTGCGCAGCGTCGCCCTGCATCTCGTCCCTCCGCAAGGCTCCTCGTCTTAGCAGGACGCCGCCGCACGCGACGCCACCCCCGCGGCCCGCCGGCCCGGACGGTGGCGTCGCTCGTGCCGACGACCGTCGTTCAGCGGCGACCGACGTCCGTCCCGCACCGGCGGTCGATGTTCGTCGCGGAGGGGGCCCAACCTCGTCAACGGGCTTTCGTGCGGGGTCGCTGGAGCCGCTCGACTCCGACCGGCTCGCGTTGCTCGACGCCGATTACGATCATCCGCGTGCCTTCTCTCGCTGAAGATTTCATGTTGCTAGTGCTCGACGACGAGTCCGGACGTCCCGTCATCGACAGCGTGTCGCTGGACCACGCGCTGGCGGGCGCGGTTCTGCTGGAGCTCGTGAACAGCGGTCGGGTGTCTCCGGCCGGTGCTGACGACGAAGACGTCAAAGAAGGTCGGCTGCTCGTGCGGGACGACTCGGCCACCGGGGATGCCGTGCTGGACGACGGGCTCAGCCGCTTGGAGAAGAAGCCGGTCAGCGCGAAGCGGGCTGTCGAGCTGCTCGTCAAAGGAACGCGCGTCGCGGTGCTGGGGCAGCTTTCGACACGTGGACTGATCACCACCGAGAAGTCCAAAGTGCTCGGTGTGTTCCCGCGCAAGAGCTGGCCCGCGCTCGACACCGAGCACGAGGGCCGGATTCGCGAGCGGCTCAACGCAGTGCTGCTCCGCGGCGAGCAGGCGGACCCCCACATCTCGTCGCTGGTGGTGCTGCTCAGCGCCATTCGCGCCGTGCACAAGATCGTGGAGGGCGACAAATCGGCGCTGAAGGCTCGCGCGAAGGAGGTCGCGGAGGGCGACTTCGCCGGCCCGGCCGTGAAGAAGGCCATCGCGTCGGTGCACGCAGCCACCGCCAATGTCGTCGTCGTCAGCGGCGGCAGCTGATCTCCCCACAGCTCGGAACCGGCCGTGGCGGCGCTCTGCCCGCGCCGCCACGGCCGAGAGTGCGAAATCGAGATCAGCGCCCGGCGAAGACGGACTCTGCCACCCGTGCGGCCGCTCGTGCGCCACTGCGCAGCGCCCCTCCATCAGACCGGTGAACTCCGGCTCGCAGTACTCCCCCGCGAAGTGCACCGCACCGATCGGAGCTTCGAGCGCGTCGGCGTCGGCCTGGCTGAACGCCGGTGCGTGCGCTGAGTAGGCGCCGCGGGCGTAGGGATCGTCGGTCCACACCGTCGTCAGCGGTTCGCCGTCGGCGAAGTCGAGATCGGGGTGCACCTCCTGCGTTGCCCGAACCCATGCCGCGGGCGAGTCGCGCACACCGAGCCGGTCGATCGCCGGGAGCGATCCGATGAACCCGTTGAGCACCGGTGCCACCGACCCGCCGCTCCGCCGAGCGGTCCAGTTCCAGAACCGTCCCGGCACCGACAGGACCGCACTGGTCTCGCGCGCGGCGATGAGCGGGAGGTGGAGCTTTGCGGCATACCCGCTGACGACGTTGGTCAATGCGCGGCGCCGCGCATCCGTGGTGGGAAGCCTGATGTCCGCACTACGCGCGTCACGACGCCCAGCGGTAGCGCGACCACGACGGCGGTGAAGGTGGTCTCGGCGTCGTCGGTGCGGACCACCACACCACCAGGGGTGGGGTCGATCGCCCGTACGGTCTCGTTGAGCCGGACCCGGGAGCCGAGCCGCTCCGCGAGACCAGTGGCGACGCGCTGGTTGCCGCCGCCAACCTCCCCGCGCCGCGCGCCAAGCTCAATGGGCGCTGCAGGCGGCCCCGCCCACAGGTGGTGTGTCGGACTACAGCGTCAGCGCTCCCCTGTTCCTGCCACGCACACTCCTGGACGCCGAGTTCGCGTCGCGCAGCGTCCTGGGCCCGCTGATCGACCACGACCGCGACAACGGAACCGACCTGGTCGGCACGCTCGAGACCTTCCTGGACTGCGACCGGAGCTGGGCCGCCGCAGCGCAACGCCTGCATGTCCACAAACAGACCCTCGGCTACCGGCTGCGCCGCATCGAAAGCTTGACCGGACGGAGCCCGCAGCGTTCCGCTGACATCGCGATGTTCTGGATGGCCTTGCTCGCTCGCAGAATCTCGCAGGGCGACTGAGGCCGCGACCGTTGGCACCGATGTCCGGTGTCCGGTTCGGGCGATCGATCGCCTCGGCCTCGCGCAAGCGCGCCTGCGCCTCCTCGCAGCGACCAACAATCGCCGACCGCCTGGCGCCACGCACCCGCGGCCGGCCCATCAGTCCCCGCGGAGGCTGAGGGCGGGGCTGGGCACCACGACCTCGCCGGTCGCCCGCCCGTCCTCCCCCAGCAGCCACCCCATCCGCTTGCGGGTCCGCAGCATGATCATGCTCTCGGTCAGGGTGAGCCACGGCAGCTTGTCGGCCAGCAGCCGCTCCAGCCGCACCATGTCGGTTGTCGAGTGCGCCCAGACCACGAACATGAAGTTGGTGTCGCCTGCCAGGGACGCGCACAGGCGCAGCTCCGGCAGGGTGGTCAGCGACCGCACGGTCCGGTCGGCCTCCTGCGGCGGAACGCGGCCGAACCAGGCGCACGCCAGCGGCCAGCGGGACCGGACCTGGGCGATCTCGCAGCGGAACGACAGCAGGTCCGAGGCCAGCAGCCGGGCCACCTGACGCCGCACGGTGGCGGGCTTGCGGCCGGTGATCCGCGCCAGGACCGCCGCGCTGCGGCGGCCGTCGTAGGCCAGCGCTTCCGCCAGGGGCCAGTAGGCGGCCGGCAGCGGAGCCGCCGTGGCGCCGGCCCGCGGCGCGGGCAGTGCGGCCTGCTGCTCGCGGTCGATCGCGTCCAGCCGCCACCGGCTGGCCTCGAAGTGGATCCCGGTCGCCACGCGCATGCGCACCCGCTGGACGCCGGGCACCGCGGGCAGGTCGTCGAGCACGAACCTGGACAGCTCGTCGTGCCCGGCGACCATCGCGGTCACGGTCAGGTCCCGGCCGGAGGCGACCTCCTCGACGGTCACCGCGCGCGGGTCGCGCACCAGCCATCCGATCACGGCCTCCCGTTCGGCGGGCACCACGTCCACGTCGACGAAGGCTACGGTGACCGAGTGCAGCTGGCGGCCGGGGTGGGCGGTGACCCACGCCAGCCCGCCGGAGCGCAGCCGCTCCCAGCGGGTGGCCAGGGTGGTCGCGGTGGTGCCGAGCACGCGAGCGGCCTCCGCCCAGCTCGCCCGCGGTGCGATCTGCAGCGCGTGCAGCAGCGCCAGGTCCTGCTCGTCGATCCGAGAATTCACGAATCACCTCCTGCAGCGGGTCTGGATGCGCGAATCCTGCGATCTGCGCCGCGAATCCGCCCACGATCCCACACTCCCTGTCAATCAACGGCCGATGGCCCAGATCACACGGAGGTGTCGATGTCGGTGCACGAGGACGCGCGGGCGATGCAGGGCGACCTGGCCGCGCTGCGCCACGCCCTGCACGCGGAGCCCGAGGTCGGTCTGGAACTGCCCCGCACCCAGGAGCGGGTCCTGGCCGAGCTCGACGGGCTGCCGCTGGAGCTGACGACCGGCACGCGCACGACGTCGGTGACCGGTGTGCTGCGCGGCGGCGACGGTCCGACCGTCCTGCTGCGCGCCGACATGGACGCGCTGCCGGTGCGGGAGAAGACCGGACTGGACTACTCCTCGCGCGTGCCGGACACCATGCACGCCTGCGGGCACGACCTGCACACGACCATGCTCGTCGGCGCCGCGCGGCTGCTGTCCCAGCACCGGGAGCGGCTCGGCGGCGACGTGGTGTTCATGTTCCAGCCCGGCGAGGAGGGCTGCGACGGCGCCGGGGTGATGCTCGACGAGGGCGTCCTGCACGCCGCCGGGCGCAAGGTCGACGCCGCCTTCGGGATGCACGTCATGTCGGCGCAGATCCCGCACGGCCGGTTCATGACCCGGACCGGACCGATGCTCTCGGCGGCCGACGCGCTGGAGGTGACGGTGCGCGGCGCGGGCGGTCACGGTTCGGCGCCGCACAGCGCGTGCGACCCGGTGACCGCCGTCAGCGAGATGGTCACCTCGCTGCAGACGATGGTGACCCGCCAGTTCGACATCTTCGACCCGGTGGTGATCTCGGTCGGCTCGCTGCACGCCGGCACCGCCAACAACGTCATCCCCGACCTGGCCACGTTCGAGGCCACCGTGCGCACGTTCTCGCCGCTCGCGCGGGAACGGGTGATGGAGTCCGCGCCCCGGCTGCTGCGGGGAATCGCCGCCGCGCACCGGGTCGAAGTGGACGTCGACTACGTGCCGGGCTACCCGCCCACCGTCACCGACGCCGACGAGACCGCGTTCGCGGCGCGGACCGTCGAGGCGGTCTTCGGCCCGGAGCGGCACGCGACGCTGGCCGATCCGCTGACGGGTTCGGAGGACTTCTCGCGGGTGCTCGACGCGGTGCCCGGCAGCTTCGTCTGCCTCGGAGCGGTGCCCGCCGGGGTCGACCCGGCGCGGGCGGCGTTCAACCACTCGCCGCTCGTGCGCTACGACGACGCGGTGCTCGCCGACGGCGCCACCCTCTACGCCGAGCTCGCCCTCGCCCGGACAGGAGCGGCCCATGGCTGAGAGCACGCTCGCCGCCAAGCCGGCGAGCAGGTCCCGAACCCTGCTCGGCACCGGCGTCGGCAACGCCCTCGAGTGGTACGACTGGGGCATCTACGCGGTGTTCGCCCCGTTCTTCGCGCAGCAGTTCTTCAACGCCGCCGACCCGTTCTCGGCCATCCTGTCGACCCTGGCCGTGTTCGCGGTCGGGTTCCTGGCGCGGCCGATCGGCGCTTGGCTGTTCGGGTTGCTCGCCGACCGCCGGGGGCGGCGGATGGCGATGACGCTGTCGGTGGGCGGCGCCGCGGTGGGCAGCCTGGCGATCGGGCTGTCGCCCACCTACGCCGCCGTCGGCGCCGGGGCGTCGCTGATCCTGCTGACCGCACGCCTGGTGCAGGGCCTGGCCCACGGCGGCGAGATGCCGTCGGCGCAGACCTACATCTCGGAGATGGCCCCGGCTCGCCGCCGCGGCCTGTGGGCCAGCCTCATGTACTTCTCCGGAACGCTGGGAACCATCGCGGGCACCGGGGTCGGTGCGGTGCTCACGACGGTGCTGAGCGAGCCGCAGATGAACAGCTGGGGATGGCGGATCCCGTTCGTGCTCGGCGGGATCCTCGGTCTCTACGCGCTGGTGATGCGTCAGCGGATGAGCGAGACGGAGGCGTTCCGCACCGCGCGCACCGACCCGGAACCGATGTGGGCCGCGATCGTACGGCACCGCCGCCAGGCGCTGCAGGTGATCGGCATGACGGTCGGCCTGACGGTCAGCTACTACGCCTGGGCGGTCTCCGCTCCGCAGTACGCGATCAGCGCACGCGGCGTGGACCCGACCGGCGCGCTGTGGGCCGGGCTGCTGGCCAACGTGGTGTTCATCGCAGTCCTGCCGCTGTGGGGCGCGCTGGCCGACCGGATCGGTCGCAAACCGGTGATGCTCATCAGCGCCGGCGGGATGGCCTTGGCCATCTTCCCGCTCGACGGCATGATCGGCAGCAGCCCGGTGCGCCTGTTCGCGGCGATGTCGGTCGCGATGGTGCTGATCGCCGCGAGCGCGGCCATCGCCCCCGCGGTGTACTGCGAGATGTTCCCGACCCGCATCCGCACGGTCGGGGTCGGCATCCCCTACGCCGTGGCCGTCGCGACGTTCGGCGGCACGGCACCGTACCTGCAGACCTGGGTCGGGCAGTCGTTCGGAGCCGCGTGGTTCACCGGCTACATCGCGGCACTGCTGCTCGTCTCGGCCGTGATCGTGACGACGTTGCCCGAAACGCGCGGGCGCCGGCTCGACTGAACCGGGCCGGGCACCCTTCGGGCGACCGCGTTCTTCCTTGGTGTGCAAGCCGTTCCTCGCAGCGGCCTGGCTGCTGTCCGGGGCACGTGTGGCTGTCGTCGGCGTCGGGTCACACGGAAAGCTTCGAATCCGCCACGATGAGCGCGACCGACTCTCTGACGGCGTGCAGCGCCGTTGCCCTTTCCTGGTCGGTCATGCGAGCCGGCCCATAGGTGACCACGGGGTCCAGTACCTCGAAGCCGACGAACTCGAGCATGCCGCGGTGAATGTGAAACAGGAAGTCGCTCAGCGATCCGAAGGCGCCACCCGGCCGGAACGACTCACTGGACCCGCCGGTCGTGAACAGCAGCATTGCTCGCTTCCCGGCCCGCGGCCGCGACGACGGCGCCGAACAGCAACAGGTCCGACCAGTGCAGTCCGCTGAGCCCACCGCCCTGCAACGCGGCGAACGCGACGGCGGCGACCGCGCCCACGGCCGCCATGGCCCAGAACGACGTCGGGGGCCGTTCGTGCCCGCGGAGCACGGCCACAGCCGCGGTCGCGGCGGGCAGGAGGGCGATCACGACGGCGCTGTGACCGGCAGGTGCGGTGGTGAGCGCGAAGGACGTCAGCACGGGGAAGCCCACGACCACACCCCCGGCGACGATCGCCGCTCGTCCCCACTGGATGCCGCGGGACAGGCGCTGCTTCGTGATCGCCAGGGCCGCGGCAGCGAGCACCGCGGCGACGACCGCACGGGCGGAACCGATGAACAGCGGCGACATCCCACCGCTCGCGACGGCGACGCGGGTGAACGGGACGGTGAAGGAGAACGCCGCCACTCCGAGCAGCCCCCACCCGAGACCCGCACGGGAAGGGGATAGCACTGGGCTGACGGGGAGAGTAGCGCTACTGTTCTGCGTCATGTCAAACGATAGCAGCTCCAAGATCGTCGCCGGTCTTCGCGCGTGGCTCGCGGGGGCTCCGCCGGGTACGAAGCTGCCGTCGACGCGGGCACTGGTGGCGCAGTACGGGGCGAGCCCGGTCACGGTGCAGAAGGCGTTGCGGACGTTGACCTCCCAGGGCGTAGTGGAGAGCCGCCCCGGAGTGGGCACCTTCGTGCGCGCGGTGCGGGTCGCCCGCCCGAACGACTACGGATGGCAGACCGCCGCACTCGGGTCGCCGAAGAACCGCACCCCGCAACTGCCCACCGCGTTGCGCACCGCGCCCAACGACGTGATCGCGCTGCACTCGGGCTATCCGGAGCGGGAGCTGCTGCCCGAACGACTGGTGCGAGCCGCGTTCACACGCGCCGCCCGCAGCGGTGCAGCCATCAGCAGGCCCCCTGCTGCGGGGATTCCGGAGCTCCAGGCGTGGTTCACGACCGAACTGGGCACGGCCGTGCCGGCCGGGGTCGCGCCGCCGGCGCCGAGCGACGCGATCGTGCTGCCCGGCAGCCAGAGCGGGCTCAGCACGGCCTTCCGCGCACTGGTCGGCGCGGGCCGGCCGCTGCTGGTGGAGTCGCCGACCTACTGGGGCGCGATCCTCGCCGCCGCACAGGCGGGCGCGCAAGTCGTGCCCGTGCCCAGCGGCATCCGCGGACCGGACCCGGACGAGCTGGCCCGCGCGTTCGAGCGCACCGGGGCCCGCGCTCTCTACGCCCAACCGAACTTCGCCAACCCCACCGGCGCTCGGTGGACACCGGAGCTGGCCGACCAGGTGCTGGAAAACGTGCGCCGGCACAGGGCTTTCCTCATCGAGGACGACTGGGCGCACGACTTCGGGATCACAGCCGACCCCGCACCTCTCGCCGCCCGCGACGACGCCGGACACGTCGTGTACCTGCGCTCGCTGACCAAGAGCGTGTCCCCGGCCGTGCGCATCGCCGGAATCGTCGCCCGCGGTCCCGCGCGCGAACGCATCCTCGCCGATGCCCAGTCCGTGTCCATGTACGTCAGCGGCACGCTCCAGGCCGTCGCGCTCGACGTCGTCACCCAGCCCGCGTGGCGCACCCATCTGCGCAACCTCCGCCAGCAGCTGGCCGCACGTCGGGACCTGCTCGCCGAAGCCATCAGAGACCACATCCCCACCGCGCACCTGGAAGCGGTGCCCCAGGGCGGGCTGAACCTGTGGGTGCGACTGCCGGACACCACCGACGTGGCGAAGCTCGTCCAAAACTGCGAAGCCGACGGAGTCGTCATCGCCCCCGGCGACGAGTGGTTCCCCGCCGAGCCGACCGGACACTACCTCCGGCTCAACTACTCCGGCCCGAACCCCGGCGCCTTCCCCGACGGGGCCCGCACGATCGGCCGGGCACTCGCACGCAACAGCCGCTCGTGACACCGGCTGGACAACGCCGACGCTGCGCAACAAGAGACGACCGCCGTTGTCGTGTTCTGTCTACGTCAACAGGACACCGCGATGGCATCATCCCCGCCGCCTCCCAGCCGGGATGATGCCTTCCGAGGAGTGGTGCGGTGTGCCGCCACCCCGGCAGCGACCGGGGCGGCGGCAGACTTCGCAAGAAGAAAAGACCAAGCGCGGTGGCGGTGACACGGTCCCCTCGGCGTCGATCCGCATCCCCGCCCTCGGTGAGCTCAACGGCGAGGCAGCAGGAACAACGCGTCGCCGATGGCGCGCTCACCGGTGGCATCGGAGGGCGTGGTCACCACGCGGTCGTCGACGACCATCCCAGCCGAGCCTCCACCGTCAAGCGCCATCGCGTCGACAGCACCCAACGCGCGGACGAACTCCGCGGCCTCCGGCAAGCCCCACCCGTCGCTGAAGCCCGGCATCCGCCCCTCGGTGGTGGCCAGGATGACCCGGCCCTGCGCATCAACACCGATGACACTGCGCGGGTTGCGCTTGAGCCCCCAGGTGTAGGCGAACGACGGGGCGTCATGGATGATCCCGTCCTCCTGGAGGTTGATCCGGACCTGGCCGTCGCGAACGAGTTCCGGCCCGCCGTTGACGATGTCGTCGCTCGGCCCCAGCCGCAGCGGTGCCCCACTCTCCTCGCGGATCTGCTGGTCTACCCACAGCGGCTCACCGGCCCGCGCGTGGGCGACCAGCCATTCGGCCGCCTGGCCGAGTCCCTGCACGACAGTGCCGCCGGCGGGAACCGGACCGCCTGCCGGCCGCACCTCGAGCACCCGCCCGGTCCGGTCGCGAACCGCCTCCACCCCGTCGCCGGTCGGCGTGGGGGCGCCCAGCTCGTCGGTGAACAGCACGAGTTCGTCCGGATCCGTGCAGGTCACGTCGTGCTGCGGCCGTTCGGTCGGGGTGTCGCCGTCGACTCCGCCGCAGTTGCGGATCTTGCCGGGGACGCGGTTGACCCCGTCAACGAGCCGCTGCTGCCCGCGGGCGGAGGCGGTGATCTCGGTCGACAGCTTCGCCAGCTGAGGACGCATTCCGTCACCCCGGAGGACGAGCGCGATGCGGCCGTTGGTCGCCGCACTTTGCAGCTCACCGTCGTAGGCGGCGATACCCGCGGAAGCCCCGGGAATCCCGTCCTTGTCCTCCATCACGAAAAAGCCCGCGTTGACGCCGAAGAGGGCATCTCGCCGCGCGGACATCTCGGTGAGCTTCTCGCGCCCGGCGACCGCCGTTCCGTAGCCGGCGGCCAGCTCCCCTCTGAACGCATTCGGATCGAGGATCACGACACTGGTCCGGGCGATGCCCGTCCCCGGCGCGGCATCCGCGCCGGTCCACTCGACGAGGGCGTCGAAGCCGGCCTCATCCAGACTCCGCTCCAGAGCCGCCGCCTCGTCGCGACCACCGAACGAGCCTGTGCGGACCCGCCACCCGACCGCACCGGGGGCGGCATCGACGCCCGCCGGCCAGTCGACGCGCTCCACCCGCGGCTCGAACCCGCCGGCGCGCAGCTTGCCCGCCAGGGCCTGCGCATCGGCCTCGCCGGCCAGATGCTGCGGACCGTCCGCGGCGGCGAACCGAACGGTCGCGGTCCAGAAATCGGCGCCGGGCCGACCGCGCGTCTCGCCCTGGTACAGGGTCACCCCAGGTGCGACCTCGGTGCGTGGCCAGTCCCGGATCGGGTCCGGATCGGCCGCGCCGGCAGCACCGGCGCCGGGAAAGGTCCCGGCCAGGGCCACCGCGAGCAGCCCCGCCACTGCCGGTCGCCCAACAGGTCTGAACATCGAGTTCTCCCTTCGTCCTTCGCGAGCCAGCGCACCGGCCGAGGACGACTCACACGCGTCGCCGCGCTGGATCACGCCTGAACAAGCCGGGAACAACTACAGAAGTCGAGCGCCTGCCCGCGAAAGAGCGCGTCGGGATCGCGCAGGCAGCGCAGCTTTCCAGCTCAGCGCAGCAGCCCAGCTTCTCGGAGTCGGGCGGGCCGAGCTCGGCGCGCACTCGCACGTCCTGACGCTGGGCCGGCCGTCCACGAGAACCCGCGCCTTCTGGCGACCATCACTGCCATCCGGGCCGTGCTGAATACCGGGTGGTCCGAGCCTGCTGCATCACGAGCGCCCTCTCCGGGCACGGCTTGCCCGACGGGCGCGCAGGCGCGGCAGCGCCTGGCCGCGACAGTAGCGCTCACCATACGAGCGCAACAGGTGAAGCTGATCTCGTCAACCGCGTTGCGCAGCGACGTCACAGGCCGGGCCGGCCACGGCACGCTCCCGAGTGCTGTGGATTCGACTAGAGGTTGCCGACCAGCAGACGTTCGGCCATGTCCAGGTACGCCGCGCGTTCGGATTCGCTGCGGTCAGCGGGCAGGAGTTGGTGGAGGTCGCCGGTGCCCAGGTAGAGGGCGTAGGCCAGTCGCCCGCGCCGGACGGATTCGTGCTCGGACAGGCCGAGCTCGCGGTACAGGCGCGTCAGGAAGGTCAGCCGTTTGCCGGTGACGCGGTCCAGCACGGGCGCGACCCGCGGGTCGGTGGCGACGGCGAGCAGTTTCACGCCGGCGTCCTGACCGCTGGCCGAGGCGCCGGTGGCCGAGCGCAGGAGGGATGCCAGCCGTGCGCGCGGGTCTTCGATCTCCTCGATGCGGCTGATCAGGTCGTCGGTGTCGCGCTGCTCCCAGTGCTGCAGGGTGGCGCCGATCAGGTCGGAGCGGTCGCTGAAGTGCCAGTAGAAACTGCCCTTCGTCGTGCCCAGTCGCCGGGCCAGGGGCTCGACCGCGACGGCGGGAAGTCCTTGGGTCGCCAGTGCCTCCAGTGCCGCCTCGATCCAGTCCGCACGTGTCAGTCCCATTCCCGTACGGTAGCGTATGGCAGTCCATACGGCACCGTACGGAAAGCGAGATGTGCTGCATGCTCCGCTGGATCCCCCGTCTGCTCATCGGCATCGCGGTCGTGCACGTCGCCGTCGGCCTGCTCCTGCCCAACACCTGGGACGAGATCGCCCGCGAAGGGTTCGTCAACACCGTCCAGTTCGGCGACCACCAGCGGGGGCTGAACCTGTGGTTCATGATCACGGGGTTGAGCTGGCTCGGCTGGGGCCTGCTGGCGGCCTGGGTCGTCCGCGAGACCGGGCGGTTACCCGCATCGCTCGGCTGGTCGCTGATAGGCATCAGCGTGCCCATGTGCCTGATCGAGCCGATCACCGGCGGCTGGCTGGTCCTGGCGCTCGGTGCGGTCGCGTTGCGCGCATCGCGGCAGGTGACCTGTGGGGCCTGAGCTCGCTGGTGGGGTGACGGTCGCGCTGTCCGGGATCGCGGCGTTGCACGTGGTGTGAGGATGGGTCTACAGCTGGGGATTCGGGAATCCGTGAGCTGTCAGGCATCCTGCTCATCAGGGAGACCGTCGAGCGTCCCCGTTCCCGGCAGAGCGCCAACCTGACCCACGTTTGAGCCCGAGACGAACCACGCTGATGTCTGTGGGCTGCAGACCACCGTCAGCAGCAGCCCACAGACGCACGTACTTATCTACCGCCAGGGGTACCAACCTTCCCACTACCGGCGAAGAGACGGCGTCACAAGGGCACAGCCTCGACCAACGGCCGGTCGTTCCAGGGCTACGGTTGCTTCTGTGCCGGACACTGGAAATGAGATCACCGCAGATCTGATTGCAGAGTTGCTCCGCGAACAGCATCCCGACCTCGCCGACTTGCCGCTGACATTGGGGGCTCGTGGCTGGGACAACCAGTTGTGGCGGCTCGGCGACGACCTCGCGATCCGGCTGCCCTGGGCCACTCAGGACGCAGACGAGCTGCTCCTCAAAGAGCACGCCTTGCTGCCTGCCACAGCCCCGCGCCTCCCCTTGCCGATACCTGTTCCACAGCGTCTGGGCCGGCCTTGCGAGCGGTTCCCGCGCCCTTGGATCGTCACCACCTGGGTCGCCGGTGAACCTGCTGACCGCGCCCCTGCGACTCGCGGTGCCGAGGCAGCCGATAACTTGGCGGCTTTCCTGGCAGCGCTGCACCAGCCCGCGCCTCACGATGCGCCTGCCGGCCGGAACCGCCGAGGTGGTCCGCTGGCCGATGTCGACGAAGGCTTCGCACATCTGTTGAAGGAGACAACCGATCGTGGGTTGATCTCCGACCCGGACGCCGTGCGCGAAGTCTGGGGTGATGCGCTGGCCGCGCCGAAGTGGACAGGCCCGGCTCTGTGGCTGCACGGGGACTTGCACTCGGCGAATCTTCTGACACGAGACGGCGATTTCTGCGGCGTGGTCGACTTCGGCGACATGTGCGCCGGGGACCCGGCCTGCGACCTGGCCGCCTGCTGGATACTTCTGCCCGACGGGGTCATCGACCGTTTCCACCAGAGCTACTCGCCGGCTGCTGACGCGGCGACCCTGCGCCGCGCTCGCGGCTGGGCACTGACGAAGGCGCTCGCCTGCATGCTCATCGGCGATGCCGGCGTCCACGGCCGACCGGGAGGAAAAGCCACATGGGGACCGCCAGGAGTCGCAGCCCTGCAACGCCTCACCGCGACTCGATCCTAGTGCAGCAGCCCCGATCCACGGCTGTACCGGCGCCTGGGGTCAGCCGTCCGCAACGCCCTGACCATCGAACGAAAAGGACGCCCATGGCCGAGAAAGACGACTACCTGGCCGGAGCGCCGTGCTGGGTCGACACGCTGCAGCCCGATCCGCGCGCTGCGCTGCGGTTCTACGGCCAGTTGTTCGGCTGGAGCTTCGACGAGGCCACGCCCATGCCCACCGGGCTCGTCGAAGGCGAGTACTTCACCGCACGCCTGGGCGGGCACCGCGTGGCCGGGATCGGACAAGCACCTCCCGCGTCCCCGGCGATGTGGATGACCCACGTCCGTGTCGACGACCTCGAGCAGGCGGTCGTCCGAGCCGAAGCAGCCGGAGGCACGCACCTCCTCCGGCCGACGGACACCGGCTCCGACGGGCGCCTCGCGGTGCTCAAGGACTCCACCGGCGTCCCGTTCTGCCTGTGGCAAGCGGGCGCGCGCACCGGCGCAGAGCTGGTCGGTGAACCCGGCACCTGGGCGATGAGCTCGTTGCACAGCACCGACCCCGAGCAAGCGCAGAGCTTCTACGGCGCCGCGTTCGGCTGGGAGCTCGAGCCGGTGCCGGGCGCACCGTTTTCCAAGTGGCTGCTCGCCGGCCAAGTCGTCGCCCTCCTGACCGCGACCGACGGCCTCGCGGTTCCGCCGCACTGGAGCATCAACTTCGCCGTCCGCGACGCCGACGCGATCGCCGAGCATGCCACCTCGTTGGGCGGGAAGGTCCTGATGGCGCCGTTCGACACAACTGGCTTCCGCAATGCGGTCATCACCGACCCGCAGGGCGGGGTCATCGCCGTCAGCGCCCCCGCCTGAGCGGACCAGCCGGCGGCAGTGGGACGTCGGCCCGCTACCCCCGCGCCCGATCACGGGTGCGGTCGTCCTGATCCCGGCACCTCGTCTTCAACCGCGGCGGCGCTGTCGGGGTCGCGAGCTTGCAGGTATGCCTGGCGGGCTCGTTCGGCAGCCTCCCGCGCCTGGTCTTGCTGTCCTGTCTCGCTCAAGGCGAGGGCGAGGTTGTGCCACGTCCTGGCTTCGCCCTGTCGGTCGCCGAGTTCCTGGTAGGCCTCGAGTGCTTGCTTGCGAGCGATGATGGCCTCGGCCGACCGCCGCGTCCGACGCAAGGTGTTGCCGAGGTTTCCCCATGCCATGGCTTCGCCGCGGCGGTCGCCGAGCCCCTGGTAGATCTCGAGCGCTTGCTGGTGCACGGTGACGGCCTCGTCCCACCGTCCCAGTTTGCCCAGGGCGAGGCCGACGTTGTTCCACGTCCAGGCCTCGCCATGGCGGTCACCGAGCTCCTGGTAGCCCTCGAGCACCTGCCGGTGCGCGGCGATCGCCTCGTCCAACCTCCCCAGGTGACGCAAGGCGACGCCGAGATTGTTCCGCGCCCGGGCCTCACCATGGCGGTCGCCCACCTCCTGGTAGCCCTCGAGCGCCCGCTGGTGCGCGGCGATCGCCTCGTCCAACCTCCCCAGGTGGCGCAAGGCGATGCCGAGGTTGTTGCGCACCATGGCTTCGCGGTGACGATCGCCCGACTCCTGATACGCATTCAGGGCTTGCTGGTGCACGGTGACGGCCTCGTCGAACCTGCGCACATCGCCAAGGACAATCCCGAGGTTGGTCCGAGCAGCGGCGTCATCGTGACGATCGCCCAGCTCCTGGTAGCCCTCCAGTGCCCGCTGATGCGCGGCGATCGCCTCGTCCAACCTCCGCAGGTGACGCAAGGCGACGCCGAGGTTGCTCCACGCCCAGGCTTCGCCGCGGCGGTCGCCCAGCTCCTGGTAGCCCTCAAGCGACCGCTGATGCGCAGCGAGCGACTCGTCGAACCGCCGCAGGTGACGCAAGGCGACGCCGAGGTTGTTCCACGCCCGGGCTTCGCCGTGGCGATCGCCCTGCACGCGGTATGTGTCGAGAGCGTACTGCGTGGCGGTCAGCATGTCGGCGTGATAGCGCAGCAAATCCAGATATACGGCCAGACCTCCGGCCAGCCCGGTGGTGTGGCTGTGCCGACCGGTGGTGGCCGCGTGGGTGACGGCGGCGACGAGGGTGGCTTGTTCAGCCTCCAGCCAGGCCAACGCCTCCTCGCGGCCGCTGAACCGGCCTGAGGCCGGCTGACCGGGCAAGCCCCGCAGATACGTGTCGGCCTCGCCGATGGTGGACGTGTAGAAATCCAGCAGCCGGTCCACCGCCGCATCCGTGTCGACCCCGCCGATCTCACGTATGTGGTGGCGGACCAGGTCGTGCAGCGCCCACCGCATCCCGGGCCGCTGCTGGAGCAGATGGGCCTGGCGCAGCGTCCGCAGCCACGGCCGCACCCGCGCCGGGGCGACCTCGGCGAGTACGGCGGCGGCCTCGGTCGACAACGTCGGCCCCGGTGCCATGGCGATCAGACGCAACAGCCGGGCAGCGTCGGGACTGCTGTCGCCGAGCCGGTGCCAGGACAGCGACAGCACGGCCACGACCGAGGTGTCCCCGCGCGCCAGTGTCGGCAGCCGGGCCGCCTCGAGCTCCTCCACGAGCTCGCCCGCGGTCAAGTCCGGCTCGTCGGCCAGCACTGCGGCGGCAACGCCGACCGCCAGCGGCAGCCCGTCGCAGAGCTCCACGACCCGCTGCAACCCCGCCGGGTCACGTCCCACCCGGGGGTCGGAGGGGTCTTCGTGGCGCAGGGTTCGGGTGATCAGGTCAAGGGCGTGGCCGGTGGCCAGGACGTCGAGCTCCAGCCGCTGCATCGAGGGCAGGGTCAACGTGTCGCGGGTCGTGACCACCACCCGGTGCGGTCCCTGCCGGGGCAGCAGATCCCGGACCTGGTCGCTGGTGGAGGCATTGTCCAGCACCACCAGCACCCGCCGCTCCTTCTCCGCCCACTGGCCCAGCACGCGGTGATACACCGCAGCCTGTTCGCCTGGCGATGCCGGGACATCGCGCGCATCGAGACCCAGCGCCCGCAACAGCGGGCCGAACACCTGGCCGGGCTGGATCCGCTGCCCAGGGTCCGGGTCGTAGCCGTAGAGGTCGACCACGACCGCCCCGCCGGGAAACCAGCCCCGCTCGACCGCCTGGGCTCCCGCGCGGCGGACGAGGGTGGTCTTGCCGATCCCACCCATCCCGGACACCGCCGAGACCACCACCGGCCCCACCCCGACGTCCACGGTGTGCTCGGCAGGCGCCAGCGCGTCCAGCAGGCGCGCGAGTTCGTCGTCACGGCCGACGAACACCTCACCGGCCACCACCGACGCCGCAGGCAGTGGAGTCACCACCGCCGAGGCCGTCCTGCCGGGGCCGGTCGAGCCGAAGGTCACCGAGTCGATGCGGCCGGCCTGCACCATGTTCACGGTGCCGCTGGCGTGCACGTTCTCCGCCCGGTTCACCGCCCCAGCCTCAGCGTTGTCGCGCCCAGCCACCACGCCGGCCTGCCATCTGCAGTAGCCGGCGTGGCAGACCGGTCCTGTACCGCAACAATCGTCCCCTGCCCCGAGGCCGGACGCCGCTCGCGGCGTGGCATGCGCGGCTGGACGGCATCTTCCGGTCAGGGCAGGACCGGTCCCGCAGGCGCGGACCTAGCGTTCGCGGCTTGAACCCACTTCGACATCTTCGCCCGTGGGTGCGGCTCGCGCCGTCGTCGCGCTCGGCTTCGCGCTGTGGCTCCTGTTGGTCCCCCGAATCGCGCTCTACTAGCGACCTGTTCGGCGAGGAAGACCCGGCAGTCGGCAGCGGCGGCGTGCTCAGCGGTCGAGACGCCGCGACTGATCGGCGGCATCGCGCTCGGCATTCTCGGCATCGCCGGGCTCGTAGTCGCCGGTCGGCTACCGTCCCGGGATCTCAGAGAACCGGTCTAGTCGGCAGAGCTCTCCCGAGGTGTTCGCCGACCCGGCCACCTCGAACCGCGGGCACCAAGCCCGAAGCGGCGGCGCTTGTCCACGTCAGCTCCGGCACGCCGCGGCCCCACGACTCCTGGCATGAGGACGCCAGGATCGGACCCATCACCGCAGGGGCCAACGGGGTGACCCGCAGATCGTGCTGGTGTCGTTCATCTGCGGTCTCTGGTTGCTGCTGTTGATGACCGAACCTACGCAGCCCCACCTGAACCGGTTCGAAACGATCACCCACCACGAGCGAACTAGCTCAAACATCCAGAACTGACGGGACTATCCGCCTATCCGCGTCAGCCAGTGGCTTCGGAGCGTCAGTGCTCGTTCGAGGGCGGCAACGGTCACCGCGACGGGCAGAGCGACTTTTGCCCACTGGGGGAGGCCGTTGAATTCTGTCGCCAAGTAACTGCTACAGCAACTTGTTAGCATTTACGTCCGCATCGGCTGCGCTACTCGGAGGGTGGAACGTGTCGGACGAAGAGGCTCGGGGTCTCGCAGAGTATGTGGTCCGGCGGGCGCGGCCTGCCGATCTCGAGGGCGCTCGCGCGCTGATGCTCGACACGTTCTACCTGGTCATGGGGCACGGATATGTGCCCGAATGGCACGCCGACGTGATCAACATGACCGACACCTACTTCCGGACGCCGGGGCAGGCGCTGTTCGTGGCGGCGCTCGGAGACGAGGTCGTGGGAACGGCCGCGCTGCGGGCCGGTGGCCCGAAGAGCCCACCCAACCCGCAATGGCTCGCCGAACGCTACGACCGCCCGTCGACCGCGCAGCTGTGCCGCACCTACGTCCGCGCCGCCCACCGCCGCCGCGGCCTTGCCCGCGCCCTGGTCGACCTGGCCTGCGGGTTCGTCGCCGATTCCGGCACGTACGACACGCTCTACCTGCACACCGACCCCGCGATCGAAGGCGCCGAGCCCTTCTGGCGCAGCCTCGCCAAGGAGATCCACGACGAGCGCGGAACCGGCACCGACAACGCCATCATCCACTTCGAGATCCCTCTCCCGCCCCCGGGCGACCACGCCCGGAACTGAGGCCCCTTCCGCACGCACTCGTCTCGGCCCCGGACAACGCCGGAAGCGCGCATAACGGACGCAACGACCGATCAAAATGTGGAAATGATTATCATGTGAACATGGAGCGTGGACAGGCGTGCGTGGCGACCGGGGCGGAGCATGATCGTCCGGTGCTGGAGGTCGAGGGGTTGACCGTCGAGCTCGGTGGTCGCCGAGTCGTCGACGGAGTCGATTTCCGCCTGGGCCGCGGTGAACGACGAGGCGTGATCGGCGAGTCGGGGTCGGGAAAGTCGCTGACCGGGCTCGCGCTGCTTGGCCTGCTGCCGACCGGGGCCCGGGCCGGTGGCAGCGTCCGGTTCGACGGCGAGGAACTGCTCGGTCTGCCCGAGTCACGGCGCGCGCAGTTCCGGGGCGCCTCCATCGCGATGGTCTTCCAAGACGCGCTGTCCGCGCTGAACCCCCTGGTGCGGGTCGGGCGGCAGGTGGCAGAACCCCTGCGCCGGCACCGCGGCCTGGCGCGGTCCGAGGCGCATGCCGCCGCGATCGAGATGCTGGCGCGTGTCGGGTTCAGCGACCCGGAGCGGGCGGTGCGGTGCTGTCCGCCCCAGCTTTCCGGAGGCCAACGCCAGCGCGTGGCACTCGCGATGGCGCTGGCCTGCCGACCGGCGGTGCTGGTGGCCGACGAACCGACGACCGCGCTCGACGTCACGGTGCAGGCGGACATCCTGGCACTGCTCACCGACATCGCCGACGGCGACGATGCTCCGGCGTTGCTGTTCATCTCCCACGATCTGGCGGTGGTCGCCCAGCTCTGCTCGAGCGCGATGGTCATGCACAACGGCACGATCGTCGAGCACGCCCCCATGACCGACCTGATCCGCGCACCGCAACATCCGCAGACCGTCGAGCTCGTCGAAAGCGCGCTGTCGCTGGAGGCACCCCCACGACATCACGAGCGAAAGGCGGTGTCGTGAGGATGCTGCTTGCGAGGGGACTTCGTCGTAGCTATCGGACGTCGTCGTCGGGATGGCTCGGGTCCGCGCCCCGCGTGCACGCCCTCAACGGGGTGGACGTGGAACTCCACGCAGGCGAGCGGGTCGGCATCGTCGGGGAATCCGGGTGCGGCAAGTCGACGTTGTTGCGCATGCTGCTCGCGCTCGAAGCCCCGGACGAGGGCACCGTGTCCTACCGGGACCAACCCGTGCAGCCGGGTGGTGCGCGGTCGTTGCGGTGGTTTCGCTCCGAGGTGCAGTTCGTCCCGCAGGACCCGTGGTCGTCGCTGAATCCCCGGATGCGGATCGGTGACGCCATCGCAGAGCCCCTCCGGTACCTGCGCGTGCCAGTCGACCGGGAACAGAGGGTCGCCGACGTCCTGCGCCTGGTCGGGCTGGAGCCGGAGATGGCCGGCCGACGTCCCGCCGCGTTCTCGGGCGGACAACGGCAACGGATCGCGATCGCCCGCGCTTTGGCCCCGTCGCCGCGCTTCCTGCTCGCCGACGAGCCGGTCACCGCGCTGGACGCATCGGTTCGCTCGCGCGTGCTGGGCCGCTTGCGGGATCTCGTCGAACCCGAGGGCCTCGGCCTGCTCCTGGTCACCCACGACCTCGCCGTCGTGCGCCGGCTCTGCGATCGAGTCATGGTCATGCGCGCAGGCGAGATCGTCGAGCACGGCAGCACCGACGACGTCTTCGGCTCCCCCACACACGACTACACCCGGACACTGCTCGACTCCGTCCCGCGCCTGAGCTCCTGCCTCTCCGAAGGAGTTGTCGAGTGACCGCCGGAACCCGGCGGAATCCCGTCGTGCGCCGCTGGTCTCTGTTGGCTCAGTTCGCACAGTTGCCCGGCATCGCCCGACTGCTGCTGCTGACCCAGCTCGCCTTCAACGTGGGCTTCTACCTGGTGGTCCCGTTCCTGGCAGTGCACCTTTCCAAGGACCTCGCGATGGCGGGCTGGGCCATCGGCGTCGTGCTCGGGGTGCGCACGTTCAGCCAGCAAGGGCTGTTCGTGCTCGGTGGCGCCCTGACCGACCGCTTCGGGATCAGGCCGACCGTGCTGACGGGATGCGTCCTGCGCATCGTGGGGTTCGTGGTGCTGGCCGCGGCCGAGGATCTCGGCACCGTCCTGACCGGAACCGTTCTCATCGGATTCGCCGCAGCGCTGTTCTCCCCAGCGGTGGAATCCGCGCTGGCAGCGCAAGGCGCGGCGCTGGAGGACCGCGGGATCATCACCCGCACCGAGCTGTTCGGACTGTTCGCCGTGTGCGGTGAAATCGGCGCGGTGACCGGACCGCTGCTCGGCACCGCTCTCCTCGGCGTCGACTTCGGGCTGACCTGTTCGGCGGCCGCAGCGGTCTTCGCGCTCATCCTGGCCGCGCACGCACGATGGCTGCCCCGTGGCGCCCGGGACGAACGGCGCCCGTTGCAGGCGGGCTGGTCGGACATCGCGCGCAACCGCACGTTCCTGCTCTTCGCCGCCGCCTACAGCGCCTACCTGTTGAGCTACAACCAGCTCTACCTGGCACTTCCGGTCGAACTCGAACGCGTCGGGGCGGAATCCGCGCTGGGGTGGATGTTCGCGCTCGCCGCGGTCATGGTCGTGACCGGCCAGATCCCCCTCGCGCGATGGGCCCGCACGCGACTGGGAGCGACCCGGGCACTACCGCTGGGTTTCGGCCTGCTGAGCCTCGCCTTCGCCGTCGTCGCGGCGTGGGCACCGTGGACACCCCCGCCCGGGCCGTTCGGCCTCGCACCCGCCGTGGCGTTCGTGGTGCTGCTGACCCTCGGCCAGATGCTGGCCGTTCCGGTGGCCCAGGACCTCGTGCCGCGACTGGCGCGCGAAGACAACCTCGGCTCCTACTACGGCTTCCTGTCATCAGCCGGCGGACTCGCGGTCCTGGTCGGCAGCGGCGCCGCGGGCGGACTGCTCGACCTCGCCGCACAACCGGCGGCAGCGGCCGCGGTGCCGTGGCTGTTCCTGGCCGCCCTGCCCGCCGTGGGAGGTCTCACCCTCCTCGTGCTCGCCCGGCACTACCCGAATGAAAACCGTTCTCATTAGAGTCCTACGGAACATCCGTCCACGTCCAAGGAGATCCGCACCCATGCCCGTGCGCCCGAACAGAGCCGCCCTCGCCGCGAGCCTGCTGGCAGGCGCCCTCCTCCTCTCCGGCTGCTTCGCCGGCAGCCCCGGCACGGGCACGGCCGACCGGCTGAGCGTGGGGATGGCGTTCCAGCCCGCCGCCGAGATGTCCCCCTACAGCGATGACGCAGTGCTGCTCAGCAAGCTCGGCGTCACCGAAACCCTCACCGCCCTGGACCCCGACGGCACACCCCGCCCCGCGTTGGCGGAGAGCTGGGAGCAGATCGACCCCGACACCCTGCGGATGACGCTGCGCCCCGGGGTGGTCTTCCACGACGGCACACCGCTGACCGCCGAGCACGCCGGCGCCGCGCTCAACCACGCCGCCGCGGCAACCACCCCACCGCGCGCGCTCAAGGGCGTCGAACTGTCCGCCGCAGCAACCGGCGAGCGCACCCTGGACGTGTCCACCACCAAGCCCGACCCGATCCTCGCGCAACGGCTCACCGCACCAGGACTGGCCATCCTCGCACCGTCGGCCTACCGCGAAGATCCGACCGCACCGGCCCCCGTTCGCGCCGCCACCGGCCCGTACGTGCTCGACAGCGTCCAAGGGGCCACGAGCGCGACGCTGAGTGCGAACCGGGAGTACTGGGGCGGTGCGCCGAAGGCCTCCGGGGTCGACGCCCGCTTCATCGCCGACGGCGCGAGCCGGGCCAAGGCGCTGCGCGCAGGTGAGGTCGACATCATCGACACCGTGCCGGTCTCCCAACTGCCCACGATCACCGGCCACCAGGTGCTCGACTTCCCGCTGCCGCGGTTGGTCAGCGCCCACCTCAACACGAGGAAGGGGACGCTGGCCGATCCGGCGCTGCGGGCGGCGGCTCGAGACGCCGTTCACCCGGCCCAGATCACCGCGGGCGTCTACGCCGGCCAAGCCGATGCCGCCAAGGGCCTGTTCGGGCCCGCCAGCACGTGGGCGGCGGAACCTCCTGCTCAGCAGCACGGAACCGCTCCCGCAACACCGCAGGGGCAGCCGCTCCGGATCGCCACCTACGACGAACGACCGGAACTCCCCGAGATCGCCTCGGTAGTCGCCGAGAACCTGCGCTCCGCGGGATTCACGGTCGAGAACGTGGTCGTCCAGGAATACTCCACCCTGGAGTCCGAAATGCTTCGAGGTGACTACGACGTGGTCATCGGCACCCGCTCGTACGCGGTCGACACCGGCGACCCGGTCGGCTACCTCAGCACCGACTGGACCTGCGGGGGCAGCTACAACCTCTCGATGCTGTGCGATCCCGCCCTCGACGCCGCCGTCGCCGAAGCCGGCGCTGCCGATGCGGAGCAGCGCAAGCAGGCGGCGGTGCGGATCGCCTCACAGGTGCTCGCCCACGACGCGGTCATCCCCCTCGCCCACGAGCGCACTCGCATCGGAGTCGCACCCGGTGTTCAGGGCGTCGCCCAGGACAGCTTCGACCGTCGACTGATCACCGCGGAAACGGCTCCGGGCGCATGAGGCCGCTGACGACCTCACCGACGGCTGTGCCCGCACTCCGGGGCCTGCTCGTCGTCGTGGGCGCGTTCACCGGACTCGCGTTCGTCGTCGGCGCCCTGCCCTGGCTCGGCGGCGATGACCCGGCCCAAACCGTCCTGCGCGCCCGCTCCGCCGAACAGGAACTCGACCCGGCCGTGCTGGAGGCCATTCGACGGGACGTCGGCATGCCCGATGACCCGATCAGCGGCACGCTGAGCTGGCTGGCAGGTGCGGTGCGCGGTGACTTCGGTCAGTCCTGGGTCACCGGCGCGCCGGTGTCCACATCGATCGGGCAAGCACTGGGCATTTCGATCACCCTGGCACTGGCCGCCAGCGCGGTCTGCCTCGTGTGCGCGCTGCTCGTGCTCGCCCCGAGCCTGTGGCGGGCAACCCGGACAGCGCAGTCCGTCGGAAACGGCGCGATCGCGGTCGGCTCACTGCTGGCAGCACTGCCGGAGTTCCTGCTCGCCGCCGCCCTCCTCACGGTGTTGGCGGTTCACTTGGGACTCGCGCCGACGTCCGGGTGGGCAGGACCGCAAAACATGCCGCTTCCTGCCCTCGCTCTGGGAATTCCCGCCGCAGGAGTGCTCACCCGGATGCTGGCCACCGCGATCGACAACGTCCTGTCCGAGCCGTGGGTGCACACCTGGAGAGCGACCGGGTTCCGGCGAACCGCCGTGCTGACCGCCGTCGTGCACCGCGCCGTGGCCGTCGCGCTGCCGCAACTGGTGCTGCTGTTCGTCGGCCTGCTCGGATCCGGGATCGTGATCGAGACCGTCTTCGCGATCCCGGGACTGGGAGCCATCGCCCTGCACGCCGTGCTCGCCCAGGACCTGCCAGTGGTACAGGCGTGTGTGGCCGTCCTGGCACTGTTAGGCCTCGTGCTCGGTGCGATGGGAATCCTCGCGCACCGGTGGATGCTGGGCGCTGCCCTGCACAGCGCGGGCCTGGCACCGGCCGCACCGAGGTCGGCAGGAACCCCGCGGTGGGCGTTCGCCGTGGCCGCGGTACTGGGCACCGCCATCGTCGCCGGGATGCCGCGCGATCCGAACGCGATCACCCTCACCGAGCGCCTCCACGCTCCCACCGCCGCGCACCCCTTCGGCACCGACGCCCTCGGCCGAGACCTGCTGGCCCGGTTCGGGCACGGCGCGCTCCCGAGCATCGGAGCTTCGTTGACCGTCAGCGCAGCCGCACTCGTGATCGGCCTCGTCGCGGGCACTACGCGAACCCGCCCCCGCGCCGGGATCGCCGACGTGCTCAACGCGGTGCCCCCTGTGCTGGCCGGAGTCGTCGTGGCAGCGGTGGCCGGTCCCGGCATGCTCAGCGCCGCCGTCGCCGTGTGTGCGGTGGCCTGGATCCCGCTGGCGGTGCACAGCCGCACCCTCGCCACCGAGGTCCGCGCCTCCGGCTTCGTGCAAGCGGCAGTGACCAGTGGAGCCGGGCACGCGCAGATCCTGCTGCGACATGTGCTGCCATCGGTACTGCCCTCGGTCGCCCGGCACGCCCTCGTCCGACTCCCCCACAACGCGCTCGCGCTGGCCGGACTCGGCTTTCTCGGGCTGGCCGCCCCGCACGACTCCCCCGAGTGGGGAACGATGCTGTCCCAGTCCCTCGACTACGCCGAGACCGCACCGTGGACCGTCGCCGCCCCCGCGACCGGGCTCGCACTGCTCGGGCTGATCGCCGGCCTGTCCCGCACCGGACGCGACTGACGAACCCTCCTGTGCGCCGTCCCTGAACTGCGAAAAGCCCTAGCCGACCGACAAGAGGGAGTGGCGATAGTCTGCAGGCCCTCCGTTACACGCCCCCGGCATGCGGGTCTCGCAGTCCCAGTGTGGTGGCCAGCGTCCTCGCCGTGATCCCCCCGGCCTCGATGGCGACATCCAGCGCAGCCGGCACGTCGAGCTCGTGGGCGAGCAGGCGGTGGACCTCACCGACCGCCGCCTGCGATGCCGCCTCGTCACGCGCCGCCGCACGGCGGAGCGCTTCCACCCGGTCAGCCGCGGCGTCTGCCTGCTGCGGCAGGTAGTCCCAAGATGACTGCCACGGGCGGTCCAGGATCATCAGCCTGATCGTGTCCGACGAGTGCTCCGCGAGCAGATCACCGAGCAGCACGAGGTTGCCGGCCGACTTGGCCATCTTCTCGCCCGCGACAGCGACGGTGCCGACATGGAACCAGGACCGCGCGTACGGGGTGATGCCGGTGAAGGCCTCCGCCATCGCGGCGTGGTACGCATGGTGCGGAAAGCGAAGATCAGCGCCACCCGCGTGGATGTCGACACCCGCACCCAGCACCGACAGCGACATCGCCACGCATTCGGCATGCCATCCGGGTCGGCCCGGCCCCCACGGAGAGTCCCAGGAGGGGTGCCCCGGCTCGCTCGCCTGCCACACCGCCACGTCGAACTCGTCTTCCTTGGCGGGATCGTCGGGCCGCCCGCCGAACTGGCGTGCCAGCCGCAGTGCTTCCAGGCGTTCGACGCCGGCGCGGGCGGGGACGTCGTGCCCGCGGAAGTACACGCTGCCGCCGCTGCTGTAGGCAGCGCCTCGCCCCAGCAAACCGCACGCCAGCCGGATGACGGATTCAACGTAGCGATGCGCCCGGGGTTCGTGCTCCGGCGGACGGACGTTCAGCGCCGCCATGTCGTCGTCGAACTGGAACTGGTGGATGGCAGCGAACCGGTCGTAGTACGCGCCGGCACGCTCGGAGGCGGCGTCCAGGACGTCATCGACGTCGGTGACGTTGCGGCACACCTCCGGTTCCACGTCCAGCAACCGCAGCACCCTGGCGAGCACGTCGACCCACACGAACGTCGCCGCGTGCCCGAGGTGGGTCACGTCGTACGGCGTGACTCCGCACGCATACACGCGCGCACGGTCCAGCATCGCCACCCGCGAACCGCCGATCACGAAGTCTGAGTTCACGGTTGATGTTCCGATCATGCCTCCATTGTCGGGCAAACCGGGCGTTGTCAAGCCTCGTTCTCGGCACCAGTCGCGACTGCCGGCCGGAGCTGGTCGACGAACAGGGCGAGTCGACCGGACTCAGCTCTTCCGGCGCATCGACCTACCCGAGCAAGGCTGAGCCGGCACAGGCCCGCGACCTGCTCGCGGCGGTAGGCCCACCGCGGCGATCGCCGCAGCGAAAAACCGAAATTTTCTCACAGTAAGTCGATCTCCGTGCCGAGTTTCCCAAAGGGTTATCGGAACGAGCCCGTTCCTCTAACCGGCCTGCTCACAATGATCACGGTGATCGATGAGTTGCAGCGCGAGTACGCGGAAACGCGAGACCTTCTCGGCGCCCTCCAGCAGCGCGTGGGTTGCCTCGAGGTCGGTTCGGAGTGGAGCAGTTCGTTGCAGCGACTTGTCCGCGAACTGGCCGATCAACTCGAACACGCCGTGGACCAGGCGCAAGAGCCCCCGGCGGACCAGGCGGAACGGCACGACGAGGAACCGACGCGCTTCGGAGCAAGACCATCACGGCTTCGGTAGAGCGGCCCCCAGGTAGGTACGTTCGTCCCTGCCGCGGGGGTCAAGGTGAAGCGCCGGCACGAGGGGCGACGGAGACGTCGCCCACCACCAGCGCCGCACCGCTACCAGGCGTCCTGGAGCGTGTAAGGCCGGCTCCACAGCGCCACCTCCAGGGTGACTGCCTTGAACCACGCCTGGAACATGCGCTCGACATCGGCCGAGTCGTGCCCCTTCTGCGACAGGAAGGGGCGGATCGTGGCCGTGATCGGGTAGACGAAGGCGATGATGTGGCGCAACGGGACCTGGTCCACCGCGTTGACGTGGTCGGTCTGGTCCTTCTTCGACCGGGTGTGGCGAAGTGCGATCTCGTGCTGGTAGTCCAGCCACGCCTGGTCGTAGGGCCGCCGGCAGGTGTCGAGGATCCACTGCTCGAACCGCGGTCGGACCCGCTCCAGGTAGTTCGCGTCGGGTTCACCGTCCGGCGGGGAGAAGTAGGCGAGCAGGTGCGGATGCGCGGCGACGTACCCGTACCACGTGCCGACCACGTCACCGACCTGGTCGGCGAGAACGTCGCCGGCCATGCGCAGCGCCTGGTCGTCGTCGGCCGTCCACAGCAGGGTCTCCTTGAGCTGGTCCAGCTCGGCTCATGACCGGTGACCTCGGAACCTGCGTCTCGCCGTAGGTGTACCCGGGGATAGCGCCCGCTGTGCTCATGAGAACTCCCGTGGTCGACGTCGCCCGGTCACTTACGGGCATACCCCGCAGGTGCGGCGCTTCCACGTGAACGCACGTTCGGCGTCAGCCGCCCCCGAGGGTCCGCTGACCTCCGTCGCACACGAGCAGGCCGTCTTCGCGGATCCGGACGCACCGGATCGGCATGCCTGACCCTTCCGACGGCTCCACGCTGAACCACAGCTTCAGAAGACCGGTCGGCAACGTGTCCGGAGCAGTTGCAGTCCATGTGGGCCGCAGGACGCGGGCGAGCACACACCCCGATCGGCGTGGGCACCCCAAGGCCGGCGAGTCTACGGCGACGGGACCCACGCAGCTGCCGCGGACGCCAGTCCCAAAGGAGTCAGGTTGTCGCGACGTAGACGGTGTTGGCTGACACGCCGCCGCTGTAGGGATTCGGGAAGGTGACGACATGGGCCTGCGACGTGGTGAAGACTTCCGCGAGTGCGGAGTTGAACTCCTCGTCAGGAGGATCGTCGGACCACAGCGCGAACACCCCACCCGGGTGCAGGTGCGAGCCGAGCCGCCGCAGCCCCTCGGTCGTGTAGAAACCGGCGTGGCTCGGATCCAGCACGTGCCGCGGCGAGTGGTCGATGTCGACGAGGATCACGTGGAAGCGCCGACCGGGTTCCACCGGATCGAACCCCGCGGTCGACCCGGCCATGGCAAAGAAATCACCGTGCACGAATCGATTTCGTGCATCTCTCGCCAAGGAAGGGGACAGCGGCAACAGCTCGCGCTGGTGCCACTCGATCACCTCCCCCAGGCCTTCGACGATGATCAGTGAACGCACCCGCGAGTCCTCGAGAACGGATCGCGCGGAATGGCCGAGCCCGAGGCCACCGACCACGACGTCGAACCCGGTACCCGGCAGCTCCGCCAGCCCGAGACGAGCGAGTTCGACCTCGGCGACCGTGAACAGGCTCGACATCAGATACTCGTCGTCGAGCTTGACCTCGTAGACATCGACTTCGAGCAACGGATCACGACGCCGTCGCAGACTGATCACGCCGATCGGCGTCTCCCGCCAGTCGATTTCCTCAAACCGCACACCCAATTGGTCCCTCCCGTCCCACATCGTCCCAGACGCCGAACAACCTGGCGCGCTCGCTCTGCCCGGCGCGGGGGGACCAAGTGCCAGCAGGGCCGAAGCCGCGTTGATCATCACCAGGCGCTGGCAGCGACTGGGTTCGGCGAGGCGCTGTCCAACATGGACACCCCGCGGCGTTCGCGGAAGCGCTTGCCGAACTCTCGTCCCACCTACCTTGGCCTTTGCGCACGGGATGACCGCGACGGGCTCCGGGGCCAACCGCGGCGCGCTGGAAGTGGCCGCGTTCGGAGCGGAGGCCGAGCACGATGTCGAGACCGTCCTCGGTGCCGGCGCGACCGCGACCGACAACCTCGGCCGCGCCGCTCGCGTGGATCTTTCTCGATCCCGTGGCCGAGTGCGGGCCGCTGTTCGCGGAGCCGAGCGCTCCGAGTCCGCGCCACAGCGGCTTGCCGACCTGGTTGCACCCGCCCGCGAGCCGGGGCGTTCGCAAGTCTTCAACAGATCTTGCTGACAGCTCGCGATTTCCGCACACTGCTGTTTGAGGCACACTGAAGTTCAGGGCTGGACTCCGCTAGGCGAGGTGCCGGCATGCACGGAACCATCCCGCCGGGACGCATCGCGGGTGTCCGCGTCGGGCTGCATTGGAGTGTCGCGGGCATCGTCGTGGTGGTGGCCGCCGGTCTGGCCGCATACCAGCTTCCGGCCGTGTACCCAGGACATTCCCGGATCGCCTACGCAGTCGCCGGAGTTGCCGCCTCGGGGCTGCTCGTGTGCTCGCTGCTGGGCCACGAGCTCGCCCACGCCGTCGTGGCGCGCAGGAACGGGGTGGCGGTCGAAGGCATCACGCTGTGGCTGCTCGGCGGCGTCGCACGGCTGCGCGACGAAGCCAGAAGCCCCGGAGCCGACCTCCGCATCGCGACCGTCGGCCCGACCGCGAGCGCCGCCCTGGCGGTCGCGTTCGGTGCGTTGGCGTGGACCTCCAACCTCGCAGGTGCCGGAGAACTGGTCATAGCGGTCCTCGGCTACCTGGCACTGCTCAACGTGCTCCTGGCGCTGTTCAACCTGCTGCCCGCGGCGCCCCTGGACGGCGGTCGAGTGCTGCGGGCGGCGCTCTGGCGATGGCGCGGGGACCGGCACAGAGCCGCCCTGTGGTCGGCACGCGCCGGACTCGGTCTCAGCTACCTCCTGGTCATCGGCGGGATCGTGCAACTGGTCATCCAGTCGACCGGTGGACTGTGGTGGGTGCTGCTCGGCATGTTCATCGCCGCCGCGGCCATCGCAGAGGAACGACGGGCGCGAGCCAGCGCCGCACTCGCTGGCATCCGCGTGCGCGACGTGATGTCCCCCCACGTCGACGCGGTCGACGCAGACCTGACCGTCGAGCAGTTCCTGCGAGCGGACGCGACCCCGGGCGGCCATGCCGTCCGCCCGGTCCTCGGCCCCGCCGGACGGGTCGAAGGCGTGATCACCGTCCGGGATGTCAACGCGATTCCCGAGCAGGAACGGCCGACGAGCACGCTTAGCGACGTCGCGTGGCCACTGGAGCGCATCGCCACTGCCGCGCCCGAAGAGGCCTTGACCGCGCTATTGCCCCGGCTGGACGAGGCAGCCGAGGGGCACGTGCTGGTCTTCGCCGAACACGACCGCCTCGGGATCGTCTCGCCATCGGACATCAGCCGCACGGTCGCGGAACGAGGACTGCACGTCTCCGTGCCCGGAGCCTCCACCACCGGGGCCGAACGGACCCCGCCGCCATCGAACTGGTGGTACCCCGGCCAGCGCCGGCGTTGATCCTGTGCGGCTGGTTGCTGATGACCCCGGGCGAGTGTTCCGGCGAGCTTGATCGGGCATGCTGAGGAGGATGAGTTCGACGTCGATGCCCAATGCCCTGCACGAGGCCCTGCCGCTGCTCGCGGAGGTACCGGACTCGCCCGATTTCCGGAACGGCTACCTCGATCTGCTCGGGGAGAACGCAGGCAGTCCTGCGGAGACGAACGCGGCGCTGTGGTCCTCGCAGACCGTCTCCACGCTCTACGACTACGGCCAGTCACTCGCCCGCAAGATCATGACCACACTGCCTGCCTCGGCGACTCGGCTTCCCGACGGCGCGCGCGTCCTCGACGTCGGCTGCGGGCCCGGCAACATCACCGGCATGCTCGGCCGTGTTGTGGGGCCGGAGGGGCTCGTCCTCGGCTTGGACATCTCCGCTGTGATGCTGGAACGCGCCGTCCGCGCAGAAGGCGCGCCGCATGTTGGTTTCCTCCGTGCCGATGCCTGCCAACTTCCGTTCCAGGACAACAGCTTCGACGCGGTGGTCAGCATTGCCACCGTGCACAACACACCGGAACCGCTCACCGTGCTCGGCGAGCTTGCCCGCGTACTCGCACCGGGCGCACACCTGACCGTCCTCGTACTGGCCGCAGGCGGACTACTTGATCATGGACTGGGACTGGCCGGGGACCTCACCGGGCTTTTCAGCAAGCCCACCGCGTTGCACCCCGAGCAGATCGCCCAGGTGCTCCACGCATCGGGAGTGCCGACCGTGCACACGCACCGCACCGGCTCCCTGCTGTGGGTCAGTGCGATCAAGGAGCAGTAGGCGCGGGTACCCGGCGAGCTCGGTATCTACGGAGCCCTCCCCCTGCGGCGACACCGCTCAGCCGGATTTCCGCTTCCGGTAGGCCCTCTGCTGACAGGCCCGCGAGCAGTAGGCACGGGTGCGGCCCGAGGACTGCCGCTCCACCGGTTCACCGCATTCCTGGCACATTCCATCACGCATTTCATCACGCATTTCATCACGCTTCCCAACCAGGAGTTCGATGCCGTCGAGCACCCGAGCCAAGCCGAACTCGAAGGGATCCTCCGACTCGTCGAACCCGCCCGCTTCCCACAGCGCGGTCAGGGTCGGATAGCGGTCGAGCCACGCGTACAGCGAGCCGCGGGCAGCCCACCACTCGTCGTGGCCCACCCCGCTGCTGCGCTCCGCCCGCGCGGCCTCCACCAGGACCGCCGCCTCGGCGTCGACGAAGCGGCCGACCAGGTTGACCGCCGCGACCACCTCGGCCGGCGCGAGACCAGTCCCAGCGAGGATGCCCAGCACGTGCTCGTAGTGAGCCACCCCGTTGGGGCCCGGCAACTGACGGGTGCCGCGCACCTCCGCCAGCCAAGGGTGGCGTTTGCGCAGTTCCCAACCCTTGCGGGCCCACTCCTCCAGCCGGCTGCGCCAGCCGCCGCCCACCGGATCCTCCGGCGGGCCCCCCAGAACCGCGTCGCACATCAGCTCCACCAGCGCGTCTCGGCCCGGGACGTGCCGGTACAGCGACATGCCGGTGAAACCCAGCCGCTCGGCGACCTTGCGCATGGACAGCCCGGACAGGCCTTCCCCGTCGGCCACCTCGACGGCGGCCTGCACGATCCGCTCGAGACTCAGGACCCGCTTGGCGTCCCCATCCCGCCACAGCAGCTCGACGACAAGATCGGGATCCCTCGCACTGCCTTGCGCCATCAGCCACCTCCGCGCTTATAGTACAGTCGTTTATGCCATAAGCATGGAGGTGCTGTGATCGTGGCTGAGTTCTTCGTCTCCCCGACCGGGGACGACTCCGCTCCAGGCACTCTGGAGCGCCCGTTCGCCACGCTGGACCGCGCGCGGCACGCGGCACGCGCCGCGGCCGGCGCGGTCGTCGTACACCTCCGGGAGGGCACACACGTGCTCACCGAAACCTTCGCGCTCGACGAGGACGACTCGGGCCGCGACGATCACCGGATCGCCTACCAGGCGTTCGGGTACGGAACCGACCAGCAGGAGCAGGCCGTGGTCAGCGGCGGCCGCGAGATCACCGACTGGCGCGAGCGTCACGGGGTGTGGCTCGCCGAGGTCGGCGACCTCGACACCCGCCAACTGCACGTCGACGGTCGCCGGGCTGAGCGCGCCGCCCTCGACAGACTCCCAGGCGAGGCGAAAAGGACCCCGACGGGCTACATCACCGACTCCACGGCCCCGCTGTCCTGGCAGGCCCCGACCGGAGTCGAGTTCGTCTACCGCGGCGTCTACCCGTGGACGGAGGCGCGCTGCGGCGTCGCGTCCGTCGTCCGCGACGGCGACTCCACCGTGATCACCATGGCACAACCCGCCTTCTCCTGGGCCGATGACCTCTACAACTCCGCCTGGGACGGCGAGCTGATGTCAGGCCCAGGGTTACCGACGCGGGTGGAGAACGATCCGGCCTTCCTCACCGAGCCCGGCACGTTCGTCCTGGACCACTCCCGCCTCGGCAAGCACGTCCTGCACTACCGGCCCCGCCCCGGCGAGCATCCGCTGCGCACCCGGGTGGTGGCACCCGCGCTGGAGGTGCTGCTGAGCGCGACCGGCACGCGCGACGTCTCTTTCCGCGGCTTGGTCTTCGCCGACGCCACCTGGCTCAGGCCCAGCGGAGAACGCGGCTTCCTGCACTACCACGGCAACGGCTACTACGACGGGGCCGGCGTCGAGAAGGTGGTGGTGGTCGAGGGACAGGCGTGGGTGACCGTGCCGACCGAGGCGGAGACGATCCCGGCCTGCGTGCGGCTCGACGCCACGACCGGAGTGCGATTCGAACGGTGCCGCTTCACCCGAATCGGAGCAACCGGACTCAGCGCGATCGAGAGCGCCGGGACCACCGTGCACAGCTGCGACTTCGACACCCTCTCCGCCTCCGCCGTCTCGGTCTCCAGCAGCCACCACGTACTGATCGAGGACAACCTGGTCCAGCACGCCGGCCTGGACTACTCGGGCTCCCCCGGCATTGCGCTGCTGAACACCGAGAACTGCACCGTCTCGCACAACCGGATCTCCGACGTGCCCCACTGCGGCATCGTCGTAGGACCCGGAACGGGCGCCCGCATCCTGCGCAACCTCGTCACCGACAGCATGGGGACTCTGGCCGACGGCGGAGGCATCTACGTTTCCGGCCCACAAGGAGACTCCCCGGACAACGGCGCGGTCGTCGCAGGCAACGTCGTCAAGGACACCCGCACTCCCTACAACTTCGGCCTGTACACCGACTACGGGGCCGCTTGGGTCACTGTGGAGGACAACGTGGTCGCCCGAGCCGACAGCACGGCCGTTCTACAGGTCAGCCCGCCGCTGGAGAACGTGGTGTACCGCAACAACTTCTGGGACGCCGACCCGGTGGGCAGCGACGCCGTACCCGAGGGCGTCACCTACGAGGGCAACACGACAATCGCCGACGCGACCGAGCTGGAGGCGGCGACAGCGGCAACCCAAGCCCGTGCCGGGCTTCTGCGGGCACGAGAGACACCCGTCCTCCGATGAAGCACCGCTCGTCCCACCTTCAGACCCCAAGGCGATGAACACCGTGTGGCGCGCATCCCCGACCGGCCACCTGCCTCGTACAACACAGACGCACCCGCGGTTCGGTCAGAAGTCCTTACGGCTGACGGGCCCGCGCCTCCGGCGTGTTCGTTTCCGTGGATGTGGCCGGCCGGAGCAGGGGCATGAGGATGTCGTCGACGAGAAGCTGCCGTTGTCGTCGAACATCGACCAGGTCGGGGTGTCGATCGGGTCGTCCAGGCTGCTGCCGGGCACGTCGTGGGGGCCAAGGCCCGGAGACGTTGGACGAGCAAGCCGTCTTCGCGGACCCGGACGCCCCGGATCGGCCGGTGCGGTGATCACGGACAGTGTTCCGACCGCGTGTGAGGATTTCCTGTGCTCGCCGATGTAGACATGGCGCGAGGGCCGTGTTAGACTTTCTGCAAGCTGAGAGGCAGGCCACGAAGCGCCATCATCGATGAATCGGCGCCATGGGTGATGCACGAGGAAAGATTGATCCCGGGTGGGGGTCGAGAGGCCCCCACCCGGCTACGACAAGCAGGACGTGTGCTTTGCAGGCGAGCGGGAAGGGAGGCGTCGCATCGGAGTTGTGACGCCGCGTCATCCTCGTGTTCGCAGTGGATGCGCGGTCGCTGTAAGTGAGTAAGTACCCCTTTTGGCCCCCGGTGCACCGCTGGTGCACCGGGGGCTTTTCATGGGGCGAGGGAGCGGGATGAGCGAGGAAGGGCCGGAGGCCGAGGACAAGTTCGACGACGCCGATTACCCGGCCTACACGATGGGGCGGGCCGCGGAGATGGTCGGGGTGACCCAGCCGTTCCTGCGGTCGCTGGAAGACGCGGGGCTGATCGCCCCGCAGCGGTCGGCGGGTGGGCATCGCCGCTACTCGCGCAGGCAGTTGCGCCGGGCTGCTCGGGCCCGTGAGCTGGTGGATCAAGGAACCCCGGTGTCCGCCGCTTGCCGGATCATCACACTCGAAGATCAGCTCGCCGAGCTGTCCCCGCCTGATGAGGACACGCCCGGTTGAGCGTGGTCGACGGTGCACGGGTGGCGTGTGCCGCCAGCGGTGTGTAGTGTTCTTGTTGGTCGTTGTTTCTGGGTTCGTGTTTGCGCACGCTCGCAGGATGTTGATGCGGGCGAGCTGCTGTCTTTGGTGTAGCTGGAGTAGGCCGCCGTCTGAGATCCCCGGCCCGGGCTTGCGCATGGTGCGCGGCCTCGTGATACCTCCCAGCTCCCGAATGGAGACAGACATGACGCAGGGAACCGTGAAGTGGTTCAACTCGGAAAAGGGCTTCGGCTTCATCGCACCGGACGCCGGCGGACCTGACGTGTTCGTGCACTACTCGGCCATCGACAGCACCGGCTTCCGCAGCCTCGAGGAGAACCAGCAGGTGACCTACGACGTCACCCAGGGGCCCAAGGGCCCGCAGGCCGAAGTGGTCCGCGCGCTCTGATCCCACGCTCGACGCGGTGGCTCCCAGCCTCGATGCCGGGCGCTGAGGCCACCGCGTCGGCGGCTCCTCCTGCGTCCACTTCCACACTGGGGACCCGGACAGCAGCTGAGCCGCACCACGGGGCCGAGTACGAACTTGTTTTTGCTGCGGTCCGCCCTTGGCCGGTGAGCCGGGGCACACCACCTGCTTCGGTGGCCTGGCCTGCCACCACCTCGTTGCACCAACAGCAAGTCCCGGTCCGACGCCCATTCCGCCCGGTTGACTTGAGGTGGCGCTGTTCTCCACAGCCTGCGCCCCGCAGAGGCCTGGCTTCCAGCCCGTGAAGCCGCGGCCGGCGGCTGACGGCCCCGAGCACCGCGCTGTGGAACACCGCACGGTGTCCGGCCACTCCTCACTGAGCATCCGCGACCACGCGGGAACCGGCCTTCCCCTCACCGTGCAGCACTCATGTGCATTCCAGCGCGGACCCCAGGCTCGGCGTCGTCAACGCCACTCCCCGGCATCACACAAGCACCGCTCACCGGCATCGCAATGTCCACGACCGCGCGCCGTGGCCCCGATTCCGCGCCCCAGCACGGTGAAACGCTCCCGCCCTGCGGCAGTCGAGCGCCCGATGGGCCGGGCACGCGCGCCCAAAACTGAAGGAACGATGCAGCACATCCGACACATCTCCGCGACCCTCTCCGACGACGCGTGGCAGATCACCGACGCCAGGGGCCAACACACCGCCCGCGTCACCGGAACACAGCAGGACGCCGTCGCGCTGGCCCAGCACCAACTCGCCGCCTACGGCGGCGGCACCGTGCTCGTCACCCCCGACAGCTGAAGCGTCCCGCGCGACTTGCCCGCCGCCGGCTTCCTGCAACACAGCCCAGGGCCACCGGCACATTCCGGCGCACCTGTCGACCTCTCGCCCTGACCTGCCTTGCGCAGTCCCGTATCCAACCGTGGGACCCGACCGAGTAGGTCGAACCCGCAACACGAAAGGACTTCCTCATGAACGTCTCCACCCCAAGGCACCCCCGGACTTCCCAGCACCGCAGCGCATCGAGCACCCACGGGCCTGCTCGGCTGCTCGAGCACGGCACGCATCGTGCTCCCACTGCCCGACCCCGTCGCGACCCTGACGCCGTGAGCCCGGTCGAGTTCGTCGAACCCGACCACACCCGGCCCGCTCCCGAACACCACCCGCGCGCCGACCGCAGCGCTGACACCATGCGCCGCCTGCGCGCCCCGTTCACTCCGGGCGCCGCCGAAGCATCCGGCACACGGTGAGATGACCCGACCTGTCAGATCCTCCGGGGGAACTAACCGACACCTAGGGCGTGTCTCGAAGTGGTGAGTCGGGTGGAGTCAGTGTCGGCGTGTCGTTGATCAAATAGGTGAGGTCTCCGGTAGATCGATCATCGACCAAGAAGATCAAGACCACCGGAGACCTCGTGGCCAGCGTAGCGGTGACGGGGCGAGCGGACCTGACCGACGCGCAGTGGGGTGTGCTGGAACCCCTGCTGCCTGTCGGTACGAGGCCGGGGCGCCCGCCGACATGGACCAGACGGCAGCTCATCGACGGGATCCGTTGGCCGGTGCGGGCCGGGACACCGTGGCGTGATGTTCCCCCGGCCTATGGGTCGTGGCAGGCGGTCTACGGGCTGTTTCGTCGCTGGCAGCGCGCCGGGGTCTGGGCACAGATTGTGGCCGCGTTGCAGACCCGCGCTGACGCCGCGGGGTTGATCACCTGGGATGTCAGCGTGGACTCGACCATCGCCCGCGCGCACCAGCATGCTGCTGGCGCGCGGAAAAGGGGGCTGATCAGCGCGAGCCGCCCGGTGGGGCAGGGCCACCGGAGCCGGATGATCACGCGCTGGGGCGCTCACGGGGCGGGTGGACCACCAAGCTGCATCTGGCCGCCGAGCAGGGGCAGAAACCGTTGTCGCTGGTGATCACCGCCGGGCAGCGGGGTGATTCACCGCAGTTTCAGGTCGTGCTGGGCCGTATCCGAGTGGCCCGGCCGGGTCGCGGTCGGCCCCGGACCCGGCCGGATCGGGTGTTGGCCGACAAGGCCTACGGCTCACGCGAGAACCGTGCCTACCTGCGCAGACGCGGTGTCCGGTGCACGATTGAGGTTCCCCCGCTTTGCCGGAGGCTTGGTTATCTGGCTCCGGCTGGGGTCGGGCGGATGCTATCGACATGGTGTTGATCGTGTTGGGTGTGGTGGGCCTCCTCGTACTCATCGGGTGACAGTCCGCCAAGTCCGTGTTGGATGCGGCGTGGGTTGTACCAGCCGTCCACATATCGGAAGATCGCCGCGTCGGCCTCGGCGCGGGTGGCGAATGTGGTGCCCGGCCAATACAGCAGCTCGATCTTGATGGTGGACCACAGGTTCTCGGCCAGGGCGTTGTCGAAGCTGTCACCGACGCTGCCGGTTGACGGAGTGACGCCGGCGTCGGCGAGCCGTCGGGTGAACCGGAGCGCGGTGTATTGACAGCCTTTGTCGCTGTGATGGACAAGTTCGCCGCTGCGCACGTCGCGGGACCACAGCCCGTATTCCAGCGCGGTGAGCACCAGCTCGGTGTCGGCGCGGGCGGCGGTGGCCCAGCCGACGATGCGGTTGGAGAACGCATCACGCACCGAGGCCAGCCACAACACGCCCTCACCGGTGAGCAGCCGGGTTAGATCGGCTACCCACAGCCGGTTGGGCGCATCCGCGGTGAAGTCACGTTCCACCAGGTCCGGCGCCGACGAATGGCGGAGGTCCTGCCGGGTGGAGCGGGGCTTCCAGCCCCGGCGTAGGTGTGCGCCAGCGAGCCCGTTCTCCCGCATGATGCGCTCGATGCGCTTGCGGGAGCACCGCACCCCTTGGCGGCGCAGCTCCAGCCACACCCGCGGTGACCCGTAGGTGGCGGCGAATTCGTGCGAAGACCGGATCTTGGTGATCCGCTCCAGCAACTCGGCATCCTCACGGTGGCGCCGCGACGGCCAGGCCGCGCGGGCGCGCCAGTCGTAGTAGGTCGAGGCCGGGATGTCCAGGACCCGCAGTACGAGACCGACCGAGAAGTCATGGTCATCGATGAAGCTCATGACCGCCTCCGGGTCGGGTCGATCTCGCCCGCAAAATAAGCACTCGCCGCCCGCAACACATCGTTGACCCGCTTGAGCTCGGCGTTCTCCCGCTTGAGGCGGCGGTTCTCCTCGGCCATGTCTGTCGCCGGCCGGTCCTGCCGCTGGCCGCGGTCGGCCTCGTCCTGGCGGATCCAGTTCCGCAACGCCTCCGGGTGCACGTTCAGCTGCTCGGCCAACCGCCGGATCGCCGGTTTCGGATCCGACTCCCGATACAGCCGCACCGCGCGTTCCCGCAGCTCATCCGGGTACTTCTTCGGTGCTGCCACAACGACTTCCTTCCTCGGTCCGCACGAGCAGACCAGACTCGGAAGCCTCCGGACAAACGGGGGAAGCTCAGATCCCGCAGAAAGCTGACCAGGAGCGTCACCGCAAGGCCAAAGGACGTGCAGGTGGACGACCACCCGCCTTCGACGAACAGGTCTACCAGCAACGCCACGCCGTGGAATGCGCCATCAACCGGCTCAAACGCCACCGCGCGGTCGCCACCAGATACGACAAGCTCGCCGTCCGCTACGAAGCCACAGTCATGGTCGCAGCAATCAACGAATGGCTACGACTTTGAGACACGCCCTAGCCGCATCCACCGTTCATCAGACACACCCCCCGGGGGGGGTGTCCTCGCTCAACTTCTCGCGCCTTGAGGCGACTCGTTCACCGTTTCGGTCGTCCAGCTTCAGGCGTGTGTGGAGGCGTAGATCTCGTCCTCGCAGTCGAGGCCGCGAGCGAGCAGGTCGCGGTGGTGCGCGATCTTGTCCTGGATCACCTCCCGGGCGGTGTTGAGTTCTTCGATGCGGGTGCGGATTGCGGTCTCGTGGCGTTCGAGGATCGCCATGCGCGGTCGGTGTGCGTGGATGCCGACGTCCATCTGGACGAAGTCACGGACCTCGGCCACGCTCATGCCCGTTCGGCGCAGGGCGTGCACGAGGCGGATGAAACGCACCAACGACGGCGTGTACCGGCGGCGGCCATCGGAGGACCGGCCCGGTGCGGGGATGACGCCCTGCCGCTCGTACCAGCGCAGTGCGTCGACGCTCAGACCCGTCTGCTCTGACACGGCCCGGATACCGACCGACTCAACGTCTGCAACGCTCATGTACCAAGACTGGCACGCCGGTCGTGCTCATGGTCGTGCATGTCCAGCGCGAACCGGTAGCGAACGTCGTTGCGGCGCAGCCGGTCCAAAGCGTTGTTGACCTGATGCGCGGGCAGGACCTCGACGGTGGCGGTGATGCCGTGTTCGCCGCAGAAGTCCAGCATGTCCTGCGTTCCGGTCGTTCCGCCGCTACCCGCTGACGCGAGGCTCTTGCGACCGATGAGCAGGCTCAACGGATCGAATTCGAGCGAACCGGTCATGCCGAGGCAGCAGAGGGTGCCGTCCATGCGCACCGCGCGCAGGTACGGGCTGAGGTCGTGCGCGGCGGATGCGGTGTCCAGGATCAGGTCGAACCGGTTCGCCTGGGCGGCCATCCGGTCGGCGTCGCCGGAGACGATCACGTCGTCGGCGCCGAGCTCACGGGCATCGTCGGTCTTGGCAGCCGAGGTCGTGAACACCGCGACCTCGGCCCCGAGGGCATGTGCCAGCTTCACGGCGAGGTGCCCCAGGCCGCCCAGACCAACGACACCGACCGCGCTGCTGCTGTCGACCGACCACCGGCGCAGCGGCTCCCACACGGTGACGCCCGCACACATCAGCGGCGCCACACCGGCCAAGTCGAGCGAGCCGGGTACCCGGTAGGCGAACTTCTCCGCCACCACGTACTCGGCGCTGTAGCCGCCCTGGGTCTGCGTCCGGTCATGACGGTCGGCACCGCCGTAGGTGAGAGTGGGGAACCGCGCGCAGTAGTTCTCCTGTCCCGCCGAGCATGCCTCGCACACGCCGCAGGAGTCGACGATGTTGCCGACAGCCACCCTGTCACCGGCGGCGAACCGGGTGACCGCCGCCCCGGTCGCCACCACCTCGCCGACGAACTCGTGCCCCGGAACGAGAGGGAAGACCCGCCGGTCACCGTGGTCGATCGCGTCCAGGTCCGAGTGGCACACCCCGCAGTAGAGGATCCGGACGGCCACATCATCGTCGCGTAGGTCCCGGCGATGGAAGTTCCACCGGCGCAAGGGAGCTCCTGGGCTCCCCGCCGCATATCCAGTCGTCTCACGCATGGCGCGACGCTATGCGTTGGAGTCCACTCCAGCGCAAGTCGCCGAACCGCCCGGCCTGCCAGGAACGCCTTCCAGTAGCAGGTACGCAGAGAACCGCACGTCGCACTCATCGCATCGATATCACCGCTGCTCACCGGCGCGGCGGCGTGCTCGCTGCCACTCCCGGTGGGCGTGCTCCGGGCCCGGGTGGGCATAGCGCTGGAAGCGGCGAGGTCGTGGTGCCTAGATCCGGCCATGCCCAGCGGCATGCTCACGCCGTCCTCCAGGGCGTAGGTGATTCCGGAGTGCCGGAGGTCGGACAGCGTCGATCCGGTGGTCTGAGGGCCTGCTCGCCGCCTTGCCTTCGACCTCGAACTAGTTCGTCTGCGCGGGCATAGCCTCGTGAGTGGTCATGCCGGGCCGTAGCCGGCATGACCACTCACGAACCGGGCGGCTACGGAGTCTCCCCTTCGGCCTGGTCCTTGCGGGGGCGGCCCCGGCGAGGAGGCTTGCCCGCCCCGCTGGGCAGCCGACCCGCTTCGGCCAGCGCTTTGCGCAGCAGGAACTCGACCTGCGCGTTGGTGCTGCGCAGCTCGTCGTCGGCCCACCTGGTCAGGGCGTCGTGGATCGCCGGGTCCAGGCGGAGCAGGAAGCTTTTTCGCGACGCCATCGGAGTCAGTGGTACAGCGAACCCGCGTTGACCACCGGCTGGGTCGCCCGGTCACCGCAGAGCACCACCAGCAGATTGCTGATCATGGCCGCCTTGCGCTCCTCGTCCAGCTCGACCACACCCTGCTCGTCGAGCCGCTGCAGGGCCAAATCGACCATGCCGACCGCCCCTTCGACGATGCGCTGCCGAGCGGCCACCACCGCGTTGGCCTGCTGCCGCTGCAACATCGCCTGCGCGATCTCGGGCGCATAGGCCAGATGCGTCAGCCGGGACTCGACCACGGTGACCCCGGCCGCCTGCACGCGCGCTGCGATCTCGGCGGACAGCCTGCCCGTGATCTCGTCGGCGTTCTCCCGCAACGACAACCCCTCTTCCCCGTGGCTGTCGTACGGATAGCTGGTCGCGATGTGGCGCACCGCGGTCTCGGTCTGCGTCTCCACGAACGTGATGAAGCTGTCCACTTCGAAACACGCCTGCGCGGTGTCGGCGACCTGCCACACCACGACCGCGGCGATCTCGATCGGATTGCCGTCGGCGTCGTTGACCTTCATCACCGCGGTCTCGTGGTTGCGGATCCGGGTGGAGATCTTGCGCTTGGTCGCCAGCGGGTTCACCCAGTGCAGTCCGGCCGGCCGCAGCGTGCCGGTGTAGCGCCCCAGGAACTGCAGTACCCGGGCCTCCCCCGGTGACACCGCCACCAATCCGAAACCCAGCACGACACCGGCGACGACCGCCACGACACCGGCCAGCACCGAGACACCGGACTCGGCCGCCAAGCCCGCGAACACCGCCACCACGCCGACGATCACCAGGACCAGGCCCAGCGCGAGCATGAGCAGCCCCGGGCCCCTCGTCGCCGGGCGCTCGCGCACGCCCGGTTCAGGCATCGCGACCGGCACCTCCGCGGCGATCCGCTCCTGATCAGCATGCAACATCTCGGCCCCTCTCTCGCTGCTGCACTGACGCCGTGAACATAGCATAGTGATATCACTTTTTTCCCCAGACTTGAGCCGCACACCACCCACCTGGCCCCAGCCCCACCGCGATCACGACATCGATGACACTGGAGGCACGCCGGTGCTGTTCGGGGGCAGCGTGGGCACCGACGACTCGCCGGCTCCGCGGCACGCTTGCATGTGCGGGTCGACGGCGCCGGCACGGAGCTCCGACTTTGGTCGGGCGATTCGCGCCCGTCGGCTGATCCGGCCGACCGGGTGGCCCTCCTAGCTTCCGTTCCATGCCCGGATCAACTCGACAGACCGGTGTGACGGCCGAACCTCCACCGGACACCGCACCCACCCAGCCCCGCCCGATCCCCCGTCCGGGAACCAGGTCGGGACGAGCCGCGCGCCGATGCGCCCCGGCGCTCGCCGCCGCACTGGTTCTGACCGGATGCGCCGGCGAACCGACGGCGTCGCCAGGCCCCCCGCTCGCGAACGCCGCGCGGACCGCATCGGCGCCGACTCCCGTCCCGATCGCCTGGAGCGAGTGCGGACCCAACCTGGACTGCGCCACCGTCTGGGTGCCGCTGGAGTACACCGAGCCCGACGGCAAGCGGATCCCACTCGCGGTGAAACGCCACCGCGCCACCGATCCGGCACAGCGCATCGGCAGCCTGTTCATCAACCCGGGCGGGCCGGGGGTGCCGGCCACCGACACGATCGAATCCATCGACCCCAGCAGCGACGCCGGCCCGTACTCGCCCGCCCTGCTGGCCCGTTTCGACATCATCGGCATGGACCCGCGCGGCGTCGGTGACTCCGGCGCCGTCCGCTGCCTCACCGATGAGCAGCGCGCCGACGTCGCGGCCGCCGACCTCGACCCGACCGTCCCCGGTGGGAAGCCGCTACCGGCGCTGCTCGCCGACGCCACCACCTTCACCGGCGGCTGCCTGGCGCACCAGAGCCCGGAGTTCCTGGCGAGCCTGTCCACCGACAACGTCGCCCGCGACATGGACCAGCTCCGCGCCGCGCTCGGCGAGGAGCAGATCACCTACTACGGCGCCTCCTACGGCACGGTGGTCGGCCCCATGTACGCCACGCTGTTCCCGGACCGCGTCCGCCAGATGGTGATCGACGCCCCCGTCGACACCAACCTCTGGCAAACCGACCCGCTCAAGCTCCTCGACGACGTCTCCCGCTCCAACGAGCAGACGCTCGACGCTTGGTTCGAGACCTGCCGCACCGAAGGTCCGCAGGTGTGCCCGTTCGGCAACGGAGACCCAGAAGCCGCGTTCGACGCCCTGATCACCCAGTTGGAGGCACAGCCGCTGCAGGTCCCACCCGTCGAGGGCCTCACGCCGGGCGGCACGCTCGACGGTGCCGTGGCGCTCGAAGCCGTCCGCGCCGGCGCGGGCGTCCAGCAGCTCTGGCCCACGCTCACCGCGGGTCTGCTGGCCGCACAGCAGGGCGACGGCAGGCTCCTCCACTTCCTGGTATCGAACGTCACGGTCGCGCCCTTCGGCGGTCCCTACGCCATTCTTCAAGAGCCCCACACCGCAGTGCGCTGCGCCGACTGGCCGACGCCGACCGACATCGCCGCGCACACGGCCGCCGCTACCGAGATCGCCGAACGCGACAAGCGGTTGGCAAGCCGGGCCGGCTACAGCGCGCTCAACTGCGCCCTGTGGCCCGCGCCGAACGAGGACCGCTTCACCGGGCCGCTCACCGGCGCCGGCGCCCCGCCGATCCTGGTGGTCGGTGGTCGCGTGGACAACGTGTCCCCGTACCACTGGGCCGAGGCCATGGTCGAGACCATGGACAACGGCGTCCTGCTGACCCGAGAGGGCGTCGGCCACACCTCCTACCGGCGTAGCGGTCCGTGCATCGACGCCGCGGTGGACGCCACGCTGATCAACGGGGACCTACCCGCCGACGGCACCGTCTGCGACGTGTCCCCCGGCACCACCAAGCCTCCCGGGACGAACGGGAAATAGCTCACCGCGGCCGGTCTCGCCGACCACGCAGCCGCACGACCGCGGTGCCCCTGGAGTGATCCGGGGGCACCGTGCCGTGTCCGGCAGAAAGTGGCCCTCCGCTGATCGCTCGGCGACGCTGCCAGCCGTTATCCACAGCCCCGTCCGACGCCCGCTGCTGGCCTACAGCGGCCAACTACTCGCGGAGCTTGCGCGATGTGCGGAGCAAGGCCGTCCGGCCGGGGCCGTCAACCGCCTTCGGTGGAGCCGGGCGCGGTCAGGACCGGGATGTCCGGATGATCGCGCAGCGCCCCGACCACCGCGTCCACCGCCGCGCGCGGAGCCGTCCCCCTGCGCACCACGATCGTGACGTTGCGGTGCACAGGCGTGGTGAGCTCGCGCGTCACCAGTGCGCGGCTGGGTGCGACGGCCAGCGCGGGCAGCAACGCGACCGACCGCCTGGCCGCGACGTGGTCGAGCAGTAGCAGGTAGTTGCTGAACCGGCAGGCCACGCGGGGTTCGAAGCCGGACTCCCGGCACAGCCGCTGGGTCAGCTCGGCCATGTACGAGCCCGACCGGTCGCACGCCCAGGTCTCGTTCGCACACGCGGCGAGGTCCACGACCCGGTGCCGCGCGAGCGGATGGTCCGACGGGAGGACCAGCACCACCGGGTCGGTGCCCAGCGGGATGATCTCGAGGTCGCGGTCCCACGGGAACTTGACGTAGTCGGTGGTGGTGACGATGACGTCCAGCTCGCCGGTGCGCATCGCGGGGCTGCTCTCGTGCGGCTCGGACTCGACCAGCTCGACGTTCAGGTGCGGGTGCGACTCCGCCAGCCGGGTGGTGGCCGGGACCGCGAGAGTGTGGATCGCGCTCTGGAAGACCCCGAGCCGGACGGTGCCGATCGGCTCGTCGTTCATGGCGCGCAGCTCGGCTTCGGCCTCGGCCATGCGGTCCAGGATCTCGCGGCCCCGGCGGGCGAGCACGATTCCGGCCCGGGTCAGCCGCACCCGGCGCCCGGACCGTTCCAGCAGTCGGCTGCGGGTCTCCTTCTCGAGCACGGCGAGCTGCTGGGACACCGTCGACGGGCTCAGATGCAGCGTCTCGGCCACCGCTCGGACGGTGCCGAGGGTGTCGAGCAGGCCGAGCAGGCGCAGGCGCCACGGGTTGAGCATGGGCCCCATTGTGCGGTTCCGTCGAACAGGATCGTCGAAACCGTGTGATGGACGCACAGCGAGACCCGTTCGTAGCGTCGAAGCCATGCTGGACGACACCGCACGCACCGCCCACGAACGTCACCTGGTCCGCTACTCGGGCCGCGGAGCCTTCAGCCCCGAGATCATCGACCACGCCGCGGGCAGCTCGGTGGTCACCGAGGACGGTCGCGAACTGCTCGACTTCACCTCGGGCCAGATGAGCGCCATCCTCGGCCACGCGCACCCGGAGATCGTCGCGACCGTTCGCGAGCAGGTCGGCCGACTCGACCACCTCTACAGCGGAATGCTGAGCCGCCCGGTCCTCGATCTCGCCCAGCGGCTCGCGGGAACGCTGCCGGAGCCCCTGGACAAGGCCATGTTCCTGACCACGGGAGCGGAGGCGAACGAAGCCGCGTTGCGGATGGCCAAGATGGTCACCGGTGGGCACGAGGTCGTCTCCTTCGCCCGGTCCTGGCACGGCATGACCCAGGCCGCCGCGAACGCCACCTACAGCACCGGGCGGGCCGGGTACGGTCCCGCCGCCCCCGGCAACTTCGCGCTGCCGGTTCCCGACCGCTTCCGCCCCGACATCGTCGACGCCGACGGGAACCTCGACTGGCGCCGTCAGCTCGACCTCGGCTTCGACCTGATCGACGCCCAGTCGGTCGGCAGCCTCGCGGCCTGCCTCGTCGAGCCGATCCTGAGTTCCGGAGGCGTCGTCGACCTCCCGCCCGGTTACCTGGCCGCGCTGCGGGACAAGTGCCACGAGCGCGGCATGCTGCTGATCCTGGACGAGGCCCAGACCGGGCTGTGCCGCACCGGTGACTGGTACGCGTTCGAACGCGACGGCGTCGTCCCCGATATCCTCACCCTGTCCAAGACCCTCGGCGCCGGGCTGCCCCTCGCTGCCGTGCTGACCAGCGCCGAGATCGAGCAGCAGGCCCACGACCGCGGGTTCCTGTTCTTCACCACGCACGTCAACGACCCGCTGCCGGCCGCGGTCGGCAACACCGTCCTGGACGTGCTGATCCGCGACCGCCTCGACCTGCGCGCCCGCGAGCTCGGCGGCCGGCTGCGCGGCGGGCTCGACGAGCTCGCCGGGAAGCACCCGATGATCGGCGACGTCCGGGGGCGCGGCCTGCTGGTCGGACTGGAGCTGGTCAACGGGCCCAGCGGCGAGGACGCCGACAAACTCGGCGCCGCCGTCACCCACCGCTGCGCCGAGCTCGGGCTGCACATGAACATCGTGCAACTGCCCGGCATGGGCGGGACGTTCCGCATCGCCCCACCACTGACCACCACCGATGCCGAGATCGACCGCGGCTTGGCGATCCTCGACACCGCCCTGACCGACGTGACGGGCCTACACCGAAACACCCGCCGCGGGGCTGCGTAGAGCGTCTCTGCCGAATAGGTCGTGCGCGGTGCGGGACGCTTGACCGGTGCCCCGCACCGCTGACCGACACCCACCAGCGCAGCTGTGCTGCGAACGGGAAGCTCCGCCGGCGCCGTGGATGAGCACGTTCCGCCGATGTTCGCTCCCTGTCAGAGCATGCCGGGCAGGACGAGCAAGCCCCATGCCAGAAATGGTCCTGCGCCGACAATTCCGCCCGTGAAAACCAGGATCTGCTTGTAGAAGCGGTTCCGGTCGACGCCGCGGGCGTTGCTGAGCACCAGTGCACCGTTGGTCGAGAACGGCGAGGTGTCGACGATCGTGGTCGAGATCGCCAGCGCGGCCACCAGCCCGACAGCGCTGAGGTGGCTGCCCAGCAGCAGGGGTACCGCGATCGGGATGATCGCGGTCAGGATCGCGGTGGAAGAGGCGAACGCCGAGGTCACCGCGACGGCGAAGCACAGCAGCAGGGCGACGAGCAGCGGCGCGCCCATTCCCGCGGCGCCGTGCGAGATCTTGTCGATGGTGCCCGCCTTCTCCAGAATCCCGACGTAGGTCACCATGCCCGCGACGAGCAGGATGGTGGACCAGCTGATGCCCTCGGTCGCCTTGGCCTGGTTCTTCATGTCCAGCAAGGTCAGCACCGCACCAGCGGCAAGCGCGAGGAAACCGATCTCCAGGTGGAAGACGAGCGCCCCCACCACGAGGCCGACCAGGGCGACCAGCGTGAGCCCCTGCCGCCATGTGATCTTCGAACCCGCCGTGCCTGCCTCGTCGACATCCGCCGGCTCGGGCCGCGACGCGGGGTTCCTCCGGCGCAGCAGGAGGAAGGTCAGCACCGACAGCAGGAGGTTGAAGCCGAAGCTGGCCAGGAACAGCGCGTACGGCGCGACGTGCAGCGAGGTGTGGTCGAGCATGCCCAGCACCAGCGCGCCGGAGACCGCGATCGGTGAGAAAGCCCCGGCGTGCGCGCCGCTGATCACCATCATGCCGATCATGAGCTGGTTGATCCGGAACCGGTAGGCGAAGTTCATCCCGATCGGCGCCAGCAGCGCGACCGCGGCCGGAGTGAACGTCCCGAACGCGGTGAGGACCGCGGCGATGCCGAACAGCACCCACGGAATCAGCGCCACCCTGCCGCGCACGAGTTTGACGCCGCCCTGCACCAGCAGCTCGATCGTTCCGTTGCGGCGGGCTACCGAGAACAGGTAGGTGACGCCGACGATGGTCACGAACAGCTCGACGGGAAAACCTTCGAAGATTTCGTCTTCGCTGAGCCCGAGCGAGGCGGTCCCGACGATGAAGGAGGCGATGAAGGCCAGGATCCCGATGTTGATGGGCATCACGGTGGCCACGACGAACATGACGCCGAGCGCCACGATGGAGATCATTTCCGCAGACATCATTGTCCTTGCATGTGAAAGAGTAGGAGGAGGTTAGACCGCAACCGGCTCGGGAACCAAGATGTCGGCCCGGCAGAGGATGCGGGCCGCACGGCGGATGGTGATCCACCGCGGCCCGGCGGGGGCCGGTTCACCGCTGGTGACGGTGACGACACCGGCTGGAGTCCCGATTCGCAGCTCGGCCGCTCCGGGGGCGGCCGAGGCGCCGTGCACGACGGATCCAGCGAGCAGGTTCGCGACCGCGACACCGACCGCGGAGGTCAACCCGATGGCCGGGTGCGGTGAGTTCATGGACAGCATCCGCACCGCCACGTCGTAGTCCTCGGCATCGACCTCATCGCCCAGCCACGTCCGGTAGGACGCCGGGCTTCCCACGATGCCGACTTTCGGTACCGCGTCGTCCGGGGCATCGCCGCGTGCGGTCAGCCCCATGCAGTGGGCGGCTCGGTGCCGGAACGGGCGCAGCACGTCGACCAGGCCGCCGACCGCGTCGAGACCTTCGGTTCCTGTTCGGCCGAGGGACGCGGCGTCGAGCAGGACCATGGGTGCGCCGGCGTCGAGCATGCTGGCGCGGGCCGTGATTCCCGCGGCCTCCAGCTCCTCGACGACGTGGCCCGTGGGCGAAGTCGACCCGGTCACGCCTCCGCAGGGATCCAGGAACTTCAGCCCGACCGCCACTCCCCCGGCCCGGGTTCCGGGCACGGTCTGAGTGCCGAACTCGTGCACACGACCGCCGGTGGTGTCGACCTCGGCCTCCAGCACCGCACCCGTGTTGATGTTGCGCATGGCAACCCGCGTCAAATCCCCTGCAACAGCAACCAGGCCAGTCGACACCGACCACAACGCGATCGCAGTAGCACAATTGCCACAGTTGCTTCCCCACTCCACACGGCCGATCCCGATGCCGACCTGTCCGAAGAGGTAGTCGACATCCACGCCGGGCACGGCGGAAGGGCGGATGACGGCGGCTTTCGACGTCGTCGGCGTAGCGCCGCCCACGCCGTCGAGCTGCACCGGGTCGGCAGCTCCGTAGGCGTTGACCAGCAGCGCCTCCAGATCGTCCACAGTTCCGGGTAGATCGGATTCGGCGAACAACCAACACTTGCTGGTGCCGCCGCGGACCAACGTTGCGGGAATGTGCACGGAACCTTCTTCCATCTCCGAGCGAACCGATGGCGAGTACCTTGACAAGGCAGAGGGTTCAGTACAATGTTCCAATTCTTATAGTCGGTTTAGCGCTACTAACACCTCGGGGTGAGGCCGGATGCTCGACGTGCGCAGAGTGCTCCTTCTCGTGGAAGCATCCGACCGCGGATCACTCACCGCAGCGGCGGAGGCACTGGGGATCACACCCTCGGCCGCCTCGCAGCAGATGTCCCGGCTGGAGTCCGAAGTCGGTCAGCCGCTGCTGCACCGGCTACCGCGGGGCGTCCAACTCACCGACGCAGGCAGAGCACTCGCGGAACGTGGACACGCCATCCGGCGCGAGCTGCGCGGCGCGCAGGCAGACCTGGAGTCGTTGGCGCAGCTCGACAGGGGGACCCTCCGGCTGGGATCGTTCCCGACAGCCAGTGCCTCACTGCTTCCGCTCGCGCTGACGCGGTTCTCCCGCAAGCACCCGGCGATGCACACCACCGTGCGATCGGCGTTGCTCGCCGAACTGCTCGAACTGCTGCACACAGGCGAGATCGAACTGGCGTTGCTGTGGGACTACGAGTGGAACCGGGTCGACGACGACTCCATGGAGATCGAGCACCTGCTCGACGACCCGACGGTCCTGGTCGTCCCGGCGAACTCGGAGCTGGTGGACGAGCCGGAGATCAGCCTGGCCGACCTCGCAGGGCAGGAGTGGATCATCCGGGCCGACAACCACCCGGTCGCCGAGGTTCTGCGGCGCAGTTGCCGGCTCGCCGGGTTCGAGCCCGGTATCTCCTACGAATCGCACGACTACCAGGAGGCGCAGGCGATGGTGGCCGCCGGGCTGGGAATCGCGATCGCACCCCGGCTGGCACTGACCAACCGCCGCCACGACGTCCGGCTGGTGAACTTCGCCACCGACGTCCCAGCCCCGACCCGGCGAATCCTGTTGGCACGCATGGCAAACCGGACCCCGACACCGGCCGCGGCAACGATGGCCGAGATCGTCCAGGCAGCCGCGGCGAAATTCGCCGACTCCAACCTCCACCGCACGCAGCTGGGCACGGTCAGACGAACCTAGTCCTCCAATGGACTTCGGTTTGTCGTTCAACAGCAGCGGTCGCCCGGAATCACGCTGCCTGTCAGCTCCTCGGTGTGGTTTTTCTGGGACATCGCACCGGAGCTGTCGACCAGATCCTTCGGCGAGACACCCATGCGGGAGAGCAGCAGGCGCGCAGCCTCGATCTCGGCCTGCTCTGGTGGTCGGCCACTCACGGCTGATCAACCCGGGCCAGGGAGTGCGCGTGAGAGGCCGGCACCGCACCCAGCGCCCGCATCGGGTGGGCCACGACCACGTCCTGTGCGGGGTCGGCGGCCAGCAGAAGCCGGTCCCCCGCCACTCCCACCCGGGTGCGCACCGGGTCCGGGAACCGGAATTTACCAACAATTGTGGCCGCCGCGCACTTGTGCCGCACGACTCCGCGAAGCATCACCCAAATGCTTGTTTTCACGGCACTGCCGGGCCCACTCGTCTCTAGCAGTACTGGTCAGTCCCTCACGGCCGCCCTGTTCGGCCCCGTCGTGGCGCACCCGGTCACGGATCGTCTGCGCTGAGGGCTCGAACTCACGGGCCAGCATGTCCTGACGGCTGCTCAGTCGTCGACGAGCACCGGGCTGCCGGTGAGCTTCACGCCCGCCTTGCGCATGTCCTCCACGGCCGCGTCAGTGCTCTTCGCGGCGACGGCCGCGGTCAGGTCGAGCAGGACCTGCACCGCGAAGCCCTCGCGGACCGCGTCCAGGGCCGTGGCGCGCACGCAGTGGTCGGTGGCGATGCCGACGACGTCCACCTGGCCGACGTCGTGCTCGCAGCCAGTCGGCCAGTGAACGCCCGGCCTCGTTGACGCCGAGGAACCCGCTGTAGGCGGCTGCGTGGTGGCCCTTGTAGAAGACCTCGTCGACCGCGCCCGATGCGACGACCGGCTCGAAGTTCGGGTGGAACTCGCTGCCTTCGCTCCCCTGTACGCAGTGGGAAGGCCAGGAGTGCACGAAGTCCGGGCGCTCCGAGAAGTGACCGCCCGGGTCGATGTGGTGGTCGCGCGTGGCGACGACGAAGCTGTAGCCCGTCTGCCCGTTCACGAAGTCGGCGATGGCAGCAGCCACGTCCGCGCCGCCGGACACGGGAACGCTGCCGCCCTCGCAGAAGTCGATCTGCACGTCGATGACGATCAAAGCTCGGTTCAAGGGGTAACCGCCTTTTCGATTGAGGACTGGTCCGCACTGGGACGCGGGTGACGGGCCCGCCCACGATGCGAGGACGGGGCACACTCGAGCCACGGCGAACGAAGCCTACAACGACAACTACACAACGTACTGGGTCAGATGCACAAAGTAGTCACATCGGTACTTGTCGGTTTCGAGGTCGGTCAGCACCCGTCTCACCGTTGACCTCGATCTCCGCATCGGCGGCGATGCCCGCACGCCCAATGCGGCAGCGCCCAGCAGCGTGGTCGGCGGCACCGGCGTGACCCCGAGCTTCCCGGCCGCCCGAGCGACCCCTCCAGGAACAGGCAACTTGCCGGGGTCTGGTCGACCCCGGCGAATTTCCGCAGACCGACGCTCACCGGCAGGTTTCAACCGCGACCGGGTCGAGGCTGGCCTCGACGCCGGGCAGCTCGCATGGGATGCCGATGGGTCACGGCCGACGAAGGTGACTTCGCCGCTCAGGTCGAGCACCTCAACATCGGATCCGCCCTGGAAAAGATCTGACGCGTGCGGACTCCTGTTTCAGGCGGCTGGCGCCTGCGCGGGTACGGGGGCGGGCTCGGGCTCGGATGCTCCCCGCTGTCGGGCCAGAACCGCGCAGACGACGAGCTGGAGCAGGTGGTAGAGCATGACGGGGAGCACGACGAGGCCCACGGTCGCACCGGGGAAGAGCACGCTGGCGATGGGAAGGCCGCTGGCCAGGCTCTTGACCGATCCGCAGAAGACGATGGCGTTCTCGTCCCGGCGGGAGAAACCGAGGAGCCGGGACGCCGCGGTGATGACGGCCAGCGCGGTGGCCAGCAGGAGCGCGATCACGCCGAACAGCGTGCCCAGCTGCACGAGACCGACCTGGTTCCAGATCCCGGTGACCACGCTCGTGCTGAACGCGACGTAGACGACCAGCAGGATCGAGCCCCGGTCGAAGTAGCCGAGCACCCGGAGGTGCCGCTCGATCCAGTCGCCGATCCAGCGGCGGGCGAGGTGACCGACGACGAACGGGAGCAGCAGTTGCAGTACGAGGTTCAGGACGGACGAAGGCGCGATCCCGCCGCCGCTACCGCCCATCAGCCATGCCACCAACAGCGGCGTGAGGGCGATCCCGGCCATGTTGGACAGTGACGCCGAGCAGATGGCGGCGGCCACGTTGCCCCGCGCGGTCGCGGTGAACGCGATCGAGGACTGCACAGTGGACGGAAGTGTGGACAGGAACAGCACCCCCGCGTAGACCGGCGGTGCCAGCACCGCGGGAACGAGCACGCTCGCGCCCAAGCCCAGCAGCGGGAACAGGGCGAAGGTGCTCAGCGAGACGACCAGGTGCAGGCGCCAGTGCTTCAACCCGTCCACGACTGTCTTCGAGGAAAGCCTTGCACCGTAGAGGAAGAACAACGCCGCGATGGCGAGGTCGGTGACGGCGTTCGCGGCCCCTGCCGCCGCGCCGCGCACCGGGAGCAGCGCGGCGACGAGAACGGTGACCAGCAGGGCGACGACGTAAGGGTCGGGCCGGGGACGGCGGGGCAGCCTGATGCGGAACATTCGCGCTTCCTAGCTCGTGAGTACCTGCCCCGAGTCTCGACGCACCCGCTGTTGTTGTGAACCACGATTTCCGCACTGACGGCTATCACGGATTGCGATAACGTCTGGACCGTGTTCCCTCCTGCCCTGCTCAGGACGTTTCTCGCGGTCGCCCAGACCCGCAGCTTCACCCAGGCCTCGCAGCGGCTCGGTGTGCGCCAATCCACAGTGAGCCAGCACGTGCGCAAGCTCGAACAACTCACGTCGAGACCGCTTTTCACGCGCGACACCCATTCCGTGGCGCTCACACCCGACGGTGAGGCGATGGTGGGCTTCGCGCGCAGCATCCTGGAGGCGAACGAACGCGCCGCCAGCTACTTCGCCGGTTCCCAGCTGCGGGGTCGCTTGCGCAACCTGTCGGCGAGCAGGTGTGCGATGGGCCAGTCCCGTAGTCAGAGGTGCGGAATCCGTGAAGCAGACCCCTTTTCCCCATCCCCCTCTCGCGTGCGTTCCCGAAAATCCCCGCCGGATGCACACCAGCGCGTTGGCCTGGATCGACTCCAGTCTAGGCGGCACCGGCCACGCCCTCGACCCACCACAGCGGGATGGCCACCGGCCAGTGGCCACTGCTGCCCCGCCCGCCTGGTCCTCGGCGACCCCATCAGCAGATTGGGCCCGACACCGAGCCTGACCAGCGACGATCCCGCCGCATATGTGCGGTAGTCCGGTGTCCCGGAGCCGACCCGCACGCCCCCCCACGGCAGCATCGAGCCACTGACGCGGGCCGATTCGGCGCTCAGAGAGTTCGGTGGCCCAGGGCCGCGGAGATCCGCTGGGCGCTGCGGCTGACCACTTTGACCAGGCCGCGCATCCGGGCCGCGGGCATGTACGGACGGGTGGCCGAGACGCTGATCGCGCCCACCAGGGTTCCGGCGGCGTCGCGGATCGGGGCGGCCACGCAGCGGATGCCCGGCTCGTTGTCCTCGACGTCCATCGCCACCTGCGACTTCACGTACTCGCGCATCCGGGCGGTGAAAGCCTCGAGGTCGTCGTCGGGGGCGAGGTCGGGCTCCACCGCGGCCTCGGCCTGGTAGAGCTGCTCCCACTCCTGCGGCGAGTCCAGCAGCAGGGCCATGCCGACGCCGGTGCGGGTGAGGGGCATCCGGTGCCCGATCCGCGAGCGCATCTCCGCACCTCGGGAGCCGGGGAGCTTGTCGAGGTAGAGCACCGATGAGCCGTCGCGCACCGCGAGGTGGACGGTGTCCTGCAACTGCTCCGAGAGCTCCTCGAGGACGGGGCGGGCCACCACCGGCAGCGGATTGCCGTGCAACGCCTGGAAACCGAGTTCGATGAGCGTCGGGCCGAGCACGTAGCCGTCCCGCCCGGACCGCAGGTACCCCTCGCGCACCAGCAGCTGCACCAGCCGGTGCGCCGTGCTGCGGCCCAGGCCGGTCCGCTCGACGAGGGCGCGCAGATCGGCGGCGCCGTCGGCGACGGCGCGAACCACCGCGAGGCCTCTGGCCAGCGTCTGGGTACCCGGAGGAGCGGCGGAATCCTCGGTGACCATGCCGCGAATCCTACATATAGGGACCGTGTTCGCATTATCGGGAAGCATCTCGCACAGTTCCGCCCATGACCGACGCCCGCCGCACACCTAGCCTGATCGCGCTCGACTGGGGAACCTCCGCTCAGCGCGCGTGGCTGCTCGACCGCGCCGGCGGGATCATCGACGTCCGCCGTCCCGACCAGGGCCTGCTCGCCACCACGGCGGGCATCGACGTCCGCGACGGCCGCGCGCGCGAACTCGCCTACGAGGCGGCGTTCTGGTCGGCCTGCGGCGACTGGGTCACCGCGCACCCGCACCTGCCGGTGATCGCCTGCGGCATGGTCGGCAGCGCGCAGGGCTGGGCCGACGCCGGCTACCGCACCGTCCCCACCGACCTGCGTTTCGGCGCCGACGCGCTCGTTCGGGTGCGCCACCGCCGAGGCGTCGCCCACCTCGTGCCCGGCCTGCGGGTCCCGTCCGCCGACGGCGTGCCCGGCGACGTGATCCGCGGCGAGGAAACCCAGATCATCGGCGCGCTCGAAGCGCTGGGCGACCCCACCGGTGCGGTCACCCTGGTCCTGCCCGGCACGCACGGCAAGTGGGTGCGGGTCGACGACGGCAAGGCGGTCTCGTTCGCCACGGCGATGTCCGGCGAGCTGTTCGGCCTGCTGACCGGCGACGGAATCCTCGCCCGCACGACCGCCGAACCGCGCCGCGACGACGAGGCGTTCGCCCGCGGCCTGACCGCCGGGCGCTCGCGCGGCCTGGCGGCCGAGCTCTTCGGCGCCCGCCCGCTCGTGCTCGACGGCCTCCTCTCCCCGGCATCGGTGCCCGACTACGTCTCCGGCGTGCTCATCGCCGACGAGGTCGCCCACCTGCTGCCGACCACCGGCCGGGACCGGGTGCTGCTGTGCGGCACCGAGGACCTGTGCCGCCGCTACGAGCGGGCGCTGGCCGCGCACGGCGTCGTCCCGACCGTGCTGACCGAGGACGTCGCGGCACGCGGGCTCTGGCGGATCGCGCGCTCGACCGGACTCCACCACCCCGAAGCACAGGAGCGGCAATGGCAGTGAACGGCACCGGACTGGTCGCGATCCTGCGCGGCGTCACGCCGGACGAGGTGCTCGCCGTCGGCGAGGCGCTCGCCGAGGCCGGCGTCGACGCCATCGAGGTCCCGCTGAACTCACCGGACCCGTTCGCCTCGGTCGAGCGGCTGGCCGCGTCCCTGGGCGAGCGCTGCGCGGTGGGCGTCGGCACCGTGGTCGACGCCGCCGACGTGCCGCGCGCCCGCGACGCCGGCGCGCGGATCGTCGTCGCGCCCAACACCGATCCCGCGATCATCGCCGCGGCGGTGGAGGCCGGCATGCGGCCCTACCCCGGAGTGGCGACGCCGACCGAGGCGTTCGCCGCCGTCGCGGCCGGGGCGCGGCACCTGAAGTTGTTCCCCGCCGACGCGGTGGGGAACGCCGGGATGAAGTCCTGGCGGGCGGTCCTGCCGCCGGACGTCGAACTGCTGCCGGTCGGCGGGGTCGACGAGACCAACCTCGCCGCGTGGGCGGCGGCCGGGGCGGGCGGGGCCGGGCTCGGCTCCGCGCTCTACCGGCCCGGGGACACCCCCGAACAGGTCGGCGCCCGGGCCGTCGCGATGCGGCGCGCCTGGGCCGGTGCCACCGGCTGAGCCGGCACCGACAGCACCAGAAGAAGGAAACGCACCAATGAAGATCACGTCAATGACGACATATCAGGTGCCGCCGCGCTGGCTGTTCCTGAAGATCGAGACCGATGAAGGCGTCGTCGGGTGGGGTGAGCCCGTCCTGGAGGGGCGCGCCGACGCGGTGGCCGCCACCGTCGACGAGCTCTCCGACTACCTCGTCGGCCAGGACCCGTCCCGGATCGAGGACCTCTGGACGGTGCTCTACCGCGGCGGTTTCTACCGCGGCGGCGGCATCCACATGAGCGCGCTCGCCGGAATCGACCAGGCGCTGTGGGACATCCGGGGCAAGGCGCTCGGGGTGCCGGTGCACGACCTGCTCGGCGGCCGGGTGCGCGACCGGGTCAAGGTCTACTCCTGGATCGGCGGCGACCGCCCGGCCGAGACCGCGCGGGCCGCCCGCGCCGTGGTCGACCGCGGCTTCACCGCGGTCAAGATGAACGGCACCGAGGAGCTGCAGTACCTCGACACCTGGGCCAAGGTCGACCAGTGCGTGGCCAACGTCGCCGCGGTGCGCGAGGCCGTCGGGCCCGACATCGGCATCGGCGTGGACTTCCACGGCCGCGTGCACCGGCCGATGGCCAAGGTGCTGCTGCGCGAGCTGGAGCCCTACCGGCTGATGTTCGTCGAGGAGCCGGTGCTCTCCGAGCACCTGGACGGCTTCGCCGACGTGCTGCGGAGCTCGCCGATCCCGATCGCGCTGGGTGAGCGGCTGTACTCGCGGTGGGACTTCAAGTCGGTGCTGGCTTCGGGTGCGGTGGACATCGTCCAGCCCGACCCGTCGCACTGCGGCGGGATCACCGAGGCCCGCAAGATCGCGCACATGGCCGAGGCCTACGACGTGGCGCTGGCGCTGCACTGCCCGCTCGGGCCGATCGCGCTGGCCGCCTGCCTGCAGATCGACGCGGGCTGCCACAACGCCACGATCCAGGAGCAGAGCCTGGGCATCCACTACAACACCTCCAACGACCTGCTCGACTACCTCGTCGACCCGGCCGTGTTCACCTACGACGCCGGGCAGGTCGCGATCCCGACCGGGCCGGGCCTGGGCATCGAGATCAACGAGGAGTACGTCGCCGAGCGCGCTGCCGAAGGGCACCGCTGGCGCAACCCGGTCTGGCGGCACGCCGACGGTTCCGTGGCGGAGTGGTGAGCGCGATGGTCGACACCGCCACCACCGCGGCAGCGCGGGCCACCGCCTCCCGCGCCCGCGTGGTCATCGCGGTGCTGCTGTTCGGCACCGTCGTGATCAACTACCTCGACCGCTCGAACCTCTCGATCGCGCTTCCGGCCATCGCCGAGGAGCTGGAGCTGTCCAAGGCCCAGCAGGGATTGCTCCTCTCGGCGTTCGGCTGGACCTACGCGGCGATGCAGATCCCCGGCGGTTGGCTGGTGGACCGGATCCGGCCGCGCGTGCTCTACCCGCTGTGCCTGGTGCTGTGGTCCCTGGCGACGCTGTTCATGGGCATGGTCGGCGGGTTCGTCGCGCTGATCGTGCTGCGGCTGATGGTCGGCGCGTGCGAGGCGCCCGCGTACCCGATCAACAGCAGGGTCGCCACGGTGTGGTTCCCGGAGCGGGAACGCGCCACCGCCATCGGCTTCTACACCTCCGGGCAGTTCATCGGCCTGGCGCTGCTGACCCCGGTGCTGTCCTGGTTGCAGGCGGCGGTGTCGTGGCACTGGGTCTTCATCCTCACCGGCCTGGTCGGAATCGTCTGGGGCGTGGTCTGGTACCTCGGCTACCGAGAACCGCGCGAGTCGCGGGCCAACGCCGCCGAGGTCGAGCTGATCCGCTCCGGCGGCGGCCTGGTCGACCTGGTCGACGAGCAGCCGAAGCGGGCCCGGATCACCCGCGGCGACCTGGCCACCGTGCTCGGGCGGCGCAAGCTGTGGGGCATCTACCTCGGCCAGTTCTGCCTGACCTCGCCGGAACCGCGTCAGGAACCGACACCGTCGATCCAGCCGCGAATGTGCCACAGCGCCATCGCCGGCCGGGAGACCGGGCTGCGCCGCGCGCACCAGCACCTGCACACGCCCGATTCCACCGCTAGCGAGTCAACCGGAAGCCGCGGTACCCCTCTGCCGCGACCTCGTCGCAGACCTGCCGGTACGCACCGACACCACCGGCATACGGCAGGAAAGTCCGTGGCTTTCCGGGGATGTTCGCGCCCAGGTACAGCGAATCCGCCTGCAGGTAGAGCGTCTTTGCGGCAGTTTCGTGGACGTGCTCGCTCCACTCGTGCTCAGCGGAGACCTCGTGCCACCCCGCTCAAAGGCTTGGCCAACGAAGGACAGTCGCGACCATATCCCCTGTCCGGCACAGCCCCTGTCGGCGATAACCGACAGGGGCTGTGCCGGACGTGCGCGGCTTCGGATCACAGCGTTCGGTTCAGTGTTTCTGGAGGGCCTTGAATTCTTCGATCCAGGCGTAGTTCGGAACGGCCGCGCCATCGGGATTCTTCTTGATGGTGGCCGACGCGAACAGGCTGTTCAGCAGCCATGGCGTGCTGTCCGGGCCGAAATCCGACCCCGACATGGCGGCGTCCTGGCCCACACCGTAGGTGGCCACGGCGAGCTTTCCGGTATCGCGAAACTTCTTCATTTGCTCGCTCAGGTAGTTCTTGTTGTTCTCAAACCACGGGCTGGTGCGCAGGAAGTCGTACCACCGCTCCTTCGGGAACGGCTCATTCAGCGCGCTCTTGATGACCTGCCACACCCGGGTACCCTTCGGGACCTTGTACTTGTCGGCGTACTCGGCGGACACCTGGTCGGCGAGGTGGTCCTTCCATAGCTGGACCAGGGAGAACTCGGTGGCGAGGAACTTCTTGCTCCCCAGCTTGGGCAGGATGTAGTCGAGGTATGCCTGGGCGCCGTTCGGGTCCGCGACGTGCGGGTGGATGTCGGTACCCTCGATCTCCGCCTTGCCACGGACGTACTTCATCCAGTTGTCGGTACCTGTTCCGGTCCATTTTGGATCGTCGAGGTGGTTTAGCGAGCCCATGTAGAGCACTGTCTTGCACTGCGGGAAGCTCTCGGCGCGGTACTGGATGATGTAGTCGGCAACGGTCTCGTAGAAGTCGTTGATCGCCCCGTTGTTCCAGTCGGCTTCCGGGCATTCGATGAACGGCTCGTTGCCGATCACCAGGATGTCGACCCTGTCCATCACCAGCGGCAACACCTTGTCGAGCCGCGCGAGGTCGGCCTTCATCGCATCCGTGCCGGGCCGCGGGATCTGCTTGTGGGAACGCGGGAAGTACGGGAACTTCAGCGACAGCACAGTCCCGTACTTGCGACCAGCGGCCTCGAGCAAGGTCTTGACCGCCGGGTTGTCGGCCGCGTTCTGTTTGTCCAAATCGGGCATTTCGGCAAAACCGCGCACCCAGGTCGCTCCGGCTTGCTGAAGTCCGTCCCAGGTCATGATGCTCGGGTCACCGTTGAAGTTCGCACCGAGAATGCCGTTCGGCGGCGGCGCGTTCACCTGCGGAACGTTCTGAGCGGCTTCACCGTCCCCTGCGCCGGGCGGCATGGCGGCATTGCCATCCGGCCGCGTGCCGCAGGCGGCCGTGCCGAAAATGGTGAGACCGGCCGCCATGGACAGTTCGAGCAGGCGGCGCCGGGACAGATGGTTCATGTCCCCGTTGGCGTTGCCGGACGCCACATTGCTGTCCATCGACGATGACCAGTTGTGTAGCACGGAGTGTCCTCCCAGGTAAATGACATCGCGTAGCCACCGTACGTGAGATCGCCACAAGCGCCCCTCTCCCGGACCGCATCACCGGCTCGGCTATGCGCATGGGCCGGGTGTGCATGTGCGCGACTCCGGGTCGGACAGCAGGGTCCGCACTCCTGACCCCGCGGCCCACCGCGCACCGGTTGGCTCCCCTTTTTGGGGCTCTCCGCGGCGGCATCCACAACGGCCGGGGTTGCCGCCGCACGTGGCTACCAGGTGCGAGACATTCCTTTGGTGCGCATCAGGAAGTCGGCCAGGAACGAGTCGTGCGGCACCCCGGCACCGAACCAGTGCGTCGGACGGTCGCCGACGTAGACGTTGGCGATGGTGGGCTCGTCCACAAGGGACTCGATCAGGTCGTCGTCGCGGGTCAGCGCTGTCAGGACCAGTGTGTCCCGCAGCGGACCCACCCCGTCGTCGGGTGACCACGAAGCGACCCACACGCAAGGAAATGGAAGCTCGATCCCGATCTGCTCGAACGCGCCCCGACGCGGCTGCAGCACGGCCGGCCGCAACGCCGCACTGCCGTCGCCGAGGTCGTCGGCCACGCCCTCGGACCCCAGGAACGCCGTGGCGGACCCCGTCTTCGTCCTCAGGAACGAGCTGAGTTTTTCCGCCTGCGCCGACGGCATCGTCGGCAGGACGGCATCGGGGTGGTCGGCGGGCAGGCTCGGCAGGCGCTCCAGGCGGGAGGCTATCGCCGCCGCCAGCGGTGCCGGATCGCCCTCGACGAGCACCGCGGTCGCGTTCACGCACGCGGTTCCGGCTTCTGCCGCGATCGAATCGACGATGACGTCGAGATGTTCCTGCCAGTCGACGTCACGGGTGATCAGGATCTTGGACCGGCCCGGGCCCTGGGTAAGCACGCCGGGGTCGCCGGAGTGCTTTCGGGCCACCTCCTCCCCGCCGTAGACGATCGCCAGGTCGGCCGCGGCGGCCAGCGCGTCCGAGGTGCGGTGGTCGGTGGGCAGCAGGGCTACCTGGTCGTCGCCGAACCCCGCTTCGCGCAGCGCCAGGACCATGCGGTGCGGGGTGAACGGTTCGTGACGCGACGGTCGCACGGCCACGCGGTAGCCGAGCGCGAGCGCCTCCAGCCAGTGGGAGTGAACACCCGGGTGGTTGCCCGCCGCGAGCACGGCCAGGACCTCACCGCGCCGGCACCACGTCGCACAACCGGGCAGAGTCGCATCGTTCTGCCAGTGCTCGACCGCTCCGTTCGGCAGAGCGGCCCGCACGTTGCGGCGGACGTCCCCGGCGGCCTGGTGAAGCACTCGCATCGAGTTGGCCACCATGGTGATCGGCAGCCCTGAGACCCGGCTGACGACCTTGCAGTACTCGTCGGGAGGCAGACCGCCGAGCACCGCGTTTCTGAACAGCTCGCCGGCGCGGGCGATCGACGCGATCCGCTCGTCGGCCGGGGCCGGTTTCGCTGCACGCAGGGCGGCGACGGTTCGGTCGGTGAACAAAGACGGAACCAGGCTCAGCTCCGCGACCGGCTCCCCGGACACGTCCGGGATGACCTCGTGGTTGAGGGCGTGGTACGAGCCGTTCGCGCCCAACGCGTCCAGGGCGAGCAGTGACCGGGTGCTCGACGTCATCAGTAAACCCCCACGTTGACCTGCTCATCCTCGAAAGCGGTCAGCGGTTCGGGATGTGCCACCGAGTCCCCGACCTGCCCGGCTGGAGCCGGGACTCTGATCGCCGTGTCGCGCTCCATGTTGTTGGGCAGGAACAAGGACTTGCTCAGGTGGGTGGCGACGACACGGCCGCGCTCGCCGCAGGGCACCGGTTCACCTGTCTGGTCGTCGATGACGCGGAACGTCGTGTGCAGCGGGTGGCCGTCGAAGACGCACGGCTCGTCGGGCCCCAGGCCGATCCGCTCCTTGGCGATGCCGATGTACATCGTGTTGCCATAGCCACCGACCATGGTGATGCCGGGGAAGACCTCTGTGCGGTAGAGCCTGCGAGTGTCGGCGTCCATGTGCGTGCCGCCCCACAGGATCGCGGAGACCTTCTCGCGCACGGCTTCCACCAGCTTGCCCCGTCGGCACAGCCGCTCCAGCAATGGCGGCGTGATCAGTAGGATCCCGATGTCCTGGGTCAGCAACAAGTGCTCAGCCTGGTCCACAAGGTGCTCGGCGTAAGCGCTCATCTGGTCGTGCCGGCCTTCGGCCGCGAGCTTTTTCACCCACCGCGGGTCCATGTCGATGGAGAACTTCACGCCGCCCATGTTGACCGCTTCGTAGTCGGTGAACCCACCGATGTAGTGCGGCCGTCCGGGCATCATCGACAACCAGTTCAGCCCCTGGGGAAGCCCTCTGCTGGTCAGGTCGCGCTTCTCGAACTCCAGGGTCCGGTCCCTCCAGTCCCGCATGAACGGCACCCGCTTGGCCGCGCCGGTCGTGCCGCCGCTCTCGTAGACATCGAGCAGCCGACCGCTGCTGCCGTACCCCTTCGGAACCAGGTCCTCCAGCTTGACCGTGCGCAGCGCGCTGACGACGTTGGGGAAGAGCTTCAGGTCGTCGAAGGTCTTGATGTCGACCAGCGGGTCGAAGTCGAACGCCTTCGCCTGTTCCAGCCAGAACGCAGAACCCGTGTCTTCGCTGAAATGCCACCGCATCCCGGCCTTGACGAACTCGTCGGGTTCGGGCGGGTCCCCCCACGGAAAACTGAGGATGGCGTCTGTATCGGGCATCGCGTTTTCAGGCATGGACGCCGCTTTCTCGTGAGTGCGGATTGGTTATGGCTGCGCGGGCATGGGTTGCTGAGTTCGGCGTGCCGACAGCGCTGTCCGCAAGTCGGTAGTTGAAAAGGTAGGAGCTCGTCCGCATTGGGCGGAATGAATCAAGCGCGAAAGGGCAGCAAGTGCGGCATGAATGGGCAGGCCGCGTCCGCGGGGTTCCCCGCAGGGTCAAACGCGAGGTGTAATCAGCACTGTTCGTGGCCCCGAACAGGGCTGCGTGCCGTAGGCGTGGTGCCGAGGCCGTGGAGCATTCGGAAGCCGACTGGGCGTGTCCGGCGTCACGAGCGCTGGGCGGTTCGGTCCAGCCCTCATGACTGACCCACCCTCGTTCGCACGTTTTTTCTTCCGATCGAATTGAAGCTTCATCTCGTTGCTCTCCATGCCCAGCACTGTCCGGGACCGAGCCGGAAATCTGCTGAAGTGACCGATCACAAAGGGAAATGGCAATGGAACAGGCAAGTACCGGCCAGCTCGGTCCGCTCCCCGAGTTCCTGCGTCAAGCCACCGATGAGGTGGAACGGATTGTCGCACCCAGCGGTGACAAGGTACTTCTGGTTCGCGGTTACGCGCTGGGGCGGCAGGTACTGACGGACAAGAGGTTCAGCAGGGCTGCGGCCGTCCAGCCCGATGCTCCGCGCTTCAACGACGCCCAACCCGTACCGGACTCGATGATGAGCATGGACGGCGCGAAGCACGCCAGGTTGCGGCGCGTCGTCGCCGGCACGTTCACCACTGGCCGCGTTTCGGCGATGGCACCGGCGGTCGAGCGCCTGGTGGACGAGCACCTAAACCGGGTCGCCGACATCGGCCCCGGCGCGGATCTCGTCGAGGAGCTCGCCGCGCCGCTGTCGTTGTCCGTGCTGTGCTCCCTGCTGGGCATTCCGCTCGACGACAGCGCCAGGTTCCGCGAATGGGTCGAGGTGCTGTTCGACATCACCGCCAGCACCCCGCGGGAGAAGGCCCGGCACCGCCTCGAGCTCATCGGCTATATGACCGACACCATCGAGCAGAAGCTGCAGCGGCAGGACGACGATCTGCTCACCACCCTGATCCGGGCCCACACTCAGGGCAAGATGTCCAGGCCGGAGCTGCTCACCCTGGGGCTCACGCTCCTCATGGCCGGATACGAGACCACGGCCGGGCAAATCGGCCTTTCGGTCCTTTCTCTGCTGTCCGATCGGGAAACGCACGACGAGCTGCGGGCTCACCCCGAGTTGCTGCCGGACGCGGTCGAGGAGTTCCTGCGGCTGACCCCAGCGACGCCGCTGAGCTTCCCGCGCGTGGCGGTCGAGCCGGTGGAGCTCAACGGCGTCACGATCCAGGCCGGTGAGGCCGTCGTCGTCTCTTTGCTGCACGGCAACCGCGACACCGAGGTCTTCGCAGAGCCCGGACAGCTCATGTTGCGGAGCCGGGACGCCGTCCACCTGACGTTCGGCCACGGTGTGCACCGCTGTCTCGGCGCGCCGCTGGCGAAGCTGCAGGTGCAGCTCGTTCTCGGCCGGCTCCTCGAACGCTTTCCGGCGCTGCGGCTGACTCCGGGCCCTGACTCGGTGGTCTGGAAAGACGGCCTGGCGACCCGGGGGCTGTCCCGGCTGCGGGTCGAGTGGTAGCCGATCCCGCCCTCCTGCGCAGAACAACCTCACCAAAGATCAGGGAGTAGTTGAGTGTCCGTCGAGAGCACTTCGACCCAGGCAGCGCCGTCCGGGGAGCCCATCGCGGTCGTCGGGATCTCGTGCCGCTTCCCGCACGCCGCGGATCCGACGGCATACTGGGAACTGCTCGTGCGCGGGCACGACGCGGTGACCGGAGCATCGCCGGAGCGTGCCGCTCTGGTGGGGACCGCTTCCGACAGTGAGCGTGCTGCCCAAGGGGCCTTCCTGGAAGGGATCGACCAGTTCGACCCCGGCTTTTTCGGCATCGCGCCCCGCGAGGCCGCGATGATGGACCCGCAGCAGCGGTTGATGCTCGAACTGGGCTGGGAAGCTCTGGAAGAGGCGCGCATCGTCCCGGCCGAGCTCCGCGACGGGGATACCGGTGTCTTCGTCGCGACGATGTCAGGCGACTACGAGGACCTGGTGCACCGGGCCGGTGGTGCCGCGGGGGTTACCCACCACTCCTTCACCGGCCTCACCCGCAGCCTGATCGCCAATCGCCTCTCCTACGTGCTCGGTCTGCGCGGCCCGAGCCTCACCGTGGACGCGGGCCAGGCGTCGTCGCTGGTGGCAGTGCATCTGGCCGTGCAGAGCCTGCGCAACGGTGAATGCGCCGTCGCGCTCGCAGGTGGCGTCGAGCTGAACCTCAGCCCCGAGAGCGCGGCTGTGGCCGAACGGTTCGGCGGACTCTCGCCCGACGGCCGGTGCTTCACGTTCGACGCCCGCGCGAACGGATACGTGCGCGGTGAGGGCGGTGCCATCGTCGTCCTCAAGACGCTGTCGCGGGCGCTGGCCGACGGCGACCACGTGCACGCCGTGCTGCACGGCAGCGCGGTGAACAACGACGGTGGAGGCAAGGGCCTGACCGTTCCGAACGAGGCGGCGCAGCGCGAGGTGCTGTTGCGCGCCTACCGGGCGTCCGGAGTGAGGCCCGCCGACGTGCAGTACGTCGAAATGCACGGCACGGGTACTCCTGTCGGCGACCCGATCGAAGCCGCCGCGCTGGGAGCTGTGCTCGGTGCCGCCGTCCGGCCGCACCGACCGCTTCTTGTCGGATCGGCGAAGACCAACGTCGGCCACCTCGGTGCCGCCGCCGGAATGGCGGGACTGCTCAAGGTCGTCCTGTCTGTCGAACACGGCCGGCTCCCACCGAGCCTCAACTACGTCGAGGCCAACCCGCTCATCCCGCTGGCGGAGCTGAACCTCCGCGTGAACGACGAGCTCGGTCGCTGGCCGGAGCCCGAACGCCCGCTCGCGGGCGTCTCCGCCTTCAGCGTCGGCGGCACGAACTGCCACGTCGTTGTCGGGGGCGCACCCAAGCAACCGAGCCCCACGCGGAGTCCGGACGATCGCGCCGCGTTCCGCAGCCCGACGCTGCCCCTGCTGCTCTCGGGACATGATGCGCAGGCACTGCGCGCCCAGGCCGGTCGGCTGCGCGACCACCTCGACGCGGACGACCGGCCCGAGGCTACGCTCAGCGATCTGGGGCACTCCCTGGCCGTGTCGCGTACGGCGCTTCGCCACCGGTCGGTCATCCTGTCGGGCACTCGTGCCGAGTTCACCGCCGGGCTGGGCGCGCTCGCCGCAGGACGCCGCACGGCGGCCCAGACGACTTGTATCGCCCGGAGGCGGGACCGGATCGTGTTCGTCTTCCCCGGGCAGGGGTCGCAGTGGACAGGTATGGCGGCCGATCTACTCGATACCTCGGACGTGTTCTGTGCGACCATCCGGGGCTGCGCCGATGAACTCGCGCCGCACATCGACTGGTCGCTGGAGGAGGTACTGCGTGGCGCGCCTGGTGCGCCCTCGCTGGACCGCGTCGACGTCGTGCAGCCGGCGCTGTTCGCGGTCATGGTCGGCCTCGCCGATGTCTGGCGCTCCTTCGGCGTCCAGCCGAGTGCCGTGCTGGGCCACTCCCAGGGAGAGATCGCGGCGGCGTACGTGTCGGGGGCGCTTTCCCTCGCCGACGCCGCCCGAGCGGTCGCCCTGCGCAGCAGGGTCATCAGGTCTATCGCGGGCCAGGGCGGGATGGCCTCGGTCGAGCTTTCCGCACGGGAACTGACCGACCTGCTCGCCCACGACGACAGGCTGGGAATCGCGGCGGTCAACGGCGCGCGGTCCGCGGTCGTCTCCGGCGATGCCGACGCCGTGGACGCTCTACTCCGACGGTGCGAGGCCGACGGCGTCCGTGCACGACGGGTGCCCGTCGACTACGCCTCGCACTCCTCGCACGTCGCCGCGATCCGCGATGAGCTCCTCGCCGCCCTGGCTCCGATCCGCCCGCAGCCCTCCTCGGTCCCGTTCCACTCGACGGTTACCGGACTGGAGATGGACACCACTGAGCTGGACGCCGACTACTGGTACCGGAACCTCCGCGAGAGCGTCGAGTTCGACCGGACCGTCCGTTCGCTGGCCGACCACGACGGCTTCATCGAGATCAGCCCGCACCCGGTTTTGACCATGGGCCTCCAGCAGACGCTGGAGGAGATGGAGTCGAACGCGGTGGTGCTGGGATCGTTGCGCCGTAACGAGAGCGGGCCGAACCGAATCCTGACGTCGATGGCCGAGTTGCACACCAGCGGCGGGAGCATCGACTGGCGGCCGGTCTATCCGCCGGACGCCTCGGTGGTCGACCTGCCCACCTACGCGTTCCAGCGCCGGAGTTACTGGCTTACCCCGGCCGCCTCGCCGACGACGGCGGACGCCGGTGGCGACCCGGTGGCCGCGCAGGACGACGCGGGCGAGCAGACCCATCCGGACACCGCCGCGGTGAGCGGATACGACTTGATGGACCTGGTGCGTTCCGAAGCCGCCGTGGTCTTGGGGCACGGCTCGGCCGCCGAGATCGACCCCGCGACGTCCTTCAAGGGCCTGGGATTCGACTCCGTTCTCGCGGTCGAACTGCGCAACCGGCTGGTCGCCGCGACCGGTCTCCGGTTGCCGACGACGCTGCTCTACGATCGCCCCTCGCCGCGGCAACTGGTCTCCTTCCTCGAAGCGGAAATGTCGGGCGCCGGCTCGGCCCCGGCACGGGCGACAGGTGCTCAAGCCGGTGAACCCGTGGCGATCGTGTCGATGGCATGCCGCTTCCCGGGTGGGGTCACCACGCCGGAGGAGCTGTGGCAGCTCGTGCTGGCCGGCGACGATGCCCTGACCGGCTTCCCCGGAAACCGCGGTTGGCGTCTGGACACCGTCCTCGCCGACGAGCCCGGCAGCCCGAAGGGCACCTACTGCCACGAAGGCGGTTTCCTGCACGACGCCGACCAGTTCGACGCCGAGTTCTTCGGGATCAGTCCCCGCGAGGCCGCGAGCATGGACCCGCAGCAGCGAATGCTGCTCGAAACCACGTGGGAGGCCATCGAGCGGGCCGGCATCGACCTGGCCACCCTGCGGGGTTCCCGAACCGGGACCTACGTCGGCGCGATGGCGCAGGACTACGGTCCGCGCTTGTACGAAGGGGACGACAAGTCCGCCGGATACCTGCTCACCGGCAACTCCCCGAGCGTGATCTCCGGCCGGGTCGCCTACACCTTCGGCCTGGAAGGGCCCGCCGTCACGGTGGACACCGCGTGCTCGTCGTCGTTGGTGGCGTTGCACCTGGCCGTGGAGGCGCTTCGCCACGGCGAATGCGAGCTGGCGCTGGCCGGCGGCGTCACGGTGATGTCGAACCCGGGCATCTTCGTGGAGTTCGGCCGCCAGCGGGGCTTGTCGCCGGACGGCCGCTGCAAGGCGTTCGCCGACGGCGCGGACGGGACGGGCTGGGCCGAGGGCGCCGGTGTGCTGCTGCTGGAGCGGTTGTCCGACGCCCGGCGCAACGGGCACGAGGTGCTGGCCGTGGTACGGGGTTCGGCGGTGAACCAGGACGGTGCGAGCAACGGCCTGACCGCGCCGAACGGTCCCTCCCAGGAGCGGGTGATCCGGCAGGCGCTGGCTGTCTCCGAGATTTCGGCCGCCGATGTCGACGCCGTCGAGGCGCACGGCACCGGCACGAGGCTGGGCGACCCCATCGAGGCGCATGCCCTCCTGGCCACCTACGGCAAGGACCGAGACAGCGCGCACCCGCTCTACCTGGGTTCGCTGAAGTCGAACATCGGCCATGCGCAGGCGGCCGCCGGTGTCGGTGGCGTGATCAAGATGGTCCAGGCGATGCGGCACGGAGTGCTGCCGCGGACTCTGCACGTCGAGGAGCCCACCTCCCACGTGGACTGGAGCTCGGGCGCGGTGTCCCTGCTGACCGACACCGTGCCGTGGCCCGACCGTGGACGTCCACGGCGCGCGGGTGTCTCGTCGTTCGGGATCAGCGGGACCAACGCGCACGTCATCCTGGAACAGCACCCCGCTGAGCCGGAGGAGCGGACCTCCACCGCCGTCGACGTGCCGGAAGCGCCCTGGCTGCTTTCCGCTCGTACGGACATCGCGCTGGCAGAGCAGGCGCGGCGGCTGGGGGCCGCCCTGACCGAACACCCCGACCACCGCGCCGGCGACGTCGGGTTCACGCTGGCCAGCGCGCCCACGCGGTTCGCGAGAACCGCCGCGGTGGTGGCCCAAGGCAGGCAAGCGCGACTTCGGGCCCTGTCCGCCCTGGCCGCTGGAGAGCCTTCCGCCGACGTCGTCCACGGCCTGACCGACGGCGCCGCCGGGACCCGGACCGCGTTCCTCTTCACCGGCCAGGGCAGCCAACGCCTGGGCATGGGCCGTGAGCTGTACGAGACGTGCCGGCCGTTCGCCGAAGCCTTCGACGCCGTCCGCGCCCGCATCGACCCGCGGCTTCCGCATCCGCTCAAAGACGTGCTCTTCGGCGAGTCAGACCGCGCGGACCTGCTGGACCAGACCGTCTTCGCGCAGGCGGCGCTGTTCGCCGTCGAAACAGCCCTGTTCCGGCTGTTCGAGCACTGCGGGCTCACCCCCGACTACGTGATGGGGCACTCGGTCGGTGAACTCGCGGCGGCACACGCGGCAGGTGTGCTCACCCTCGATGACGCCTGCACCCTGGTCGCTGCCCGAGGCAGGCTCATGCAGGCCGCTCCCGGCGGAGGCGTCATGATCGCTTTCGAGGCGGGCGAGGCCGAGATGCGCGAGGCGGTCGCCGCGTACGAGGGCAGGCTTGACCTCGCCGCCGTCAACGGGCCCGCCTCCGTGGTCGTCTCCGGTGACCAGAGTTCTGCGCTCGAACTGGCCCGTTCGTGGCGGGAGATGGACCGCAAGGTCACGCAGCTCAAGGTCAGCCATGCGTTCCACTCCGCGCACATGGACGGTGTCCTCGAGGAGTTCGGCCAGGTGGCGGCGAGTTTGAGCTACGCAGCCCCGCGCATCCCGCTGATCTCCAACGTGACGGGCGAGGTCGTCTCCCGCGAGGAGCTGGCATCCCACGGCTACTGGACGCGTCAGCTCCGTGGCACCGTCAGGTTCGCCGACGGAGTCCGCACCCTCCAAGACGGGAACGTCACCACCTACCTGGAGTTGGGTCCGGGCCCGGTAGTGGCGGCCATGGCCCGCGCGTGCCTCGACGAGACCGACGCCGGCAGTGCGAAGGCCGTCGCCGTGCTCCGCAAGAACCATCCCGAAGCGCACGGGTTCGCAGCCGCGCTCGGTACCGCTGCCTCGCAGGGCGCGGTTTTGGACACCGAGCGCCTCTTCCCGGGTGCGCGACGGATTTCCCTGCCCACATACCCCTTCCAGCGCCGCCGCTACTGGCTCGGCACCCAGGTCGGGACCGCGGACGCGGCGGGGGTCGGACTCAAGGCCGTCGACCACCCGCTGCTCGGCGGCATGACGCAGCTCGCCGAAGGGGACGGCGTGCTGTTCACGGGCCGTCTCTCGCGCCATACCCACGCCTGGCTCGCCGACCACGTGGTCGGCGGCACTGCGCTGCTGCCCGGCACCGCCATCGTTGAGCTGGCGTTCGCGGTGGGTGACCGGCTCGGCTGCGACCGGTTGCGGGAAGTGGCGATCGAGCAGCCGCTGGTCATCCCCGTGGACGGGGCCGCTCGGCTGCAGGTGAAGGTCGGCCCCGCGAACTCGGCCGACGAGCGCGCGATCGCCGTGTACTCGCGTTCTGAGATCGGCGACGGAGAGCGGTCCCCGGACACCGAGGGGTGGATCAGGCACGCCACTGGCGTACTCACTGCCGACGACCGCCCCGACGCTACCGCTTCAGACGTCTGGCCTCCGCAAGGCGCTTGTCCCGTCGAAACCGACGGCCTTTACCAACGTCTGGAGGAGATCGGTTACGCGTACGGACCTGCCTTCCGGGGACTCGGCAGCGTCTGGCAGTCGGCCGGTGATCGGTTCGCCGAGGTGTCGTTGCCCGCTGAACACCACGCCGAAGCCGCCCGATGCGGCATCCATCCCGCGTTGTTCGACGCGGCGCTTCACGCGCTGCTGATCGACGACCAGCACGGGGAGACCACGGGTGTCCGGCTGCCGTTCTCCTTCGGCGGCGTGACCCTGCACGCTTCAGGTGCGACCACGCTGCGCGTCCACTGGACTTTGACCGGAACCGATCGCGCATCCCTGATCGCCACCGACGCCGCCGGTGCCCCGGTGCTGACCATCGAAGATGTGGTATTGCGGCCGCTTCCCGAGACCGCGGTCTCGGGACCGGACGCCACACGGCACGACGGCGTGTACACCGTCGGCTGGAGGCAGCTACCGAACGCCGGAGCCGATATCTCCCCGAAGACGGCCGGCCGGTGGGCGCTGATCGGTGCCGACCCGCTGGGCGTGCGGGAAACGCTGGCCGCGGCGGGTGCTGACGTCGACAGCCATCCGGACCTCGATGCGCTGGGGAGCGCCATCGGCGCGGGCGCGGAAGTCCCGGACCTCCTTATCACCGAGTGCGTGACCGCACCCGAGCACAGCGCCGACCCGGTGTCGGCGACGCACACCGCCGTCCCCGACCAGCTCGCGGTGGTGCAGCGCTGCCTGGCCGACGAGTGGCTCGCCGACACTCGTGTCCTGGTGCTCACCAGTGGCGCAGTGGCCGTCACCGGCGCCGAGGACGTCCGGGATCTCGCGGGTGCCGCAGTGCTGGGGATGCTTCGCACGGTCCAAAGCGAACATCCCGACCGCTTCGCACTCGTGGACGTCGACGGTGCCCGGCTCTCGCCCGAGGTCCTGGCCGCCGCGGTTACCGCCGACGAGCGACAGCTGGCCCTGCGCGACGGGCAGGTGTGTGCGATGCGCTTGCGGCGCCGGACGGATGCGCAGGTACGCACGCCCGGCGAGTTGGACCCGGACGGCACCGTTCTCATCACCGGCGGAACCGGTGGGCTCGGCGCACTGCTGGCCCACCACTTGGTCACCCGGTACGGCGTGCGGCACCTGCTGCTGACCAGCCGCCGTGGCGGCGCCGCCGAAGGCGCGTCGGAGCTGGCCGCCTCGCTGACCGAAGCCGGCGCGCGGGTTTCGATCGCCGCGTGCGATGTCGCGGACCGGTCCGCACTCGCCGAACTGCTGGCGGCCATCCCCGCCGAGCACCCGCTGACCGGTGTGATCCACACCGCGGGTGTCCTGGCGGATGCCACGGTGGAGAACCTCACCCCCGAAAGCGTGGCCGACGTGTTGCGTCCGAAGGTCGACGCGGCCTGGAACCTGCACGAACTCACTCTGGAGGCCCGGCTGTCGGCCTTCGTGCTGTTCTCCTCCGTCGCGGGTCTGCTGGGCAGTCCGGGGCAGGCCAACTACGCCGCGGCCAACTCCTTCCTGGACGCGTTGGCCGGGCACCGCCACGCCCGCGGGTTGTGCGCCACCTCCCTGGCCTGGGGGCTCTGGGCGTCCGAGGGGAGCATGGCCGGGGCGCTGGCAGAGGCCGACATCACCCGCTGGAGCCGCCGCGGTGTCACCGCGCTGTCCACCGACCGCGGCCTGGAGCTGTTCGACGCGGCTCTCGCCGGTGGCGAGGCCCTGCTTGTGCCGGTCCAACTGGATCTGGCCGAGCTGAACGCGCCGGACCGCCGCACCTCCGCACCGGCGCTCCTGCGCGATCTCGTCCACCCGGCGCGACGCCGTGCCGCGTCGGTTGACACCGGGCAGGCCACGTCCTGGCCGGCGCGCATGGCCGCGCTTCCAGCCGGCGAACGCCGGCGCGCGGTGGCGGAACTGGTCCGCGCGACGCTGGCCGACGTCCTAGGGCTGGACGGCGCCGCTCCCGTCGACCCCGGTACGCCGTTCAAGGATCTGGGCCTGGATTCGCTGGCGGGCCTGGAACTGCGGAGCCGGGTCGGGTCGGTGACCGGCACCCGGCTCACCGCCACCCTGATCTTCGACCACCCGACCCCGGCCGCCCTCGTCGACCACCTGCTGGCGGAGGTCGCCGGCACGGCGGGCGAGTCCGCGTCCGGCCAGGTCACCGCCTCGGGCACCGCGGTGCCCCTGCCGGCTGCCGCCAACGATGATCCGATCGTGATCGTCGGCATGGCGTGCCGCTACCCGGGAGGCGTCCGGTCGCCCGAGGACCTGTGGCGCTTGGTCGAAACCGGTACGGACGCCATCGGCCCCTTCCCCACGAACCGCGGCTGGGACGTCGAGAACCTCTACGACGAGGATCCCGATCGTCCGGGCAAAAGCTACACGCGCCACGGCGGCTTCCTTTACGACGCCGACCGGTTCGACGCCGAGTTCTTCGGGATCAGCGCTCGCGAGGCCATCGGCATGGATCCGCAGCAGCGACTGCTGCTGGAAACCGTGTGGGAAGCAGTGGAGAACGCGGGCATCGCCCCGACCGCTCTGCGCGGGACCCGTACCGGGGTCTTGACCGGCGTGATGTACAGCGACTACCTCTCGCGCCTGCGCACCACGCCGGAGAGCACCGAGGCGTACCGCTTCGTCGGGAACTCGCCGAGCGTGGTCTCGGGGCGGGTGTCCTATGCGCTGGGCTTCCAGGGCCCCGCGATCACTGTGGACACGGCGTGCTCGTCCTCCCTGGTGGCCCTGCACCTGGCCGCGCAGTCCCTGCAACGTGGCGAGTGCGGGCTCGCGCTGGCCGGCGGCGTCACCGTGATGTCCTCACCCAACACGTTCGCGGAGTTCAGCCGTCAGCGGGGCTTGTCACCGGACGGCCGCTGCAAGGCGTTCTCGGACGCCGCGGACGGCACCGCGTGGAGTGAAGGCGTGGGTGTGCTGCTGCTGGAGCGGTTGTCCGACGCCCGGCGCAACGGGCACGAGGTGCTGGCCGTGGTACGGGGTTCGGCGGTGAACCAGGACGGTGCGAGCAACGGCCTGACCGCGCCGAACGGTCCCTCCCAGGAGCGGGTGATCCGCGACGCGCTGGCCACGGCGCGACTGGCGCCCGCCGACGTGGACGCGGTGGAAGCTCACGGCACTGGTACCCGGCTGGGCGACCCGATCGAAGCGCAGGCGCTGCTTGCCACCTACGGCGTTGAGCGCGACAGCGCGGAGCCGCTGTACCTGGGCTCGCTGAAGTCGAACATCGGTCATTCGCAGGCGGCCGCGGGCGTTGGCGGCGTCATCAAGATGGTCATGGCGATGCGGCAGGGTGTGCTGCCGGGCACGCTGCACGCCGGCAAACCGACGTCCCATGTGGACTGGAGCGTCGGCGGCGTGTCGCTGCTCACCGAGGCGACGCCCTGGCCGCGGCGAGGCCGCCCCCGCCGGGCGGGTGTCTCGTCGTTCGGGATCAGCGGGACCAACGCGCACGTCATCGTGGAGCAGGCACCCGCCGGGCGCGCCGTCGAACGGCGGAATCCGCAGCCGGTCGGGCCGCTGCCCTTCGTGATCTCGGCACGGGGCACGGCGGCGCTGGAAGCACAGGCCGAACGCCTGCGGCCGGTCGCGGCCGCGGCCGGACCGGACTGGGGCACGGACCACTTCGACCTGGCCTACTCCCTGGCGATGACCCGAGCGGCGCTCGTGGACCGGGCCGTCGTGCTCGCGTCCGACCACGACGGCCTGCTGAGCGGGCTGGAGGCGCTGGCGCGCGGTGAACGGGTGCCTGACGTGGTGACCGGAAGCGCGGACGGGTCGTCCCCGGCCGCCTTCCTCTTCGCCGGCCAGGGCAGCCAGCGTCCCGGCATGGGCCGTGAGCTGTACGAGACGTACCCGGTGTTCGCCTCGGCGTTGGATGCCGTGTGCGAGCGGATGGACCAGCACCTCCAGGTGCCGCTCAAGGATCTGATGTTCGCCGGCGAGGGCACCGCCGAAGCCGCCCTGCTCGACGAGACCCGCTACACCCAGCCGGCCCTTTTCGCCTTGGAAGTCGCCATGTTCCGGCTCGTGGAGAGCTGCGGGGCCATCCCCGGCTACCTCCTGGGCCACTCCATCGGAGAGTTGGCCGCCGCCCACGTGGCGGGCGTGTTCACCCTCGACGACGCCTGTGCGCTCGTGGCGTCACGGGGCAGGCTCATGCAGTCCGCGCCGCCGGGCGGCGCGATGACCGCCATCGAGGCCAGTGCCGAGGAGGTCCTGCCCACCCTCGCCGGCCACGCGGGGAGCGCCGTGATCGCCGCGGTCAACGGTCCGCGCTCGGTCGTGGTCGCCGGCGACCGGCAAGCCGTGGCCGACGTTGAGCTGCGGTGGAAAGCCGAAGGGCGCAAGACCACCCGGCTGCGCGTCAGCCATGCGTTCCACTCGCCGCACATGGACGCGATCCTCGATGACTTCCGCGCCGTGGCCAGCGGCATGACCTTCGGCGAGCCCGCCATCCCGATCATCTCCAACATCACCGGGCAGCCCGCCACCGCCGCCGAACTCGCCGACCCGGAGTACTGGGTCCGGCAGTTGCGCGAATCGGTGCGCTTCCACGACGGCATCACCTTCCTGCGGCGCCACGGGGTCGGTGCGTTCATCGAGCTCGGTCCCGGTGGCACGCTCAGCGCGCTGGTGCGCATGTCGTCAGCCGACGAGGACCACGGGGCCGCGCCGGCCATCCCCTTGCTGCGTGGCGGTCACCCGGAGGCCGGGAGCTTCACCGCGGCGTTGGCCGGTGCCCACGTGAACGGAGTGCCCGTCGACTGGTCGGTTCTCCTGCCCGGCGGCCGTGCCGTACCGCTGCCGACCTACGCCTTCCAGCACGAGAGCTACTGGCTCCACGACGACCTGGCCCAGGCCCCGGCCGCGAGCGCATCGGGCGGGCATCCGCTGGTCCCGGGTTCGGTCGAGCTGGCCGGCGGCCAAGGCTGGCTGTTCACCGGGCGCCTCGGCCTCGACACCCACCCGTGGCTCGCGGAGCACAGCGTCCAGGGCGCAACTCTGCTACCCGGTGCGGCCATCGCGGAACTCGCCCTGTACGCCGCTGGACGGGCCGGCGACAACCAGGTGGCGGACCTGACGTTGGAAGCACCGCTGGCGCTCGACGACACCGTGGACGTTCAGCTCGTGGTGGGGCCGGTGACCGCGGGCGGTGTGCGGTCGCTGACGCTGCACTCCCGGCCCGCGAACTCGCCGGAAGGTGACTGGACCCGCCATGCCGTCGGCACGTCGGGTGGCGGGCAAGCCGCTCCGGCCGATGTCGCGGACCTGGCCGTATGGCCACCGCGCGAGGCGACCGCCGTTCCCATCGACGATCTCTACGCACGCCTCGCCAGACGGGGTTATGAGTACGGACCTGCCTTCCAAGGGCTGCGTGCGGTGTGGCGCGGGGAATCGGACGTGTACGCCGAAGTAGTTCTGCCGGAGTCGCTGAAGTCGCGCAACGACGGCTTCCTGCTGCATCCCGCCGCTCTTGACGCCGCACTCCACGCACTTCTCAGCGGTGCGCTCGGCGACGACGGACGCCTGCTCGTGCCATTCGACTGGAGTGGCCTTACAGTGCACGGCACCCGCGCTACCTCGCTGCGGATACGCCTGCGCCGGCTGGCGGCCGACTCCTTCTCCCTGCTGGTCCTCGACGAGTCCGGCGTTGCGGTGCTCAGCGTCGAGTCCCTCGCGCTGCGCGAGATTCCCCGGACCGCGGCGCACCGCGACTCGCTGTTCGCACTGACGTGGAAGCCGTGGCGGGCAACGGTTCCGTCCCCGAGGTCCGCCGGCTCCTGGGCGGTCGTGGGGACCGACCGCACCGGGGTGGCCGACGCGGCGCGTGCCGCGGGCAAGAGCGTGAGCAGCTATCCGGACATCGAAGGTCTGCGGAACTCGGTCGACCGGGGTGCGCCAGTACCCGAACTCGTTGTCGCGGTGGGCATCGGGGACGACACGACCGGCCAGGCCATGCCCGCCGCGGCGGGCCACGCGAGCCGCGCCGCACTGGAACTGGCGCAACGCTGGCTCGCCGTGGAGCGCTTCGCCGGCTCCCGGCTCGCGCTGCTGACCACCGGTGCCGTAGCGGTGGCCGAAGACGAGCGAGCGGATCTCGCGCGTACGCCGGTGTGGGGACTGATCCGATCCGCACAGGCCGAGCATCCCGGCCGGTTCGCGCTGATCGACACCGACGGCCTAGCCGGGTCGGGACCGGCTCTGGTCGAGGCACTGGCCTCCGGCGAACCACAGCTCGCGATCCGGGCGGGAACGGCGTTGGTGCCGGCACTGCACCGGTCGCCGGCCGTCCCCGGCGGTGCGTCGCCGTTCGACGAGAACAGCCACGTGCTGGTCACCGGCGGCCTGGGCACCCTGGGGCGGTTGATCGCCCGGCACCTGACCGGCGAGCACGGTGTTCGGCGCCTGCTGCTGACCGGACGCCGAGGCATGCGCACACCGGGTGCCGAAGAGTTCGCCGCCGAGCTGGCGGGCGAAGGCGTGCATGTGACCATCGCGGCGTGCGACACCGCCGACCGCGCGGCTCTGGCCGGCTTGCTGGCAGCCGTCCCGGAGGAGCACCCGCTGACCGGGGTCGTGCATTCGGCGGGGGTTCTGGACGACGCGGCGATCCACACGCTCACCCCGGACCGCCTGATGGGCGTACTGCGGCCCAAGGTCGATGCCGCGTTCCACCTCCACGAGCTCACCCGCGAGATGGAGCTGTCGGCGTTCGTGCTCTTCTCCTCGGCCGCGGGGCTGCTTGGCACAGCGGGACAGGCCAACTACGCCGCGGCCAACTCCTTCCTGGACGGCCTGGCTCAGGCGCGCCGCGCCGAGGGACTCCCCGCCGTGTCCATCGCGTGGGGACTGTGGGACGGCGAAGGCGCGATGACCTCCGGGCTGGGTGATGCCGAGCTTCGGCGCCTGGCGCGGTCCGGTGTACGCGCCCTGTCCGAGCGGGAAGGACTGTCCCTCTTCGACGCCGCGTGCGCCGCTGTCTCGCCTGTGCTGGCCGCCGCCCGCCTGGAGCTGGCGGAGCTCAAGGCCGATACCGCGCCCGTCGTCCTGCGGCCCTTGATCCCAAGGCCGCGTGACCGGGCCGCCGCACCCGCGCGGGAGAAGCAGTCCGAGGACCTGCGGGCGAAACTCGCCCGCGCGCCGGAACGAGACCACCGGTACCTGCTGGTCGAGTCCGTACGGACGCAGGTGGCGGCCGTGCTGGGCGTCGCTTCGAACAAGCTGACCGCCGACTCCCGGTTCCGGGACCTGGGCTTCGACTCGCTGATGTCGATCGAGCTGCGCCGCGCACTGACCGCCGCGACCGGCCTCGCTCTGCCCTCGACCCTCGTCTTCGACTACCCGACTCCGGGCGCGGTGGCGGATCTGCTGCGCACCGAGCTCGCCCCCGGCGGACGGACCGAGCAGGAAGACGAAGCCGCCGCGGCGGGCTCACCGGCGCAGGCCGACTCGGAGGAACCGGGTGGCACCAACCTGATCGACACGATGAGCAGCGACGACCTGGTGCGCATGGCACTGGGTGACAGCGACTCCTGATCCACCCCGAGCCGAAAGTTACGGAGCACAACGCGATGGGGACCAGTTCCGACGACCAGCTCGTCGATGCGTTGCGGGCAGCCCTGAAGGAGAACCAGCGGCTCAAATCCGCGAACACCCAGCTCGAGCAACGCGAGGGCGAGCCGATCGCGATCGTCGGCATGGCTTGCCGGTTCCCTGGTGGCGTGACCTCTGCTCCGGACCTGTGGCGGTTGGTCAGCGACGAGGTCGACGCGATCGGCCCGTTCCCGGAGGACCGCGGCTGGAACCTGGCGGAGCTCTACGACGCCGACCCCGACGCGCCGGGCACCTCGTATGTGAAGGAAGGCGGTTTCCTATACGACGCGGCCCGCTTCGACGCGGATTTCTTCGGCATCTCACCACGCGAGGCACGCGCGATCGACCCCCAGCAGCGACTGCTGCTGGAAATCGCCTGGGAGGCGTGCGAAAACGCCGGCATCGCGCCGGAATCGCTGCGCGGCAGCCGTACGGGCGTCTTCGTCGGCACCATGTACGACGACTACGCGACCCGGTTGTCACCCGCGCCCGCGGGCTACGAGGGCTACCTCAGCATCGGCAGCGCGGGCAGCGTGGCCTCGGGGCGGCTGGCTTACAACTTCGGCATCGAAGGGCCCGCCATCACTGTGGACACGGCTTGCTCGTCGTCCCTGGTGGCGTTGCACCTCGCCAGCACATCGCTGCGTCGCGGCGAGTGCTCGCTGGCCTTCGTGGGCGGCGCGACGGTGATGGCGACCCCGACGCCGTTCGTCGAGTTCAGCAGGCAGCGCGGTCTCGCCGCGGACGCCCGTTGCAAATCGTTCTCCGCGTCCGCCGATGGCACCGTGTGGTCCGAAGGCGCCGGGCTCCTGCTGCTGGAGCGCCTGTCCGACGCCCAGCGTCTCGGCCACGAGGTGCTGGCCGTCGTCCGCGGCTCCGCGGTCAACCAGGACGGTGCCAGCAATGGCTTGACCTCGCCCAACGGCCCTGCCCAGGAACGCCTGATCCGCGAAGCGCTGTCCGCGGCCGGTGTGCCGGCCGCCGAGGTCGACGTGGTCGAGGCGCACGGTACGGGCACAGCGCTGGGCGACCCGATCGAGGCTCGGGCCCTGCTCGCCACGTACGGACGGGCCCGCAGCGCCGACGACCCGATTTTCTTGGGCTCCCTGAAGTCCAACATCGGGCACGCGCAAGCCGCCGCAGGCGTCGGCGGCGTCATCAAGATGGTGATGGCGCTGAGGCACGGCGTGCTGCCCGGCACTCTGCACGCCGACGAGGCCACGCCGCACGTCGACTGGTCGCGCGGCACGATGAAGCTTTTGAACCAGGCGACGACCTGGCCGCGGCACGACCACCCGCGGCGAGCGGCGGTGTCCTCCTTCGGCATCAGTGGCACGAACGCCCATGTCGTCCTGGAAGCGGCCCCCGAGCCCGCGGTGCCACCCGCCGACAAGTCCGCGCCGCGGCTCCCGGCCGTCCCGTGCCTGCTGTCGGCGAGCAGCGAGCGGTCGTTGCGCGACCAGGCCGGTGCACTGCTCAGGCACCTGGATGCCGACTCCTCGGCGGAGCTCGTCGACCTCGGGTACGCCTTGGCCACCGCGCGCAGCCACCTCACGCACCGCGCGGCGCTCATCGCGCGCGACGAGGAGGATCTGCTCGCCGGTCTGCGGACGCTGGCCGGTGACGAAGAGGGCCCGGAGCCGATCCGGAGCACAGCCGTTGAGGGCCGGATCGCGTTCCTGTTCGCCGGGCAGGGATCGCAGCGCGCGGAGATGGGACGCGGTCTTTACGACACGTTCACCGCCTACGCAGCGGCCTTCGACTCGGTCAGCTCGGCGCTGGCCGCCCATATGGACCGTCCTCTGCACGAAGTCGTTTTCGCCGCTGAGGACTCGGCCGAGGCCGGTTTGCTCGGCCGGACCGAGTACGCGCAGCCGGCGTTGTTCGCCTTCGAGGTCGCCCTGTGCCGGCTGCTCGAGTCCTGGGGGATCAGTCCCGACGCCGTGCTCGGTCACTCCGTCGGCGCCCTGGCCGCCGCGCACGTCGCCGGCGTTCTGTCGCTCGACGACGCCGCCGCACTGGTGGCGGCAAGGGGCAGGCTTATGCAGCGACTGCCGCCGGGCGGGGCGATGGTCGCACTGCGCACGACTGAACGCGAGGCTGCCGCGCTGCTGGCCGGATACGAGGACCGGGCCTCGGTGGCCGCCGTCAACGGTCCCGAAGCCACCGTGCTCTCGGGTGACCGAGGCGCGCTTGAGAGCGTGGTCGAAGCGTTCGAGGCCACCGGCGGGAAGGCGACCTGGCTGCGCGTCAGCCACGCCTTCCACTCACCGCTCATCGAGCCCGCACTGGCTGAGTTACGCACCGTCGCGGAGCGCATCACCTACCATGAGCCCCGGATCACCGTGGTCTCGGACGTGACAGGTCTTCCTGTGGAGCCGGGCGAGCTGGCGAACCCCGAGCACTGGGTGCGCCACGCGCGCGAGGCAGTCCGCTTCCACGACGGCGTGCGAAGCCTTGCGGAGCTGGGTTGCGCCCGCTTCCTCGAAGTGGGACCGGCTGGCGACCTCACCGCGATGGCCGCCGAATGCCTTGCCGAAGGAGCTGACCAGCGGACCGGCCGTGCGGGGTACGAGACGGTACCCGCCCTGCGGAAGAAGCAGCCAGAGCCCATGGCGCTGCTGACCGCGGTTTCCCGGCTGCACGCCGACGGAGCCGACGTCGACTGGGCCGCGCTCTTCGCTGGCCAGGGGGCACGCCGGACGACCCTGCCGACGTATGCGTTCCGGCGGGAGCACTACTGGCTCGGCGCTTCCGCGCCTTCGGGCGCCGCACACCTGGCCGGAGCCACCCCGCTCGGCCATCCCGTGCTTACCGCGGCCGTTGACCTGCCGGAACCCGAGGGTCTGTTGCTGACCGGGCGGTTGTCCCTGGCCTCGCACCCGTGGCTGGCCGACCACCGGGTCGCAGGTCAGGTGCTGGTGCCGGGCACCGCACTGCTCGACCTCGCGGTCCGCGCCGTGGAGGAGACAGGGGGCGACCCCGTGGAGGAACTGGTCCTGGAGACCCCGCTCGCGGTGGCGGAGGACGCCGAGATCCAGTTGCGGGTTTTCGTCGCCGCGAGCGGCGACATCACCGTCCACTCCCGAGTCGAGGGCGGCACGGAACCGTGGAAGTGCCATGCCCGTGGTTCCGTCGCCCGCTCAGCTGCCATGCCGTCGGCGCCCGACCTCGGCACCTGGCCACCGCGCGACGCCGAGCCGGTTCCGATGCCTGCCGCCGATCTGTATGCCGGTCTGGCTCAGAGCGGGCTCGTGTACGGCCCGGTTTACCGCGGGGTCGAGGCGATGTGGCGACGTGGACAGGAGGTCTTCGCCGAGGTGGCGCTTCCCGGCGAACCGCGACCGGGTCCCGGCACCCATGCCGTGCATCCAGCGCTTCTCGACGCGGCCCTGCACCCGATCGCTCTCGGTGGCCTGATCGACGGCAGCGAGTCCGGGCTGGTGCCCTATGCCTGGTCGGGCGTTCGCGTGCACGCCGCCGCGGGTGGTCGTGTCCGCGTCCGGCTGGCACCGGCCGGCCCGCACGCGGTGGCCGTCGACGTGGCCGATCCGCAAGGTCGCCCGGTGGTTTCAATCGGTTCGGTGGTCCTGCGACCGATGCCCGCCGGTGCCAGCGGGGGTGACGACGCCGGTGACGGTCTGCTCGTGCCGGCCTGGGCGCAGCTCCCCGTGCTGGCCGAACCCGTGGACACCAGCCGTTGGGCTCTGCTCACCGCTTGCGAGGGCGGGCTGGACGACCTGCTCCTGGGCGAGTGCGGCACCTCGCGGACCTACCGCGATCGGACAGCTTTGGTCGAGGCGCTGTCCTCGGGCGAAACAGCACCCGAACTCCTCGTCCTACCCTGCGAGGGAGGTGACCGCGGCGCCCGGGCTTCTTCGGTGCGAGAAACCGTTGATGATGTCGTGCAGCTCGCCCAGTTGCTGACCTCGGACGAACGGCTGGCCGACACCAAGCTCGCGGTGCTCACCCGCGGTGCCGTGGTCGTGGGTGGTACGCAGACGATCGAGGAGCTCGGACATCGCGCTGTGTGGGGCTTGCTCCGCACCGTCCAAACCGAGCACCCGGACCGGTTCATGCTGGTGGACGAGGACGGAACGGACGAATCCCGCCGCACGCTCGCGGCCGTGCTGGCGGCCGGCGAGTCCCAGGCCGCCCTGCGCGGCGGCATCCCGTACCGGCCCACCCTGACAGCCGAGGGCCAGGGCACCACGCTCGCGCCGCCGGCCGACGCGGCCCAGTGGCGTCTGGACTACGTCGCCAAGGAGTCCTTCACGAACCTCTCGCTGGAGCCGTGGCCGCAAGCCGGTGCGCCGTTGGAGCACGGACAGGTCCGAGTGCGGATGCGGGCGGCCGGACTGAACTTCCGCGACGTCCTGCTTTCCCTGGGCATGGTCCACGCTTCCGTCGACGCGTCGGCGGAAGACCCAGGCCAGGGCGGTGAGGGCGCAGGTGTCGTCCTCGACGTCGGCCCGGGTGTCACCGACATCGTTCCCGGTGACCGCGTGATGGGCCTGTTCTCCGGTGTGGGGCCGGTCTCGGTGACCGACCGGAACCTGGTGTGCCGCATGCCCGATGGCTGGTCCTTCGCTCAGGCGGCGGCGGTCCCGGTGGCATATCTGACCGCCTACCACGGGCTCGTCGATCTCGCGGCGCTGCGCCCGGGCGAGTCGGTGCTGGTGCACGCCGGCACCGGTGGTGTCGGCACGGCCGCGCTCCAGCTCGCCCACCACCTGGGAGCTACGGCCTACGCCACGGCCAGCCCCGCCAAGTGGGCCGCGCTGAAGGCGCAGGGACTGCCGGAAGACCGCATCGCGTCATCCCGAACGCTCGACTTCGAGCAGGTCTTCCGGCACAACACCGAGGGTCGCGGAGTTGACGTGGTCCTCAACTCCCTCGCGGGGGAGTACGTCGACGCGTCCCTGCGGCTGTTGTCGGGCAGCGGCCGGTTCCTCGAGATCGGCAAAACCGACCGCCGCGATCCGGACGAGGTGGCGCGCGACCACCCGGGCACCGAGTACCAGTCCTACGACGTGCGCGACCCCGGCCCCGAGCACATCCAGCGGATGCTTGTCGCGCTGCTCGAACTCTTCGAGCAGGGCGCTCTCGCGCCGCCGCCGGTGTCGGTCTGGGATGTCCGCGAGGCGCCGGCCGCCTTCCGCTACCTCAGCGAGGCCCGGCACGTCGGCAAGATCGTTCTCGACCTGCCGGCCGACGAGACGCCTTGGGACACCACCAGGGCGGTACTGGTCACCGGTGGCTTCGGCTGGTTGGGCAGGTTGGTCGCAAAACATTTGGCCACCGAGAACGGCGTGCGGCAACTGGTGCTGATGGGCCGTCGCGTTCCCGGAGCTGACGAGCCCGCCGGTCACGCGGTAGCCGAACTGCGCGCGCTCGGGGCGGAGGTACACACCGTGGCGTGCGACGCCGCCGACCAGGAGGCCCTGGCTGCCGCGCTGGAAGGGCTGGCCAGCAGCGGTGTCCGGTTGGGCGGCGTGGTGCACGCGGCGGGCGTTCTCGACGACGGTGTGTTCAAAACCCTTACCCCGCAGCAGCTCGACCGTACGCTGCGGCCGAAGGTGGACGCGGCGCTCAACCTGCACGACCTCACCGAAGGTCTCGGTCTCGCGACGTTCGTCGTGTTCTCGTCGGTCGCGGGAACTTTCGGCTCCGCGGGCCAGTCCGGCTACGCGGCGGGCAACGCCTTCCTCGACGGTCTGGTGGAGTACCGCAGATCGATGGGGCAGCCGGGATTGTCGGTCGTCTGGGGCCCGTGGGAGGGCGGCGATGGCATGACGGCGAGCCTGACCAGTGCGGATACCGCCCGCATGACCCGAACGGGGATGGCCCCGCTGTCGGCGGAGCGGGGCCTGGAACTCCTCGATGCCGCCATCCGCCGCAACTCGCCGGTGGCGGTGGCCGCCCGCTGGGAGTTCGACGGGGTGACCGCGCCCGAAGCGATCTCGCCCGTCCTGCGGGACCTGCTGCCCACCACTCCCGGCAGTGGGGCGGAACCGGCCCCCGAAACCACGAGCGGGGAGTCCCTCCTGGACAAGGTGCTCCACGAGGTCGCCGTCGTGCTCGGGCACTCCTCGGCCGGCGCGGTCGATCCGCACGAAGCGTTCGACCAGATCGGCTTCGACTCGCTGACCGTGGTGGAGCTGCGCAACCGCCTCGCCAAGGAAATCGGCATAAAGCTGCCGGTGACCTTCATCTACGACTGGCCAACACCCACCGAGCTCGTCGCCCACCTGCGGGAGCAGATGGACGACAGGACCGCGGGTAGTGCGGCCGACGCGATGCCCGCCGAGCCGGCCGAGGATGCGTCTTGACCAGAACCCGGCGTTCAGCCCTACGCACCTTCCACGCCAAGGAAAGCCCCTTCGCACGCCTGGTCTGCTTCCCCCACGCGGGAGGCACCGCGAACAGCTTCAACCGGCTGTCCGCGGAACTTCCCGACGACATCGAGTTGCTGGCGTTCCAGTACCCCGGCAGGCAGGAACGCCGGATGGAACCGTGCGCCGAACAGATCGGGGAGCTCGCCGAGGAGGCCGCGGCTGAGCTCTCGGCTCACACCGACTGCCCCTTGTTCGTGCTCGGGCACAGCATGGGAACGCTTGTGGCGTTCGAGACGGCACGCCTCCTCGAACAGCGGGCAGGGGTGGCGAGGCTCTTCGCCTCGGCCGCCCGGCCGCCCGCACAGGACTGGGAGGAGCCGGACCTGGACCCCCTCGGTGACAACGACATCGTCGCCGAGCTGCGTCGCTTGGGCGGTATTCCCGAACCGCTCCTGAAGGACGAGGACATCGTTGGAGAGGCACTGCGCCTGCTGCGCGCCGACCACCGCGCGCTGCTGCGCTACGTCTGCACGCCCGAGACCGCCCTGTCGATTCCGATCACGGTCCTGCTGGCCGACGCGGACCCAAAGAACACCCTTGAACAGATGCGGGAATGGGCACAGCACACCACGGCCGAGCTGACCGTCGAAGTGCTGTCCGGCGGCCACTTCGCGCTGACCGCCCCCAACTCGGGCGTCGCGCCACGGCTCACCGGCCAGATCCGCGAAGACCTGGCACACGGGAGCACAGGATCCGGCTGCGGATCCTGTGCTCCCGAAGGTCCTGAACAGGAGACACGATGACACGCGCTCACGCCGACATGGTCCGGGACATCTACCTGGCCGGAACCGGTGGTCGCAAGCCGCGGATGCCCACCGGGTTGACGAGTATGGAAGAGCACGCTCGGGCCGTGCTCCCGGCGAACGCCTACGGATACGTGGCGGGCAACGCGGGCGTCGGCGCCACCGGCCGTGCCAACCGGCAGGCGTTCGACCAGTGGCGGCTGGTGCCCCGAATGCTGCGCGGCGCCACCCGGCGGGACCTGACGGTCTCCCTGTTCGGGCAGCGGCTTGCCGCACCCGTGCTCCTGGCGCCCATCGCCGCGCAAACAGTGGTGCACCCCGAAGGAGAACTGGCCGCTGTGCGGGGTGCGGCGGACGCGGGTGTGCCTTTCGTGCTTTCCACCGGCGCGTCCCACCCGCTCGAGGACGTGGCGGCGGCGGCCGGGGGCCAGCCGCGCTGGTTCCAGCTGTACTGGCCCGCGCATCGGGCGGTGTGCGAATCCCTGGTCAGACGCGCGGAGGCGAGCGGCTACTCGGCTCTGGTCCTCACTGTCGACTCGCCCAGCTTCGGCTACCGCCCGGCCGACCTCGACAACGGGTACCTGCCCTTCCTCAACGGCGCGGGAATCGCCAACTTCGTCAGCGACCCCGAGTTCCAGGGCGGTCTGCCGTCCGACGCCGGCGAGCGGGAGGTGGTCGAGCACTGGGCGCGTGTCTTCGCCAACCCGGGACTCACCTGGGACGACCTGCCGTGGCTTCGTTCGCTGACCGGCCTGCCCATCGTCATCAAGGGGGTCCTGCACGCCGACGACGCCCGACGAGCGGTGGAACTCGGCGCGGACGGACTCGTCGTCTCCAACCACGGTGGCCGCCAGTTGGACGGCTCGGTCGCTTCGTTGGACGCGTTGCCCGCCGTGCGGGCCGCCGTCGGCGACGGCGTGCCGGTGTTGCTGGACTCCGGGGTGCGCACCGGCAGCGACGTGGTCAAGGCGCTCGCACTGGGCGCTGACGCCGTCCTCTACGGCCGGCCCTACGTCTACGGGCTCGCCCTGGACGGGCAGGAGGGCGTCAGCCACGTCCTGCGGTGTCTGCTCGCCGAACTTGACCTTGCCCTGGCACTCACCGGCAGCGGCGCCGTCTCCGAGATCACCGCGGACCTGCTCGCGCCGCCCGGGCCGCTGGCCGGTCCGGGGAATGCGGAAGGAGGAGACTCATGCCGCTGAATCCGCACCCGGACGTACCGCGGATGCCCGGCACGATCTTCGGCGTCGCACTGAACTACGTCGACTCGATCGCGGAGATGGGGTTCGAGCGTCCGACAGTGCCGTTCCTGTTTCCCAAGCTGTCATCCAGCGTGATCGGCGACGGCGATCCGATCGTCGTCGACACGACCGTCACCCGGTTCGTGGACTGGGAGACCGAACTGGCGGTCGTGATCGGTACCGAGGCACGCAACGTGCCCGCCGCCGAGGCCCTCGAAGTCGTCTACGGCTACACCGTCGCCAACGACATTTCAGCGCGCGACCTGCTGACCGCGGACGGCCAGTGGCTGCGGGGCAAAGGGCTCGACACCTTCTGTCCGCTCGGGCACGTCGTCGTGCCGGCCGCCGAGATTCCGGACCCGCAGGCGCTGGCTGTACGCACCTGGCTGAACGGCGAAATCGTCCAGGACGGCACGACCGCCGACATGGTGTTCGGTGTCGGTGAGCTGATCTCCTACCTGAGCCGCTTCTTCACCCTGCGGCCCGGCGACGTGATCCTCACCGGCACACCGGCCGGGTGCGGCGCCTTCATGGACCCGCCGCGAGGACTGCGGCCAGGAGACGTCGTGGAGTCGGAGGTGGAGGGCATCGGCCGCCTGGTCAACCCGGTATGGGCGGCGGACGGCCAGTCGAAGGCGGAACTCACGGCCTGAGGCAACTCGTGATGGGGCGGTGGGGGCTGATCTCGACCAAGCCGGCCTCCACCGCGTCTACGGCAGCCATCGGGCAAGGACCGTTGTTCACGCGGATTCACGGTTGGTACTCGAGTGGAAACTTGACTCGGCTGCTCGACTCGGCAAAGCAGGGTGCTCAGATCGGCGGCTCAAAGGAATACGCACCCTGCATTCGCTGCCGGCCACCTTTTTCCATCCCCGCCGCACGCCCGGTCATCGCCGCCGTCGGGATGCGCCGGGGCAGACCGGCCGACGTGGCCGGCGCACCTCGTCCGTACCGGGGCAACCCACCGGGCGCAGGTGCCCCCCCTCTTCGACGCTACGCTGCACGTCTCGGACGAAGCGACGCCAGATCACGACCGGCACTTCAGCAGGCGTGCAGACTGAGAGAGAGCCTTACGATTCGTTGATCTGGTTCTGAATCCACTCGGCGACGACATCCACTCTGGACGTTGTCTCGGGCCGGGAGTGCGGGCATTCCGGCCCACCACTCTCAACCGCCACCAGCTCATCCCCATCGGGCCCGTTCTCGAAGTACGGCGCCCCGGAGTCGGTAGGACAGGCGCTGGTGTCCGCACTCGGCCAGCTACCGGTGACCGTCGTGATGTTCTCCTGCACGTCGTGTACCTGGACCTTGCCGACCTGCAGATGGGTGGCGGGCTCGGTCGCGTCGGCCGATTCCTGCCCCCAACCGGCCAGCACCAGAACCTCCCCCGGACGCGGCGCGGCCGAGCGCAAGGCCAGCGGCCGCACGTCGTCGACCGGCTCCGCCAGTTTGACGACTGCGATGTCGTTGACCGGAGACTGCCGGACCTCCACCACTTCCAGCTCGTGCCCCTCGCCCGTATCGGCGTCATCGGTTCGACCGACGATCGCCGTCGTGGCGTACGGCGTCGTGCCACTCACCGGCTTGCGGTTGACGTCGTGGAAGCAGTGACCGGCGGTGATCACCCACTGTGGGTCGATCAAGGCACCAGAGCAGGCGCTGTCGTAGGTGGTGCCGTCAGCTTTCGGGATGTCGGTCATCAGAAACTTGACCGCGAAAGGAAAAGCGCCGTCCTCGGCGTCCCGCGCGTTCGCCACCGCGCCGGCTGGAACGGAGACCGCCACGCCCACGCCGACCGCCGCGGCCGCGGCGACCACGCCGACGATCACCTTCGGATACAGACCTCGCAACACCTAAACCCTCCAAATCATCTTCCGCGGCCCGCAGCCAACACCATCCACACACGAACAACCAATCTCCACGCCCAGAACGTGCCCTTTTGGCCACGCCTCGAGCGCATTAAAGGTCTTTTCCCGCGTGAGGGTCGTCATTAACAACTCGTTTCAGAATAATGGGCGTGTCTGATAGCGATGGTTGATCGACTCGGTGCATGGTCATGGTGTGATCGAGGAGTTGGTGCCAGATCAGTTGTGGTCTCGGGTGCAGCCGTTGCTCCCGGCGCGTCCGCCTCGCCGGAGCCGGTACCCGGGCCGGTTGCCGGTCGACGATCGGGCCGCTCTGGCCGGGATCGTGTTCGTGCTCAAGACCGGGATCACCTGGCGGGAACTACCGCACGAGGTGGCGGGATGTTCCGGAGTGACGTGCTGGCGGCGGTTGCGGGACTGGAGCGAGGCCGGGGTGTTCAACGCGGTGCACGAGCTGCTGCTGGACCAGCTTCGGGCTTTGGATCGGCTCGACCTGAACACTGTGGTGGTCGACGGATCGCATGTGCGGGCGCTCAAAGGGGGGCGGCGACGGGCCCCTCGCCCGTCGATCGGGCTCGCACCGGCACCAAACACCATGTGATCACCGACGCCGGCGGTATCCCACTGGCAGTGACGGTCACCGGCGGCAACCGCCACGACAGCACCCAACTCATCCCGCTGGTCGAGGCTCTGCCCACGATCCGTGGTAAGCGCGGTCGGCCTTGGCAACGGCCTCGCTGGCTCTATGGCGACCGCGCCTACGACTACGAACATCACCGGAAAGCCCTGCGCGAACGAGGAATCATTCCGCGTATCGCACGCCGCAACACCGGACACGGCTCCGGTCTCGGTAAGGTCCGCTGGGTCGTGGAACGCACGTTTGCCTGGCTGCACCAGTACAAACGCCTCCGCACCCGCTACGAACGCCGCGCCGACATCCACCTCGGGCTCCTCCGGCTCGGATGCGTCCTGATCTGCTACCGCCAACTACCAACCTCATTCTGAAACGAGTTGTAAGCGCAGCCCCGCATGGTCGGCAAGTTGAAGCAACAGCTCCCCACATCGCGCGCACTGGCGTTGCCAAAACCAGGTCCATGGGGTTGATCAACTCGTCGAAGGTGCCGTTGAGGTCGGTGGTGGCCGGCATGACCCAGCCATAGGTGCCCTCGGCCATCACTCGACGATGGTCCCGATGCGATCGCAGAACGCGTGGTGCCAGGCACGGAACCACGCGTCGATCGAGGTGCGTTTCGACGCGGCCTGCCCCGTGCGGACGCAGTTGAACCGCACCCGTGGGCGCGCGGTGCCTCGGGTGCGGCTCTCCCGTGTCGTGCGCAGCTTCAGCGGTGGGCGCTGTTGTCGAGCCAGAGTTCCACAGGGCCGCGGAAGCAGGCGTTGACGTGGTACTGCACGTCCTGGTCCTCCACAAGGCGCAGGCCGGGCATCCGTGCCGTCAGCTCCTCCAGCATGATCTGCATTTCCAGTCGAGCCAGCGGCGCTCCGAAGCAGGAGTGAATGCCCCTGCCGAACGTCAGGTGAGCCTGCGCGCCGGAACGGTGGATGTTGAACGCCTCCGGGTCGGGGAACTTGGCCGGGTCGTGGTTTGCCGAGCCGACAAGGAGCAGGAGTTTGGCACCGGCCGGTACTTCCACTCCTCCGATGGAGACCGGTTTGGTGGTGATCCGCCGCCACGTGAACAGGCTCGGGTCGAAGCGCAGGCCCTCCTCGATCGCCTTCGGGATGAGGGCCGGGTCGGCGCAGAGCTCTTCCCACTGCTCTCGGTGGGTGAGCAGCCGCTGGATCATGCTCGATGACACGTTCGTCGTGGTCTCATGCCCGGCGAAGCTCAGGGCGTGGACGACGTTGGTGATCTCGTCGACGGACAGCTCGTCCGGGTCCGCGAGGTGGGTGCGGATCAGGTCGCTGGTGAAGTCGTCCTTCGGCTCCGCCAGGCGGCTGGCGACGAACTCCGTGCAGTACTGCCAGTAGTCCACCTGGTTCTTGGCGATCCGGACCTGCTCGGCTTCCGTCGACCGCCCCCACGTGAAGGCCATCCGGTTGATGGCCAGCCCCTTGAGCATCTCCATGTCCGACTCGGGGAAGCCGATCAGGTTGAACACGATGGTCGCGGGGAGCGGGAACGTCACCTCCTGCACGATGTCGAATCGATCCTGATGCAGGATGCGATCGATCATTTCCGTGACGTAGGCGCGAATGGTGGGTTCGAGCACGGCGATTCGCCGAGCGGAGAACGCCTTGACATTGTGCGCCCGGACCCGGGTGTGCTTGGGCGGGTCGCAGTTCGACACGGTCGGTGTGGTGTGGAAACCGGCCGCGAGGATATCCTTGGCCTCTTCGGCGAGCGGGTAGACCGGTGTCTGGGTGATGGCACCGGAGAAGGTTTCGTAATCGGTGAAGATCCGCTTGATGTCCTCATGCCGCGTTACTGGCCACATGTCCAGCTCCGAACTGTAGAACACCGGGGTTTCCTCGCGAATCGCGGCGAGGATCGGGAACGGATCGGCGAGGTAGTCGGTGGCCAGCGGATCGAACCGTTCGTGCATCGGGCAACCTGTCGTACTACTGGCCGTCATCTATCCTCCCGTGCGGGATTGAAACTCTTTGCGGGCTGCGAATGCACTGCCGCCAGGTGAATAGTCGAGTAACGTGATGTTGCGGGTCGGTCGCGGCGTTTATGCGGCGGTTCCCGGACATCACTCGACGTGGAGCGCATGCGCTACGGCGGGGAACCTACGCGACGGAACGGCCCGAGTCCACTGTTTCGAATCGGCGAATGCGCCGGCGAGCGACCAATGTCCGAAAGTGCACGCTTCCTTGTTCGAACGTGCATTGATCACTCGGGGTGGTTGTTTTCCGATAGTGCGCAACTCATCTGATGATGAGCGGTTCATTGACATCCATGCCGCCAATCGTGTGACTGCCGTGAGGTTCGAATAAATGGAGTCAGCGGGCTCTTGCACATCCACTTGACCTAGTCGTATGCTCTGCCTGCCGATGCGGCGACGAGGGCAGTTCGCGGAGCGGTATCGGCGAGTCGGAGCTTGATGCGTTTTCGCTGCACGGGTGAGCACGAACTGTTCACTGCAGGGATGTTCAACGTTCAGACTCAATTTTATTGAGCGGTGTGCTGATTGCCGGTGCACGGTCTTGTGCGCGCAGTGCCGCAAGTCGTCGATCAGTACCACTCACTTTTTGTCGTAGCGAACCTTTCCGAAGGTGTTTTCCGAGGGATAGCCCATGGCGCAGGAAGATTCGTGGACCACCGCGATGATCGAGAAGTGGCTGGTGTCGCGCCTGGCCGCCTTGACCGGCACCGAGCTCCGCTCGATCGACGTGGGTGAGCGCTTCAGCCGTTACGGGCTGGACTCACTGGGGGCGAACCGCCTTCTCGCCGAACTCGGTGCCGAGCTGGGCAGGCAGCTTCCGGCGACGTTGATCTGGGGAAGCCCCACGATCAGGTCCCTCGCCGAGGCGGTGAGCGTCGGGGCGCAGCCGGCGGCCAGGCAGGTGTCCTCGCCGGCTGCCGCATCCCGCACGGACGACCCGGTCGCCGTGGTCGGTATGTCCTGCCGCTTCCCCCAGGCCGATGGTCTCGATGCTTACTGGTCGTTGCTCTCCAACGGCGTGGACGCCGTCAGCGATGTCCCGAAGGGGCGGTGGGACACCGATGCGCTCTACGACCAGGATCCTTCGGCTCCGGGGAAGGTCAGCAGCCGCTGGGGTGGTTTCCTCGACCGCATCGATGGATTCGATCCGCAGTTCTTTGGCATCTCGCCGCGCGAGGCGGCCGAGATGGACCCGCAGCAGCGACTGTCCCTGGAACTCGCTTGGGAAGCACTTGATAACGCGGGCATCGCACCGCACAGCCTCAGGGACAGCCGGACGGGCGTGTTCTTCGGAGCTATGTGGCACGACTACGCGCAGTTCGCAGCCGGAGCCGTCGACCGCATCACCCAGCACACCGCGACCGGGCACGACCTGAGCATCATCCCGGCCAGGATCGCCTACTTCCTGGGCTTGCGCGGCCCGGTCATGACCCTGAACACCGCGTGCTCATCGGCTTTGGTGGCCATGCACCAGGCACGCCAAAGCATCCTGCTGGGCGAATCCTCGGTCGCCTTGGTCGGCGGGATCAGCTTGTTGGTCGCGCTGGACAGCATGGTCGCCATGTCGCGGTTCGGAGCGATGGCCCCGGACGGCCGGTGCAAGGCATTCGACTCTCGCGCGAACGGCTACGTGCGCGGCGAAGGCGGCGGTGTCGTGGTGCTCAAACCGCTGTCGCGCGCTCTGGCCGACGGCAACCCGGTCTACTGCGTCCTGCGCGGCAGCGCGGTCAACAACGACGGCTTCAGCAATGGCCTTACCGCGCCGAGCCCGGCGGCGCAGGAGCAGGTACTGCGCGACGCCTACGCCAACGCCGGGGTCGATCCGGCACAGGTCGACTACGTCGAGACGCACGGCACCGGCACCATGCTCGGCGACCCCATCGAGGCCGGCGCGCTCGGTGCCGTGCTGGGCGCAGGGCGCCCGGCTGACCGCAGTCTGATCCTGGGCTCGGTGAAGACCAACATCGGCCACCTGGAGGCGGCTGCCGGGATCGCCGGATTCATCAAGACGGCCCTGTCGTTGCGGCACCGGTCCATTCCGCCGAGCTTGCACTTCGAGGAACCGAACCCGCACATCGATTTCGAAGCCTCCCGGCTGCGCGTCGCATCCTCGCGAACGGCGTGGCCGGAGCGCGAGGGACCGGCGTTGGCGGGGGTGAGCGCGTTCGGTTTCGGCGGCACGAACTGCCATGTGGTCCTGGAGCGACCGGACACCGATGACCTGCGCTTGGTGCCGGTGGCAGCGTCGAGCCCGGCCGAGTTGCGCAGTGCGGTCGCCGAGCTGCGCGAGGCGTGCGACCGGCCTGAGGCTTCTCTTCCCGAGCTCTGCTCGGCGGCACAGGGTTCGGCCTTCGAAGGGCCGCACCGGATCGCCGTCACCGCGAGTGGGGTCGCCGAGCTAGTGCATCGGCTCGATGGTTACCTGGACGGCCGGGTCCTCGCCGGCACCGCCACCGGCGAGGTGAGCGAGGACCGCCCCAAGCCAGTGTTCCTGTTCGCGGGTCAGGGGTCCCAATGGCTCAACATGGGCAAGGACCTGCTGCCGGAGCCCGCCTTCCGCGCGTCCCTGCAGCGGACCGACCGAGCGATGCGGCCCTATCTCGACGCGTCCATCATGGACGTTCTGCTCGGCAACGACCCGGCATGGCTGGACGACGTCCCGCTGGTGCAGCCGGCGATCTTCGCGGTCCAGGTCGCACTCGCCGACCTCTGGCGTTCGTGGGGTGTGCAGCCGGGCGCGGTGGCCGGTCAGAGCATGGGTGAGGTGGCCGCGGCGCATGTCGCGCAGTGCCTGAGCCTGGCCGATGCGGTACGGATCATCTGCGTGCGAAGCAGGATCGTCCGCGACAGCGTGGCGGGCCGCGGTGGGATGGCCGTGGTCGAGTTGCCGGCCGAGGAGACGCGTCGCCTGATCGCACGGCGCTCCAGCGAGGTCTCGATCGCGGTCAGCAGCAGTCCGACGGCGACGGTGATCTCGGGTGCTGCCGACGCGGTTGAGGACGTGGCCTCCGAGCTGACGAAGTCCGGCATCACCGTCCGGCGGATCCAGGTGGACTACGCTTCGCATTCGCCGCAGATGGAACCCCTGCTGCCCGAGCTGCGCTCGGCGCTCAGCGGTCTGCGCCCGCACCTCGGCGCTGTGCCCTTCTACTCCACCGTCACGGGTGGGTTGCTGTCCGGCACCGAGCTGAACGCCGGCTACTGGTGTGACAACCTGCGCGAACCGGTCCTGTTCGCCGAAACGGTGCGGTTGCTCATCGACTCGGGGCACGACCGATTCATCGACGTCAACCCGCACCCGATCGTGATGCGCAACGTGGCGCAATGCCTTTCGGAGGCGGGTCGGCAAGGCCAAGTTCTGCCGACCATGCGGCGTGCCGAGCCCGGCCGGTCGGCGCTGCTCGACTCCCTCGGGTCGCTCTACTGCCAGGGGCAGGACGTGAACTGGCAGCGCGTCCATCCCTCGGCCGGAAAGCGGACCGGCTCGCCGGCGGCCGAAGAACGGGACACGGTGGTCCTGCCGTTGTCCGCGCACACCCCAGATGCGCTCGCACAGGGCGCCGACGAATTGGCGGGCACACTGCGCGGCGGGGGCGACCTCGCGATCACCGACGTCGCCTTTACCGCGACCCATCGTGCCCGCCACCCGTACAGGCTGGCTGTGGTAGGCGACTCGCGAGACGAGTTGGCCAATGCGTTGGAACGGGCCGCCAAGCGCGGCCCTGAGCTCGTGCGGGGCAAGCCGCCCGTCGTGTTCGTCTTCTCCGGGCACGGAGCGGCTTGGTCGGGAATGGGGCGGGAGCTGGTCGCCACCGAGCCAGTCTTCCGGCGCGCGCTCGGCGAGTGCGACGCCGCCATCCAGCAGTACGCCGAGTTCTCCGTCCTCGAGTTTCTCCAGCAGGAGCAGGCGGACTCGGAAATCGGACGGGTCGAGCATCTGCAGCCTGCGCTGTTCGCCATGGAGGTGGCGTTCGCCGCGCTATGGCGGTCATGGGGGATCGAGCCCGATGCTGTGGTGGGCCAGAGCATGGGCGAAGTGGCCGCCGCGCACGTCGCCGGTGCCTTGTCACTCCAGGACGCCGCACGGATCATCTGCCTGCGCAGCGCGCTTCTCGGTCGTATCCGCGGGCAGGGTGCGATGGCGCTGGTGGAGCTGAGTCTGCCGGACGCGCGTGATCTCGTCGACCGCTGGGGCGGCCAGATTGAGATCGCGGCGAGCAACAGCCCGACCGCCACGCTGCTGACCGGTGACCACGTGGCGATCGAGAAGGTGCTGGCCGACCTGGACCAGGAAGGGGTGTTCGGTCGGCAGATGGTCATCGATGTCGCCTCGCACAGCCGCCAGGTCAAACCGCTGCTGGCCGAGCTGCGCTCCGCTCTGCGGGATATCGAGCCGACCGCCGGCGCGGTGCCGTTCTGCTCCAGCGTTACCGGCGAGGTGTGCGACGGCGCGGATCTCGACGCCTCCTACTGGGTACGCAATCTGCGTGAGCCGGTGATGTTCGCTCCCGCGACCACATGGCTTTCCGAACAGGGCTACCAGGTGTTTCTGGAGGTCAGCCCGCACCCCATCCTCGCTCCCGCAATCGAGGAAACCCTGCACTCGGTCGGCGCGGCAGGGACGGCTATTGCCACGGCCCACAAGCGCCGCGGCGATCGGGCCGATCTGCTGGAGGCCGTCGCCGCGCTGTTCACAGCAGGTCGAGAGGTCGACTGGGATCGCGTCCAACCCGAGGGCGGGCGGACGGTGCCGCTGCCCTCCTACCCCTGGCAGCGTGAGCGGTACTGGCTGGACTGCGCACCCGCCTGGGAAAGGCGTACCCAGGCCGAGATGGTGGAAGGCGTCGAACAGCTCCCGGGCCCCAGAACGGCCCCCACCGACGAGGCCGTGCCGGTGGCGGACAGTCGCGAGGCCGTCGAGGACCACCTGACCGACCGCGTGGCGCAGGTGCTGCACCTCCCGCCGGACGAGGTTCCCCGCGACGTCCAGCTCAGTGCGCTGGGTATGAGTTCCCTTATGGCGATGGAACTGCGCAACCTGCTGTTACGCGATCTCGCCGTGACGGTTCCGGTTTCGCTGGTGCTCCGGGCAGCGGGCATCTCCGCGCTCGCGGCCGAGGCATTCGCACTGATGGGTTCTGAGCAGCCGGCGGTTGACGCCGGCGTGATCGTCGACTCGATGGATCGGATCGAGATATGAGCACGGTTGATCTGGTAATGCCGCTCCTGCGGAGAGGCGTGCAGTTCTCGTCCGAGGGAGGGGCGCTACGGCTCCGGGCGGCTCGTGGTGCGCTGAGCTCGGCCGAGCAGGATGCGCTGAAGCAGCACAAGTCCGAGATTCTGGACTTTCTCGATGGGCGTACGGCCTGCCCGTTGACGGGCGTGCAGGACCGCATCTGGTTCCTCAACAAGCTCGACCCCACGGGCGTGGCGTACACGTTCTCGGTCGCGTACCGGATCAAGGGCCCGGTGGACACGTCCGCGTTCGCCGATGCGCTTGATGCCGTTGTGCGCAGGCACCCTGCCCTACGGACCACGTTCCACGAGGTGAACGGGGCTCCGGTGCAGTTCGTCGAGCCCGGGCTGACTCCCGTACTCCGCAGCGTCGACATCATCGGCGCCTCGCATGATGAGGTCGACCAGCGGCTGAGGGCCGAGCTGATTGCTCCCTTCGACCTCGCGCAGGGTCCGCTGCTGCGCTCGGTGCTTCTGCGTTCCGGTGACCAGGAATACATCTGGGGCCTGAGCTTGCACCACCTGATCGCGGACGGGTGGACCACCGGGCTCATCGTGCGCGAGATGTCCGAGATCATGTCCGGGAACGAGACCACGGCGGAAGGAGCGCTGGACTACACCGACTACGTCGGATGGGAGCGGGAACGGGCAGCCGACCCCGGCGCCGCCTCGAACCTGGATTACTGGGTCAACAAGCTGAACGCGGTGACTCCGGTCGAACTGCCGCTGGACCGGCCGCGCCCGCCGCAACGCGGCTACGAAGGTGGGCGAGTGGACTTCGCCCTGCCGCCGGAGCTGGCCGCCGAGCTGGCCGAGTTCGGCAGGAGCGAAGCGGCCACCACGTTCGGTACGCTGCTCGCCGTCTACCTCGTGCTGGTGTTCCACTACACCGAGCAGGAAGATCTCGTGGTCGGCACACCGCATGCCAACCGGCTGGACCAGAAGTTCGAAGGCACGGCGGGCTGCTTCGTGAGCACTCTGGTGCTGCGCAGCGGAGTGTCCGCCGAGATGAGCTTCCGCGACGTACTGCGCCGGGTCGCGCAGGTGTGCGCCGAGGCGTGGGACCACCAGGACTACTCGTACGAGAAGCTGGTGGGCGAGCTGGTCGACACCCGAGACCTGAGCCGCAACGCGTTGTTCCAGGTGTTTTTCGCACTTCAGGACGCGTTCCAGCCGCTGCGAGTTCCCGGCACGACCGCCGAGCTGTACCCGTTCGACGACGGGACGGTGCAGTTCGACCTCGAGCTGCACTTCTTCCCGGGTGAGGACGAGGGGCTGCTGGGCAGCTTCCTCTACGACACCGCGCTGTTCGAGCGCTCGAGCATCGAGGCGATGGGGCGGCGATGGCTGGACCTCGCCAAGCTGCTGCTCGCCTCGCCCGATGCCGCGATCGGAGAGTTGTCGTTGCTCTCCGCGCAGGAGCACAGCGACCTCGAAGCCCGCAACTCCACCGAGGCTGACTACGACAAGAACGCCACGGTCGACCAACTTCTGGCTCGGCAGGCCGGAATCACCCCCGAGCGCACGGCTCTGGCCTGCCGCGGTTCGGAGCTAAGCTACGCCGAGCTCGACCACGCCGTCTCCGCACTGGCGGGACGAATCCGCGCGGTGCAGGACAAGGGAGAGCGAGTCGGCATCTTCCTGGACCGCAGTGCCGACATCGTGACCGCGGTGCTGGCCGCGGCCCGAGCGGGCGCGGTGTACGTTCCGCTGGCCACCGACCTCCCGCCCGAGCGGATGTCCTGGATCATCGAGGACACCGGCATGCGGCTGGTGATCACGCACTCGGACATCGCCACCCGGCTGCCGGACGAGATCCGGCCGCTGCTGGTCGATCGGGACTCGGAACCGCCGGTGGACGGACGGTCCGAACCGCCCGCCGCCGTTGATCCCGCCTACGTGCTGCACACCTCAGGGTCGACGGGCAAGCCCAAGGGCGTCGAGGTGCGGCACGACAACCTGCTGAACCTTCTGCATGCGATGGCCCGCAAGCCGGGAATCACATCGCAGGACGTGTTGCTGGCGGTCACCAGCCTGTCCTTCGACATCTCGATGCTGGAACTCCTGCTGCCGCTCATCACCGGTGCGAAGCTGGTCGTCGCGTCGGAAGAAGAGGCGGCCGACCCGGTCCGGCTGGCCGAGCTGATGACGACCAGCGGCGCGACCATCATGCAGGCCACGCCCTCCACCTGGAGGATGCTGTTCGACTCCGGTTGGCAAGGACGCGAGCAGCTCAAGGCGCTTTGCGGTGGCGAGGCGTTGAGTCGTGACCTCGCCGACCGGCTCGTGCAGGGCTGCGCGGAGGTGTGGAACGTCTACGGGCCCACGGAGACGACGATCTGGTCCGCGCGTTGGAAGGTCACCGCAGAAGGACCTGTCCGCATCGGGGAGCCGATCGAGAACACCCGTTTCTACGTCGTGAACCAACGCGGCCGGCTCGTGCCACCCGGCGTGCCGGGTGAGCTCTGCATCGCCGGTGACGGGGTCGCCAACGGCTACCTGAACCGGCCGGAGGAGACCGAGCGCCGCTTCGTGGACCTCGCCGCTGCGAAGGGATTCTCCGAGCGCGTTTACCGGACCGGGGACCTGGTCCGCCAGATCGCCGACGGCAGCCTGGTGTTCCTCGGAAGAACGGACCACCAGCTCAAGGTGCGGGGACATCGCGTCGAAGCCGCGGAAATCGAGCACGTGCTTCGCCGGCATCCGTCGATCAGCGAGGCGGTGGTCACGCTCGCAGCGAATGCGACGCTCGTCGCGCACGTTGAGGTGATCCCGGACGGGAGCGTTTCCTCCGAGGAGCTTCGCGACCTGCTCGCCCCGAGCCTGCCCGGATACATGGTGCCGCAGCGCTTCGTCGTGCACGAGGAGTTCCCATTGACCCCGAACGGAAAAGTCGACCGCAAGACTCTGTCGGCGATGCCGGTGGAGGTCGGCTCGGACGATGAGAAGCACGAGCCGCCCAACGGCGAGGTCGAGGCTTTCATCGCGCAGGTCTACAGCGACCTCCTCGATCGGAACGAGGTGGGCCGGTACGACGGGTTCTTCGACCTGGGCGGCCATTCGCTGCTGGCGACCAGGGCGCTGTACCAGATCAAGGAACGCTACGGCGTGCAGGTGCAACTGCAGGATCTGTTCGCCAATCCCACAGTGGAGGCATTGGCGGCGCAGATCGAGAGCGCGATGACGCGCAGCGAACAAGACGACCGTGAGATCGGCACGGTACTGGACCAGCTCGAGTCCATGTCGGACGAGGAAGTGGCTCGTCTGCTGGCCGGACTCGAGTAATTCGAGACCAACAGGATGAACCCGGGCTGACGAGCCCGGCTGAAAAATCGGGAGGCAAAAGTTGCAAACGACCGAGCGGCTTCAGCAGCTGTCGGACATGAAGCGGATTGCCCTGCGCAAGCTGCTGGAGAACAAGAACATCGGCAACGACCGGCTGCTGAACCTGGAAGGCTCCAACGTCAAGGTACTCCGCGAGGGCTCACCGATCCTGTTCATCTACCCGGCCACTGACGGCAGCGTCGGCTACATGAACAACTACCTGCCGCACATCCCCGAGTCCTGGGGCGTCTACGCGCTGCAGACCCCAGGCATGGACGGCGAGCAGGAGCCCTACAGGACGGTGCCCGAGATCGCCGCGCACGGCATTCGCGAGATGCGCCGCATCCAGCCGGAGGGGCCGTACTACGTCGCCGGGAACTGCATGGGCGGGCTGCCCGCGTACGAGACCGCGCGGCAGCTCCACGAACAGGGAGAGCGCGCCGGGCTGGTGCTGCACCTGATGCCGAACTTCAACCGGCCGTGGAAGGAGCTGCCGGTCGACGCGAATTCGCTGCAGAAGCGCGCGATCATCGACTACGTCTACATCATCGAGCGCCTGCTTGAAGTCGAGATCGACCTGCCGTGGGAGGAGCTGGACGGCCTTGACGAGAACGAGCAGGTCGACTTCGTCGTGCGGTACGTGTCGGAGCGGAACCTGCTGAACGGCATGGACCTCGACGTCTTCCGCAACCGAATGGGTATCTACAAGTCGAACCTCTCGGCGATGCTGACCTACGATCCGCCTGCCGGTTTCGACGGCTCGATCACGATTCTCGCCGTGGGAGAGGACGACCGCGGGGAAACGGCGATCAGCGCGCTGTCGCCGTACGCCGCGCCGCTTCGGTCGATCCACCGCGACCAGATCAACACCATCCACATCAACGCCGACGGCGGTGCGCTGTTCGACGGCTCCGAGCCGCACATGGGCAAGATCGGCGCCGAGCTGACCCGCATCATGAACGCCGCGGGCGCGCCGGCCTCCTGATGACAAGCCCGTCAGGCCGGACTCCGGACCGTTACCCGCACCTGTTCTCGCCGCTCACCGTGGGCACTCGGTGGTTGAAGAACCGCATCGTGTTCCCGGCGGTGATTCCCAACCTGGCGCGACAGGGGCGGGTAACGGACCGGACGGTCGCCTTCTACGCGGAGCGAGCCGCCGGCGGGGTGGCGTTGGTCGTCTCCGAAGGGCTGTTCGTGCACGGGAGTTCGGTGCCGCCACCGACCGGGCTCCCTGCCTTCGACCCGGCCAACTTCGACGGTTTCCAGCGAATCGCGGAGGCGGTCGAGTCGCAGGACTGCCGGATGGTCGGCCAGCTGTTCCACATGGGGCGCCAGCAGCTCTGGACGCCGGGGGCCGCCAGCCCGCTGGGCGTTTCGAGCCGGCCCGACCCCTTCCGCTGGACCGTTCCGCACGTCATGTCCATCTCCGAGATCGCCATGGTCGTCGAGGCGTTCGTCGCCTCGGCGGCCACGCTGCGGCGAGCCGGTTTCTCCGGGGTCGAGGTGCACGCCGCGCACGGACACCTGATCACCCAGTTCCTCTCGTCATGGTCGAACACCAGGGAAGACGAGTACGGCGGTGACCTGGACGGACGGACCAGGTTCCTCCGCGAGGTGCTAGCCGGCATCCGTACGGAGTGCGGTCCCGACTTCCTGCTGGGGCTGAAGATGCCGGGTGACGAGCTGGTGGACGGCGGGATCACCCCTTCGGAGTCGGCCCGCATCCTCCAGCGCGTCTCCAGCGAGACGCCAGTGGACTATGTCGGGTTCGGCCAGGGCAACTCCTCGCTCAGCTTCGGCGACCATCTACCGGACATGCATTACCCGACCGGTCCGTACCTGCGGACCCAGCGGGAGCTCCGGGCGGGAAGCGATGCGCCGGTGGTGGCCTTCGGGCGCATCACGTCGGCCGCCGAAGCCGAAGCCGTCGTGCGCGACGGCACCGGCGACTTGGTCGGACTGGGACGGCTGCTGCTGGCCGATCCCGGTTTCCCCGCGAAGGTCCAGTCCGGGCGTGAAGACGCGGTCCAGCCGTGCATCTACTGCAACGCTTGCTGGGCCGAGGTCACCCAGGGCCGGACGATCGCCTGCGTCACCAACCCTCGTCTCGGTACCACAGGTGAAGCGGCACCTCAGGTGAAACCGGCGTTGACGAAGCGACGGGTCACGGTGGTCGGTGCCGGCGTGGCCGGCCTGCGGACGGCAGCCGCGGCGGCCGGACGCGGACACGAGGTGACCCTGCTGGCAGGGCAACTCGGTGGTAAAGCGAGACTGGAATCGCAGTTGCCGGGTCGGCGGGACATCGCGAAAGCGCTCGACTACCAGCAGCGGCAGGCCGTGGAACACGGTGTCCGCATCGAGCTCGACGTGTTCGCGACCGAGGAGCGGGTCCTCGCGGAGCGGCCCGACACGGTGGTGCTGGCAACCGGGTCACGGATGGTGCGACCGCTTGGTCTTGATGCCGACAGCGAGCCAGGGACCAGCGTGCGCGATTACCTGGACGAAGTCGACTGCACTGGGGGTGACCTGGTGGATGGCACCGCCGTGCTCTACGACTTCGATCACACGGGCGGCACATATGCTGTCGCGGACCTCTTGGCGCAACGCTATCGTCACGTGACGATCCTGACTCCCAGGCCGCACCTCGGCGACGGTGTGCCGTACCTCAACCTCCTCGGTGTCTACCGGCGCCTGTACGAGGCGGGAGTGCGGATCGTGCCGTCGTCCGAACCGGTTCTGTGCAAGGACAACGTGGTGCGCTACGCCAACGTCTTCACCGGTGAGACGACCGAGGTCGAGGACGTCCGCCTGTTCACCTGGTCCACGCCCCGGGAGCCCAACGACGAACTGGCGGCCCCGCTAGCGGCGGGGGGCATGGAGGTTCACCTCGTCGGGGACGCGTACTCGCCGCGCAGCATGCTCGCGGCCATCCACGAAGCCCAGACACTGGCCGAGAGACTGTGAGCACTCGGTCCTGCGGCTGGTGTAGCTATTAGGGGTTCTTGCATAATGATCTTGGTCTGGCATGGTGGTGGCTGGAGTTGATCACGTTTCGATCGTTGGGAGCGTGGGATGGCTCGCCCGAGGCCGTGGGAGGTCAGCGACGAGTTGTGGGCGTTGATCGAGCCGTTGCTGCCCCGGCACGAGCGTCGGTTTCGGTATCCGGGTCGGCGTCGGATCGACGATCGCAAGACTCTGCAGGGCATCTTGTTCGTGCTCTACACCGGCATCCAGTGGGAGTTTCTGCCGCAGGAGTTGGGATTCGGCTCGGGGTCGACGTGCTGGCGGCGGTTGGCCGAGTGGCAGCAGGCCGGAGTATGGGAGCAGTTGCAGCGGGTGCTGCTGGATCGCCTGCGAGCGGCCGATCAGTTGGACTTCTCCCGAGCGGTCGTGGATTCCTCCCAGATCCAGGCCAAACGGGGACGTGGTTGCCCAAAAGTCGGTCCGAGTCCGGTTGACCGTGGTCGGCCGGGCTCGAAGCACCACGTCATCACCGATGCCTGTGGAACCCCGTTGCGGGTGGTGCTGACCGGCAGCAACCGCAACGATGTGACCCAGCTGGTGCCGCTGGTGGAGGCGATCCCACCGGTGCGCGGACGGCCGGGTCGGCCCCGCCGCAAACCCCGCCGCCTCTACGCAGACCGGGCCTACGACCACGACGTCTACCGAGACAAGCTGCGGGCCCGGGGCATCACACCCCGGATCGCTCGCCGAGGTGACGACCACGGTTCCGGCCTCGGCAAGCTGCGGTGGGTGGTCGAAGCCGCGATCGCCTGGCTGCACGGACCACGCCGCCTACGGATCCGCTGGGAAACCCGCGACGACATCCACGACGGCTTCCTCCAACTCACCCACTGCATGATCCTCGCCGCCAAGCTCCCCACACACGCAATCTGAAAGGCCCCCTAAGGCACGCGGCGGTTTTCGATCCGAGTACCGGTGTCCTCCCCAGGCCACCCGCCGCCGCTGGTAGCTCGCGGCGGAGGCGATGCTCGGTAGCTGGAAGCCACGACAGGAGGACGCCGGGCTTCGGCGCTGACCGGGTCCTCCCCGCCGGCTGACTTCTCCCCCTCCGTCCCCACCGCAGCGGATTCGCCGGTCATGGTGTGCTCCGCCTGGACAACGACCTCTGTCCCGCCGTGTGGCGATCCACGCAGGCGGAACCGCTGCTGGTCCTGTAGCAGTCGCCCGCATCGTGCCCGCGCATCCGGGGTCGTGGGCCGGTCGATCCGCCGACCGCGGCCACTGTTCGGGGCAGACCGTGGAGCATGTAACGATCCCTCCCAGGCGTGCCGGTCACGCTCCGCTCGTGTCGACGGTCCGGGTTACGTCACCAGCACGATCTGCGCACCAATACCCGCAACCACCCCCGGCATTCCTCTCTGTTCGTCTGTTAGAGCTCCTAACGGCGGCAGCGCGCGACTGCGGCGGTCAGGCTCGCCGCCGCCTGCACGATGTCGGCCTCCGTGGTGGAGCGACCGATGCTGAGGCGGATGCTGCTTTTGATCCGCTCGTCGGACAGGCCGATCGCACGCAGGACGTGGGAGGGCTCCTGCGAGCTGCTGTTGCAGGCCGAACCGGAGGAGACAGCCACGTCGGTCAGGTCCAGCAGGAGCTGCTGCGCGTCCACACCGGTGAACGACAGGTTCACCGCGTGCGGGAGAAAGCCGGCGTCGGTGCCGCTGTTGCACTCGAATCGGGCGCCGCCGCCCGCCAGTTCATTTAGCAGTCGTGCACGCAGGTTCGTCAGCTGACTCGCCGCGCGGTGGTCGAGTAGGCCGACCGCCGCACCGAGGCCGAGAATCGCCGGCGTGTTCAGGGTGCCGGCGCGCAGGCCCCGTTCCTGGGCACCTCCGTGCAGTAGCCGGCGCAGCGGCGACCGGTCGGTCAGGTCGTTGGCAGCGAACAACACGCCGACGCCCTTTGGGCCGTAGATCTTGTGACCGGAGAAGGTCAGCAGATCCACCCCGAGATCCGGCGCCCGCGTCGGCAGATATCCCATACCCTGCGTGGCATCGCAGTGCAGAGGCACGCTTGCTTCCCTGGTGATCTGCGCGATCTCGCGGATCGGCTGGATTGTGCCGATCTCGTTGTTCGCCAGCATGATCGACACCAGGATCGTGTCGGGCCGCAGATGTGCCGCGACGTCCTCCGGGCGAACCCTGCCCTGCTCGTCGACCGGCAGCACGGTGAGCGGATGACCTGCCTGCTCCAGCGACCTGCAGGTGTCCAGAACGGACTTGTGCTCGACGGCGCTGGTAAGCACGTGTCCACCAGGATGTTCCGCCGCTATCCCCTTGATGGCGAGGTTGTTGGCCTCGGTGGCGCCGGAGGTGAAGTAGATCTCGGTCTTGCGCACATCCAGGAAACGAGCGATCAGGTCGCGGACGCGCTCCACCTCGCTGAAGACGCGAAGTCCTGCGGCGTGCGGGCTTGCGGGGTTGGCGAAAAGCCGGGTGTTGGCTTCGTTCATCGCCGCCAGCACCGCTTCGTCTGGCGGGGTGGTGGCCTGGTGGTCGAGATAGATCAGCGACATGGTGGTCCGCTCAGAAGTCACGTGCCGTCCACGCGAACTCGACGAGTTCGGTGCAGCGGCTGTCGGTGAACACGTGGATGATCTGGTCGCCGGACGAGCGAGGGCCGCGCAGGTAGATCTCCGCGCCCTTGAACATCTTGTCCTTGTCGACGGCGGAGCCGATCTCGATGAGGTACCGGCGGCGGCAGTCCGGAAAAGCACGGCGCAGCCGGTCAAAGTGCCGCGAGTAGTACTCGTTCATGATCAACGGGCAGCGGGGAACCACGTAGAAATCCTTGACCACGCCGACGCGAACGCTGTCGTACTGGCGGGATCTATAGACGATTTCCTCCCCCTCCTGACGAAACAACGAATTGGTGCCGGTATCGCGCAACCACTTGTGCATCGCTCGCGCCGCACGATTGCGCAGCGTACGCTCACGGGTGATCGTGAACGTGATGCGCTCGGCGGCGGCGAGCTCTCGCAGCGAATGGACATCAACCGGGCCGTCCTGGCCGTTGTCGCCGATCGAGCAGGTATCCGTGCCGCATGCCTGCCCCAGGTCGTTGTGCATCACGTCGTAGGACGCTTTGTTGCCGCGATGCAGTTTCCGCACTTCTCTGCCAAGCCGGGCGGCCAGCGCCAAGGTATTGAGGGAGAAGTCGTCGACGCCTGGCGGAGACTGGAAGTACCCACCGGACAGCAGTACGGCAGACCGTTCGGTGTCATCTATATGCCGAAGGATCGGACTCATCAACCCGGGAGCGGAGGTAGCGACACTCATAATCGTCCTTTCTTGTGACAAGCCTTCCACAATGCTCGGTGCCATAAGAGCAGAACGGGAGCCGCCGCCGCGCTTCTAGTCCATAAGGGCACGACGTTTGCCCAGATTTACCTGAACCTGTCAGCGTGGCAGCCGCTCGCGTGGTAACGATAACGACGGCCGCCGCTCAGCCAAAATCCTGCCCTTCGTCACCCGGCGCCAGACGGCTGCGCTCTCAGTCCCAAAGGAGAGGTCGAAATGACCAAAGCCAACATCCAGCAGTGGCGCTTGGTAGGCGCGTGGTTCGACGTGTGCAATTGCTCGATCCCGTGTCCGTGCTCATTCGACCAACCAGCGACCCATGGATACTGCGACGGCGTCCTGCTCTGGCACATCGGCGAAGGGTATTACGGACAGACGCGACTCGACGGCTTCAACGTCGCGATGCTCGGCTCGTTCAGTGGCAGCTTCAACGGCGAGCACGAGGATTCCCGCGCCGCGGTGTTCTTCGACGAGCGAGCCGACGATGCGCAGCGCGGGGCGCTGCAGAAGATCTTCACCGGCCAAGCCGGCGGATGGCCCCAGCAGTACAAGGAAATCTTCGGGGCGCAGATCGTCGCTTCCGAGGTACTGCCGATCGATGCGTCCATCGCCGATGACCTCGCGACCTGGCACGTACGCGTCGGCGACCACGCCGAAGCCCGGGCCGAAGCGCTCACCGGGCCCACGATGGCAGAGGGCGAGCGGGTGCAGGTGCACAACATGCCCGCCTCCGAAGTCGGACCGGGCCAGCCGCCGGCCACCTTGGGACGGGCGACGATGGACCGGGCCGACGCCTTCGGGTTCGTGTGGGAACGCTCCGGCAACTCCAGCAAGGTCATCCCGTTCGACTGGACGGGGCCTGAGCCGGCATGAACCATCACCGACTGATCGCCCATGAGCGACCGGGTACCTTGCTCGACTTCGGCTATCCGGCACAGGACTATACGTGGAACACGGAGGCGGCATGACCAGCGATGCTCCCCCGCAGGACATTCCGGCGCCGCGCGCCTGGTCCCGGGCCGAGCTGGCGTTGGCCGGGACGCTGCTCCTCCTTGCCACGCTGTCATGGTGGGTTACATCGACGTTGGCGATGCCCGCGATGGGACTGCTCACGCCGATGCCGATGGAATCGATGCCTGCGGCGTTCTTCCTGATCACCTGGGTCGTGATGATGGCCGCGATGATGCTGCCCGCCATCACGCCGTTCACCGTCGGCGTGCGGCGGCTGGTGCGGGCGCGGCAGCCTCGGCGGGGCACGCTCGCCGCGCTGACGCTGGGCTACCTGCTGTTGTGGAGTGCCGCCGGAGTTCTCGCCTACGCGATCCTGCGGGTATTCGACACCATCATGATGTCCGGGGCCGAAGTGTCGGTCCGCGCGGGCGGCGTCGTCCTGCTTGGCGCCGGGCTGTACCAGTTCACGCCCCTGAAGCGCTGGTGCCTGACCCGCTGCCGCTCCCCGCTGTTCCTCGTGGTCCGGCACGGGGAAGCCCTGCTCCGCGGACGGGCCGGTGCGCTGGGGGTCGGCGTCTACCACGGCGCCTACTGCCTCGGCTGCTGCTGGGCGCTGATGCTCGTCCAATTGGCCCTCGGGGCGATGAGCCTCGTGTGGATGGCAGTCGTCGCGGCGGTCATGACGGTCGAGAAAGCTCTACCGCGGGGTGAGGTGACCAGCCACGCGCTGGGCGGGGTGCTCGTCGCCGCCGGAATGCTGCTGATGATCTGGCCCACCCTGGTGCTGTAAGCATCAATGCCCGGTCAGGTGCGCTCTACACAACACGCAGATTGCGCCTGGGCAGAGCCCATTCCGGCAACACCTTGACCAAGCCAGTAACCCCACCAGTTGTCCGGCCCAGCAGGCACAGGCCGCGATCCCACCGCACACGCTGGCACCTCCACCGACGATTGCTGGGAAACCGCACGCCACCACCCTCGAACAGCGTCCCCACTACCCAGACCCCTGGACGATGCCGGCACGTTCTCACCGGTGGGCCCCGCAGGCCCGGCAGAAGCAACCGGCTCGTCGGTACCGGTGTCCGCCGCCCGCGCACCGACCGCTGCCCCAACGTTTCCGCGGAATGCTCACGCTTCAACCCGGTCACCAGCGCACGCCCACCAGTTTGAGGATCCACAGCGGACGGCCATGCCCGACGCCTCCGATGCCGGCCGTCTGGCTACCCACTACCCGACGACCCGGAATTCCCTTCCTCCGAAGCAGCCCCCGCCTCACGCGGAAGATCAGTCTCCCCAAGCAGCAGCGCGCGCAGCCCGCACAACCGACCGCTCCGCGACCTCCGTCCCCTCCGCACGCGACGGCAAACCGCTGGCGGAAGGCTCGGAGTCTTGAGCGCCGCGGACGCCATCGGCGGCACCGGAGCCAGCAAACGCCGTAATCTACGGTTCGGCCTCCGCAGGGTGCGGGGGCCGCAGCCCCATAATGAGCAGACCGATCTCGTCGGTGTGCACGAAGACCTTGTCGCGGGCGTGCAGCGGCTCGTTCCAGCCGTCGGGTGCGTCACCCCGGTGGCTCGGCGTGATCGTCCAGTTCGCCATTGCGCTGACCAGGTAGGTCTCGCCACGGGACTTCTGCTCCGGCTTGGGGGCCTTGAACTTCACCTCCACGTCCGAGGTCTGCGCCCTGGAGTACTCCGGGCCGCCCATGGTGGCCTGCGGGGTCTGCCGGAAGGTCGCGCCGGTGGTGCGCGTGACGAGTCTGGGATCTTCCAGGTCGTCCACCGGCGTCCGGACGGCGGTCTTGAGTTCCAGGTCCTTCTCGTGCTTCTCCTTGATGCTCTTGGTCGTGGAGCCCTTGCTCGTCAGGCCCGCCGAGTCTCCGGTCGGCGTGACGTGTGCGTCTTCCAGATACACGTGGAAAACCAGCGACTTCAACGGATGCGATGTGTCGTCATCGGCGTGGCTGTCGTGGTCGAGCCCGCCGAGCAGGTAGCCGCTTTCGCCCATCGCCTTCGGCAGGTGCGCCGAAAGCGCGCTGGTGGTCGTTCCGATCACGATGGCGTGCCGAGTCCAGGTCGCCTTGAGCGGCACCGGCGGCGCGATGGCCGCGGTCCGCTCGACCGGGGGGAGGAGGAAACGCTTGAGGAGAGCCTTGTGCACCTCGTCGGAGTTCGCCGTCGCGTGACTCATGTCGGGCAGCGCGTCAATCCGCCCCGGCTGGTGCTCGGAGCGGCCGAGCTCCCCGATGGGCACGCGCCTGCGCACCGCACCGGGCAACGACATCTTGTGCGGTTCGGTCTGTGGGCTCATCGGGGCCGCCCGGTCGGCGAGGCCACCGGTCAGGGTCCGAGGTGCGCGGTTGGCGTGCGCGGTTTTGATCAGCGTCAGTTCGAGGTCCAGGTCGTGCACGAACGTCGCGAAGTCGCTCTTGAACGAGTAGGTCCGGGTGTTCTCCTCGCTGCTGGTCTCGACGACCTTCGTGGACAACTTCCGGGCATAGGAGTTCTGTTCGAGAAGCGTCCTTTGCGAGTCGTGGCCCGCCTCCTGCACACCGACCATCGGCCGGAACCTGCGCTGCTGCCCGCTCTTCGTGGTGACGGTGCGCGCGGAGGCCGTCTTGATCTCGTGCTTTTCGCTCCATCCTGCTTCGACTCCGTCGAACCGGCCGCGGCTTTCGCGGCCCTTCAGGTTCAGCGTGACGTCGATCGTGCCGAGCGGCCCGGAAATCGTGGTGGACCACTGCTTGCCCGGTCCGCGCAAGTCGCTCAGCAGCGCTTGCATGCCGCGCGGGGCGACATCGCGGACGCTCTGGCGGAACACGTCCCGGCTAGCGCGCTTTTCAGCCGGTCCGAGCGCGAGCTCGGTGAGCAAGTCGGCGAACTGCTGTGTGACGGTGCGCGGCACGTCCGTCTGCGGGACGTTGCTGAGCAGCTCCTTGATCGACTCGAGCAGATGCTCGGTGACTTCGGGCCGGACGGTGACCGAGGTGTGCCCGCTGTCGACAAGCGCCGTCGGCTCGTAGGTTGGGCCGTCGCCGGTGGCAGGGGCGGCCTCCGCGTCCGGTACCAGTGCACGCCGGATGGCCTCGGCGGCGGGCACCAACAGCAGTACCGAGTTCTTTTTGTGCGCTTCGAGGTGACGTGTCCCCCAGGACTTCCTGAACAGCGGGTTCGCGCCGTGTTCGGACTCGCTGCCGGTGAGCAGCGTGCTGCTGTCGTAGGCGACCAAGTACACGGGTCCCTTATAGGTGATGGTCGTGGTGTGCTCGAACTCCTGGCTGACCGACCTTCCTTCCGATGCCGACGGGGTGTTCGCGTGGCTGCCCATCGGCAGGACCCTGACGATGTCGAGGATGTCCTGTCCGCCCAGGCGGACGCGCTGGCTCCAGCCTCCGCCGCTGAAGTCGGAGGTGCCGTGTCCAGTGGCGCCGCTGACCTTGCTGATCTGGTTCAGCTCGACGTTCTGCAGTAGCCCGATCGCGCGGCCGTTGCTCAACACCGTGTGCTGCTTGATGTCGCCGAGCCTCTCCTCGAGGGGCATGACCCAGCCTTTGCCGAAGCGGTACACCACGCTCTCGTAGGTGCCGGTGGCAACGCTGTCGAAGTTGGCGGCGATCTCTTCAGGACTGGAGAAGCAATGCACTTGGTGCGCGGCGATGACGTTGTTGTTTCCGAAGTCGCCGAGCAGCCGGGTGGTGAGCTCGTGGCCGCGGACGACAGGCAGGTCCAGGCCGTACACCACGTAGCAGTCGGGCAACGCGGCGGGCGTCCAGCCTTCCGGCCGACGCGGTGTGTCGTGCTCGACTTCGCGGAAGGAGGCGGCCGCGGCGTCCGCGTCCGAATCGCGAGTTCCAATGCTGCTCCCGTCGGTAGTCCTCGAACCGGTGCTGGTCCGACCGGTGGCGTTCGGGCCGGCACCTCCCGCGCCCGCCGAGCGGTCTCCGATGGGAAGCGCACCACCGGCGAAAGTGGTCGCCGGACCGCCTTCGATGATCCGCTGGCCGAACACACCGTCGTTGTCGAACACGGTAATCAGATAGTCGACATGGGCGTGGTGCTCCCCGATATTCGAGGACTGCCACCCCTGGCCGCGCCCGACCCCTGAAGAGGTGTCCAGACTTGACTCGGCAGTGCCGTACTTGTCGGCGCGCTGGACGTTGAAGTCCGCCGCCCCCACGGGCCCCAGCGCATCGACCTTCCCACGAAAACCACCACCGCCACCGGCGGTCAGACCGGTCTTGATCGAGCTGCTGTGCTCGACTTTCCTGCTGGTGGTCAGCTCGCCCTTCAGCTCGGCGCCCGGTACGTTTCCACCGGCACCCCTGGCCTCCGCTGGGACCGAGTCGAAGGTGCCATAGCTTTCGCCCGGCTGGGTGCCGCGCGGAACGACCTGGACAACCGCGCCGACGAAGTCGTCCGGGCGAGAGGTATTGGCGTAGGTGGCGCGGGTGAAAACCATCGGCAGGCCCGGTCCGTTGAGGCTCGCGGGGTGGTTGCCGAACCCGCGGTCGGACACGAGGGTGTTGAGCTTCGTCTCGTTGTCGGCCATGTGCTCTTCGGCGGTCGTACCCTCGCGCTGCAGCACCCCTGTGGGCAGCATCTCGCGCAGTGCCTCCTTGACCCGGTCCACGTTGGGGAAGCGGGTTTCGGACGCGCCGAGGACCTTCTGCGGCGGGAACGGCTTCGCATCCAGCCGCGCTGCCTCGGCCGGAACGGAGTCCGTCGTGCCCGGGGCTCGCACACGCCACTTGGTGAGGCCAGCCGCGACCTCGAGCAAGGTTTTCCAAACCCTGCCATCGTCGAACTTGATCGTTAGGACGTAGACCAGGTCCGCGGCGGTGCCGTGCAGCTCGCCCTGGTGCTCCCACACGAGCTCGGTGTGCAGGTCCTCACCGAGTGTCTCCTCGTGCTCCTCCTTCGAGATCCGCTTGAACTGCCCAGCCAAACGCAAGTCGAGCAGGTTGGCGTCGTCGTCGTAAAGGTTCTTGGTGAACCGCAACCGGCCGCCGAAGCCCACCGGCTGTTTCTCGGTGGCCTTCAGCGAACGGCCGTCCTTGCGTCCGGACTTGGTGGTGAACTTCGCGTCACCGGACGGAGTTTCCGAGTCGGTGCGCAGGGCATACAGCTCGCCTTGGAGGACCGCGAGCTCCATGGTGGCAGTACGGGTCTTCCCGGCCGCGTCCTGGATCTTCAAATCGTTGGTGATTCTACCTCCGGCCAGCACCTCTGGGCCCCGCTTGCTGAGGTTGGCGCCGCTGACCACGGCCCGCAGGGTGTTGCGCAGCGGGGAACCGATCTCGTCGGCCTTCCCCGCCCAGTCCGGGTGCCGGTCGACGAGCTCCTTGGCCCCGTCGAACAACGCCCGGTCGCCGCGCAGGTAGGACGACTCGCCGGGGCTCGCGGAGGGTTCGTTGTTGAGCCAGTTCTCGAGCTCTTGCGCGGACGCGTCATCGAGCTCGGCGGTGTTCGTGCGCCGCAGGCCGTGCAGGGCGTTCGGGGTGCTCACGGTCGCCGCCCCGGCGCTCTGCCCGCTTACCTGCACGGGATCCTGGCCGGTTCGCAGCACGGTAGCGGTGTGCGTCAGGTCGTGCGAGCTGCTGGTGCGAGCACCAGGCGGCTCGACCGATGTGCCGTGTTGAAGTTCCGAGCTCTCGGTGACCTTCCAGGACGATTGCGGCGTGAGCCCCTTGATGTTGATCGCGGTCTGCACGTACGCACCGGACAGCAGCGGCACGGGGATACTGGCGCGGTGGCTCAACCCGTCGTCTCGACGGCCGGGGGACGACGCCTCGTGCTTGACCTTGCCGTAGCCGCCCTTAGCGTTCTCGATCTTGTTCTCTTTGGACTTCTTACCTTTTTTGCCCGGCTTCGGGGGCTTCTGGGCCACCGTCTCCGGGACGGTGCCGGAGATCGTGTCGTCGCCGATCCTGGCGTGCACGATGATCTCCACCGCCTCCGCGCCACGGCCGACGCTCACGGTCAGCCCCTCGCCGTTGAGCGCGGTGAAATTCTCCTGCTCCTTGAGCAAGGCGTCGGACAGCCCGTGCAGCACACGCTCGATGCTCTTCCCGGGCACCCCGGCCCGCTCCAGCGCCTTGCGCGCGTCCCGCCGGATCCCTTCGCCGTCGACGTTCTCCGCCCGGACGACGTTGTGCGGCAACAACACCCGGACCTGGCGCGTCCGCTCGGTGACTGGCCCGGTGTCCGGCGCACTCAGGTCGAGCGAGGCCTCTGCCGCGGCGGGCCGCTCGTCGGGCACCGGGTACAACGGGCCGTCGTCAGAAACGGAGTTTTCGGGAATATCGATCTCCGCGTCGCCCTGCCTGCTACTCGACTCCAGCAACTCGGCATTCTGAACGGACGGTCGCCCGCCTGGTGGAGTCTCCGTGCCCGTGTCGGGCCGTCCGTGTGCGGGCCGTCGCCCGCCGGCGTCCGCGGAATGCTCACTTTCCAGTTCGCCTCTGGGTGAGCGTCCGCCTTCCCGGGGATCCAGAGCGTCAGGCCATGCTCGACGAGGCTCCCGCCGGTTTTCCGACCCGCTGGTCAGTGGTGCCGAAGTGTGCTCGTCGGCGAGGGTGACACTCGCCCCGCTGGGCGGTGTCATCGGCGACGGAAGCCTACGGACGATTGGACCGTGCTCGTCCCAGGTCACTACCTCACCGTCGTTGGCCGGCCACACCGCCCCAGACCCACGCTCCACCGTGATCGCCCCGGACTCGAACACCACAAAGTGATCCCGCTCCGTACCCTCCACCGAACCCCGGAAACCACTTTCCCGCAACGCCATCCACACACCACGCAACCCCGCCTCCCCCGGAGCACACGCCACCACAGCCGCCCGGCCGAACCTCCCAACCTGGTGATCGAACATCACCCTCGCGACATCAGCCGCATCCAACATCCCACCCGGCCCCGCAAATCCCCCAGCCGAGCCATGCGCCACCAACACAAACGACCGCGGACCGAACACCCCCGCAGCACCTCTCCATACCGCATCCGCCACCACCTGTCCCTCACCCACACTCAACAGCGCCACACCCACAAACCCACCGCCACGCCGCGAATCCACCAACGGCACCACACCCACACCCGACACACCCCCGGCCGGACCCCACGCTGCGCTCCACAGCGCCCGCAACGACCGCAGCGCAAGACCCACATGACCACGCAACACTTCCAGCGCCACCGGCCCCAGCCACAAAGCAGACTCCACCGACGCCACCCACGCCTCGAAGCCCTCCCGCATCCCGGCAGCCACCACACCATCCGGAACAACCGCAAAAAGCCCACGCAACTGATCCACCAAAGCGGCCCACTCAGCCACCAACCGCGCCCACTCCACACCGCGAGCCCTGCTCCACTCGGACACCGCATCCCGACCACCATCACCCAGCCGCGCCCCCTCCTGAGCGGACACGAGATCCATCGCACCTGCAGCGTCGCCCCCGCGCAGGGCGTCCCCACCGCTGGAACTGGCGTCCTCGCTACCGTGGACACCACCCATCACCGTCCCGAGCGCACCGACTTCCCTGGCCTCGCGCCGACGCCGCAGCGGACTCACATGATCCGGCCCAACCGCATCGCGGAGAGCTTTGATGCTGTTCTTCTCCGCTTCCGGAACATTGTAATAATTCAGCAGCGCATCCAGCTGACTCCAACTTGGAACAATTCGATCATTTTCGATATCCCGCAGAGTCGAAATGAAAACACCGGTCGCTTTTTCTACGTCAATTTTCGCCGTCAAGCCCCGCAGCATCTTCAGCGTTGATCCCAGATCAGCACGCTTGAGAGCCTCCTCCATCCCGTCACGGCTCTCTAAGAGTTTCCTTCGATCCTCACGCTTTGCCCCGTAAGCATCAAGCAGCCTTTCGAGCTCCTCAGCGCTCGGGAATGCCCTACCAGTCTCGATGCCGGAAGCAAGATTCCTACTGACCCCCTGAACGGAACCTTGTTTCTTGTACTTGGCGAGTCGGAGACGTTTCAACGTCGCTCCGAGCACAACGCGTTGCTGCGCCAAGGTCTGTTCCCCGGTCGCAGTGTGGGATGTGTCGGTGTCGGCCCAGTGGGCCCAGTCGGTGTCGGCGCCGCTGTAGACCTCCGCGGCGTGGGTGTCACCGGTCGTCGACATACGGCCCACCGCGCCCGCGGTGATGGCGGTGGCCTCAGCGTTGGCGATGAGCTCGTCAAGCCGTGCCATGTCACCGGCATCGACCGCGGCGACCACCTCACCGAGACTCACCGGAACATAGGAACCCAGGTCATACGGTTCCGGCTTGCCGGGCACGAACAACACATAACCGCCGTTGGGCGGCAACACCGGACGCCCACTGCCATCCACCACCGGGGCACTGGCCATCCCCTCCGGATACCGGCCCCCACGCTTGGCCTGCCACACCCAACCCCGCACACCCAGCACCGGCAACCCACTCCTGACGGCCGCCCGCCCCGCATCCGATTCCCAGCCACCAACCGCCGAATCACACGCGACCAACCGCAACGGCCGCCGGTCCCCACCACCACGCCTCGCCGCCAGCGCGGCATCCAGCGCCTCCCCGGACAGCAGCCGCCCCTCGATCCACCTCCCCCGCGCCGAGCCCGCGGCGAACACCGTCAACGCCGACTCATCCTTCGGGAACCGGCCCTCATCAAGCGTCACCGAGCGCCCGTGCCCCCGGGCCGTGACCGGCTTCCTCGATGCACCGGCCCCCCGACGGTCCGCAGTGGACTCCCGGCCGGCCGGACGAGCGAGATCCCCGGGCGCGCCGACTGCCATCGTCGTGGGCGTGTGACCGGTCGAGCCGTCCGCGGTCGCCGTCACCGTCTCCGGGCCCGTCGGCGTAGGTGTGGGGGTCTTGGCTGTCTCCGGAGCGCGGGTCGAGGCGTGCGTCAGCGAGCCCAGATCCGTGCGTGTGGCGGTCGGTGAGGTGTCCGGCTTGGACGGGCGCACCGCCAAGCCGTCGGCCGCGGGCTTCGGACGCCCACCATTGGCCGAAAACCGCATCCAGCGAGGCCCTCGACGCCCCCGCCCCGGCGCCAGCACCACCACGTCGCTTTTCAGGTCCCGCGCCAGCGCCGTGGCCTGCTCCGGCGACATCACCACACCGCCACCAGAGGCCGCCTGCGACGCCACCACCACCGGCCCACCGGCCGAGGGCACGCCCGTGCCGAGCTGGGCCCGCACCTGCTCCGCCGACACACCCTCCGTGCCCGCACCGGTGGTGGGCTCCGGCACCCGCACGACCCGCGCCCCCTCGGCCACCCCCGACGGCAACCCCGCCAACGACGACGCCGCACCCGACCCCACCGCAGCCGCGCCACCAACGGGAACCGCACCCGGCACCGACGTTTGTGCCCCAGAGCCATCGCCGGCACCCACGGCCGAGTCCACACCAGACCCATCTTGTCCGCCGTGGACCGTTCCGGACTCGGTCTCGCTATAAGCGGGCGGCGGCACACTCACATCCGGGTCGGAAGAAGCCCCGGTGTCAAACTCGGTATAGGGCGGCGGCGGAGTCTGCGACCGCACCCCCTCCACATCCCCAGCCCACACCTCACCAGCATTGGTCGCGGGATCCACCACCCCACCGGTGCGCGAACCCGCAGAAGACACAACCGGGCCACCATCCACCGACGATGCCGGCACCGCCCCGGCACCAGTCGCCGAGCCGCCGCGGCCGTACTCCCCGCCAGCAGCACCGCCCGGCGCCGGGCCGGTGCCAGAAGACACCGAGCCCTGCGAAACCGAGCCCTGCGAAACCGGACCGGCACCCGTCACACCACCAACCGGCGCGACACCCGGACCACCGCTCGACTCGACCGGGCCCGTCCCGGGACCCGGCTGCGCGGCCGCGGACACTCCGCCGCCGACCACCGGGGCCGCACCCGCGACCGCACTCTCCGACCCAGCCCCTGACGTCTCCGACCCCCCAGCCAAGCCCCCAGCCAAGCCCCCAGCCACCGCGCCCGCGGTCGACGAGCCACCCGGACCGGAAACACCACCACCGGCCGAGACCGACTCCCCCACACCCGAGCCCGCACCCTCCGGCACCGACACACTGCCGCGATCGACCCCGACCGGCACACCCCCACCCACACCCGCAGCGGGGCCGGGGCCGGTCGACCAGCCCGCACCCCCGCCCAACGGACCCGACACCTCCACCCCCGAACCCGAACCAGAACCCCCATCCGCAAACACCGACTCCCCATCCGAATCACCGCCCGACTCATACCCCGAGTCATACCCGGAATCACCACCCGCCTCATCATCGAAATCGGACGGCTTTTCCACCAACGGCGCCGAATCCGAACCCGAATCCGAGCCAGAACCCGACTCCACATACGGACTCCCCCCACCCGGCACCAACAACCCCCGCCACCACAACCCCACAACCTCACCCACCCACGACCCCACACCCTCCGACAACCCCGCCGTCAACGAAAACGGATTAAACTCCCCATCCCCCGTCACCGCCCCATACGCCGCCTCCCCGAACATCTCCGTCAACCCCTCACCAATTGCCTCCCCCAACCCCGACCCCACCCGCGCAGCCCACATCCCCCCCAACGACATCCCCCCATAATCCCGCAAACTCTCCCCCACCGCGTCAGCAAAACGCGCCATCGCCGAAATCGGATACTTCTGGGCATGCTCGGCCACCGCGTGCCTCGCCGCCGCCGCCAACACCTCCCCATCCACCGCATCACCCAACCCCCGCACCAACACCCCCGACACCACATTCCCCACCACATTCCCCAACGCCGACATCGGCAACGCAAACAACCCACTCATCGCCCCCACACCCACCGCATCCACCGTCGCCTTCTCATCCCACTCCCCCGGCTTCCGCGTCCCCATCGCGATCTGCGTCCCCTGCACCGCCGGATCCAGCACCAACTGCACCCCAATACCCGCCACCTGCGCCATCGCCAACCGCACAAACAACTCACCCCACCACGACCGCAACAACAACCGCATCACCGCAAACCGCCCCGCCAACCACGCCATCGACCCACCCCCCGTCACCCCCGCCATCGCAAACGCCCACGCAATCTCCGCCAACAACAACACCAACCCATACACCGTCATCAACTTCAAATACTGCACCTGCAACGCCAACTCCCGAACCTTCACCGCCACCTCCGACAACGCCGCCCCACCCCGCTCCAACAACGGCACAAACCCCTCCAACCGCTCCGCAAACCGATCCGCCGCCTTCCCCGAAAACACCCGCCGCACCCGCCCCACCAACTCCCGCAACACCGGAGAAACCTCCGCCACCCCCACCGCACCCGCCTCCAACAACTCCGCCACCGCAAACAACACACCCTCATCCGCATCCGTCATATCCTCACCCGTCAACACCAAAAAAAGCCGCCTCACCTCCCCCGGCACCATAATCGAACCAACCACCACGTAACTCACCCATTCCACGAATCGAAACCAGAGACCGCCAACCGGTCCAGTCCGGACAACAAACGCCCCGCACACCACGCCACCCACCGCACGTGAATCAGCAGCATCCGGCCGGCCTCAACTACTGGGCACGTGACCCGCATACGAGCAATCCCCGTACAAAGAACCGTTGCTACCGAGGTGCGACCTCGAAAAGCAGGACACACGGCCCGAACCTCACCCGACGCGCAGAAGGGCCTCGCGGGGTCTCCCGGCAAGCCCCGATCGCACAGATCGCGGCCCTCGGCTCTGCCGAGAGCCGGAATGTCGCGGACGGGTGAATCCTGACCCGGTGTGGGCGGGCGAAATCGGACCCACTCCCTGACAAGTAGGGAGTGATCAGCGTGGAGGACTGGGCAGAGATCCGTCGGTTGCATCGGTGTGAGGGCATGCCGATTCGGGCGATCGTCCGGAAGCTGGGTGTCGGGCGGAACACGGTGCGGCGGGCGTTGGCTTCGGAGGGGCCGCCGCGGTATCAGCGGCCGTCGAAGGGCTCGGTCGTGGATGCGGTGGAGCCGCAGGTTCGGGCGTTGCTGGCGGAGTGGCCGACGATGCCGGTGCCGGTGATCGCCGAGAGGATCGGCTGGCAGCGGGGTCTGACGGTGCTCAAGGACCGGGTGCGGGAGTTGCGGCCGTTGTTCCTGCCGCCTGATCCGGTGTCGCGGACGGTGTATCAGCCCGGTGAGCTGGCTCAATGCGACTTGTGGTTCCCGCCGGTCGATATCCCGCTGGGGTTCGGGCAGGTGGGGCGTCCGCCGGTGCTGGTGATGGTGTCGGGGTATTCCCGGGTGATCGCCGCGAGGTTGATCCCGTCGCGGCAGGGCCCGGATCTGCTGGCTGGGCATTGGGCGTTGCTGTCGGGTTGGGGGCGGGTGCCCAAGACGCTGGTGTGGGACAACGAGTCCGCGGTCGGGTTCCGCAAGGCCGGGCGGCCGGTGCTGACCGAGGCGATGAACGCGTTTCGCGGGACTCTTGGGATCGCGGTGATCCAATGCCGACCGGCTGATCCCGAGGCCAAGGGGCTGGTGGAGCGGGTCAATGGTTATCTGGAGACCTCGTTTCTACCTGGCCGCAGCTTCACCGGACCGGCTGACTTCAACGCGCAGCTGGCCGGTTGGCTGAGGCGGGCCAACCAGCGTCACCATCGCGTCCTGGGATGCAAGCCGACCGACCGGTGGGAGCACGACCGGCAAGCCATGTTGACCTTGCCGCCAGTGGCCCCGGTGGTGGGTTGGCATGCCGGTATCCGGCTGCCGCGCGATCACTACATCCGGTTGGGCGCCAACGACTACTCGGTGCACCCGTCGGCGATCGGTCACCGCGTCGAGATCACCGGCGATCTCGACACGGTGACCGTGGCCTGTCAGGGCCGCTTGGTCGCCCGCCATGACCGGTGTTGGGCGGCGCACCAGAGCATCACCGACTCCGACCACGCCACCGCCGCGGCCAGGCTGCGTCAGCAAGTCCGCCGGGCCAGCCTGCGTCCGGTCGACACACCCGTCGAGCACCGCGAGCTGGCCGACTACGACCGCGCACTCGGCCTCGACACAGCCGCCACCGCCGAGGGCCAAGGGGTGGCGTGATGGCCGGCAAACCCACCACCAGCAGCAACAGTCGCAACGTGGCTTCCGAGATCGCCTACCTCGCCCGAGCATTGAAAGCACCATCGCTGGCCGCAGCAGTCGAACGGCTGGCCGAACGCGCACGGGCCGAGGACTGGTCCCACGAGGAGTTCCTGGCCGCCTGTCTGCAACGCGAGGTCGCCGCCCGCGAATCCCACGGCGGCGAGGGACGCATCCGCACCGCCCGATTCCCGAGCAGGAAGTCCCTCGAGGAGTTCGACTTCGACCACCAACGCTCCCTGAAACGCGACACGATTACGCATCTCGGAACACTGGACTTCATCGCGGGCAAGGACAACGTGGTCTTCCTCGGTCCTCCCGGCACCGGCAAGACCCACCTGTCCATCGGACTCGGGATCCGGGCCTGCCAGGCCGGACACCGCGTCTCGTTTGCCACCGCCGCCGAGTGGGTCGCCCGGCTGGCTGAGGCCAGCCACGCCGGACGGCTCCAGCAGGAGCTGGTCAAACTCGGCCGGATCCCCTTGCTGATCATCGACGAGGTCGGCTACATCCCCTTCGAAGCCGAAGCCGCGAACCTGTTCTTCCAACTGGTCTCCTCCCGCTACGAGAGAGCCAGCCTGATCGTCACCAGCAACAAACCCTTCGGCCGCTGGGGCGAGGTCTTCGGCGACGACGTCGTCGCCGCGGCCATGATCGACCGCCTCGTGCACCACGCCGAAGTCATCTCCCTGAAAGGAGACAGCTACCGCCTCAAAGACCGCCAAGACCTCGGTCGCGTCCCCGCGGCCACCAACACCAACGACTAAACATCAACAACCAGGGTGGGTCCATTCTCAGCCGCCGCAGCCGGGTCCACATTCGGCCGCCGTTGACACGGAACACATCCGGGCCGACGAACAGAGACCGAATCTGCGCGGCGTTCGAGCCGTCTGCCACTTTTACACCGTCTTCGGACGCAGAAGCACGCAGCAAACGCGGTAGTTCCACATCGCTCATCGCCTCGGCCGCTTCCCAGCCCGTTAACCTGGATTTCCTCCGACATGCTCCAGCGCCCTCACGGAGGAGGATCCGTGCGCTCGCCCGGCTGCAATGCCACGTACAACCTGCCCACCGGATCCAGCCAAGCCTGGCAGCGACCGTACAGCTCCACGGCAGGCCAACCTGCGAATCCAGGTCGAAGGATGACGATTTGCCCTATCACATCTGCCCGTCCGTGCACTGCCGTCGAGCATGTCGACGACGTCTGGGCTGACATGGAGCAAGCACTACCGCTACCCAGCCGATGATCAGTCGGCGAGCTTGAACGCCGGCTCCGGCTCCCGGCTTCTCGGCGGCCGGCCGGTAGCCTGCCCGCCGATCGCCGTTGGGCCAGGACCTCCCATGTGGAGTGTCCCCAACCGCCGTCGGCTCCCGCACCCAGTACCGCGCGAAGCCTGCCACGATCGAGAACTTCGTCAGCCCCGGCGTAGTCACGAAACCGCTCGGCTTCGCGGGCGCCTCCGGCAACGGACACACACCAGCAAACAGGCACCGGTCCGCCTCGGCCGGCCCTCGTCGACCTGGACGGCGTCGCGATAAACGTGACCACAGCGCAGCGCGGGCGCCCAGGCGTCCGCGAGACGCCTCACGCGGTTACGGATCCCCTTCACCGCCCCGGCCGACCAGTTGAGCGAGAGTATTCGCGGGTCGCCACCGCGCGGCGCGGCTACCCTCCGGCCGCCGATCCTGCCGCCGCCGTGCACGCGATCGTGCCTGAAGCCATTGCTTTCTCGATGTTGGCGGGCACCGGTTCGAGAGCGAGGACTCGGCAGGGTGATCTCCGGCATGGCAGCGCGTTGTGAGCGGCGCCAGGCAGCCGCCAGGACCGCTGGCCCGCCCTCCTCAGGATCACGGGATCACTGGAGACCGTAAAATCAGTCGACGCTGCCCGTGGGTGTGCCGTGTCGACTCGGCAGCGAGGGTGTGCGCGTCCGCAATCGCCTGGCTCGCGCCCTGCTCCAAGTACTGCAGCCGCTTCGAGTTCCTCCGGACCGCCCCATTCCGCTTCACCGCGCTCGAAACCCCGGACTCGGAACACCGCTGCCTGGTTGACCATCCGGCCCTGCCGCAGCGGGTACTGCCACCAGCACGTTCATGTCCACCGGCAGCGGTCTGACCTCATCAAGCCGGAAGCCCGCCTTCGTCAGCAGCGTCCCGTACTCGGACCTGGTTCGTTCCCTGCCGCCGGTGATGGCGAGCATCTGCATGTCCCAGGGCGCGGTGAGTGAGATGTCCGGCGCGCCGGTTTCGGCATCGGGCAGGAGACGTTCGAGCACCAGCAGTTCGGCGCCCGCCCCGCAGGCACGTCGGCAGGCCGCCAGGATGCGGACGCAGTCCTCGTCGTTCCAGTCGTGCAGTACTCGCGACAACAGGTAGATGTCTCCGCTGCCGGGCACCTCGGCGAAGAAGTCACCGGCCACCGAGCTGAAACGGCTGCGGTAGGACGCATCTTCGTGTTCGGCCACAGCGTTGCACGAGACGTGCTCACGGTCGAACAAGATCCCGGACACTTCCGGGTTCTCGCGCAGGATCGCGCGCAACAGCGTGCCGTTTCCCCCACCGATGTCGACCACCATCGCGCCTGCCGGGAACGGGAACGTCCGGGAGAGCTCGTCGGCAACCAGGTTCGTGACCGCCTGCATCGAGCGATCGAACGTGCGTGCCGTCGTGGGACGCTCTGCGAAGTAGTCGAAGTGCTCGACACCGTACTTGTGGCTGAACGCGGTATGCCCGGTGCGCACCGCGGAGGCGAACTCGCGCCAAGCGTCATAGAACTCGCCACCGTACATGCGGGTCAGGTCGCTGAACGGGCTGTCCGCTCTCAGCAGCGCGCCCAGCGGGGTGTTGGAGTACTTGTTCTCGCCAAGACGTCTGACCACACCCAGGTGCGTGAGGTAGCGGAGCAACCGGTCGACCGCGGCAGGGTCGCAGTCCGTCTGCTGCGCCACGTCCCCAGCCGTCAGCGGTCCTTGCCCCAGCACGTCGCAGAGTCCGATCTCCACGGCCACGTGAACCGCTCTGGCAGCCCAGTGGCCGGCCAGGATCGACAGCAGCTTGGTGGGTGCGCCTGGCGCCTCCGCACCGCTGCGGATGTGTGCGGCGAGCACGTCGGGGTAGTGTCCGGCGCAGGTCAGCTCGAAACGCGCGGGAAGCCCCTCCCGGACAGGCGCACGGAAGTAGAGCACCGACCGGCCGCCCGACTCGACGTCCTGGTGTGGGTTGTAGCCACCGCCGTCGGGAACCATCGCCATTTTTTCCGTGCATATTCTCCGCGCTCTTTCGGGATCCCCGGTAAGCACCCATGCCAGGTGCGATTCCCAGTCATGCGCGCGCTCGTCGGCGACCATGCCAGGCGCGGCACGCTCCGCGCACGAACGGGGAACGGCGAAAACCTCGACCCCCACCTGCGCGTCGGACCGGGACGACGCGAGGATGATGGAGACTTCCAGGGACTCCTCGGGCACGCCGTAGCGGCGAGCCAGGCGGTTGCGCACAACAGTGCTGGCGACCGTCGCACTGGTGTCGAAACCCGATTCGGCCAGGAAGCTCCGCACATCGTCGACGCTGTCCGGAAACACCAGTGTCGCGACGTGGTTGAAGGCCGCTTCCGATGCCAGTTCGTGAACGTCCTCCTCGTTGGCGAACTCGCCGGCCACGTGCACCAACGAGTCGCGGCCGACGAGTTGTTGCGCCTGCCCGATCGCGATCTTCAATCGCTGTTGGTCTTGGCTTTCCAGCAACGCTGACCCTCGATTCGAGTTGGTTCGGGCACGATGCGGCGTTGACCGCCGGTCCGCGGGCTTACGGGAAATCTTTCGATGACATCGCTTGGTGGTCACCGACCGCCGCCCCAGGCCCACCGCTCGTTGGCCACTCCGAAGTACCACCCGCACCAGGCGGCCGACCCTGCCGCGCGAGCAATCCCCGGGGGCCCGCGGAAAAGAGCCGGGCAGCGGAGGTGATCGCGCTGGTCAGATCTCACCCGAGACCATGAACCTCCCTCATGCGAAAGGACTCCTTACCGGTCAAGCGCTCGCCCTCCGGACGAGGCAGGGGCACGGGCGACCGATCGCGGATGACGGTCTTGCTGCGCATCAGGAACTCCGCCAGGTGACCGTCGTGCGGGAGTCCTGGGCCCATGAGGAACGTGGGGCGGTCGCCCACGTGCACGTTGCTGATCGACGGTTCCTCGACCAGCCGTGTCAGGAGATCTTCGTCGGGTGTGATCGCGGTCAGCGTCAAGGTGTTCCGCAGTGGAGCGACCCCGTCGGCGGGTGACCAGGGAGCGACCCACACGCACGGAAACGGCAGCTCGATGTTCACCTGCGGCGCGTCCGCCCGGTCCAGCAGCATGACCGCCGGCCGAAGGACTGCTCCCCCGCCGGGAAGTTCGGCGACGAGATCCGGGCCTGAGATCATTTCGGCGGTATCGAGCCTGCCGCGCAGGTAGTTCTGGAGCGCCTTCGCGCGTTCAACCCTGAACGCGGGAAGGACGGCGTCGTCGGATTCAGGCGGGCGGACCACGATCTCCGACAGCGAGCGGGCGACCTCGCGTGCCACGCCCGGGGCGTCACCATCGACGAACACCGCCGTGGCGTTGACGCAGGCCGTCGCGCCATGCCCGCCGACGGAGTCGACCACCGTGGCGATGTGCCGCTCGCTGTGGCCGTCGGCGAGAAGCACCTTGGAACGGCCAGGGCCCTGCACGAGGATATCCGCACGCGCCCCGTAAGTGGCCGCGACCTCGTCACCGCCGTAGACCATGGCAAGGTCGGCTGCCTGCACCAGCACGTCGGCCACGGTGTGGTCGGTGGGCAACAGGACGACCTGGTCGCTACCGAACCCGGCTTGCCGCAGCGCGCTGACCAGACGATGCGGGGTGAACGGCTCCCGCCTCGACGGCCGAATCGCCACGCGATAGCCCATGGCCAGGGCTTCGAGCCACGCGGCGTGCGTAGCCGGGTGGTTGCCGGGCGCGAGCACGGCGAAGACCTCGCCTTTGCGCGCCCACACCGCCCCGGCTTCGCCGCCGGCGCGCCAGTCGCTCACGGCTCCGACCGGCCGAGCCTGTTGCACCGACTCCTCTGCTGCGGCAGCGCTTCGGGCGATCGATCGGCTGGCATCGCGAACAACGGGCATGGCCACACCCGAAGCGCGGCATACCTCCGTTTCGTGTTCGCGCAAGGAAATGCCGTCCACCTCGTTCATGAACAGCTCGCCGACCGCCGCTAGTCGATCGGCGCGTTCTCCGGGCGGCATCGGCCGCGCTCGGCGGAGCGCGTCGAGGTTCCGCTTGACGTACAACCGGGGAACCAGGCTCAACTCCGCCATCAAAGCATCGTTCACACCGACCACCTCGGCGGTCCGCGATGTGCTGAACGGCCCGGAAACGCCGAGCGCGTCAAGCCGGCGCACAGTCGTCATCAGTACACCCCTTCGATGACCTCGGAGTCGTCGAACATCGCGACCGGGGACACGTCGGCGACCGACACACCCAGCGCCCCCGCCGGTGGGGCGACGCGGGTAGCCATGTCGCGTTCGAGGTTGTTCGGCAGCAGCAGGGACTTGCTGATGTGGTGCATCACGACCTGTCCGCGTTCGCCTTCGGCGACATCGACGCGCGAATCCGGGTCGACGACCGAGAACGTCGTGTACGGCGAGAACGAGTCGAACACGCAGGAGCGGGCGCCGGGATCACCGTCGGCGCGCTCCATGCTGCCGCCGAGAATCATGGTGCTGCCGTACTGGCCGACAAGCGCGACATCCGGAAACACCTCGCTTCGCAGGACGTGCCTGGTATCGGGATCCATGTGGGCACCACCCCACATGATCAGCTTGACCTTCTCGTTGATCAGCTTGAGCAGCCGGTCGCGGTCGGCCATGCGCTCCAGCAGCGGCGGTGTCGCCACGAGCACACCGATATCCTGCGATGCCAGAATCGTCTCGACCTGGTCGACAACGTGCTCGGCGTAGCGTTCGGCCTCCTGCGCGCGGTCTTCGCTCAGGCACTTGCGAACCCATCGGGGGTCCAGGTCGACCGTGAAACCTATGCCGCCGCGCATTCTGGGCAGTTCGGCCATCAGCCGGCCGAAGATGTGCGGACCGCTGGGCGCGACGGTCAACCAGTTGACTCCGGAGGGACACCCGAAGTCGTCCATGCGAGCCGACTTCCACACCAGGGAGCGCTCGAACCAGTCGGACACCAGGACAACGCGCTTCGGCGCACCCGTCGTTCCGCCGCTGTCGTACGCACCGATGACATCGGCCCGTCCGTACCCGCGCGGGATGAGGGCTTCCAGCGGTGCGTCCCGGAGTTCGTTGACAACGTTCGGGAACAATCTGAGATCGGCGTGCGTGCGTACGTCGCGGCGCGGGTCGAACCCCAGGGAGCCGGCCTTCCCCAACCAGAACGGCGAACCTGTCCGGGGATCGAAATGCCATTCCATCGCCGCGGAGATGAAGTCGGTCTCGGTCCAGTTCCGGTCGGCGTACAGATCAGGAGTCGCCACGCGGTCGGACATCGATGGTCCCCAAACTTTTGGTGGTGCTACTCGGAAGCACTGGTGATCGCCTCAGCGTGCTATTCATCGCTGTGATCGATGACATGTATGCTGCGGCGTCCCCGCAAGGGTTTCAAGTGGTCATGCCTGGTAGTGCTCGCCAAGTTGCACGAAGGTCCCCAGCGATCCACGGCTCCGCCGGACCCTTCGGCCGGTCGGGCGCGAAGGTGCGGCAGTGGTGCGACCAACGGGCGTTCGATCTTTCGGGATGCCGCGCGCCGGACGCTCGTAGTTTCCGCAACTAGGTCCCGCCGCACTCGCCGGGCTGCCTACCACCAGTTGACGCACTGATCACCGAAGACGCCCGGTTCCCCGACGACATCGGACAGGTGACCGGGTCGCTCATCCCACGGCTGGCCGAGGACTGCGCCGGCACATCGTTCGTTGACTGAAGGCGGCTGGCCTGGGCTGCTCCACCACGACTCGTCGGGGTCCACATCCACCTTGCGGTTCACCGCGGCGCGCCCCTGCCGGACCGAGCAGGGTCAGTGCCTCATCTCGCGGGTTGCGCGTGCCCACCGGTCCACCTCGCCAGGGTGTCGGTGCCGAAGTACGTGGCCGTGTTCCTGCCCAACCTCACCCTCGGAGACTTCCGACTACATGACCGGCCAGTCCGTGATGATCGACCGCGGCCTCCATCTTCTGAGCCGCCGGCAGTACAGGTGGAACGGATCGCGCGGTTCGGGCTCCCCGCATCCGCCAGATCGGCAACCTGAAGCGGCCCCGAGATCCTGGGCCGAACATTAACATTGTCACTGTTAGTTATCACGTGCACGTTGCCCGGGGCCTGCCGCCGCCCAAGCGGCGCTGTGACCCACCAGGCAAGCAGGCCCGATGGCACCAGCGCCAAAGAGGCAGGACAGCGACGACAACGGCGTCGACGACGGGCGCCAGCGAGGCGGGTTGCGCCATCCCGCACCGGCCGCGTCAGCGCCTTCGACCAGGCGCCGCGGACGGGACAGGTGGCGACCGGGTCGCCGAGGAGATGCGCGAGCGGGTAGACGTCGTACCGGCCTCGCTTCGTGGGCAGGCCGTGACGGCGCGATACCAGTCAGCGCGTGCAGCGCTCTCAGTGTCCCGAAAATTAACTACAGGTATGTTAACTTGAACGCGCCACATGATACTCTGCTTCGCGAAACAGTGTCGCAGATCACGTCGAGAGCCTGACGCCCGCCACGTCAGGAGACGTGTACGCCCGATCCCTGGAGATCGTGATGCCCCGTCAGTCCCCACCCTCCGACCCGCGCCGGATCGCCCAGGACGACGCCGAACCCGGCGACTTCGGCAACCCGGCAGGCGTGCTGGAGCGCATCGGTATCCCGCAGAGGCTGTTCTGGGGTTTCGTCGCCGTGCTGATCTTCATGGTCGGCGACGGCGTGGAGACCACCTACCTGTCCGACTACCTGCAGCAACCCGAGGGGGGCGGCCTGCCCGGAGCGACCGCCTCGTTCGCCACGGTCACGCTCTACGGCGTGGCGGCGATGATCGCCGCCTGGTTCTCCGGGACACTGTCGGCGATCTGGGGCCCGCGACGGGTCATGTGGCTCGGCGGTGCGTGGTGGATCGTCTTCGAGGCTCTCTTTCTGTTCGTGGCCATCCCCTCGCACAGCGCCACGCTTATCGTGGCCGCCTACGGCGTCCGCGGCTTCGCCTACCCGCTGTTCGCGTTCGCCTTCCTGGTGTGGGCGCAAGTCGCCAGCCCGGCCAGCATGCGCGGGTCGGTCGCTGGGTGGTTCTGGTTCGCCTTCACCGGCGGCCTGCCCACACTCGGTGCCGCGGTCGCCGCGCTTGCCATCGGCCCGTTGGGCATGAGTCTGTACGACACGCTCGTGCTGTCGATGGTCCTGGTGAGCGTCGGGGTGCTCCTCGGCTCGTTCGCGGTGCGCGAAAAGCACGGCCTCCAGCCGATCGCTGACAGCAGCGTCGACAACCCACGCAGCCTCAGGCGCCTGGGTGAGGGCGTGGGCATTCTCTGGCGCGACCGGCGCACCCTCGCCGGCGGGCTCGTCCGGATCGTCAACACCGCTCCGCAGTACGGCTTCTTCGCGATGTTCCCGTTCGTCTTCGGCCCCGCCGCCGCGGGCGGCGGGTTCCTCAGCGCCGCCCAGATCGCATCGCTGGCCTCCATCGCCTACGGCGCGAACATCGCCGCGAACCTGTTCTTCGGCGTCTTCGCCGACCGCTTCGGCTGGCGGCGCACCGTGACCTGGTTCGGCTGCGTGGGCTGCGCGATCGCCACGCCGGTATGGTACTTCGGCGCGGTGGCCGCCCAGAACTTCGCGGTGACCGCGACGTTCGGCGTCCTCTACGGCGTGCTGCTCGCCGGGTTCGTACCGCTGTCGGCGCTGATGCCCTCGATGGTCGCGCGCAAGGACAAAGGCGCGGCGCTGGCGGTGCTCAACCTCGGTGCCGGCGGCGCGGCGTTCGTCGGCCCCGTCGTTGTGACGGTCCTCTACCCGCTGGTGGGTGGCGGCGGCGTCGCGGTGACGTTCAGCCTCATGTACTTCGGCGTGGCATTGCTGACCCTGAAGATGAAGGACGAGAGCGACCCCGGAGAACGCAAGCCCGCACGCTCCGCCCTCCCGGTGACGACTGTCCAGACCATTCTCTAGCCCGGCGGCCGACCGGGTTTCCCGACAGCCGACTGCCGCGGCGCGCACCCCGGGCACAGCGGACGGGAATTCGTTTCGCCGGGCTTGCGCGACCGGCTCGACCGATCGTTCCTTCATTGAAACTCCGCCGCGCCCGAAAAGCACCGCGGCGCAGACGGTCAGGTGCTGCCTGCTGACCGAACTCCACACCACTGATACTACCGAAATGGGGGACCTCGCCATGCCGGAGACAACCACGGAGAAGATCCGCGTGGCCATACACATATCGGACTCCCTGACCCGCATAGGGCTGACCAGTTTCCTGGCCGGAGACGCACGTATCACCGAGGCCGGCAAGGACGACGCCAATGTGCTCGTGGTCGCGGTCAAGAACGTCGACTCATCCACGATGACCACCCTGCGGGATCTCCGCGCCAACACTACCGCCCTTTTCCTCCTGCTGGTGGAGCACCGCTGGAACGCCGATATCCCCACAGCGCTCGAACTGGGCGTGCGCGCCGTCCTGTGGCGCCGCGACTTCAACGCCAAGATGTTCCTCCAAGCCATCCGCACGCTCGGCGAAAGAGGGGGTTTCTTTCCCCACTCGCTGCAAGGCGCGCTCATCGATCAGGTGCAAAGGGTCTACCGCGAGGTGCTGGCGCCACAGGACCTGGCCATGTCCGGGATAACCAATCGCGAGATCGATGTGCTCCGCATGGTGTCCGAAGGGTTCGATCTCAAGCACATAGCGCAAGAACTGCACTTCTCCGAACGCACCGTCAAGAACGTGCTCTACAATTTCACGAACCGGTTCAACCTGCATAACCGCGCCCATGCGGTCTCCTACGCCATACGGTCCGGCCTCATCTAGATGGTTGGTTCCCGGGCTCTCAATGGTCGTAGGCGATGAGGGAACGTTTGACCGCCGGGGCCCGGTCCCCATGGCCCTCGAGCGAGAGCTGGGCCTTGGCGGTGTTGATGGTCGACTCGATGCGTTGCCGGATCAGCGCGAGGGTGCGTGACAGCGGTTCTCATCGCGGCGGTCAGGCCGGATGAAGGTGATGCCGGGTTCGGCCATGTCGCGCTGGAAGTCCCTGCCGGCCAGCCTTTGTCGCCGATTGCGAAACCCCGCTGGCCAGGGCCGCGAGGTCGTGGGCGTGGCCCAGCGGTTCGGCGGCGACCTCGCGTTCGCCGATTCCAGGGCGGCCAGGCACCACGCCAGCGCGATGCCGTCCAGGCTGGTGACCAAATACAGCTTCAGGCCCCAGCAGAAGCGCGAGTGCGAGGGACAGTAGCCCTAGCCTGCCCACCTGGCCAAGGCTGACGCGGGCTGTGCTGGTTCAGCCAGCCGGTGCCCATCTGGTGGACACCGGCCGACCAGGTCTCTCATCTTGCGGAGTCGCGCTGCCAATACCAGGTCAGCGAGCGCGCATGAACTCCCGGTTCTGAAGCGGTATAAAGACGAAATCACGCCGACGCAGCCTGCGGAGCCGCCAGCGGTACTCCAGCGTGGAGCCCGGCCACAGCACGGTGCCGGACGGCGAGCCGTTCTGATACCAGCTGCGGCAGCCACCCGCGAGCCAGACCGTGCGACCGGACCTACCGCGCAGCTCGTCCTGGAAGCGTCGCTCCGCCTCCGGCCGGACGGCGAGCGCCCGCGCACGAGCCGAGCGGGTCGCACGGATCGCGCGGACGACGTACCGCGCCTGCGCCTCGATGTTGACCACGACGGCGGTGTAGGGGACGACGCCGTTGGGACCGAGGAGCACGAACATGTTGGGGAAGCCGGGTACCGCGACACCGTTGTAGGACCGCGGGGCGCTGAGCCATTCGTCCTTGAGCACGCGCCCGTCGACGCCTTCGATGTGAATCCGATCGTACGAGCCGGTCACGTCGAACCCCGTGGCGTAGATGACCGCGTCGGTCTTGTGCTCGTTGCCGGCATCGTCGACGACGGCGTCCGACCGCAGGGCGACCGGTTGGCCCGCGACGACGTGAACGTGCGGTGCGTTGAGCGTCCGGTAGTACTCGTTGGAGAAGAGCACGCGTTTGCAACCCATGCGGTACTTCGGGGTCACCACATCACGCAGCGCGGCGTCGTCGATCTGGTCTTCGATCTGCCTGAGCACCACCTGTTCAGCCACCCGCATCGCATCCGGGCGGCTGTGGAACCCGATGCCCCTCTTCTCGCGGCGCAGGTAGATCCTGAGCCTGTGCAATGCCTGTGTCCAGGGCAGCCAGCGGAACAGGCGCTGACGCCAGGCGGGGACGGGAGTGTCGGCCTTCGGCAGCACCCATGCCGCGGTTCGCTGGAAGACCGTCAGTTCCGAGGCCCTTTCGGCCAGATGTGGAACGAGCTGGACGCCGGAGGCGCCCACGCCCACGAGCGCCACACGCTTGCCGGTCAGGTCGGCGTCGTGGTTCCAGCACGAAGAATGCCAGACATCTCCACTGAAGGAGTCCGCACCGGGTAGGTCGGGTACCTGTGGAGCGTGCAGGCCGCCGACCCCGAGGATGAGGAAGCGGCCGATGTAGGTAGTCCCGGACGCGGTGGAGACAATCCACTCACCGGTGCTGGATTCCCACCGCGCTTCGGTCACTTCAACACCGAAGCGGATCCGCGGCAGCAGACCACGGCGCCGGGCGACGGTTCGCAGGTACCCGAGAATTTCGGCTTGGCCGGCGAAGGCGGCGCTCCAGTCCGGTTTGCGTTCCCGAGAATAGGAGTACAGAACCGACTCGACGTCGCATGACGCGCCCGGGTAGGTGTTGTCGCGCCATGTTCCCCCAACATCATGCGCCTTCTCCAGGACGAGGAAGTCCACGCCGGACCTCGCCAGTTCGATGGCTTGACCGAGGCCGGACATACCAGCTCCGATGATCAGCACTTCCGTGCGCACCATGTCATCACTCATCGCGGGTCCTCGCTGAGGAAGCGAGCGATCTCGGGCCACAGGTGAACCCATGGCTCACCGGCGTGGTCGTTGTCGTGGCCCAGACCGGGTACGGTGACCAGCTGAGCGGGCAACCCGAGCTGCTGCGCCCGGTCCGCCAAGTGGTGGGCCTGAGCGACGGGCACGATCTCGTCGGAATCGCCGTGCACGAGGAGCAAGGGGGTTGTGACCGCCTCCAAGAGGCTCATCGGTTGTCGCTGCGGCGCGGCGAGGTAGGCATTGACCTCGGCCGACCCGGTCTCGGCTCGCTCCGGCAGCAGCGCCCCGGGACTGGACTGCTCGGCCGCCATCAGGACACCCGGGTCGTACAGACCCATGATGAGCACGGCACGGTGCCATACTGACGGCTCGCGGGCCAGCGCGAGCAAGGCCGAAGAGCCACCCCGGCTCGTACCGAGAACGCTCATCCGCGCCGCGTCGATCTCGGGCAGCTCCGCGATGTAGCGGGCCGCGGCGACGACGTCGTCGATGTCGAGGCCGCCCATCTCGGGGCGTGCGCGGTAATCCGCGCCGTGCCCGGGTGCTCCGCGCTGGTCGACGGTGAAGACCGCGAACCCGGCCGCGTGCAGCGGGGTGTGTTCGCTGATGTGGGCGTAGCGCCCCTCGTCGTCCAATGCCCCGCCCTCTCCCGAGGTGCACACCACCACTGCCGGGTGCGGTCCGGGACCCGCGGGCAGACTGAGGTGTCCGTAGATCGTCAGGCCGTCCGATGACACGAATTCATGCATGACGATGTCCTCGAGCGGGCGGAACGTGTCCACCGGCGCCCGCTCCAGCTCGTCGGCCAGCAGGCCGGCCAGGCTGGTAACCGTCAGGTCTCGCTGAAGTCTGACGGCCGGTACCGCGACACCGAGCGTGTTCTGGAGCAGGACCCTCAGTTCCACCGCGGCCAGGGAATCGATGTCGACCGCTTGCTGATCGTCGAGCTGCTGGTCCGAGAGTCCTGTAATCCGTTGCAGAAGAGGTGTGACGAGCTCTGGCAGCAGGGCGGCGCGTTCCTCTGAGGTGGCGTTCCGCAAGCGCTCCGGTACCGACGCCTGCCCTCCGGCATCCGGACCGGCGGCCGGGACGAGCGTGCGGTACCGGGGCAACGGGGCCAGTTGGGGATTGGCCTGCGCCCAGCGCTTCCAGTCGATGTCGGCCACCGACGCCTCCACCGGAGCGGTGCGCACCAGCGCCTCCAACTCGGCGACCAGCCGTGCGGGTGGCAAGCCGATGTGTCCGTTGCGGCGCAGCACGTTGCCCACGGTGCCGTTCCGGCTGACAGCCACGCCGACCTCGTCGATCATCCCCCAGCCCACGCTGGTGGCCGGCAGACCGCGAGCGCGCCGGTAGCGCGCCAGGGCGTTGAGGAACTCATTGGCCGTCGCGTAGGCGCCCGCCGCGGCGGCGCCGATCTGCGCCGCGACCGACGAGAACAGCACGAAGAAGTCGAGGTCGCAGGACTCGCTCAGCAGATGCAGGTTCCAGGCCCCGTCCGCTTTCGGCCTGGTGGCCGCCACCAGTCGCGCGGCGTCGGTGTCGGAGAGCACCACATCGTCGAAGTCGGCCGCGGCGTGGATGATGCCCCTGACAGGAGGCATCTGCGCGCGCACCCGCTCGAAGACCCCTTCCATCAGGTCGCGGTCGCCCACGTCAGCCTGCTCGACACGAACCTCGACTCCCCGGCCCGTCAGATCGGCCACCGCCCGCTCGGCCTCGGGAGTGGCGATGCCGCGCCGGCCCGTCAGCACCAGATGACGCGCGCCGCGGTCGGCCAACCACGCCGAGACCGCGAGTCCCAGCCCGCCCAGGCCTCCGGTGATCACGTAGGTGCCGTCGTGGCTGATCGGTGATTCGGTGATCGACGAGGCCGGCACCGCAACCGGTTCGCGTGCGACGCGGACGACGATCTTGCCGTTGTGCTCGCTGTGCGTCATCGCGCGGAACGCGGTAGCCACCTCCGCGGCCGGCACTTCGGTGACCGGCAGCGGAGCGACCGCTCCTTCGTCGTAGAGGTCCGCGACCTCGCGCATGCAGGTGCGGACGCGTTCGGGATCCAGGAGCATCATCTGGTCGTAGTCGAACGCGTGGAACGACAGGGCACGGTGGAAGGGAGCCAGGCGCAACGCGTGGTCCGCGGCGATGTCGGCCTTGCCCAGCTCGACGAAGCGGCCGAACGGCCGCAGCAGGCCGATGCTCTTGTGCAGTGCCTCGCCGGACAGCGAGTTGACGACGACGTCAACCCCCGCACCGTCGGTCCAGCGCAGGATGTCGTCGGCGAATGCCGTGGACCTGGAATCGGACACTCCGGCCACGCCCTCGCGGCGAAGGAGCTCCCTGCGCTGCTCGCTCCCCGCAGTCGCATACACCTCGGCGCCGAGCCACATCGCGATGCGCACCGCCGCCAGCCCGACCCCGCCGGCACCCGAGTGCACCAGAACCCGGTCGCCGCGCCGCACGCCGGCGAGCCTCACCAGCGACTGGTGTGCTGTGACCGCCGGCAACAGCGACGCGGCCTGGGCCAGCGACAGCGTCGTCGGCTTCTTGACGACACGGACCTCGTCGAGCGTCACGTGTGAGCCGAAGAGGTCGCGGCTGTGGGCGAAGACCTCGTCGCCGGGCCGGAGCCCCGAGACGACTTCGCCGACCCGGAGGACGGTGCCCGAGCACTCCAGCCCGAGCGTCTCCCGTGAAAGGCTGCCCTCCATTGCCTCCGGGTCCAGCAGCCCGGTCGCCTTGAGTACGTCCTTGAAGTTGAGCCCGGCGTAGGCGACCTCGATCTCGACTTCGTTCGGCCCCGGAGACCGTCGGCCCGTGGCCTCGAACCCGAGGCCGTCAAGCCCCGCGTGGCCGTTGCGAAGGCGGACCGGAGTGCTGTCGGTGCGGGTGCTCACGTGCCGCAGCGGGGACCGGTCCGCGGCGTGTTCGAGCCTGCGGACGTACCGGCTGCCACCGCGCAGCGCCACCTCGTCCAGGGCGTCATGGGTGAACTCGGCGAGCAGCGCCTCGACAACCCGATCGGCGGCGACGTGGACCTCGGCGTCGACGTCGATGAGCCTGCAGCGCAGCTCCGGGCGCTCGGCGTTGACCACCCGGCCGAACCCCCACACCGACGCCGCGGACGGGTCCGTCGTGGCATCGTCGGGGCTGACGCTCTGCGCACCCGAAGTGACCAGGAACAACGGCACATCGATACCGGACAGGGCCTGCACCAGTTGCAAGGGTGTCGTGACGGGCGCGCATGCCGGCGCGTCGCGCACGCCGGCGTCGCTGACGTGGATCACACCCCGGCACGTCGAGTCACCGCCGAGGGCGGCCACCACCTCCGCGGGCCACTCCTGCCCGCTCGGCGCGATGTGCAGCACCTTGCCGCCCCGTTCGGACAGTCCTTGGTCGAGAACCGCCGCGTTCGCCGGCGAGCTGACGACGATCCAGGTGCCCTCCGCGTCGCCGGTGCCCTCCAACTGCTCCGGATGCCAGGCGTGCTCGTAGTACAGCTCCTGCGATCCGCTCTGCTGCTCGGTGTCGTCCTCGGCCAGCCGCTGTGCTCGCAACCCGATGACTTCGGCGACGACCTCGCCGCCATCGGTGACCAGTGTCAGGTCGCACTCAAGGCGTCCGGGGACCGTGCTGCGCCGGTCGCTTCCGTGCAGCCAGAGCCGCTTGCCGGGTGAGCGGAAGAAGCGCAGTTCGCCGATGCTGGCCGGCACGTAGGTGGCACCCCGGGCGTCCTTGGAGAACCGCAGCGCACCGGCGATCACGGCCTGCAGGGCCGCGTCGAGTAGTGCCGGATGCAGGCGGTATCCCCGTGCGTCGACGGTGTCGAGGCTCAGCTCGGCGAAGACCTCCCCGGTCTCCTCCCGGTACCACAACTGGTCGACCGCGCGGAACGCCGGACCGTAGTTGAGGTTGCTGCCGTCCAGTTGTGCGTACACCTCGTCGTGGCCGACCGGCGTCAAGGCCCGCGTCAGCTCCGCCAGTGTCTCGGTGCGGGGTTGCGGCAGCCGCGGACGGGCAAGGTCAGGGCGACGCAGTTGCGCGTGCAGCGTCCAGACGGCTTCGTCGTCCTGCCCGCGACTGTGCAGCGTTACGAGACGATGGTCAGGGTCGTAGCCGATGCGCAGCGTGGTGATGGAGCGTGCTTGGAGCGCGAGCGGGCGCTGGAAGACGACGTCCTCGAGGACGCAGGGAACGTCGTCCGGGAACATGGCCAGCGCCGCTTCGAGGTATCCGGAGCCGGGGAAGACCACCGTCTGCCCGATTCGGTGATCAGCCAGGTACGGGAACTCGGCCGCCGAGAGTTCGACATCGCGGACCGGTGTGGCGGCTGCGACGGCGCGCCCGCCCAGCCGTGGGCCGTCAGCGCCCAGCCGCGCCTGCCGGGACGCCGCCGACTCAACCCAGTGGCGCTCTCGCTGCCAGGGATAGCGCGGCAGTTCGAGCCGCTCGCGCGGACCCGGATGAACGCGTTGCCAATCCAGCTCGACACCGCACGCGTACAGGCCACCGAGGGTTTCCAGTACCTGCTGGCGCTGCGGGCGGTCTCGGCGAAGCGAGGCGAGCCGCACGGCGTCGCTGCCGCGCTCGGCCAGGGCCTCGTCGATCGCCGTCGCCAGGACCGGGTGCGGTCCGACCTCCAGGACGGCATCGGGCGCGAACGCCAGCAGCTTGCGTATCGCCGCGGCGAACCGCACCGGTTGCCGGACGTTGCCCCACCAGTACCCGGCGTCCAGTTCCGTCCCCTTCACCCCATCGCCGGTCACGGTGGAGAACAGCGGAATCCTGGCCTCGCGCGGCCGGATTCCACGTAGCGCAGCCAGCAACGGCTCGTGGATCTCGTCCATCTGATGGCTGTGGTAGGCCACCTCGACCCGCAGCACCTTCACCGACGCACCGGAGTCGCGCAGGCGCTCCGTCACCACGTTCATGGCGTCGGGGTCGCCGGACAGCGTCGTCGAGGACCGACTGTTGACCGCGGCGATGTCCACTCCCTCGACGAGGTGCTGTCGCACAGCCTCCGCTGGTACGTCGACCGCCGCCATGCCGCCTCGGCCGGCGAGGCGTGCCTGGAGACTCGCACGGTGAAAGCTGACCGCCAGCGCGTCCTCCAGCGAGTACACACCCGCCGCGTACGCCGCGGCCACCTCACCGACGCTGTGTCCCACGATCAACGCGGGCTCGACGCCCCAGTCACGCCAGAGCGCGGTGAGCCCGGCCTGCACCACGAAGTTGGCGACCTGCGCGTACAGCGTCTCGGTCAACCTGGAACTTTCTTCCTCACGCAGCAGCTCGTCGGAGATCGACATGCCGAAGCGCTCCAGCACCTCGTCGCACGCGGCCACGACCTCGGCGAAACGGGGCTCCTCACGCAGCAGCTCGCGACCCATCCCCCACCACTGCGGCCCCATACCGGTGTAGACGAACGCCACCTCGCTGTGCGTCGCCCGGCGCGCGGAGACATCCATCTGCCGTAGTTGCTCCGCCGCCTGCGCCGGGTCACCGGCCACGACGAAAGTCCGCAGTGGATGGTGATCTCGCTGCCGGGAGGCCGCTCGGCACACCCGCTGCAGAGCCGGGCCCTCCGGCTGCTCCAGAAGCGTCGCGTACGCATCGGCCTGCGCACGCAATGCCTCCGGGCTGCGTGCCGACAGCACCAGCAGCTGGGGGCTGCCGTCGTCGTGCTCGTCGTTCGCCGCAGGACGAGCGCCCGGTGCCTGCTCGAGGACCGCGTGCGCGTTCGTCCCACCGAAACCGAAGGAGTTGACGCCGGCGCGTCTCGGCCCGGACTGTTGGGGGAACGGGACCATCTCCGTAGGAACCCGCAGCGGCAGGGTGTCGAACGGGATGTTGGGGTTGGGCCGCTCGAAATGCAGGTTCGGCGGGATGAGGCCACGCTCGAGGCACAAGCTCGCTTTGATCACCCCGGCGACTCCTGCAGCCGCCTCGGTGTGGCCGATGTTGGACTTCACCGAGCCGATGCAATGCGTCCGGATCGAGTCGCCGAGCACTTCACCGATCGCCGTAGCCTCGATGGGGTCACCCACCGCGGTTCCAGTGCCATGAGCCTCGAAGTAGCCGACCGAGTCAGGCGCCACACCGCCGATCCGGCACGCCTGCCGGATCACCGCACGCTGCGCTTCAGCACTCGGCACGGTGATTCCCGGGGTACGGCCGTCCTGGTTCACCGCGGTCCCCCGGACCACGGCGTAGACGTGGTCGCCGTCGCGCTCGGCGGCTGCCAGGGGCTTGAGCACGACGATGCCGGCGCCTTCACCCCGCACGTATCCGTTGGCGCGGTGGTCGAACGACCTGCAACGGGCGTCGGGCGAGAGGAACTGGCCCTTCGACATCAGGATCGTGGTGACGGGATTGACCATCACGTTCACGCCGCCGGCCACCGCGAGGTCGCACTCGCCTCGGGCCAGCGCGGCGCACGCCTGATGGACGGCCACCAGCGACGACGAGCAAGCGGTGTCCATGGTCAGGCACGGTCCGCGCCAGTCGAAGACGTACGAAAGCCGCGCGGAGAGTATGGTCATGCTCACGCCGGTCGAGGTGGCAGCGCTGACCAGGTGGCGGTTCGCCTCCGACAGCTGGTGGGTCGCCGCGTCGAAGGTGAACCCTCCGATGTAGGTACCCACATTCGCCGCGGCGGTCGAGCTCGGCGGGATCCCCGCGTCTTCGAACGCTTCCCAGGTCACTTCGAGCAGCAGTCTCTGCTGGGGATCCAGTGCCGCGGCTTCCCGAGGGGGCATGCCGAAGAATCCGGCGTCGAACCGGTCGACGGGCGCGCGCAAGAATCCACCCTCGCGAACGAGCATCCGGCTGGGCGTCGCGGGGTCCGCGTCGAAGAACGCGTCCGCGTCCCACCGGTCTTCCGGGGTCTCGACGATGGCGTCCGTACCGGAGGCGATCAGCTCCCAGAAGCTGCGCGGGTCTTCTATGCCGCCGGGGTAGCGACAACCTATGCCGACGATGGCGACCGGATCGTGCTCGAAAGTCTCACCGTCCCGCTCAGTGACCAAGTCAGGGCCGGCCTGTTCCGGACCCGTGTAGGCCACATGGGCCGCAGGTGAGACCATGACAAACTCCTCCGCGGGGACAGTTAGCAGCGATCGTCTTCGGTAAATGTAAGTCCCGGGCGACCATGAACGGACGTGGTTTTGCCCCGAAGGACATCACAGCCTGCATCTCTGTCCCCGGCGGAGATAACTTTTGAATGACCGGGCACGCTGGCCATCGGTTTCTCTCTTGCTCTCTCGAGCAACGAGTCCGATCGGCGCTTGCCTGCTTCCGGGAGAGTGGGATGCCGCGTCCACTGCCTGCCAGTTCCCAGTCCTTGGGTGGACCGCAACGCCGAGTCCAATGTCCAACCAGACACAAGTCGATTCGGCGCCTCGCCACTGTCTATCGAATTTCTGAGATCGAGTGGACCCGTCGGGCGTATGGCTGCGGCGCCTACTGGTCGGCTAGCCTTCCGGCCATGCTTCTGTTTGGGGCCGCCGGGGCCCTCTTCCTGCTGTTCATCGTCAGTTTTCTCTATGATCGCCGACTCGTACGCAACGGCGTTTACCTGTTCTTCGCCCTGGTTCCGTCGGTCTGCGGACTGCTCCTGGCGCTGAGCGCGGTCTCCAAGCCGACGGCTGCCATCGCGCTTGTGGTGCTGGTCTTCCTGGTTCCCCTGTCCACTGTGGTGCTGGCCGGGTTCTTGATCGCCAACGGGCTGACGATGCTGCGTCGCGAGGGCAGGCGCCTGGCGAACCTGCTCTCGTTGGCAGCGGGAGTCGGCATCATCGCCTTGATCGCGCTCAGGGCCCTGGCCAACAGCACCAGGTGGCGGCCGTTGCAGGTCGCGATGGACGCGGTGGGCAGCGTGCTCGCCTATGTCTCGCTGCTGTTCGTGTGCTTCCTTCTGTACGCGTTCGTCTACGGCATGCTCCGGCATCGGCGCGATGTCGACTTCGTCGTGGTGCTCGGTTCAGGGCTGATCGGCTCGCGGGTGCCGCCGCTGCTGGCCAGCCGGCTCGACCGGGGGCGGGAGGTGTTCGAGACAGCGCAGGCGAAGGGCCGTGACCCCATGCTCGTGGTCTCGGGCGGACAGGGGCCCGGTGAAGACGTGCCCGAGGCGCGCGCGATGGCCGACTACCTCGGCTCCCGCGGTGTGCCCGAAGACCGGATCCTGATCGAGGACCAGTCGCGCAGCACCGAGGAGAACCTGCGTTTCAGCAAGGCGATCATGCAGGAGCGCCGATCGGACTACCGCTGCCTGGTGGTCACCAACAACTTCCACGTTATGCGGGCGGCACGCACCGCCCGCAGCGAGAAGGTCAACGGCCAGGTGATCGGCTCGCGGACCGCGCGCTACTTCTGGCCCAGCGCCATCATCCGGGAGTTCATAGCGATCTTCCTGGCGCACCGGGTGCTGAACCTCGGCATGTGCGCACTGCTGATCAGCACCAGCGTCCTGTCCGCATTGTGATCAAACAATCTGCTCGGCGAGGGGAAACATGTTGTGAGTACGCGAATGGTGCCGGCGGTGCTGGCGATCGCGATCGGGCTGGCGCTTGCAGTGATGCTGTTCGTCCCATATGTCGCACAGCAATACCGGCGACGCGGAGAGTTCGGCATTGGCAATGCCGCGCTCGCCTTCACCGGTCTGTTGTACGGCCTGGGCCTGATCGCTTACGTCCTCATACCGTTGCCGGAGTTGACACCGGATTTCTGCGCCACCTCAGGAATGTGGCCGCCGCAGTGGGTGCCGTTCAACTTCCTGCACGACATGCAGAAGGAGGCCGTTGGCGTCGGGCTGGGAGCGACACTGCGCAATCCGGCATTGACGCAGGTGCTGCTGAACGTGTCGCTCTTCGTGCCGCTGGGCATGTTCGTCCGGCACATGTTCGGCCGCAGCGTGGCGGCCACCACGGTCATCGCTCTGGCCTGCTCGTTGCTGATCGAGGTCACGCAGGTGACCGGGATCTGGTTCCTGTACCCGTGTCCTTATCGGCTGTTCGATGTGGACGATCTGATGGCGAACAGTCTTGGCGGCTTGGCTGGTGCGCTGGCTGCGCCCGTTCTGCGCGCCGTGCCCGGGCAGCGGCTCACCGCCGAGCCGGGAGCCCCGCGTCCGGTCACCAGGTCCAGGCGGCTTCTGGCGTCCCTGTGCGACCTGCTGCTCTTCCAACTCTCAACCGTCCTGGTCAGCTCGATCTGCACCGTGCTGGGGATCTTCCCCACCCGCCAGGCGGACCAGCTCGCCGCTTCCTGGTTGCCGTGGTTCGTGCTCGTCATCGCACTTCCCCTGGCAGGCAGCGCGACCAGCATCGGCCAGCGCATCGTGCACCTGCGAGTGACCACCGCTGACGGGCACCCACCGGGCGTCGGACCGCGACTGGTGCGGAGCCTGGCAGGTACCGGCGGTTATCTGCTACTGGTACAGCTTGGCGAGCTCCCCGGCGGACCGTCCGGCCTGGCCGCCTTCTCTGTCCTGGCTGGCATCTTCCCGGTGGCCTCGCTCATCGGACTGTTCACCACATCCGGATACCGGGGCCTTTCCTGTGCTGCCGCACGGCTGCGGATGACCGACGCCCGCACACCGCTCCGGCAACCAGACGTCGTGAGCGCGTAACCGGGTCGGCACGCGACTTGGGCAAACCTATGATCGGCAGCCTCGCACGGTGACGTGGCGTCCACCTCGGACAGTTGGCCGGTGCCGATTCCGACACCGGCCAACCCCAGGATCTGTTTGACGAGCGGCGTCAGCCGCTTGGGGCGCGGGACTCCCGTCGCACCGCCACCGCACCGGCGATCGGGGAGTGATTCCGCGGACCGCACGCAAGAACACCGGACGCGGTTCCGGTCCCGGCAAGGTCCGCTGGGCGGCGACTACGACGGTTGGGTCGCGCAAGGCTGCACCCGCTGGGGCTGGGACGACGTCCGGCCGCTGTTCCTGCGATCGGAGGACCACCTGGCCGGTGCCGACGCCCATCACGCGACCGGCGGGCCGCTGCCGGTCAGCCCGATCACCGACCCGCACCCCACCTCGCAGGCGTTCGTCGACGCCGCCCTCGCCGCGGGCCACAAGCGCAACGAGGACTTCAACGGCGAGGACATGCGCGGTGCCGGCTTCAACGAGATGACCGTCCGCGACGGCCGCCGGATGAGCGCCTGGCAGAGCTTCGCCGCACCGATCCTCGGCCACCCGGCGCTGACCGTCACCACCGACGCCCTGATCGACCGGGTCGTCGTCGAGAACGGCCGCGCGGTCGGCGTCGAGTACGTCCTGGGCGGCGAGCGGCACGTCGCGCGCGCCGGCGCGGAGGTCGTCCTGTCCGCGGGCACCATCGACTCGCCCGCGATCCTGCTCCGCAGCGGCATCGGCCCGGCGGCCCACTTGCGCGACCTCGGCATCGACGTCGTCGAGAACCTCGCCGGTGTCGGCGAGAACCTGCACGACCACCCGCTGATCAGTGTCGTCTACGAGTCCACCAAGCCGCTCCCGGACGGGCAGGCGAACCTGCTGGAGGCCCAGTTCTACGCCGACAGCACCGGCTGGACCGGGGCCGCGCCGGACCTGCAGCCGCTGTTCCTGCACCTGGTGTACCCGGCCGAAGGCTACGAGATGCCCGAGCACGGCTACACCATCGCCGCGGGGCTCGTCGCGCCCAAGTCCCGGGGGACGCTGCGCCTGGCCTCGGCCGATCCCGCCACGCCGGCGCTGGTCGACCCGCGGATCCTCGCCGACCCGTACGACCTCGAGGCGCTGTGCGACGCGATCGAGATGAGCCGCGAGGTCGGCGCGCAGCAGGCCTTCGACCAGTGGCGCAAGCGCGAGGTCGCCCCGGGGCCGGAGGCGACCTCGCGGGACGACATCCGCGAGTTCGCCCGCCGCTCGGTCGGGACCTACCACCACCAGGCCGGTACCTGCCGGATGGGCGTGGACGAACTCGCCGTCGTCGACCCGGACCTGCGGGTCCGCGGGATCGAAGGGCTGCGGGTCGCGGACGCTTCGATCATGCCGGTCGTGCCGTCCTGCAACACCAACGCTCCATCGATCAGGATCGGCGAGAAGGCCGCGGACCTGATCACCGCCTAGAACCCGCAGACGGGTCTTGCGAACCTCACCGGCCGCGGACGGCCGGAGCCGCCCTGCATGAGCAGGCACTCGCGCTTGGCGTGCCCAGTGAGGTCATCGAATAGTGCCCACCACGCCCGCGAATCAGTTCGGAAGCACACGGCTTGTCGCGCAACGCTTGGTCTACCTAAACGATGTCTCGTAACCCGGTGATCTTGTGGGCGGGTGAACCTGGGATGTCGCGAAGCGGCTCCCGCGCCGATCAGATCGGTAGTGGCACGGTGACGATTCATGATCGATCGTCGTGCACGTTGTGGGAGGCGCCGACGTGGCGGGCAGGCCGCGCGCCCGGTCGGATTGAGAGTGCGTCGCCCGGCCGGCGTCGCCGCTCGGCGGAAAGTCCGCCCGGCTCCTTCCGGCCAGCGGCGGCGGCGCGTGGTCCTGACTCAGGTTCTAACGCTGGGCGCGGTACTGGCCACCTTGGTTTGGCCATCCCACAGGCCATCAGCGTGCAAGCCACGGCACCGGTCCGGACAGCCGGGACCGGTGGTACGGAGCGCACCGCTCCCGGCCGCCGAACCGCCCATATCGAACGATCCGCCTCGGGCGACCTGCCTGGGCGGCAGCCGGGTGGCCGATACCGGAGTGGCCTAAAGGATTATGGCTTCTGACCGGATGATTGATCCAGGATCGGGCCGTGCCAGCGGATGCTGGAGCCGTGACAACGATTGAGCACACGGAACGGATCTCCACCGAGTTACCCGCGAAGACAGCCCGGCTGGTCGGGCTCGACGTGGCGCGCGGACTTGCCGTGTTCGGCATGTTCGCCGCACACACCATCCCGGTCGGCTGGCTGCACGATCTGGTCAGCGGGCGCGCCGCCGCGTTGTTCGCGGTGCTGGCAGGTGTGTCGATCGCGCTGATGAGCGGCGGGGCGACGCCGTTCGCCGGCGCGCGGCGAGGCGGTTCCCGGATGCGGATCGCGATCCGTGCGGTGCTGCTGTTCCTGCTCGGCCTCGCGCTGAGCACTTTGCACGCGCCCGCGATGGTGATCCTCGCCTTCTACGGTGTGCTGTTCCTGCTGTCAGTCCCGCTGTTGCGGCTGCGCACGCAGGCGCTCGCGATGTTGGCCGCGGCGTTCGCGGTCGGCGGGCCGCTGCTGTCGTTCGTCCTGCGGCAGGGCATCGAGATGGACGAGATGGGCTACCACCCGACATTCGCGGAGTTCACCTCCGTCGCAGGGCTGTGGAAGCTCTGCCACGGTCTGCTGCTGACCGGCGCCTACCCGGTGCTGACCTGGCTGCCATTCCTGCTGGCCGGGATGGCGCTCGGGCGGCTGGAGCTGCGGGCCGTACGCGGCCGGCTGATCGCGATCGGCATCGGCCTGGGCGTGCTCGGGTATGGCGGGTCTTGGCTGGCGTTGAACGTGTTCGGCGGCCGCGAACACTTGCTCTCACTCATGCCGCCGGGAATGCCACCGCAGATGATCGACATGGTGCTGTCCTCCGCCTTGGGGACCGTGCCCACCCATGACCCGGTGTTCCTGCTGACCGCCAGCGCGCACAGCGGCACGCCGTTCGAGATCGTTGGGGCCTCCGGCGTCGCCATCGCGGTGATCGGCCTGTGCCTGTTCGGCGAGCGGCTGCGTGGCGTGCTGGTTCCGATCTCCTCGGTCGGGGCACTCGCGCTGACCGCCTACGTCGGGCACCTGCTGGCGCTGAAGGCGGTCGGCAGTGACCGGCTCGGCCAGGTGATCTCCGAACACCTGTACCTGCCGTGGCTGGTGCTGGTCGCCGCGGCCATGCTGATCACGACCACGTGGCGGCGGATTCTCGGGCGCGGGCCCCTGGAGTGGGCGCTGCACCGCGCTTCGGCCTGGCCGGCGCGGCTGGTCTCGCGCTGATCGAGATGAGCATGGGGGCCGGGCCAGTATTCCCGGCCCCCATGGTGTTCTCACAGCCGGGCTTCGTGCGACCAGGCGCGCATAACCGCGACGCGTGCGACGGCCAGCAGACCGACGCCGAGCGCGGTGCTGACCGTGGCGCCGGACACGCTGGCCGGCAGCCAGGTGGTGAGCGCAGCCAGCGCCTACACGGCGGCCAGCGTCGCTGGGTTGAGGCGGTCGAGTGCGCGTTGCAGCAGCGGCCGGTGTGTCGACCACGTTGACCGAACCGGTGCGCGGCCGTTTCTATGCGAAGGCCGCCGAGGCCGACGAGAACGCGTGCACGCGGTGGCGCGCGGGCGCAGCCGTAGGCCTACGGAGCGTTCGGGCTCTCGGGCCGAGCGATGGTCGGCGCACACCGCGTCGCCTACGTCCTCGCCTCCGGGGAGGACATCCCGCCTGGGATGATGCTCGATCAAACCTGCCGCGTGCGGCGGTGCGTCAGCCCCGACCACCTGCGCGTGACGCGTGGTGCTACCTACCGCGGCGCGGCATCCCGTCCTGCCCTACCAAAGCGGTGCGCGACCTGGCCCCGCCGCTCTTCCGACTCTGAGGACACGTCCTAGTGTCGTGAGTCGTTAATTCGTTGGCAGTAGGCTGCGAGGGTTTGGAAGATTTCGTCGGCGGTCTTGGTCCAGACGAAGGGTGTGGGGTCGGCGTTCCAGGATTCGATCCAGGCGCGGACGTCTGCTTCGAGTTCGGTGACGCTGCGGTGGGCGGATCGGCGGAGTTTGCGGTTGGTCAGCTCGGCGAACCACCGTTCGACGAGGTTGAGCCAGGAGGCGCTCGTGGGGGTGAAGTGCACGTGGAAGCGCGGGTGGCGCAACAACCATTTCTTGATCACGGGTGTCTTGTGCGTCGCGTAGTTATCACAGATCAGGTGCAAGTCCAGTTCGGCGGGAGTGTTCTTGTCGATGGTCTTCAGGAATTTCAGGAACTCCTGATGGCGGTGCCGCCGGTAGTGCTGGCTGATGATGGATCCGGTGGCCACGTCCAGGGCGGCGAACAGGCTGGTGGTGCCGTGCCGGACATAGTCGTGGGTCATGCGCGCCGGGGTGGTGGGCATGACCGGCAGGATCGGCGCGGTGCGATCCAGAGCCTGTATCTGGGATTTCTCATCGACGCAGAGGACCAGGGCGTTTTCCGGTGGGTCCAGGTAGAGGCCGACGACGTCTCGGACCTTTTCCACGAACAGCGGATCGGTGCTGAGCTTCCAGGTCTGCACCAGGTGCGGCTTGAGCTCAAAAGCCCGCCAGATCCGGGAAATCGCCGTCTGCGACATCCCGACCGCGTTCGCCATCGAACGAGTCGACCAATGCGAGTCCTCGTTCGGCGGCGCCTCCTCCAGTGTCTTGGCGATCACGGTTTCGACCTGTTGGTCAGTGATCGTGCGCGGGGCACCCGGCCGGGGCTCGTCCGACAATCCCTCCAGGCGATCAGCGACAAAGCGGCGGCGCCACTTCGTCACCGTCGGAGGGGAAATCTGCAACTGCCGCGAGACGTCCATGTTGGACACTCCCTCGGCGCAGGCGAGCACGATCCGTGCCCGCAACGCCAACGCCTGCGCGGTTTTCGGGCGACGCGCCCACCTCTGAAGCGTCTCCCGTTCAGCGTCCGTCAACGCCAAATCGGGCAAACGCGGACCTCTACGACCCATCACCAAAACATACAACAAACTTCCAACTCAGGACACTAGTAGGGCTTTGTTAGGTCGGTAATCGGTCGTGGTTGGGTTCCAGGGGCGGTGGCAGGTGTGGCAGGCGCCGGTCCAGACGGCCAGCAGGGTCTGGAGTTCGCGGACGACGGCATACAGGGTCAGGCCGGCGCAGGGGCTTTTGGGTCGTAGCGCAGCTGGGTGCAAATCGCCTGGGCAAGGCTGACCAGGGTGACGTGGCGGTACCAGCCAGCCAGGCTGCGGCCTTCGAAGTGATCGAGGCCGAGGCCGGTTTTGAGTTCGCGGTAATCGTGCTCGACGCGCCAGCGCTGTTTGGCGAGTTGCACCAGTTCGCGCCGGGGCGTGTCGGTGGGCAGGTTGGACAGCCAGTAGTCGGTGGGCTCGGGCTCGCGCGGGGGCCATTCGGCCAGCAGCCAGCACGCGGGCAGGCTGCCGTCGGTGGCCCGCGGGATCTGGCGGTTGGCCGGGCGCACCCGCAGCACCAGGAAGCGCGAGCGCATCGCACCGGTGCGGTTATGCGGGGTTTTCTTGCTGCCGTGACGCCAGGTCACCTGATGCAGGCTTCCTCGTCCGGCGGCCAAGGCGAGCTCGCGCAGGGTGGTCGGCTTGCTCGGATAGCCCGGCTGCGGCGGGCGGCCAGTGCCCGACCATGTCGGTGTCACCGGCACCACGTCGTGCGGCTGGGCACTGGTGCTGGCCTTGACCGCGACGACATAGTTCAGGCCCCGCTGGTCCAGCCCGAGGCGGAAGGCGGTGGCATCCCCGTAGCCACTATCGGCCACTACCGGCCGATCAGACAGGCCCGAGTCCGTCCTCGCCTCGTCGAGCATATCCAGCGCCAGGCGCCACTTCTCCCGGTGCCGGACTTCGTCGCCGATCTTGCATCGGGCGCGGCGACGGCGGATCGCCGCGGCGGTCTCGGCATCGTCGGTGGTCTGATCGTCCCAGCTGGCCGGCAGAAACAGGCGCCAGTTCACCGCCGCCGAGGCCCAATCCGTGGCCAGGTGCAGACTCACGCCGATCTGGCAGTTGCCGGTCTTGCCCAGCGTGCCCGAATACTGCCGGGCCACCCCCGGCGAGTCAGCGCCGTCCTTGACAAACCCCGTGTCATCCAGCACCCACGCCCGAGGCTCGATGAAGTCCTCAGCCCAGCCGGCCAACCGCCGTCGCACCGCGGCATCGTCCCAGGTCGACGAGGAAATGAACTGCTGCAAACCCTGATGATCCACCCCAAGCCGCTCGGCCATCGGCTGCATCGACTTGCGCTGACCATCCAGCAGCAACCCCCGCAGATACAACTCGCCCTTGGCCCGCTGATCCCGCCGCGGCACCCCCGCCAGCATCTCCGCCGCGAACGCCTCCACACGCGGCCGCACGACCTGCATCTCCTCCGGAGTCACAACAAAATCATCACACAGAAGATCAACAACCCAACAAAGCCCTACTAGGGATGGCCACCGACATCCGCGGCGCGCAGGATCGGACCATGGGCGGACTTCTCGGAGACGTGCCGGCCGATCTCGGCATCGACGACGACGGCGGGTGGCGCCTCGGTGGCCGCGTGCCTGCTGGCTGCGGCCGAGCCGGCGCTCGCCCGGTCCGGGCGGCGACCCGAGGTCGCGCTCGACTCCGACCATGTGGTGGCGGCCGTGCGCAGCGACGGCCTGCTGCGCGATCCCCGCGGCCAGGGGGTGAACGCATTCGCGCCAATTCCTGCAGTGTGGGGCCGAGAGTGACCGGTGAAGACAAGTGAGACTGCGGGCAGTCAGATCTGGTTGAGGCCGCCGTCGACGAAGAGTTCGGTACCGGTGACGAAACTGCTTTGGTCGCCGGCGAGGAAGAGAGCCGCGGCGGCTGCCTCATCCGGGCGGCCCATGCGCCCCAGGGGAACCTGGCTCGCGAAGAAGGCCCACAGCTTGGCTGCCTCATCCGGATTGGGGGCGAGGCCGGCGGTGCCGGGTGTTGCGATGGGCCCGGGGACGAGGGTGTTGACACGGATCTTGCGATGCTTGAGCTCATTGGCCCAGGTTCGGGAAAAAGAACGGACGGCTGCCTTGGACGCGGCATAGACGCCGAACGCCTCGCCACCGGAACCCGCCGCGGTGGAGCCGGTGAGGATCACCGAGGCTCCGTCATTCAGCAGGGGAAGCGCCTTTTGGACGGTGAAGAGCATGCCCCTCACGTTGGTGCCGAAGGTGATGTCGAAGTGCTCTTCGGTGACATGCTCCAGGGTGGAGAATTCGCCACCGCCGGCGTTGGCGAAGAGCACATCCACGCGCCGCCCCTGGTCGGCGACGGCAGCGTAAAGCCGGTCGATATCGCTGAGATCGGACACGTCGCCCCGGACGCCGGTGGCGTTCGAACCGATCTCGGAAAGTGCAGTGTCAAGTGCCTCCTGCCGTCGCCCGGTAATGAACACATGCGCACCCTCGGCGGCGAATCGCTTGGCGCTGGCCAATCCGATCCCACTGTTACCACCGGTTACGATGGCGGTCTTTCCGTCAAGTTGCCCCATGGCAGATCATGCTCCAGTTCGGTGGGATCAGAGCCGGCCAAGACATCCCTGAGCACATCGGCCAGCGTTATGCACTCCAACTCGGCGCGAACGGCTTGCTCGACGCGCGCGTACGCGAGACGCATCACGGGCCGGATACCGGAACCGATCGGACAGTCGAGATTGGGCTCGGAGCGGTGCACGGCGAACAGCGGCGCCGGCTCGATCGCCTCGTACACGTCCCGCAGGGTCATCTCTTCCAGCGGTCTGGCGAGTACCCATCCCGCCTCAGCGCCCCGTCGAGAGTGCACCAGCCCGGCATCGCGCATCCGGCCGAGCAGTCTCCGGATCACGACGGGGTTGGTGTTGACGCTGCCCGCGATCCTCTCGGATGTCGCGGTTCCACCCTCGCGTCGATGGTGCAGTTCGATCCACGTCAGAGCGTGCGCTGCCACGGTGAGCCGGCTGTTGCCCGCCACGAGATCACCTCCCTCAAAGTAACCATAATGGTTACATCGAATGCCGTCAAAGGGTCGCCGACAGAAGACGCGAGCGCGGACTTCGAGGGCCCGAGCAGCAAGGGCAACCGCCGTAACAGCAGGTCGCCTGCACGTTCATCCCGTGCCTCTTGTGTTTCCCGGAGCAATCGGCAGGAGTTCGACGGCCTCGGTGACATACCGGTAGGCGGTCGTGGTTGCGATGCCGAATCCGGCTGCGAGCTGGGCGTACGTGTACCCCACCCGCAGGTGGGCGAGTGCGAGCAGGGCCTGGCGGCCGGCGCTCAGGCGCCGCCAGCGGGAGCCGATCGCGCGACGGTGCCGCCGCAGGCGGGTGAACAGGAAGCGCAGGGCAGAACCGGAGACATCGACGCCCGACGGGTGGACAAGCACATGCGAAGCCTCTGGTGGAGACGGTTCTCTTCGTCGAAAACCCCTCCACCAAGGGCTTGTCACCACAACGTCGACGTCCTCAGCCCCGCCGACGTCGCCGAAACCGTCGCGTATTTCGCATCGGTGCCACGACACGCCAACCTCACCGAAAATCACCACCCTGCCCACGGCGCAAGCCGTCTGACCAGCAGCCGGCGGCACGAGTCCCACCGCTGGGCGCCAGCGACACCGCTGAGCTGAACCGGAGGAGGTGGATCTTCTTCAGCGGCGGCTGTCCGTCAGTCGAGGTAGATGCCGATGTGCTTGGTGATCTCGGTCTCGGCGCGTTGCGGGTCGCCGGAACCGAGGGCGTCGAGGAGTGCGCGATGCTGTTCGACCACGGCGTGCGGGCTGCCATGATGCGGGGCGTCGCGGAGGAAGTACGCCCGCACCCGGGGCTGGATCGTGCGCCAGATCTGCAGCGACTGCGTATGCTGCGCGGCCGCGATCACGGTCTCGTGGAACGTGACATCGAGGTCGGCGAGACGCCGCGCGTCGAGCGGCTGGGCCGCTGATTCCATTCGCCGCACGATCACCTCGAGTGCGGCGAGGAGTTCCTCGTTCCACGCCTTCGCCGCGTCGCGGAACGCGACCTTCTCGATGACGAGACGGATCGGCACGAGAATGTCGGAGATCTCCTGCTGGGTGATCTCCGCGACGACGGCACCGCGATAGGGGTGCGAGACGATGAGCCCCTCCCGTTCGAGCACCATGATCGCTTCGCGGACCGGTCCGCGGCTGATGCCGTAGTCCGCGGAGATGTCGCGCTCGACGAGCCTTTCACCGGCTGCGAGTTCACCTGAGGCGATGCGTTCGCGCAGGTTGCGCAGGATCCAGTCGCGTCGTGACTCGGGCGGCGAAGCTGGCAGGGCCGACATCGTGCAGGGCTCCTTCATCGGGTGCCCCCACCATAGCAAATGGCCGATGGTTGACCATCTGCCATTTGCGGCCTACTGTCAGCGTCCCATCAGGGAGCCCGTGGAGAGGCTGGACATGGAACGAGGGACACCAGCACGGCAAAGACGCACGGACACAGGGCGTCGAGTACCGGGCAAGGTCACGACCGCGGCGGTGCTGGGAACGGTGCTGGAGTGGTACGACTTCGCGATCTACGGGGCGATGGCCGGTGTCATCGGACGCCTGTTCTTCCCGTCGGACGATCCGACGGTCTCGCTGCTGGTGTCCCTCGCCTCGTATGCGGTGGGGTTCGTGTGCCGCCCCCTCGGCGCGATCTTGCTGGGTCGGCTCGGCGACCGTGCCGGCCGTCGGAGCATGCTCGCTCTGACGATGGTGATCGTCGGCGTCTCGAGTCTGCTCATCGGTCTGCTCCCCACGTACGCCTCGGTCGGTCTGCTCGCCCCGGCGCTGCTCGTGGCGTTGCGGATGCTCCAGGGTCTGGCGGTGGGCGCCGAGTGGACCGGCGGGGCGACGTATCTCATCGAGCACGCGCGCACCGGCAGGCGTGGCCTGTTCTCCGGCATCGTGCAGGCATCGACGGTTGCCGGGTTCCTGCTGGGGACGGGCATCGCCACCGTCATCGTCCGGGTCGTACCTGAGCAGACAGTCGATGCGTGGGGGTGGCGCGTCCCGTTTCTCGTCGGCGGCGTCGTCGCGGCGGTCGGGTTGTTCGTTCGCCTCAAGCTCGACGAGTCCCCGGCCTACCGAGCGCTTGGCGAAGAAGAGGTCCGCTCGCGTCAGATGAGCACGAACGATGTCCCCGCCACCGACAACGAGGGGCGCACAACGACTCGCCGCAACTGGCTGCTCGTACTCGGCATCGTCTTCGGCGTGACCCTCTACGGGTACACGGCGACCAGTTTTCCCACCTTCCTCACCGGCGTCGACGCCCTTCCTCTGGCGGATGCCCTGATGACCAACGTCGTAGCGCTGCTGATCGAAGTGCCCCTGATCATCGCCGCAGGTGTCCTGTCCGACCGTGTCGGACGCAAGAAGCTGATGACGGGCGCTATGGCGCTCTTCGCGCTCGGCACCTACCCGGTTTTCGCGCTCGTCGCCAGCGGCACCATCGCCGGTGCCCTCCTCGGCCAGGTCGTTTTCGTCGTCCTGTTCGCCACGGTCTCGGGCCCGATGGCCGCGATGTTCGTCGAGTTGTTCCCTACCCGGGTCCGTTCGGCCGCGTTCTCCAGCTCGTACAACATCGGCGTGGCGGTCTTCGGCGGCACCGCACCCTTCGTGAACACGTTCCTCGCGACATCGACCGGTGTCGACGTCGCCCCGGCGTTCTACCTGACTTTCGGGGCGCTGATCTCGCTCGTCTTCCTCAGCCGCGTGCGCGACGGTCACGACCAGGAGCTCCGCTGATGCCCGCGGCCACCGCCCCCGCCGTCGACTTCGTCCTGCTCGGCGGGAAGGTCGTCGACGGCTCGGGCACCCCCGCGCGGGTGGCCGACGTCGCTGTCAAAGACGGGCGGGTAGTCGCCGTCGAGAGTGGTCTGCGCGCCGAGGCGGGGCAACGCATCGATGTCACGGAGCTGACTGTTGTTCCCGGCTTCATCGACCCGCACAGCCACAGCGACTGGTCGGTCCTCGGCAATCGTGACGCCCAGAGCACCATCCGTCAGGGCGTGACGACCGAGGTCGTCGGCAACTGCGGCGTCACCTACGCACCCCTCTCCGCGGCCGGCGTCGATCCAGCCCGCAACGCGCTGAGTGCCTACGGGTACGACGGAAAGGTCACGTGGCGCGGCTTCGCAGAACTGCTCGACGTCGTGCATCGCCACGGCGGGGGAACGTCTCAGAACCTGGCGTGGTTCGTCGGGCACACGGCTCTGCGCGATGCAGCCGAGTTACGCGGTACCGGCGCCGACGCCGGCGGCATCAGGCGGATGGTCCGACACCTCGAAGAGGCGATGGACGCGGGGGCGCTCGGGATGTCGAGCGGCCTGGAGTACGGCTCCGGGCGTGATGCGACCACCGATGAGCTCACCGGCGTCGCCGCCGCGCTCGCCCGGTACGACGGCATCTACGCCAGCCACATCCGCAATCGCGACGCCCACCTTCTCGACGCCGTGGATGAGTTCCTCGCCATCGCGGGGCGCAACGGCCTTCGCGCGCAGCTATCGCACCTCAACGTCCGCCACGACACCGGCGCGCTGCCGGACGCCTGGCACGAAGCCGTCGGCCGGCTCGCCGCCGAGCGGGAGGCGGGGATGGACGTTCTCGCCGACATGACCCCCTATCCGCACGGCATCGGCCTCGCCACCGGCCTACTGCCGGGATGGCTCCTCGGCGACGGTCCTGCCCACGCCGCACGGCTACTGGACGACGCCGAAGTCCGGGCCCGGCTGCGCGGCGACTGCGACCGGTACTGGCGGTTCGTGCACAAGGGCCAGTGGGATCGCGTCGTGCTCGCGACCAGTCCGGCGACACCGGAACTGGAGGGCCTGTCCTTCCCACAGATCGCCGAGCGCCGAGGACAGGACTGCTGGGACGCCTTCTTCGACGTCCTCCAGGCCGCCGGGACGGACATGCAAGCCGTACAGCTGATGGGCCGGTTGTTCACCCCTGAACACGTTGCCGAGGCGATCGCCCACCCGCTGTTCTGCCTCGGCGTCGACGGGTTCACCAGCCGCACCGACGGGCCCCTCGCCGAACGCACACGCCACCCGCTCTTCTTCACCGGCCACACCCACTACATCGCCCACCACGTCCTACAGGCAGGCACCCTCACTCTCGAGGAGGCCGTGCGGAAGGGGACCTCGATGGTCGCCGACCGCTTCGCGCTGCACGGGCGAGGGCGCGTCCAGGTGGGAGCACACGCCGATCTCGCTGTGCTCGACCTCGCGGCCCTCGCAGCCCAGGACACGTTCGCGTTCACCGGGCGCTACGCGGCCGGGGTCCCCCACGTCATCGTCAACGGACGGCTCGTCGTCCACGACGGGCAGCATCTCGGCACCCGTGCGGGGCAGTACCTGCCCCGAAGCTGACCACGCATCAGGCACCACCACACCAACGAAACGGGAGACAGTGAAGATCATCGACATCAGGGCCACCGGACTGCGCGGCGCGACGCCCGAAGGAGGCTGGCAGGAGGAGCTGACGCAAGACGACGTCGTGCACACCCTCGTCACCGTCCACGCCGAGGACGGACTGGTCGGCATCGGCAGCGTCTTCACCAGCGAGAGCCTGGTGCGAGGCGCGCTCGAGGTGCTGCGTCCCGTGATCATCGGTGCCAACGCGCTGGAGCCCGAGCGCACCAGCGAGCGGCTGCACCGCACCACGTTCTGGATGGGACGTGGTGGATCGATCACACACGCCATCAGCGGCATCGACACCGCGCTGTGGGACATCCTCGGCAAGGCCACCGCCCAGCCGGTCGGTCGCCTCCTCGGCGGCCGCTACCGCGAGCGCGTCCGCCCGTACGCGTCCCTGCTCATGGAACAGCCCGAGCCGATGCGCGACCACCTGCTCCAGCTTCGCGATACCGGCTGGACGGCGTTCAAGATCGGCTGGGGACCGTTCGGCCGTATCGACCAGCGCCTCGACGAGCGCATCGTCGCGGCCGCACGCGAGGCAGTCGGACCCGACGCGATGCTCATGGTCGACGCCGGTGCCAGCGACAGCGCCTGGACCCAGGGCTACAAGTGGGCACTGCGCAGCGCACACATGCTTCGCGACTACGACGTCGCCTGGTTCGAGGAACCCCTGCCTCCGGACGCGATCGACGACTACACCCACCTGCGCCGCCTGGCCCCTGTCGCGATCTCCGGCGGAGAGGTGCTGACCCGCCGGCAGTCGTTCCACCCGTGGATCGAGGCCGGCGCACTCGACATCGTCCAGCCCGACGTCACCAAGGTCGGCGGCATCAGCGAGCTGCGGCGCATCGGCTGGGCGGCCCACGACCACGGCGTCAAGCTCATCCCCCACGGCTGGAACACCGCCGTCGGTCTCGCAACCGACCTCCAGCTCGCGTCCGCGCTGCCCGACACCGATCTCGTCGAGTACGTCACCGGATCGCCGTACATAGACGACATCACCGCCCGGCCCTGGCAACTCGACGACGACGGCATGCTCGCCATTCCTGACGAACCCGGCCTCGGCATCGACCTCGACCCCGGCAAGCTCGCCCAGTACACCGACGCAGTCCACCTGCTGGGCGCGGTATGACGTGCCCGGTTCGCCCATCGGACAGGAGGGCACGATGACCAGGTCCGCGCTTCTCATCACCGGGGCCGGTTCGGGAATTGGACGTGCCGTCGCCTGTGCCGCCGCCCGCGACGGCTGGTATGTCCACGCCACCGACATCGACCACGCGGCCGCGGCCGAAACACTCGACCGGGTACGGCAACGCGGCGGCCACGGCACCAGCCACGGCCTCGATGTCACGGATGCCGCCGCGGTCGCGCAGACCTTCTCCGCGCTCGACGCGGCATCAGTTCCTCTGCGCGGCCTCTTCACCGCGGCCGGAATCGACTCCGGCGGTGCCTCTCACGAGCTGGATCCAGCGGTGTGGCGGCGGGTTCTCGACGTCAACGCGACGGGCACCTTCCTCGTCGTACAGCAGGCGCTGGAGGCGATGATGCACGGCGGCGGCAGCATCGTGCTGTGCGGTTCCCCGGCCGCGCAGGTCGGGTTCGCCGCCGGAGGTGTCACCGCCTACGGCGCGTCCAAGGGCGCGATCAGCTCGATGACGCGCACGCTCGCCGTCGACTACGCGCGCTTCGGCATCCGCATCAACGCCATCGTTCCCGGTCCGACCGAGACACCTCTCATGTGGGCCAACGTGCCGTCAGCCGACGTCGAGCGCATGCGCGACCAGGTGGCACGTGAAGTCCCCCTCGGGCGGATGGCGCAACCCGAGGAGATCGCCGAATCGGTGCTCTGGTTGCTGTCAGACCGCGCCTCGTACACGACAGGATCCCTGATCGGTTGTGACGGCGGGGTCCTGGCGAAGTCCTCGATCAGTGTCTAGCGGAAGAAGCCGTGATGCATCAGCTCCAACACGAATCCAGGCTCGGGGCAACACGCTGGGCGATCGGCGACGGGTGGATCCCCCCGTACAGCACCGGTGACGACCCGGCGCTCCGCAGCCACGAAAGCGTGTGCATCTTGAACAGTGGACGCGAGGACGCCGACGTCGAAATCGTCCTGTACTTCGCCGACCGACCGCCCGTCGGCCCCTATCAGGTGACGATTCCCGCCGAACGAGTGCGGCACGTGACGCTCAACGACCTCGTCGAGCCCGAACCCGTACCTGTCGCCACCGACTTCTCCGCGGACGTGACCTCGTCCCACCCGATCGTCGTCCAGCACACCCGTCTGGACTCACGCCAGGCAGCCAACACCCTGTTCAGCACGATCGCGTTCTCCGCCGGAGCCTGAGGAAGCAGGATGACCATGCGAGTACTCGCCATCGGTGCTCACCCCGACGACGTGGAGCTGCTGTGTGGCGGCACGCTCGCGCTCTACGTCGACGCCGGCGCCCAGGTCACGATCGCGATTGCCACCAACGGGGAAGTGGGATCCAGCCACGGAACACGAGAGGAGATCGCCGAGCGACGACACGCGGAGGCACGGCTGCCGACCCGCTCGGCGCGCAGCTGATCTGGATGGGTTTTCCGGACGAGTTCCTGTTCAATGACGAAGGCACTCGTCGGCGGTTCATCGACGTGATCAGACAAGCCTCACCTGATGTCATGTTCGCGCACGCCACATCCGACTACCACCCTGATCACCGGGTTGCCGGCGAAATCGCGCTCGACGCGCGCATCCTGTGCTCGGTGCCGCTGATCGAAGGCGCGTTTGCACCGTGCTTCATACCCCATGTCTTCACGATGGACACATTGGACGGTTCGGACTTCGCGCCCGAACACGTCGTCGACATCACCGACGTCATCGAGCACAAGTCTGCCGTGCTCGGCGAGCATGCAAGCCAGCGGGAATGGCTGAACACCGCCTACGGAATGGACTACCAGGAATCCATGCGGGAGCACGGTCGGGCGCGCGGCGACCTGGTCGGAGTCCGCTACGGCGAGGCGTTCCGGAGCATCAACACCTTTCCCCAAGTCGGCGGTCCGGATCTGCTGCCGAACGTGCGAGCGGTCGCCTGACAGCCTTCACCGCACGATGAAACTGGAGTCGACATGGACAACGCCACCGCAACCGAGCGCAAGACCGATGTTTCAAGATCAAGATACACTTCGCCGTTCATCGCCTTCGTAGCCGCCCTCGGTGGCCTGCTCTTCGGCTACGACACCGGCGTCGTCTCAGGTGCACTGCTGTTCTTCAAGGACGAGTTCGCTTTGTCCTCGTTCGAGCAGGGGATCGTTGTCAGCGTGATGCAGCTCGGTGCCGTCATCGGCGCGCTCTGCTGCGGGCCTGTCTCTGACCGGTACGGCCGCCGCTGGGCGCTCGCCGGCTCAGCAGCAGCGTTCGCCTGCGGCGCGGTGCTCGCCGCGGTGGCACCAAGCTACTTCTGGCTCGTGATCGCTCGGATCGCACAGGGGCTCGGTGTTGGTTCGGCGGCGCTCACGGTTCCGGTCTACATCGCCGAGATCGCACCTCCACGTATCCGCGGCACACTCGTTTCGCTCAACCAGCTCCTGATCACGGTCGGCATTCTACTGTCCTATGTGGTCAACTACCTGCTGGCGCCCGCAGGTGCTTGGCGGTGGATGTTCGGCCTCGCCGCGGTCCCCTCGGTAATCTTGCTGCTCTCTCTTCGGTTCCTGCCGGAAAGCCCCCGATGGCTGGTCACCCGCGGCCGCATGACCGAGGCGCGTTCGACGCTCGCGGCGGTGAGCGAAAGCGATCTCGACATCGAGCGGGAAATCGCCGGTATCCGTGAGTCGGCGACCGGCGGGTCGGGCAGCTGGCGCTCGTTGTTCGGCCGCGTCGCACGGCCCGCGCTCGCGATCGGCCTGATTCTCGCCCTGTTCCAGACGATCACCGGGATCGACACGGTGATCTACTTCGCGCCGACGATCCTGCACAGTGCCGGGTTCGACGCGGTGAGCTCGGTCTTGAGCACGGTAGGGATCGGCGTGGTCAACGTCGGAATGACCGTCGTGTCGATCCTGCTGCTGGACCGGATCGGCCGCCGCGGACCGCTGCTCGCCGGTACCGCGGTGATGGCGACCGGACTGGTACTGCTCGGGTTCACCTTCAGCGGCCCGGCGGCTTCACCCAGCTGGCTCAGTGTGGTGACCTTGATGGTCTTCGTCGGCGCTTTCGCGATCGGGCTGGGGCCGGTCTTCTGGTTGATCAACGCTGAGATCTATCCCCTGCGGCTACGAGCCAAGGCGGCTGGCATGGCGACCATGACCATCTTCGGCTCGAACGCCGTGGTGTCGGCGACGTTCTTGCCGCTCGTCGATGTACTCGGGCAGGCGGGCGTGTTCTGGCTCTACGCGGCGATCACGGTGTTGGCGGTCGGCTTCATCCACTTCCGGGTCCCCGAGACGAAGGGCCGGACGCTGGAGGAGATCGAAGCGACATTGCGCTCGGGAGCTCTACGGCCGAAGTCGCGGTAGACGCGGGCTGCGCTTGCTGCTCCACATCCTCTTCGACGTCGAGCTGGGCGAACCTGTTCAGGACCGCATCGACCAGCGATAACGAAACGCGATGGTTTTGGTGCAGAGACATCTGCAGTGTCGATATCCCTCCACGTCACCCGGAACAGGACCCCACCACCAGGTAGACGACAGGGGCACGCCACACGCTGTCCACCGGCGACCACACCTCAATAGGCGACCGGCCAGCCGGTTGCGAAGCATCCCCGCGCTCGCGCGGGCCGACATCATCAACCTCGCCAGCCACATCGACCACAGTGGCGTCAGGCGTCGTGATGTAAATGTCCACCCGGTGGAGCCACGTGTGTCGCGGACGGGTGAATCCTGACCCGGTGTGGGCGGGCGAAATCGGACCCACTCCCTGACAAGTGGGGAGTGATCAGCGTGGAGGACTGGGCGGAGATCCGTCGGCTTCACCGGTGTGAGGGCATGCCGATTCGGGCGATTGCCCGCAGGTTGGGTGTCGGGCGGAACACGGTGCGGCGGGCGCTGTCGGCTGAGGGGCCGCCGCGGTATCGGCGGCCGGCGAAGGGCTCGATCGTGGATGCGGTCGAGCCGCAGGTTCGGGCGTTGTTGGCGGAGTGGCCGACGATGCCGGTGCCGGTGATCGCCGAACGGATCGGCTGGCAGCGGGGCATGACCGTGCTCAAGGACCGGGTGCGGGAGTTGCGCCCGTTGTTCCTGCCGCCGGACCCGGTGTCGCGGACGGTGTATCAGCCCGGCGAGCTGGCCCAATGCGATCTGTGGTTCCCGCCGGCCGACATCCCGCTGGGGTTCGGCCAGGTGGGGCGGCCGCCGGTGCTGGTCATGGTGTCGGGACCGCAGTGGCATCCCGCTGGCCGTGGTCATCTCCGCGGCCAACCGCAACGATCACCGGGAACTTCAGACGGTGATCGATGCGGTTGCGCCGGTCAGAGGGTCTGCCGGACGGCCTCGACGTCGGCCGCGCAAGCTGCACGCCGACAAGGGCTACGACTATCCGGTCTGCCGACACGCGTTGCGTCGGAGAGGAATCATCGCCCGGATCGCTCGCCGGGGTATCGAGTCGACCACCCGGCTGGGACGCCACCGCTACGTCATCGAACGCACCCTGGAGTGGGTTTCCCGGTTCCGTCGGCTGGCTCGCCGCTACGAGCGCAAGGCCGCCCACTACGCGGCATTCGCCAGCCTGGCCTGCGCGGTGATCTGCTACCGCCGCGCCGCCAAACTGGATCTGCTCACCCATAACAACCCCAAATGAGATCCCGTCTTACCACGGATCGTGGGCAGAGCCTCGACCAGCGGGATGAGTTGGGTGCTGTCGTGGCGGTTGCCGCCGGTGACCGTCACTGCCAGTGGGATACCGCCGGCGTCGGTGATCACATGGTGTTTGGTGCCGGTGCGAGCCCGATCGACGGGCGAGGGGCCCGTCGCCGCCCCCCTTTGAGCGCCCGCACATGCGATCCGTCGACCACCACAGTGTTCAGGTCGAGCCGATCCAAAGCCCGAAGCTGGTCCAGCAGCAGCTCGTGCACCGCGTTGAACACCCCGGCCTCGCTCCAGTCCCGCAACCGCCGCCAGCACGTCACTCCGGAACATCCCGCCACCTCGTGCGGTAGTTCCCGCCAGGTGATCCCGGTCTTGAGCACGAACACGATCCCGGCCAGAGCGGCCCGATCGTCGACCGGCAACCGGCCCGGGTACCGGCTCCGGCGAGGCGGACGCGCCGGGAGCAACGGCTGCACCCGAGACCACAACTGATCTGGCACCAACTCCTCGATCACACCATGACCATGCACCGAGTCGATCAACCATCGCTATCAGACACGCCCATTATTCTGAAACGAGTTGTTAATGAAGGGCCGTCCCGGCGGGGACGGCGAGACAGTAGCGAGTTGGCGATGTTTGCCTGGCCCGAGCCTCAATGAAGGGCCGTCCCGGCGGGGACGGCGAGCGGTGCAGCACAGCCCGTGTCGCGCGTACGGCGGCGTCGCCTCAATGAAGGGCCGTCCCGGTAGGGACGGCGAGCTGGGCGATCCGCTCCCCGTCACGCTCGACCAGGCGGCCTCAATGAAGGGCCGTTCCGGTAGGGACGGCGAGGTGTTCCACGTCGAGCTGTAAGGCTGCCCTTGAGGTTCCCCCGAGAACTCGGAGGGGTTGGTTACCTGGTTCCGGTTGGGGATGCTGGGATCGTATCCGGTAGGGGCTGGACTTCCTGGTTGGCGTGCCAGGCGCTCTCGTATTCGTCGGGTGAGAGCCAGCCCAGGTCCTTCTGGATGCGCTGGGTGTTGTACCAGCCGTCGATGTAGCCGAAGATCGCGTTTTCGGCCTCGTCCCGGGTTCGCCAGGAGTTCCGATACACGAGTTCGATCTCGCATGGGCATCGGCGACCGCGTCTGACCGGGAAACGGGCTAAAAGGAGGGGCGGCGCGGTGTGCTGAGCGCACCGCGCCGCCTGCTTGTCCCCGTATCGGTGTGGCAGGTGCGAAGAAACCTGCCCTCTCCCAACGAGCCGCCCGTCATGCCCGCGGCCGGAGGGGGCCGTGCTGGCCGGAAACGGCGAAGTCGAGACCAACCACGGACGCCTCACCGCCCCCTGCGTCCACAGTGGAGAGAATTCGGCCGGTGCCGCCGTGGGCAGTCATCGTCCTGCTCTCGTTGTCCCCGGAGCGCGTCATGTTCGCAAAGATCGGCATCGCCGTCGGTGTGTGCCTGTCGTTATTCGCCGTCGTGATCGCTGCTGCAGTCGGCGCCTATGTCTCGATGTTTGCCGGTGGAGCTGGCTCGGTGACGTGCATCCGGCTGACCCGTGTTACCAGTTCTCCGCCGTCCTGCGCAGCTCCTCGAAGATCGAGCGCAGGTGGTGTCGCAGCGTGCGCCCTCGGGGGTCGGCCAGCCAGTTGTCCGTGCCGAGTCGGTAGGCGGCCACGGCGGCGGCAGCGGTCAGGGCAGCCGAGGTGTTGGAGCTTCCCCGCGCCCGCAGGGCACCGGTGATCGCCGTGTCGAGTGCGGCCATCTTGGCCAGTTCGCGTTCTCGCAGTTCGGCACGGGTGTCGAGAATCCGCCTGCGGCGCTGCGCCGCATCCCGACGCCGGTCGAACCACTCGGTGTCAACTGTGAGGGCGGCGATGATCACGTCGAGCGGGGATCGGTCCGCGGGTGCGGCGCCCACCGCTTCGACGACATCGGCGATGAACCGGTCCTGGTCGGGGAAGAGCACCTCGCGCTTGTCGACGAAGTGGTTGTAGAAGGTGCGCTCGGTCAGCCCGGCGCTCTGCGTGATGTCGGCGACAGTGGTGCGCTCGTAGCCGCGTTCGGAGAACAACTCGATCGCGGCGCGCTGCAACCGTTCCTGCGCCCCGGCCGGCCATCGTCCCATTGCACCAGCCTAGGCGATTACAGGGGCTGTAATCAACGCGCGTAGACTGATTGCAGTCCCTGTAATCAGTTGAAGGAGCTGTGATGACTAGCGCGGGAATCCGGATCGGAGTGTTTCTGGGGGGAACGTTCGCGCAAGAGCCGGGTATCGGCAACATCGTGGACCGGGCTGTCGAGCTGGCTCACGAGGCGGCGGACGCGGGCGTGCACACGCTCTGGTTCGGGCAGGGAGTGGACTTCGATGCGATCCAGCTGGCGGCGCACGTGGGTCGGGCCGAGCCCAGGGTCCACGTCGGTACGTCGACGGTGCCGATGTACCCGCGTCATCCCCTGCTCGTCGCCGCGGCGGCGAAGACCGCGCAGGCCGCCACCGCCGGGCGGTTCCGGCTCGGCGTCGGGCTCGGCGCGCGGAACCTGCTCGAGCCGGAGTTCGGCTTGCCGTACCCGCCGCAGATCCGGCACCTGCGCGAGTACTTCGCCGCGCTACGCCCGCTGCTCGACGGGGACGACTCCGCATTCGAGGGCGAGACCCTCGTATCGCGCCCGGTCACGCCGACCGCGGTGGCCGGAGCCGCACCGGCGATCCCGATCCTGGCCGCCGCGATGGGACCACGGGCGCTCGCGGTTGCCGGTGAGCTCGCCGACGGCACGGCGACCTACCTCGCGGGACCGCGCACGCTCGCCGAACGGATCGTCCCGGGGATCACCGAAGCCGCTGCCGCGGTCGGGCGGCCGGCACCGCAGATCGTGGCCGGTGTGCCCGCGGTGGTCACCGACGACGTCGCCGCCGCCCGCGCCCACGCGGCGGACGTCCTCGGCTTCTACGACAACATCCCCTCCTACCAGAAGGTGGTCGCGACTGAGGGGCTGTCGAGCGCGGCCGACCTGCTGCTCGCCGGAGGCGAGGACACCGTCGCCGCCGGCCTGCGCCGCTACATCGACGCCGGGGCCACCGAGATCATGATCAGCCACGCCGAGCTCTTCGGAGAACAAGCACGCGCACGCACCTGGGCTCTCGCCCGGCGTCTGTGAAAGGAGGACGACCTCGGCCTATCCGTGTACGAAACCCATCGGCAACCGGACGCCGGTCGCGGACCACAGGGTGCTGGATGCTGGCACCCTCGGGAGATGCGAGCGCACTGTGGGTGCGTTCGATAATCCAAGGGAAACTTCCCCGCCGAGCCTGGTGACACCAAGCTGCTGGCTGCCACCGAGCTCGGTGAACCCGGTCGCGCACCATCTACCCGACGCGTCCCATACGACCGCGGTTCCGCCCGGGCTGGCGCGCGGCATCGCCGACCTCTGCTTGTCCCCGTATCGGTGTGGCAGGTGCGACGAGAACTCAACTGACGGTGGTGTTGTGCGCGTCGCGTTATCGGCGTCGTGCTTTCGCGGATCTTTCGGCGAGGTCGAGCATGTAGGCGGTGCGGGCGTGGTGGGCTCGCTGATGCCGTTCCTCGGCGGTGAGGCGCCCGTCGGGGTCGACTTGCCGTTCGAAGCGGGCCAGGAAAGCGAGGGTGGCGGGGCGGGTTCGTGCCGTGCGGTCGGTGGTGTTGGCCCAGGAGGCGTGGGCGGCGATGCGCGCCCGGCGGCTGCGCTGGGCCGGGGTAATGCCCTGGTGGTTAGACATCGTCGCCGATCCGGAGTCGGTCTTGGACTTGCTGGGCCGGGCGAGCTGGCTGGGTATCCGGCGCCGGTGATGTATGTGGCCACCGAGGATTCCTGGGAGTACACCCTGGCACCGCGGTTGGCCGCGGCCGGTGCCGATCTGGATCGGGTGCTGGCCGTGCACACCGAATCGCGGCTTGGTGACGAGGTGGCGGTGGGCACGGTGTCGTTGTCGGTGGACATGCCGGCCCTGAAGGCGGCGGTGCAGGCTACGGGGACGCGGGTGGTCGTGCTGGATGCGTTGCTGTCGGCGATGACCGGTGCTGATCTGGCCAAGCAGGGGGTGGTGCGTTCGCTGCTGGAACCGTTGTCCCAGCTGGTGCAGGAGTGCGGGCTCGCGATCGTCGGCATCGCGCACTTCCGCAAATCCGCCGGCACTGATCCCCTGTTGATGATCTCGGGTTCGGCGGAGTTCGGCCAGGTCGTGCGCTCCGCGCTCGGGTTCGCCCGCGACCCGGCGGCTGAGGACGGGTCGTGCGTGTTGTCGTTGATCAAGACGAACCTGGCCCCGATGGGGACCCGATCGCTGCGCTATTGCATCAAGCCGGCGAGCGCGGAAGCGGAGGATGGCCGGTCGGCGTCGGTGGGCAGGTTCGAGTTGGTTGGGGAGTCCGAGCAGACCGTCGCCGAGCTGCTGGTCGCGGTGCCGGTTTCCCGGGACGAGCAGGCCGAACGGGCGGAGGCTCAGGAATGGCTGCGCCGCTATCTCGTCGAGGCCGGTGGGCGGGCGGAGGCGGGCACGGTGATCCGCGCGGCGGAGGCGGCGGGGTTGTCCCGGGACCAGGTCAAGAAAGCCCGCCGCAAGATCGGCGCACGAACCACCAAGGCCGGTTTCGCCGGTAGCGGCTGGGAATGGGTCCTGTCCGATGGCGACGAAGGTGCCGAAGGTGCGCACGAGTAAAGCGGCACCTTCGGCACCTTCGGGCACTGTTGCTGCGAAGGTGCCGCGGCCACCGGGGTGGCTGAAGGCGCGCGCGGCCTGCGCGAACTGCTTGGCATCCGCAGCTTCCGCTACCTGCTGGCGCAGCGGCTGTTCTCGGGCCAGAACGTGATGATGAGCTTCGGGATCGTGTTCCTGGTCGAGGAACGCGGGTTCTCGACCTCGACGGCATCGCTGGCGGCGCTGCCGTTCTCACTGGGGTACGTCGTCGGCACCCTCCTCGGCGGGCGACTCCTGGACCGCCTCCACCTTGCCCTCCCCCGAAGCGGCCGCGTGATCAGGCTCCAGGCCAGCCAACTCGCCTTCGCCGCCGTCGCCTTCGTCGCGCTGCAGCTCGCGGCGGAGGGCATCGCGCCGTACGTGGTGCTGTTCGCGATGCTCGGGCTGCTCCAGGGGCAGGTCCCGGTGGTGAACCGCCCGCTGGTGATGGGGGTCGTCCCGCCGCACCTTCGTTCCCTGGCTTTCGCCGTGTCCGTCTACCTGGTCGAATCCGTCGCATACGGCGGCTACGCGCTGCTCGCGGGCTACCTCGGTGACCAGATCGGGCTACAACCCGCGCTGCTGCTCATCACGGTCGCGCTCACCGTGGCGAACGGCCTCGCCTCGGCCGCCCTGTACCGCCCTTACGCCCGCGACAGCACCGACATCTCCTGAGCCGATCCGCACCCTTTCCTGCCCGGTGCGGGCTCAGCGCCGCACTACTCGAACAGATCCTCACTCTCTACGCCACCGCCATCAACGAGCCCACCCTCGAAAACATTGTCAGATAACACGCGGGTGAGGTGTACCAAGGATCTTGGACAGGGCCTCTCGATTGAGAGGATGTACCTGTGCCGGAGAAGCGTCGGAAGTTCAGTCCGCAGTTCAAGGCTGAGGCGGTGCAGCTGGTCGTAGCCAGCGGCCGTCCGGTGGCCGAGGTGGCTCGGGAGCTGGAGAGCAACCCCGGGACCCTGGGCAACTGGGTGCACGCCTGGCGGCGGGACAACCCCGAACCCGACACCGAGATGAGTCCTGTGGAGCGTGCCCGGTTGAGCGAGCTGGAGGCCGAGGTCCGGCGGCTGCGGATGGAGAACGAGTTCCTGAAAAAAGCAGCCTTAGATTCAACCGGTCAAGGCAACAGCCTCTGCGGGGGTGCGGAAGCCGAGGCACTTGCGGGGTCTGGTGTTGAGCTTGGTGGCGATCGCGTCGAGCTCAGCCTGGGTGAACGTCGCGAGGTTGGTGCCCTTGGGCAGGTACTGGCGCACCAGCTTGTTGGTGTTCTCGTTCGTGCCGCGCTGCCAAGGGCTGCGTGGCGCGGCGAAAAACACATCTACCCCGGTGGCAGCGGTGAATCGCTTATGTTCGGCCAATTCCATACCCCGGTCCCACGTCAGCGTGTCGCGTAGCCGCGGGTCCAGGCCAGCGTAGGTCTTGATCAGCTCGGGAACGACGACGGTGCTGTGACGGCTGGGGAGTTTCACGATCACGAGATACCGCGTCTTGCGGTCGACCAGGGTGGCGACCTGGCTGTGGTTCGCCCCGATCACGAGGTCGCCTTCGAAGTGCCCGAGGGTGCTGCGGTCCTGGGCGGTATCGGGGCGTTGCTCGATCGGTCGGGCGTCTATGATCTGGGATCGCCATTGGCCCTTGACCGTGTTGCGCTTGTTCTTGCGGATCGGCCTACCGGTTCGCAGCCGCTTGCACAACTCTCGTGGAATCACCTTCCAGCGGGTGGTGTAGATCGATCGGTAGATCGTCTCGTGGCTGATTGTCCTCTCTGCGGCGTCGCCACCGTGCCGACGCAGGTGGCCCACGATCTGTTCAGGAGACCATTCTTCCCCCAGCAGAGCCACAATCTCGTCACGCAACGCAGGCTGGCGAGCAAGCAGGCATGGTTTCGGCCGGCGAGCCTGCTCACGCGCACGTTCCTGGGCTGCGGTAGCCCGGTAGGCGTGGCGACCGCCGTTCTTGGTGACTTCCCGGCTGATCGTCGACACCGCTCGCTGCAAGAACGCGGCGATCGCTTGAAACGAGTATCCCGCGCTCAATCCCCGGGAAATCTCTTCTCGCTCAGGCAGTGTCAGCGATCCAGCACGCTGTCTGCGGGACTGCGGAGCGATGCCGCCGTGGTGCTTGAGGACAGTGAACACCGAGCCCGGCGGCTTGCCGATCTCACGAGAGATGACGCTGATCGACTCCCCCGCCCTCCACCGCCGCCACAGGTCCTCCTTCATCTCATCCGACATCCCAGGCCGACCCAGCCTCGCCACGCGCGCTCCTCAACCAGCAGTGTTGCTCTGACCGGTTGAATCTAAGGCGGCCTTCTTCGCCCGGACGCAGGACTGAATCAGCGCTGCGCGCTGATCGAGGCGGAGAAGGCCCACTACAGCATCGCGTGGATGTGCCGCATGCTCGGTGTGTCCCGCTCGTCGTTCTATGCCTGGCGCCACCGCGCCGAAACCCCGACCCGGACCCGCCGGCGCGAGCTGGCCGAGCACGTACGGCGTGTTTTCGATGACTCCCGTCAGACCTACGGGTGCCGGCGGGTCTGCGCTCAGCTTGCCCGGGAGGGCATCGCGGCCAGCGTGGGCCTGGTCGCCGACCTCATGCGCGAACTGGGCCTGACCGCGGTGCAGCCCCGTGCCTACAAGACCACCACCGTGCCCGGTGAAGAGCCGATTATCAGCCCGGATCTGCTCGATCGGGACTTCACCGCCCAACAACCGGGAAACAGACTCGTCGGCGATATCACCTACCTGCGCACCGGCGAGGGCTGGCTCTACCTCGCTACGGTGATTGATCTGGCCACCCGCATGGTCATCGGCTGGGCCATGGCCGAGCACATGCGCACCAGCCTGGTCATCGACGCGTTGGCCATGGCCCGCACCCACGGGCATCTCCGCGACGGAGCGGTGTTTCATTCCGACCGCGGAGCCCAATACACCTCGAAGGAGTTTTCCCGCTACTGCTGGTGATCCCGGGCATCTGCCCGGTATCGATGAGATGCTGGCGGCGCCAGTTGTAGATCGTCTGATCGCTGATGCCGAGATCGTGCGCGACCTGCGCGACAGGCCGGCCAGACTCGACGAGATCAAGAACCTTGCGGCGGAATTCCGCGGGATACCGGCGGGGCAACGAACCTCCCAGAGGTCGAGTAGATCACTGAGTATCCAGTAACCCGACTCCACCGAACCGGGGGTAGATCAAAGCCTCCGGCAAAGCGGGGGAACCTCAACGGCGCGTGGAAACCGGGAGCCTGGACGAAGACCCGCTGTCGATCAGGGAGGAAAGTAGCGCGGAGGTGTGACATGGCGTCGATGCACCTGGTGCTGCCCGAGGAGCTGCGTCGGGCTCCGGTGCGGGCGCTCAGCGTCGTGGCTGTGTGCCGTGGAGCGTCAGGTCGAGTAGGGGCAGCCACACCGCGTCCACGATCTCGACGATCGTCTCGTCCGGCACCGCGCCCGTGCCCATCAGCAAGTCGTGGCGCAGCAGGTCGAAGGGCAGGTTCACCACGCGTTCGGGCCGCGGTACCTCGGCAAGCTCGCCGCGCTCGACTGCGCTGTCGACGAGCTGTGCGAAGGGGGGTTTCTCGTCCGCGAGGCGGAGGCGGCTGCGCAGGTCGCTGAAGTTGGTGCCGGTCTCGCGGAAGTAGTCCGCCAGCTGGATACGCATGAGCATCACCGTGCGGGCCCGCTCGGCGTTGACCGCGCGCAGCAGGGCGAGGGCGTCCTGGCGCAGGCTGCCGGTGTCCGGGATCTCGAGCGGATACCAGTGCCGGGTGAGTGTGGCGATCAGGAGGTCCGCGCGTTGCGGCCAGCGCCGGTAGAGCACCGGTTTGCTGGTCCCGGCGTGCGCTGCGACGGCCTCGAACGTGAAACCGTTGTAACCCCGCTCGACCAGCACCTCCCAGGCGGCATCAATGATCGCGTTCTCCAGAACGGCGCCCCTGCGCCGGGCGGGAGTGCTCTTCGTGCGCCCCTCACTCACCGCTACCCCCCGTACGTCGATTTCGAGGCTTTCCACCAGACAGTTAGACCCGCTTGCGTATCTTAACCCGCCGTCGTAGGCTCGGAGCATATAAGATACGGCTCCGTTTCTTACGGATGGCGGTGTCGTCCACCTCACGGAGTCACGCACCAGGCAAGGAAACGCACATGCCCTTGATCAACGCCGCGCTCGTGGAGTCCTTCGACGAGCCGCCACACTTCCGTTCCATCCCCGCTCCCGAGGCCGCCCCCGGCCAGGAGGTGGTGGACGTCCTCGCCGTCGGCGTGCACCCCGCCACCCGGGGCATCGCCGCGGGCAAGCACCACACGAGCCCCCAGTCGCTGCCCGCCCTGGCGGGTGCCGACGCGGTCGTCCGCCGGGCGGACGGCAGTCTCGCCTACGTCATGGTGATGGGCGCCGGCACCCTGGCCGAGCGCATCGTCATCGATCCCGCCACCGCCATCCCTGTCCCGGGCGGAGCGGATCCCGCACTTCTGGTCGCCACCATGAACCCCGCCCTGTCCTCGTGGTGCGCGCTACGCACCCGGGTGCCCTTCCAGGCCGGGCAGTCGGTCCTGGTGCACGGCGCGACCGGCAACGCCGGATCGATGGCCATCAAGGTCGCCAAGCACCTCGGCGCCGCGCGCGTGATCGCCGCGGGACGCAACCGCGCCCGCCTCGACGAACTCACAGGCCAGGGCGCGGACCACATCGTCCAGCTCACCCCCGACCAGGACGTCACCGCGGCCGCGCTCGCCGAGGCCGCCGCAGACGTCGACGTGGCCCTCGACTACGTGTGGGGACCGCCCACCGAGCTCGCGATGCGCGCAGTCCTCGGGGCCCGCACCCAGCACACCCGCCTGCTCGACTGGGTACAGATCGGCGGCATGGGCGGAGACGCGATCACCCTGTCCGGGCACGCCCTGCGCTCCAACGCGTTCCGCGTCCTGGGCAGCGGCTTCGGCTCGGTGGACATGCAGATCATGCAGCGGGAGTTCACCCAGCTCATCACCGTGATCGCCGCAGGCGCAATGGCCGTGCGCCCGCACCCGTTCCCGCTGGCCGAGGTCGAAGCGGCCTGGGCACACCACGACGCACCCGGCGAGCGCACCGTCATCATCCTGTGACACATGGCGCCCCCAGCGGCCAACGGTCAAGGACGTCCTGAGTCCGCACATCCGCGGACCTGGCCCGGCGCGCAGCTAGTCGTCGGGCCCGCGGCCTTCGCCCCGACGACGGACGCGACCGCTCAGGACGCGTTGGTGGCCAGCGCGGTCAGCAGCCGGGCGCCGAGGACGAGCGGGAAACTCGTACTGATTGCGACGATGCGTGTCCGATCGCGAATACCACCAACGCGAGGCCCGATGCCCGCTGGCACGCCAGCCTGAGGGTGAGGATCGCCATCGTCGGGGTGTCGACGATCATCCCGACCGCGAACATGATGATCACCCGAGCCACGTATGTGACCGAGATCCCGACGTCACCGACGATCTCGGGGAGGACGCCGGCAACGACGTACCCGGTCGTGCCCATCAGAAAGACACCAACGGCCAACACGCAGGTCACGAGAGGCAGATGGCCGGTGCTCGCCGCGGGCAGGGTTGCTGTGGGCATGATGTGCTCGAATCGCTTCCTGCGGGGAATGAGTGGCCCGATCAGGACGGCAGGTTCGCTCTCAGGCTAGAAGTCCCGGTTGCTTAGACGGGATTTCATTTGGGGTTGTTATGGGTGAGCAGATCCAGTTTGGCGGCGCGGCGGTAGCAGATCACCGCGCAGGCCAGGCTGGCGAATGCCGCGTAGTGGGCGGCCTTGCGCTCGTAGCGGCGAGCCAGCCGACGGAACCGGGAAACCCACTCCAGGGTGCGTTCGATGACGTAGCGGTGGCGTCCCAGCCGGGTGGTCGACTCGATACCCCGGCGAGCGATCCGGGCGATGATTCCTCTCCGACGCAACGCGTGTCGGCAGACCGGATAGTCGTAGCCCTTGTCGGCGTGCAGCTTGCGCGGCCGACGTCGAGGCCGTCCGGCAGACCCTCTGACCGGCGCAACCGCATCGATCACCGTCTGAAGTTCCCGGTGATCGTTGCGGTTGGCCGCGGAGATGACCACGGCCAGCGGGATGCCACTGCGGTCGCTCATCGCGTGGATCTTCGAGCCGGGCTTGCCTCGATCCACCGGGCTGGGGCCGGTCAGGTCCCCCTTTTGCCCGCCCGGATATGCATGCTGTCCACCGACGCCCGGGACCAGTCGATCGCTCCAGCGGTGCCGAGCAGGTCCAGCAGTTCCTGGTGCAGCCGGGTGAACACGTCGGCTTGGGACCACTCGGTGAACCGGCGGTGTGCGGTGGCGCAGCTGACTCCGAACGAGGTGGGCAGCGCTGACCAGGCGCACCCGGTTTGCAGCACGTACAGGATCGCGGCCAGCACCGCGCGGTCGTCCAGCCGACGCCGACCTCCGCCCTGGTGGCGTTGCGGCGCTTCGGGCAACAGCGAACGCGCCAGCAGCCACAACGGCTCCGGACACCACTTCTCCACATCGCTCACAGTTGATCAACGATATCCCCCGCCCAAGGGCACACCCAAATGAGATGTGGTCTAAGGGGTCTTTGCATAATGATCATGGTCTGGGCATGGTGGCTGGCGTAGTTGATCGTTTGTTGGGAGCGTGGGATGGCTCGCCCGAGGCCGTGGGAGGTCAGCGACGAGCTGTGGGCGTTGATCGAGCCGTTGCTGCCGAAGCATCCGCGCCGGTTTCGGCATCCGGGTCGGCGTGGGGAAGCAACCGCAACGGCGTCACCCAGCTGGTGCCGCTGATCGAGGCGACCCCACCGGTCTGAGGCAGACGGGGTCGGCCCCGCCGCAAGCCCCGTGAGCTCTATGCGGACCGGGCCTACGACCATGACATCTACCGGGACAAGCTGCGAGCCCGGAACATCACGCCTCGTATCGCTCGCCGCGGTGACGAACACGGCTCTGGGCTTGACCGGTTGCCGTGGGTGGCCGAAGCCGCATCGCCTGGCTTCACGGCCCGCGCCGCCTGCGGATTCGTTGGGAAGCCCGCGACGACATCCACGAGGGGTTCCTGCAACTCGCCCACTGCATGATCCTCACCGCCGAACTCCCCGCACACGCATTCTGAAACGACCCCTAAATCCGGCCAAGCCTACGACGCTTCGGGGGCGCCGACGCTCGACCCGACCGCGGCGCTCGAGGGGGCGTTCAGCGTGTGGGGTGGACACAAGGGCTCCGGGCTGGCCATGGTCGTGCGGTTGTCCGGCATGATGACCGGCGCAGCCGCCGCCCCGCCGGGCGTTTCGGACTGCGCTCTGTTCATCGCGCTCGTTGATCCGGGTGTGCTGACTGAACCCGCGGACTACCGCCGCCGCATAGCAACCTTCGCCGATTCGATCCGGGCGGCCCGTCCCGTCGAGGGCGGCAGCACGGTTCGTGTTTCCTTTGATCGCTCGGTCGCGTGCCGCGAGGAGACGCTGCGGCGCGGCACGATCGACGTGCCCGAGGCAGTCGTCACGGCCCTGTGCCGGGGGGCTGAGTTCCTCGCGAGCGCGCCCAGCAGCCGTCCCGCCCCGGACCCGATGCAGAAAGCTGAGGGTCACCTTATGAACGTGGTCGTCGGCGGTTCCGACAAGGACCTGCGCCGCGAAGCAACCAGGCCCGCTAGCGATGTCATCCATCGTTGCTAACGCCCACTATGCGGCATGACCGGATGTTCGACGCTCGCGAAGTGGGCCGGTTATCGGTCCGCTGCCCCGCACACGCTCGCCGGCTGTGGGTGCCGGGGAGGTCGTCGGCGACGTGGCGATGTGCGCGATCCGCAGCGTGGGACCAGCTGGCCGTGTCAGTGGGCAGGAGTGAGGCGGTTCGCTACGGTCTCGCAGGCAAGGCGCACCACGGCCCGCAGTTCGGCGTCGGATGCGCCGGCACGACTGAGCACCGCGAGGGATTGGTTGATCGCGACGATGTAGGTGGCGAGGTCGTCGAGCATCGCTGGATCGACATGCGGATCGTCGAGCGCGGCCCGGATCCGCGCGTGCTGGAGGTCGAGCAGGCCGCGGACGTGGGTGGCGCTGTTGGAAGTCAGCACGGCTGCCTGAGCCGCCGATTGGGCGATGAGGCATCCCTTCGGTACGGCAGGGTCGTCGATCCTGGCCAGGATGACTTCGAAGAACGCTTCGATGGCGCGGACCGGGTCGCCGGGGTGTGCGGTGAGCGCGTCCTCGTAGCGGGCGCCGTAGGTGGTCGAATAGTGGTCCAGCGCTCGGCGGAACAGCGCGTCCTTGCCGCCGAAGGCGCCGTAGAGGGATCCCCGGCCGAGGCCGGTGGCCGCGCCGAGCATGTCGAGCGAGGCGTCGGCGTATCCGTGCTGCCAGAACACCGCCATGGCCTTGTCCAGGGCTTTGTCGACGTCGAACTGCTTGCGGCCCGACATGTTCGCCTCCCGTCCTCACCGGCTCGGTGTGAGTCTACCTACTTCTTGGAACGAACAGTACAAGAATCATGGACTGATCGGTCCAAGATGACTTACGGTCGGGGCATGTCCGTTGTCGATGACGCACCAGCCGCCGCCTCCAGACGCGCGAAGCCGGGTTTCTGGCTTGTGGCCGCGGTGTACGTGCTCGCCATGCTCGGCGGCACGCTGCCGGTACCGCTGTACGTTTTCTGGGCTCCGCGCATGGGGTTCGGTCCGTTCACCACGACCTTGATCTTCGCGATCTACGCACTGGGTGTGGTGGCGTCGCTGCTGCTGTTCGCCTCGTTGTCGGATCGCTCGGGCCGGCGCCCGCTCCTGCTGGCGTCGCTGGTCGTGCTCGCGGCCAGCACCGTGTGCTTCCTGGTGGCCCGGGACGTCGGCCTGCTCCTGCTGGCTCGGTTCCTGTGCGGTCTCGCTACCGGGGTGACCACGGCGACGGCGACGGCGGCGCTCGAAGAGCTCGCCGGGCCGGGAGGTGGTCGGCGCGCGTCGATGACCGCCGCCGGGGCGAACCTGGGCGGACTGGGGCTCGGCACCGTCATCGCCGGCCTGTTCGCGCAGTTCTTGCCCAGTCCCACGCACTTGGTGTTCTGGTGCTACCTGGCCGCGCTGGTCCCGGCGGTTGTCGCGATCGTCGTGACTCCGGAGACCGTCCGGTCTCCCCGGCGTCCGGTGCTCGCGGTCCGCCGCCCCACGCTTCCGGTCGACCGTGCGGCGCGCGGCCAGTTCCTGTCCGCGGCAGTCGCGGTGTTCGCGGCGTTCGCGGTCAACGGCCTGTTCTCCTCGCTCGTGCCCGGATTTCTCCACGACGCGCTTCAGGTGCGCAGTGTCGCGGCCGTCGGAGCGGAGGTCGGCCTGCTGTTCGCAGTGGCCCTGGTCGCACAGCTGGCTGCACCCGGCCGGTGGCTGGATTCCCCGGTGATCGGGCCCGTGTTCCTCATCATCGGGGTCGCGGTGTTCGAGTCCGGACTCTGGACCCGGTCCCTGCCCGCTTTCGTGACCGGCACGGTGTTCGCGGGAATCGGCGCGGGGGTGACGTTCCGGCGTGGTGTCGCGGTCACCGCGCGCCTCGCCGCCCCGGATCGCCGCGCCGACCTGTTCGCGTCCTACTTCCTGGCCGCCTACGCGGGAACGATCGGCCCGACGCTCGCCCTCGGCCTCCTCGACCAAGTGATCAACCAGAACGTCGCGACGCTCCTGCTGGCCGTCGGCATCGGTGCGATCGCCCTGGCCACCACGCTCACTCGCTCCACGGCAGCCGACCGGACAGCTGTCGCCTGACCAACTCGACCACCAGCCACGATCAGGAGGACTTGCCATGACAATCCAAGGAAACACCCCGACCGAGCCCGCGGGCCGCGGCTCGGTGCGCGGCGCCCCCGGGTTGCCCGACGGCTTCACCGACACGTTCAGCAGCCGCTGGGTGCAAGTCGGTGACCTGCACCTGCACGCCGTGACCGGCGGCGACGGACCGCCGCTGTTGTTGCTGGCCGGTTGGCCGCAGACCTGGTACGCGTGGCGGGAGCTGATGCCCGCGCTGGCACGCGATTTCTCGATCGTCGCCCCTGACCCTCGGGGCGTGGGCCTGTCCGGAAAACCGGACGACGGCTACGACACCGGAACCCTCGCCGCCGACATGGTGGAGCTGATGAGCGCGCTGGGCCACGATCGTTTCGCGATGGTCGGGCACGACGTCGGCATGTGGACCGGGTACGCGCTGGCCGCGGACCACCCGGAGAGGCTGGAGCGCCTGGCGGTGGCCGAGGCCGTGATCCCCGGCCTGGCACCCTCCCCGCCGCTGTTCGCACCGCAGGAGTCCATCGACCGGCTGTGGCATTTCGGGTTCAACCGACTCGGATCACTGAACGAGAAACTCGTGGAAGGTCGGGAACGACTGTTCTTCGGGTACCAGTTCGCGACCAAAGCGGTTCGGCCGTTGCCGGAGCACGCGATCGACCTCTACATCGAGACTCTGGCTTGCGACCCCGACGCACTCCGCGCCAGTTTCGAGTTCTACCGTGCGCTCGACACGACCATCGAGCAGAACGAGCGGCGCAGGCAACGAAAGCTCACCATGCCCGTGTTGACAATCGCCGGCGCCCGTTCCGTGGGCGAACTGGTCGGCAAAACTCTGGCGCCGGTCGCCGAAGACGTCACCAACATCGTGCTACCCGACTGTGGACATTTCCCAGCAGAGGAAGCCCCACAGGACATGCTCGTCGTCCTGAACGACTTCCTGGCCTCATACCGCAAAGCAGGACTAAACAGCGACTGAGCTGAAAACCATCGACCGCGTTCCCGAGTCCATACGCGGGGACACTTCCTCTCCGTGGACAAGACACTCCGCACGGCCGTACTCGGGCATCTGCTGCTCGTGCCCTCAGGTGTGCGATCCGGAGCGGAATCTAAGGTGGACCGTCGTTCAGGTACCGGACTGTGGAGACCACCGAAGAGGAGGGTTCCGCACGGTACCGGGCGATGTCTCGGTGGGACGTTCGCTCGTCCCAGTACCGCCCCCCGGGCAGCAGACGAACCCAGTCAACGCCGCTGGGCAACGGCGAACATCCGCTCATCGGCAGGCCAGTGCGGTTCCGGCGACCGCCATCCTTGGTCCGCCGCTGACTCTGCGCGCTCGCGGTGAACACGAGCGAGACAAATAGCCATTCCGCAAGACCTGATATCCGGGGTTACCAGTACTCCGCACGAAAGTGTCTGGCCTGACGGCTTGCGGGTCGGCGTTCTCTCGGGCGATGTCTGACTCGACCATCTGATCTGCCGGTTTGCCTGATCGCTTCCATCGGCTACCTGTTTTCACGGCTGGGTGATGTTCACGATGTCAGTGGGTGTCTTGCCAGGGCAAGATCGGGTTCTCCCGGTGGAAGGTCCTGGTCATGCCGAAGATGCCCAAGGTCGGACCGAGGCCGTGATCGGCGACAAGGCCTACTCATCCCGAGCGATTCGAGCCAGACTGCGGGCTGCGGGGGCATCAAGACCGCGCCCCCGCAGCCCGCAGACCAGCTCGCTCACAAGCAGTGGTGCGGCATCGCCACTCGCTACGACAAACTCGCCGCCCTCTACCGAGGAGGCATCGTCCTACGCGCGATTACCCTATGGCTTCGGCAATAAGGAGACACGGCCTAGTGTCGTGAGTCGTTAATTCGTTGGCAGTATGCGGCGAGGGTTTCGAGGATCTCGTCGGCGGTCTTGGTCCATATGAAGGGTTTGGGGGCGTCGTTCCACGCGTTGATCCAGGCGTGGACGTCAGCTTCGAGGGAGGCGACGCTGCGGTGTACTGAGCGGCGAAGCTTGCGGTTGGTGAGCTCGGCGAACCATCGCTCGACGAGGTTGAGCCAGCTGGCCGAGGTCGGGGTGAAGTGCACGTGGAATCGCGGGTGGCGCAGCAGCCATGACCATGATCAATAACCCGACCAAGGTTCATAGACGAGCCACTAGATAAGGCCGGAACGGATAGCATAGGAGACCGCATGGGCCCGGTTGTGCAGGTTGAACCGACTCGTGAACTGGTAGAGGATGTTCTTGACGGTGCGCTCGGAGAAGTGCAGCTTCTGCGCTATGTCCTTGAGCTCGTTCCCTTCTGAGACCAGCCCGAGCACGTCGATTTCACGGTTCGTGACCCCGGAGAACGACAGGTCATGCGGTTCAAGCACCTCGCGACAGACCCTTTGCACCTGCTCGATCAGCTCGCCCTGTAGTGAGTTGGGAAAGAAGCCTCCTCCCCCGCTGACCGCGCGGATGGCCTGCAGGAGTATCTGGGCGTTGAGATCGCGGCGCCACAGGATGGCGCGGGCGCCCGATTCCAGCGCGGCGGAAACGTCGGCGTGCCCGCTCTCCTCCACTACGAGGATCAACCGTGCCGAAGTGTCGGCGCTGACATCCCGCAGGGTGGCCGTCGTCGATGAGTCGACACGTTTGACCGTCACCACCAGAACATGCGCGTTGTCGAGGTCGGTCTCGGTGACACGGCGGTCGCGGCCCAGGTAGCTGGTCAGTCCCAGACGAGTCAGGGCATCCGAGGCATGTATCGCCACGCGGATCGTCCCAGATGTCCTTTCGTGCATGGCAATGGCCCCATTTCGTAATACAGGTGATGCGTAAAAGGAGGCGCTCTGCCCGCAGGCAGCAAACGGCCGTTTGCACAGCAGTGCGCTTCGGGCGCGGCGGATCCCGAGGCAATACTGGCGAAAAGAGCCGAGTAGGGCCGACCGATCAATCGTCGCGCACGCGGACTTCGCGGTCGAGCATGGTCGTGCCAGAAGGAAGAGGTTCCAGTCCCGGCAAGTGTTGCGCGGCCGGTTTTTGCCGCTGCCGCAGCAGGCTGGTCAGGTCTGGATGCCCGCGTGGAGTCCGGGATGCATCACATCTCCTCGATTCTCACGGACCCACAGGATCGTTTCCCGACCGGCGGCTGGTGCACGGAACCAGCAGCAGGCTGGTTAACAACCCGAGAGACCTCAGTGAGATTTATCGATCGTGGTCATAGGATACCGGGCTGTTGCCACCCGAGTCCGAAACTCGGCTGTACCGCCCTCATGCAGGCGTCGGCCAGTGGTGCGAGCACCAGGCCGGTTTTCGACCGCATCGCGCCTCCTCTCGTTGAGCTGTGACTTTCACGCTGTCAGCACCCTGCGCGCTTCTCGAGATCATCATAGAAAGCCGCAGCGTCCAAGTCATCGTTCACGCCACCCAACATTCGCCCGCGGGGGACTGTGATCGGATCACAACGCCGATCGGGCGTCGCCGTAGAATGTGATCGCGATCAACAACTCCTGGAGGTCCGGGAGCCGTCGTAGGTCATAGCCCGTGCGGCGCTCCACGCGGGTCAGTCGGTGGTGGGCGGTGTTGATGTGCACACCGAGAGCCTGTGCGGCCGCCTTCACGTTGAGGTTCGCTCGCGCGTAGGACAGCACCGTCTCGGTCAGCACCCCGCCCGACCTGCTGTCCGAGACGACGAAGTCCCGCACGGCGGACGGGATCAGGCGCCGTGCGGTCTCATTGGCGCGCAGCGTCAGGTAATCGATCACTTTCATCTCGAAGAGCGCGGCCACGCCACCCTCGTCGGGAAGCACGTCAAGCGCGGTGAGGGCCTCGTGATAGGCGTCTGCGACCGTGGCCACCGTCTTGTGGCATGTGCTGATCCCCACAGCGAGCCGCGTTCCCTTGTCGGCGAGCGCTCGCCACTCCGACCTGACCCGCCGGGTGAACTGCTCACCGAGCTCTTCGCGCACAGATCGGACCACCACGATCTCGTCCTGCCGAACCACGGTCAACGAGCGTGCCGCGCCACCGACCGCGCCTCCCAGCGAGGCCGCAGCGGATCGCAGCCCGTAATCGTCACTGATCGGTTTGACCGGCACGGCGACCAGCACCACGCACGAAGCTTCCCGCGTCAGGCCGGCTTCCCTGGCCCGCATGAGCCGCGGTCCGGGTGCGGGATCCCGCCCGCCGAGCAAGTCCTCGAGCAGGTCACGACGCACGCGGTCGTCTTCGACCGCGAGCAACTGCTCGGCGTCGAGATAGGCATGCGCGGCGATGGTGCTGAACTGGTTGAAGAAGTCGATCAGCAGGCCAGAGGCGAGCAGCGCGACCTCTCTGCCGCCGGCTTGGTCGGCCGTCCACTCGAGAACCGCATTCCATGCTGTTCGGTGCCCGATACGGATCCCGTGCATGAAACTGGCCAGGGGCACGCGCCGCTGAACGCGCTTGGCCGCGTGACGCCGAACGAAGCCCATGTCGGGTTCGGCGTGCGGAGGCCCGCTGGCGAGGTAGGTTCCCAACGCGACGAACCCCTCTCGCGCGTTGTCCAGCACGTCGGCCAGAACCGCACTGTCCTCGATGGTCGCGTAGGCGGCGGCATCGGCACGCGTCTCCCGCACAGCGGCTTCGGCCAGTGGGTGTCGCCTCGCCACCAGCATCGCGCCCACGTCGCCAAGAGTCACGAGCTGTCCATGCTCCCGTGTCACCGCGCCAGCATACGTTCGGATTGTTACGCAATCACAACGAACACCGGTGTAACAGGTTCTTGCACAGGGGTTTGTAGTGCTTTGTCAGGTGGGTCTTCGTTGCTGGTCAGGAGGGTGCCTGCTGGCGGGGAGAGGTTGTCGGCAGGTGCGGCAGGCGCCGGCCCAGACGTACAGCAGGGTCTGGAGTTCGCGGAGGACGGCGTACAGGGTCAGGCCGGCGCAGAGGCTTTTGGGTCATGGCGCAGCTGAGCGCAGATGGCCTGGCCAAGGCTGACCAGGATGCCGTGGCGATACCAGCAGGCCAGGCTGCGGCGTTCGAAGTGGTCAAGGCCCAGGCCGTCTTTGAGTTCGCGGTAGTCGTGTTCGATTCGCCGGCGCATCTTGGCCAGCTGCACCAACTCACGCAGCGGTGTCGCGGCAGCCAGGTTGGACACCAGTAGTCGGTGCGTTCGGGCCATTCGGCAAGCATTCAGCACGCGGGCAGGCTCCCATCGGCCCGCGAGGGTTGTTTCGGTTTGCCGGGCGCACCCGCAGGGCCCGGGAATCGGCAATGCATCGCGGCGGTGCGGTTGCCGGACGTCTTCTTCGGATCGCTGGCGACCTTGTCCAACGTCCAGTCGTTCTTGTCCGCGACCGGCGCCCAGCACTCTAGCAAAACCCGATCACAGAGTGCGGCTGGAGTACTGGACACCGAGCTGTTGCCGGTAATCCTCGGTGCCGACACGCTGGCCTTCTCCTAGGTCTGTTCCCGCTCGATCTCGATCCGCACCCGGCGCCGAGCGCATTCGGTGACCAACAGATCCGACATCGCCGACATGAGAGCGGCGAACATCTGCGACGACGGCTTCGACGACCGGACGTAGCGGTCCATCGTGTGCGCGACGAATCGCGCGGTCTGCCAATCGCTCGGCTCGAAGTACCGGGCCTGTGCAGACTCGGTCAGCGCTCGATACCAGTCCGAGACGAGCGGGTGCGGGTCATCGAGACCGAGGTCCGGGGCGCAGACGGCGCCAAGTTCGGTTGCCGACTCGGTGGGCAGGTCAGTGCGGTTGCGGCGAATGCGCTGATCGTTTCGCTGTGCAACGCGGCCACGAGTACCCACGTCGTGACCTCCTTTCTTCGGGCCGGAGTAGAGGTGTACCAAGGATCTTGGACAGGGCCTCTCGTTTGAGAGGGTGTGTGCATGCCCGAGCAGCATCGGAGGTTCAGTGCTCAGTTCAAGGCTGAGGCTGTGCAGATGGTGATCGAGACCGTGAAGCCGGTCGCCGAGGTCGCCCGGGATCTAGAGATCAACGCGGGTACGCTGGCCAACTGGGTCAACGCGTGGCGGCGGGAGAACCCGGGTTCTGAGCAGCCGGTGAGCCCGTCCGAGCGTGCGCGTGTGTCTGAGATGGAAGGCGAGATCCGCCGACTGCGGATGGAAAACGAGTTCCTGAAAAAAGCCGCGGCCTGAGCCGCCATCACCTCCGGCAGCGCCGCCCGCCGCAGCCGGACTCCGGCCGCCTCGACTGACATGACCGCCGGACTCACGAGTCGCCGGACCTCCCTCCTGCCGTGGTCGAGGCGGATGGCCCGTTCGTTCTTGTCCGTCTCGTTTTCCCAGGTGCTCTGCTCGGAGACGTTCATGACGGCATCCCCTCTGCGGCGCCGTGGTCGTCCTGGTCGTACCGGTTCGCGACCTCGACCAGCGCGTCCTGCAAGAGCTGGATGCCTTCGGTGTTGTCGGCCAGTACGCGCAACGTAGTACTGGGCGTCACCATGTCCGCGACGAGGAGGATGCTGGACCAGCCTGGCCGCGGTGAGAGAGGGAGGTGGTGGGCCGATCGGCGTGTGAGGCGTTCACCGCGACATCGCGAGCAGCCGCTCGGTGTCGTCCTCGCGACCGACAAAGACGCCTTCGTCGGCGGAAGTGAAGGGGCGCAGTCCGGGGTACGGACACGGCGGGATCCCTGTCAGCACTTCCGGCCACGACCGATCAGCCGGTCGACCGGCACGCCGTATGCGTCCCGCCGGTCGTCACGAGTACTGGCCAGGAACAGTATGCCGATCACCGCGCGCCGTCAGGGCAGGAAAAGACCAGCGACGCGAGGCCCGGGTCCGGGCCGCTCATTGTCGCCGACGCTGCTGATGACGATGTCACTCAGCCGGAGGGCCCGTCGATCCGCGAGGGATGAGGGTCGGCGTCGTGGTGAGCGTCGTGGTGTGTCCTTTGTGCTCGGTGAGCAGGTGCAGCGCGTCGGTTGCGATCTGGCGGAACGGGACCCGGACGGTGGTGAGAGGGACGGGCAGGCGGCTGACAACGGGGATGTCGTTGTAGCCGACGATCGATACGTCCCGGGGCACCGACAGGCCGAGCCTGTGGGCGGCCGACAACACGCCGATGGCCGTGTTGTCGTTGACTGCGAAGACCGCGGTCGGGCGGTCGTCGCGGTCCAGCAGCTGCCGGCCGGCGACCTCGCCGGCTTCGATGGAAAAGGCGTTCCCCGTGATGAGCGCCGGGTCAACCGGAATCCCGGCATCGGTCAGCGCGTCCCGGTACCCATCGGCGCGCCCCTGCGCGCTGGAGGCGTAGCCAGGTCCACCGACGAGACCGATCCGGCGGTGCCCGAAGTCGATGAGGTGCCGGGTCGCGAGACGGGCACCGAGGCGGTCGTCGCCGATCGCCGCTGGACTGGTGCCGTCAGTGCGCAGCGCGAGCGCGCATGGGGTCTGCCCGGTGGTCACGGGGGTGCCCATCCGGGCGGTCGTGAGGATCAGCCCGTCCACGCGGCGCATCTGCAGCGACCGCACCGCGACCGCCTCGGTCTCCACGGAATCCTCGGTGGTGGCGACGACGGTGAACAGCTCACGGGCTGCGGCCACCGCGGTTATCTCCTCGTAGAGCATCGCCATCACGGTGTCGGTCAGCCGCGGGACGATCACCCCGATCGTGCTGGTGCCGGCACGTCGCAGGCCGGACGCGAGCGGGTCACGGACGTAGCCGAGCTCGGCGGCGGCCTTGCGCACCCGCTCCGCGGTCGCGCTCCGCGAGTGGGGCAGGCGCTCGTCGAGCACCCGGGACACGGTCGACTTGCTGACCCCGGCCGCCCGGGCCACGTCAAGGATGGTCACCACGCCTGGAACCATACCTTGCTGGGAACGTTCCCGGGATCGGTATTGACGTTCGGCTGGTGGATCGGCCATCGTTTGGGAACGTTCCCGCGAACGTTCCGAGAAGGCTCGGTCGGCAGCGAGGAGCCCCAGATGTAGCGCCACGCACTCAGCGACGAGAACGGAGCCCTGTCATGGCACTCGACCTCCGCGGTCTCAACCCCGCCCCCGTCACCCCTTTCACCCCGGACGGCGCCGTCGACCACGACGCCATGGCGAAGCTGGGCACCTGGCTGTCCGGGCACGAGGGCGTGAAGAGCCTGGTCGTTCTCGGCCACGCCGGTGAGGGCACCTTCCTCACCCAGCAGGAGCAGGTCGAGACGATCGAGAAGCTGGTCGAGGCGGTCGACGTCCCGATCATCGCCGGCATCACCGGCGAGGGCACGCACGTCGCCGTCGAAGAGGCCAAACGCGCCGTTGCCGCCGGGGCGCAGGCCGGCCTGATCTACCCCTCGCACGGATGGCTGCGCTTCGGCTTCCAGGCGGGTGCTCCGCAGGAGCGCTACCGCGCCATCCACGAGGAGGCAGGCCTGCCCTGCATCCTCTTCCAGTACCCGGACAACACCAAGGCGAACTACGACTTGGAAACCCAGCTCGAGATCGCCGCCCAGCCGGGCGTGTTCGCCACGAAGAACGGCGTGCGCAACATGCGACGGTGGGACACCGAGATCCCGGTGCTGCGCGCCGAGAACCCGAACCTGCAGATCCTCTCCTGCCACGACGAGTACCTGCTGCACACCATGTTCGACGTCGATGGCCTGCTGGTCGGCTACGGCAACATCGCACCGGAGCCGTTGCTCGAGCTGATCGCCGCCGGCAAGGCCGGTGACTATCGGGCCGCCCGCGCCGTGCACGATCGCCTGCTGCCGGTGACCAAGGCCGTCTACCACCGCGGCTCGCACATGGAGGGCACGGTGGCGTTGAAGATCGCCCTCAAGGCCCGGGGCGTTCTGGAGCACGCGACCGTCCGGTCCCCGCTGGTCGACCTCACCCCGGAGGCCGAGGAGGAGATCGTGCAGGCGATGAAGTCCGCCGCTCTCGTCTGAGCTCCGTCCGCCCGACGTGAACAGGTGCGTGGGTCGCCACACCGCGACCTGACGCCCGGGTCGGGCGCCGGCATCCCGTCGCCGCCCGGCCCCTCCCCGGCCAGGACCGTTTGCGTTCTGGTCGGCCCTCGGTGACAGTGCAGTCCCGACGAACCCCGTGACGACGCCGCGCGGGGGGCGAGGAACCACCATGTCCGACGTAACAGCGCCCCGGCCGAGCGCCGGGTCCGCGGACCGCCCCGACGCGGCGGCCGCCACCACTTCCTCTCCGTCCGGAGAAATGGCCGCTTCCGCAGGCCGCGGCCGCAGGGCGATGCGCCTGCTCGCCCTGATGGGCCCCGCGTTCATCGTCGGCGCCTGGCAGTTCGGCCCCGGCAATCTCACCTCGGCCGTGCAGGCCGGAAGCCGCTTCGGTTACTCCCTGATCTGGGTCATCGCCGTCTCGACCGTTCTGATGTTGGTCTATGCGGACATGAGCATCCGGATCGCCTTGGTCTCCAGGGGCTCCGTGGTCGAGACGATCAAGGAACAGCTCGGCCGGTGGTCCGGCAGGATCGCCGGGTTCGGTGTCTTCGCGATCACCCTGATGTTCTCGGTCGGCAACGCCGTCGGCTCCGGCCTTGGCCTGTCCCTGGTGTTCGGCGGCTCCCCGACGTGGTGGACGCCGACCTGTACCGCCGTCGTCGTCGCCATCCTGTTCGCTCGCAGGCTCTACACCGTGATCGAGAAGCTGGTCCTGGTCCTCGTCGCGATCATGGCCGTCTCGTTCGTGGCCACCGCGATCGTCACCCGCCCGGACTGGGGCGCCGCCGCGACCGGCTCGGTCGTCCCGGTCGTCCCGGCCGGGGTCGGCCTGCTCATCGTCGCCCTGGTCGGCACCAACTTCTCGATCAACGCCGCTTTCTACGCCGGCTACGCCTCCCGCGAACGCGGTCTTCGCCGCGAGCAATACCGGCAGACCACCTTGGTCGACACCATCCCCGGAATCGTCGCCCCCGGCATCATGACCGCCCTGGTCATCACCGCCGCGGCCGCAGTACTTCCCGGAGCAGGCGGCGAGGAGGGGGCGAGCCTGAAACAGTTCTCCGCGGTGCTCACCCCCATTGCCGGTGAGGCCGGTCAGACCGTGTTCTCACTCGGCTTCACCGGAGCGGCGATCTCCGCGATGATCGCCAACGCCACCGCCGGCGGTACCCTGCTGTCCGACGGTCTCGGCTACGGCAACCGGCTCTCGTCCTGGAAGGTTCGCGGCGGCATCCTGGGCGTGCTGGGCTTCGGGGCCCTGGTCACGGTCCTCGCGCACGGCGCCTCACCGATCCAGCTGATCATCGCGGCTCAGGCACTGACCGTCGTCGTCGTGCCGATCCTGGCCCTGCTCATGCTGATCCTCGCCAACCGGTCCGCGCTGATGGGCGACCTGCGCAACACCTGGTGGCAGAACGTCCTGTCCGCCATCGGGCTGATCGCCATCGCCGCGGTCTGCTACCAGCTCATCGTCACCGCGTTCTTCTAGACCCCAGGACATCCCCGCGCCGGCGCCCCTGCGAGGACGCGCCGGCGCGGCGGTCCACATGAGCGCCATCGGGTGGGGGGAACCGAGTTCGGGGCCAGTGCTGATTATCGCGACGGCCAGATCGCCGAGTCAGCCCCTTGCGCGTTCCTCAGGTTCCGAGCCTTGTCAACGCCTATCGCCTGGGAGAAGTCCGCACCGGCGATCGACTTCACTCCGGCGAAGTCCGCGTCGGTCAGGTCGGTGCCCGCGAACGTGGCATGGCTGAGATCAGCGCCCCGAAACGCCGTCGCTTCCTTGATCACCGCCCGATCGAGATCGGCGCCGGTCAGGTCAGCGTTGGTGAACAACGCGGCTTCGAGGTCCGACCCTTCGAACTGCACGTTGTTCAGCTTGGCGTCGGTGAACCGCGCCCATTTGAAATCGCACTCCCAGAAATCGCTTCCGCCGAGATCTGCCTTGTTCCACTCGGACATCCTGGCAGCACACATCTGACCTTGGGTGTCGCGCATCACCGCGCCGTGGAATCGCACCGCCTCGACGACCACGCCCGGGAGGTGGAACGCACGTTGCCCGGGCCCCGCTGGATCTTCCGCGAAGTTGCGGAACCGGATCACGTCCACCGCGGCCTGCGTGCCCACGTTCGCCACATACACCCTGCGCTCGGTGGTGGAGCCCTTGATCTCCTTGGCTGCGGGCCTGGCGTTGGTGAGGTAAGCCTCCGCGAGATCGACGACACGATCCCGGTCGGGGGGCGAAATTCTCGCGACACGCTCCAACGTCCGGAACCCCGCCGCCTGAGCATTGAAGTCATCGCTGCTGAGCAGCTCCGACGCGCTGGTCACCTGCTCGGTGATCGCCTTGTTCTGTTCCAGGTCGAGCTTGTCCTGTTCCAGGCTGAGGTTGTGATACTGGACCGACAGTCCGGCGAAGGCGGCCACCGTGATCGCGAGGTTCAGGCCTACCGTCAGGCTGATACCCAGCAGCCAGCGCCGCGCCGCCGGCTGTCCGGGCGCGGTGGCGTCATCATTGCCGTTCAGCGGCAGCAGATCAGGCGCATCGGTCATTTCCCGATCACTCCTCGTTGATCAGCGTCGCGCCGCCGCTTTCGGTGAATTGCACCGATCGGAGCAATCCACCTGTGACTCGCGCCCCACCGCGCAGCCCGTCTCCACAACTCGGCGTCGACGGGCGAACTTGCTTCACTCATGATGTTGCCTCCTTGACGTGTCCCCCATAGCGGTTGTCATCGGGCTCCGGTGTTCCAGAACCAGTGGCCGGCTCCTGGCGGATGGCCACGGGCAGCCCCCCGATGTGCTGCCCGTGGCCGTTCCCCCGGTGCGGGCTTCCGGCGGTCCCCATCCGTCGGTGCCCGTGGTGATCTGTCTAGCCCGGATGGGTTGTCCAGGGGCGTGGGCTGGACTCCGGACAACGATCTTCAGGACAATCCGGGTCTTGATCGAGATGGGGGTGTTCGGGGGTGCCTCGTCCGGAGCGTCCGCTGGACGCGGACAACGGGCCGGTGGCGGAGTTCGCGGCTGAGCTGCGGCTTCTGCGGGAGAAGGCGGGCAGTCCTCCGTATCGGGAGCTGGCGCGCCGCGCGCACTACTCGGTGACCACGCTGTCGGAGGCCGCAGGCGGCAAGAGGCTGCCGACGCTGGCGGTGACCCTGGCCTACGTGTCCGCCTGCGGCGGCAACCGGGACGACTGGGAGCAGCGCTGGCAGGAAGCGACCGCCCAGCTCGCCGCGCGGGAAGCCCCCACCGGATCCACCAACGGTGGCGAGTCCGACCTCGAGTGCCCGTATGTCGGGCTGGCCGCGTTCGGCCCCGAGGACGCAGACCGGTTCTTCGGCCGGGAAAGCCTGACCTACGATCTCGTCTCCCGCGTCAGTCGGCGCCGCTTCCTCGCCGTTTTCGGCGCCTCCGGAGCGGGTAAGTCCTCACTGCTGCGGGCCGGGCTGCTGCCTCGGATCCGGTCGCGCGGAGAGATGGCCGTGCTGTTCACGCCCGGCCCGCACCCGCTGGAGGAATGCGCGGCCCAACTCGCCGGCCTCACCGGGGGTTCCGCGCACCGGCTCCACCGCGAGATCCGCGACGACGCCCGCGGACTGCACCTGGCCGCGCTCCAGGCGGTGGCCGGGGCGCCGCCGGACGGCGACCTGGTCGTGGTCGTGGACCAGTTCGAGGAGATCTTCACCCTCTGCCAGGATCGTGAGGAACGCACGGCTTTCCTCACCGCGCTGCTGACCGCCGCACGGGCGGACAACAGCCGCACGCGGATCGTGCTCGGCGTCCGGGCCGACTTCTTCGCCCGCTGCGCGGAGCACCCGGAGCTGGTCGAGGCGCTGCGGGACGCCCAACTGCTGGTCGGGCCGATGAGCACCGAGGAACTGCGGCGCGCGATCACGCAGCCGGCCGCCCGCGTAGGCCATGCGGTCGAGGGCGCGCTGCTGGCCCAGATCACGGCGGAGGCCACCGGGCAGCCCGGAATCCTCCCGCTGGTCTCGCACACCATGCGGGAGACGTGGCGGCGCCGCCACGGCAACACGCTCACCCTCGTCGGCTACCAGGCGGCCGGCGGGATCCGCGACGCCCTGGCCCGCACCGCCGAAGAGCTCTACACCGGACTCACCGAGCAGCAGCAGGCCAGGGCCGCGCAGATCTTCGTCCGATTGGTCGCCCTCGGCGAGGGCACCGAGGACACCAAGCGGCGCATCGCCCGCCACGAACTCGACACCGACGACCCCGACACCGACGTCGTGCTCGACTCGCTCGCCCGGACCCGGCTGCTCACGCTCGACGACGGCACCGTCGAGATCACCCACGAAGCCCTGATCCGCTGCTGGCCGCGGCTGCGCCGCTGGCTGGACGAGGACCGCGCGGGCCTGCGCACTCATCGGGAGCTCACCGAGGCCACCGCGGCGTGGGAGGCGCTGAATCACGACCCGAGCGCGCTCTACCGCGGCACCCGGCTCGCCGTGGTCAGGGAGTGGGCCAACCGCGGCCGGACCGCGCTGACCCCGCGCGAGAGCGCCTTCCTGGCCGCGAGCGTCCGCGACGAGGAGCGCGCGCACCGCTCGGTCCGGCGCAGGAACCGGCAGCTGTACTGGCTCAGCGTCGGGTTGACCGTCCTGCTGCTGTTGGTGTCCGGGATCGCGACGGGCGGTGAGCTGCAGCGCCGCAACACAACCGCGCGCATGCTCGCCGCCGAAGCCGAAGCGGTGGCCGCCACCGACACCGGCACCGCGATCCGCCGCAGCCTCGAGGCGTATCACGCCTACGACACGCCCGAGACCCGCAGCACCGTGCTCAGCCTGGCCGGACATCCGAACAACCACGGCGAGCTGCGGCAGTCGGGCACCTCCGCGCTGGCGTTCAGCCCGGACGGTGCGGTGCTGGCGACCGGCGGGCAGGGCGAACTCGCGTTGTGGAGCCACCGCACCCGCATCGCCGAACTCGGCAGTCCACAGGAAACGGCCGCCTACTCGGCCCTGGGCTTCGCACCGGACGGCAAGCGTCTCGCCGCCGGCCGCGAGAACGGCCAGATCGAGGTCTGGGACACCACCGGCCGCGTGCGCATCGCCGCCACGTCCGGCACCGGAGCCCGCATCACCGATGTCGAGTTCACCGGACAGATCCTCGCCGTGGCACGGGGAACGACCGTGGAGCTGTGGGACACCGCTCTGCGGCAGCGGACCGGCGAACTCCCCGGCGGTTTCGGAACGGTGTGGGAACTCGCGCTGAGCCCCGACGGCCGCACGCTGGCCTTGGCCACCGACAACGGCATCGTCCTCTGGGACCTCGGCACGAACACGCGACTTCCCGAACTCCCGCAGCCCCGCGGCCCGGTCAACGAGGTGGCGTTCAGCCCGGACGGCAGCAGGATCGCCGCCGCCCGGCCGGATCTGTCGCTGTCGATGTGGGAGCTGACGGGATCGCGACGCACGACCGGCTTTCCCGGCGTGACCGTGCCCGTCAGCGGTCTCGCGTTCGCACCCGACGGGCGGACGCTGCTGTCCGCGAGCTTCGACAACACCGTCACGCTCTGGGACGGCGACCGGCCGGGGCAGCGGCGCACGCTCCTCGCCACCGAACCGGGTGGCCTGACCGACATCGCCGCGAGCCGGGACGGCTCGATCGCCGCGATGAGCCGCGACGCGATCCTGCGCTGGGAGATGGCGCGGCTACCGCTGGCCGCACCGGAGTCTTCGGCTCCGATCACCTACACCCCGGACGGCAGCGCACTCGTCGGTGCGGCCGACGGAACTCTGGTGGAATGGCGCGGGAACGGCGCCGCGGGCGGAGTTCCCCTCGGCCGCGCGGTCAACGCCGTCTTCAGCCGCGACCGGACGAAGCTCGCGCTGAACTCGGGAAACACCGTCTCGGTCTGGGACGTCGTCCGCCGGACGAAGGAAGCCGAGTGGGCCGTTCCCGAAGCGCACGCCATCGCGCTCTCGGCGGATGGGGCCCAACTGGCCGTCGCCGACACCGAGGGCACGCGCATCTGGAACGTCGCCCAACGGCGGCCTGTCACCAGCCTGAAGGGATATCCGGGTCGGCCGTCCGCCCTCGACCTCAGTCCGGACGGTCGACGCCTCGCCGCCGGAGGTGAGGGCGACGTTCTGATGGTGTGGGACGTCGCGAGCGGGCAACGGGTGGCGGAGGAAGCCGACACGTGGGGCCTCCCGACCTTCGCACCCGATGGAAAGCACCTCGCCGTCTTCGGCTACTCCGGCGCGACCCTGTGGGACCCGGAGAATTCCTCCCGAGGTATCAGCGGGTTCACGCGGTTGGGGAGAGGGATGCTGGCCGACTCCTCCCCCGCCACCACCGCGTTCAGCCCGGACGGGCGTTTCCTGGCCGCGGCGGGCGAGAACAACACCGTCGTGCTGTTCGACGTCGTCAACGGCGGGCCGTGGGCCACCCTGACCGGACACACCGGCCCGGTCCACAGCCTGGCGTGGAACCACGACGGAAGCAGGCTGGCAACGGCCGGCGGCGACGGCACGATCATCGAATGGAGTACCGCGCCCGACCAGGCCATCTCCCAACTCTGCCAGATGCTCGCCGAGGACTTCCCCAACCACGACCAACCACGCGTCACCACCTGCACGCGGTAGGAAAGGCGCCGGGCAGACCTCGGCCCCTCGATCGCCTGCACCGAAAAGCCACGCGCCACGCGATCCGCTTCCACCAGCTCCAGCGCGCCACCGGTGAGCGGGTGCGGCAGAGACCGGCCGCCACTGATCATTCGGCCGGACCGGCAAGCTCCCGGGCCTCCTCGTCGGACATGGCGGCGGGGTTGGACCCCGGCAGAGGTCGTGCGGCGGACTCCCTCAGGAAGTACACGGCCACCGCTCCGACGGTACCGGCGGCCATCAGGTAGAAGGCAGGCGTGATCAGGAGCCCCGTGGCGGCGATCAACCCTTCGACGATCAGCTCGCTGGTGCCGCCGAACACGGACACCGCGACGTTGAAGGTGATGGCGAACGTGCCGTAGCGGACCCCGGTCTGGAACAGCGAGGGCAGCGTCGAGGGCATGGTCGAGTTGAAGCACACCAGCATCAGGCCCATGAGGATCAGGCCACCGAGGATGCCGACCGAGCTCCCGGACTGCAGCAGCAGGAACGACGGCAGTGACAGGACCACAGCAGGACGCACCCGGTGAGGATGAGCGGGCGCCGGCCCACCCGGTCCGACAAGCGCCCGAGGAACGGCACCATCACCGCGAGCACGGCGAGCGTGATGATCTGCAGAACCTGCGACATCCGTCAGCAAGGTTCCGCTGTGAAAGCCGGGCCTTGGAACATCGACGACGTCCTTCCGGGCCCTGGCCGGGATCATCCGTGACTGGGCCCTCTCCCGTCGGCCTCTCCCGGCTCTTGATGTCGTCCGTCACCCTCGGGTGGGATCTGATGCCAAGCGGGCCGGGTGTTGCCTGGCTGTACGCCAGTCGCGCTGTCCCCGATGGGCAGGTGAGTGGCGGCGTCGCAGTCGTAGGAGCCGACCCGGACAATCACGAGAGATCGAAGGGGGCGGGGGAGTGGCCTTCCCAGATCTGGCGGGATGCCTGTTCGGGGTAGGGCCGAGTCTTCGACTCGGTGTCCAGGACGCGGGTGAGGTGCCCGCCGGGCCGGTGGGCGGACCAGCCCGCGTCGCCGGTGGTGACGAAGCGGACCCATGCCTCCTGGAGTTCGCGGGAGAGCGCGACGGCCTCGGGAGTGGGCTCCTCGCCGATGAGCTGGGTGCCGACGGGGCTGTCCAGCGTGCCGAACGCCAGGGGCACGTCGAGGCTGTGGCAGGCGCCCAGGATGCCGTCGAGGGCCGGGGCAACCCAGCACAGTTCGAACAGGTACGAGGTGCCGCCGGCTGCGGCGTTCGCCTCGGCCAGCTTCTGTGACGGCATGCGGAAGAGGGCGTCGGAGTACACCGTCTCCACCAGCTCCTCCGGGCCTGCCTGCGGGAACGCGGCACGGTAGGCCCGCGCGCCGTCCGGCTGCGGGGCGTGCAGTTCCAGGGCTGCGTGGGCGTCCTCCTCGGTGAAGGTGCCGTACCGTCCGCTCATGACGCTGAAGTACCGGAATTCGTCCCGGGCGTGGCCGACGAGCAGTTCGGTCCCGCTCGCGCGCGCGCCGGTCAGCGCGGGCCAGGGCGTTTCCGGGAGGACCTCGCCGTCGACGACCGGGCACAGCGCGGTACCGGTCTCCGTGAGGCGTCCCCAGCTCTCCCGGTGGGCGTGGAGGCCGGCGTTGAAGGAGGTGAGCTCGGCGGCCAGGTGCCATGGGTCGATGTCGCGCAGGGCCTCGGCGGTGGGGGCCGCCGCGCCGAGCCGGTCCGCGAACGCGGCGGTGACCTGCCGTGCCAGCGCGGGGGTGCTGTGCAGCCCCGGCACCGAGTGGGCGATGGTCCGCCGGAACAGTCCGCGCGCGGACTTCATCGTCAGGAGAGCGGCGACCGACCCCGCCCCGGCGGACACCCCGGCCACGGTGACCTGGCCGGGGTCGCCTCCGAAAGCGGCGATGTTGCGCTGCACCCACTCCAGCGCCGCGATCTGGTCGAGCAATCCGCGGTTGGGCGGCACGTCGTCGAGGAACGCGAATCCCTCCGCGCCCACGCGGCAGTTGATGGTCACCACGACGACTCCCGACTCGGCCAGCGCTGCCGGGTCGAACATCGGGTCGCTCGACGCCGCCGAGAGGTAGCCGCCCACGGGGATCCACACCAGCACCGGCAGTCCCGCCGCGCCGGGATCCGGAGTGCCGACGTTGAGCGTCAGCCAGTCGGTGCCCTGCGGGGGCACGTCGATCGGCAGGGACAGCGGCACCACGGGGCCGAACTCGACCGCCTGCCTGGTCCCCTCCCAGCGGTGCGGCGGCGCGGGCGCGGCGAAGCGGAGGGCTCCGACCGGGGGCTGGGCGTAGGGGATGCCGCGGAACACCGCGTGCCTCTGCCGCCGGCGCCCCTGCACCACGCCTTCCGTGGTCCGTACCTTTGGCTGTTCGGACATGACGATTCCTTCCCTCAGTGGACCCCAGGATTATGGGTCAGGTGTATTATGTCAACTGTATTGGAACAGTCCCGGGTACGAGGGAGGGGCCGGCGATGCCGAAACAGGTGGATCACCGCGGACGCCGCGAAGCGATCGCCCGCGCACTGTGGCGGGTGGTGGAGCAGCGCGGCGTCACACAGCTGACGATGCGCGTGGTGGCGCAGGAGGCGGGCATGTCACTCGGGCAGCTGCAGCACTACTTCGCCTCCCGGACCGCCATGCTCTCCTTCGCCATGGACTTCGCGTCCGAGCAGACCTCGGTGCGCATACACCAGGGGCTCGAAAAGCTCGGTGACCGTCCGCACCCCCGTGACGTGCTGCGACTGACGCTCGCGGAAATGCTCCCCCTGCATGCCGACGCCCGCGCGACCAGCCGGATGAGCGCCGCCTACGTCCTGGAGGCGCTGCACGACGAGGCCGTGCACGAGCAGGCGCGCCGCGGCCTCGTCCAAGGGCGGGCCCTCGTCGAGCGGCTGGTCCACCAGGCGATCGCCGACGGGCACATCGACCCCGGCCGCGACCCGGCGACCGAGACCAACCTGCTCCTCGCCCTCACCGGCTTCACCTCCCTGATCGAACTCGACGTGATCGAGCCCCAGGACGCGCTCGCCGCGATCGACGTGCATCTGGACCGGCTGTTCAGGAGTAGGTGACCTGCCCCGGACACGGGGGCAGGTGGGACAAGATCAGCTCTAGACCGGCCGCGCCCCGGCCTGGTGCCATCTGACCGGCCACCGCTACCTCGGCACCGCGCCTGGCAACGACCGTCCCATCTACGCCCTGGGCGTCCGCGCCGACGCCCGCCGTACCGAGCCCCATGCACCCGTGGCGGTCCACCACCGACTGACCCTCACCCAGCTCCATGTTCGCGCGGCCTCCTGATCAGTTCCCTGAACCGACGCTCAGCCCCTCTCGTGGGCGCCGTCGTGGAAGGGAATTCCCAGCCCCAGCCCGGGCCCTCCGGCAGCGGGCCGGGACAGGCCACAGCATCGGCTGAATCCACGGCGCCTCCGCCGCGGCCCTGGCTGCCGCGTCCAGCTGCAGGATGCCGTACTCCTTGATCGATAGCGTCAGCTCGTCGATGTCGTCGTAGGCGTCCCGCGGGTTGCGCGGGTTGTGCGCCAAGCTGGAGACCGGGATCGTCGCCGAGGCGCTGTCTGTGAGTCGCCGGCCCATCAGGCAGCCACCGCCCCGCCGTAGCCGAGCTCCAGCGCCAGCGACAGCGACAGCGACAGGAAGTCGTTGTGCGCCTCGGTCGCGGTACGGCCCTTCGGATACTGGGTGACGACCTTGCCCTCCCGCAAGGCGGTCCGGTGCATCTTGTAGCGGCGGATGATCGTGTTGGTGTACTTGAAGCCCTGCTCGTCCAGCCACTTGGTCAGCCACACGATGTCGGAGTCGCCATCGCGCGGGTCCCACAAGTGCGCACGATCCGGTGCGGCACCCCACGCGGCTCGATCAACTCCCGGATCGTGCGCTCGCTGGGATCCAGCGCCAGATCCTCGGCCACGATCACATCCCCGTGCTTCTGCGCGATCTCCAACGACCGCGCCAACGCCGCCGGCCGCGCCAGCGAACCCGGCGCGTCGATGAACACGTGCTCGTAGGGCAAGTCGACGATCCCAGGTCAGGCCGGTGAGTACATCACCGGGCAGGGCTGGCCGTGCGGGTCGCCCGGCAGCATGCCCCGAGTCCCGTCGGGACCATGACCTCTGCCTATGGTCGGCCAGCCATGGGGGTGCCAAGTATCGACCGAGCCCGCGCCGGGCGAAGCGGCGCGGGCGACTCCGCTACAGCCCGCAGGAACCGCGGTCGAGTTGGAAGAACCTGGCGTTGGCCCAGCGGCACAGCCACATGCCGACCATGACACCCGCGATCGTGACCAGGGCGGGCAAGTATCCGCTGGCGACCTGGATGATCGGGATCGCCGGACAGCCACCCGAGATCGCCCAGCCGGTGCCGAACATGATGCCGCCGGGGACCACGCCGCCGTGGATGCGCCCAGGCGTGCGGCGAACGCCCACCACGGCGAAGAGCACCACGATGATGCCAACCGCGCCCGCGAAGGCGAACAGCATGCGCGGGTCCTGGAACGTGAACATGCGGTTCAGCTCGGCGTAGTCGCCGAACCCGATGTTGGTGACGGTGAAGCCGAGGGCCAGACCGGTGATGACGTTGGCGACGAGCACAGCGCCTCGATTGCGCATCAGATCACCTTCCACAGCAGGAACGACACCAGCACGGCGGTGCCGAAGAAAACGGCGGTCGCGACGAGGCTCACCGGCTGCAAGCGGCCGCAGCCGCTGAGTCCGTGACCGGAGCTGCAGCCCCCGGCGAGGCGGGTGCCGAAGCCGACGAGCACACCCCCGACGAACAACACACCGATCATGATGGTCGGATCGGCGGTCACGAGTTGGCTGAACGCACCGCCCATGTCGAAGCGGAGCTCGAAGCGACCGGAGGTGACCGCCGCCACCCAGCCACCGACGGCGATCGACAACAGCAGCGCGGCCTGGGCGACCAGCGGTACCTGACGCGGGATCGTGGACGTTGAATCGCGGGACTCGCCCGCCCCGGATTCCTGCGGCTGCGCAGCGCCCTGCACCGCGTTCGGCAAGGTCGGTTCTCCACCGCGGGCCCCGAACTCCTCGGCGGTCGCCGCGGCCAGCGCGTCAGCGAGGTCTCGGTCGTCGGCGAACTGGGCTTCCTGCCGTTCGATCCGGCGTTCGGCGCGCCAGTGCAAGACGCGATCCCATGCCGCGGACACCCCGAACGACCGGTCGGTGATGAGGGTGTAGTTGATGGTGACGAGGGCGAGTCCGACAGCGCCCGCCCACCAGGGCCAGTAGTTGCTCATGCGGGACCTCTCATCCACTCGGCGAGCCGAGTCCACCAGCGGCGCTTCGAGGCGCCGCGTTCAGGGGATCGTTCCGGCGGGCTCACCGGAGGTTGCTGCGGGGCACGCGCGGGCGGCGAAGCCTCCCGCGGTCGGGCCGGTTTCCGTTCCGGGGTCGGCTCGAACCAAGCCACGGATTCCTGCGACGCGGAGATGAGCGGCGAGGGCGGCGTTGGATCCGCCGCTGCCGAACGCTCGGCGGCGCGTCGAATGTGTCCCACGTCAGCCCCGTTCGGGAGCAGTGAGATCGGCACGAGCTGGCCTCGGGAGGCCAAGCTGTACCTGGCGCATTCCCGCCAACGTTCCTCGCTGTCGCAGTAGGAGTCGCGCCAGCCGCGTAAGCTCGCTTTGAGCAGGGGGAAAAGTGGGCAGCTTTGGGCGTGGGAGCAGCCCATATCGCTCCGATCTGACCGGCACATGACACCCGTCGGGTAGGCGACATGGCGCGATCTTGTCGTTTACCAGTTGCAGGACCGACCGGCAATCGCAGAGCGTTGCCGAGAGCAACACACCGTGATGCGATCCCTTCTCCGGCTGTTAATCCCGCGAACCCTCCCACCCGTTACTCCGTTCGCGCGCTTCCACAAAAGATGAATACCAATCAGAAAAGCATGCTGACCAGCAGATTCCCTGACTGTTGACGATTACGTCACACGACATCGCCAGATATGGTTGCCGCAGCGCAATACGAGCGTGTCCGCATCGTTGGCGAATAATGTGGAACAGGTCATACCGAATATCGCGCGGCCATGTCACCCTCCGCCCTTCATGCCGGAAGGCGAACCTGGTGAAGCCATTACCGCGGCCTACTGGCTCGCACGCCACGCGCGCCTCTTCTTACTGGCCAAGTGGTGCACGGTGGGCGGAACTACGAGTTGTCGACCAGTTACTCAAAGGCATTGCGAAGAAATCTTGTTGGCGTTTTCGTAACCGGAATGTGGCGTTGCTTCGGCCGCATGGTCAGTTAGGGTCGCGGACGCCACGATCCCCCTCCGTGGCGCTTGGCACCGGCTTGGACCCCCAGCAAGCACGGTGCCGAACAGAAGGCCCCGTACACCGTCGCGGTGTACGGGGCCTTCCCTGTAGAGACGCCCGTCGCCTCCTGAAGCAGCGGTGCTGACACGCCTGGCGGTCACCAGCTCGACGGTGGCCGGGGGGGTGTCCCTATCTGGTTGTCAAGCGGCTTGGGACTCGGCGGGGTCACGTTGGGGAGGTGCCGGTGCTTGGTAGCAGGTCTTGTCGCGGAGCATGGCGAACAGGACGTCGCAGCGGCGGCGGGCCAGGCAGATCAGCGCGGCGTTGTGCTTCTTTCCCTCATCGCGTTTCCGCTGGTAATAGGCCCGGCTGACGGGGTCGGACAAGGCGGCGAAGGCCGCGAGGAAGAACGCGCGTTTGAGCTTGCGGTTGCCGGTGCGGGCGGGGTGTTCGCCCTTGATCGAGGAGCCGGAGGTGCGGGTGACGGGGGCGATGCCGGCGTAGGCGGCCAGGTGCGCGGAGCTGGCGAAGGCGGAGGCGTCGCCGATCTCCAGCAGAATGCGGGCGGCGGTCCTGACTCCGATGCCGGGCATCGACGTCAGGACCCCGGCAAGAGGGTGTGCATCGAGTATCCCCTCGACCTCGGCTGCGACCGTTTTGCGTTGCTGGAGCACGGTTTTCAGGTTCTCGGCCAGCCTCGGCAGCACGGTGTCAGCCGCTGCGGTGCCGGGAACCGTGACGGTCTGTTCGTCCAGTGCAGCGAGGATCGTGGTGACCAGTTTCTCGCCCATCCTGGGCGCGTGCGCGGTCACGATCGAGGCGAGTTCGCCTCGGCCGGCAGCGCGGATCCCCGCCGGGCCGCCGAAACGGCACAGGATCTCCAGCACCGCCAGGTGGGTGACCTTCGGGCCGAGGGCGCGTTCCAAGGCTGGGTGGATACCGGTGAGCAGGCCACGGATGCGGTTGCTGAGCCGGGTTGCTTCGCCGGCCAGGTCGTCATCGAACCCGACCAGGACGTCGAGTTCGGCCAGCGCGTCGTCACCGACGCCGACTTGACGCAGCGTGTGCGGCAGCGAACGGGCCGCGTCGGCGATGATGAATGCGTCCCGGGCGTCGGTCTTGGCTCGCCCGGGGTAGAGGTCGGCGATACGGCGCATGGCCAGGCCGGGCAGGTAGGCGACCTGATGGCCGCAGGCGCGGGCGACCGCAACCGGCAGGGCACCGATCGTGGCGGGTTGGTCGACCACGACCAGCAGCGGCCCGTGGGCGGCGAGCTTGTCGAACACCGCTCGCAGCTTCGGTTCGCTGTTGGGCAGCGGCCCGTTATGCAGTCGCTTGCCGGCAGGGTCCAGGCCCACGGCGTGGTGGTCGCCCTTGCCGACGTCCAACCCGAGAAAAACGCCATAACTGCTGGTCATGCATTGTCTTTCGTCCGTCGCGGGTGGTCGCCGGTCGAGCATCGATGGCCGGCACCCACGTTACGACGAGACCTACCAAGCGGTGGCCGTGTCCCTATCAGCGGTCCCTCGATGCCCCCAGGCCCGGTGACACCACCCCCCGGATCATGCGTGCGACTGGGGGACTCAGTCATGCCGGACCTGGCGACCACAGCTCCTTGATCAGGAACCACGAAAAAGGTAACGGGGGAGCGAGTGTTGCTTGCTGGCCGGAGTCCTCATCAAAACCCTGGCCTCGACGCTCGCAGCCTCGGACTTGCACGCCCTGGTGCACACCCAGCACGCCCGCATCCTCGACGACGACGGCACCACGCCCGTCGACAAGCCACCCACCGGGGTCATCGAGGTCCAGCACACCGGGCCACCGCCTACCTACTCGGAGCCCGACCGGCCGGACCAACCCCGCTACCAAACCCGTCACCGTCGAACGAATCGTCTCCAGCAGCGGCGGCATCATGATCGCCCCCCTACGCATCCGGATCGGCCGCAACCACGCCCGCAAGGTCGTCACCGCGCCCATCGACGAGCGAGCCATCCAGGTCCACGGCGGCCCGTATCTGCTGGTCACCGCCGCACGCACCACCACCGGACCAATCACCCACCGCAGAGCCCAGGACAACTGAGCTCGCTAGGTCCGTGCCAAGGATCAGGGTGAAACCAAGACGTCACCATCACGTGAAGCAGCTATCGGCTCTGCTGGCCCGAGTGGCCGGACTCGCTTCCCTGCTGGCCCGAGTGGCCGGACTCGCCGCCCTGCTGGCCCGAGTCACCCGACTCGCTTCCCTGCTGGCCCGAGTGGCCGGACTCGCCGCCCTGCTGGCCCGAGTCACCCGACTCGCCGCCCAGCTGGCCCGAGTCACCGGACTCGCCGCCCTGCTGGCCCGAGTCACCCGACTCGCCGCCCAGCTGGCCCGAGTCGTGCTGTCCAGACTTGTCACCCTGCACACTCGGCTGCTCCGGGTTCGCAGCGGGCGGAGGCGCTGGTGCCGGTACCGGTGCGGGAACGGGTGGGTCGTCTGCCGGACCGGCATCGCCGGGCGCACCGCCTTGGTTCCCAGGCTCGCCAGGGCTGGGGGCTGGAGGTGCTACGGCGGGCCCTTCGCCGGTGGGCTCACCGCCCGGTTGCCCGGCCTGACCATCGTTCGGCGCACCGGGTACTGCCGGGCCTTGAACACCGGTCCGGGCCTCCTGGGGCGGCGGTGTGCCCGACGAGTCGAATGCCTCGTTCACCACCCACCCGAGAACCGCTCCGGCCGCGAGGGAGGCCACGTTCGTGAAGGTGAATAGCCTGCCTACCGCGGTCAGCACGGTAACCCCGCCCCTGACGACTGCGCCCGTGACCCGCGCGACTCCGGATATTCCCCTGGACGCCTGATAGGTCAGCCAAGCCATCCATCCGACCCGCTGAGCATCCCGCCCGACCGTCCCGGCGACCTGCTGCCCCGCCCCCGCCACACTTTGCACCAAGCGAGGGTTGTGCCGCAAATATGATTCGGCGCTCTTGTAACTCGGGACTTCCTGGGACACGTAGTCGGCGAGAACCTTCCGAACTTCGGTTTGCGACCCAGCCGTCTGGGCCCGTTCCAGGAGTCGACCCAGCCTGCTCGCTTCCTGGCTCAAGTCGTCAGCTGCCCGCCCGTGCTGCTGAAGAAGAGTTCGCATTTCTTGCGGTGCACCAGTCCAAGCGGACTCGGCACCTGTGGCGACGTTCGTCTGAATCGGCCCCCACCTGTCCGGGTCCCGGACCAGGTTGGCCGCATCCTGCAAACGGTCCATCCGCAATCGTTGGAGGAACTCAATTCTCTCTTTCAGGTCGTTCACGAAGTTTTCCTGTGAGACCTGCACAGCAATCAGCCTTCTTCCAGATCCGGGCCGCAGAGCAACCGTCTGCCTCGGCAACCCGCACCGACGAACCTGCGTCAAGGCGGGTGCCCCGCCCATGCACCACGTCGGGCTCGCCCCGACCGAGAATTCCGCCATCCGGCACCAGGTGACGCGGAATGCGCTGCATTGTGTCGGCCACGATGACGGCTGCCCGTGTTCCGCCGCGTGCCATGCCCGTCGCCTCCCCTCGACTTTCCGGGAAGCTCACCCTCATCTGACACCGCCGCCAACGCACGAACAGGGGAAAAAGTCCCGACTGGAGCCGCTGATGTGCATCCCGCCCGGCGGCGCCACCACTGCTCGCCCAGCGTGCCGCTGGAGGCGACGACGGCACGGGTTAGAACGAGCCCGGCCAGCTCGTGGACGACGGACATCGGCGCGCCCGCATCCGCGAGATCCAGGAGTTGTTGCACGACGCGGTGGTCGGTGAAGCGCCACCGGACGACGGGGTCGCCGAACCCGGCATGGTCCTCACCGTCCGCTTCGACGACGGCGAGACCGAGACGTTCCTGCTCGGTGCACGTGTCGGGGCCGACCTCAATGGGCTCGCGGTCTACTCGCCCGAGTCGCCCCTGGGGGCCGCGCAGCCCGGGGCCAGGCAGGGCGAGCAACGGGCCTACAGCCTGCCCAAAAAAAACGGCGGGACTGTCCTGATCTTTGTGTGTGGGGCGGTGATCCGACAGGCTGAAGCGTCTGCTTCGGCCGGGAAGGATCAATCGTGACGGACAATGTCGAGGCGACCTCGGAGGCCGCTGAACAGGAAGCTGCTGGTGGTGACCTGGATGTGCAGCTGGCCCAGGACCTGATCGAACGGGCCCGCGAGCAGGGTGTGTCGCTGGTGGGCCCGGACGGGCTGCTGGCCGGGGTGACACGCACGGTGCTGCAGATGGCCCTGGACACGGAGATGACCGAGCACCTCGGATACGCCAAGGGCGATCCGACCGGCCGCGGTGGCGGCAACCATCGCAACGGGACGTCGCCGAAGACGGTGCAGACCGAAGTCGGACCGGTATCCATCGAGGTCCCACGTGACCGCACAGGCCGCTTCGAACCGCAGATCGTGCCCAAGCACTCCCGCCGCATCGCCGGCTTCGACGAGGCCATCATCTCGTAGTATGCCAAGGGACTCACCACCGGCGAGATTCAGACGCACCTGGCCGAGATCTACCAGACCGACGTGTCACGAGACTTGATCAGCCGAGTGACCGACAAGGTCGTCGACGAGCTCAAGGTGTGGCAGAACCGCCCGTTGGACCGCGTCTACCCGGTCGTGCTGATCGACGCTATCCACGTCAAGATCCGGGAAGGCCAGGTCACCAACCGGCCGATCTACGTGGTCGTCGGCATCGACTGCCAGGGCGAACGCGATGTACTCGGGCTGTGGGTCGGCACCGGCGGCGAGGGCGCCAAGCAGTGGATGAGCGTGCTCACCGAGCTGAAAAACCGCGGTGTCGCCGATGTGCTGATCGCCTGCTGCGATGGATTGAAAGGGCTCCCGGAGGCGATCACCGAGGTCTGGCCTCTGGCAACGGTGCAGGAGTGCGTGGTGCACCTGGTCCGGTCCAGCCTGCGCTACGCCTCGCGGGCTCACTGGAGTGCGATCACCAAGGCACTGCGGACGGTCTACACCGCCGCGACCGCCGAGGCGGCCGAGGCCCGGTTCGCCGAGTTCGAGCAGGACTGGGGCCGCAAGTACCCGGCGATCATCCGGCTGTGGCGCTCGTCCTGGGAGCAGTTCACCCCGTTCCTGGCCTTCCCGCCGGAAATCCGGAAGATCATCTACACCACGAACGCGGTCGAAAGCCTGAACGCCCGCTTCCGGCAAGCCACCCACCGGCGCGGGCACTTCCCCAACGAGCAGGCCGCGTTGAAGGTGCTCTACCTCGTCATTCGCACCCCACAGCGCAACCGGACCAACGTCACCGGACGCACCGGAGGTTGGAAGACCGCTCTGAACACGCTGGCCATGTTCTACGGTGACCGCATCACCCTCAACTAAGACCGCATCTCATTTGGGTGTGTTTCCAGGCAGGCGATATGTTGATCAATTGTGAGTGATGTGGAGAGGTGGTGCCCGGAGCCGTTGTGGCTGCTGGCGCGTCCGTTGTTGCCTGATGCGCCGCAACGCCACCAAGGCGGGGGTCGGCGTCGGCTGGACGACCGCGCGGTGCTGGCTGCGATCCTGTACGTGCTGCAGACCGGGTGTGCCTGGTCGGCGCTGCCCACCTCGTTCGCGGTCAGCGCTCCCACCGCCCACCGCCGGTTCACCGAATGGGTCCAAGCGGAGGTGTTCAGCCAGCTGCACCAGGCGCTGCTGGACCTGTTGGGCACCGCCGGGGCGATCGACTGGTCGCGCGCGTCGGTCGACAGCATGCACGTCCGCGCGGTCAAAGGGGGGACCCGACCGGCCCCAGCCCGGTAGATCGAGGCAAGCCTGGCTCCAAGATCCACGCGATGAGCGAACGCGGCGGCATTCCACTGGCCGTGGTCGTCTCGGCGGCCAACCGCAACGACCACCGGGAGTTGGAGGCCGTAGTCGATTCCGTCGCGCCGGTCAAGGTGCCTACGGGGCGGCCCCGGCGTCGGCCGCACAAACTGCACGGCGACAAGGGCTATGACTTCCCGGTTTGCCGGAACGCGTTGCGTCGACGGGGCATCATCGCCCGGATCGCCCGCCGGGGCATCGAGTCGGCCAAGCGACTGGGACGCCACCGCTACGTCATCGAACGCACCCTGGAGTGGGTTTCCCGATTCCGTCGGCTGGCGCGCCGCTACGAGCGCAAAGCAGCTCACTACGCGGCATTCGTCCAACTGGCGTGCGCGGCGATCTGCTACCGCCGAGCTGTCAAGCTGGACCTGTTGATCCATAACAACCCCAAATGAGATGTGGTCTTACTCGATGACCGTCTGCGCTTCCGCGCCGCCGGCGTCGCTCAAAAAGATCGCCTTGTACGTCTGGCCCTTCGTGATGTGCTTGCGTCCCGCGTCGTAGTAGTCGTAGTGCATGAAACTGACGCGGTACGTGCCCCCTGTGCACGCGACACCTTCCCGGAAACCGCCTACTGCTTCGCCATAAACGTGAATAGTGAATATCGTTCCGGCAGGACACTTGCCGCTCCAGTTGCTCACCGCGTCCTTCGGACTCGGCGTGCCGCTCAGACCGTCGAAGTGAAGCGTCCACTCCGCCGCGCCGTCCACGGGGCCCGCTGCCTGCGCCGCCGCCGGAACAGCCGCGAGCGCGGCGGCAGCAACCACACCGGCCAGGGCTCGTACCGTTCGCTTCATCAGAAAACTCTCTTCCCCGCCCCGGGCCATCCGAGGCATCCAGGCCAGAATGGCGCAAAATTGATCTCCAATAGTGCCCGAGCGCCAGTACTTCACCCAGGCGTATGGCGGTGACCTCCGACGTCATCGGGCACGAACCCCAGGCACGGCACGCACACAGCCGGACCGCCAGGCCCCTCCGGTTCCTTGTGCCACGAGCGGC